>NZ_CP029197.1:1405833-2811666 GCF_008639165.1 Streptomyces venezuelae ATCC 10712 | reverse complement strand
GGGTCCGCCCCGTGGGCCGGGCCCTAGGCGCGCCGCCTGCCGCGGACGCCCTCGCCCCGCAGCCCCCGTTCCGAACGGCGCAGCAGCACCCGGCACGCCGCCGTCACCGAGACGAGGCCGAGCGCGGTCCCGGCGGCCCCGCCCAGCGAGGCGCCGTAGACCACCAGGACCACCGGGACCAGCACGCAGCAGAAGGCCGCCCAGCGCACGACGTCACCCGCCTGGTCGGCCGCACCCGCCCCGGCGGCCCCCGCGCCCGGCGCGGCCCCGGCCGCCCGTGCCGTCTCCCTCGCTCCCGGCGCCGCCCCCGGGTCCGGGGCCGTCGGCGCCCCCGGCGTAAGGACGGGCGCCCGGCGGCGGCCACGGGGTCCGGAGAGCCTGGCGGCGGGGCCGGTGGCGGGGGTGGCGGAGGTCTGGCCGGCGGCGGTCGATGGTGCGGGCACGGGCGGTCTCCCTACGACGGTGGGCTGGACCTGTGGCAACGAGGAGCGGAACGTTCCGGTCACTCTCGGCGACGTCCGTTTGGCCCCCGTACGGACGCCTGTAGGGCACATCCGGCATTGCCAGATCCCGAGCCGCTCGTGCATGCTCCCTGGAACGCCGCGCGCGAGCGGCGGGCACGCCAGGAGTGGCACGGCGGGCTCTGGGCAGGAGAGGAGTGTCGCCGTACCCTTGGGGGTATGGGCTTGGGAAGATGATTCCCGGACACAGCTCCGCCGCCACCCGTTGTTCCGTCCCCTCCTTTCCCCGTCCCTTCCCACGAGGACTTTCTTCGCCGAGACACCGATGGCCGGTCACGAATTCCCCGAACCCGCGGACCGCAAGCGCGTCGCCGACTCCACGGTCGACCCCCTCGCGGTCGAACAGCCACGTCACGCCTGCGACCCGGCCTTCCGGCACGGGGTCGTCGTCGGCTTCGACGGATCCACGTCCAGTGAGCGCGCCCTCGCGTACGCCATCGGCATGGCCAGGCGCTCCGGCTCGGGCCTGATCATCGTGCACGTGGCCAACCGGCTGCCCACCACGGTGTGGGCCGGCTGCGAGCCGCCCGTCTTCGTCGACGTGCCCGACCACCGCACCGAGGTCCTCGGTCTGGAGCTGGCCTGCGCCGAGCACCTCTCCGAGGTGCCCTGGATCCTCGTCGAGCGCGGTGGCGACATCTGCCACGAGCTGGAGGAGGTCGGCCGCGAGTACTCGGCCGACGCGATCGTGGTCGGCTCCACGCACGGGATCGTCGGCCGGATCTTCGGCTCGGTGGCCGGCCGCCTCGCGCGGCGCGCCCAGCGGCCCGTGATCGTCATCCCGTAGGGCGTACGAGCCCCCTCCCGTCCCGTACGGCCCGTCAGATCACTTCCTCAACTGGCGTCATCGCGCCATAAATTCGGCCTTCCTCAGGTGAATTGTGCGCTTGTGAAGGGTACATAAAGGTCACCGGAACACAGCAGCTCACGCAGCACACCTGCACACCTGAAGGGAGCCCGCCGTGAACAACGAAGTCGCCGCGGGAAACACCACCTCCACTCTCGGCCACCTCGCACTCGGACTGACCCTGCTGGCCTTCGGCCTGGGCGGCACGGGTGTCATCGACAACGTCGCGGCAGCGGATGCCGCGGGCCTCGCCACCTGGGTCGGCGGCGTCACGCTCTTCCTCGTCGGCCTGCTCGCGCTGCGGGCCGGCGACAAGGGCGAGGGCACGGCGTTCGCGGCGCTCGGCGCCTTCTGGTTCACCTGGGGCACCGCCGCCGGCGGCGGCGCCTCGGCGGACGCCGCGGGCGTCTTCCTGCTCCTGTGGGCGCTCCTGGCGCTCACCCTGACGCTGGCCGCCTCGGGCAGCGGACTGTTCGGACAGGGTGTGTACGGGCTGCTGTTCGTCGCCCTGCTGCTGCTCGGCATCGGCGCGCTCGCCGACAACGGCGCGCTCGGCAAGGCGGGCGGCTGGGTGGCGGCGGTCGCCGGTCTGGTCGCCTGGTACGGCGCCACGGCGGCGGTGGCCGGCTGGCCGACCGCCCTGGGCCGCGCGAACCGCACGGCGGCCGCGGCGAGCTGACGGGGCGCGCCGCTCACCACCGGCGAGTGAGCCGAAGGGGCGCGCGGCTGTCGTGAGGGAGAGCGCGCGGAGGTCCCGAGGAACGAGGGACCGAGCACGGTCGACCGTCGACAGTCGCACCAGCGCCCCGGAGGCGAACCGAGCCTCGTAAAAGAGAAGAAGCGGTCCCCCGTGCACCTGGGATGCACGGGGGACCGCTTCGTGTCCGGTCGAACCTCCGGGGGACAGGCCCGGCGGCGCGGTTCGGGGGGACAGGCCCCGAGTCGCTGCTACTCGACCGTGACGGACTTGGCCAGGTTGCGCGGCTTGTCGATGTCGCGGCCCATGGCGAGCGCCGTGTGGTAGGCGAGGAGCTGGAGCGGGATGCCCATCAGGATCGGGTCCAGCTCGTCCTCGTTCTTCGGCACGACGATGGTGTGGTCGGCCTTCGCCTGCTCCTGGTGCGCGACCGCGAGGATGCGGCCGCTGCGGGCCTTGATCTCCTCGAGGGCGGCGCGGTTCTTCTCCAGCAGGTCGTCGTCGGGGACGATGGCGACCGTCGGCAGGGCCGGCTCGATGAGGGCGAGCGGGCCGTGCTTGAGCTCGGAGGCGGGGTAGGCCTCGGCGTGGATGTAGGAGATCTCCTTGAGCTTCAGGGAGGCCTCCAGGGCCACCGGGTAGCCCCGGACGCGGCCGATGAACATCATCGACTGGGCGCCCGCGTACTCCTCGGCGATCTTCTTGATCTCGTCCTCGGTCTCGAGGATCTCCTGGATCTGGGCGGGCAGCTTGCGCAGGCCCTCGATGATCCGCTTGCCGTCGGTGACGGACAGGTCGCGGATGCGGCCCAGGTGCAGGGCGAGCAGCGCGAAGGCGGTGACCGTGTTGGTGAAGCACTTGGTGGAGACGACGCAGACCTCGGGGCCGGCGTGGACGTACACGCCGCCGTCGGCCTCACGGGCGATGGCGGAGCCGACGACGTTGACCACGCCGAGGACGCGGGCGCCCTTGCGCTTCAGCTCCTGGACGGCGGCCAGCACGTCGTAGGTCTCGCCGGACTGGGAGACGGCGATGTAGAGGGTGTCGGGGTCCACGACCGGGTTGCGGTAGCGGAACTCCGAGGCCGGCTCGGCGTCGGCGGGGATGCGGGCCATGGACTCGATGAGCCCGGCGCCGATGAGGCCGGCGTGGTACGAGGTGCCGCAGCCGAGGATCTTGATCCGGCGGATGGTGCGGGCCTCGCGCGGGTCCAGGTTCAGGCCGCCCAGGTGCACGGTGGAGAAGCGGTCGTCGATCCGGCCGCGCAGCACGCGGTCGACCGCGTCGGGCTGCTCGGAGATCTCCTTGTGCATGAAGGTGTCGTGGCCGCCCATGTCGTACGAGGCGGCCTCCCACTCCACGGTCTCCGGGGTGGCGGTGGTGGTCGCGCCCGAGGTCGTGTAGGTGCGGAAGTCGTCGGCCTTGAGGGTGGCCATCTCGCCGTCGTCGAGGGTGACGACCTGGCGGGTGTGGGCGATCAGGGCGGCGACGTCGGAGGCGACGAGCATCTCCTTCTCGCCGATGCCGAGGATGACCGGGGAGCCGTTGCGGGCCACGACGATGCGGTCGTTGAAGTCGGCGTGCATCACGGCGATGCCGTAGGTGCCCTCGATGACCTTGAGCGCCTCGCGGACCTTCTCCTCGAGGGTGGTGGCCTGGGAGCGGGCGACGAGGTGGGTGATGACCTCGGTATCCGTCTCGGAGGCGAAGACGACGCCGTCGGCCTCCAGCTTGGCGCGGAGCTCCTGGGCGTTGTCGACGATGCCGTTGTGGACGACGGCGACCTTGTTCTCGGGGTCCATGTGCGGGTGCGAGTTGATGTCGCTCGGCGCGCCGTGGGTGGCCCAGCGGGTGTGGGCGATGCCGGTGGTGCCGGTGAAGCGCTTGGGGACGCGGGCTTCGAGGTCACGGACGCGGCCCTTGGCCTTCACCATCTTCAGGCCGGAGGCCTTCGGGCTGGTGACGACCATGCCGGCCGAGTCGTATCCCCGGTACTCCAGACGTGCCAGGCCCTCGAGGAGCAGGGGGGCGACGTCGCGCTTTCCGATGTAACCGACAATTCCGCACATAAAGGTGAAACCCCTCCAGGTTGGTGAGTGTGCCCGCCGTGTTCGTTCGTGAGTCAGCCGTAGACGATGCGGCGCAGCTGCCGGAGCGAGAGCTCCGGTGGTGCCACGGCGCGGTGGGGCAGTTCCGCCGCGATCCGTTCGAAGATCTCGGCGTTCACGGCTCCGCCGGACTGCAGTTCGCGGTGGCGGCGGCGGACGAAGTCCTCGGTCGACTCGTCGAAGTACGCCAGCACGTCGAGCACCACCCGGGCGGCCTCACCGCGCTGGAGCGCGGTGCTGCGGACCAGGTGGTCGATGAGGTCGTCGTGCGACGGTCGGCGTTCGAGCACCCATGAATATTGGGGGGTGCCCCCCTGGATTCGCAAGAATCCTGCCCGATATCGGGCAGCGGCCTCATGATCAGCCCCGAAATCGGGGCGATTGGTCCAGACCTTGACCGTTCGGAGTCGCAGCGGTACGCATGGTGACGGTTCGGATATAGAACTCGACAGACGCGTCCAACGCCCGAAGGGGACAGCCTGTGACACAGCGCCGAAGGATTCAGCGCCTGATCGGATCGCTCCTCCTGGTCGCCGCCGCCGGCGTCGGCGGCGGCGAGGCCACGGCAGACAGCGGGACGGACGGCAGGAGCGGCGGATCCGCCGCCGAGCCCGAGGTCCGGCCGCTCGGCCACATCGTGCCCGTACCCGCCTCCGTCGCCCCCGCCGGCGAGCCGTACAGCCTCACCCGCCACACCCGCATCGGCGTCGACGACGCCCGCCCCGAGACCCGCGAGCTCGGCCGCTACCTCGCCGGACTGCTCCGCCCCGCCACCGGCTTCCCGCTGCCCGTCGTCGACGACCGCGCCGCCCGCGGCGGCATCCGGCTCCGCCTCAGCCCCGGCGACACCGAGCTCGGCGACGAGGGCTACCGGCTCCGCTCCGCACCCGACGGCCTCACCCTCACCGCCCGCGCACCCGCCGGCCTCTTCCGCGGCGTCCAGACCCTGCGCCAGCAGCTGCCCTCCGCCGTCGAGCGCAAGAGCGTCCAGAACGGCCCCTGGAAGATCGCGGGCGGCACCATCACGGACACCCCCCGGTACGCCTACCGGGGCGCCATGCTCGACGTGTCCCGGCACTTCTTCACCGTCGACGAGGTGAAGCGGTACATCGACCAACTCGCGCTCTACAAGGTCAACACCCTCCACCTGCACCTCTCCGACGACCAGGGCTGGCGCATCGCCGTCGACTCCTGGCCCCGCCTCACCACGTACGGCGGCTCCACCGAGGTCGGCGGCGGACCCGGCGGCTTCTACACCAAGGCGCAGTACCAGGAGATCGTCCGGTACGCCGCCTCCCGCTACCAGGAGGTCGTCCCCGAGATCGACATGCCGGGCCACACCAACGCGGCCCTGGCCTCCTATCCCGAACTGAACTGCGACGGCGTCGCCCCGCCCCTCTACACCGGCACCAAGGTCGGCTTCAGCTCCCTCTGCGCGCCGAAGGCCGTCACGTACGACTTCGTCGACGACGTGATCCGCGAGCTCGCCGCGCTCACCCCCGGCCGCTACCTCCACATCGGCGGCGACGAGGCGCACTCCACCAGCCACGCGGACTACGTGGCCTTCATGGACAAGGTGCAGCCGGTCGTCGCCAAGTACGGCAAGAAGGTCATCGGCTGGCACCAGCTGACCGGCGCGACCCCGGCGGAGGGCGCCCTCGTCCAGTTCTGGGGCCTGGACCGCACCCCGGCGGCGGAGAAGGAGCGGGTGGCGGCGGCGGCCCGGGCGGGCACGGGCCTGATCCTCTCCCCGGCGGACCGCACGTACCTCGACATGAAGTACACCAAGGACACCAGGCTCGGCCTCGCCTGGGCGGGCTACGTGGAGGTCCGCAGGTCGTACGACTGGAACCCGGCGGCCTACCTCCCGGGAGCCCCGGCGGACGCCGTCCGGGGCGTCGAGGCGCCGCTGTGGACCGAGACCCTCGCCACCACGGACGACCTCGACGTGATGGCCTTCCCCCGCCTCCCCGGCATCGCGGAACTCGGCTGGTCCCCGGCGGCCACCCACGACTGGGACACCTACAAGTTCCGCCTCGCGGACCAGGCCCCGAGGTTCGACGCCCTGGACATCGACTACTACCGCTCCCCGGAGGTGCCCTGGCCCGCCGAGTAGCCCCACGGGGACCCCTCCGACCCCGAGGACCCGCAGAAGTGCGAGGGGTATGGGGACAGGGATGCGAGCCCCGCCGGAGGACCGTACTCCGGCGGGGCTCGCATCGGTCTCGGGGGGGTTACGCGAAGCGGGCGATCGGGTTCACCAGGTCGCCGACCAGCTGGAGCGCGGCCGACGGGTCCGAGAGGTCGACCATCTGCCGGTTGTTGCGGAGTTGGAGGCGGTTGAGGGCCGACAGCGCGAAGGTCTCCGCGAACATGTCGTACTGCGCGAACCGGTCCGCAAGTTCGGGCTTCGACCGCTCGTAGGCGCGCACGCACTCCGCGACCGTCCGCCAGAAGCCGTCCTCGTCCAGGACGCCCTCCGCCGCCAGCGTCGCCGCCAGGAAGCGGAAGAAGCAGTCGAAGACGTCCGTGAAGACCGAGAGGAGCTTCATGTCCTCCGGGATGTCCGCCCGGACCCGCTCCACCGCCGGCGGCAGGACCGCCGCCGGGTCCATCACGACGATCTCCTCGGCGATGTCCTTGAAGATCGCCCGGGCGACCGTGCCGCGCTCGTCGAGGACCAGGATGACGTTCTCGCCGTGCGGCATGAACGCCAGGTCGTACGCGTAGAAGCTGTGCAGGACCGGGAGGAGGTAGGCGTCCAGGTACCGGCGCAGCCAGACCTGGGCCTCCAGGCCCGACTCCTTGATCAGCGCGCCCGCGAACGACGCGCCCGCGTGGTCCACGTGGAGCAGGGACGCCATCGTCGCGAGCCGCTCGCCCTCGGCGAGGGACGGCACCGGCGACTCGCGCCACAGCGCCGCCAGCATCTTGCGGTACGGCGAGTAGCGGTCGGTCGCGGCCTCGTACTCCAGGTGCCGGTAGCCGACGGCCGCCCGCTCCCGGATGATCGAGAACCGGGCCGCCGCGAAGACGGAGTCCGACTCGATCAGCTGGTGCAGCCAGTCGTTGATGGCCGGCGTGGCCTCCATGTACGCGGCGGAAAGGCCCCGCATGAAGCCCATGTTGAGGACCGAGAGGGCCGTCTTGACGTAGTGCTTGGCCGGGTCCGAGGTGTTGAAGAAGGTACGGATCGACTGCTGCGCCAGATACGTGTCGTCGCCCTCGCCCAGGTACACCAGACGCTGCTGGGCGACCTCGGCGGCGAAGGTGACGGACAGCTTGTTCCACCACTGCCAGGGGTGGGCCGGCATGAGCAGGTAGTCGGCCAGGTCCAGGCCGCGCGCCTTCAGCGTCTCGGCGAAGCCGTCCACCGTCGCGTCGCCCAGCTCGGCGCGGACGAAGGCCTCGTAGTCGATGCCCGCGCCGGCCGTGAACGTCGTGCGGTCGCGGCGCGCCGCCAGCCAGATCAGGTGGATCTCGCTCGCCGCCTCGGGGGCGTACGCGCGGAACTCGTCCACGCCGAAGCCGAGCCGGCCGTTGTTGGCGACGAAGCAGGGGTGGCCCTCGGTCATCCCCGTCTCGATCGCCTGGAAGCCCGCGTGGGCGAGCTCGGCGGAGCTGATCCGGGGCTTCGTGGCCTTGTAGGCCGTACCGGCGAGGGTGGAGGAGATCTCCTCCAGGTACACCGGCAGGACCTCGTCGCTCAGGCCGAGGGAGCCGCGCAGCTCGGTGATGAACTGCAGCGCGTCGAGCGGGAGCTGCTCCTCGCCGCGGTGCCGGCTGATCGACTCGGCGTAGACCTGCCAGTGGTCGAGGGCGAACCGGTCCGCGGTGAAGCGGTACTCGGTCGTGCCGTCGTCCGACAGGACCTTGTAGCGGCTCTCGCCCAGTTCCTTCGGGTGCAGGAGGCGCTCGTGGGTGAACTCGGCGAGACCCTTGCGGATCAGCGCGCGGTTGGCGTCCGCCCAGAGCTCGGGGGTCAGGTGGGCGACGGGGTCGACGGTGGTCACGCGGCGTCTCCCACGGCGGCCTCGAACTGCTCCCGGGTGCAGAAGCTCAGCAGGGCCTTCTTCTCCGGCTTCTGGATCTCCCGGTCCGGCACGAAGCCCACGGCCTCGTTCAGGGCGTGGACGGCCTTGTTGGACACGTCGGGCTCGACGACCACGCGCCGGGTCGCCGGGTCGGCGAACAGCTCGGTCATCACGGCGGTGATCACGGTCCGGGTGAAGCCGTGCACCGGGGTGTCGGTCGGCGCGACCAGGAAGTGCATGCCGACGTCGCCGGGCAGCGGGTCGTACAGCCCGACCAGCTCCAGCTTCGACGGGTCGTACTTCTCCATCAGGAAGGCCGGCGTGCCGTCGACCTCGCCGATGAACACGTGGTGGTGCGGGTGCGCGACGAAGCCCGTGTACTCGCGCACGACGTCCTCCAGGGTGGCGTCCTGCATCATCCAGAAGGCGGCCTTGGGGTGCGTGACCCACGGGTGGATCAGCTCGGCGTCCTTCAGCGGGTCGAAGGGACGTATCGATACGGTCATACCGCGAACTCCTGGAAAGCGATGGTCTTCTCGACGGGGTAGTACTCGTAGCCCAGCATCGCTCCGATGATGTACGCGTTGCGGTACGCCCCCATGCCGAGGTCGGGCGAGGTGATCGAGTGGGTGTGCACGCCGGCGTTCTGCAGGAAGACCCCGCGGCCCGTCGTGTCGATCGCGTAGTTGCGGGCCACGTCGAAGCGGCCCCGGCCGTCCCAGTTGAGGCGGTCGCGGACCGGCTCGAGGAAGGCGGGGACGGCGTACTTGTACCCGGTGGCCAGGATCAGGCCCTCGGTCTCCAGGGTGTAGTCCTTCTCCTGCTCCTCCTGGCGGAAGCCGAGGGTGTACGTGCCGGTGGTGTCGTCGTACGCGGCGGAGTGCAGGGCCGAGTTGGTGATCAGGCGGGTGGGGACCGGGCCGCCGAGGTTCTTCTGGTAGAGCAGGTCGAAGATGGCGTCGATCAGCTCGCCGTCGATGCCCTTGAAGAGGCCCTTCTGCTGGGTCTCCAGGCGGTAGCGGGTCTGCTCGGGCAGCGCGTGGAAGTAGTCCACGTACTCCGGGGAGGTCATCTCCAGGGTGAGCTTGGTGTATTCGAGGGGGAAGAAGCGGGGGGAGCGGGTCACCCAGTTGAGCTGGTAGCCGTGGACGTCGATCTCGCTCAGGAGGTCGTAGTAGATCTCGGCGGCGCTCTGGCCGCTGCCGACCAGGGTGATCGACTTCTTCTTCTGGAGCGCCTCCTTGTTCGGGAGGTAGCGCGAGTTGTGGATCAGGTCGCCGCCGAGGCCCTGGCAGGTCTCGGGGACGTACGGCGGGGTGCCGGTGCCGAGGACCAGACGGCGCGAGCGGAACGTTTCTCCGGCCTCGGTGGACACCACGTACACCTCGGCGTCCTCGTCGAACGTCACGGAGGCGACGGTCGTCGAGAAGTGGACGGAGGACAGGCGCCCGGCGGCCCAGCGGCAGTAGTCGTTGTACTCGGTCCGCAGCGGATAGAAGTTCTCGCGGATGTAGAACGAGTACAGCCGGCCCTTGTCCTTCAGGTAGTTGAGGAAGGAGTACGGCGAGGTCGGGTCGGCCATCGTGACCAGGTCCGACATGAACGGGGTCTGGAGGTGCGCGCCCTCCAGGAACATCCCCGAGTGCCACTCGAAGTCGGGCTTGGACTCCAGGAAGAGGCCGTTCAGCTCCTCGATCGGCTCGGTCAGGCAGGCGAGTCCGAGGTTGAACGGACCGAGCCCGATGCCGATGAAGTCGTGGATCTCGGTCGTCTCAGGCGTGGACAAGGGTCTCTCCCAGGTACTGCTCGGCGTGGCCGGCGATCAGATCGAGGACGGCGGCGATGTCGGCCGCGGTCGTCTCGGGGTTGAGCAGGGTGAACTTGAGGTACTGGCGGCCGTCGACCTTCGTACCCGCGACGACGGCCTCGCCGGAGGCGAACAGGGCCTTGCGGGCGTGCAGGTTGGCGCGGTCGATCTCCTCGGGGGAGGCCGCGCCGGCCGGGATGTAGCGGTAGACGAGGGTGGAGAGCTGCGGTGCCACCACGACGTCGTAGCGCGGGTCGGCGGCGAGCAGGTCGAAGCCCTCGGCGGCCAGGTCGCAGACCTCGTCGAAGAGCTCGCCGATGCCGTCGGCGCCCATCACCCGCAGGGTCATCCACAGCTTGAGCGCGTCGAAGCGGCGGGTGGTCTGGAGGGACTTGTCGACCTGGTTGGGAATCTGCTCGGCGACTGTCCGGAGCGGGTTGAGGTAGTCGGCGTGGTAGGTCGCGTGGCGCAGGGTGGCGCCGTCGCGGACCAGGATCGCCGAGGAACTCACCGGCTGGAAGAAGGACTTGTGGAAGTCGACGGTGACGGAGTCGGCCCGCTCGATGCCGTCGAGGAGGTGGCGGCGGGTGCGGGAGGCGAGCAGTCCGCAGCCGTAGGCGGCGTCCACGTGCATCCAGGCGCCGTACTCGTCGGCCAGGGCGGCGATCTCGGGCAGCGGGTCGATGGAGCCGAAGTCGGTGGTGCCGGCGGTGGCGACGATCGCCATCGGGACCAGGCCCTCGGCGCGGCAGGCGGCCAGCTCGGCGGCGAGGACCACGGACTGCATCCGCTTGTTCCGGTCGACGGGTATGGAGACGACGGCGTCCTGGCCGAGGCCGAGGAGCTTGGCCGACTTCTGGACGCTGAAGTGGCTGCACTCGGAGGAGAAGATCCGGAGCTTGGAGAGTGCGTCGGCCTTGGCCTCCTCGCGGGCCAGCAGCAGCGCCTGGAGGTTGGACTGCGAACCACCGCTGGTGAACACGCCGTCGGCGGCGGGGCCGAAGCCGATGCGGCCGTTGGTCCAGTCGATGAGCTTGCGCTCGATGAGGGTGCCGCCGGCGCTCTGGTCCCAGGTGTCGAGCGAGGAGTTGACCGCCGAGAGGACGGCCTCGCCGAGGACGGCGGGGATGACCACGGGGCAGTTGAGGTGGGCCAGGTAGCGGGGGTGGTGGAAGTAGACGGCGTCGCGGAGGTAGACGCTCTCCAGCTCGTCGAGGGCGGCGCTGGAGTCACCGAGCGGCCGGTCGAGGTCGACGGCCTCGATGGCGGGGGCGAGGTCGGCGGGGGTCACACCGGTGAACGGTCCTCGCGTCGCGGCGAGTTTCTCCGCCACCCGCTCGACTCCTTCGGTGACGGAGCGCCGGTAGCTCTGCGCCGTGGCGTCGTTGAGCAGGTGCGAGCGCATGTGGGGGGCCTCCGGACAGCAGAGAGGGGTGAGGGAGCGGCAATGCTTCGTTAGGTTAGCCTAACCTAACGAAGCCTCGCAACGTCCCTCACCCCTCTCAGGTCACACGCGGAGGACAGGAGTTGAGGCGCGAAACGCCTACGCGTCTTCCTGCGTCTCGTCCGGGACCTCGCGCAGCGCGTCCTCGGACAGCCCCTTGCGCCAGTAGCCGACGAACGTCACCCGGCGCCGGTCGAGTTCGCGCTCCCGCACGAAGTGCCGGCGCAGCGCCTTCACGGCGCCCGACTCGCCCGCGATCCAGACGTACGGGGCCCGGCCGGGCAGCTCGACCCCGCGCACCGCGTCGACGGCGGACGGCGCCCCCTCCTCCCGTACGAGCCAGGTGACGGTCGCGTCCGCCTGGGTCGCCAGCTCCGTGCGGTCGCCGGAGAACGGCACTTCGAGGAACACCTGGGCGCGGGTCTCGGCCGGCAGCCACTCCAGGATCGCCGAGGCGGCCGGGAGGGCCGTCTCGTCCGCCCAGATCAGCACGGAGTCGGCGTCCTCGGGCAGCTGGAAGCGGACGCCGGTGTTCTCGGCCACCGCCGGGCCGAGGACGACCACGCGGTCGCCGGGGGTGGCGCGGGAGGCCCAGCGGCAGGCGGGCCCGCCGTCCTCGTGGATCGCGAAGTCGATGTCGACGGCGTTCTCGCCGTGCTCCGCTTCCGTGCGCTGCTCGCGGACGGTGTACGAGCGCATCACGGCCCGCACGTCGTCGGGCATCGCGCGCCAGGCGCCGAGGACCGCGTACATGTCGGGCTCGTCCAGCGGCGGCAGGACGGGCTCCTCCTGGCCGGGGTGCGGCAGGAAGAGGGAGAGGGACTGGTCGCGGCCGCCGGCGGCGAAGTTCTTCAGGTCCTCGCCGGTGAAGGTGACGCGGACCAGGGACGGGCCGAGCCGCCGGGTCCGGTCCACCTGGAGGCGGAAGAACTGGAAGGGGGCGGTCTCGGGGTGCGTCATGAGAATGTAGGTTAGCCTAACCTCATAATCTTGGAACGGGGGGAGGGCCCGCCACCCCTCGGGGTGACGGGCCCTCCCGGCGCCTCCGCCTCGTCAGGCCTGGAGGCCCAACTCCCGCGCGATCAGCATCCGCTGGACCTCGCTGGTGCCCTCACCGATCTCCAGGATCTTCGAGTCGCGCCACATCCGGGCCACCGGGTACTCGTTCATGAAGCCGTAGCCGCCGTGGATCTGCGTCGCCTCACGCGCGTTGTCCACGGCCACCGTGGAGGAGTACAGCTTCGCGATAGCCGCCTCCTTCTTGAACGTGTCGCCCCGGACCAGCCGCGAGGCCGCGTCCCGCCAGCCGATCCGGGCCATGTGCGCCCGCATCTCCATGTCGGCGATCTTGAACTGGATGGCCTGGTTGTCGCCGATCGGACGGCCGAAGGCGTGACGTTCCTTCGCGTACTTCACCGACTCGTCGACACAGCCCTGCGCAAGACCCGTCGCGAGCGCCGCGATCGCGACCCGGCCCTCGTCCAGGATCCGCAGGAACTGCGCGTACCCGCGGCCCTCCTCGCCGAGCAGGTTCGCCACCGGCACCCGCACGTCGTCGAACGACAGCTCACGGGTGTCCGAGGCGTTCCAGCCGACCTTCGAATACGGGGCGGCGACGGTGAAGCCGGGCGTCCCGGACGGAACGATGATCGAGGAGATCAGCGGCCGACCGTCCGGCTTGCGGCCGGTCACCGCCGTGACCGTCACCAGACCCGTGATGTCCGTACCGGAGTTGGTGATGAAGCACTTCGAGCCGTTGATGACCCACTCGTCGCCGTCGCGCACGGCCGTCGTCCGGGTCCCGCCCGCGTCCGAACCCGCGCCCGGCTCGGTGAGACCGAAGGCCCCGAGCAGCTCACCCGCGCAGAGCCGCGGCAGCCACTCCCGCTTCTGCTCCTCCGTACCGAAGAGGTGCAGCGGCATCGCGCCCAGCGAGACGCCCGCCTCCAGCGTGATCGCGACGGAGGAGTCCACCCGGGCCAGCTCCTCCAGGGCGATGCCGAGCGCCAGGTAGTCGCCGCCCATGCCGCCGTACTCCTCGGGGAACGGCAGCCCGAACAGGCCCATCCGGCCCATCTCGCGGACGATCTCGTAGGGGAACTCGTGCCGCTCGTAGTAGTCACCGATCTTCGGCGCCACGACGTCGTGGGCGAACGCCTCGACGGTACGGCGGAGTTCCTCGTGCTCGGGGTCGAGCCGGTGGTCGAGGGACATGCTCAGGACTCCTTGTGGGAGAGGGCGCGGACGGTACGGGAAGGGCTGGGCCGGCCCAGCTGGTCGGCCATCCACACGCTCGTGGCGGTGAGGGCGGTCAGATCGACCCCGGTCTCGATGCCGAGGCCGTCGAGCATCCACACGAGATCCTCGGTGGCGAGATTGCCGGTCGCGCTCTTCGCGTACGGGCAGCCACCGAGGCCCCCCGCCGAGGCGTCGACCGTGGTCACCCCGTGGCGCAGCGCCGCCAGGGTGTTGGACAGGGCCTGGCCGTACGTGTCGTGGAAGTGCACGGCGAGACGGGAGTCGGGGACGCCGGCCTCGTTCAGGGCGGTCAGCAGGGCCCCGACGTGCCCCGGGGTCGCGACCCCGATGGTGTCCCCGAGGCTCAGCTCGTCGCAGCCCATGTCGGCGAGGGCCTTCGTGACCCGGACGACCTGCTCGACCGGCACGGCTCCCTCCCAGGGGTCGCCGAAACACATCGACAGATAGCCGCGGACCTTCAGACCTGCCTCTATGGCCCGGGTGACGGTCGGCGCGAACATGGCCAGCGCCTCGTCGACGGTCCGGTTCAGGTTGGCCTTCGCGAACGACTCCGTCGCCGAGGCGAACACCGCGACCTCACGGGCGCCGAGCGCGAGGGCCCGGTCGAGGCCGCGCTCGTTCGGCACCAGCACCGGGAGCCGGACCGGGAGGTCCCGCACCCGGGGGAACAGCTCCTCCGCGTCCGCGAGCTGGGGCACCCACTTCGGGTGCACGAAGCTCGTCGCCTCGATGGTCGTCAGGCCCGCGGCGGCGAGCCGCCGCACGAACTCCGCCTTCACCTCGGTCGGGACGGCCGTCTTCTCGTTCTGCAGCCCGTCCCGGGCACCGACCTCGTGGATCCGGACCCGGCCGGGAAGAGCGGGGTCCCGCACGGTCATGGGCAGGCTCACGCGTCCTCCTCCTCGCGGGGCGTCACCACGGCCAGGACCTGGTCCATGGCGACGGTGGAACCGGGCGTGACGTCCAGCTCGGTGACGGTGCCGGCGTGCGGGGCGGAGATGACGTGCTCCATCTTCATCGCCTCGACGACCAGCAGGCTCTGCCCCGCCTCCACCTCGTCCCCGACGGCCACCTTGACGACCGTCACGGTCCCGGGCATCGGCGCGGCGAGCGTGTCGGCGCTCCCGAACCGGGCCCCGGAGAGCGCGGCGGCGACGGGATCGTGATCCATGACGTGCCAGGAGTCGCCGTCGCGGCCCAGCCAGTCGCCGGCGCGGTGGAAGCGGTGGACGACGCCGTCCACCGTGACCGTCACCGAGGTGTCCGTGACCCGGGCGCCGGCCGGCGCCTCGGCCGTGACGGGTTCCAGGCCCGCCACCCGTACGGGGAAGGGGAGCGGGGCCGGGCGGCCGCCCAGCCGCCAGCCGCTCGGCACCGAGAACGGGTCGGTCCAGCCGTCCCGGGGCGCCGGGGCCAGCTCCGCGAGCCGTACGGCCGCCGCCGCCGCGTACACCTCCTCCGGGACCGCCGCGTCGATCAGGGACTCCGCGTCCCGCTCCACCAGGCCCGTGTCGAGGGCGCCCGACACGACGTCCGGGTGGGCGAGCAGACGGCGCAGGAAGCCCGCGTTGGTGGGAACGCCGAGGGTGACCAGGTCGCCGAGGGCCGCACGCAGCTTCCGCAGGGCCGTCGGGCGGTCCGGGGCGTGCACGATGACCTTCGACAGCATCGGGTCGTAGAGGGACGAGACCTCCGTGCCCTCCGAGAGGCCCGAGTCCGTCCGGACCCCGTCGCCCGCCGGCTCGTTCAGGGCCAGGACCGTGCCGCCCGAGGGCAGGAAGCCCCGGGACGGGTCCTCCGCGCAGATCCGCGCCTCGACCGCCCACCCGTCGAGGGTGATGTCCTCCTGGGCGAACGGCAGCGGCTCGCCCGACGCCACCCGCAGCTGCCACTCCACCAGGTCCACGCCGGTGATCAGCTCGGTGACCGGGTGCTCGACCTGGAGGCGGGTGTTCATCTCCATGAAGTAGTACGAGGACGGGTCGCCGCCCGGCACGATGAACTCGACCGTGCCCGCGCCCACATAACCGCAGGACCGGGCCGCCTCGACCGCCGCCGAGCCCATCGCCGCCCGGATCTCCGGGGTGAGCAGGACGCTCGGGGCCTCCTCGATGATCTTCTGGTGGCGGCGCTGGAGCGAGCACTCGCGCTCGCCCAGGTGGATCACGTTCCCGTGGGCGTCCGCCAGGACCTGGATCTCGATGTGCCGGGGGCGGTCGATCCACCGCTCCACGAGCAGCGTGTCGTCGCCGAAGGAGGAACGGGCCTCGCGGCGGGCCGCCGCGATCTCGTCGGACAGCGTGGACAGGTCGCGGACCAGGCGCATGCCCTTGCCGCCGCCGCCCGCGCTGGGCTTGAGCAGGACGGGCGCGCCCAACTCGCGCGCCGCCGCTTCGAGTTCCGGGTCGGCCGCGCCGGGCACGACGGGCACGCCGGCCGCCTGCACGGTCTCCTTGGCCCTGATCTTGTCGCCCATGAGCGAGATCGCGGAGGCCGGCGGCCCGATGAAGACGAGACCGGCGTCCGCGCAGGCCTGCGCGAACCCGGCGTTCTCCGCGAGGAACCCGTACCCCGGGTGGACGGCCTGCGCGCCGGTGCGGGCGGCCGCTTCGAGCAGGGCGGGGACGGAGAGGTACGACTCCGAGGCCGCCGGCGGCCCGATCCGTACCGCCGTGTCCGCCTCCCGTACGTGCCGGGCGTCGGCGTCCGCGTCGCTGTACACGGCGACCGAGCGCACGCCCAGCGCGCGCAGGGTGCGGATGACCCGGACCGCGATCTCGCCCCGGTTGGCCACAAGGACTGTGTCGAACATCTTCTGGGGTCCCCTCACATCCGGAAGACGCCGAACTGGGGGTCACCCAGGGGCGCGTTGGCACAGGCGGTCAGGGCGAGTCCCAGGACCTGCCGGGTCTCCAGCGGGTCGATGACCCCGTCGTCCCAGAGCCGGGCGGTCGCGTAGTAGGCGTTGCCCTGGCTCTCGTACTGCTCGCGGATCGGGGCCTTGAAGGCCTCTTCCTCCTCCGCACTCCACCCGTCGCCGAGCTGGTCGCGCTTCACCGTCGCGAGGACGGAGGCGGCCTGCTCGCCGCCCATGACCGAGATCTTGGCGTTCGGCCACATCCACAGGAAGCGCGGCGAGTACGCCCGGCCGCACATCGAGTAGTTGCCCGCGCCGTACGAACCGCCGACGACGACCGTCAGCTTCGGCACCCGGGTGGTGGCCACCGCCGTGACCATCTTGGCGCCGTGCTTGGCGATGCCGCCGTGCTCGTACGCCTTGCCGACCATGAAGCCGGTGATGTTCTGCAGGAAGACCAGCGGGATGCCGCGCTGGTCGCACAGCTCGATGAAGTGCGCGCCCTTCTGGGCGGACTCGGCGAACAGGATGCCGTTGTTGGCGACGATCCCGACCGGGTGCCCGTGGATCCGGGCGAAGCCGGTCACCAGCGTCTGCCCGTACTCGGACTTGAACTCCTGGAAGCGGGAGCCGTCCACCACCCGGGCGATGACCTCCCGCACGTCGTACGGGGTGCGGGAGTCCACCGGCACCGCGCCGTACAGCCCGTACGGATCGACCTTCGGCTCCTCGACCGGCTCGACCGACCAGGGGAGCGCGCCCCGCTCGGGGAGCGTCGCCACGATGTTCCGCACGATCCGCAGCGCGTGGGCGTCGTCCTCGGCCAGGTGGTCGGTGACGCCGGAGATCCGGGAGTGGACCTCGCCGCCGCCCAGCTCCTCCGCCGTGACGACCTCACCGGTCGCCGCCTTCACCAGCGGCGGACCGCCCAGGAAGATCGTGCCCTGGTTCCGTACGATCACGGCCTCGTCGCTCATCGCGGGCACGTACGCCCCGCCGGCCGTGCAGGACCCCATCACGGCCGCGATCTGCGGGATGCCGGCGCCGGACATCCGGGCCTGGTTGTAGAAGATCCGGCCGAAGTGCTCCCGGTCGGGGAAGACCTCGTCCTGCATCGGCAGGAAGGCGCCGCCCGAGTCGACCAGGTAGAGGCAGGGGAGACGATTCTCCAGCGCCACCTCCTGCGCCCGCAGGTGCTTCTTCACCGTCATCGGGTAGTACGTGCCGCCCTTGACGGTCGCGTCGTTGGCGACGATCACGCACTCGCGGCCCGAGACCCGGCCGATGCCCGCGACGACCCCGGCCGCCGGGGCCGCGTCGCCGTACATCCCGTGCGCCGCGAGCGGGGCCAGCTCCAGGAAGGGCGAACCCGGGTCGAGCAGCGTGTCCACCCGGTCCCTCGGCAGCAGCTTCCCGCGTGCGGTGTGCCGGTCGCGCGCCCGCTCGCCGCCGCCGAGCGCGGCCGCCGCGAGCTTGGCGCGCAGCGTCGCGGCCAGCTCGTGGTGCGCCGCCTCGTTCGCCTGCCAGGCCGGCGAGGCGGGATCCGCCGCACTCGCCAGCACAGGTGCCTGCTGCATCCCTCGAGCTCCCTTGCTCGGTTAATGAGCGTTAACGTATGCGGCCCAGGTTAACGACCGCTAACGGCGTTGTCTAGAATTGCCGTATGGCCACGACCCCGACCCCGACCCGGACCGCCACCGGCAGGACCGACGCCCCCACCCGGCGCGAGCAGATCCTCAAGGAGGCCGCCCGCCTCTTCGCCGAGCGCGGCTTCCACGGCGTGGGCGTGGACGAGATAGGAGCCGCCGTCGGCATCAGCGGCCCCGGCCTCTACCGCCACTTCCCCGGCAAGGACGCGATGCTCGCCGAGCTCCTCGTCGGCATCAGCGAGCGCCTCCTGTCCGGCGGAAACCTGCGCGTCGCCGAGTCCGACGGCGACCCGCGCGCCCTCCTCGGCGCCCTCATCGACGGGCACATCGACTTCGCCCTCGACGACCGCCCGCTGATCACCCTCCACGACCGCGAGCTCGACCGCCTCAAGGACGAGGACCGCAAGCGCGTGCGGCAGCTCCAGCGGCAGTACGTGGAGCTGTGGGTCGCGGTGGTCCGCGAGCTGTACCCGGACGCGGCGGAATCGGAGTCCCGCACGGCCGTCCACGCCGTCTTCGGACTCCTGAACTCCACCCCCCACCTGGCCGCCCTCGGCCGGGGCCCGATGGAGGACCTCCTCCGCCGGCTGGCGCACGGGGCCTTCGGGGCGCTGGCGGCGGTCGGCCCGTAGGAACCGGGGGACGGACGGGTCCACGGGACGGAACGATTGCCCAGGACGGCTCCCCGTCCTCCAGAATGGCCCCCATGCCGATACTCAGCCGCGCCGCCCTTGTCGAGCACCTCGTCCGCACCAGGATCGCGGGAGACGTCGCCACCCCGCGCGACAACAACCTCTCCCACTACCGCAAGCTCGCCAACGGCGACCGGCACTACTGGCTCGGCCTTGAGCTCGGGGACCGGTGGACCGACGAGCAGGACGTGCTCGCCGTGATGGCCGAGCGCTGCGGCGTCATCGACGACCCGGCCCACCGGACCGGCCAGGACACCATCGACCCCGAGCTGACCGTGGACGGCCTGGAGCGGATGGCCGCCCGGCTGCGGAAGGCCGCCGCCGGCCAGGAGCGGGTGCTCTTCGCGACCGGTCACCCCGGTGCGCTGATCGACGTGCACAGCCGGGTCGCCGCCGCGCTGCGCGCGCAGGGCTGCGACATCGTGCGCATCCCCGGCGGGCTCGTCGCCGACGAGGGGTACGTCGTGCAGTTCGCCGACGTCGCCGTCTTCGAGCGCGGTGCGAGCCTCTGGCACACCCACTCCCCGGAGCCCATGAACGCGATCCTGGACGGGCTGGGCGAGGACGGCCGCCCGGACCTGGTGATCGCCGACCACGGCTGGGCGGGCCGGGCGGGCCAGCGCGGCATCGACTCCGTCGGCTACGCGGACTGCAACGACCCCGCGCTCTTCATCGGCGAGGCGGAGGGCACGATGCAGGTCACGATCCCCCTCGACGACCACGTCCTTGACCCCCGCTTCTACGAGCCGCTGACGGCCTACACCCTGAACGCGGCCGGGCTCGCCTGATCTACTCCGGCGGCCCGTTCCGGCGCTGGTCCACGCCCGGTGTCGGGTCCAGGTAGACGCGGCGGATCGACGGGAAGCGTTCGCGGAGCTGGTTCTCGGCGTCCTCGCAGGCCCATTCCACCTGCGCCGCCGAGGAGACGTCCCGGAAGTCGACCTTCGCCGCGACCAGGACCTCGCCGGGGCCCTGGATGAGCGTCGTCAGGTCGAGGACGTCCACGATGTGCGGCACGGAGAGCAGCTCCTCGCGGACCTCGGCCCGCAGGTGCTTCGGGAGCGGGCGGCCGATGAGGAGCTCGGCGTTGGAGCGGCCGAGCACCCAGGCCACGTACACGAGCAGCGCGCCGATGAGGATCGAGGCGATCCCGTCCCAGACGCTGGAGCCGGTGATCTGGACGCCGAGGAGACCGCCGGCCGCGAGCATCAGTCCGGCGAGCGCGGCGGAGTCCTCCATGACCACGGCCTTCACGGTGGTGTCGGGGGTGAGGCGGAGGTAGCGGGCGAAGGGGGCCCTGGCCCGTTCCGCCTCGGCCCGGACCTGCCGGACGCCGGTCCGGAGGGAGTAGCCCTCCAGGACGAAGGCGATGCCCAGCACGATGTACGAGACGAGCGGGTCGCCGACCTCCTCGCCGTGGGTGAGGGTGTGGATGCCGTCGTAGATCGAGAAGACCGCGCCGCCCACGAAGGTGGCGACGGCGGCGAGCATCGCCCAGACGTAGCGTTCTCCCGCGTAGCCGACCGGGTGGTCCTCGTCGGCCGGCTTCTCACTGCGCTTGAGGGCGGTCAGCAGCATGACCTCGGTGACCGTGTCGGCGACCGAGTGGGCCGCCTCCGACAGCATCGCGCTGGATCCGCTGACGATTCCGGCGACGGCCTTGGCGGCGGCGATCCCGAGGTTCGCCACCGCCGCCACGATCACCGTGAACGTGCTCTCGCTCTGTTCCGCCATGGGTCGGACGGTATGTCCGATCATCAGCGCGGTACGCGAACGACACCCTCCTGGATGACCGAGATCGCGAGCTTCCCGTCCTGCGTCCAGATCCTCGCCTGGCCGAGACCGCGTCCGCCGGACGCGGTCGGCGACTCCTGGTCGTACAGGAGCCATTCGTCGGCCCGGAAGGGGCGGTGGAACCACATCGCGTGGTCCAGGGAGGCCCCGACCACGTCCCCGACCGCCCAGCCGCCCCGCCCGTGCGCGAGCAGGACCGAGTCGAGCAGGGTCATGTCGGAGACGTACGTGGCGAGGACGACGTGCAGAAGGGGGTCGTCGGCCAGTTTGCCGTTGGTGCGGAACCACACCTGGGAGCGCGGCTCGCGCGGCTCGCCGACCGAGCCCCACGGCGGGACCTCGGCATAGCGGAGGTCGACGGCCGCCCTGGCCTCGATCAGCCGGTCCGCGACCTCGCGGGGGAGGTGGCGGGGCAGCATCTCGGCCGGTGTGGGGAGCGACTCCGGGTCCGGCGCGGCCGGCATCTCCGCCTGGTGGTCCAGCCCTTCCTCGTACGCCTGGAAGGAGGCGGAGAGGTGGAAGATCGGCTGCCCGTGCTGGACGGCGACGACCCGCCGGGTGGTGAAGGAGCGTCCGTCGCGGATGCGGTCGACCGTGTAGACGATCGGCGCGCCCGGGTCTCCGGGGCGCAGGAAGTACGCGTGGAGGGAGTGGGCGAGCCGGTCTCCGGGGACCGTCCGCCCCGCCGCCACCAGGGCCTGGGCGGCCACCTGGCCGCCGAAGACGCGGGGGACGAGCGCGGAGCGGGACTCGCCCCGGAAGATGTCCCGCTCGATCCGCTCCAGGTCGAGCAGATCGAGCAGGCCATCCAGGGCGCTGTGCGCTTCGGGCACTTACAGGCCCATCGACTTGGCGATGATCGACTTCATGATCTCGCTGGTGCCGCCGTAGATGCGGTTGACGCGGTTGTCGGCGTACAGGCGGGCGATCGGGTACTCGTTCATGTAGCCGTAGCCGCCGTGCAGCTGGAGGCAGCGGTCGATGACGCGGTGCGCGACCTCGGTGCAGAAGAGCTTGGCGCTGGCGGCCTCGGCCGGGGTCAGCTCGCCCGCGTCCAGGGCCTCGAGGGCGCGGTCGGCGACGGCCTCGGCGGCGTCGACCTCGGCCTGGCAGGCGGCCAGCTCGAACTTGGTGTTCTGGAAGTGGGCGACCGGCTTGCCGAAGACGGTGCGCTCCTGCACGTACTGCTGGGCGAAGCGGACGGCGGCCTTGGCCTGGGCGTAGGCGCCGAAGGCGATGCCCCAGCGCTCGGAGGCGAGGTTGTGGCCGAGGTAGTAGAAGCCCTTGTTCTCCTCGCCGAGCAGGTCCTCGACCGGCACCTTCACGTCGACGAACGCGAGCTCGGCGGTGTCGGAGGTGCGCAGGCCGAGCTTGTCCAGCTTGCGGCCGATGGAGTAGCCCTCGGACTTGGTGTCCACGGCGAAGAGGGAGATGCCGTGGCGCCGGTCCTCGGCCGTCGGGGCGGAGGTGCGGGCGCAGACGATGACGCGGTCGGCGTGGACGCCACCGGTGATGAAGGTCTTGGCGCCGTTGAGGACGTAGTGCGTGCCGTCCTCGGAGAGCTTGGCGGTGGTCTTCATGCCCGCGACGTCGGAGCCGGTGCCCGGCTCGGTCATCGCGAGGGCCCACATCTCCTCGCCGGTGACGAACTTCGGCAGGTAGCGCTTCTTCTGGTCGCCGGTGGCGAGCATCTTGATGTACGGCAGGGCGAGCAGCACGTGGACGCCGGAGCCGCCGAACTGGACGCCCGCGCGCGAGGTCTCCTCGTAGAGGACGGCCTCGAACTTGTGGGTGTCCAGGCCCGCGCCGCCGAACTCCTCGGGCACGTTGATGCCGAAGACGCCCAGCTCGCCGAGCTTGTCGTAGAACTCGCGCGGCGCCTGGCCGGCCGCGAACCACTCGTCGTAGACCGGGACGACCTCGGCCTCGATGAAGGCCCGGATGGTCTCCCGGAACGCCTCGTGGTCCTCGTTGAATACGGTACGGCGCACGGTGCGGCTCCTCCGGTGTGCGGGCCCAGTTGTCTAAGCGCTTGCTCAGTCTGTCGTCTACGAAGTTACCCAGCGGTCACCCACCCTGTCCAGACTCCTCGCCTGTGATCCAGGCCCGCCCCACCGAGTCGTACCCGAACACGGGCCGCCCCTTCGCCCCGCTCGTCCGGAAGGGCGCGCCGTCCTCGTCCCCGATCCGGACCGTTCCCCGGCGTCCCTCCGAGCTCCACTCCAGCTCCAGGTACCAGCGGCAGTCGCAGCCCGCCGCCACCGCGGAGACGAGCAGTTCCTCCGGCTCGGTGGCGCTGACCGCGTACGGGAAGGAGACCGCCGGGAGCGTCCGGCCCTCCTGCCCGGAGGCGTCGTACCCGTCCAGCGCCCGCGCCACCGGCCGCGGCCGGTCCAGGTCCACCTCGAAGCGGCGCGGGGTCACCGCCCCGCCGCACCCGTCGTCCGTCCGGTACGCCGTCCACGGCAGCGGCGCTCCCCGCTCGACCACCCGCACGTGCAGGGCCTGGAGCACCACCGCCGCCGCGCTCTTCCCCTGCACCGACACCCGCACCAGCGTCTCCCCGCCGTCCACGGCCCCCTGCGCCGTCGCCCAGGCCCGCGCGTCGGCCGGCTCCGGCGGGGGTGGGGGCGTCCGCCGCACCAGGTAGGTGTGCCCGCACCCGTTGCTCCAGAGGTCCGAGGTGACCGTCCACGTCAGCGGCGCCGACGGCGCGGCGGCCCGCTCCCGGGCCTTCCCGGGCAGGAGTACGGCTCCGAGCGTCACCGTCCCCACGACCGCCAGCGCCCCGGCGACCACGCCCGCCCATGCCCACCGGCGCCTCCGCCGCCCGGCCGGGAGACCCGGAACGCGGACGTGCACGGCTTCCGCCTCGGGTCCGGGCGCCGGTTCCGGGGCGGGTTCGGGTGCCGTTTCCGGGCGGGATTCCGTGCGGGGATCCGGGGCGGGCTCGGGTGCCGGTTCCGGGCGGGGTTCCGGGGCCGGAGGGCGGCGGGCGCCGTCCGCGTGGGTCCAGGCCGCCTCCAAGGCCCGCCGTTCCTCCTCGTCCGCGCCGCACAACAGGGCGAGGCGGTCGACCACGGCGAACTCCTCCGGGACGGTCGCGCCGGAGCAGTAGCGGTGCAGGGTGGACGCGCTGACGCTCAGCCGCCGGCCCAGTGCCTCGTAACTCCTCCCGTCCCGCGCCTTCAGCGCGCGCATGAGCCGCGCGAACTCCTCGACGGCGGCGTTCTTCGGCATTCCATCCCCTTCGACCCTGCGTCCCACCCTTCACGTCCTTGCACGTCAGCAGGGGTGGAATGGTTCCGGGACGGCTGGTGGGCGCGTCATCGTTGCGGACGGCGGGCGTCGGCCCCGACGCTGGTGGAGCACTGACCGAACCACCCGACGGGGGATCCACCACCATGAGCACGTTCCGTACCGCATGCGCCACCGCCGCCGCTGCCGCCCTGGGCCTCGCGGCCCTCGCCGCGGCCCCCGCGCAGGCCGCCGCCCAGCCCGCCTTCCTCGCCGCCTCCCAGATGCCGCCGTCGTCGACGCCGTGGACCGCGACGCAGGTCTTCACCGGCGTCCCGGAGAACGGCGGCGCCCTCTGCGCCCCGTACAAGATCCCGGCGCAGAACACCCGCTACCGCGAGTTCAGCACCGAGCTCGACACCAACGGCGTCCAGATCACCACCGTCGCCCGCACCGAGGCCGACGCCGTGAAGCTGGTCGACACCCTCCGCAAGGCCCTCGCCGGCTGCGGGCCCCTGCTCGAGAAGCAGAACCCCGGGCTGAAGGCCGTCAGCGCCGCCCACGGCAAGGTCGCCGTCGAGGAGGGCGCCTGGGTCTACAGCCTGGACACCGCCGACCCGCAGATCGGCAGCACCGACATCCACCTCTTCTCGGTGGGCCGGGACGGCAAGACGGTCACCTTCGTCCGCTGGGGCCAGCTGGGCGACCTGAAGGACGCCCCGCTGACCGCGTTCAAGACGACGACGAAGACCGCCGTGAACAAGCTCTACTGATCCGAGGGCCCTGCCGGCGTCGCCGTCCGCCGGCCCCGGGTCCGGCTCGGATCACCTCGTGCCGAGCGCGAACCACAGCTCCATCCGTACGTCCGGGTCGTCCAGGTCCCGGTCGAGGAGCGCCGCGCAGCGGGTGATCCGCTGCCGGACGGTGTTGCGGTGGACGTCGAGCGCCACGGCCGTCCGGTCCCAGCTGCCGTGCAGCGAGAGCCAGGCGCGCAGGGTCTCGACGAGCGGTTCCGTGAGGGGGCCGAGCAGGGCGCGGGCGTGGGCGGCGGCCTCGTCCGGGTCCACCAGGGCGGCGAGTCCGCCCGGGCGCTGCCGGATCAGGGGCGCCCGGACGGCCTCCGCCCGGCGCAGGGCGCGCGCGGCCTGCGCGTCGGCCGCGGCGAGTTCGTCGGCCGCGGCGGGCGCGGCGACCCCGAGGGTCCAGCCGGGCTGCTCGGTGACGGGCGTGGAGGCGGGCAGCAGCAGGCGGACGGTCACGGGGGTGTCGTCACGCCGGCCGCGGCCCGCCTCCACGGCGTCCGCCCGACGTGCGTCTCCGCCGTTGCCGCCGGCCCGCCCGGCGTTCGTCCGATGGGTGTCTCCGCCGTCCCCGCCGACCTGCCCGGCGTCCGCCCGGCGTGGGTCCCCGCCGTCCCCGCCGGCCTGTCCGGCGTCCGCCCGGCGTGGGTCCCCGCCGTCCCGGACGGCCTGCCCGGCGTCCGCCCGGCCTGTCCCTCCGCCGCCCCCGCCCGCGTCCACCAGCGGGGTTCCCAGTGCCGCGGCCAGCGAGGCCGCCGCGAACGGGGTGCCGTCGCCGCCCGCCGCATGCACCACCGTCCACGGACCCGCGCCCAGCGTCTCCGCGATCTCCGCCGGGGACGCGCCGAGCAGCAGCCGGACCAGGGCCCCGTCCCGTACCGTCACGTCCGCGCCCCGGTGCGGGGCCGTCAGCAGGGACAGCAGGACGACCGCGACCCCGGCGATCGTGTGGTCCCCGGGGCCGCGCCGCTCCGTCGCCACCCCGAGGGTCAGCCCCTCGCCGCCGCCCAGCGCGTACGCGGCAAGCCGGAGCCCGCCGCCGTCGCCGCTCGCCGACGCCGGACCGCCCGGCCGGGGGCCGAGGACGCCCGCGAGGTCCCGCAGCGCCCGCGCCGCCTCCGCCGGGACCTCCCGGCCCGCCGCCACCGACTCCGTACCGTCCGCGCCGAAGAGCACCGCCCGGCCCGCGAGCCGCGCGGCCAGCGCGCCGAGCACCGCGGGGACCGGGGCCGGCCGGGCCGCGGCCGCGGCCAGGGACTGCTGCGCCTCCGTCACCCGGCGCAGCTCGTGCAGCCGGGCCTCCGCCATCAGCCGCCACAGCGCCCGCGCCACCGCCGTGAACGGCGTCCGCGGCGGCACCTCGATCAGCGGGAGCCCGTGCCGGTCGCAGGCCTCGACGAGCTCCGCCGGGACCGTGTCGTACACCGGGGTCACGCCGAAGGCGAGCGCCGCCGCGCCCGCCTCCACCACCCGTTCCACGTACTGCGCGGGGTCGGCGAGCTGGACGCCGGCCGTCATGAGCAGCTCACCGCCGAGCAGGTACGGGTAGGGGTCGGCCATCTCCGAGGTGTGCACCCAGTGGACGGAGACGTCCTCGGGCCCGGCGAGCAGCCGCAGGCCCAGGTCCCGGCGGGCGAGCAGCGCGGTCAGGGAGACGGGCGGCGCGGGCGGCGTGGCGCCGGTATCGGGGGAGGTCATGGCGGTGGACCCTTCGTACATCCCCCGCCCGGACAGTGGAGGAAACGTACACTTCAACGTCGCTTTCCGGCCACCTAGGGTCATGGCATCCAGAGGCCGCGGGTACGGGCGGATGTCCCCGCGACCAGCTTCTGGTCACTCCCCTGCACGACACGCCACCGAGGTGAACGAAGGAGGGCCCATGGCCGTCGACTACACAGTGATCGTCCTGTATTTGGCCGGCATGCTCGCGATGGGCTGGTGGGGCATGCGCCGGGCCAAGTCCAAGAGCGAGTTCCTGGTCGCCGGCCGCCGCCTCGGGCCCTGGATGTACTCCGGGACGATGGCCGCTATCGTCCTCGGCGGCGCCTCCACCATCGGCGGCGTCGGCCTCGGCTACAAGTACGGCCTCTCCGGCGCCTGGATGGTCTTCGCCATCGGCCTCGGCCTGCTCGCGCTGAGTGTCTTCTTCTCCGCCCGGATCGCCCGGCTCAAGGTCTACACCGTCTCCGAGATGCTCGACCTGCGCTACGGCGGCAAGGCCGGCGTCATCTCGGGCGTCGTCATGTGGGCGTACACGCTGATGCTCGCGGTCACCTCGACCATCGCGTACGCGACCATCTTCGACGTCCTCTTCGACCTGCCCCGGACCCTCGCGATCATCCTCGGCGGCACCATCGTGGTCGCCTACTCGACGCTCGGCGGCATGTGGTCCATCACCATCACCGACATGGTGCAGTTCGTGGTGAAGACCATCGGCGTGCTGCTCCTGCTGCTGCCGATCGCCGTGGTCAAGGCCGGCGGCTTCGACGGGATGCGGGAGGCGCTGCCCACCTCGTACTTCGAGCCGCTCGGCATCGGCGGCGAGACGATCTTCACGTACGTGCTGATCTACACCTTCGGCATGCTCATCGGCCAGGACATCTGGCAGCGGGTCTTCACCGCCCGCACCGACAAGGTCGCCAAGTGGGGCGGCACCGTCGCCGGCACCTACTGTCTCGCGTACGCCCTCGCCGGAGCCGTCATCGGCACCGCGGCCAAGGTGATGTACCCGACGCTGCCCAGCGCCGACGACGCCTTCGCCACCATCGTCAAGGACGAGCTGCCGATGGGCGTCCGGGGCCTCGTCCTCGCCGCCGCCCTCGCCGCCGTCATGTCCACCTCCTCGGGCGCCCTCATCGCCTGCGCCACCGTGGCCAACAACGACATCTGGTCACGTCTGCGCGGGGTCGTCGCGAAGCGGGACGGGGCGGACGGGAACGATCACGACGAGGTGAAGGGCAACCGATTCTTCATCCTGATCATGGGCGTCGCCGTCATCCTCATCGCCATCGCCCTCAACGACGTCGTCCAGGCCCTCACCGTCGCCTACAACCTGCTGGTCGGCGGGCTCCTCGTGCCCATCCTCGGCGGACTGCTCTGGCGCCGCGGCACCGTCCAGGGCGCGCTCGCCGCGGTCACCGTCGGCGGCCTGGCGGTCATTGGCCTGATGTGGACTTACGGAATCCTTGCGAATGAGCCTGTTTACTACGGTTTGTTGGCCTCGCTCGCCGCATATGTGATCGTTTCCCTGGCCACCCGCCCGACGGACGCCGCCGTGCTCGCGCACTGGCGCGCCCGCCTCGCGGGCCAGGAGACGCCCGAACCGCAGCCCGACAAGGGCGGCGCGGAGACGGCGCCCGTGACCGCCTGACGGCGGCACCCCACGCCTCCGGGCGCCGCGACCCGGCGCCCGGACCCACCGATACACCCCAGGAGGACCCCGACCATGAGCAGCAGCGACCAGAACACCCCGCGCGGCCCGATCGACTCGTCCCGCATCCCGCGGTACGCCGGTCCCGCGACGTTCGCCCGGCTGCCGCGACTCGACGAGGTCGGCACCGCCGACATCGCCGTGGTCGGCGTCCCCTTCGACAGCGGCGTCTCCTACCGGCCCGGCGCCCGCTTCGGCGGCAACGCCATCCGCGAGGCCTCCCGCCTGCTCCGCCCGTACAACCCGGCGCAGGACGCCTCCCCGTTCGCCCTCGCCCAGGTCGCGGACGCCGGCGACATCGCCGCCAACCCCTTCAACATCAACGAGGCCGTCGAGACCATCGAGGCCGCCGCCGACGACCTGCTGAACTCCGGCGCCCGCATGATGACCCTCGGCGGCGACCACACCATCGCGCTGCCGCTGCTCCGCTCCGTCGCCAAGAAGCACGGCCCCGTCGCCCTGCTCCACTTCGACGCACACCTCGACACCTGGGACACCTACTTCGGCGCCGAGTACACCCACGGCACCCCGTTCCGCCGCGCCGTCGAGGAGGGCATCCTCGACACCGAGGCCCTCTCCCACGTCGGAACCCGCGGCCCGCTGTACGGCAAGCAGGACCTCACCGACGACGAGAAGATGGGCTTCGGCATCGTCACCTCGGCCGACATCTACCGCCGCGGCGCCGACGAGGTCGCCGACCAGCTGCGCCAGCGCATCGGCGACCGCCCGCTGTACATCTCCATCGACATCGACTGCCTCGACCCGGCCCACGCGCCCGGCACCGGCACCCCGGAGGCGGGCGGCATGACCTCCCGCGAGCTCCTGGAGATCCTCCGCGGCCTCTCCTCCTGCAACCTGGTGTCGGCGGACGTCGTCGAGGTCGCCCCGGCGTACGACCACGCCGAGATCACGGCCGTCGCCGCCTCCCACACGGCGTACGAACTGACGACGATCATGTCCCGCCAGATCGCCGAGAGCCGCGCCGCGCAGTAGCACCCGCCGGGGGTGTGCCGTGTACGTTCCGCCCGGGGCACTCCCCGGCGGAACGTACGGCACACCCCGACCCGCCGGGCCGCATCCGACCGACCACGCCACGCCCAGAGGGACGCCATGACCCACGACCACGACCTGGTACTCCGGCCCACGGAGGCGCAGACGAACGCCGCGCTCAACCCGCCCGCAGGACGGAACGGCGGCGACCTCGTCGTGGAGACGCTGACCGGCCTCGGCGCCACCACCGTCTTCGGCCTCCCGGGCCAGCACGCGCTCGGCATGTTCGACGCCCTGCGCCGCTCCACCCTCCGCTACGTCGGCCTGCGCGTCGAGAACAACGCCGGCTTCGCGGCCGACGCGTACGGCCGGATCACCGGCGAGGCGGCCCCGCTGCTGCTCTCCACCGGCCCCGGCGCGCTCATGTCGCTCGCCGCGCTCCAGGAGGCCGCCGCCGCCTCCGCGCCGGTCCTCGCGATCGGCAGCCAGATCCCGGCGGCCGGACTCGGCGGCGGCCGGCACGGCTACCTGCACGAGCTGCGCGACCAGCAGGCGTCCTTCCGGGACATCGTGAAGTCGGTGCACACGGTCCGCACGCAGTCCCAGATCCCGTCGGCCATCGCCGCGGCCTGGGAGTCGGCGCTCACCGCCCCGCACGGCCCGGTCTGGGTGGAGATCCCGCAGGACGTGCTCCTCGCGGAGACCACGCTGCCCGTCGTCACCGCGATGGACGCCACCCCCGAGGACATCGCCCCCCGCCCCGAGCTGACGGCGGTCGCCGCGCACCTGCTGGCGAACGCCGAACGCCCCGCGATCATCGCGGGCGGCGGAGTGGTCCGCTCGGACGCCTCCGGCAAGCTGCTCGCGCTCGCGGAGCGGCTGGACATCCCGGTCGTGACCACCTTCGGCGGCAAGGGCGCCTTCCCCTGGGAGCACCCGCTGTCGCTGCAGTCCTGGCTGGAGGACCGGCACACCACCGACTTCCTGGAGGACGCCGACGTGCTCCTGGTCGTCGGCTCGGGCCTCGGCGAGCTGTCCTCGAACTACCACACGTTCGCCCCGCGCGGCCGGGTGATCCAGATCGAGGCGGACGCCGGGAAGCTGGAGTCCAACCACCCGGCGCTCGGCATCCACGCGGACGCCCGCCTCGCGCTCCAGGCGCTCCTGGAGACCGCCCCCGAGCGCCGGGACCCCACGGCCCCCGAGCGGGTCTCGGCGGTCCTCGGCAAGGTCCGGGACCGGATCGCGGCGCAGGACCTGGGCCTGGAGCAGCGGATCGTCGCGGCCGTGCGGGAGGCGCTCCCCGAGCGGTCCCCGAGCTTCTGGGACATGACGATCCTGGCGTACTGGGCGTGGTCGGCCTTCGACCCGAAGCACCCGAACACGATGCACTCCGCGCAGGGCGCCGGCGGTCTCGGCTACGGCTTCCCCGCGGCCCTCGGCGCGGCGGCGGCCGACCCGAGCCGCCCGGTGCTCGCGGTGTCCGGCGACGGCGGCGCGATGTACTCGATCGCGGAGCTGGCGACGGCGAAGCAGTACGGCCTCGACGTGACGTGGCTGATCGTGGACGACGGCGGCTACGGCATCCTGCGCGAGTACATGACGGGCGCCTTCGGCGAGGCCACCGGCACCGAACTGGCCCGCCCGGACTTCGTGGCCCTGGCGGAGTCCTTCGGAGTCCCGGCGACCCTGACGAGCCCGGAATCCCTGACGGCGGACCTGGCGAAGGCGCTGGCCGCCCCGGGCCCCTCGGTCGTCGTCCTCCCGGCCCTCCTGCGGATGTTCGAACCGACCCACCTGTGAGCCGCGCGGGGGCTGGCCCCGGTCCTAGGACCTGCGGCCCGCCCCCGTGGGACCTCCGGACGAAACCCCGGCGGCATGTGTTGCGGCGGGATGAAATCGCAGCCCAGCCGTGTTGGGCCTTCCGGTAGAGCAGGACGGACGGGAGGCCCTTCGTGGCGGCGGTCGGGGAAAAACAGCAGGGCTGGGCGCGCAGGCTGGCCGGGTACGCGTGGCGGTACAAGGCGAACACGCTGCTCGCGCTCGGGTCCTCGCTGCTCGGCATGGCCGTGCTCGCGCTCGTGCCGCTGGTCACCAAGGTGATCATCGACGACGTCATCGGGACGAAGACCCGGGACCTCGCCGTCTGGACCGGGCTCCTCATCGGAGCCGCCGTCCTCGTCTACGCCCTCACCTACGTCCGTCGCTACTACGGCGGACGGCTCGCGCTCGACGTCCAGCACGATCTGCGGACCGACATGTTCGCCACGATCACCCGGCTCGACGGGCGGCGGCAGGACGAGCTGTCCACCGGACAGGTCGTCGGGCGGGCCACCAGCGACCTCCAGCTGATCCAGGGCCTGCTCTTCATGCTCCCGATGACCGTCGGGAACATCCTGCTCTTCCTCATCTCGCTGGGCGTCATGGCCTGGCTGTCCCTCCCGCTCACCCTGGTCGCCCTCGCCGTCGCCCCCGCCCTCTGGTTCATCGCCAAGCGGAGCCGCACCCGCCTCCACCCCGCCACCTGGCACGCCCAGCAGCAGGCCGCCGTCGTCGCCGGGGTCGTCGACGGGGCCGTGACCGGCGTCCGGGTCGTCAAGGGCTTCGGCCAGGAGGACCAGGAGACCGGCAAGATCCGGGAGGCCGGGCGGAAGCTGTTCGCCGGGCGGCTGCGGACGATCCGGCTGAACTCGAAGTACACCCCGGCCCTCCAGGCGGTGCCCGCCCTCGGCCAGGTCGCCGTCCTCGCCCTCGGCGGCTGGCTCGCCTACCGGGGCCAGATCACCCTCGGCACCTTCGTCGCCTTCTCCTCGTACCTGGCCTCGCTCGTCGGCCCGGTCCGCATGCTCGCGATGGTCCTCACCGTCGGCCAGCAGGCCCGGGCCGGTGTCGAGCGGGTCCTCGACCTCGTCGACACCGAGCCCGTCATCAAGGACGGGACCAAGGAGCTGCCCGCGGACGCGCCCGCGACCGTCGAGTTCGACGACGTCTCCTTCGCGTACGACGAGGGCAGGCCGGTCCTCGACCGCTTCTCGCTGGAGATCCGGGCCGGCGAGACCGTCGCCGTCGTCGGCGCCTCCGGCTCCGGCAAGTCCACCGTCTCCCTCCTCCTCCCGCGCTTCTACGACGTCACCCACGGCGCCGTCCTCGTCGGCGGCCACGACGTCCGCGAGCTCACCCTCGACTCCCTGCGCGCGGCCGTCGGCCTGGTCCCCGAGGACTCGTTCCTCTTCTCCGACACCGTCCGCGCCAACATCGCGTACGGCCTCCCGGACGCCACCCAGGAGCAGATCGAGACCGCCGCCCGCGCCGCCCAGGCGGACCGTTTCATCGCCGAGCTGCCCGACGGGTACGACACCAAGGTCGGCGAGCACGGCCTCACCCTCTCCGGCGGCCAGCGCCAGCGCGTCGCCCTCGCCCGCGCGATCCTCACCGACCCCCGGCTGCTCCTCCTCGACGACGCCACCTCCGCCGTCGACGCCAAGGTCGAGCACGAGATCCACGAGGCCCTGAAGTCGGTGATGGCGGGCCGTACGACCCTGCTCATCGCGCACCGCCGCTCCACCCTCGGCCTCGCCGACCGGATCGCCGTCCTGGAGGACGGCCGGCTCGCCGACATCGGCACCTACGCCGAGCTGGAGGAACGCTCCCCGCTCTTCCGCCGGCTGCTCACCGACCCCGACGAGCTCGGCGGCGTCTCGCCCGGCCACGTCACCCCCACCGAGGTGCCCGAGGACCGCGGTCTGCGGGCCGAACTGGACGCCGAGTTCGACGCCGAGCGCGGGATCACCCCCACCCTGTGGGTACGGGACGAGACCGCCGCGCCGGAGAGCGCCGCGCCCGGCGCCACCCCCGAGCTGCTGGCCGCCGTCGAGGCCCTGCCGCCCGCCACCGACACCCCCGGCATCGACGAGGGCCGCGCGGTCTCGCCCGAGGAGAGCTACGGCCTGCGCCGGCTGCTCCGCGGCTTCGGCCTGCCGCTGCTCATCAGCCTCGGTCTGGTCGCCCTCGACGCGGGCGCCGGCCTGCTGCTGCCGGTCCTGATCCGGCACGGCATCGACGAGGGCGTGAACCGGCTCGCGATCGGCGCCGTGTGGGCGGCCTCCGCGCTCGCCCTGGTGACCGTGCTCGTGCAGTGGGTGGCGCAGACCGCCGAGACCCGGATGACCGGCCGCACCGGCGAGCGGGTCCTCTACGCGCTGCGCCTGAAGATCTTCGCGCAGCTCCAGCGGCTCGGTCTCGACTACTACGAGCGGGAGCTCACCGGCCGGATCATGACCCGGATGACCACGGACGTGGACGCCCTGTCCACCTTCCTGCAGACGGGCCTGGTCACCGCCTTCGTCTCGGTCGTGACCTTCTTCGGGATCATGGTCGCGCTGCTCGTCCTCGACCTCCAGCTCGCCCTGGTCGTCTTCGCGACCCTGCCGGTCCTCGCCGTGGCCACGTACTACTTCCGCCGCTCCAGCGTGAAGGCGTACGAGCTGGCGCGCGAGCGGATCAGCGTCGTCAACGCCGACCTCCAGGAGTCCGTCTCCGGCCTCCGGATCGTGCAGGCCTTCCGCCGCGAGCACTCCGGCGCCGCCCGGTTCGCCGAGCGCAGCGACCACTACCGTGAGGCCCGCGTCCGGGGCCAGTGGCTGATCTCGGTCTACTTCCCGTTCGTCACCCTGCTCTCCTCGGCCGCGGCCGCCGCCGTCATGATCGTCGGCGCGAACCGCATCGAGGCCGGCACCCTCACCACCGGCGCGCTCGTCGCCTACCTGCTCTACATCGACCTGTTCTTCGCCCCCGTGCAGCAGCTCTCGCAGGTCTTCGACGGCTACCAGCAGGCCGCCGTCTCGCTGAAGCGGATGCAGGAGCTCCTCCAGGAGCCGACCTCGACGGCCGCCGCGCCCGCACCCCTTGACGTGCTGTCGCTGCGCGGCGAGATCGCCTTCGAGGACGTCTCCTTCGCGTACGGCGGGGAGGACGGCGCCCCGCAGGGCGAGACCGCCCTGACCGGCATCGACCTGCGCATCCCGGCCGGGCAGACCGTCGCGTTCGTCGGCGAGACCGGCGCGGGCAAGTCCACCCTGGTCAAGCTGGTCGCCCGGTTCTACGACCCGACGGGCGGCCGGGTCACCGCCGACGGCACCGACCTGCGGGACCTCGACCTCACCGCGTACCGGCACCGGCTCGGCGTCGTCCCGCAGGAGGCGTACCTCTTCGCCGGCACGATCCGTGACGCCATCGCGTACGGCCGTCCCGAGGCGAGCGACGCGGAGGTGGAGGCGGCGGCCCGCGCGGTCGGCGCCCACGACATGATCGCCACCCTCGACGGCGGCTACCTCCACGAGGTCGCCGAGCGGGGCCGTAACCTCTCGGCCGGTCAGCGCCAGCTCATCGCCCTCGCCCGGGCCGAGCTCGTCGACCCGGACATCCTGCTGCTCGACGAGGCCACGGCCGCCCTCGACCTGGCCACCGAGGCGCAGGTCAACGCCGCCACCGACCGCGTCGCCGGACGCCGCACCACCCTGGTCGTCGCCCACCGCCTCACCACCGCCGCCCGCGCGGACCGGGTGGTCGTCATGGACCACGGCCGGGTCGCGGAGGACGGCAGCCACGAGGAGCTCCTCGCCCTGGGCGGCCGGTACGCGGCGCTGTGGCGGACCTTCGTCGGCGAGAGCGCCGAGGAGGAGGAGCCGGAGCGGGTGTGAGTACGCCTCCGGCCGGCGGCTGAGTATCCGGACGGATGCCGGGACCGCCCCGGGAGCGGTGGGATGGGGGCATGAGCAGCGACCAGCCCCGTACCCGTGCCGCCTCGCCCGTCCCCATCACCCCGCCGGACCCGGCGGCCGCGCGCCTGCGGAGGCGGTCCGTGGTCTGGGCGGCGCTGTGGGTGCCGGCCTGTCTGCTCGCCGGCGTCCTCGTGCTTACCCGGGAGAAGGCCGCCCGCTGCCTCACCTACGGCGAGTCCTGCGAGGGCACCCCCGGCGTGCTGTACGTGGCGGCCCTGGTGATCGCCCTCGTGGCGCTCGTGACCGTGCAGAGCACCTCCCGGGCCGAGGTCCGCCGGGCGGCGTTCTGGACCCAGCTCGGCGCCGAGGGCGTCTTCCTGTTCTTCCTCCTCACCGCGTTCGCGTAAGGGGCACGAGCCGGAGGCAACCATTCCGTGGCCTTGTGCGTCGTACGCCCGTACGCCGATCCACTCGGGAGGGGAAGCATGTCCAGGGACGGGAAACCGGGCGCGAAGACGGACACGGAGACGGAGACCCCTGCGGGCGCGCGGGAGGAACGGCCTGGCCGCCCCCGCCACCGGCGGCTGCTCGGCCGGCTCCTCGCACCGCTCGTCGGCGCCCTCGTCCTGGTCCTGACCCCGGTCACCCTCGTCCCCGGCCTCGGCGGCGGCACCGCGGAGGCCGTCTCCGTCTGCCAGGGCCGGCCCACCCGGACGATCACCTTCCCCACCGGCGAGCTCCGCCTCTACCGGACCCGGCAGTACGCCTGCGCCGTCACCGTCGCCAAGCAGCCGGGCCCCCGGCGCGCGATGGCCGTCTCCCTCCAGCCGCGCGGCGGCAGGCCCGCCGTCTCGTCCGGGCGCTTCGACCGGCAGACCGGCCCGGTCACCGTCCACGCCCTCAACCGGTGCGTCCGCGCGACCGGTTCGGTGGCCGGGCGGGGCACGTCCACCGGCTGGATCCTGTGCTGACGGACGCAGAAGTCCAAGGGTAAGGACCAACTGGGTCTGGCGGTCCACACGTTGCCCCCGCTAGGTTCGCGACACCGTTGTGAACCAAGGGGAGGGTGAATGCGCAAGTCGCTGAGATGGGCGCTGTCGCTTTCGGTGCTCATAGGCACCGTGGCACCGACCGGCGTGGCTACCGCCGCGGACACGGACACGGACAGCACGGCCGTCGTCGACTCGCAGAGCACGGACATCAAGGACCGCATCCTGGCGATCCCCGGGATGAGCCTGATCGAGGAGAAGCCGTACGCCGGCTACCGCTTCTTCGTCCTGAACTACAAGCAGCCGATCGACCACCGGCGCCCGTGGGCCGGCACGTTCGACCAGCGGATCTCCGTCCTGCACAAGGACACCGGCCGCCCGACCGTCTTCCGCACCAGCGGCTACTCGCTGAGCACCACGCCGAGCCGGGCCGAGCCGACGCGGATCGTCGACGGCAACCAGGTCTCCATGGAGTACCGCTTCTTCACGCCGTCCCGCCCGCAGCCCGCCGACTGGTCGAAGCTCGACATCTGGCAGGCGGCCAGCGACCAGCACCGGATCTTCACGGCGCTGAAGAAGATCTACGGCCAGAAGTGGCTCTCCACCGGAGCGTCGAAGGGCGGCATGACCGCCACCTACTTCGAGCGCTTCTATCCGCGGGACATGGACGGCGTCGTCGCCTACGTCGCCCCGAACGACGTGGTCAACAACGAGGACTCGGCCTACGACCGGTTCTTCGAGACCGTCGGCACCAAGGAGTGCCGCGACCGCCTGAACAACCTCCAGCGCGAGGCCCTCGTCCGCCGCGCGCCCCTGGAGGCCAAGTACCAGGCGTGGGCCGAGTCGGAGGGCGCCACCTTCAACACGGTCGGCACGCTCGACAAGGCCTTCGAGGCCGTCGTCCTCGACTTCGTGTGGGGCTTCTGGCAGTACTACGGCGAGGACGTCTGCGACCAGATCCCGGACGCGAAGACCGCCAGCGACGACGTCGTCTACGAGACGATCGACGCCTACTCCGGCTGGTCCGCCTACACCGACCAGGGCCTGGAGGGCTACACGCCGTACTACTACCAGGCGGCGACCCAGCTCGGCTCGCCCACCATCAAGCAGCCGCACCTGAAGGGCCTCAGCCGCTACGGCTACCAGCCCGCGCGGAACTTCGTGCCGCGCGAGATCCCGATGAAGTTCCAGCCGCACGCCATGCGTGACGTGGACAGCTGGGTCCGCAACAACGCGAACAAGATGCTCTTCGTGTACGGCGGCAACGACCCGTGGGGCTCCGAGAAGTTCCACCTCGGCAAGGGCGCGCGCGACAGCTACGTGTACGTGGCGCCGGGCGCCAACCACGGGGCGAACGTCGCCGGGCTCGTCGACGCGGAGCGGGAGAACGCCACCGCCCGCATCCTCGCCTGGGCGGGCGTCCCCGCGCCGGCCGTCCAGGCGGCGCAGCCGCTGGCCCGCTTCGACGCGCGCCTCGACCGGCAGGTCGACGAGGACGCGACGAAGGAGCACGGTCTGCGGCCGTAACCGCTCCGAGGGGGTGGGGTGCGTCCGGCGGCGCACCCCACCCCCCCGTCGTGGCGGTCGTGTCAGCGGTACGACAGTCCGTACCCGACCGGGTGGAGCACCTTCGCCGGCTCCTCGGCGTCCTGCACCGGGACCGGCAGCCGGCCCCTCGGGCGGGCCCGGCCCGCCAGGACCCGTACGGCGGCGCGGAGTTCGACATCGGTCCAGGAGTACGTGGCGAGGGTCGCCCGCTGACCCTCCAGCCAGGCGATGTCGTACGGGTTGCGGATCGCCACCGTCACCACCGGCACCCCGGTCGCCACCAGCCGCGCCACGAGCGTGCGCTGCGGGCTCGCCCCCGTGACGTTGTACGTGCCCACCACGACGACGTCCTTGCCGGCGGCCGCCGCCACCGCCTCCTCGATCCGCGCCGCCGTCGGGCTGATCCCGGTGGACAGCGCGGTCGCGGTGAAGCCGAGCTCCGTCAGGGCGGTCGCGAGGGTGGTCGTCGGCGGACCCGTCGTACCGGACGGGGACGCCGGGTCGGCGCCGACGACGAGGACCGAACCGTGGCGTGCCGGGTTCAGCGGCAGGAACCCGCCCTCGTTGCGCAGCAGCGTCGTGGTCGCCTCGGCGATCCGGTCGGCCTGGGCGAGGTGCGCGGCGCTGCCGACCACCCGGTCGACGCCCGCCCGGCTGACGTACGCCCGCCGGAACAGACCGAGCTTCGCCTTGAGCCGCAGGATCCGCAGGATCGATTCGTCGAGCCGGGCCTCCGTCAGCTCGCCGTCCCGCACCGCCCTCAGGACCGCGTTCCACGCCACGTCGAGCTTCGGCGGGTTCAGCAGCTGGTCCACCCCGGCCTTCAGGGCGAGGACCGGGACGCGCTCGTCGCCGTACCGGGTGCGCACCCCCTCCATCCCGAGCGAGTCGGTGACCACGACGCCGTCGTAGCCCAGCTCCTCGCGGAGGATGCCGGTGAGGATCGGCCGGGACAGCGTCGCCGGGTCCCCGCTCGGGTCGAGCGCCGGGACCACGATGTGCGCGGTCATGATCGAGTCGATCCCGGCGGCGATCGCGGACCGGAACGGCGGCGCGTCCAGCTCGCTCCACTGCGCCCGCGTGTGGCTGATCGTCGGCAGTCCGACATGGCTGTCGACGGTGGTGTCGCCGTGCCCGGGGAAGTGCTTGGAGGTGGCCGCGACCCCGGCCCGCTGGTACCCCGTGACCTGCGCGGCGACCAGGCCGGCGACGGCCGCCGGGTCCGAGCCGAAGGAGCGGACGCCGATGACCGGGTTGGCCGGGTTGACGTTGACGTCCGCGACCGGCGCGTAGTTCTGCCGGATGCCGACGGCCGCGAGCTCCTCGCCCGCGATCTGCGCGGCCCTGCGGGCGTCCGCCCGCGAACCGCCGGCGCCGAGGGCCATCGCCCCGGGCAGCAGGGCGGCGGGCTCGCCGACCCGGCAGACGATGCCGTGCTCCTGGTCGGTGGAGATCAGCGCGGGGACCGGCGTGGGCTGGGCGAGCGCGGCCTGCTGGATGCCGTTGGAGAGCTCGGCGATCTGCCGCGGGTCGCGGGTGTTGTGGGCCCAGGAGAAGTAGATGACGCCGCCCACGTGGTAGCGCTCGACCAGCTCGGCGGCGGTGCGGACGCCGATGTCCTGGAGGTTGGCGTCGATGTCGGCCTGGTCGGGGGCGGTCGCGGAGTGGCCGTACACCCGCATCACGAAGAGCTGGCCGACCTTCTCCTCGAGGGACATGCGGTCGATGATCCGCCGGAGCTTCCGGTCGTCGTGCCGGTCCTGCCCGGCGTGGGCGGGGGTGGCGAACCCGGTGACGGCGGCCGCTGCCGCGGCGGCGGTCACCGTGAGGAGGGTGCGTCGGGAGGGGGCGGGGGCGCGGTGGTGCACTGATGCTCCTTCCGGCCGTGCGAGGTGGGAGGAATCCGTGTCGGGACCCCGGAAGCCGCCGTTGAAGGAAACTTCCAAGGAGTCACGGATAGCCCGAAAGTAACTGCCAGGTCAAGGACCCGCGCACGAATCACCCACGGCGGCGATCCCGGGCCAGAGTTCCTGGAGCGTACGGACCGTCTCCCGGATCGCCGGGCGCCGCGCCGCCCCGGTCCGCCACATGGCGTGCAGCCGGCGCGTCGGCATCGGGTCGAGCCGCACCGGCACCACCTCCGGCGGCAGCGCCCCCCGCCCGAGGCGCGGCACCAGCGCGATCCCCAGACCGGCCGCCACCAGCGCCACCTGGGTGTGGTTCTCCTCCGCCTGATGCACGATCAGCGGCTCGAAACCGGTCGCCCGCAGCGTCCGCGTCAGCCAGTCGTGGCACACCGTCCCCGGCGGCTGCGAAATCCACCGCTCCGCCGCCAGCTCCTCCCGGCGCACCGACTCCCGCGCCGCCAGCGGATGGTCCCGGTGGACGAGGATGTCGCACAGATCGTCGCCGATCACCGCCTGCTCCACCCCCGGCGGCACCGGCAGCGGGGCGATGTCCCAGTCGTGCGCCACCGCCAGGTCGATCACGCCCCGCGCCACCAGGTCGATCGACACGTGCGGGTCCACCTCGGTGAGGCGGGCGTCGACGTCCGGGTGGAGCCGGGCGAGCTCCGCGAGCGCCCGGGGCATCAGACCGCGCGCCGCGCTCGCGAAACAGCCGATCGCCAGCCGCCCGGCCGGCCGGCCGCGCCGCTCCTCGATCCGGACCTCCGCCTCCTCGACGAGCGCGAGCAGCTGCCGCGCGGTGGCGGCGAGTTGATGGGCGTCGTCGGTGAGCCGGACGCCCCGGCCGCTGCGTTCGAGCAGGGTCGTGCGGGTCTCCCGCTCCAGCTTCGCGATCTGCTGGGAGACCGCGGACGGCGTGTAGCCGAGGGCGGTGGCGGCGGCGCCGACACTGCCGTGGACGGCGACGGCGTGCAGGGCGCGCAGACGGCCGAGATCCAGCACGGGCTCCTCCTCGGGTGATCGATGGCAGGGAAGCGAAGCGTCGCCGCATCCGCACCGGAAGGCGAGGATGAAGCATCGCTACATCCCACCATGAAGGAACCCGTGCTGGTGCTACACGGTCGCCGCCGGTCATCCTCGATCACATGCGCCCCGCCCACCTCGCCCTCGCCGCCCTGGTCGCCGCCGTCTGGGGAGTCAACTTCGTCGTCATCGAGATCGGCCTCGACCACTTCCCGCCGCTGCTCTTCTCCGCCCTCCGGTTCCTCGTCGCCGCACTCCCCGCCGTCTTCCTGGTGGGCCGGCCGACCGTGGCCTGGAAGTGGATCCTGGCGGTCGGACTCGTCCTGGGCGTCGCCAAGTTCGGACTGCTCTTCACCGGCATGGACCTCGGCGCCCCCGCCGGACTCTCCTCCCTCGTCCTCCAGGTCCAGGCCGTCTTTACCGCCCTCTTCGCCTTCGCCGCCCTCGGCGAACGCCCCGGCCGGCTCAAGCTCGCGGGCATGGCCGTCGCCCTCGCGGGCATCGCCGTGGCCGCGGCGGACGAGGGCGGGACCGGGTCCCTCACCGGCTTCGCCCTGGTCATCGGCGCGGCGGCCTGCTGGGGCGTGTCCAACGTCCTCACCCGCAAGGCCTCCCCGCCCGACGCCCTCAACTTCATGGTCTGGGTCAGCACCGTGCCCGTCCTGCCGCTGCTCGCCCTCTCCCTCCTCCTGGAGGGCCCGGAGCGCGACCTGGCGGCCCTGCGCGGCCTCGACCCGGCCGGCGCCGGCGTCATCGTCTACGTCGCCTGGATCACCACCGTCTTCGGCTTCGGCGCCTGGGGCTGGCTGCTCCGCCGCTACCCGGCCTCGTCCGTCGCCCCCTTCTCCCTCCTCGTCCCCGTCTTCGGCATGTCCTCCGCCGCGCTCTTCCTGGGCGAGGGCGTGAGCCCGGCCCGCTGGGGCGCGGCGGCACTGCTCGTCGGGGGAGTGGCCCTGACCTCCTTGGCGCCCGGCCGCAGGACCGGCGGGAATTCCGTGGCGGACCCGGCCCCCGTGCCCGTATCGTCCTCCGGTCGCGCCCTCAGCGAGGAAAGGCCCGCATGACCTTCGAGCACATCACCGTCGACGCCCCCGAGTCCGCCCCCGGAGCCGTCCTGCTCGCCGGCATCCCCGGCAGCGGCAAATCCACGGTCGCGGCCGCCCTCGCCGCCCGCTTCGCCCGGGCCGCGCACATCGAGGTCGACGACCTCCAGTCCCTCATCGTGAGCGGCTGCCACTGGCCGACCCCGGACGGCGACCCGGAGGCGGACCGCCAGATCCTGCTGCGCGCCCGCAACGCCTGCCTCCTCGCGGACAGTCTCGCCACGGCCGGTTTCCTGCCGGTCCTCGACGACGTCGTCGTACGCCGCTCCCACCTGGACTTCTACCGCGCCCACGCGCGGGCGGTCCCGCTCCACGTGGTGATCCTCGCCCCGGGCCCGGACCGGGCCTGGGAGCGGAACAACGCCCGCGACAAGCGCCTGACGACGAACTGGGCGTTCCTGGACGAGGCCATGCGCGAGGAGCTGTCGGACGAGGGCGTCTGGATCGACAACGCGGACCAGACGGTCGAGGAGACGGTGGACGCGGTCCTGAGGGTGACGGGTCTGAAGCCGGGGGAGTGACCCGGCCGGAGAAGCGAACCGCCGGACCCCCGGGTGGGGGTCCGGCGTTCCTGATTCCCCCCCGCGGGGATCAGGCGAAGAGCTCGGACAGCAGCTCGGGACCGATCACGATGGGCGCCGGCCGGTAGGCCGGCGGCAGGGTGCCCATCAGCTCGCGGACCAGGAAGTCCCAGCAGCGGGTGCGGACATGGGCCAGGCAGTCGATGAAGGTGTGCTCGGCGCCGGGCACGACGTGCAGCTCGAAGTCCTTGCCGGCGGCGAGGAGCCGGTCGGCGAACCGCAGGGTCTGGTCCGGGTGGACCTGGTCGTCCATGTCGCCGTGGACGAGCAGCAGCTTGCCGGCCAGCCGGTCCGCGAGGTGCAGGTTGGACGTCCGGGCCCACGCCTCGCGGTCGTCGCCGTCGTACGCCTCCACGAAGCCCGCGTGGAAGGTGGGCGCGTCGTGCGAACCGGAGAGCGCGACCCCGGCCTTGTACACCTCGGGGAACTCCAGCATCGCCCGCGCGGCCGCGAACCCGCCGCCGGAGTGGCCGAGGACGCCCACCCGGTCCAGGTCCATCCACGGCCGGGTCTCGGCCAGCTGCCGCAGGGCCGCGGCGTGGTCGGCCAGGCCGCCGGCGTCGGCCAGCCGGCCGTAGGAGGCGTCGTGGAAGGCCTTGCTCCGGCCCGGGGTGCCCCGCCCGTCCAGCGCGACGACCACGAAGCCGAGTGCCGCGAGGGGCTCCGCGTCCATGCCCATGCCGCCGGGGTCGAAGCCGGGGGCGACCCGGTTGACCTGCGGGCCGGGGTAGAGGTTGTCCACCACCGGGTAGCAGCCGTCCGGGTCGAAGCCGCGCGGCCGGTACAGCACCCCGTGGACGTCGGTCTCGCCGTCGGCGGCCTTGACGCGGAAGCGCTCCGGAGCCGTCCAGCCGGTCGCGGTCAGCCCGCCGATGTCGGCGCGCTCCAGCTCGACCAGGACCCGGCCGGTCCAGTCGCGGACCGTCGTGACCGGCGGGGTGTCGACCGTGGAGGCGGAGTCGACGAAGTACGCGTGGGTGTCCGGGTCCTCCGGCAGCGTGAGGACGTGGTCCAGCGCGTCGTCCGTGACCCGGGCGAAGCCGGAGCCGTCCAGGCCGACCCGGCAGACCGTGCGCCGGTACGGGTCCTCGTCGACGAGCCCGGAGACGGTGACGTACGCGACCCGCTCCCCCTCGTCGACGTGCAGGATCTGCCGCACCGCCCACGGGCCGGAGGTGACCTGGCCGAGCAGCGCACCGGTGTTCAGGTCGTACCGGTAGAGGTGGCCCCAGCCGTCGCGCTGCGAGTACCAGAGCACCTCGTCGGCGAGCACCCGCACGATCGGCGGCTCGGTCATCCACTGGTTGGGTTCGACGCGGGTGTCCCCGGTCTCGCTCAGTACGGTGGTGACCTCGCCGGTGGCCGGGTCGAGGCGGTACAGGGCGAGCGTGCGCAGGTCGCGCGGTCGGCCCAGGTAGTAGACCGCCGATCCGTCCGGGGCCCACCAGGCCCAGCGGGCCGTGACCGGCGAGACGTGCGTCATGAGCAGCGGCTCGGCCTGGGCGCGGACCACCGTGCCGGTGGCGACGTCGAGGACGACCAGCTCGGCCAGCGGCAGGTGCTCGTCACCGGGGTGGGCGAAGCGCTGGGTGTGCAACCGGGCCGGGCCGCCGTCGGCGGGCCTCGCCTCCAGGAGGTGGGTCTCCCGGACGGACCGCTCGTCGGTCCGGTGGGCGAGGACCTTCGTCGAGTCGGGCGACCAGGCCACCGCGGGCGGCAGGTGGGGCACGCCGAGCTTGCGCAGCAGGGTGGCGTTGCCGGTGGCGGCCGGGCCCGGACCGTACGCGTGGTCCGGGGCGCCGTCGGTGGTCAGCGCCCACTCGCGGCCGTCGGACAGCGAGCGCGCCCACAGGTCGTGGCCCCGCTGGGACACCGCGTGCTTCCCGTCGGGCGAGGTGACGTCCAGCGGGTTGCCCGGCGGGGTGAACTCGGCCCGCTCACAGGCGTAGTCGTCCAGGCGGCAGCGCCAGTACGCGCCGAGCCCGAAGAACTCCACGGCGTCCCCGGTCGGCACGATGGCCGTGAACGGCAGGGCCTGGGGGTCGACCTCCTGGCCGGAGGCGGCGGCCAGGGCGGCGGCGAGCCGGGCGTGGTCGAAGGCCGGCTCGCGGGTGCCCGCGGCGGGGTCGACCAGCTCGAACCGCTTGCCGGCCCCGTTGCTCACCCCGTACCAGAAGCGGGTGCCTCCGTCGATCCACTGGGGCCGGACCCTGTCGCCGACGACGAGCTCGCCGGGGCGGGCGGGCCGGCGGAGCAGCTGCTCGGCGGCCATGTAGTCCTGGGTGGAGCTCATGTCGTGTGTCCGTTCTGGCGGTTGGCTGTTGGCTGTTGGCTGAAGTCGATCTCGGCGGGCGGTGGTGCCTCAGAGGCTGCGGGCGGTGATGTCGCCGTACGAGGTGGTGGCGTGGATGGTCAGTTCGGCGGCGGAGCCCGCGGAGTTGGTGAGCGCGTTGTGGATCCGGCCGTAGGCGGTGCCGGCGTTGAGGATCGCGGAGACGCCGCGGGCGGCGTCGACGGAGATCGCGCCGGACTCGGTGCGCAGCACGACCGTGCCGCCGGTGGCCTCGGCGACGCGGAGGTCGCCCTGCTGGGTGCTGATCTCCGCGGAGCCGCCGAGCCTGCCGACCGTGATGTCGCCGGCGGCGAGGGTGAGGCGGGCGCTCGCGGCCTCGTCGAGGACGACGGTGCCCTGCGCGCCCTCGAAGGTGACGTCGCCGAGGGGCCCGGCGCCGCGGAGTTCGGCGGCGGCCGCGACGGCCTCGACGCGGGAGCCGGCCGGCAGTTCGACGGTCACCTCGACGGAGCCGGAGTCGCCCAGGATGCGGTTCTTCGCGGGGGCGGCGGCGATCCGCAGCACGCCGTCGACGTACTCGACGGTGATCTGCTCCGCGGCCTTCACGTCGGCGCCCTTGGCGGCGTTCGCGGGCCGGATGTCGACGGTGGCGTCGGTCCGGTCGGAGGCGATGAGCTCGATGCGTCCGGCGGGGATGTCGAGGGTGGCGGCGATGGCGGCGGTGGTGGCGAACTTCTGCATGGCTTTTCTCCTGTCTGGTCAGCGTGCGCTCTGTCGGCCCGCTGTTTCCGATGAGGGAAAAGCTACGTTGCGTTCGCGCTTCTGGCAACGCATTCATTGCGTCAATAAGCAGTATCCGCAGGTAGATCCATGGATTTCATTGCAATGGTTTCGCGTCTAATGCAACGAACCCGGCTCCTCCTGTTGCAATGAACTGGAGGTGAATGCTCTGCCGGATCCGCTCGCCGGGCCGCGTGGCCGCCGGCCCGCCGGGAAACGACGAACGCCGCCGCGAGCGATGCTCGCGACGGCGTCCGGTGGCCTCCGGGTGACTATCCCCGTGTGCGGGGCCGTCCCGTCGACCCGCGCACCACCAGCTCCGCCGACACCTGCTCAAGGCCGCCCGCCAAAGGCTCCTCCGTCCCCATCGCCAGCCGCCCCGCCCGAACTCCCGCCTCGTGCAGGGGGAGATGGACCGTCGTCAGGGACGGGACCGCGTCCACCGAGAAGGGCAGGTCGTCGAAGCCCGCCACGGACACGTCGCCCGGGATGTCCAGGCCGCGTTCCCGCAGGGCCGCGCAGACGCCGAGGGCCACCGTGTCGTTCGCGGCGACCACCGCGGTCAGTTCCGGGTCGCGGGCGAGGAGTTCGGCCGTCGCCTCGTACCCGGCCCGCCGGTCGTACGCGCCGTGGACCGTCGGCCCCTCCGGGACGCCCGCGGCCGCGAGCGCGTCCCGGTGCCCTTCGAGGCGGTGCCGGGTCGTCGTCCGGTCGCCGGGCCCGGCCGCGTAACCGATGCGTCGGTGCCCGAGGCCGAGCAGGTGCTCGGTCAGGCGCCGCGCGCCGGTCCGGTTGTCGAAGACGAGCGCCGCCGCGTTCGCGTCGCCGGTCACCGGCGGGCGCCCGCACAGCACGACCCGGGTGCCCGCCTCCGCGAGCTTCGCCAGCTTGGCCGTCGTCGCCGCCAGGTGCTCGGGGGCCTCCAGGGAGCCGCCCATCAGGATCACGGCGGCGGCCCGCTGCCGCTGGAGCAGGGTGAGGTAGGTCAGCTCGCGTGCGGGGGAGCCGCCGGTGTTGCACACGACGGCGAGCTTCTCGCCGCCGCCGCGCCCCGAAGCGCCCTCGCCGATGGCGCTCTGGGCGGCGCTCGCCATGATCCCGAAGAAGGGGTCGGCGATGTCGTTGACGAGGACGCCGACCAGGTCGGAGGTGGCGGCGGCGAGGGAGCTCGCGGGCCCGTTGAGGACGTAGTCCAGTTCGTCCACGGCCCGCAGGACCCGTTCCCGGGTCGATTCGGCGACCGGGTAGTTGCCGTTGAGGACGCGGGAGACGGTGGCGGGGGAGACCCGTGCGCGAGCGGCCACGTCCGCCAGGGTGACGGTCATCGTGTGCGTACCTCCAGGGCCCTTGTCGACGGCGATGTCGGCAGGCTAGCGTCATCATCGATGGAAAGCGCTTTCTATCCAGGCGCGGAACACCGGGGAGAGGAACCTTTCGTGACACGCAGGACAGTCCGCATCGCCATGAACGGCGTCACCGGACGCATGGGACACCGCCAGCACCTCGTCCGCTCGATCCTCGCCCTGCGCGAACAGGGCGGCCTCGACCTCGGCGACGGCGAGATCCTCTGGCCCGAGCCGGTCCTCGTCGGCCGCCGCGAGCCCGCCCTGCGCGCGCTCGCCGAACGCCACGGCCTCACCGAATGGTCCACCGACCTCGACGCCGTCCTCGCCGACGACAGCGTCGACATCTACTTCGACGCCCAGGTCACCTCCGCCCGCGCCGAGGCGATCACCAAGGCGATCCGGGCCGGCAAGCACATCTACACCGAGAAGCCGACCGCCGGAGACCTCGCCGGCGCGCTCGCCCTCGCCCGGCTCGCCACCGAGCACGGCGTCAAGCACGGCGTCGTCCAGGACAAGCTGTTCCTGCCGGGACTGCTCAAGCTCAAGCGCCTCATCGACGGCGGCTTCTTCGGCGAGATCCTGTCCGTACGCGGCGAGTTCGGCTACTGGGTCTTCGAGGGCGACTGGCAGGACGCCCAGCGCCCCAGCTGGAACTACCGCGCCCAGGACGGCGGCGGCATCGTCGTCGACATGTTCCCGCACTGGGAGTACGTGCTCCACGAACTGTTCGGCCGGGTCACCTCCGTCACCGCCCAGGTCGCCACCCACGTCCCGCGCCGCTGGGACGAGCAGGGCAAGCCGTACGAGGCCACCGCCGACGACGCCGCGTACGGCATCTTCCAGCTGGAAGGCGGCGCCATCGCCCAGATCAACTCCTCCTGGACCGTCCGGGTCAACCGCGACGAGCTCGTCGAGTTCCAGGTCGACGGCACCCACGGCTCCGCCGTCGCCGGACTGCGCAACTGCCGCGTCCAGCACCGCTCGGCCACCCCCAAGCCCGTCTGGAACCCGGACATCCCGGCCACCGAACCCTTCCGCGACCAGTGGCAGGAGGTCCCCGACAACGCCGAGTTCGACAACGGCTTCAAGGCCCAGTGGGAGCTGTTCCTGCGGCACGTCGTCCTCGACGAGCCGTACCACTGGGACCTGCTCGCCGGCGCCCGCGGCGTCCAGCTCGCCGAACTCGGCCTGAGGTCCGCCGCCGAGGGCCGCCGCCTCGACGTCCCGGAGGTCGGCCTGTGATCCGCCTGCCCGAACTCGGCGGCGGCGTGAGGGAGTACGCGCCCCGCACCGAGCCCCTGACCTTGAACGGCGGCGGCCCCCTTGCCTCCCGCACCGTCTACTCGGCCGCCCACGTGGTCGCGGACCCGTACGCCGACACCACCCCCGACTCCCCCGCCGCCGTCGACTGGGACGCCACCCTCGCCTTCCGCCGGCACCTCTGGTCCCACGGCCTCGGGGTCGCCGAGGCCATGGACACCGCCCAGCGCGGCATGGGCCTCGACTGGGCCGGCGCGGCCGAACTGATCCGCCGCAGCGCGGCGGAGGCGAAGGCGGTCGGCGGACGGATCGCCTGCGGCGTCGGCACCGACCAACTCACCGCCCCCGCCGACCTGGCGGCAGTCCGCAAGGCGTACGAGGAGCAGCTCGCGCTCGTCGAGGAGACCGGCTCCCGCGCCATCCTGATGGCCTCCCGCGCCCTCGCCGCCACGGCGCAGGGACCCGACGACTACCTCGACCTGTACGGCCACCTGCTCCGCCAGGCGAGCGAGCCGGTGATCCTCCACTGGCTCGGCCCGATGTTCGACCCGGCACTCGACGGCTACTGGGGCTCGCCGGACCTGGACGCCGCGACCGAGACCTTCCTTGAGGTCATCGCCGCCCACCCCGACAAGGTCGACGGCATCAAGGTCTCCCTCCTCGACGCGGGCCGCGAGGTGGCGCTGCGCCGCCGGCTCCCGGAGGGCGTCCGCTGCTACACCGGCGACGACTTCCACTACCCGGAGCTGATCGCGGGCGACGAACAGGGCTTCAGCCACGCCCTGCTGGGCATCTTCGACCCGCTGGCAGCGCTGGCGGCGGACGCGGTACGGACGCTCGACACGGGCGACGTCGACGGCTTCCGTGCCACGCTCGACCCGACGGTCGCGCTCTCCCGCCACCTCTTCCGGGCGCCGACCCGCTTCTACAAGACGGGCGTCGTCCTGCTGGCCTGGCTGGCCGGCCACCAGGACCACTTCACGATGGTCGGCGGCCTGCAGTCCGCACGCTCCCTGCCGCACCTGGCGAAGGCGTACGAACTGGCGGACGGCCTGGGACTCTTCCCCGACCCGGCGCTCGCGGAGGACCGCATGCGCTCCCTCCTGAAGGTCCACGGAGGCCTGGCGTGAACCCGGACCGCTTCAGCATCAACCAGATGACGGTCAGACAGCTCGCCCTGCCCGACCTGGTGGCCCACTGCGTCCGCCTCGGCATCCCGGGCGTCGGGCTGTGGCGCGAACCGGTCCAGGAGTACGGGGTGGCGGCCGCCGCCGACCTCGTCCGGGACGCCGGCCTGACCGTCACGACCCTCTGCCGGGGCGGCTTCTTCACCTCCGACGGCTGGGAGGCGGAGAACCGGGCGGCGATCGACGAGGCGGCGACCCTCGGCACGGACACCGTCGTCCTGGTCTCCGGCGGCCTCACCCCCGCCTACCCGGACCTGCCCTCGGCCCGGGCCCGGATCACCGAGGCCATCGGCGCCCTCGCCCCCTACGCGGCCGAACGCGGCATCCGGCTGGCGATCGAACCCCTCCACCCCATGTACGCCGCCGACCGCTGCGCCGTCTCGACCCTGGACCAGGCGCTGACGATCGCGGAGCACTTCCCCGCCGACCAGGTGGGCGTGGTCGTCGACACGTACCACCTCTGGTGGGACGACCGGGCCCCGGCGGCGGTGGAACGCGCGGGCGCGGCGGGCCGCGTCCACTCCTTCCAGCTCGCCGACTGGACCACCCCCCTCCCGGCGGGGGTCCTGAACGGCCGGGGCCAACTCGGCGACGGCGCCATCGACCTCAGGGCCTGGGCCGACCTCCTGGAGAAGGCGGGCTGGACGGGCCCGGTGGAGGTGGAGCTCTTCAACGACGCCCTGTGGGCGAGGGACGGGGTGGAGGTCCTGGAGGAGACGCTGGAGGCGTTCCTGGAGGTCTGAGGACGCGGGGCGGCCGGCCGGTCACCCGCCCGCGTGGCGCACGTCCTGCTGTTCGACCTCCTTGAGTACACGGGCGACCGTGGCGAAGTCGTTGTCCCGGTGCAGCACGGTCAACCCGTGGTGGACCGCCGTGGCGCAGATGAGGAGGTCGATGACGCCCGCCGCGCGGTGCTGCCCCTTCTGCGTCAGCTTGTACTGGGCGCTCTCCACCCAGCGCCAGGCGTCCTTGGGGACGCGTACCGGCGCGAACATGGCCGCGAGGTCCTCTTCGATCGCCTCGCGATCGTCCGCGTTCACGGCACTGAAGAGGAGCTCCGTGCGGGTGGCTTCGCACATGCCGATCGCACCCGTCTCGATCTCGGCGTCCCAGCGCCGCTGCGCGGCGGGATCCGTACCGAGGTGGACGTAAGCGCTGGTGTCGACGAGGTAGGTGATCACACCGCGCCCTCGCCGTGCTGGGCTGCCTTGCGGGCCTCCCAGTCCCGGCGGGTGCGCTCCAGCTCCCCCCGCGCGCCGCGTTCGGCGAGACGTTGGAAGGCGGCGCGGCGGTGATGACGCCGTATGACCTCTTCCAGGGCCGTGTTGATCGTGTCCTTCTTCGTGGTCGTACCGAGCAGCTTCGCGGCCTCGGCGAGCACATCGTCGTCCACGTCCACATTGGTCACACCCATGGTCACCCCTTGTGGGTCATGTGGCAGGTTCGCCCATATTTCCCACATCGTACCGCGCGGGCGAGCCCCCGCCCCGCCACGGGCCGGCCCCCGCTGTCCGACCGGTTCGCTACCGTCGGGTCATGTCCAACGAAGGTCGCGGGCCGGGGTCCGCAGTGCTCGAAGGGGTGCTGGAGCGGATCACCTACGCCAACGAGGAGAGCGGGTACACGGTCGCCCGGGTCGACACCGGCCGGGGGGCCGGGGATCTGCTCACCGTGGTCGGCTCGCTGCTCGGCGCGCAGCCGGGGGAGTCGCTGCGGATGGAGGGCCGTTGGGGGTCGCATCCGCAGTACGGGAAGCAGTTCACCGTCGACAACTACACGACGCTCCTTCCCGCCACCATCCAAGGCATCCGCCGCTATCTCGGGTCCGGGCTCGTCAAGGGCATCGGGCCCGTCTTCGCCGACCGCATCACCCAGCACTTCGGGCTCGACACCCTGCGGATCCTGGAGGACGCCCCCGCCCGGCTGATCGAGGTCCCGGGCCTGGGCCCGAAGCGCACGAAGAACATCATCGCGGCCTGGGAGGAGCAGAAGGCCATCAAGGAGGTGATGGTCTTCCTCCAGGGGGTCGGGGTGTCCACGTCCATCGCCGTGCGGATCTACAAGAAGTACGGGGACGCCTCGATCTCCGTCGTCCGCAACCAGCCCTACCGGCTCGCCGCCGACGTCTGGGGCATCGGCTTCCTCACCGCCGACAAGATCGCCCAGGCCGTGGGCATCCCGCACGACAGCCCCGACCGGGTGAAGGCGGGCCTGCAGTACGCCCTGTCGCAGTCCAGCGACCAGGGGCACTGCTACCTCCCGGAGGAGCGGCTGATCGCCGACGCGGTGAAGCTGCTCCAGGTCGACACAGGGCTCGTCATCGAGTGCCTCGCCGAGCTGGCCGAGGACCCCGAGGGCGTGGTGCGGGAGACCGTCCCCGGGCCGGAGGGGACGCCCGTCACCGCCGTGTACCTGATCCCCTTCCACCGGGCCGAGCTGTCGCTCGCCGGACAGCTGCGGCGCCTCCTGCGGGCCGAGGAGGACCGGATGCCCGCCTTCCGGGACGTGCCCTGGGACAGGGCCCTCGGCTGGCTCGCCGACCGCACCGGCGCCTCCCTCGCCCCCGAGCAGGAGGAGGCCGTACGGCTCGCCCTCACCCGGAAGGTCGCCGTGCTCACCGGCGGCCCCGGCTGCGGCAAGTCCTTCACGGTCCGTTCCATCGTGGAGCTGGCCCGCGCCAAGAAGGCCAAGGTCGTCCTCGCCGCGCCCACCGGCCGCGCCGCCAAGCGGCTCGCCGAGCTGACCGGCGCCGAGGCCTCCACCGTGCACCGGCTGCTCGAACTCAAGCCGGGCGGGGACGCCGCGTACGACCGGGACCGGCCCCTGGACGCCGATCTCGTCGTCGTCGACGAGGCCTCCATGCTCGACCTGCTGCTGGCGAACAAGCTGGTGAAGGCGGTGGCGCCGGGAGCCCATCTGCTGCTGGTGGGGGACGTGGACCAGCTCCCGTCGGTCGGGGCGGGCGAGGTCCTCGGCGACCTGCTCGCCCCGGGCAGTCCGGTGCCCGCCGTCCGGCTGACCCGGATCTTCCGGCAGGCGCAGGAGTCCGGCGTGGTCACCAACGCGCACCGGATCAACGCCGGCATCCCGCCGCGGACCGAGGGCCTGCCGGACTTCTTCCTCTTCTCCGAGGAGGAGACCGAGGACGCCGCCCGGGTCGCCGTGGAGGTCGCGGCCCGCCGGATTCCGGCCAGGTTCGGCCTCGACCCGCGCCGTGACGTCCAGGTCCTCGCCCCCATGCACCGGGGCCCGGCCGGCGCCGGCGCGCTGAACGGGCTGCTCCAGCAGGCCGTCACCCCGGCCCGCCCCGACCTTCCGGAGAAGCGGTTCGGCGGCCGGGTCTTCCGGGTGGGTGACAAGGTCACCCAGATTCGGAACAACTATGAGAAGGGGGCCAACGGGGTCTTCAACGGTACGGTCGGCGTCGTCACGGCACTGGACACCGTCGAGCAGCGGCTGACCGTGCGGACGGACGAGGACGAGGAGGTGGCGTACGACTTCGACGAACTGGACGAGCTCGCCCACGCGTACGCGGTCACCATCCACCGTTCGCAGGGCAGCGAGTATCCCGCCGTGGTGATCCCGGTCACCATGAGCGCGTGGATGATGCTCCAGCGGAACCTGCTCTACACGGCCGTGACCCGGGCCCGGAAGCTCGTCGTCCTCGTCGGGTCCCGCCGGGCGATCGCCCAGGCGGTCCGTACGGTCTCCGCGGGCAGGCGCTTTACCGCACTCGCCTTCCGGCTCACAGGCGGCACCCTCGTGTGAAAGATCACGGAGGACTACCGGAACCGGGGCGAAGGGGGCAGGATATGAAGGTTGGCGGCACTGAGTGCCGCCGATTGGCCCAATGGTCGACCCCGAGTGCACTCTCCTGAGCCAAATGGGGGATGGTAGAGACAGTCAGGGCACCTCGAAGAAGAGGCACTACGTCGGTGAGGGATGACGTGAGCGACAACTCTGTAGTACTGCGGTACGCGGACGGTGAATACACCTACCCGGTGGTCGAGAGCACCGTCGGCGACAAGGGCTTCGACATCGGGAAACTCCGAGCCCAGACCGGTCTGGTCACCCTGGACAGCGGATACGGCAACACCGCCGCCTATAAATCCGCGATCACCTACCTCGACGGTGAGCAGGGGATTCTGCGGTACCGCGGCTACCCCATCGAGCAGCTGGCCGAGCGCTCCACCTTCCTTGAGGTGGCGTACCTGCTGATCAACGGCGAGCTTCCCAAGGTCGACGAGCTGGCGACCTTCAAGAACGAGATCACGCAGCACACGCTGGTCCACGAGGACGTCAAGAACTTCTTCCGCGGTTTCCCGCGGGACGCCCACCCGATGGCGATGCTGTCCTCGGTGGTCTCCGCGCTGTCCACCTTCTACCAGGACAGCCACAACCCGTTCGACGAGCAGCAGCGTCACCTCTCCACGATCCGGCTGCTCGCCAAGCTGCCGACGATCGCGGCGTACGCGTACAAGAAGTCGATCGGTCACCCCTTCGTCTACCCGCGCAACGACCTCGGGTACGTCGAGAACTTCCTGCGCATGACCTTCTCGGTCCCGGCGCAGGAGTACGACCTGGACCCGGTCGTCGTCTCCGCGCTCGACAAGCTGCTGATCCTGCACGCGGACCACGAGCAGAACTGCTCGACCTCCACCGTGCGTCTGGTCGGCTCCTCGCAGGCCAACATGTTCGCCTCGATCTCCGCCGGCATCTCGGCCCTGTGGGGCCCCCTGCACGGTGGCGCCAACCAGTCGGTCCTGGAGATGCTGGAAGGCATCCAGGCCAACGGCGGCGATGTCGACTCCTTCATCCGCAAGGTGAAGAACAAGGAGGACGGCGTCCGCCTGATGGGCTTCGGCCACCGGGTGTACAAGTCCTTCGACCCGCGCGCCAAGATCATCAAGGCGGCGGCGCACGACGTCCTCTCGGCCCTCGGCAAGTCCGACGAGCTCCTGGACATCGCGCTCAAGCTGGAGGAGCACGCGCTCTCCGACGAGTACTTCGTCTCGCGCAACCTCTACCCGAACGTGGACTTCTACACGGGCCTCATCTACCGCGCGATGGGCTTCCCGACCGAGATGTTCACCGTCCTCTTCGCGCTCGGCCGGCTCCCCGGCTGGATCGCCCAGTGGCACGAGATGATCAAGGAGCCGGGCTCCCGCATCGGCCGCCCGCGCCAGATCTACACCGGCGAGGTCCTCCGCGACTTCGTCCCGGTCGAGGCGCGCTAGCAGTACGCCATGAGGGCCGGCGCCCCGTAGCGGCGAGTGAGCCGAAGGGGCGCGCCTGTGGGGGCGCGGCGAACGCGCGGAGGCCCGACGAAGGAGGGTCGAGCACGATCGCCGTGCCCCCACAGGCTCCAGCGCCCCGGAGGCGAACCGAGCCTTGAAAAAAAGAGGAAGCGCCCCGCGTCGTCGATCCCCCCACGGGTCGACGAGCGGGGCGCTTCCCATGTCCCGGTGCGGATTCCCCCCACGGGATCCGGGCCGGGCGTCTGCGGTGTCGGCAGAAGCTACGCGGGTCGGGCGCTGCGCGGTCTGCCGGGGTACGTACGGGAGGGCCGCTCAAAGCTCCCCGGTGCACGTGCCCCGGCCAACGCTTGCCTAGGAACGTCCCCCAAGACATTCCATGAACGTCCCCCAAGACGTTCTCGGCATCGCCCACTTAGACTCGCGAACAGCCCAGATGGTTACCCCCCAATATCTGTGATCTAGGTCTCCTTGTGAAGGTCCTGTGCGTCACGTGTAGGTGAATTCACGTGAAGCGCCGCAGACGAAGGCTGTTGGATACGACGAAGACGGACGAAAAGGCCATGGCGAGTCCGGCGATCATCGGGTTGAGGAATCCGGCCGCCGCCAGCGGCAGGGCCGCCAGGTTGTAGCCGAAGGCCCAGCCGAGGTTGCCCTTGATCGTCGCCAGGGTGCGGCGGGCGAGCCGGATGGCGTCGGCCGCGACCCGCAGGTCGCCCCGTACCAGGGTCAGATCGCTCGCCTCGATCGCCGCGTCCGTGCCCGTCCCCATCGCCAGGCCCAGGTCCGCCGTCGCGAGCGCGGCCGCGTCGTTCACCCCGTCGCCGACCATCGCGACCGTCCGGCCCTCCGCCTGGAGCCGCCGGACCACTTCGGCCTTCTCCTCAGGGAGGACCTCCGCGATCACCTCGTCGATGCCGACCTCCGCCGCGACGGCCTCCGCCTCCGCCCGGTGGTCGCCGGTGAGGAGGACCGGGCGCAGTCCCAGGGCGCGCAGCCGGGTGACGGCCTCCGCGCTGGTGTCCTTGACGGTGTCCCGGACGGTCAGGGTGCCGCGGGCGACGCCGTCCCAGGCGACGTGGACGGCGCCGGGCTCCGCCCCCGCCGGCACGGTGACGCCCTCCGTGGTGAGCAGTGCCGCGCGGCCGACGAGGACGAGGTGGCCGTCGACCGAGCCGCGTACGCCGAGTCCGGGGACGTTCTCGAAGGTCTTGGGTACGGGGAGTTCCCCGCAGCGCGCGGCGGCGGCGGTAGCGACGGCGCGGGCCACCGGGTGTTCGGAGGAGTGCTCCAGGGCTCCGGCCAGCCGGAGCAGTTCGGTCTCGTCGGTGGCGTCGGTGCCGTACTTCCCGCCGTACACCCGCACACCGGCCAGTCGCATCCGGCCGGTGGTGACCGTCCCCGTCTTGTCGAGGACGACGGTGTCGACGCGGCGGGTGGACTCCAGGACCTCGGGTCCCTTGATGAGGATGCCGAGCTGGGCGCCGCGGCCGGTGCCGACCATGAGGGCGGTGGGGGTGGCGAGGCCCAGGGCGCAGGGGCAGGCGATGATCAGGACGGCGACGGCGGCGGTGAAGGAGGCCGTCGGGTCGTCGGTGAGCAGCAGCCAGGTGACGAGGGTGCCGAGCGCGAGGAGCAGGACGACGGGCACGAAGACGGCGGAGATCCGGTCGGCGAGCCGCTGCACGTCGGCCTTGCCGTTCTGGGCGTCCTCGACGAGCTTGGCCATCCGGGCGAGCCGGGTGTCGGCGCCGACGCGGGTGGCGCGGACGACGAGCCGGCCGGAGACGTTGACGCAGCCGCCGGTGACGGGGCTGCCCTCGGTGACGTCGAGCGGCAGGGATTCGCCGGTGAGCAGGGAGGCGTCGACGGCGGAGGCGCCCTCGGTGACGGTGCCGTCGGTGGCGATCTTCTCCCCGGGCCGTACGACGAAGAGGTCGCCGGTCCGCAGGGCGGTGACCGGGACCCGTACCTCCGTCCCCGCGCGCAGCACGGCCACGTCCTTGGCGCCGAGTTCCATCAGGGCCCGCAGGGCGGTGCCGGCCTTGCGCTTGGCGCGGGCCTCCAGGTAGCGGCCGAGGAGGATGAAGGTGACGACTCCGGCGGCGACCTCCAGGTAGATCGCGGAGGAGGCGGCGGAGCGGTCGACGGTCAGGTCGAAGCCGTGCCGCATGCCGGGCATGCCGGCGTCGCCGAGGAAGAGTGCCCAGAGCGACCAGCCGAAGGCGGCGAGGGTGCCGACCGAGACGAGGGTGTCCATGGTGGCGGCGCCGTGCCGGAGGTTGGTCCAGGTGGCCCGGTGGAAGGGCAGTCCGCCCCAGACGACGACGGGAGCGGCGAGGGTGAGGGAGAGCCACTGCCAGTTGTCGAACTGGAGGCTCGGGACCATGGCGAGCAGGACGACGGGCGCGGCGAGGAGCGCGGAGACGGTGAGCCGCTGCCGGAGGGCGGCGAGCTCGGGGTCCTGTGCCGCCTCTTCCTGCTGCTCCGGTGCCGGTGGCAGGGGTACGTCCGCGGTGTAGCCGGTCTTCACGACGGTGGCGATCAGCGCGTCGACGTCGACGTCCGGCGTGTGCTCGACGTGCGCCTTCTCGGTGGCGTAGTTGACGGTGGCGGTGACGCCGTCCAGCCGGTTGAGCTTCTTCTCGATGCGGGCGGCGCAGGAGGCGCAGGTCATTCCGCCGATCGTCAGCTCGGTGACCGTGGTGCTTGGCATGGGGTTTCCCAACGGGAGCAGGGCCGTACCAGGTAACGGTACGGCCCTGCGCGGCTTGTCCGGGAGGCGGTCAGACCAGCTCGTAGCCGGCCTCGTCCACGGCGGCGGCGACGGCCTCGCGGTCGAGGGGGGCGTCGGAGACGACGGTGACCTCGCCGGTCTTGGCGACGGCCGTGACCGCGGAGACGCCGGGGATCTCGGAGATCTCGCTCGAGACCGCGCCCTCGCAGTGGCCGCAGGTCATGCCCTTGACCTGGTAGACGGTGGTGAGTTCGGTCTTCGTCTCTGCGGACATGGCGCTCTCCTCCTGGGGGTTCAGGGTCGTACGCTATCGAGGTTATACCCCTGGGGGGTATTAATCCAGTCGCGCTGACGTCGTGTGCGACCCGGCGCCCCGTCGGAAGCCATGGTAAACACCCGATATGTCGCATTCGGGGATCACGCTCATCCTGATCATGACGATCGCCGTCCTGGCCCCCCTGCTCGCCTACCTGGCCGGACGGTGGCTCCCCGTCCCCCTCGTCATCTTCGAGATCCTGCTGGGCATCGTCGTCGGCCCCGACGTCCTGGACTGGGCCCGCTCCGACGCGCTGATCGACGGCCTCTCGCAGCTCGGCCTCACCATGCTGATCTTCCTCGCGGGGTACGAGATCGAGTTCGGCAAGATCCGCGGCGACACCCTCAACCGCTCCGTCCGGGCCTGGCTGATCGCCCTCGTGCTCGGCCTCGGCACCGGCGTCCTGCTCGCCGGCGGCTGGACCAAGGGCGTCTTCGTCGGAGTCGCCCTCACCAGCACCGCGCTCGGCACCGTGCTGCCCGTCCTCAGGGACGAGGGCGACCTCCACGGACGGTTCGGATCGGTCGTCATGGCCTTCGGCGCGGTCGGCGAGTTCGGCCCGATCATCGCGATGGCCCTGCTGCTCAGCGGGCGCGGCGCGGGCGAGTCGACCGTGCTCCTCGCGGTCTTCGCCGCGCTCACCGCCGGCGCGGTGTTCTGGGCGCTCCGGCCGCGCCCGCCGTGGTTCTCCCGGATCATCGCCAAGACCCTGCACAGCAGCGGGCAGTTCGCGGTGCGGTTCGTCTTCCTGCTGCTCGCCCTCATGCTGGGCGCCTCGCAGGCCCTCGGCCTCGACATCCTCCTCGGCGCCTTCGCCGCCGGGCTCATCACCCGGCTGGTCCTCACCGGGGCCGCGCCCGAGTCGGGGCCGCGGATCCTGGAGAAGATCGAGGGCGTCGGCTTCGGCTTCCTCGTCCCGGTCTTCTTCGTGGTCACCGGGATCGAGTTCGACCTGGACTCGCTCCTCGAAGGGGGCAGGACCCTGGTCCTGCTGCCGGTCTTCCTGCTGCTCTTCCTGGTGGTGCGCGGCGGGCCGATCTGGTTCCTCGCGCCGCGCGACCTCGGCCGCGGGGACCGGGGCGCGCTCGTGCTCTACGGCTCCACGGCGCTGCCGCTGGTCGTCGCGATCACCACCATCGGCGTGGACGACAAGGCGATGACGGCGGGGGAGGCCGCGGCGCTCGTCGGGGCGGCCATGGTGTCCGTCCTCGTCTTCCCGCTGATCGCGCTGAAGTCGCGGTCGGGGGCGAAGGCGCGGCCGTCCGAGGAGCTCAGCGGCTCGGAGTCGTGGTGACCGGCCGTCCGGCCGGGGGTCCTGCGGCCGGGGGTCCGCCGGCCGGTGACTCCTCGACCAGCGGGGACAGGTAGCGCAGCAGGAGCGTCTTCAACTCGGCCACCATGGCGTCCCGTTCGGCCCCCTCGGGTGCGGCGAGGACGAGGTCGAGGCCCCCCTTGAAGGCGGCGAAGGTCATGTTCGCGGTCCGGAGGCGGTCCTCGGGGGGAAGTGTGGGCGCGTAGTGGGCGATCACCTCCTGCACGCGGGTGAGGAGGGTCGCGTGCAGTTCGTCGTGCTCCTCCGCGATCCGGCCGGGGACGTCGGAGCCGTGCATCAGGGCGAGGAAGGCCGGGTTGGCGCAGTTGAACTCGATCATCGGGTCGACCACGGCGTCCAGCAGCCCGGGCAGCGGCAGGGAGAGGTTCGCCGGGGTGAACGCCTGGCCGTGGGCCTCCCGCATCTCGTGCAGCAGGCGCTCGCCGAGCTCGATCGCGATGGCTTCCTTGTTCGGGAAGTACTGGTAGAGGGTGCCGGGCGAGACGTGCGCCTCGCGGGCGATCGCGTTGGTGCTGGACGCCGTGTAGCCGTTGGCGCAGAAGACCTTCGCGGCGGCCTGGAGCAGCTGGGTGATGCGCCGCTCGCCGCGTGCCTGGCGGCGGGGCGGCTTCGGCTCCTCGGGCCGGTCATCGGACCTGACGGCTGACCTGTCGTCGGACATGGCTGTTCCCGACTCTCCTCGACACGTTTGACAAACACGAGAGGTCGCTCGCATTCTTGAGAAACGCGAGTGATCACTCGTGTTTGCCAGTTTATGGCAATGGGCGACCCATGTGACCTGCCGGGAAGCACGCACAGGGGTCAGGTGAAGGGGACACCTCGTCATGGCCGAAGTCAAGAAATCAGCACCCGGAGGGGGAGCCACCGCCCAGCGGGCGGGCTCCGGCGGCTGGACGCGGTTCGTGACCGCCCGCCCCCGCCTCACCCTGCTCGTCGCCCTCGTCCTCACCGCCCTCGCCGTCCTGGCCGGCGGCGGGGTCGCGGACCGGATGGGCAGCGGCGGCTGGGAGGACCCGGCCGCCGAGTCCACGTACGCGACCGAGGCGCTCGCCCGGCAGTTCCCCGGCTCCCAGCCGAACCTGATCCTGCTCGTCGACGCCGGAGCGGCCGGGGCGGACGCCCCGGCGGTCGCCGCCCAGGCCCGGAAGCTCGCCGAGCGGCTCGACGCCGAGCCCGGCGTCGACGGCGTCGGGTCCTACTGGTCCACCGGCTCGCCCGCGCTCCGCTCCGAGGACGGCCGCAAGGCCGTGATCGCCGCCCGGATCGCCGGCGAGGAGAAGGACGCCGCGGCCGTCCTCGACCGGATCGCCCCCGAGTACCGGGGCACGCACGGCCCCGTCGAGGTCTCCCTGGGCGGCGGCCTCGCCGTACGCCACGAGATGCAGACCGTCATCCAGGAGGACCTGCTGCGGGCCGAGCTCATCGCCCTGCCCCTCACCCTCGTCCTGCTCGTCATGGTCTTCGGCAGCGCGGTGGCCGCCCTGCTGCCGCTCGGCGTCGGCATCGTCGCCATCCTCGGCACCAACGCCGTGCTGCGCGGCATCACCGAGTTCACCGACGTCTCCGTCTTCGCGCAGAACCTGACGACCGCCCTCGGGCTCGGACTCGCCATCGACTACGCCCTGTTCGTCGTCCGCCGCTACCGCGAGGAACTCGCCACCGGCGCCGACACGTACACCGCCGTCCGCACCACCCTGCGCACCGCCGGACGGACCGTGCTCTTCTCCGCCCTGACCGTCGCCGTCTCACTGGCCGCGATGCTGGTCTTCCCGCAGTACTTCCTGCGCTCCTTCGCGTACGCGGGGATAGCCGTGGTCCTGCTCGCCGCCACCGCCGCGCTCACCCTCCTCCCGGCGGCCCTCGTCCTGCTCGGCGACCGGGTCAACGCCCTCGACCTGCGCCGCCTGCTCCGGCGCGGCCGAGCGTCCGGCCGGAAGGCCGACGGCGGCGAGGGCGCCGGCGGCGAGGGCGCCGGCTGGGGGCGGGCCACCGCGCTCGTGATGCGCAGGGCGCCCGTCTTCGCCGTCCTCACCACGGCCGGCCTCGTCCTCCTCGGACTGCCCTTCCTGGGCGTGAGGTTCGGCACCGCCGACGACCGCCAGCTGCCCGCCACCGCCTCCTCCCGGGTCGTCCAGGACCAGCTGCGGGACGGCTTCCCCGGCGACCCCGGCGGCGGCATCACCGTCCTCGCCGAAGGCGCGGCCACCCCCGCGCAGTACGCGGACTACCGCGAGCGGATCGCCGGCCTCGACGGGGTCGCCCGCGCCGACGGACCCGTCACCGCCGGCGGCGGCCGGGCCTACTTCACCGTCGTCCCCGACGGCGAGGCCGTCGGCCCCGACGCCCAGCGGACCGTGACCGAACTGCGGGCCGAACCCGCCCCGTTCGACACCTCCGTGACCGGCCAGGCCGCCGTCCTCGTCGACTCCAAGGACGCCCTCGCCGAACGGCTGCCCTGGGCCGCGGCGATCATCGTCCTCGTCACGCTGCTCCTGGTCTTCCTGCTCACCGGCAGCGTCCTCATCCCCGTCCAGGCCGTCGTCCTCAACGCCCTCAGCCTCACCGCGATGTTCGGCGCGGTGGTCTGGGTCTTCCAGGACGGGCACCTGGCCGGATTCCTCGGCTTCACCCCCACCGGCGACATCGAGACGACCCTGCCGGTGCTCATGTTCTGCGTGGCCTTCGGACTCTCCATGGACTACGGGGTGTTCCTGCTCTCCCGCGTCAAGGAGGAGTACGACCGCACCGGCGAGCACGAGCACTCCGTCCGCTTCGGCCTGCGCCACACCGGCGGCCTCATCACCGCCGCCGCCGTGATCCTCGCCGTCGTGATGGTCGCCATCGGCACCTCCCGCGTCACCAACACCAAGATGCTCGGCCTCGGTGTCGCCCTCGCCGTCCTCATGGACGCCATGGTGGTCCGCAGCCTCCTCGTCCCCGCCGTGATGAAACTGACCGGCCGCCTCACCTGGTGGGCCCCCGGCCCGCTGCGCCGCTTCCACGACCGCTTCGGCATCAGCGAGTCGGACGCGTACAACCCCGGACCGACCCCGGACGTCGAAGAGGTGTCCGAGACACGACGGGAGATGACCTCCCTGCGCCCATGACCCTCAAGGGGGATCCATGACACGCACGCGTACGTTCCTGGTCGCGGCGACGGCTCTGCTCGCCGCTCTCTTCCCCCTCGCCGCCGCAGGGGCGCCGGCCTCCGCCGCGCCCCTCCCGGCCCCGGCCGCCGGCCCCGCGCCGGGGACGGCCGTGCAGCACGGAGGCCCGCTGACCGTTCCCGCCGGCGAGGAGGGGCCGGTCACCACCTACGCGACGGCCGCGCTGCCGGGCGGCGCGGCCGGCCCGGTGAAGGCGTCGCTGCGGCTGCCGGGCCTCGAATGGACGCCGGGCGGCGACCGGCCGGGCGTGCTCGGCCACATCCGCTGGTGGTGCGCCGTGAACGGCGGGGCGTTCACGGCGTGCTCGGTGCGCGGACCCGCGGAGGGCCGCGGACCCTCCCTCGACCTGCCGGACACCGCGGCCGCACCCCTCCTCACCTACGCGATCCGCGTCGACGCCGACTCGTGGGGCCTCCTCGCCCGGCACGAGACCAGCGGCGACCTGGTCGTCACCGACGGCGCGGGAGCCGAACTCTCCCGGGGCGGCCTCGACATGGCGTTCGTCCAGGGCGCCCTGGAGGCGCCGTACCGCTCGGTGCTGCACGCCCGGGACCGCTCCGGCGTCCTGTGGCGGTACGAGGCCACGGGCCGGCCCGGCACCCCGCTGAAGGCCCGCACGCGGATCGGCGGCGGCTGGAACGGCTACACGGCGCTCGCCCCGCTCGGCCGTCCGACGGCGGACGGCGAGGGCGACCTGGTGGCCCGCGACCGCGACGGCGTCCTCTGGTACTACGCGGGCTCCGGCGACCCCGCCGCCCCGTTCTGGCCGCGCGTCCGCGTCGGCGGCGGGTGGAACGCGTACACCTCGCTCGTCGCCCTGCCCGACGGGCTCCTCGCGCGGGACAGGACCGGGGTCCTCTGGCACTACCCGCGCCGGCCCGCGGCGCCGCCGGCGGCTCCCTTCGGGCCCCGCGCCCGGGTCGGCGGCGGCTGGAACGCCTACACCGCTGTCACCCCGTGGGGTACGGGCCTCGCGGCCAGGGACACGGCCGGCGCCCTCTGGCTCCACCCCGGCACCGGGGGCCCCGACCCGGCCGTCCCGCTCCGCCCGCGCGTCCGCGTCGGCGGCGGCTGGAACGGCTACACGGCACTCGCGCCCGTCAGCGGCCCCGGCCACCAGGCCCCGCCGGACCTCCTGGCCCGCGACCGGAACGGCGACCTGTGGGCGCACCACGGCACGGGGGGATCGGTCGAGCCGGCCCGGCAGCGGATCGGCTGGGGCTGGAACCAGTACGACCTGGTGCTCTGAGCCCACAGCGCCGGCTTCGAGCCCGCACGCGCCCGGCTTCGAGGCCGCAGCGCACGGCTTCGAGCTCGCGGCGCACGCTTCGAGCCCGGACGCGCCGGGGCCGGCCCGGGGATCGCCGGGGCCGGCCCTGGAAGGCGGGCGGTCCGCTCGCCGGTTCAGTCGCGGCGGCCCCGGTTGCCGGGGCGGCTGGCGACCCAGGCGCGGATCGTGTCCGCGTACCAGTAGGGCTTGCCCGACTCGACGTGGTCGGGGGCCGGCAGCAGGCCGTGCTTCCGGTAGGAGCGGACCGTGTCGGGCTGGACCCGGATGTGCGCGGCGATGTCCTTGTACGACCAGAGCCTTCTGTCCGTCATGCCTGGTACCTCCCTGCGCGCCGCGCAGCGGCGGCGGGGGTGCCGTTCGGGGGCGCTGCGGGCGGGCGTTGGCGATCACTGAGCCATTGCCCCCTGCAACGACCCCCTCAGACAGGAGGGGAGCGGCTGTCGAGCGCCTGTGACGGAAAGCCCGCGTAACGGAGATATGCGTGACGCCGGAGGGACGAGTGTGACGAAAGCGAGCCATCGGGACATCGGCGTGTCCCCGTGCCGCACCCCTGGTCAGAGAGGTATGCGCCGGTCACACGCCGCAGGAGCGAAGGAAGCGCCGGGTCCGGAGCGCGATCGGGTACGGGGCGTCCGGGTCGCACGGATACATGTCCTGCTCGACGATCGCGAACAGGTCCACGTCCAGCGCCGACGCGGCCGCCAGGACCGGTTCGAGCGCGGGCACCCCCGCCGGCGGCTCGCACATCACGCCCCGCGCCACCGCCGGACCGAACGGCACCCCCTCGGCCACCACCCGGGCCAGCACCTCCGGGTCCACCTGCTTCAGATGGAGGTAGCCGATCCGCTCGCCGTACGTCTCGATCAGCTTCACGCTGTCCCCGCCGGCGTACGCGTAGTGCCCGGTGTCCAGACAGAGCGACACCGCCTCCGGGTCGGTGGCGTCCAGGAACCGCGTCACGCTCTCCTCGTCGTCCAGGTGCGTGTCCGCGTGCGGATGCACCACCACCCGCAGCCCGTACCGCTCGCGCACCTCCCGGCCGAGGCGCTCGGTGAGCCGGGTCAGGTCCCGCCACTGCCCGGCGGTCAGCGTCCGGTCCTCAAGGACCTCGCCCGTCCGGTCGTCGCGCCAGAAGGCCGGGATCACCACGAGATGGCCCGCGCCCATGGCCTGCGCGAGGGCGGCGTTCTCCGCGACGTGCGCCCAGGTACGGTCCCAGACCTCGGGGCCGCGGTGCAGCCCGGTGAAGACCGTCCCCGCCGAGACCCTGAGACCGCGCCGGGTGGTCTCCTCCGTCAGGAGGGCCGGATCGGTGGGCAGATAGCCGTACGGACCGAGCTCGATCCACCCGTACCCCGCTCCCGACACCTCGTCGAGGAAGCGCTGCCAGGGCACCTGCCGGGGATCGTCGGGGAACCACACCCCCCAGGAGTCCGGCGCGGAGCCGATCCGGATACGGGACGCGGGCGGGGGCGGCTGCGGTGACGGCGTCGTCATGTCTGCCACCTTGACCGGGGCCCGCGAGCAGCGTCAAGGAGGCCGCCACGGCCCGGTCACGTCGTCCGAATGTCCGGACATATCGTTGACACGCCTCCGGGCGGACGGCTAGACCTGGGTGCGGAGAGCCCTGGGCGCGCAAGCCGGACGCGAGAGGTGGCGCGGGTGGAGTCGGAGCCGTACGACCTGATCACCATGGGGCGCCTCGGCGTGGACCTGTACCCGCTCCAGACCGGCGTCGGGCTCGACCGCGTCGAGACCTTCGCCAAGTTCCTCGGCGGCTCCCCGGCCAACGTCGCCGTCGCCGCCGCCCGCCTGGGCCGTCGCACCGCCCTCGTCTCCCGCACCGGCGCCGACCCCTTCGGCGGCTATCTGCGCCGCGAACTCAAGGGGTTCGGGGTGGACGACCGCTGGGTGACCGAGGTCGAGGAGCACCCCACCCCCCTCACCTTCTGCGCCCTCTTCCCGCCCGACGACTTCCCCCTCACCTTCTACCGCCGCCCCCACGCCCCCGACCTGGAGATCCACCCGCACGAGCTGGACCTGGACGCGATCCGCGCCGCCCGGGTCTTCTGGGCCACCGGCACCGGACTCTGCGCCGAACCCAGCCGTACGGCGACCCTGGAGGCGCTGCGGGCCAGGGCCGGCCGCGAGGTGACGGTCCTCGACCTGGACTGGCGGCCGATGTTCTGGGCGGACCCCGCGTCGGCCCGCCCGTACTACGCGCAGGCGCTGCGGCACGCGACCGTCGCCGTCGGCAACCTCGACGAGTGCGAGGTCGCGACCGGGGAGCGCGAACCGTACGCCGCCGCCCGGGCCCTGCTCGCGACCGGCGCCGTCCGGCTCGCCGTCGTGAAACGGGGCCCCGAGGGCGTCCTCGCGCTCGCCGCCGACGGGACGGCCGCCGAGGTGCCGCCGCTGCCGGTGGAGGTGGTCAACGGCCTCGGCGCGGGCGACGCGTTCGGCGGGGCCCTCGTCCACGGCCTGCTCGCCGGCGAGGAGCTCGGCACGACCCTGCGCCGGGCCAACGCCGCCGGGTCGATCGTCGCCGGCCGGCTCGCCTGCTCCGCCGCCATGCCGTACGCCGCCGAGATCGACGAGGCCCTCGCCACGGGCTCCGGCACCCTGCCGGAAAAGGGGTAGGGGTCCGTCATGAGCACCCACCGCCCCCCGTCCCTCCACCTCCCCGCCGGGGCCGCCGCCCACGGCCCGTACACGGTCGACATCGACCCGGGGCGGGCCGGATGGACGTACTCCGCCCTCCGCGTCCTCACCCTCGCACCGGGGGAGCACCACACCTTCGCGAGCGGGGATTCCGAATGGGTCGTGCTTCCCCTCTCCGGTGCCTGTAGCGTGCGCGTCGACGGCGAGATCCTCGAACTCACGGGCCGCGCAAGCGTGTTCGACGGAGTGACCGACTTCGCCTATGTACCGCGCGACGCCCACGCCCAGATCGCCTCCGGCGCGGGAGGCCGCTTCGCTTTGGCAGGAGCGAAGTGCGAGCGACGACTCCCCGCCCGCTACGGCCCCGCGCCGGAGGTTCCCGTCGAGACCCGGGGCAGCGGCAACCGCGCCCGCCAGGTGCGGAACTTCGCCTCGGCCGACGCCTTCGACTGCGACCGGCTCATCGCCGTCGAGGTCGTCACCCCCGGCGGCAACTGGTCCTCCTACCCGCCGCACAAGCACGACGAGCACCGCCCCGGCACGGAGTCGGTCCTCGAGGAGATCTACTACTACGAGATCGAGGGCCCGGCCGGCCTCGGCTACCAGCGGATCTCCCCCTCCCGCCCCGGCGGCGCCGAGCTGCTCGCCGAGGTCCGGCACGGCGACGCCGTGCTCGTCCCCGACGGCTGGCACGGCCCGTCCATCGCCCAGCCGGGTCACGCCCTCTTCTATCTCAACGTCATGGCGGGCCCCGGACCCGAGCGGGAGTGGAAGATCTGCTTCCACCCCGACCACACGGAGGGATACGCATGAGCGTCCGGCTCACCGTCGCCCAGGCCCTGCTGCGCTTCCTCGCCGCGCAGCACACCGAACGCGACGGCGCCCGGCAGCGGCTGATCACCGCCACCTGGGGCATCTTCGGCCACGGGAACGTCGCCGGCATCGGCCAGGCACTCGTCGAGGACCCCGGCCTCATGCCGTACCACCAGGGCCGCAACGAACAGGCCATGGTGCACGCCGCCGTCGGCTACGCCCGCCAGTCCCGCCGGCTCTCCACCCACGCCGTCACCACCTCCATCGGCCCCGGCGCCACCAACCTCGTCACCGGCGCCGCCCTCGCCACGGTCAACCGGCTGCCCGTCCTCCTGCTCCCCGGCGACACCTTCGCCACCCGCCCCGCCGACCCCGTCCTCCAGCAGCTCGAAGTGCCGTACGCGGGCGAGGTGTCCGTCAACGACTGCCTGCGGCCCGTCTCGCGCTACTTCGACCGGATCACCCGCCCCGAAGCACTGATCCCGGCCGCCCTCGCCGCCGTACGCGTCCTCACCGACCCCGCCGACACCGGGGCCGTCACCCTCGCACTGCCCCAGGACGTCCAGGCCGAGGCCTACGACTGGCCCGAGGAGTTCCTCGCCGAGCGGACCTGGACCGTGCGCCGCCCACGGCCCGACACCGCCGAACTCGACGCGGCGGCACGGGCGGTCGGCGCCGCCCGGCGGCCGCTGGTCATCGCCGGCGGCGGAGTCAGGCACAGCGCCGCCGAGGACGCCCTGCGCACCTTCGCCGAGCGGGCCGGCCTCCCCGTCGCCACCACCCAGGCCGGCAAGGGAGCCCTGCCCTGGGACCACCCCTGCGACGTCGGCGGCATCGGCCACACCGGCACCGCCACCGCCAACGACCTCGCCCGCACCAGCGACCTGATCATCGGCGTCGGCACCCGCCACACCGACTTCACCACCGCATCCGGCACCCTCTTCCGCCCCGACGCCCGGTTCGTCAACCTCAACATCACCGGGTTCGACGCCCACAAGCAGGCCGCGCTGCCGCTCGTCGCCGACGCCCGCGAGGGACTCCTCGCCCTCACCGAGGCCCTCACCGAAACCCCCGCCGACCACCGGCCCGGCACCGCACGGTGGGCCGCCGCCAAGCAGGACTGGCAGGAACGCACCGACGCCGCCTACACCCCGCGGAGCGAGGACGCCCGCCCCACCCAGGCCCAGGTCCTCGGCGTACTCGACACCCTGGTCGACGGCACCGACATCCTGATCAACGCCGCGGGCTCGCTCCCCGGCGACCTCCACAAGCTGTGGCGGGCCCGCTCCACCGACCAGTACCACGTCGAGTACGGCTACTCGTGCATGGGCTACGAGATCCCCGCCGCGATCGGCGTCGCCCTCGCCGCCCCCGGCCGGCCCGTCTGGGCGCTCGTCGGCGACGGTACGTATCTGATGAATCCCACCGAGATCGTCACCGCCGTCCAGGAGCGGCTGCCCCTCACCGTGGTCATCCTCCAGAACCACGGCTACGCCTCGATCGGCGGCCTGTCCGAGGCCGTCGGCGCCGAGCGCTTCGGCACCGACTACCGCTTCCGGGCACCCGACGGCACCTTCACCGGAGCACCGCTCCCCGTCGACCTGGCCGCCAACGCCGCCTCCCTCGGCATGCGGGTGCTGCCCGCACGCACCGTGCGTGACCTGCGGGAAGCCCTCGCCGACGCGCGAGCGGCGACGGTTCCCACATGTGTCTACGTCGAGACCGAAACGGCAGACAGTGTGTCGGGCGCGCCCCCCGCCCAGGCGTGGTGGGATGTGCCCGTGGCCGAGACCTCGACCCGCCCGTCGGCGGTCAAGGCCCGCGAGGAGTACGACCGGCACGTCACCGCCCGACGCCGCCACCTGTAACAGCCAGAAGGAGCATTCCGTCATGACGAAGACCGTCAACCACTGGATCGGTGGCAAGAGCGTCGAGGGCACGTCGGGCAACTGGGGCCCGGTCACCGACCCGGCCACCGGCGCCGTGACCACCAAGGTCGCGCTCGCCTCCGTCGAGGAGGTCGACGCCGCCGTCGCCGCCGCCAAGGACGCCTGGGCGACCTGGGGTACCTCCTCGCTCGCCCAGCGCACCACGATCCTCTTCAAGTTCCGCGCGCTCCTCGACGCCAACCGCGACGCGATCGCCGAGCTGATCGTCGCCGAGCACGGCAAGGTCCACTCGGACGCCCTCGGCGAGGTCGCCCGCGGCCTGGAGATCGTCGACCTGGCCTGCGGCATCACCACCCAGCTCAAGGGCGAGCTCTCCACCCAGGTGTCGAACCGGGTCGACGTGGCGTCGATCCGCCAGCCGGTGGGCGTCGTCGCGGGCATCACGCCCTTCAACTTCCCGGCCATGGTGCCGATGTGGATGTTCCCGATCGCCATCGCGACCGGCAACACCTTCATCCTCAAGCCGAGCGAGAAGGACCCCTCGCCGTCCCTGAAGATCGCCGAGCTGCTCGCCGAGGCGGGCCTCCCGGACGGCGTCTTCAACGTCCTGCACGGCGACAAGGTGGCCGTGGACCGGCTCCTGGAGCACCCGGACGTCGCCGCGGTCTCCTTCGTCGGCTCCACCCCGATCGCCCGCCACATCCACACCACCGCCTCCGCCAACGGCAAGCGCGTGCAGGCCCTCGGCGGCGCGAAGAACCACATGCTGGTCCTCCCCGACGCCGACCTCGACGCGGCGGCCGACGCGGCCGTCTCCGCGGCGTACGGCTCCGCCGGCGAGCGCTGCATGGCCATCTCCGCGGTCGTGGCCGTCGGCTCCATCGGCGACGAGCTGGTGCAGAAGATCCGCGAGCGCGCCGAGAAGATCAAGATCGGCCCCGGCACCGACCCGACCTCCGAGATGGGCCCGCTCATCACGGCCGTCCACCGCGACAAGGTCGCCTCGTACGTCCACGGCGCGGCCGACGAGGGCTGCGAGGTCGTCCTCGACGGCACCGGCTACACGGTGGAGGGCCACGAGAACGGCCACTGGATCGGCCTCTCCCTCCTGGACCACGTGCCCACCACCGCCAAGGCCTACCAGGACGAGATCTTCGGCCCGGTGCTCTGCGTGCTGCGCGCCGAGTCCTACGAGGAGGGCCTCGCCCTCATCAACGCCTCGCCGTTCGGCAACGGCACCGCGATCTTCACCCGCGACGGCGGCGCCGCCCGCCGCTTCCAGCTGGAGGTCGAGGCCGGCATGGTCGGCGTGAACGTGCCGATCCCGGTGCCGGTGGGCTACCACTCCTTCGGTGGCTGGAAGGACTCGCTCTTCGGCGACCACCACATCTACGGCAACGACGGCGTGCACTTCTACACCCGCGGCAAGGTCGTCACCACCCGCTGGCCGGACCCCTCCGAGGCCCCCGCCGGCGTGGACCTGGGCTTCCCGCGCAACCACTGACGCCGGCCCGCTCCCCGTCACCGCCGACGCCGGCGGGCCCCCGCGGCCCCCGGCTCCGGCGGTGCGCGACCACGGCCCCCGGGGTGCTGACAGCACACCCCGGGGGCCGTTCCCTTTGGGCGGGGGATACCGCGCCCGTGGTACGCGCGGACCCGGCCGTACGACTCCAGGAGGGCGGCCGCCTCCGCCCCCTGGCCGCCGTGCTCCCCAGCGGGCCCGCTTAGGCTCGACACCATGCGACTCCGACTTCCCCGGTGGGCCGCGGTCACCGCCGTCCTCGCCGTCCTCGCGGGTGCCGGCACCTGGACCGCCGTCGCCTCGGACGATCCGCCGCCCGTCCACCGGGCGGACCGGATGCTCGACCTCGACGGCACCCGGCTCGACACCTCGTACTTCACGGGCGACGGGGACGGACGCCGGCCGGCCGTCCTCCTCGGCCACGGCTTCGGCGGCTCCAAGGACGACGTCCGCGCCCAGGCCGAGCAACTCGCCCGCGACGGCTACGCCGTGCTCACCTGGTCCGCGCGCGGCTTCGGCGCCTCCGGCGGTGAGATCGGGCTCAACGACCCCGACCACGAGGTCAAGGACGCCCGGAAGCTGATCGACTGGCTCGCCGCGCGGCCCGAGGTGCTCCTCGACAAGCCGGGCGACCCGCGCGTGGGCGTCACCGGCGCCTCCTACGGCGGCGCGCTCTCGCTGCTGGCCGCCGGACACGACCCGCGCGTCGACGCCATCGCCCCGCAGATCACCTACTGGAACCTCGCCGACGCGCTGTTCCCCGAAGGCGTCTTCAAGAAGCTCTGGGCGGGGATCTTCTTCTCGGCGGGCAACCAGCCGGGCGCCGCGACCCCCGCGGGGAAGACCGCCGCCTGTGGCCGCTTCACCCCCGAACTCTGCGCCCTCTACGAGCGCGTCGCGGTCAACGGCAAGCCCGACGCCGCCGCCCGCGCCCTCCTCGAAGCCCGCAGCCCCGCCGCCGTCGGAGCCAGGATCAAGGTGCCCGCCCTCCTCGTCCAGGGCCAGTCCGACTCGCTCTTCACCCTGGCCCAGTCCGACGCCATGGCCCGTACCCTCACCGCCAACGGCGCCCCCGTCGCCGTCGACTGGATCTCCGGCGGCCACGACGGCGGCGACCGCGAGACCGAGCGCGTCGAGCGCCGGATCAGCAGCTGGTTCGACCGCTGGCTGAAGAAGGACACCTCCGCCGACACCGGCCCCGCCTTCCGGGTCAGCCGGACCGGCGGCGTCGACTCCACCGACGGACAGGCCACCCTGCGCGCCGCGACCGCCGACCGCTACCCGGGACTCACCGCCGGCCCCACGAGCATCCCGCTCGCCGGAGCGGCGCAGACCTTCGCCAACCCGGCCGGAGCCGCACCGCCCGCCGTCTCGGCCGTCCCCGGCCTCGGCGGGGGAGTCGCCGGACTCTCCTCCCTCGGCGTCGGCCTCTCCCTCGACTTCCCCGGTCAGCACGCCCGGTTCGACGCGAAGCCGCAGGACGAGCCCCTTCGGATCACCGGCACGCCCACCGTCCGCGTCAAGGTCGGCTCCACCGCGAGCGACGGTTCCGCCGTCCTCTTCGCCAAGCTGTACGACGTCGGGCCCGACGGGCGCCAGCAGGTGCTGCCCGCCCAACTCGTCGCCCCCGTCCGCGTCGACGGAGCCACGAAGGGAGGGGCCGCGGCCGGGAAGAGCGTCACGCTCACCCTGCCCGCGATCGACCACGAGGTGGAGGCCGGCCACCGGCTCCGGCTCGTCGTCGCCGCCACCGACCTCGGCTACGCCTCCCCGACCGTCCCCGCCGACTACACCGTCGCCGTCGAGAGCCCGCTCACCGTCCCGACCGCGCCCGGCCTCGACACCCAGGCCGCCGCGCTGCCCTGGTGGGTCTGGGGCCTGCCGCTGCTCGGCCTCGCCGTCGCCGCCGCGCTGCTGCTCACCGCCCGCCGCCGCACCGCCGCCCCCGCGCCCGACCCCGCACTGGCCGCCGTACCGCTCCAGATCAGTGGGCTCTCCAAGAAGTACAAGGGCGGCGACCGGTACAGCGTCAAGGACCTCTCCTTCCGCGTCGAGCAGGGCCAGGTCCTCGGCCTCCTCGGCCCCAACGGAGCCGGAAAGACCACCACCCTGCGCATGCTGATGGGCCTGATCACCCCCGACGAGGGCGAGATCCGGGTCTTCGGCCAGGCCATCCGGCCCGGCGCCCCGGTCCTCTCCCGGGTCGGCTCCTTCGTCGAGGGCGCCGGCTTCCTGCCGCACCTCAATGGCCGGGAGAACCTCGACCTGTACTGGAAGGCCACCGGCCGCCCCGCCGAGGACGCCCACGTCGACGAGGCCCTGCGCATCGCCAACCTCGGCAACGCCCTCGACCGGGCCGTCCGCACCTACTCGCAGGGCATGCGGCAGCGCCTCGCCCTCGCGCAGGCCATGCTCGGCCTGCCGGACCTGCTGATCCTGGACGAGCCCACCAACGGACTCGACCCGCCGCAGATCCGTGAGATGCGCGAGGTCATGATCCGGTACGCGGCCGGCGGCCGCACCGTCATCGTCTCCAGCCACCTCCTCGCCGAGGTCGAGCAGTCCTGCACCCACCTCGTCGTCATGGACCGGGGCCAGCTCGTGCAGGCCGGACCGGTCGCCGAGATCACCGGCTCCGGCGACACCCTGCTCGTGACGCTCGGGGCGGCCGTCCCCGACGCGCTCGTCGAGAAGATCGGCGCCCTCCCCGGCGTCGCCACGGCGACCCGCACCGACGGCGGCCTCCTCGTCCGCCTCGACACCCTGGACGCGACCACCCTCATCGGCGAACTCGTCGCCCTCGACGTGCCGCTGACCGGCGTCGGACCGCACCGGCGCCTCGAAGACGCGTTCCTGACCCTGATCGGAGGAGCCGCATGAGCCCGCTGCTCGACACCCCGACGGCTCCCACGGCAGCCCCGGCCGCCGTGGACTCCGCCCCGGGCTACCGCCCCGGACGCACCCTGCCGCTGCGCGTCGAGGCCCTGCGCCAGTGGAAGCGCCGCCGCACCCTGATCATGGGCGGCATCCTCGTCGCCCTGCCGTTCGTCCTGCTCATCGCCTTCGCGATCGGCGGCGACTCGGACAGCGACGGCAGGGGCCGCATCACCCTGATGGACACCGCGACCGCCTCGGGCGCCAACTTCGCCGCCACCTGCCTCTTCGTCTCGGCCGGCTTCCTCCTCGTCATCCCGGTGGCGCTGTTCTGCGGGGACACCGTCGCCTCCGAGGCGAGCTGGTCCTCGCTGCGCTACCTCCTGGCCGCGCCCGTCCCCCGGTCCCGGCTCCTCGCGTCCAAGCTGGCGGTCGCCCTCGGCTTCAGCGCGGCCGCGATGGTCCTCCTTCCGCTCGTGGCGCTGGCCGTGGGCACGGTCGCCTACGGCTGGGGGCCGCTCCGGCTGCCCACCGGCGGTGCGGTGCCCGCCGGGGACGCGCTGCTGCGGATCGCCGTCGCCGTCGCGTTCGTCTTCGCCTCCCAACTGGTCACCGCGGGCCTCGCCTTCTGGCTGTCCACCCGCACCGACGCCCCGCTCGGCGCGGTGGGCGGCGCCGTCGGCCTGACCATCGTCGGCAACGTCCTGGACGCCGTCACCGCGCTCGGCGACTGGCGCGAGTACCTGCCCGCGCACTGGCAGTTCGCCTGGATCGACGCGCTCCAGCCGCAGCTGGAGTGGGGCGGCATGGTGAAGGGCACGGCGATCTCCCTGACGTACGCCCTGGTGCTCTTCGCGCTCGCCTTCCGCGGCTTCGCCCGCAAGGACATCGTGTCGTAGCCCGCTCAGGGTCTTCTCACAGCCACCCCCTTCGAGCCGCTTCCGCACCCGCGCGGAAGCGGCTCGTCGTGCCGAGGGCCGCCATCAGCTCGCCCACCCGCCGGGAGTAGGTCCGCGCGGACATGCCGAGCCGGGCCGCCGCCGTCTCGTCCGTGAGCCCCGCCACGAGGGCGTCGAGCACCGGCCGCAGCTGCGGCGGCAGATCGCGGGGCGGCGGCGGGGGCGGCGGCGCGTACGTCAGGTCCTCGGCCGCCGCCCAGCAGGCGTGATGGGCCCGGGCGAGGGCCTGCACGACCACCGGGTCCCGGATCAGCAGCAGCCCGTTGTACAACAGCTCCAGGTCGAGCGGGACCGCCGCCACCGTCCGGTCGACGACGATCATCTTGAACGGGATGGACTCCGCGAGCCGGGCCCGCCCGGGAATCCGAGGACCGTCTTCGAGCCGGGGCAGCGCGTGCCGCGGCACGATCCTCCTGACCTCCCCGGCCCGCTCCGCCGCCGCCCGCATACAGGCCCCCGCCAGCTCCAGGAACGGCTCGGGGATCGCGCATCCCGCCGACGCGACCGGGTCGTCGAAGGTCAGCAGCTCGTACCGGGTGGAAGCGGCCAGCCCGGCGAGCGCCGCGCTGATGCGCCGCGCACCCCGGACCGGGCGCCCCGCGGGCCGCTGTCCCTCGGTCGCGGCCCGGTTCATCGCCGAACGGGCGAGCATCACGGAGCCCGCGCTCTCTGCCACCGCTCACCACCCCCGCCCGATCGATGTCCACTCCATGTACGCATGCGACTGCACACGGTGACAAGCCCTGTTGAAAAGGATGGCGAATCCATGCCACCCCGCGCCCCCCCGGCCGCCGTTGCCGCATCGAGATCCATCCGCAACTCCTTCGACTGCTCCCCGCGGGCCTCTCGTTCGTCACATTCACAAGTGCCTTACCCAGAGGGGGAGATGACGTGGAACGACAGAACAGCGGGACCGCCGCCCACCGCCGGGGCCGGTGCCCGGCGCTCGTCGCGGCGCTGCTCGCCGCCGGACTCGCCGTCGCCGGCTGCGCCGCCGGAGGCGGCGACCGCGGCGAGACGTCCGCCGACCACGCGGCCCGGGGGAACGGCCGGACCGCCCCGGCCGCCCCCGACGGAGGGAGCCGGGTGAACCCCGAGGGCGGCGACGAGCGGGCCCGGCCCTCCACCGCGCCCGCCCCCGACTACCTGTCCACCTTCGCCCTGGACGTGGACACCGCCTCGTACGGCTACGCCCGCCGGACCCTCGCCGAGGGGCGGCTGCCCGACCCGGCGACCGTGCGCCCCGAGGAGTTCGTCAACAGCTTCCGCCCCGACTACCCGCGCCCGGCGGACAACGGCTTCAGCGTGACCCTCGACGGGGCCCGCGCCGGGAGCGACGGCTGGTCCCTGGTCCGGGTCGGGCTCGCCACCCGCGCCGCGGACCGCACGGGCGAACGCCCGCCCGCCGCCCTCACCTTCGTCGTCGACATCTCCGGCTCGATGGCCGAGCCGGGCCGCCTCGACCTGGTCAAGGAGTCGCTCGGACTGCTCGCCGACGAGCTCCGCGACGACGACTCGATCGCCCTGGTCACCTTCAGCGACGAGGCCGAGACCCGGCTGCCGATGACCCGGGTGGGGGAGGCCCGGGGCCGGGTCCGCGAGGTGGTGAACTCGCTCGCGACGACCTCCTCCACCAATGTCGAGGCCGGCGTCCGCACCGGTTACGACGTCGCCGTCGACGGCCACCGCAAGGACGCCACCAACCGGGTCGTCCTCCTCTCCGACGCGCTCGCCAACACCGGCGCCACCGAGGCCGGCGCGATCCTCGAACGGATCGAGGAGGAGCGCAAGGCCTACGGGATCACCCTCTTCGGCGTCGGGGTGGGCAGCGACTACGGCGACGCGTTCATGGAGCGGCTCGCCGACCGGGGCGACGGCCAGACCACCTACGTCTCCACCTCCGCGCAGGCCCGCAAGGTCTTCGTCGACCAGCTGCCCGCCCATGTCGAGCTGCGCGCCCGCGACGCCAAGGCGCAGGTCGCCTTCGACCGGGGGACCGTCGAGCGGTTCCGGCTGATCGGCTACGAGAACAGGGAGGTCGCCGACGAGGACTTCCGCGACGACCGGGTGGACGGCGGCGAGGTCGGCGCCGGGCACACCGTCACCGCGCTGTACGCGGTGAAGACCAGGCCCGGGGCGAGCGGCCCGGTCGCCACCGCCACCGTGCGCTGGCTGGACCCCGCCACCCGGGCGCCGCACGAGCGGTCCGGCTCGGTCGGCACGGCCGGGCTGACCGCCGACCTCTGGGGCGGCGGCCACGACAGTCTGCAGCTGACCGCGATCAGCGCCTACTTCGCGGACGCCCTGCGGGGCGGCGGGCTGCCGGGCGGGCCGGGGCTCCCGGCGCTCGCGGAGCGCGCCGAGGCGATCGCCGGCCGTTCGGGTTCGGCGGTGGTGCGCGAGCTGGCCGCGTCCGTGCGGCAGGCCGACGGGCTGCTCCGGCGGGCCGACGGACCGGGCCGGACGCCGGACGGGGACGGCGCCCGCGAGGGTGAGTTGAGGTCGGGTGACCCGTACAGCTGACGCGGGGGGCGGGCAGCGGGTCAGAATGGCCGCATGGCCTCCCTGCTGCTCGCCCTCGCCGTCGGATGCACCGGCCTGTACGCCGGTTTCATGCTGATCTTCCAGACCGGGATCATGCCCGCGCTGGCCCGTCTGACGGACGCCGAGTTCGTCGTGGCGATGCGCCGGATCAACGAGGCCGTGCCCAGGGCCGTGTTCCTGCTGGTCTTCCTCGGGGTGGTCGCCTTCCCCCTGGCCGCGTTCCTCGTCCCGGGCGACGGGCGGACCCCGACGCAGAAGTGGCTGGTCCTCGCGGGCCTGGTGTGCGCGGTCCTCAACCACGTGGTCACCGTCGGCGGCAACATCCCGCTGAACAACGCGCTGGCCGCCTCGGAGTCCACGGCTGACGAGCCGTCGGCCGTCCGCGCCGCCTTCGAGCGCCGGTGGAACGGCTTCCACCGGGTCCGTACCCCGCAGATCGTCGTCGCGTTCGGCCTGCTGACCGCCGCCGCGGTCCTGTAGGGCCTGCCGCCCGGCCGCCGTGAACCGTACCCGGCGGCCGGTTTCTGGCGTGAACTCGCGGGTGTAGAGCCTTCAACCATCTCGGCCGACCCCTCGAAAGCGTACCTCCGAGTCCGGAAACCGTCTTCCGGTGCCCATTGGTCTGCGCCAGTGACGAAAATCTTACGCCCTTATAACCCCACAAAGGGGGTGAATCACCCCGATATCCAGGGTTCGGATTCCGTACCCTCCGGTTTCTTATTGACATGCCTACGGGGGTCTTTTCTAATCATCGAGAGTCATCCCGCGCGCTGACGTCGCACAGGCACTGAGGGGGCAAGATGGACGTCCGGATTCTGGGGGGACTGTCGGTACGTGAGAACGGGGTGTCGATCACCCCGACCGCGGCCGCACCCCGACAGCTCCTCGCCCTGCTCACGGCCAGCGCCGACCAGGTCGTCCCCGTCACGGTCCTCACCGAGGAACTGTGGCCGTCCGGCGCCCCGCGCGGCGCCCGCGCCGAACTCCAGGCCCACATAGCCGAGTTGCGGTCCCTCATCGCCGCCGCCCTGCGCGGCGCCGACCCCGCGGAGCCCGCGACCGGCTGGGCCGAACGGCGCACCGCCGACGCGATCCTCGTCTCCCAGCCCGGCGGCTACCGGCTCGACACCGGCGGCGGCGCCCACGACGTCTGGCAGTTCGAGCGCGCGGCCGGCGCCGGCTACCGCGCCATGGAGGCCGGAGACCTCGCCCGCGCCGCGCTCCGCCTCGGCGAGGCCCTCGCCCTGTGGCGCGGCGAACCCTACGCGGGCGTCGCCGCCGGACCCCGGCTCCGCAGGGAGATCGAGCGCCTCGAAACCTCCCGGCTCAGCGTCCTCGACCAGTGGATGGAAGCGCAGCTCGGACTCGGCAGACACGCCGAACTCGTCTCCGAGCTCTCCGGCCTCGTCGCCCGCTACCGCACCAACGAGCCCCTCCACGCCCACTACATGGTGGCGCTGCTGCGCTGCGGACAGCACGACGAGGCCCTCACCGCCTACGAGCGGCTGCGCGTCGCCCTCAAGGGGGAGAGCGGCATGGAGCCTTCGGCGCGCCTGCGCCGCCTCCAGCGCTCGGTCCTCGCCGTGCGGAACACCACCGTCCGCCCGCTGTACCGCCCCCGCGTCCCCGCCCAGTACCACCCGGCCCGCGCCCGGCTCGTCCCGGCGGGCTCGGTCGGCTGACCGGCCGGCCCGGCCCCGGCCGGCCCCCCGCCCCCGCGGCGGGACGCGCCCCGGCGGCCACCACCGGGAATGAAGTGCGGCAACTCACCGTTGACCGACTCCCGAAGCCGAATTATTTTCGGCGAGCAGTACGGGTTTCCTCCCAGGTGCCCGATTTCGCTCGACCACGGGGGTAGGGGCCATGACCTTGCACGGCGCGCACGGAGCCGGTGGTGCCGACGCGCTGCTCACGGTCCTCGAACTCCTCGCCCGGCAGGCGCCCGCCGCCCGCTTCGAAGGGCTCGTCGACGAGGCCCGCGCCACCGGCGCCGACGCCGCCGAACTCGACCGCCTCGAACGGGCCGTCGCCCTGGCCGCCGAGGTCCGGGCCGGACGCGAGCGGGACGCCCGCCGCGAGGCCGGGCTCGCCACCCTCACCGACACCGCCCGCGACCTCACCCTCTCCTACGACCTCGACAGCCTGCTGCGGGTGATCACCCGCCGCGCCCGCCGGCTCCTCGGCCTCGACCTGGCGTACGTGACCCTCCGCGGCCCGCACGGCGCCTCCTACGTCCACACCACCGAGGGCACCCGCGGCGGACGCGTCGAAGGCCCCCGCCTCGCCCCCGGGCTCCGGATCGCCGAGGGATACGGACTCGGCGGCGCCGTCCAGCTCCACGGAGAGCCCGTCTGGACCGCCGACTACCTCGCCGACGAGCGCTTCGCCCCCTCCGGTTCCCTCGACGCCGGCGTCCACGCGCCGGCCTTCGACGAGTCCGCCGAGGCGGCCCTGCGCGCCGAGGACCTGCACGCGATCATGGCCGCGCCGCTGCGCAGCGGCGACACCGTCATCGGGGCCCTGCACGGCGCCGACCGGCACGTCCGCGACCACACCCCCGAGGAGATCGGGCTGCTCGCCGCGCTCGCCGACCTCGCCGCGCTCGCCGTCGAGAAGGCCGGACTCCTCGACCGCACCCGGGCCGAGGTCTCCGAACTCGAACGGGACAGCTCCCGGGTCCGCACCAGCCTCACCCGGATGCGGCACGTCAGCGAGGCCCACGGCCGCATCATGAACCTCGTCCTCGCGGGCGGCGACCTGTGCAACGTCGCCAAGGCCGCAGCCGACGCCCTCGACGCGACCGTGATGATCCGCGACCAGGGCGGCCGCTGCCTCGCCACCGCCGGGGACATACCCGGCCTCGACGAGGAGGCCGTCGCCAAGGCCTCGCTCGACGCGCACGCCCGCCGCCGCCCGGTCCTCGCCGACGACGACACCTGGGTCGCCCCCGTCATCGCCGGCTCCGAAGACCTCGGCGGCCTCGTCATCCGGGCCGCCGGCGGACTCACCGGCGAGGACGAGCGGCTGCTCGAACTCTCCGCCCAGTCCGTCGCCTTCCTCCTCCTCATGCGACGCTCCACCGCCGTCGCCGAAGGACCCGTCCGCGACGAACTCCTCGACGACCTCATCGCCGACCCGCCGCACGCCCCCCAGCAGATCGCCCAGCGCGCCCGCCGGCTCGGCGTCGACCTCCGCAAACCGCACGTCCTGGTACTCGCCCGGCCGGAGGGCGGCGAACAGGGCCGGGCCGTGGTGTGGGCCTCCTCCTACGCGTACCGCCTCAGTGGACTGAAGACCGTGCAGGGCGGCTGCATCGTGCTGCTGCTCCCGGGGATCGACGCCTCCGCCGCCGCCAAGGCCGTCGCCGCGGAGCTCTCCCCGCTGCTCGGACACCCCGTCTCGGTCGCCGCCGCCGGACCAGGCTGGAGCCCCGACGGCGTGGCCCGGATGCACCAGGAGGCCGGCCGCTGCCTGGACGCGATGAGCGCGCTCGGCGGCACCGGCTCCGCGGCCTCCGTGCAGGACCTCGGCTTCCTCGGGCTGCTGCTCTCCGACGACAACGACGTGGACGGCTTCGTCGAGGCGGCGATCGGGCCCGTACTGGACTACGACGCCGAGCGGTTCACCGACCTCACCCACACCCTGGAGGCGTACTTCGCCTCCGGCGGCAGCCCGACGAACGCCGCCGAGGCGCTCCACGTCCACCCCAACACGGTCTCGCGCCGCCTGGAGCGGATCGGCGAACTCCTCGGCCCCGAATGGCAGAAGCCCGGCCAGGTCCTCGAGGTCCAGCTGGCACTGCGCCTCCAGCGCACCCGCGAGGTCCTCGCCCGGGGCCGCGCGGCCGCGGACCCGGCCCGCCAGCCGCCGGGCCCGCCCGAGCGCACCACCTGAGGACCCGGCAGCCGGATCAGCTCGCCGTACGCCCCGAGCCGTAGCCGGAGCCGTACGCCCCTTCCCAGTCGGTGGCGGCCAGGACCGTCGCCGCGTGGGCCGCCGACGCCAGCGTGATGTGCCGGTGCCAGCCGCGGTACGAGCGCCCCACGAAGTCCCGCAGGCCCGCGCCCTCGCCGACCTCCACGAAGTCCCGCTCCACCCGGCGGGCCAGCTTCGTCAGCCGCAGCAGGGTGCCGACCGGCGAACCGGTCAGATCGCTGATCCACACCCGGGAGGGCGCGCGCCGGGGGTCGTCCCACTCGCCGAGCAGCACCAGCGGACGCATCCGCTCCCCGCCCGGCGTCGGCAGCGCGACCCGGACGGCCGTGGCCAGCGAGGTCCGCGAGGTCCGCGCACCGGCCACCGTGTCCACCCAGCTGACCGGCCTGCGCAGGCCCTTGAGCGACTCCAGGATCTGCACCGCGGACAGCGGGCCGGCGCCGAAGCCGGGCAGCGACCGGTCGGCGATCGCGAGCCGGGACCCCGGACCGATCCGGGCCACGACCGGCACCCCGGCCCCGGCGAGCCGGGTCAGGGCCGCCCGCCCTGCGCCGCCCCGGATGTCGAGCAGCACCGGCTTGCGGGTGACGTCGGACCAGCGCGCGGTGTCGAGCGCCGCCGCGACCGCGCACTCCTCCAGCGTCTCCTCGCCGGCCTCCTGGGGAACCTCCGCGCGGTCGCGCCGCGTGCGGTCGTTCACCCAGGGGTCCGGCAGGAACAGCCGCCAGTTGACGGGGACGCTCAGTTCGTCGCTCGCGAACCAGACGCCGAACGCCTGCTGGCCGTGGAAGACCTGACCGCGCTCCGGGTCGAAGCGCCGGTCCACGCCCACCGAGTGCTCGCCGGCCTTCGGGATCGGCATCGGGCGCACCACCCAGGCCTGCGGGCAGCTGTTGCGCTCGAGGAAGTGGGCGAGCGCCGCCCGCATCGGCTGCCAGTCCCAGGTGGAGCTGGAGACGAAGTGGTGCAGGCTCTGCTCGGCGGCGGGCCCGCCTATCTGCGCGGCGATGTTCCGGATCGACTTGCGGCCCTGCGCGGTGAGCAGGCCGTGCAGGTACTGCTCGGCCTTCAGGCGCTGGTCGCGGCGCGGGAAGCCGGAGAACAGCGCGGCACACAGCTCGGCGTAGACGTCCTCGCGCGAGCCGGCCGCGCCGACGGACCTGACGACGCCCAGGGGAACGGCCGGGGAAACGGCCCCGGCGGCGGCCCTGCGCTTGGTTGCGACGGATGTACTCACGACACTCCTGCCCTCAGGTTGAGCAGCTCCCTCCCGCTGCCCCACCACCGTCGCCCGGCAGGCCCCTCCAGGACGAGGTGTACCCGGCACCCGAATCGGCCGCCGGATGGTGGCCGGACCACCCCCCGCCGTGTCGTCGCAGCTCACAGCGGTCTCCGCGCACCCCTCACGGGCCCCCGTCAGGGCCTCGCCGAATACCCCGTGGGGGATCTGACAGACTCGCCGACCGGGCTTTGACCCGTCGCAGGGAGTGGCCGGACCATCGCAGAGCGAGGCTGCACGGGCCGGACCCCGGTTAATGCCCCAGGCCGGGGGCCGTGCCTGTGCGCCTCGCCTTGATCGTCCCCCCGTACGCTGTGGCGCATGGGAGCGCGCGCCGAACCGCCGGTCGTCGCGGCGGTGGCCGCCGGCGGCGCCCTCGGCGCGAGCGCCCGCTACGGCGCGGGGCTGCTGTGGCCCACCCCCGAAGGTGCCTTCCCGTGGACGACGTTCACGGTGAACGTGCTGGGCTGCGCCCTGCTGGGGGTGCTCATGGTGCTGCTCACGGAGAAGCCGGCCGAGTGGTCGGCCGCGCCCCCGCACCCCCTCCTCCGCCCGTTCCTCGGCACCGGGTTCTGCGGCGGGTTCACCACCTTCTCGACGTACGCCCTGGAGACCGAGCGGTTGCTGAGCGCCGGCGACCCGCTGCGCGGCCTGCTCTACCTGGGCGGGACCGCGGTCACCGCGCTCGCCGCCGTCCGGGCCGGGGTCACGGCCGCCAGAGCCGCCACCCGGGCCGTACGCGGGCCGGGGAGGCGCCCGTGAACTGGCTGTTCGTCGTCGCCGGGGCCGCCGTCGGCGCACCCCTGCGCTACCTCACGGACCTCGCCGCGCGGGCCCGCTTCGGCCCCGGCTTCCCCTGGGGCACCTTCACGGTGAACGTCACCGGCTCGTTCGTCCTCGGACTGCTCACCGGGGTGACCTCGGCCCAGGTCCACCTGCTGCTCGGCACGGGCCTGTGCGGGGCGCTCACCACGTACTCGACCTTCTCGTACGAGACACTCAAGCTCGTCGAGGACGGGGCGAAGGGGCGGGCGGCGCTCAACGTCGCCGCGAGCCTGGCCGCCGGTCTCGGAGCCGTATGGCTGGGAGTCCGGGCGGCCGGGCTGTTCTAGCGGAGGGGTCTCAGGCGGTGATCCAGTCGCTGGTCGCGATCACCGGCTGGACGCCGTCGCGGTGGATCGTGCCCTCGATCAGGCCGTACATCCGGTCCGCCGCGAAGTACACCTCGTTGTCGTTCTCCAGCCCGAACGGCTCCAGGTCCACCAGGAAGTGGTGCTTGTTCGGCAGGTTGAGCCGGACCTCGTTGACCGTGGGGACGTTGTCCAGGACCCGGTCGGCCATCGCGTGCAGGGTCTGCTGGAGCGAGTAGCTGTACGTCTCCGCGAACGCCTCCAGCATGTGCCGCCGCACCTTCTGGTACGAGCGGTCCCAGTCGTGCTCCTCGTCCGCCGCCGCCGGGGCCGAGTTCGCCCAGCGGGCGGTGACCTTGGTGGCGAGGATCCGGTCGTACGCCTCCCGCAGCGTCGTGTACCTGTCCTTGAGGAAGCCGTGGAACTCGGAGTTCGTCGAGTTCATCACGGTCAGGTCCTTGAGGCCGGAGAGGACCTGGAGGCCGGTGTTCGCCGAGTAGGTGATCTGCGCCGTGCGGACCTCCTGGCCCGTGCGGACGAAGGAGTGCTGCTCCTTGCGGGTGGGCACGGAGACCCGCTCCCAGGCGTACTCCTCCACCCGGATCTGCGCCTCGTGGATCACCGCCTGCGAGGTCACGAAGTGCTTGGCGAGAAGGATGCCGAAGGCCTCGGGGGAGGCGACGCCGTGCTCCTTGGCGAAGGCGTACACGGTGTTCTTGGTGGTGTCGGTCGGCAGGCAGTTGCCGTTGTCGCCGGTCAGATGGACGTCGCGGTACTCGCCGCGCAGCGCCACCGACACGTTCAGGTCGCGGATCTCGTGCCATGCGCCGGCGTCGCCCTTGCGGGTCACGGTGACGATGCGGTTCTCGGCCTTGCCGTACTGGTTCTGCGCCAGGACGTGCTTGCTCATGTGCTGCTCAGCTCCTGCGGGTACGTGGATACGGATATCCCGTACGCCCGGCGTCCAGCCTCCCCGTCGTCCCCGAGGGTCCGCTCCCCGCCGTCCGGCCCGTGAACGGCGGGCCGCCCCGGGACTGACGAGCATCCCGGTCCGTAGGTGTCGCTCGAAGATATGTCGGCTTCCGGCCACTGGCAATGGGGCGGGCTGCGCGTAGAGGAAGCGTCAAGACGGGCATTCGCGGCGTTAGGGGCACGTCAACGGAGGCGGCGAGCGGCCTGCGGAGAGGTTTCCTCATCTGGTCCGAGAATCCGTTCTTCCTTCTTCGTGCATCCGGGAGCTCACGATGGCCGACGTGGCCTTCGTCGTCACCACGATCGCGGTCTTCGCGCTGGTGGCCTTCATCGCCAAGGGGGTGGCCAAGCTGTGAGTGCCGAGAACATCGTCGGTCTGCTGGTGGCCGCCGCCCTCCTGGGCTACCTCGTCCTCGCCCTCGTCAAGCCCGAGAGGTTCTGAGGCCGCACCATGAGTCCCGTTCTCGCTGGGGTCCTCCAGCTCCTCGCTCTGGTCGTCGCGCTCGGCCTGTCGTACCGGCCGCTGGGCGACCACATGGCCAGGGTCTACTCCTCCGACAAGCACCTGCGGGTGGAGAAGTGGATCTACAAGGGCATCGGCGCCAACCCGTCGGTGGAGATGCGCTGGCCCGCCTACCTCCGCGGCGTCCTCGCCTTCTCCGCCGTGAGCGTCCTCTTCCTGTACCTGCTCCAGCGGGTGCAGGGCTCGCTGCCGGGTTCGCTCGGCTTCGTGTCGATCGACCCGGACCAGGCCTTCAACACGGCCGCCTCCTTCGTGGCGAACACCAACTGGCAGTCGTACTACGGCGAGCAGGCCATGGGCCACGTCGTGCAGACCGGCGGCCTCGCGGTGCAGAACTTCGTGTCGGCGGCGGTCGGCATCGCGGTCGCCGTCGCCCTCGTCCGCGGCTTCACCAGGTCCCGTACCGGCGAACTCGGCAACTTCTGGGCCGACCTGGTCCGGGGCGTCGTCCGCGTCCTGCTCCCGATCTCCGTCGTCGGCGCCCTGGTGCTGGTCGCCTGCGGTGCCATCCAGAACTTCGCCGGCATCCACGAGGTCGGCCAGTTCATGGGCGGCACACAGCAGTGGAACGGCGGCGCGGTCGCCTCCCAGGAGGTCATCAAGGAGCTGGGCACGAACGGCGGCGGCTACTTCAACGCCAACTCCGCCCACCCCTTCGAGAACCCCAACGGCCTCTCCAACCTCTTCGAGATCTACCTGATCCTCGTCATCCCCTTCGCGCTGACCCGGACCTTCGGCCGGATGGCCGGCTCCCTGAAGCAGGGATACGCGATCCTCGGCACGATGGCCGCGATCTGGCTCGGCTTCACGGCGCTGATGATGTGGACCGAGTTCGCCCACCACGGACCGGCGTTCGACCTGGCCGGCGGGGCGACGGAGGGCAAGGAGACCCGGTTCGGCATCGGCGGCTCCTCGATCTTCGCGGTCGCCACCACACTGACCTCCACGGGAGCGGTGAACTCCTTCCACTCCTCGTACACCGGCTTCGGCGGCGGGATCACCATGCTGGGCATGCAGCTCGGCGAGATCGCGCCCGGCGGCGTCGGCTCCGGCCTCTACGGCATGCTGATCATGGCGATCATCGCGGTGTTCATCGCCGGACTGATGGTCGGCCGGACCCCGGAGTACCTGGGCAAGAAGATCGGCACGCGGGAGATCAAGTTCGCCGCGCTCTACATCCTGATCACACCGGCGCTGGTGCTGTGCTTCACGGCGGCTTCGTTCGTCCTGGACACCCCGTCGCACTCCCTGACGAACTCCGGCGCGCACGGCTTCTCCGAGATCCTCTACGCCTACACCTCGGGCGCCAACAACAACGGTTCGGCCTTCGCCGGCCTCAACGCGGACACCCAGTGGTTCAACTCGACCATCGGCATCGCGATGCTGCTCGGCCGGTTCCTGCCCATGGTGTTCGTGCTCGCGCTCGCCGGCTCGCTGGCCGAGCAGACGCCCGTACCGGAGACGGCGGGCACCCTGCGCACCGAGAAGCCGCTGTTCACCGGACTGCTCGTCGGCACGATCCTCATCGTCGCCGGTCTCACCTACTTCCCGGCCCTCGCGCTGGGACCGCTCGCCGAAGGGCTCGCAGCATGAGCACCATCACCCCCACCCGGCCCCCGCAGTCGGAGGCGCCCGGCGGCCGGCCCGCCGAGGCCGGACGCGTCGGCGGCGGACTGTTCGACCCCAAGCAGCTCGTCACGTCCTTCCCCGACGCGATCAGGAAGCTCGACCCCCGGGTCATGGTCAAGTCCCCCGTCATGTTCGTGGTGCTGATCGGCTCGATCGTCACCACGGTCCTCGCGGTCACCAACCCGGGGGACTGGTTCGGCTGGGCGATCACCGCCTGGCTCTGGCTGACCACGGTCTTCGCCAACCTCGCGGAGGCGGTCGCCGAGGGACGCGGCAAGGCGCAGGCCGACACCCTGCGCAAGGCCAAGACCGACACCGTCGCCCGCCGGATCACCGGCCCGCACGAGGAGCGGGTCCCCGGCACCGAGCTGCGCGTCGGCGACCTGGTCGTCTGCGAGGCCGGCGACACCATCCCCGGCGACGGTGACGTCGTCGAAGGCGTGGCCAGCGTCGACGAGTCGGCCATCACGGGCGAGTCGGCCCCGGTCATCCGCGAGTCCGGCGGCGACCGGTGCGCGGTCACCGGCGGCACGAAGGTGCTCTCCGACCGGATCGTCGTGAAGATCACGACGAAGCCCGGCGAGACGTTCATCGACCGGATGATCAACCTCGTCGAGGGCGCCGCCCGGCAGAAGACCCCCAACGAGATCGCCCTCAACATCCTGCTCGCCTCGCTGACGATCGTCTTCCTGCTGGCCGTGGTGACGCTGAAGCCGTTCGCGATCTACGCCGGAGCGGACGAGCAGACCTCGCTGATCGTGCTGACGGCCCTGCTCGTCTGCCTGATCCCGACCACGATCGGCGCGCTGCTCTCCGCGATCGGCATCGCGGGCATGGACCGGCTGGTCCAGCGCAACGTCCTGGCGATGTCGGGCCGCGCGGTCGAGGCCGCCGGTGACGTCTCCACGCTGCTCCTCGACAAGACGGGCACGATCACCCTGGGCAACCGGCAGGCCTCGGAGTTCGTCCCGGTCGCCGGCACGACGGAGGCCGAACTGGCCGACGCCGCCCAGCTCTCCTCCCTCGCGGACGAGACGCCGGAGGGCCGCTCGATCGTGGTCCTCGCGAAGCAGGCGTACGGCCTGCGCGAGCGCCACCAGGGCGAACTGGCCCACGCCGAGTGGATCGAGTTCACCGCCCAGACCCGCATGTCGGGCGTGGACGTGGACGGCAGGAAGGTACGGAAGGGCGCGACCGGAGCGGTCGTGGCCTGGGTGAAGGAGCGGGGCGGCAGTGTCTCCGAGGACGCGCAGGCGCTCACGGACCGGATTTCCCAGGCTGGTGGCACGCCGCTGCTCGTGGCTCTGGAGGACGGCGCGGGCGCGCGTGTCCTCGGCGTCATCCACCTGAAGGACGTCGTCAAGGAGGGCATGCGGGAGCGGTTCGACGAACTGCGCCGGATGGGCATCCGCACGGTCATGATCACGGGTGACAACCCGCTGACCGCGAAGGCCATCGCCGAGGAGGCCGGTGTCGACGACTTCCTCGCCGAAGCCACCCCCGAGGACAAGATGGCGCTCATCAAGCGGGAGCAGGCAGGCGGGAAGCTGGTCGCCATGACCGGCGACGGCACCAACGACGCCCCGGCGCTGGCGCAGGCGGACGTCGGCGTGGCGATGAACACGGGCACGTCGGCCGCGAAGGAGGCCGGCAACATGGTCGACCTCGACTCCAACCCGACCAAGCTCATCGAGATCGTCGAGATCGGCAAGCAACTCCTCATCACCCGAGGAGCGTTGACGACCTTCTCGATCGCCAACGACGTGGCGAAATACTTCGCGATCATCCCCGCGATGTTCGCCGTCGCCCACCCCTCGCTGGACAAGCTCAACATCATGGGCCTGACCTCGCCCGAGTCCGCGATCCTCTCCGCCGTCATCTTCAACGCGCTGATCATCATCGCCCTCGTCCCGCTGGCCCTGAAGGGCGTGCGCTACCGGCCGAGCAGCGCCGACTCGATGCTCCGCCGCAACCTCGGCCTCTACGGACTCGGCGGCCTCATCGCCCCCTTCATCGGCATCAAGCTCATCGACATGCTCCTCACCCTCATCCCCGGAATCGGCTGACACACGATGAACAACTCAGCGGCGAACACCGGCCGTGTCCTGTGGGCGGGCCTGCGCGCCCTCCTCGTCCTGACCGTCGTCTGCGGCGTGCTCTACCCGCTCGCCGTCACCGGCGCCGCCCAACTCGCCTTCCCCGGGAAGGCGAACGGCTCGGAGATCGAGGACGCGAGCGGAAAGGTCGTCGGCTCCGAACTCATCGGCCAGCGCTACGACCTGCCCCTGAAGGACGGCGAGGACACCCCGGCCCCCGACCTGCGCTGGTTCCAGCCACGCCCCTCCAACGGCCTCGGCACCAACTCCGTCAACACCCGGTACTCGCTCATCCTGTCCGGTGCCACCAACCGCTCCGGCGACAACGCCGAGCTGATCCGGTGGGTGAAGGACGCCAAGGCCGCCGTCGTCGAGGACAACTCCACGGCCGACCACCAGGTGAAGCCCTCCGACGTGCCCGCCGACGCCGTCACCTCCTCCGGCTCCGGACTCGACCCGCACATCTCACCCGCGTACGCGAAGCTCCAGGTCCACCGCGTCGCCGAACGCAACGGGCTCCCCGTCGCCCAGGTCGACCGGCTCGTCGCCGACCACACCGACGGCCGGATCCTCGGCTTCGTCGGCGAGCCCCGCGTCAACGTCCTGAAGCTCAACATCGCCCTCAAGCAGCTCGTGGCGACGAAGGGCTGACGGAGGGGGGCGGCTTGGCGGCTGATACGGGGCCTGGCGGCCGATACGGGCCCGGCGGCCGACACAGGCCCCGACCGGGTCGCCGTCCGTCAGGACCCCGGCAGCACCCGGGTCTCGACCGTGGGAAGTCCCTTGACCCACCAGTGGTCGTAGCGGCCGTAGACCCGGGCGTCCCGGGCGGTGAGGAAGCCGCCGAGCGCCTCGGCCTCCACCGCGAGCTCCGCCCAGACCCGGGCGGGCAGCGGGTGGAAGGCCGAGGCCTCGATGCCTCCCTCGACCGGGCGCCACACCCCGGCCACGTACCCGTCGAGGAGGAGCGTCGGCAGCGTGTCGCCGTTCACCCGGATCACGTGTTTGCGGTACTCGGGCGGAATGACCCGGCCACGGTCCGCGTACGCCAGCAGGACGCTGTCCCACATGGCCATCAGCCGGGGCGGCGCCGGAGCGTCCTCGTCGGGCAGCACCGCCCCGGGCACGTCGTACAGCACCGTCCCGCCCGGCCCCTCGTACTCCGTGAGCTCGCCGGCGAGGAGCCGTACCGCCTCCCGCACCTTGCCCCGCGGCGCCGTCGCGAACTGCGCCATGTCCGGTACGGACGCCGGCCCGAAGCCCTCCAGATAGCGCCGGATCAGGACGGCGAGCCCCGCCGCCGCCGCGTCCGGATCACCCAGCACCGGCAGCGGCCCGCCCGCCGTCACGAACGACTGCGCCGCCCCGAACGACCACGGCGGCCCGGTCGGCGCGTGCCACAGCGGCGCGTACTGCCGGATCATCCGCCACACCACGGCCTCCACCGGCCCGCCCCACGCCTCCTCCAGGCGCTCCCGCATCTCGGCCCCGCTCCGCGCCTCCCCGGCGTACTCCAGGAGAGCGGGCAGCAGGGCGTCGGCGTCGGCGGCCGTGAACCCCGCCGCCTTGAACCGGGGATCGTGCAGCCGCGAACCGCGCAGCGTCGGCTCCATGGCCTCCCGGAACGCCCGGTAGTCCGCGGCGTGCACCAGGTGCAGCGTGAGCCGCATCAGGGTCGAGCGGACCAGCGCGAAACCGGCCACCGCCTCGTCGAGCCGCGCCGGATCGAAGCCGGCGACCCTGTTCCACAGCGCCACATAGGGCGAACCCGGCTGCTGCGCCTGGAGGGCCACCACCCGCCGTACGGCGTCCTCGACGCCGATCGACGCCCGGCCGAGCAGCAACTGACGGTCGAGGGTGGAGCGGTTGAGCGCACGTGCGGTGATCACCATGGCGGGATTCTCCCCCTTGGGGCGAGAGGAACGCACCGTAAAGTCTTGGCCATGGGGGACATGTCTACACAAGCGTCCGAACGACCGCAGGAGGGGGCGGGGGAGGGGCCGGGGGAGCGACTGGCCGTCGCGCCACGACCGCGCGCGGCCGACCGCGCGCAGACCCCGGCACCGTCGGCACCGCCGGCACCGTCGTCCTGGCGGTCCGGTACCGCCCTCACCCTCCTCTGCTTCCTCGTCTGCTGCGGCATCGGCCTGCAGTCCTGGACGGCCATGCGGCTCACCGGCTTCGACCTCGGCATCTTCGACCAGGCCGTCCGCGCCTACGCGCACTTCGAACTGCCCAGGTCGCCCATCAAGAACGTGCACCACGAGTTCCCGCCCGGCTTCTCCCTCCTCGGCGACCACTTCACCCCGGCGCTCGCCCTGCTCGCCCCGCTGTACTGGCTGTGGGACGACCCGAGGGTCCTCCTCCTCGCGCAGGCCGCGCTGTTCGCGGTGGGCGTGCCGGCGGTCCGGCGCATCGCCCGGCACTCCTTCGCGGACGCCCCGCCCCGCACCGCACGGCGGGCGGCGGACCTCGCCGGCCTGGTGTACGCGCTGGGGTGGCCGCTGCTGAACTCCGCGTACAACGGCTTCCACGAGGTGGCCTTCGCCGTACCGTTCACCCTGCTCATGCTGGAGCGCGGCCTCGCCCGGCGGTACGCCGCCGCGGCCTGCTGGGCGGCCCTGCTCTGCACCACGAAGGAGGACATGGGGCTCGTCGTCGGAGCCTTCGGCCTGGTCCTCGCCGTACGGGCGCACCGCGCCGGCCACCGCCACGGCCGGGCCACCGGGCTCGCCCTCGCCCTGGCCGGACCCCTCGTCTCGGTCGCCGTGATCACCTGGTTCCTGCCGGCGATGGGCGGCCCCGAGGGTTACTACTGGTCGTACGGCAGCCTCGGCGCCGACCCGCGCGCCGCCCTGGCCCACGTCCTCGCCGAACCGTGGGTGCTGTTCCAGGTCGCCGTCACCCCCGGCGTGAAGGTCGCCATGACGGCCTGGATCCTGGGCAGTCTGGCCCTGCTCCCGCTCGGCTCCCCGACCTTCCTGCTCGCCGTCCCGCTGCTCGCGGAGCGGGTCCTCTCCGACAACCCCAACCACTGGCCGGTGATCAACCACTACGACGCCTTCCTGTGGCCGATCCTGCTGACGGCCGCGCTGGAGACGCTGGGACGGATGCACCGGACCTCGTACGGAAGGCGCGCGCCGGCCCTGTGGTGGGGGAGCGCGGGGATCGCCCTGGCCACGGCGGCCTCCTTCGGCCTGGGCCTCGTCCTCTTCTTCCAGCCGGGCGCCTGGCGGCCCCCGACCGACCGCGCGGCGCTCGCCGCGGCGGCCGAACTCGTCCCCGACGGGGCGACGGTGGAGGCGGACAACGTCGTCGCGCCCCGGCTGACCGCCCGTACCCGGGTCGTCCTCGCGGACGCGACCCCCCGGGGCGCCGACTGGGTCGTCCTCCGGGTGTCGGGCCGCACCTTCCCGTTCGCCTCGCTCGACGAGCAACGGCGGCGCGTGGAGCTGCTGCTGGCCCACGGGTACACGAAGGTCCGGGAACGCGACGGGGCGGTCCTGCTGCACCGCACCCGGCGGGTGCCGATCCCCGGCATGCGGCTGCCGGGCCCGGACAGCACACCGATCCGCGAGGCCGTCCCTACGGACGTCGGCACGAGCCTGTTCCTGCGGTAGCCGCCGGGGCGGGGGAGCGGCCCGGCGGCTACCGCCCGTCCTGCGCGGCGCCGCGCGTTCACCGAGGACTCCCCCCGCCGTCGCGTTCCCGACGCCCGGCGTTGTGGCCGGAAATGGACCATGAGGCCGCCTCCATGGGCGACAACCATGTGTCAAAGGGAGTTCAGATGAATCCGCGCCTCCTGCGCCGGCCCGCCACCGTAGCGCTGCCGCTCTCCGCCGCGCTCGCGCTCACGGTGGTCATGGGTACGGCCGAGGCCGAGCCCGCGCGGCACGGCTCGGCCGCCCGGGTCGTCACCACCTCGACCCTGCCGGACATCCCGCTGGCCGCCTTCAGCAACCGCCTCCTCCCCGGCACCGTCGCCGACGACCGGGACGTCGACCTCGGCGGCATCGGCAGCGACCTGTACCCGGCCGAGCGGCGCGGCGAGTACTGGACGGTGACCGACCGGGGCCCCAACGGCCAGATCTCGGTCGGCAAGGACAAGCGGCGCACCTTCCCCGTGCCCGGCTTCGACCCGGCGATCGTGAAGGTCCGCACCGTCGGCGACCGCGTCCAGGTGCTGAAGGCCATCCCGCTGACCACCGCCTCCGGCGCGCCCGTCACCGGCCTGCCCAACCAGCCGGGCCGCGACGAGGCCCCGTACGACTACAACGCCTCGACCCCGCTCCCGTACAACCCGAACGGCCTCGACACCGAGGGCCTCGTGCGCGACCGGGACGGCAGCTTCTGGCTGGTCGACGAGTACGGCCCGTCCCTCGTGCACGTCTCCGCGAAGGGCCGGGTCCTCGCCCGCCACGTGCCGAAGGGCCTCGGCCTGACCGGCGCCGACTACCCGGTCGTCGAGTCGCTCCCCTCGATCTTCCTCAAGCGCAAGATCAACCGCGGCTTCGAGGGCCTCGCGCTGCTCCCCGACGGCGACCTCGTCATGGCGCTGCAGAGCCCGCTGCTCAACCCCGACAAGGCCGCAGGCGAGGACTCCCGCACGACCAGGCTGCTGCGCTTCTCGACCCGCGAGAACCGCGTCACGGCCGAGTACGCCTACCGCTTCGACCCGGTCGGCGTCGTCGAGCCCGGCCAGACGAAGACCGCCGAGCTGAAGATCTCCTCCGTCGTCGCCCTCGGCGGCGACCGCCTCCTCGTCCAGGAGCGCACCGACAAGGGCTCCCGCGCCTACGAGGTACGCCTCCGCCGCGGCGCCGACATCCTCGGCACCGCGTGGGACTCCACGGCGAGCCCGGCCCTGGAGCAGCTCGACGACGAGGCGGCGGCCGGGGCGCCGGTCCTCGCCAAGCGGCTGATCGTCGACTTCAACCGGGTCGAGGGCGTCCCCGGCAAGATCGAGGGCCTCGCCCTGGAAGGCTCCTCGACGCTGGTCCTGCTCAACGACAACGACTTCGGCATGACGGACGGCCCGGCCGCCTTCGACGCGAACGGCCGCCTGGTCGACAGCGAGGTGGAGACGACCCTGGTCCGCGTACGGCTGCCACGGCCGGTGCGCTGACGCTGGCGGGGGGCGGGTCGTTCAGCTGACCGGGCCGGGCGGTCGGTTGCTCGGCCGGTTGCCCAGCTGACCCGGCCGGGCGGCCGGTAGCTCAGCTCATCCGGCCGGGCGGCAGGTACCTCAGCTCACCCCGCCGGGCGCCCGGCCGGGGTCAGCTCACCCACCCCGTGCACTTCAGCTCGATGCCCTCGACGTTGACGCAGGCGCGCAGCCACGTGCCGTCGGGCCAGTAGGACATCGACGTGTACTCCTGACCGCCGTCGGCGTGCACGTACCCCCGCGTCCCGTCCCACGTCCTGCCCCCGTCCGTGGAACGGTCGATCCACACCCCGTACTTGTAGTAGGTGGTGGCGGTCCTGGCCCAGCCGTACCACCGGCCGTCCTTCTTCCCGGACCGGAGTTCCACGGTGGCGAAGCCGCGTACCGTCGCCGTGGCGTCGGTGGTGGGGCCGGAGTCCCAGCTGACCGTGTTCGGGTCCCAGTTGTCGCAGGCGTAACCGCTGCACGGCAGGCCGGCGGCCGAGGCGGGGCTGGTCGTCACGGCGAGCGCGGCGAAGGCCAGCGCCGCCGCGGGCAGCAGCCTTCCGCGCAGCACACCACTCTTGATCTTCGTTCGCATGAGGGCTCCCTCTCCGTCCGGCCGGTGGCCGCGCACCCCTGTCGCGGCGCGGCCCGGCCGGTCTGTGGGAACACCGTCGCGGGCGACACCAACGAACGCTCAACACGGCGTCAACAGGACGGGAGACAGCCCGACTTACGGGCGCAGGGGTGCCTCACGCGGCGGCGCGGCGCTCCGCCGCCGGACTCCCACGGGTCAGACTGACCCGTATGAGAGCGGCGGCCAGGCGGGAGAGGTCCGCCGGGTCGACGTGCCGGGCGAGACCGGCCGGGGTGTGGGGGAGACCCAGCCGGGCGGCGGCCGTCAGGGACCGCTCGTCGAAGTACGGGCGCAGCTCCGGCCAGACGGCCTGCGCCTCACGGCAGAAGATGCCGGCGCCGACGGGCCCGATCCGGGGCACCTCGCGGAGGAGCCCGCGCAGGGCGTCCGGATCGCCCGCGGCCTCCTCGCGGAGCTGCCGCAGGTCACCCCGGTAGCGGTCGAGGACGAGCCGCGCGCCCTCGCCGAGGGCGGTGGCCGTGCTCTCGTCGTACCGGACGTAATGGGCCCGCCCGAGGGCGTCCACCCGTTGTTGCCACGAGGAGTCCGCCATGGCGGAGGGGGTCCGCAGCCCGTCGGAGAAGAGTTCGCGGGCGGCGGCGGTGGCGATGTCGGCCCGGATGCGGACGGAGCAGAGGACGGTCAGGACGAGCAGCTGGTAGAGCGGGGCGGGCTTGTCGTGCAGCACGATCCCCGCCTCGTCGGCGTACGTCCGGCCGTGCTCCCGCAGCAGCCGGCCGATCACTGCGTCGGTGTCCATGGGCGGTCCTGGGGGCTCCGGGTTTCCGGGGGCGCTCGCGGCGCGGGCATCGGCGACCGCGCGCCTCGTACGCGAGGCGCCCCGCGTACGAGGGGCGCCTTCCCGCCCGCCCACGGACCATGCACGCGGTGCGTACGGGACATGCTCCGGATCGACCTACTCCGCGTGACGTGGGTCACTCTCCCGTGGCCGCGGTCCGGACGGGCGTGATCATGACCGTATGGACGCCCGATTCCTCGGCACAGCCGAAGTCACCCGACACGCAGACCTCGCCGAAGCCCCCGCCGTGGCGGTCGTGGTCGACGTCATGCGCGCCTTCACCGTGGCCGCCTGGGCCTTCGCCCAGGGGGCGGAGAAGATCGTGCTCGCCGAGTCGCTGGACGAGGCGCTGGCGCTCAAGGCCCGCCACCCGGACTGGGTGACGCTCAAGGACGGCCCGGCGGCGCCCGGGTTCGACGCCGTCAACTCACCCGGCCTGCTGCGGTCCGTCGACCTCCGTGGCAGGACCGTCGTGCAGAAGACCACGGCGGGAACCGTGGGGGCCCTCGCGGTCAAGGAGGCGGGGCTCGTCCTGTGCGCGAGCTTCGTGGTGGCGGAGGCGACGGCCCGCGTGCTGCGGACCCGCGGCGGCGAACCCGTCACGTTCGTGGTGACCGGCGAGGACGGGCGGGCCGACGAGGACCTGGCGTGCGCCCAGTACATAGCCCGCCGGGCGGCGGGGGAGGAGGCGGACGCGGGCGAGTTCCTCCGCCGCGCCGCCGGGTCGCGCGCCGCCGCCGAGCTGACGGAGGGGATACGGCAAGGGACCCACCCCGACGACGTCGAGCTCTGCCTTGAGCTGGACCGTTTCCCCTTCGCCATGGCGGCGGCCCTGGAGGGCCCGAGCAGCCTAATGGTAATGAAAACCATTCCGGTACACTGACGTCATGGCACGCAACGAACTCCGCCCCGTCATCAAGCTCCGCTCCACCGAGGGCACGGGCTTCACCTACGTCACCCGCAAGAACCGGCGCAACGACCCGGACCGTCTGGTGCTGCGCAAGTACGACCCGATGGCCGGCCGCCACGTCGACTTCCGAGAAGAGCGCTGAGACCGCGCACCGCGCACCACCCCGGCGGGGAGGCACGTCTCGCCGGGGTCCGGCAGCCACTCGCCGCGGGCGGCTGCCACCCACCCCCGGGTCAGCCGGCGGCGGCCGCCTCCGCTCAGGCGGCGGCCGCCTCCGCGACGACTGCCTGCCCCGGCCGGGTCCGTACGCCCCAACGGGCGAGGGCGGGGCCGGCGGCGCCCACCGCCGCGAAGAAGACGGCGAGGAGCAGCCAGCCCGTCACGCCGAGGCCGAGCACCACCGTGGTGAGGATCGCGGGGGCGACGGCCTGACCCGCGCTGAACCCGAGGCCGAGGAGACCCTGGTACTGGCCCTGGGCGTGGTCGGGGGCGAGGCCGAAACCGAGGGCGAAGCCGGCGGAGGACTCCCAGATCTCCCCGAGGCTGTGGACGAAGATCGCCGCGATGAGGAGCCCCGCCGCCGACCACACCGGGGTGTACGCGGCGAGCGCCATCATCGGACAGCTGACGAGGAAGAGCAGCCCGGCGGTGCGGAACGCCCTGCCGCCGTCGTGCGGAGTCTCGATGCGGGAACCGATCCGGGTCTGCAGGAGGACACAGAAGGCGGCGTTGACGGCGAACACCGCGGCCGCGGTCCACCGCGGCGCCTCGGTGTGCTGGGCGATCCAGATCGGCAGGAGCAGGGACACCGTGGAGTACTGCAGCCCCATGGCCCCGTAGAGGGCGGTGAACACCAGGTACGGCCGGTCGGCGAACGCGGGCAGGCGACGCTCGCGCGGGGGTGCTTTCAGTACGGGGTAGTGCGGCAGCAGGAGAAGAAGGGCCGCGCACAGGGCGAAGCTCGCCGCGTTGCCCAGGATGAGCGTGACGTAGGCACCGCGGGTGCCCGCCGCCAACGCGAGCCCGGACCCGACGGTCCCGAGCACCACGCCCAGATTGACGAAGGTCCGCAACTTCGCCCGGAACGCCGCCGGACGCTCGCCCCCGACCCGGGCCACCAGCGCGCCCGAGGCCGCCCCGCCGACAGCGGCGGCGACCTGGTCGACCGTGGCGACGACCGTGAACGCGAGCCAGCTCTCGACGAGGACGAGCGCCGCCATCGACACCGCCTGAACGACGAGGGCCCCCATCATGACCGCGCGCGCCCCGCGCCGGTCGGCGAGATGCCCACCCGGAATCCCGGCGGAAAGCCCGACGAGCCCGGCAATGGTCAGCGCCGCACCGACATGAGCGGCGGGCAGGCCCACGATCAAGGTGAAGTACATCGCCGACGCGGCGTTGAACAACCCGTTGCCGACCCGATTGACAAAACTGGCAGCAACAAGCACCCGCTCGGGCCCACTGCCCCCCACCACACCCGCTATCCGCCCACCCAACCCGCCCTCGACCATGCCGAGCAGGCTAACAAGGCAGTGGGAAGCGCCCTGGCAAGGGAGTTGGCGAGACCGCCCAGCCACCACGGGGAGATGTCTCGACACTCGATCCCGGGCAACATCAGAACGGTTCGAAGCTCGGCTGGAACGGCCCGATCTCTCCGCGTTCCACCAGCTCGTTCAGGTCTTCCGGCTCAAGGAACTCCAAGGCGGCCGGGTCGATTCCATGGTGCGGGTCGACATCGCGCAGTTGCCGGACGAAGGAAACCACAAAGTGGGTGAACGATCCGTCGAAGACGTGGGGGTCCGCCCCGTTGATGTTGGTGACCACCTTCCAATGGTCCGGGTCCGGGTCGCACGGCCAGAAGAAGTGCTCATCGCCGGAGTAGTCGTATCCCCACGAGATGAGCCCGCCCGGCTCGGGGTGGAACCGGAAGGGGTACGCGCCCGGGTCGCGTCGCCACGACTGCCCGAACGACTCGCTGATCTGCTGCATCCGCGCGAGCAGCGGACTGGACCCTCGGGGGTGGAAGACCACCAGCTCTCCGCTGATCACCCCGGTGCCATAGGCGTCAAGGAACTTCTTGAAGTCGCCGGGCAGCGCCGAACCGACGTAGTCCTCGACCTCGGTCCAGTCGCCGGGGGACAGCTCTCGTGCCGGCGGCGGCCCGAACAGCTGCACCAGCTCGTCCCATGCGGTCATCCGCCCCACCTGCCTGTTCGTCCGTTGCCGGCGGCAAACCTATTCATCCCCGGTCGCGCCGATCAAGGGTGGGGTGGGCTGGTGCTCCTTGGTGTCTGCGACGCCCGTCATCGGTGACGCCGTTGAGGGCGATGTACCCGCCGTCCCCGCGCTCACGGGGATGGTCTGCTTCACCTTGGCCAGCTGCCGTGCCGGCAAGAGGCGGCCGTCGAGCAGGGCGGGGATACCCCCCAACGCGGGTGCGGGCGTGGGGTCCCATGGACACGCCGTACGACGTGAAGTTCTGGAAGACCTCTGTGGGCGAGGGAAGACGAAGACCACGCAACTCGTCCGGTACAAGCAGGCCATGGCCAACCCCGCGAACAGCGAGATCCGGGGCGGGGAGATCGTGACCAACGGGCGGAACAACGCCGTCTACGTGGCAGTCCATGATGGCGATGACGGGCACGCCCCGCTCGACGCGGTAGGTCCCCTGAGAACGAGGAAGACCATGGCCACGGAACGGAACATCCGGACGAACTTCGCCTTCTATCCACCCGAGGGGAACGGAGGAGCCTGGCACGCCACGCTGGACTCCCTGGAGCGGGCGCTGCGCGAGGCGTTTCCCGACCCCACCATCGGGCACCGCCGTTCCAGCGTTCACGAGACGACGGTGCTGGACTTCGAGGTCGAGCTGGCGCCGGACGTGTGGCTGGACGGCACCGCGGCCATCACCGAGCCCGACTACGCCTACATCACCCTCACCGACGCGACGGCGGGCGAAGCCGGCACCTTCGCCGTCTGGCTGCGCGACTCCTTCGCTCCGGCACCCGACCTCGTCCGCTTCGCCAGCAGCCTCGCCATGACGAACGGCGAGGACACCCCCTCGCCCCTACCAACCGAAGGCGACCACAAGTCCATCGGCGACCTCCTACGCCGCCACCTCGAGCAGTTCGACCACTGACCGGGACCACCACCAACAGCCGACTGGGTGACGCTACTTCCCGTCCGTCTGATCGGCCGACGGAATGTAAAACCGCAGTGCCACAGGCCCGGACACCTCCCGCCGAGCCCAGGATCGGGGCCCGGCTCGAAGAGGCGGCCCGGCGGATGCAACGCAGACCGCTCTGCCTCCGCCCGGACGGGACTTCTGCTGGCACTGTCGGCTGGTGACCGGAGCGCGCATCTCATCGGGTCCGTGCTGTCCGCCAGGCGTCGGTGATGCAGCCCTCTTCCATGTCCCACCACTCTTGGGCCACGCCGTGATCGAGGAGCCGCTGGACCTTTGCGAGGTCTACCTCCGGCGGCACATCCAGAGCGACCATGCCGAACCGCTCGATCCCCTCTCCGCCCACTCCCAGTTCCGCGAAGGCGTTCAGAACGCTTTGCCGCGCCGCGCTAGATCCCTTGTCACACAGCACGAGCAGCCGGATCGGCGTTCTGCGACGGCGATACCACCTGGCCCGGCCGGTGAACGCCGTCCTCGTCGGGGTGGGTGGTGAGGACGTCTCCGCACGCCACGCCGCGTACGAACCAAGGAGTGTTGTCGAGTCGCACGGTGCCATCGCCCCGGTCGAAAGCCCACAGACTCTCTACTGAGGCGGGCGGCCAATCACCGTCCGTCTCAAGGCGGAAGTGCACCTTCACATGTCCGAATTCGGCCGCGTCATCCGGTCAGGACGCACGATCTCGCCGGTTCGGACCCATGCGGCCCGTGCTTGAATCGGCGAATGATCGAATGGCGCTTGCCGAGGTACGGGCGCGGGCCGTACGACGAGGTCCCGCCCGTTCTCGAGCGGGTTCTGCGATCGCCGTCCCACGATGAGGAAGCGTGGCGGGAACTCTGGCATCTCTTGGCCACCGAGGGGCTCACCGTCTCGGCCGCGAGCTTTGCCGCGCTCCCGCATCTGCGGGATATCGCCCGCGCCGGAGAGACGACCGCCGGGGACCGGGCGTTGGACCTGGCCGGTGCAATCATGGCGGGAGTCCATCAGGACCACGGCGCCGACGATCTCATCAGGACCTTGGCTCCGGTGATCGTCGAACTGAAACGGATGGTTTCCCGGCGCCTCAACGACAATGACCTGTCGGCGACGACCGCGATGGCCCTCTTCCGCGCTCATCTCGCAATCGCCGGGGCGAGCGTGTGGAGCCTGGCCGAGTTCGACTTCGAAGACGGCTTCTACGGGGTCGGCTGCCCTCACTGCCACCTCAGCGTCACCGTCGCGATCGGTATCTACGGCCGCTACTCGGCCCATCGCGACTGGGACCAGGGAGACATCCGCCGCCGCCCGCTCCAGCAAGCCGACCCGAGCGATCTCGACGGCTTGGCCGCATGGATGCACGAAACAGCCTGTGGCCTCGGCTTTGTCCAGTTGGCTGAGGGAATCACCTGGCTGTTCGGCCGCGCCGAATGCCCCGAATGCGCGAGCACTTTCGTCATCGGTGACCAGTACGCGGCCGAGAACGAACCCCACCACTCACCTGACGGGCCCGTACCTGCTGGAGGCTGGTGACGGTTTTCCTTGTACGCGAGCTATCCCTCGTCAGGTGACAGACGCGATCCCTCACCACCGACGGACACGCGGGCTGTCAGGAGTTGGCTTGGCGGACTCCCGTGCAGGCCAGGACGACGCTGGCATCGTCGGTGAGGAAGAGCATGAAGGCCCAGGTTCTGTCGCGCGTGGAGATGCAGCCGAGTCGCAGCGGCGCGGTGCCGTACCGGGTGAGGATGTCGACGGTGGCTGACAGGGCGAGTGTCTCGGTGCCCCGTCTCCTCGCGCGCCGGAGGCGAGCGGCGTAGATGCCGGCAAGTTGCTGAGCGGGGACGTTGCCGTCCCAGATGACGAAGTCGCCTCCGCCGAGAAGCACTGCCTTCGCTGGTTCGCAGGCTGTGGTCTGTCCGTTGAGCATCTCGGCCAGGGCTGCCCGGTTCATACTCCCCTTCCCGCCCCTGGGTGTCGGAGCCGCGCTCAGTTGTCGTAGTGGAGCTGCCGGCGGGTCCAGAGAGTGAGGTCGCTGCTGGTGGCGACGGCCAGGGTAAGCCCGGAGGGCGAGAATCCGGCGGTGCGAAGTTCTGAGTGCTCCGAGTGGAAGACGTGCCACCATGCCTCTCCTGCTGGGCCTTTGTGGGCCCCACCGTCTGCGGAGAGGATGACGCGGTCGTGGGGCCACTCTGGGCTGACGACGTCCAGGGTCCAGCCGTCGGGGGTGGTGCTGTGGAGGCCGCCGCCGAAGATGCCGGCGATGCGGACCTGGGTGCCTTCGATCGGGCCGAGACCGGGGCAGGCGAGGTCTGGGTGGGCGTCGGGGGTGCTGGTGTCGGGGTGGGGGTCCCGGTCGCGGGCGATCTTCTCGCCGGTGACCGTGTCGAAGAGCCCGTGGCCGTCGCTGGAGACGACCATGACGAGGTCGTGCCCGCTGTCGGGGTGGACGGCGAAGCCGATGCCGAGCAGGCCGCCGATGGGGGTTCCGCGGTCACGTACCGGCTGCCATGGCTCCGGGGCCGACATGACGGGGGCGGCGAGGTAGCGCTCGCGCAGCTTCTGCTGGTACTCCGTGATCAACGCGTCTCCTCGGTGAGATTCACGTCGAGGGTCTCTCGCACAGCGGCCCAGGTCGACTCATATTCATGCCGGGCGCTCGCGGTAGGGCCGTCGAAGTCTTGGCACCCGTGCGGACTGCCCCCCCTGCGAGGACTCCATACTTCCGCCCGTCCCGCCCTGCCCGGCCGCACGACCTGACCGCCGTCCGCGCCACCCGTGGTAGTCCGCAGAGAGCCCCGCGAGGTCCTCGGTGACCGGGATGACCAGGGCGAAGCGGGGCTCGGCTAGGGCTTCGCCATCGGTGTTCACCCGCCGCGGGACGTGGATGTGCGGGCCCTCGACCCGCCCCCCCCAGCCACCCCGCCCCCACTCCCGGACCTTCCCTTTCCTGGCCGAAAACCACCCCCGACCAGCAAAAAGACCCTCCCGAAGGAGGGTCGTTCTCGGAGCGCCCCCGGCAGGACTCGAACCTGCGGCCAAGTGCTTAGAAGAGACCGGGCCGCACGGCTTGGCGCGGCGCGCTGACCTGCGGCTTCCCCCTGTTCGCGGGCGGCGCCGGTGATCTCTTCTCGTGTATTTACCGGAGGCTTCGATTCCGTTCTCTAGTTGGGCATGGCTCGTTCGACTCGGGGATGAGAGCTTCATGCTTCCAGTCGGCCGGCCTTGTGCCTCAGTCGGCCAACTTGCCTCACGCCATGGGCACATGACCCCTGGGGTGATGCCGTACATGCATCGGCTGAGGGTGAGGCGGAAGGCATGAAAATCTTCAAAACGGTGGCCCTTGCTGAGGCGAGCAGCGACACTACGGTCATGCTGAAACTCTCTGTCTGGCGAGCCAACCTTGATGCAGAGCAGGCCGATAAGTTCTGGATGATAGTCCATGCCCTTCCGGCCTCCTATGTGCGTGCCCTTGCTTCTTCCAGAGAGGCTATGGCGAGCGCTCTTGGCCTCTCATCGCCGGGAGAGGTATCAATAGGCCCTGATCAACTTGGTCGCGTCACTTCTATCTCTAAGGCAGAGATCTTTAGAAGAGGTGGCGAGGTTTTTATCCTCGCATTTCGGAGGCGTCGAGATCAATCTCGCACGTGGGTCCTGGGTGAAGACTTGGAGGCAACCGAAGAGGTGATTCCTTCAGCTCCAGGGCACCTCTACCTCTACGCCCTCTCTGGAGCGCGAGGAATTCCCGACGTTTCCGAGTTTATTGATGCCGTAGAAGGTGCCTGTGGGGCATCCCTGAAGAAATGGGAGTTTCAAGCTAGGCAATTTATGGAGCTGAAGCAGGAGGGTAGGCAGGAGTCTCTAGAGATTACCTCTGCGAAAGTTTCCGCCTCGCAGCTCCTCGCGGAAAAGCAGTCGCGTGTTCTTGCGACCCTTATCAAGTCTGCGCCTGGCGGGCTGATTCTTGCGGATATCGAGAAGCAGCTGAAGCGTGACAAGGTGGACGATGTTGATGGGCATTTGACAGCCCTTCAGGAGTGCGGCCTGATCAGCTCTGAGTATGCGGTTGTCTGTGCGAAGAATCAGCAACAGATGGCCAGATTTGCTGATGCTGAGATTGTTCGGGAGATGTCCCAGAAAGGGGTTCGTTGTGGCTGCGGGCGAAAATTGGAGGATGAGCGTATAGAGGAGGCAGTCGCTATCACAGACCTCGGTAGAGAGTTGCTAGATAAGAGCACGTGGATGTCGGTCCTACTTACTGAAGAACTTCGCAACTTGGGGGTCCCGGAGGATCGAATCATGATGGAATACTCTACCGGCGGTGACGAGATGGACTGCATTGCGGATATCAATGGAGAGGTGATTCTGTTTGAGTTGAAGGATAAAGAATTTAGCCTTCGCGAGGCGTACTCATTCGCTGCGAAGGTCGGCTTGGTGCAGCCTAGGCACCCGGTGATTGTGACCACAGAGAAGGTAGGGGGGGATGCTAAAGAGCATTTCCAGAAGGCTGAAGTTGCTGGCAGGCGTAGCCAAGTTAGGCGGCATCCGCAAGGAACCTTGCCCACTCTCTTTATTGAAGGAATGGAGAATCTCCGCCCGCAGCTGGAGGAGCTTGCTTCGTCGGTTCACAGGGGTTACGCCGTGCAGGTTTTGCGGGAAGTGATGCCTTTGGCATTCATCTCGCCAGCGCACGTGCTCGATGGAATCGTAATGGAACCTTAGGATGGCAGGCACGGCTACCAAGTGGGTAGGTGATGCTCTCTTCGCCGGCGCCTCATGCGACCCTGGCAGCAGTCAATGCTCTCGGAAGGAGGTGCCGTGCCGGAGGCCAGCCCGCGCGGAACCTATCTGATCATCGCTGCCGCGCTGCGGAAGGACATCGAGAAAGGCTCTCACGGGGACGCGCTGCCGTCCGAGGCTGCTCTCATGCGGAAGCATGACGTCTCCCGGAACACCATCCGGCGTGCGCTCAAGACCCTGGAGGCCGAGAGGCTGATCACCTCCGTTCCAGGGACGGGATGGCGGATCTCGGCCCGGCTCATCCGACCGCTCGTCGACCGCATGACTGACTTGATCAAGGAAGATGTATTGGCGGTGGGCGACGCCTACCCGTCGGAAATGAAGCTGTGCGCGCGGTTCGGAGTCTCCCGCACGGCGGTACGGCGCGCCCTTGCTCAGATGGAGGGGACCGGGCTGCTCGCCACCGTCCACGGCAAGGGCCGAACCGTTCGCGCCCTCCCGATCGACCCGGAGGAGTCCTAGCCTTGGCACTCATGGGGCTTACCGAGTGGGCGTACGCGCTCTCCGAAACGATGTTGTCCGAGCAGTTGCCGCGCCGCTGGTCGCACTCCCTCGGCGTTGCCAAGCGGGCCCGGTCCCTCAGCCCGATCCTCGGTGCCGACGCCGAACTGCTGGAAGCCGCGGCCGTTCTTCACGACGTCGGCTATTCCCCCACCATCGCCGCCACGGGCTTCCACCCGCTCGACGGGGCACGGTTCCTTCGTGACCAGGAAGGGGCCGACGAGCGGGTCGTCCGGCTCGTGGCCCATCACTCCTGCGCGCTCCTGGAAGCCGAGGAGCGCGGGCTTCGGCGTGAGCTGGAGACCGAGTTCGAGTTGGAGCGGCCTGAGCTGGTGGACGCGCTCATCGTGTCCGACATGACGACGACGCCGACCGGCGAGCACACGACGCCGGCGGCCCGGCTGGACGAGATCGTTCAGCGGTACGGACCGAACACCATCGTGGGCCGGTTCATCCAGCGGGCTGCGCCGGAGATCCATGCCGCCAACGAGCGGGTGGAACGGCGGATGGCCTCAGCCGCCGCCGGCGCTCAGCCGATGTAGGGCTCCCGGCCCGACTCGTCCAGGCCGTGCCGGATGCGCAGCCGCATGGACGGGTGGATGTCCAAGTCGTCGAGGTCCGCTGGGTCAACCCAGCGGACCTCTTTCGATTCGCTGCTCGTGCGGAGGGAGCCACCGACCGGGTGGGCTCGGAAGCAGATCGAGAACTGCTGTCGGACCTCGCCGTCGTCGTACGCGAGGACGTGTTCAGGGTCGGTGTAGAGCCCGACGATGCTCTCCACCTCTACCTCGATCCCGGTCTCCTCCACGACCTCGCGCACGGCCGTATCGCCGATGCGCTCGCCGATGTCGTGGCCACCCCCGGGCAGCGCCCACAGGCCGTTGTCGGTCTTGTGGATCAGCAGTAGCCGCCCGTCACCGTCACGCACGACGACCGTGACCGAAGGCACCACCGAGTTAGCCCTGGGAGCCTTCGGGTCGCGGAAGTAGTCGATCCGGCTCATGCGTCTGAACCTCCGAGGTCCGTGGGCGAGGAGATACGCCGGGCGCTCTCCCAGACCCGCTCGACGCTCTCAGCGTAGGCGTCGAACAGCTCGCCCCCGGGGACGCGCTGGATGTGGAGCACCGGAGCCATGTACGCGCCCACGCCGTACAGGTGGCCGTTTGCGAGCATCTCGTCGTCAGCCCGATAGATGGAGTTGTAGAGCGTGGTGGCGTGGAGCCGGAACTCGACGCCCGGCAGCCCGAATAACGGCGCGTAGTTGATCAGCGCGTTGCGAATCTTGCTCGCCATCGCACCACCGATGCCTTCGTCGGTTCCACGGACGGCGACGGCCGCCGAGTCGGGGTCCCCGAGCATGAAGCGGACCGGGACGCCGGCCGCCGACTTCTCCTTGACCACCTGGTGGAAGGCCGCGTCCTCGGTGAGCCAGAACCCTGAGTACACGAGGACGTCGAACTGCCGCGTCGCCCCCGCGTAGAGCTGCGGCCAGAGCCGATTCGGTACGACGGATCGGTGTGGGTAGAGCTTGACCAGTTCCGCGCCACCCGCTTCGGTGACCTCGGCCGACGTCCGCTCCTCCGGCCACAGGTACGACATCTCACGCTGGAGGAGCGAGGCCGCGGCGTACTTGAAGCGGCGGTACGGCTGACGCTTGGGCTCGTTGATCCAGCGCTCCACCGTCTTGGCGGAGATCCCGAGCCGCTCCGCGACCTGATCTAGGGTCAGGCCGCTCTCGATGATGGCGCCGCGCAGCCGTTCATTGGCCATGTCGTGCTCTCCCCCCAGCGGGACGACTTGGGACGACTTTCACCGTAGCGAGTCGTCTCGGAGCCGTACATCCACGGAGTCCAGCGTCTGCCCTGTTCAGGCCACGCTTGAGGCATCAAGCGGAGCGGACTCGCGAAGCCCCAAAGAACCAAGGGACTTGACGATGCGAATCCTCCTCCCCATGATGAGGAACAGGTAACACATGTACCTCATCGGATTCCGGTCCGGTGAGGGGTGCTGCCCACGAGCAGAGGGCGGGGACGCTGCAATCCCGCTAAAGGCCAGGTGGAACAGGGTTTCGGCCCGTACTGGCGAGGTGGCCCGGCGACCGCGAGCAACGGCCGGAGAGTGGGGACACGGGTCCCCCTTGCAGTGCTTGTTCTCGTCCAGCCGACCTGAGGGGGTCTCGATGTACCGACGAAGTACCTGGGCGCCGCTCGTGCTGGACCGGCACGCCGGCCGCGCCCACCGCGTCTCCTGACCTCCGCAGCTCACGGCTGCGGCCGGTTGCCTCCCCTGCCCGTCCTGCCCCGTTCGCGGGTTCCGTACGGGCGGGGTTGAGGGGAGCCGGATGGTTCCAACGGCGAGAGGCCCCGGTGCTGGAACACCGGGGCCTCGTTCGGGCCGTTCCTCTCAGGAAGGAACACACCCATGCAGTCCATCATCACACTCCCTGTGACCAGCGCGGCTCTGTCGTTCGACGGTGAGCCGTCGGACGCTGAGCTGGACGCGATCGAGACCGAGATGCCGCTCGTCCTGGCGGACGTCGAGCTGCTCGACGCGGTGATCAAGACGCTGGACCGTCCGGTGAGCAAGCTGGACGAGCGGCGGATCCGACGGGCCCGCAACCGGGTCGTGGCGGCCCGCCGGGGCCTCACCAACCGCGTCACCGCCGTGCAGTCGGGCGGTGCGGCGTGAGGGCCCGGACGCTGGCGGACCTGTCCGCCCCGCTGCTCGCGCTGCGGCTGCTCGGCGCGGAGTTCGGGCACCTGCCGGCGCCGACGGTGGAGGTCTCGCCGATCTACCCGGAGCGGCTGGAGCTGACGTTCCACGACGACTTCGCCGCCTTCGAGGCGTGGCGCGAGGCGCTGAACATCGCCCCCAAGTCGGTCGTTCACCGTGTTCAGTGCGACGGCCGGACCGGCGTCCTGCGCGTTCACGCGACGTTCGCCGGGGCCCAGTTGCAGTTGACCGGCTTCGCGAACGTCCCGGCCGTTGAGCCGGTTCTGGCGGGTTCGGGGGTCGGGTCGTGAACGGTGTTCAGATCCGTTCAGCGGAGCGTGCTCTGTCGGTCGGTACGTGGCTGATCGTGTCCGGAGCGATGCTCTACTCGGTGCTGACCGTCACCCCGCTCATGCGGGCCCACACCCCTGAGGACTGGCGGTGGACGGCGCCGATTCTGCCGCTGGTGGTGGACGCGGCGGTCGTCATCGTGGTCCGTCTCGACTCGGTCCTGGCCCGGCTCGGCGGGCACGGCGGCCGGTGGCCCATCGCGCTGCGGTGGATGACCGGGATCATGACGCTGGCCCTGAACGTCGCCGACTCCGCCTTGAAGAAGGACCTGGTCGGGGTGGCGGTTCACGCGGTGGCGCCGCTGCTGCTGATCGTCACGGCCGAGACCGGCCTGGCCTACCGCCGCGCCATCACGGACGCGCTCACCGCCCTGCAGGAGCGTGAACGCACCGAGCGGGCCGAGCGCGAGCGGGCCGCCGCTGAGCGGGCTGACGCGGCCGTACAGCGGGTTCGCGAGGAGCGGGAGTTCGAGGCCCGGATGGCGCGTGAACAGCGTGAGCACGAAGCGTCCCTGGCCCGTGAACAGACTGAGCGGGCCGAGGCCGCCGAGAGGGCGGAGCGGGCCGAGCATGAACGCCGTGAACACGAGCGTGAACAGCAGCGGCTGGAGCGTGAACGCCGTGAACGCGAGGCTGCCGCGCGGGCCGAGAAGGACCGTCGGGAGCGCGAGGAGCGGGCCCGTCGTGAACAGCGTGAGCAGGCCGAGCGCGCCGAGCGTGAACGCGCCGCGCTCCTGGCCGCCGGTCCTGCGCCGGTGAAGCAGGGTGAGGAGCAGGCCCGTAAGACGGTGGCTGCCGCCTTCCACGCCAACGTTCCGGTGCGGCAGGCGGCCGAGTTGTGCGGCTGGTCGGTGGGCTGGGTCTCCACCCGCTACCAGGAACTCCGCGACCAGGCCCCGGCCCGGCCGCTTGAGGGAGCCGCGCAGTGATCCCCGTCTACCGCTGGCGTCTCGCCCCCGAGGGTCTGGCCACCTTCCGGCAGCTGCGCGCCCTGGGGCTGCGGCCGGGTGGTCAGCCGGTCGTGGCCCAGGTCGAACGCCCCCGCCGTCGGCGCGGCCCGCTGGTCGCCTTCCTCTACCGGATCGACCTCGCCCTTCCCGTCCGGCCGATGACTCCGGCCCGGCGGGCGGCCCTCGCCAAGGCGAACGTGGCCCGGCAGATCTGCCCCACCTGCAGGCGGGATGCCGGGTATCGCATCCCGCCCTCGCTCGGCATGTGTGTCCCGTGTGCGGACGCCCCTCAACTCGCTGCTTGACCTGGAGGTTCACCATGCACAGCAACACCCCGCAGGGCACGCACGTGTATGTGCTGACCCTGGAGAACCAGCGGAAGAGCGCGTGCACCCTCTCCGGCACCTACACCCCGCCGCCCGGGGCCACCCGGTGGGACGTCCTCAGCCAGCTTCGGTTCGACGCGGTGCGCCAGTACCCGTCGATGGAGAGCGCGATCGTCCTGTACTTCGCCCTGGAGGCCAACCGCCTGGACCAGGGGGTGACCCCGTGACGGACATCAGCACCAAGCCCGTCACCCTCCCCTCCACCCCGCTTTCGGCTGCTCCGCTCACGCCGGCCGCGACCTCGCCTGCCGCGTCGTCGGCGGTGCAGGAAGCCCCCGTGGTGGAGCACACGGCGGGTGGGTGGCCGGTGGTGCCGCTGGCCACGACCGGCGCGAACAGCGCGGTGTCCGGTCTGGCCGCCGCCGCGCTGGCCGGCGGCCCGGCCGGTATCGCCACGGCGGTGGCCGGTCTGGCGGTCGTCGGCGGCACGGTCCTGGCCCGCCGCGCGGTCCGTAACCGCAGCGCCAGGACCACCGCCCGCGCCGGAACCACGACCATGCCCACGCCCCGGACCGCCCGACAGAACACCAGCGGCACCCGGAGCGCGAGCGGCATGGGCGCGAAGCGGGGCGGCTCCGGCTCCCCGTCGCGGTCCGGCAAGCCGTCCCTGGGCAAGGGCCGGTCCTCCGGTTCGACCGCGTCGGGTGCCTCCTCGGCCCGTACGGGTCGGCCGTCGGGGCGTCTGGGGCAGGTGAAAGCGCTGCGGCAGGCGGCAAGCATCTCGGCGCCGACCCGGGCCGAGCGCCGCGCCCAGACCACGGCGGCGCGTCGGCTCGCCGCCGACACCCGCCGCAACACCCCCTCCACTCGCCTCACCAGTGGGGGCATTGGTGACCGTGCCGGGCGGGACTCTGGCCGGCCGGGTCCGAAGGGCCGGGGTGCCGGTGCGGGGCTGGGTGGCCGGGTGCGGGCCGGTCGTGACGCTGCCGTGCAGCGGGCGCGAGCGGTGCGTGACCGGCAGGCCGCGAAGGCGGTGGAAGCTTCCCGCGGGAAGGTCCGCGCCGCCGCCACCGCGAAGCAGGCCCGCGCAGCCAAGCGCGCCGTACGCAAGGAAGCCCGACGGCAGCTGTGGCGGTCCGCGCTGCGCAAGCAGGGCCGTCGTCTGGCCGCCGCGCTCCTCGCGGCCCCGGTCGGGGCGCTCGGCATGCTGACCACCCCGCTCGGCCGCAAGCTCGGCATCGCCGCGCTCCAGCATCCCGGGCGCCGCCTCTACCGGCGGCTCATGCGCACGGCCGAGGAGCAGCAGGCCGTCCGTGATGCCGCGATCCGCGAGCGGCGTCAGGCCGCTGAAGCGGCGATCGACGCCGAACTGGCCGACGCCGCCCCGCAGATCGGCGGGACGGCCGAACGCCCCTTCCACCTCACCCCTGCTTCCCCTACCGCGCCTGTGGAGGTTGTGAACGTGTCCGGTTTTAAGTTCGAGGAGGCCGCCGCCGAGATGGAGAACGCGGCCCGCACCTACGAGCCCGACAACGCCATGGAGATCCTCGCCATGGTCGAGAACCTCCCCGACGCCCTCACCAGCGTCGCGAACACCTTCCGCATCCTCGCCGAGCGCTCCGACTCCGAGTTCCCGCTGGAGAAGGACATCGCCGCCGCGTTCGACGAGATCTACGGCGCGCTGATGCGCGCGGTCGACTCCTCCGGCGACCTCGGTCCGCTGTTCCAGCAGGTCCACGAGCACGACATCGCCCGCCACACCGACCCCCGCAACGGCCCCGAGGCCGAGAAGGGCTGGAACGTCTGATGAAGCCCACCACCGACACCCGCGCGTCGGGGCCGGTGTGGGACTGGGCGGCCGGTCACGGACCCGTGACCGGCGCCCTGTCCGCCACCACCGGAGCCCTCGCCCTGGCCACCACCGGCGCCGCCACCGGCATGCCCCCGAGCTGGGCGCTGGCCGTCGGTGCGGCCGGCGCGATCGGTCACACCGTCTCCACCCTCCGCGAACGCCTCTCAGCCCGCACCCTCACCCTGCGCGCCTCCTCCTGGCTCCTCGGGGCGGGGTGGACGACGTGGGCGATGGCCACGGGCCCGCTGACGTGGACGGCGATCGGCTCGCTGGCCGTCCTCGGCGTCGGGATCGGCACGGCCGCCCGCTCCACCGCCCTGTTCGAGGACGCCCGCGAGCTGGAGCTGATCGCGATCGCCGACCGGCAGGTCGACGCCGCCATCCAGGCCGAACGCCGCACCCTCGCCGCCGAGTGGGTCGAGCGCGTCCAGCGGGTCTGCGGCGTCACGGTGACGGTGCTGGCGATCGAGAAGTGGCCCACCGCGACCGGCTTCACGATCGACGCCGAACTCCCCGGCGCCACCACCTACGACCAGATCGCCAAAGACTCCGCCCGTCTCTCCGCCGACGCCCGGCTCCCGCACGGCTGCACGGTGGCCGCCACCCCTGGCATCCACCAGGGCCGGGTTCTCATCGACGTCTCCACCGTCAACGTCCTGGAAGGCGAGGTCGGCTACCCGGCCGACTACTCGCCGCTGTCGATCAACACCGGTATCCCGTGGGGCATCCGCTCGGACGGCCGCGAGGTCCCCGTGTTCCTGCGCGAGCAGTGCGCGCTGGTCGTCGGTCCGACCGGCTCGGGCAAGACGAACTTCTCCCACACCGTCCTCGCCGGGTTCGCCCGTGCCACTGACGTCCTGACCTGGGTCATCGACCTGAACGCCGGTTCCGCCGGCCTGCCCTGGGTCCGCCCCGCCCTCGCCGCGTCCGGCGCGGACGGGGGGTCGGGGCAGGGGACGCGGCCGGGGATCGACTGGCTCGCCGCCACCTACGACGAGGCCATGCTGATGCTGGAGACGGCCGTGAAGGTCGGCAAGCACCGCAAGGTCGCCTACCAGGACCTCATGGCCCGCGCGAACACCGATCTCCTCCCGGTGTCGGCGCAGATCCCGCAGATCATGATCGTGGTCGATGAGGGCGCCGAGATCCTCGCCAGCAACGACCCGGCCATGCGGAAACTCGCCGCGAAGATCCTGGAAGTGATCCGGCTCCTGCGGTCCATGGGCCTGCGGACCGTCCTGACCGCGCTCGGCGCCACCGGCTCCGTGCTTGGCAACCTGATGATCCGCCGCGAGGCCAAGGCCCGCGTCTGCCTGACCGGCGGCGAAGTCGAAGGCATGGACCTGTCGAAGATCTTCCCCGGCGCGAGGGGACTGCGGGTCGACCAGGCCCCCTACAAGGGCGCCGGGTTCATCGGCACCCCCGAGTCCGCCCCGGCCCTGTTCAAGTCCTGGCGGATCAAGCCCCACCAGATCGCCGACATCGTCACCGCCACCTCCCCGCTCCACCCCCGGCTCGACGAGCCGTCCGCGAAGGCCGCCGGGCCGGACTACGCCCGCCGCTGGGACGCCGCCCGCACCGCCTGGATGCACGACACCCTCACCACCAAGACGGACCACCGCCCCGTGAACGGGACCACGGCCGAGGGCCCGGCCCGCTCGGGCGGACTGAACCTGTCCGCGCTCCGCGACACCCCCACCCCGGCGACCCCGGCGCCGACCGATGAGGATGCGCTCGCGGCCGAGTTCATGGCCCAGATCGACGCCCAGTTCGGCACCACCCCCGAACCCTCCCCGCGCAGCGGGCCGGACGAGGAGCGGCCCGCCGGGCTGAACCTGTCCGCGTTCCGGATCGAGCGCGAGGACAACGAAGCCCGTCAGGCCGCACTCGCCCTGCTGCTCGCCGCCGGACCGGAGGGGACCGGGGCGTCCGCGATCGCCCGCGCCCTCACCGACGCCCACGGCACGACCCGGCAGACCGTCGTCGGCTGGCTCAAGACCTGGACCGAGGAGGGCATCGCGGTCCGCGTCGGCACCGGCACCAAGACCCGCTACGTCCACCACCGCCACACCCCCGGAACCTGAGCCATGGCGCCTGTCGCGCATTCGTGCCGGGAAAGGCCCTGGGCGGCCTGCTGAGGGTCGAATCTGGCTTGTGACCTGCAAGGCGACAAGCGACAAGACAAGACAAGCGACAAGCCGTACGACAAGTCAGACGACAAGCGACACGACAAGCAAGGCACCGGCCGGACCCCCGCACGCGGGGCCCGGCCGCCGTCGTTGAAGGGACCGCGTTGTGCACTCCGAGACCCCGTACGAGATCACCCCCGCCACCCGCTACGGCGACCTGTACTACCGCCCGGCCACCGTCCGGCAGCCGGTGATCCTGCCCGCCGACATCCCGCCCGGCGTCGACTGGGTCACCCTCCCGGGCGGCGTCCGCACTCTCGCCTACACCCAGCCCACCCCCACGCCGCAGATTCCGGTTACAGCCGCGCAGCCGATCCCGGCGTGGGCGAAGACCACCGCCCTGCTCGCGCCCACGGTCGGCGGCGGGATCGCCGCCGCCGGCATCGGACTCTCCTACGCCGCCCCGGGACTCATCGCCATGAGCCACGCCCTCTGGTCCGCCGCCGCCCTCGTCGTCGCCGCCGTCATCGCCGTCCCCGTCCTCCTGCGCACCGCCCGCCGCGCCGTCACCGGCGCCGACAGCGGGGGCAGGTCGACGACGCACATCACGCAGAACATCACCGCGACCGGCCTGTTCGGCCGCGCCAACGGCACCATCAACCACCACTAGGAGCCCACCCGATGGCCAGCATCCGGATCACCTCCTACGGCACCGGACACCACGACGACCCCACCGCCCACGACCCCGTCGTCGTCGACACCACCACCCTGCACAACCCGCCCGACGACCCCAACGTCCGCGCCGCCCTCACCCAGCTCACCGGCCGGCACCCCGACGTCGCCGCCTACGTCCTGGCCACCCCCGGCGCCCACGACGTCCTCGACGCCGCCCGCCGCGCCGTCGAGCAGCGCATCGCGAGGGGCGAGCAGCACATCGACGTCCACGTCCACTGCTACGGCGGCCGCCACCGCTCCGTCGCCGTCGCCGAACTCCTCGCCGCCGACCTCTCCGCCCTCGACGACTACGTCCACACCCACCACCGCCACATCAACCACCCGATCCTCCCCACCCGCACCCCCGCGTAGCAGCAGGAAGGGCGGCCCCCGTCTCGCCAAAGTCCGGGGCCGCCCTCATCTCCCAGTCCATCAACAGACCTGTGGAGGTCTCCAGCATGACCCAACCCGCCCCCTTCGGGCGAGAGGACAGTGGCCCGCCCGCCATCGACCTGCCGGGCTTGGGCCTCCTCGCCCATGCCGTCGCCGCCGCCGAACGCGGCTGGCACGTCTTCCCTCTCCGCCCCCACGACAAGCGGCCCGCCGGTCACTCCACCGCCCGCTGCCCCGCCACCGGCAGGTGCACGGCCGGCCACAAGACGCCCGAGCAGCGGGCCACCACCGACGTCGACCTCCTCGCCGCCGCGTGGACGCACGCCCCGTACAACATCGGCATCGCCACCGGCCCGAGCGGGCTGCTCGTGGTCGACCTCGACACCCTCAAGCCGACAGACGAAGAAGGAACGCCTGACGGCGTGACCACCTTTGAGGCGCTCTGCGAGCGCGCCGGACAGGCCGTCCCCCTCACCCACCGGGTGCGGACCGCGCGCGGAGGGCAGCACCTGTACTTCACCCAGCCCACCGGGCACCGGCTCGGCAACACCGCCGGACGGCTCGGCAAGCACATCGACACCCGGGGCTGGGGCGGATACGTCGTCGCCCCCGGCTCCACCACGGCGGACGGCGCGTACGAGGTCCTCGACAGCCGCCCCCCGGCGCCGCTGCCCCCATGGATCCTGGACGCCCTCACCGCCCGCCCCCAGCCCGCCCAGACGGCCACGGTGCCCCCGGCGCCGCTGACCGTCCGGGCCTCCCGGTACGCCGCCGCCGCGCTGCGCAACGAGGTCGGCAACGTCGCGCGCGCCGCCGACGGCACCCGCAACGCCACCCTGCTCGCCGCTGCACGGGCCCTGGGGCGGCTGGTCGCGTCCGGCGACCTCACCCGCCAGGAAGTTCAGGAGGCTCTTAGTAGGGCGGCGGCGGGCAACGCCACGCAGTCCCAGCGCTACTACGACGACGTCATCGCCCGTGGTCTCGATTGGTCGATCGCCCACAACCCCGCCGGCACCCGGGGTGCGGCATGAACCGCCACCTCCCCCCGCCTCCTAAGAGCCAACCGGCTCCGCGATCGCCCATGGCCGCCGAACCGCCTTCGCTCCGGACGGCGTTGGGCGCCCGAAGGGTCGTCGCCGAAGGCGTCCTCATTGGCTCTGACCCGCGCCCTGCCCACTGCCTCCACCCGCTCCTGACCCAAGGGGAAGCCGCATGACCCAGCAGCCCATCGACGGCGCCGCCCTGCTCGCCGAAGTCGAGGCCTTCCACCGCCGGTTCAACGTCTTCCCCCGCGAGGCCGTCTACGTCGCCGTCGCCCTGTGGGACGCCCACGCCCACCTCCTCGACGCCTTCGACTCCACGCCCCGGCTCGCGTTCCTCTCCCCGGAGCCCGGCTCCGGCAAGTCCCGCGCCCTGGAGGTCGTCGAGACCCTCGTGCCCCGGCCGATGCTGGCGGTGAACGCGCGGGCCGCCGCCCTGTTCCGGTCGGTCTCCGACCCGGCCGGACGGCCCACGATCCTCTTCGACGAGATCGACACCGTCTTCGGCCCCAAGGCCGGAGACAACGAGGAACTCCGCGGCTTCCTCAACGCCGGCCACCGCCGCTCCGGCGTCACCTACCGCTGCATCGGCGACGGCGGCAACCAGACCGTCGTGGAGTTCCCCTCCTACACCGCCGTCGCCGTCGCCGGACTCGGCGGACTGCCCGACACCATCACCACCCGCTCCGTCATCATCCGCATGCGCCGCCGCGCCCGAAACGAGCACGTCGAACCCTTCCGCGCCCGCCTGCACGAGGCCGAGGGCAACGCCCTGCGCGACCGGCTCGCCGAGTGGGCCGACCAGGTCCGCGAGGACATCGCCGGACGGTGGCCCGAGATGCCCGAGGGCGTCACCGACCGGCCCGCCGACGTGTGGGAGCCCCTGCTGTCCGTCGCGGACGCCGCCGGGGGCGACTGGCCCGAGCGAGCCCGCGCCGCGTGCGTCGAGCTGGTCAACGCCGCCCGCGCCGACGACAAGGGCTCGATCGGCATCCGCCTGCTCACCGACCTCCGCGACCACGTCATGGTGGGCATCGACCGACTGCCCACCGTCGCCGTCCTCGACCGGCTCTGCTCCCTCGACGAAGCGCCCTGGGCCGACATGGCCGGGCGTCCGCTCGACTCCCGGGGACTGGCCAAGATGCTGGGGGAGTACATGACCAGCGACAACACCCCGGTCAAGGCCCGCAACATCAAGACCGCCGGATCCGTCCTCAAGGGCTACTACGCCGCCGATCTCCAGGACGCGTGGGACCGCTACTGCCCCCCACCCCTCCTGAGGGCCGCTACTTCCGCTACCTCCGCTACCCCGCAGGTCAGCGAGCCGGAAACGGTAGCGGAAGGGCTCTTCGCGTCCGCTACCTGAGCGCTACCCCGCTACCGGCCCCGCGCTCCCAAAGCCGGGGCCGGTAGCGGATCCATCCGCTACCGCTACCTCCATCCGCTACCTCGATCATGCCCCTGACCAGGGCGGTAGCGGAGGTAGCGGAGGTAGCGGACCTGACAGGAAGGGGCCCGGGGCCCCGCTCCACCGCGATGAGGAGTCCGGTCATGGCCAGCACGCTCAAGACCCGCGCGATGCTCACCGTCCCCGAACTGTGCGACGAACTCGGTATCACCCGCTCCACCTTCTACGACTGGCGCCAGAAGCAGCGGGCTCCCCGCTGCATCAAGCTCCCGAACGGCAACCTCCGCGTGCGCCGCATCGACCTTGAGATCTGGCTGGACGAGCACGAGGACGCTGCTTGATGGACACGACGTACGACGTGAAGTTCTGGAAGACCTCCGTGTACGAGGGCAAGACGAAGACCACGTACACGGTCCGCTGGGAGCTGGAGGGGAAGGAGTGGCGGAAGCCGTTCGCCAAGAGCGCTCTCGCCGACTCCTTCCGCGCGGGGCTCGTCTCCGCAGCCAGCAAGGGGGAGGCCTTCAGCCTGTCCTCCGGTCTGCCCGTCTCGCACATGTCCCGGGCGGCCGGCATGAAGTGGTACGACTTCGCGATCCAGTTCGTGGACCAGCTCTGGGAGCGGACGTCCGCGAACAACCGACGGAACGTGGCCAAGGCGCTCACGCCCGTCACGATCGCCTTGCTCCGGTCTCAGCCGACGACCTTCAAGGGGGTCGACGTGCGCCGGGCGCTCCGCGAGTACGCCTTCAACACCAAGCGACGGAGCGAGGCCCCGCCCGAGGTCGCGGTGATCCTGCGCTGGGTGCAGCGCAACTCGCTCTCCATGGCCGCCTGGGAGGACGAGGGCCACGTGGAGACGGCGCTCAGGGCAGCCGCGGTGAAGCTGGACGGTACGCCGGTGGCCGCCAGCTCCGCCCGGCGGACGAAGCGCGTGCTGAACGTCCTCTTCGAGTACGCGCTCAAGAAGAAGGTGCTCAAGGAGAACCCGCTCCCGAAGGGGAAGGGATCCGCCACAACGGCGGCCAAGACCTCCTCCACAGTCGACAAGCGGTCGCTGCTCAACCAGGAGCAGGCCGCCGCGCTGCTCGGCTGGATCCACGCCCGCCCTCGCGGCGGCCGGCGGCTGCACACCTTCTTCGCCGTGATGTACTACGCCGGCGCCCGCCCGGAAGAGGTCGTCGCGATCGATGTCGGCGACGTGCGGCTGCCCGACGCGGAGGCCGACGACCAGTGGGGAGAGTTGCTGCTCCACACCGCGCACCCGGAGGTCGGGAAGCAGTGGACGACCACGGGGGAGGTGCGCGAACAGCGGGGGCTCAAGGGGCGGGCCGCCGACGACACGCGCACGGTGCCCTGCCGCCCCGCCCTCACGCGGATTCTTCGGGCTCATATCGAGAAGGAGGGGCTGAAGCCTGGAGATCTCCTGATGAAGGGAGAGAAAGGCGGGGATCTCGCCGGGTCGGTGATCCGGCGCGCGTGGCGGCGGGCCCGAAAGGAAGTGCTAACCCCCTACGAATTCGGGACCCCGCTCGGCCGCCGCGTCTACGACCTTCGCCACACCTGCCTGACGAACTGGCTCAACGCCGGCGTCCCGGCCGCGACCGTCGCCGAGTGGGCAGGCAACAGCGTCCCCGTCCTGCTCGCCACCTACGCCCGGTGCATCGACGGGCAGCTTGACGACCTCAAGCACCGCATCGAGCAGGCGGGGGAGCTGCCGGACCCGGCCGCCGACCGGGGCTGAAAACTTCTCCGCGTATTCTCCGCAGCCACCCGCAGAAACCCGGAACCAGCCGGACACAGCCGGACGCACCCAGACACCCCCGCAGGGCGCGTCCGGCCGCTCCACCGTCCACTCGAAACCGCCCCTGAGCAGCAAAAAGACCCCTCCCGAAGGAGGGGCCTCGCTGTGCGCCCCCGGCAGGACTCGAACCTGCGGCCAAGTGCTTAGAAGGCACCTGCTCTATCCACTGAGCTACGGGGGCCGGGTGGTGGCCGTGTGGCCAGGAGCCCCTTGTGGGTGGGGTGTGGCCTGCCGGGACAAGGATAGGGCTCCGATCGCCTTGGCCCGGTTGCTTCACCTGCGTGGCACGATGTGGAGGTTCGGTGAAGCGGAACGATAATCGCAGGCAGGTGCGATTCGCGCAGCGCTTTTCGCGTCGCTCGGGGCGGGTGTTGTGCACTCGTTATGCCTGAGGTTCCGGCCACCGCCCTTCTCTTCGGCGCGCAGGGCCGCAATAGGCTTCAAAAACACTCATAAATTGGGCATTCTTCGCATGTGGTGACCTTGGACGAACGGCCTCAGCTGATCGACGCACTCTCCGCCCTGCGCGACCGTGTCGCCGCCGTGCGTCTCCCCCTCCCCCTCCCGGACACGCCACGCGCCCGGCAGACCAGAGCCGAGTTGCTCGCCCAGCTCGACGACTATCTGGTGCCCCGGCTGAAAGATCCCGACGCCCCGCTCCTCGCCGTCGTCGGCGGCTCCACCGGAGCCGGCAAGTCCACGCTCGTCAACTCCCTTGTCGGGCGGCGCGTCAGCGAGTCCGGTGTGCTCCGGCCCACCACCCGCACCCCCGTACTCGTCTGCCACCCCGAGGACCACCACTGGTTCGCCGGGATGCGGGTCCTCCCGCAGCTCACCCGTGTCTGGCTGCCCCAGGCCGACGACGAACACGCCGACGACGCCCCGCCCCCCGAGGAGAACGCGCTCCGCGTGGAGACCGCCGCCTCCATGCCCCGCGGCCTCGCCCTCCTCGACGCGCCCGACATCGACTCCCTCGTCGTCGAGAACCGGCTCCTCGCCGCCGAATTGATCTGCGCCGCCGACATCTGGGTGATGGTCACCACCGCCTCGCGGTACGCCGACGCCGTGCCCTGGCATCTGCTCCGTACCGCCAAGGAGTACGACGCCACCCTCGTCACCGTCCTCGACCGCGTCCCCCACCAGGTCATCGGCGAGGTCTCCCGCCAGTACGAGGCCCTGCTCGACAAGGCCGGCCTCGGGGACGTGCCCCGCTTCACCATCCCCGAACTCCCCGAGTCCGCCGACGGCGGCAGCGGACTGCTCCCCGACTCGGCCGTCGCCGCCCTCCGCGGCTGGCTCGCCCACCGGGCCGAGGACCCCGCCGCCCGGCAGCAGGCCGCCGACCGCACCGCCACCGGCGTCATCGACTCCCTCGACACCCGGCTCCCCGAGCTGGCCGCGGCCGTCGCCGCGCAGTACGCCGCCGCCGTCCGGCTCGGCGGTGTCGTCGAGGCCGCGTACGGCGAGCAGGGCAAGCGGGTCCGCGAGCAGCTCGGCCGCGGCGCCGTCCTCGCCGGCGACGCCCGCACCCGCTGGCGCGCCTACCCCCGCGACAGCACCGCCGACGAACTCCTCGACGCCCTCGCCGAGTCCCTCGCCGCGCTCCTCCACTGCGCCGCCTCCGCCGCCGAGGAGCGCGTCCGGGACGCCTGGCGCCGCGAACCAGCCGCCGAGGCCCTCGGCCCCGACCGGGCAGGCCCCGCCCGGGCCGGCGGCGACCGCGACATGGCCGAGCGGATCGGCGTGGAGGTACGGCGCTGGCGCCGCGTCCTCGAAGAACTGGCCGAGGAGGAGGTACGTACCGTCGAGCGGCCCTCCGCCCCTCGCACGGCCGCTCCCGAGGCCGACACCGTCGCCGCCCTGCTCGCCGCCGCCCTCCTCGGCGGCCGGCGCACCCGGGCCGCCGGCGAACGCCTCGCCGAACTCCTCGGCGCCCAGGCCGCCCTGCGTCTGCGCGACAAGGGCGGCGAACTGGTCCTCTCGTACGTCGACCGTGTCCTGCACGCCGAGCGCGACCGGCGCCTCGCGCCCCTCGACGCCCTCGACGTGACCCCCGAGCCGCAGGCGGAGCTGATCGCCGCGCTCTCCGTACTGCAGAAGGAGAAGTGACGTCGTGGTGGATGTGGACGTGGAAGCGGGCGGGGGCCGGGGCGGGGGCGGCGAGGACGGGCGCGAAGCCCGCTGGGACGACGGGCTGATCGCGCGGCGGGCCGCCAAGCGAGCCGCCACCACCGGCGCGCAGCCCGGCCCGAAGGACGGGGAGGCGAAGGGCGAAGAGGCGGAGGAGGAGGACACGCTGCCACCCCTCGGCGGGCACTACAGCGGCCCCCTCCGCGGCCGCCTCGACGCCCTCCACGAACTCGTCGGGCTCTCCCGTACGCGGGTCGAGAGCGAGGCCCTCGCCGAAGCCGGGCGCGTCCTCGACGAGGCCGCCGCACGGCAGCGGCTCTCCTCCCGGCACACCGTCATCGCGATCGCCGGCGCCACCGGCAGCGGCAAGTCCACCCTCTTCAACGCCCTGGCCGGCGTCCCCGTCTCCGAGACCGGCCTGCGCCGCCCCACCACCTCCGCGCCCATCGCGCTCAGCTGGTCCGAAGGTGCCGCCGGACTCCTCGACCGGCTCGCCGTGCCCGGGCGGCTGCGCCGCAAGCCCCTCGCAGGCGGCGCGGCCGACACCGGCCTCCAGGGGCTCGTCCTCATCGACCTCCCCGACCACGACTCGGCGGTCACCGCCCACCGCGACCAGGTCGACCGGGTCCTCGGGCTCGTCGACGGCGTCATCTGGGTCGTCGACCCCGAGAAGTACGCCGACGCGGCCCTCCACGAGCGCTACCTGCGCCCCCTCGCCGGGCACGCCGAGGTCACCTTCGTCGTCCTCAACCAGATCGACCGCCTCGGCACGGAGGCCGCCGACCTCGTCCTCGACGACCTGCGCCGGCTCCTCGACGAGGACGGCGTGGCACTCGGCGAGCACGGCGAACCCGGCGCCACCGTCCTCGCCGTCTCCGCGCTCACCGGCGACGGCGTACCCGAACTCCGCGACATGATCGCCGGATTCGTCCAGGAACGCACCGCTCCCGAACGCCGGCTCGCCGCCGACGTCGACGCCGCCGCCGCCCGGCTGCGCCCCGCCTACCTCGCCGACGGACGGGCCGGCCTCGACGAACGGGCCCGCGACGCCTTCACCGACCGGCTCGCGGTCGCCGTCGGCGCCCAGGCCGCGGGCGAGGCCGCCGAACGGGTCTGGCGGCGGGGCGCCATCCGCGCCTGCGGAACCCCCTGGCTACGGCTCTACCGCTGGTACGAGCGGCTGCGCGCGCACGGCTCCACCGACCCGCACCTCGACAGCCCCGTCGAGGACGAACTGACGGCCCGCCAACGCGTCGAGCAGGCCGTGCGGATCGTCGCCGACGAGGCCTCCCGCGGGCTGCCGACCCCCTGGGCGCAGGCCGTGCGCGAGGCCGCCGCGCGGGGGGCGGAGGGGCTGCCCGAGGCGCTCGACGAGCTGACGGTCACCCTCGGCGACCCGGCGGCCCGGCCGCCACGGCCCGCCTGGTGGCCCGCGGCGGTCCTCGCCCAGGTGGTGATGACGCTCCTGCAGATCTTCGGCGCGCTGTGGCTGGTGGGCCAGATCGTCGGCGTCGTGGAACCGGGGCTGCTCCCACCGGTCCTCGTGATGGTCGGCGGGATCGTCGGCGGTCCGCTCGTCGAATGGGCCTGCGAGGGGGCGGTGAAGGGGCCTGCCAAGCGGTACGGGCAGGAGGCCGAACGCCGCCTGCGGGAAGCGGCGGCGGCCTGCGGCCGGGCCCGGGTCCTCGACCCGGTGGCGGCGGAACTGGTGCGCTACCGCGAGGTGCGCGAGCAGTACGCGACGGTGGTGGGCAGCCGCCCGTCGACGCGGATTGTCGGCGGCGGCCGCGGGGGTGCGGGGCGGCTGGGGGCGACGCGGACGGGGGTACGGGGCAGGTAGCCGGCCTCGCACCTCCGGTACGGGGCAGGTTGCCCCCCCGGCTGTCTCTTTGGCCTCCGTCTCCCCACTCCCAACTCCCCCTCCGGTTCACCCTCCCGGGTGGGGGAGTTGTCCACATTTCCCTCCCCGTCCACAGCCCCCGGCGGGATCTTCACCGCGGTCCCACGATGGTGAGCGACCGGAGAAGAGACAGCAGGGTGAACACAGGGTGGGGGACCGGAGCATGAACGACACGACCGTGACGCTCGTCGGCAACGTGGCGACGGCGGTGGAGTACCGGGACACGGCCACGGGAGGGGTGGCGAGGTTCCGTTTCGCGGTGACGGCGCGGCGCTGGGACCGTGAGAAGGAGCTGTGGACCGACGGGCCGACCAGCTTTTACACGGTGTCCGCCTGGCGTTCGCTCGGCGCCAACCTGGCGGCCTCGGTGTCCGTCGGGGAACCGCTCGTGGTGCACGGACGGTTGAGGGTCCGTGAGGACGAGCGGGACGGGCAGCGCAAGACCTTCGTGGACGTGGCCGCGCTCGCCGTGGGCCATGATCTGAGCCGGGGTACGGCCGCCTTCCGGCGGTCGGTACGGACGGAGCCCAGGTCAGAGGCCCTTTCGGGCCATGGAGCGGCGCCCGGCGGGCCGTTCGGACCGGAGCACGGGCAGGAGCGCGGGGCGGGGTCGGAGCGGGCGCCGGTGCTCGGTCCCGCACCGGAGCGGGACCCGTGGGCGGACGCGGCGGCGGACGCCGTGGCGGGGGAGGCAACTCGGTTGGTGACCGTGTCCTGACCTTGCGTTGTGTGGATTTGTCGACCAACTCGCCCTGCATGATAACGATTCCGAGTCGGAATGGTTATCGGACCGTATGGCAGGGCACCGGGGGGTTCCGCATCCCTAGGATTCCCGGGTACTCATGTGGCACGTGAGCCCATCGGGTCTGTGAATCTGCTGGCGTGCGCTCCCCCCACGCGAATCGACGTGTTCGCGGAGCGACTCGCCCGGAGGGGAAAGCAATGTATTCAGTTCGTGGGCGAGGCGCTGCTCGTCTCGCCGCAGCCACCCTGGTCTCGGGGCTCGTCGCCGCCAGTGCGATAGCCGTCGCGGGTCCGGCCTCGGCCGAAGAGGCACCGGGGGGCAACGGCGGAGCCACCGCCACGCTGGGCCAGCTGAAGATCGCCGCCAAGGTGACCATCACCGAGAAGGTCCCGAACCAGGAGAAGCCCTGGGTCTACGAGGAGGACGGCGGCCTCTTCGAGATGAAGGTCGAGAACGGGGGGCGACTGCAGACCTACTGCATCGACTTCCGGACCGGCGCTCGTGAGGGCAAGAAGTACAAGGAGGTCGGCTGGGGAGAGTCGTCCCTCCACAACAACCCTGACGCGGGCAAGATCCTCTGGATCCTCGAGAACTCCTTCCCGAACGTCTCGGTCTCCGCGCTCGCGGAGAAGGCCCACGTCAAGGGTCTGAGCAAGGAGACCGCGGCCGCCGCCACGCAGGCCGCGATCTGGCGCTACTCGGACAAGGTCGACGCCACGCCGGTCAACAAGCAGGCCGCCAAGGTGACCGAGTACCTCTTCAACAGCGCCACGAAGGTGGAGGAGCCCAAGGCCTCCCTCAGCCTCTCCCCGGCCGCCGTCTCGGGCAAGGCGGGAGACCGCCTCGGCCCGATCAAGGTCGGCACCAACCCCGGCGCCAAGGCCGCCCTGTCCGTGGTTCCGGGCGCCCCGGCCGGCATCGGTGTCGTCGACAAGGACGGCAAGGCGGTCACCAAGGCCGGCGACGGTGACGAGATCTTCGTCGACGTCCCGGCCGGCACCGCCGACGGCACGGCCCAGGTCAAGGCCGAGGTCTCCACGAAGGTCCCGCTCGGCCGCGCCTTCGTCAGCATCAAGGGCAAGAGCCAGACCATGATCCTGGCCGGCTCCAGCGACTCCACCGTCACCGCCCTGTCCACCGCCACGTGGGCGAAGAAGGGTGCCGTCCCGGCCGTCACGGTCGCCAAGGACTGCGCCAAGGGCGGCCTCGAGGTCATCGCGTCCAACAAGGGTGACGAGCCCTGGACCTTCGACCTGAAGGGCACCTCGCACACCGTCGCCCCGGGCGAGACGAAGACCATCCCGGTCCCGCTCGCCGAGGACGAGGCGTACAAGTTCACCATCACCGGCCCGAACGGCTTCGAGCAGACCTTCGAGGGCGTCCTGGACTGCAAGACGGCCACCCCCGGCCCGAAGCCGTCCGAGACCCCCACCACGGAGCCCTCGACGGAGCCCTCGCCGTCGACCCCCGGTGCCACGACCGGTGACACCACGGGCGGCACGACCGGCTCCACCACCGGCGGCTCCACCACGACCGGTGGCGGCGACCTCGCCGAGACCGGCAGCTCCAACGCCACCCCGATGATCGCCGGCATCGCCGCCGCGCTCGTCGTGATCGGCGGCGGCGCGGTGTTCTTCCTCCGCAAGAAGAAGACCGCCGGCCACTGAGCCCAGGCCCCCGGTGCCGGCCCCGCCGGCACCGGGACACCGCCTGAGCCCACAGGGTGATCCGCGTCACACCGGACACGCCCCGTGACCCCCGCACGACCCCGGACCGCACCAGCGTCCGGGGTCGTCGCACGTCCGGGCCCCTGTTTCCGCCCGGGGGTGGCGTGGGGAGAGCTGTCAGGTCCCGACTGCCAGCCGTTCACCGGCGCTGTCCCCGACACCCAGGTCAGCGCGCATCACACCCCGCATGGTCTCCCATTGCTCCCATAGCCGAACGAACTCGGTCCTTATGTCGTCAAAGGATCCATCGGGGTCGGGATTCCCTTCCTCCAGGCACATGGTCCGCCGGTAGACCTCGGACAGCGCCGTCGTCATCTCATCCAACTCGGCTAGAACTGCTGCGGACGCGATGAGCTGAGCCTCAGCGAAGACTGAGTGGTGATCGCGTCGGGCTTCTTCGAGCACCTCCCGGGCCTCCGGCGTGACAACTCCCTTGTGCACGGTCCACAGGAAGTTCATGAGATGCGTCCAATAGCGCCGGAACGACGCATTGACCTGCATGTAGCTCTCACGCCGTCGGTTCAGTTCGGCCACCTGCTGCTCGCGGCGCCAGTGGGCTGCAGCGACCTGCTGTTGGCGCTCGAACTGTTCCGATTGAACCCGGCCTAGCAGGCGCTGCGACAGGACGGATGCGATGAGCGTGCCTGTCACACCGACCACCGCAGCGGCTAACCCGATGAGTGCGCTTCCCATGGAACCCCCTGACTGACCGTGAGAGACATCGGTGGCATCCTGCCCGCCGTGCGCGATTGGTACTGTCCGGCCGTGACGTTGACTGACCTAAGGGATGGCTTTCGCGATGATGACCAGCGGCGGTGCGTCCAAGCCGTGGTTCACAGCCGCCTCGCGGACGACCGGGAGCCGCAGGAGTGCCGCTACCTGATGCGCTTCTGGTGGCAGCTGAGCATGCCGTACCAGGAAGTTTCGCTTGAGGAACTGCGCCAGAACGTCGGCAGGCAGAAGCTGGACGCGCTCTTGGAACTGATCAGCGCCATCCGGTCCTCCCACGATGAGATCGATGCCTGGCTTGCCGCTGCACAGCAAGCCTTCCCAGTGATTCAGGACCGCGGCTTCAACTTGAACGTTTGACGGGGCGGATGTCGAGTCGGGTGCCCCAGCGGAGACGGCGGGAGGAGTGGTCGCCAGCAGACGACCCTTCATCAGCGGGAAAGCTGCTAGCGAGAGGCTGTTCTGTGCTCTCATACGGCGAGCCTCAACCGTAGCCAAACGAAGGCGGTCCCTACGTCCGCAGCCACGACGGCCAGCACCTCCTGGAGCGGTCCGTATGACGATGCCGAAGCCGCTGAGTGAGTCCGAGAACGTCTACGACTTCCTGGAGCGGGTCCGCCGCAATGGCTCCCTTCCCTCCCTGGGCCGGGCGGGAGAGATCGAGCGCGAAGCCGAGACCACCAACACGCCAGCCATTGAGCTGTTCTTCGCCTTGCTTGATCAGTTCCGAAGCGAGCCCAGCCAGCCGAGCGGTGAGAGTACTTCTACTTCATCAAGGCACCCCCCGCGCACGGCGCGGCGCGCGGCCCGTCCCTGTGCTCCTGTCTACGCTCCGCTCCAGCCCGAGCGCCGTCCGCACGCCTGACAGCTCGGGTTGATAGGCGGCAGAAGCAGGCCTTCAAGCACGGCAATCGTCACATGGCACGCGTAGCCACGAGCGTTGCCGACTGCGGCCGGGACGGGCGACCCAAAGACGGCCAGCGGCGAGGGAGGAGTGGCCTCTTGCGCATGGCCGACCGACTGCCGGGCCTGAGTAGGGCGGGGCGCCGTGCCCCCGCCGTCACGGATGCCGGGAGCGTGAGGCGACCGCAGCTCCGGGGAGGGGCAGGCGGGGAGCAGCTGCTGCCGCGAAGTGGTGCCAGCCGGTGTGGTCGCTCAGCGTCGGTGCGGGCCTCGCTGTGGTTGAGGAGCGCGTCGTCAACATCGCGTACCGTGACCGCGTGGACGAAGAGCCGGTGCTCATCAAGCTCACACGCGGCCAGGCGTTCGTCCTGTCCGACTGGCTCTACGAGGTCACGATCGAGTCCGGCAAGCTCGTGCCCGACCGCGCGGTCTGGTCTGCGATCGATGCAATCTCAAGGCCCCTGGAAACGACGCTGCCTGAAGTCTTCATGCCGGACTATCTCGGTCGCCTGGACCAGACACGGCAACGTTTGCTCCATGCCATGGGTGGTGGCGAGGGGTAGACCAGAGCTGGTCACGGCTGCCGTCCGGCGATGGCATCAGCGGCTGACACCAACGAGTGCGAATCTCGGCGATCGACGCCGAGCCTCAGCGGCAGGCCAGACGACATGCGGATCACGTTGGGCGAGGTCCCAGAGTCCCCATGATCGGCCCGATCAGGATGAGGGCGAATTGCAAACCTTGTTCGCCGGCGTGCATGCCTTCCTAGGTTGCTTTCCCGTATTCGACCTTGGCGACCTCGGGCCAGATCAATTCAGGGACTGAATGGGCTTCCCAGACTTTGGGGTCATGAGTACTTGCATGGTCGTAAAATATTGAGAGCGGTTCCAGCTCTTCGATGCGCGAATCTGTAAATCTTTGCCTAACCTTCTGACCCCAAGGACCATGCACGATGGCGTCCGCAAGAAGTGCAACATCCCACTTGAGTCGCAGAGATTTGCAGAAACCAACATTTGACCACTCGGGATCATATTGGCGGGCAGGCGTACTGAGTAGTATCACGGCGTCCGCCTCAACCCCATACTGGGTTGCGTAAAGAATCACAGCACCACCGTAGCTGTGGCCAATCAATGCGTCATATCTCCTAACCCCCTTTTCTTTTATTGACCATTCCGCAAAACGCCGAGCTGCCGTCCTGCGGTCACGGTCGCGAATTGATCCACTCCAGTCCCAGGGGCTGTGATCATTGTAGATATTAGGCTTGGGTCCATCCAGGAGGTATTGGTGAAATTCGCCACCCCGCCGCCACCAGTCATTCGAGTAGGCGGCAGTGCCATGAACGATAAAAGAGACGCTCGGCACGCCGAGCTGCTTCGGAGCCGCTCCCGCCATAGACGGTGGAGGTGTGATCCCCGTCGCGGCTACACCCAGCTCACGGACCCCTGGGTCACTGCTAGCCCCTGCCGAGCCTAGAATAGACGAAATAGCTTGAGTCTCGATTCCGGTGACATGGAAGCGTGTTTCTTCTTCTTGAGTGAGTGGCAGCAGGGAAATGGCAGCCGCAGTACGCACTGCGGGGTTTCTGTGCCGAAGGCAAGATCTGAGCAAGGCGAGCGCTGCCGGGATATCTTGGTCCTTGGTGGCGTCCCACAATTTTCGGGAGCTTGCGGCAATATCAGCCGGGGAAGCCGATTTATCCCTAAGGTGCAGGTAGTCAAGCAGATATGCGCTTTCCTGTAGGGCTGTCGCCACTTCATTGATGGAGTCCACCTTAAGATGCGGCAATTCCATCATCTCGGCTTCCTCGGCGATATCGTCCAGAGTGGAAGCTCCACCATTCACTTGGATACCTAGGCCCAACAGGCGACCCGCGAACGTCCAGATTGCCGGAGGGTTATCCTCAAGGAAGGGATCGTACCCTCGTGCTGGCTCTGTAATCAGGGAGAGCACCACCGCGAACCTCCAGTGGGGACTAGTCTCAGTCTAAGCCTGGAGGTGGTTGGATGCGCGCGGGGATTAGGGGCTGAGCGTTCACCACCCCTGAATCAGGTCGAAGCTGGGTGCGACCTCTCTGAACGCGTCCTCGGAACGTGAGGTCGACGGGGTGGACGTGATTCCAAGGGATTCTGGGCGACCGCAGGGGGCGGTGTACCCGGCGGGAATCAGCCGGGCAGCCTCTGTTCCACGTCACCACCGAGTCAGGCCAAGCAACGCCTACCGCGAGATGCGACCAATTCGTGGACGGACAAGGCTCGGCGTCCCCCTCGTGGACTCCGCCCTGAGCAGACTTCTGATCCACACGGGGCCTCCGGAGTCGTGTGCGGTCGGCGTCATCATGGGCGGTATGAACCCTGAATCCAGTAGTGCCCCGACGGAGAGCACCCACGTCACAGTCGTGGCGAAGGGTGCCGGGCTGGTCTTCACGTGGGACGCGGACGCGCGGATCGAGGTGCGGGACCTCGGGGGCGAGGTTGTCATCGAGGCGAACGCGGCCGGCCTCCGGACGCTGGCTGGGCATCTGCTGGTGCTGGCCGGTGATGGCGTCCCCGATGGGGCTCACCTCCACCTCGAAGACAGCAACGGGCTGGAGGACGGGTCCGTCGGCTTGGTGCTGGAGCGTAGCGACGCGGAGTAGTGCTGCCGGCGTGCGGGCTGCCGGGCGGCCGTCGCTGGGCCGTGGGAGGGGGCTCAGGGGTGACCGCTGGCGACCAACGGTGACAGGTCGGCTACGAGGGTGATCCGGGAACGTGCAGGTCAGCGGGCTCCCCGCCTACTGGTTCGCACCCGGGGGTGGCGGTCAGGCAAGATGGGGTGTATCTGCCCACTCACTCTTTGCCGGACGGTTTCTCTTGGCTGAGTACATCTACACGATGCGCAAGGCGCGCAAGGCGCACGGCGACAAGGTCATCCTCGATGACGTGACGCTGAGCTTCCTGCCGGGCGCGAAGATCGGTGTGGTCGGCCCGAACGGTGCCGGTAAGTCCACCGTTCTGAAGATCATGGCGGGCCTCGAGCAGCCGTCCAACGGTGACGCGTTCCTGTCGCCCGGCTTCACCGTCGGCATGCTCCTCCAGGAGCCGCCGCTCGACGAGTCGAAGACCGTCCTGGAGAACGTGCAGGACGGCGCCGCCGAGATCATGGGGAAGCTGAAGCGCTTCAACGAGGTCGCGGAGCTCATGGCGACCGACTACTCGGACGCGCTCATGGAGGAGATGGGCAAGCTCCAGGAGGACCTGGACCACGCCAACGCCTGGGACCTCGACGCCCAGCTGGAGCAGGCCATGGACGCCCTGGGCTGCCCGCCCGGCGACTGGCCCGTCACCAACCTCTCCGGTGGTGAGAAGCGCCGCGTCGCGCTCTGCAAGCTCCTCCTCGAGGCGCCCGACCTGCTCCTCCTCGACGAGCCCACCAACCACCTGGACGCCGAGTCCGTGCAGTGGCTGGAGCAGCACCTCGCCAAGTACCCCGGCACCGTCGTCGCCGTCACCCACGACCGGTACTTCCTCGACAACGTCGCCGAGTGGATCCTGGAGCTCGACCGCGGTCGCGCCCACCCGTACGAGGGCAACTACTCCACCTACCTCGACACCAAGGCCACCCGCCTCAAGGTCGAGGGCCAGAAGGACGCCAAGCGTGCGAAGCGTCTGAAGGAGGAGCTGGAGTGGGTGCGGTCCAACGCCAAGGGGCGTCAGGCCAAGTCCAAGGCCCGTCTCGCGCGCTACGAGGAGATGGCGGCCGAGGCCGACAAGATGCGGAAGCTGGACTTCGAGGAGATCCAGATCCCGCCGGGCCCGCGTCTGGGCTCCATCGTCGTCGAGGTCGAGAACCTCTCGAAGGCCTTCGGCGACAAGGTCCTCATCGACGACCTCTCCTTCACGCTGCCGCGTAACGGCATCGTCGGCGTCATCGGCCCGAACGGCGCCGGCAAGACCACGCTCTTCAAGATGATCCAGGGTCTGGAGACCCCGGACTCCGGCTCCATCAAGGTCGGCGAGACCGTCAAGATCTCGTACGTCGACCAGAGCCGCTCCAACATCGACCCGAAGAAGACGCTGTGGGCCGTCGTCTCCGACGAGCTCGACTACATCAACGTCGGTCACGTCGAGATGCCCTCCCGCGCGTACGTCTCCGCGTTCGGCTTCAAGGGCCCGGACCAGCAGAAGCCGGCCGGCGTGCTCTCCGGCGGTGAGCGCAACCGCCTGAACCTCGCGCTCACCCTCAAGCAGGGCGGCAACCTGCTGCTCCTCGACGAGCCGACCAACGACCTCGACGTCGAGACCCTGTCCTCCCTGGAGAACGCGCTCCTCGAGTTCCCGGGCGCCGCGGTGGTCGTCTCCCACGACCGCTGGTTCCTGGACCGGGTGGCCACCCACATCCTCGCGTACGAGGGTGAGTCGAAGTGGTTCTGGTTCGAGGGCAACTTCGAGTCGTACGAGAAGAACAAGGTCGAGCGGCTCGGCCCGGACGCGGCCCGTCCGCACCGTGCCACGTACAAGAAGCTGACCCGAGGCTGAGCGTGCGCCACATCTACAGCTGTCCCCTGCGCTGGTCGGACATGGACGCCTTCGGGCACGTCAACAACGTCGTCTTTCTGCGGTACCTGGAAGAGGCGCGGATCGACTTCATGTTCCGGCTGGCGCCGGGGGACGGTTCCCCTTCGTTCTCCGGCGGGTCCGTCGTGGCCCGGCACGAGATCGACTACGTGCGACCGCTGGTCCACCGGCACGCCCCGGTGACCGTGGAGTCCTGGGTGACGAAGATAGGCGCGGCGTCGCTGACGATCGCGTACGAGATCAAGGACCCGGACGTGACCTACGTACGGGCCTCGACGGTCGTCGTCCCGTTCGACTTGGAGGAGCAGCGGCCCCGGCGGATCTCCGCCGAGGAGCGCGCCTTCCTGGAGGAGTACGTCGACGACGGGATGACGTCCGCCGCATGACCGTGCTCGCGCCGCTGCACTTCGCCGACGCCCGGGAGGCGGCGGCCCTCGCCGCCTTCCTGACCCGGCTCGTCCACTACGACCGGGCCGCCGCCGTCCGCCTCCAGGCGGGCGGCGGGGCGCTGGCCGTGTTCGGCCGGCCGGCCTCCTTCGAGGTGCTGGCCGTCCGAACGGCCCGCCTCGTCGACGACGTCGAGCTCGACGTCACCGTCTCCGCCGGTGAACTCCTCGAAGGCATCGAGGAGTCGGCGGGGAAGGCCGTCGTCCCCGACTCCGTGACCGGGCCCCCGTGGACCGGTGTCCTCCCGCCGCGCTCCGGCTGGCGGCCCGTCGCCGGGCTGCCTGACGCCGCCGGGATGCGGGGCGCGGTCGCCGCCGCCGTCGCCGAATTCCGCTCGCGCGACGAGGAGTTGCCCGAGGAGCGGCGCACCAGGAGCGAGCGCGACCGCATCGGGCGCGAGATCTGGTCCCGGACCCTCGGCACCACCGGACTGCCGCTGCGAGCCGTGCACGCCGCCCAGTCCCTGGGCTTCCTGCCGCCCGTCGCGACGGACGCCCCGGTCGCCCTGTTCGCCTCCGGGTCCTGGCTGCGCCTCCGTACGCCCTACGGCTCCATCGCCCTCCGCACGGCCCCCCTCACGCTGACCGTCACCCCTGGGACCCACGGGTGACCCTGGGGGCCGATAGATGACCCTGGGGATCCGCGGATGACCTCCGCCACCCCCGGGACCCCCGGGACCCTCGGATGACCCCCGGCCGGCGACCATCGGCCCGCGCCTGGGTCGCCGCCCGCGCCTGGGTCACCAGCCGCGCCTGGGTCGCCGGCCCCCGCTAGGTCGCCGCCCGCGCCTGAGCCACCACCCCCGCCCACGCCCCCGCACCGACCACCCCTCCTCACCGCCCGCCCCGCGGCCCCCGCCCGGCGGGCGGCGGCTCGACGGGCCGTGGCGGGCCTCCCGTTCCTCGCGCTCTCGGCGTTCCCGGCGCGCCTGGCGGTCCGCTCTGCTGAAGCGCCACGCCCCGGCCGTCGCCGCCGCGAGCAGCGGTGCCGCCAGGAGCGCCGGGCGCCAGGGGGACGTGGAGCCCTCCACCGCCGGGCCCACCCGGCGGCGTGGGTCGTAGGCCACCCGTACGGTCCCGCCGTCCGGGGCGACCCGGCGGTCCTCCGCGAGGGTGGCCGGGTATCCGCCGGGGCAGCGCAGGGTGTGGTGGTGCAGGGTCTTCTCGGCGCCGCCCTCGCCGAACGACTCCCGGGTCTCGGCCCAGACCCGTACGACCACGCAGTCGGCGACCGCGCTTCGGCCGGCCGACTGGTCGGCGGAGGCCACCGCGAGCAGCAGCCCGCCGGTGAGCGCGAGCGCGCCCCAGAAGCCCACGACGCCGTCGACGAGCAGGTAGTACGCCACTGCCGCGACGAGGATCGCCGCCGCGCCGACGGCGACCGCGACCGGGGTGGACGGCGCGGCCGGGGACCCGAAGCACCAGACCGCCCAGGCGTAGACCGCCACCGTGCAGGCGGCGGGCAGGATCGTGGCCGTCCACTTTCCCGTACGCGTCGAACTCCCCGTATCCGTGGCCGACATGGACATCACCCCCTGGCCGTGGGGACGTCCGGCGCGCGGTGTTCGGTTGCTCAGCGCTCGGCGTCGTCCGGCCACACCCCGATGTGGTCCTGTTCGAGCTCCAGGGCCACCCGGTGTTCCATGCCCAGCGCCTCGGTGTACTCGGCGGGGAGCTGGAGCCGGCCGGCGCGGTCGAGCATCGCGTACTCGCGGGCCACCAGGGACTCCTTGCCCTGGTCGTCGACCTCGGTGCGGCGCAGCACCTCGGAGGAGGTGCGGCCGTCGCGGATGGCGACCGTGCGGCGGACCTCGGTGGCGACGGCCTGGTCGTGGGTGACGATCACGATCGTCGTGCCGAGTTCCTCGTTGGCGCGGCGGAAGGCCGCGAAGACCTGCTCGCCGGTGGCGGAGTCCAGCTCGCCGGTCGGCTCGTCGGCGAGGAGCACGGCGGGGTTGTTGGCGAGGGCGACGGCGATGGCCACCCGCTGCTGCTGGCCGCCGGAGAGCTGGTGGGGCCGCCGGTCGCGGATCTCCGCGATGCCGAGCATCGCGAGGAGTTCCTCGGCCCGCTCGGTCTTCTGCTTGGCGCGGCCTTTCAACTGCATGGGCAGGGCCACGTTCTGGGCGGCCGTCAGGTAGGGGAGGAGGTTGCGGGCGGTCTGCTGCCAGACGAAGCCGACGACCTCGCGGCGGTAGCGGAGCCGGGCCTTGCCGTCCATGGCGAGCAGGTCGCAGCCCGCGACGCGGGCCGCGCCGGCGGTCGGCACGTCCAGGCCCGCGAGGATGTTCATCAGCGTCGACTTGCCCGAGCCGGACGCGCCGACCAGGGCCATCAACTCGCCTTCCTTGACGAGGAGGTCGAGCCCCTGGAGGGCCTGCACCTCCACCCCGTCGGTGGTGAAGATCCGGACGAGCCGGTCGCAGGCGATGAGCGCGTCATGGCCGTACGAGGGCCGGTCGCGGTGCGCGGTCACGCGCCGCTCCAGCTCCTCCAGGGTGGTGGGGCCTGCGGCGGGCCCCGCCGCGGCGGCCCGGCTCGACGTGTCGGTCTTCGTCATCGTGCGTCTCCTGCCCTGAGTTCCTTGATCGAGCCCCTGCGCCCCGCCCACCAGGCCTGTCCGGCCGCCGCCGCCCCCGTGATGAGGACGACCGCGACGGCGGGGACGAGCAGCGACCACGGGTCGGCCCGCAGTGGCGCGCTGTCCAGCGGGGCGAGGCCCGGGGCCGTCGCCAGCGCGAGCCGGAACAGGTCGATGCCGGGGGCGAGCAGCGGCACCGTCGCCCAGCCGACCAGGGTGCCGCCGAGCGCGGCGAGGACCGCCTGCGGCAGTGCTTCGAGGCCGAGCAGCCGCCGTCCCTGCTTCCGGGTCAGGCCCATCGTCCGCAGCCGGGCGAGGAGCGTGGTGCGCTCCGGCGCGTTCTGCATCAGGGAGAGGAGCACGGCCACCACGGCGAACCCGGCGCCCGCGCCGATCGCCCCGAGGTACATCCGCTCGGCGCCCGACTGGAGCGGCGAGTCCACGTAGGTGGCGCGTTCCTCGGTGCGCAGGGAGACCAGGAGGGCGTCGGACTTCGCCTTGACGGTGGCCCGCAGCGCGGCGCCGTCGGTGGGTCCTGTGACCAGCATCGCGGTGGACGCGCGGTGGGTGAGGTCGGCGGCGTTGACGAGGAGGAAGTCGGCGCCGGAGAGGGCCGGGGTGGTCGGCCGGACGGCGACGACCTTCACCCGGAAGACTCCGGCCGCGGTCACGACCTCCTGCGGTGCGCTGCCGAGCCGCGCGGCGACCGACGGCGAGGCGACGGCGGGCAGCACCCGCTCGGTGTCGGCGGCGGCCTCCTTGCCGCCCTTGCCGGTCGAGGCGAGCAGTGCGGCGGGGAAGGGCCCGAAGCCGGTGCGTGCCGCGAGCCGGGTGTACGAGTCGGGTTCGACGCCCACCAGCGGGGAGCTCATCGGCTGGGCGGAGGTGCCCTGGTGGGACGGCAGCGACACGCCGTACTCGATCTGCAGCGGCGTCACGTCCCGGACGCCCGGCGTGCCGCGTACCGCCTCGGCGAGGCCGGCGGGCAGCGGGGTCCATTCGACGGAGCCGTCGATCCGGGCGTCCGCGCCGGTCGACAGGAGCGCGGCCCGGTCGCGGGCGTCGGCGACGCCGGCCAGGACGGATCCGCCGAAGGCGGCCGTGGTCAGCGCGAGGACGAGCGCGAGCAGCGGCAGGGTGCCGGCCGAGGACGAGCGTCCGGCGCGGGCCAGGGCCAGCGGGCCGACGGCGCCGCGCAGCCGGCGGGCCGGGCGGGCGGCCCATCGCAGCGGCAGCGGATAGATCCGTACGAGGAGCGTGGCGGCGATCAGGCCGACGAGCACCGGGGCGGCGCTCACCAGGTGGTCCCCGGCGTCGTCGGTGCCGCGCAGCCGCAGGGAGGCGACGGCGCCCACGGCGAGGACGATCAGGGTGAGTTCGAGGACGGTGCGCCGCCGGGAGGGGCGGGCGGTGAGCAGGTCGTCGCGGCCGCCGTGCAGCCGGGGGCGCCGGTGCAGGACGACGGCCCGCAGGGGCAGGACGAGGGCGGCGAGCAGGGCGACGAGGGCGGCGGCGAGCACCGAGGGGAGCAGCGGGATGCCGCTCGACGCGGCGGCGCCCGCCACGGCGTCCGGTGCCGTTTCTCCGTCGCCGGGTCCCCGTACCGTCAGCACGGCCAGGGCCAGGGCGGCCGCGGCGGCCGGGAGGACCACGGCCGTCGTCTCGCCGAGCAGCCGGAGCCCGATGCCGGTGAGCGAGGCGCCGCGGGAGCGGATCAGGGAGAGTTCGCCGTCCCGGCGGGCGACGAACAGGCCGCCGGTCATGGCGAGGACGACGGCGGCGACGGCGCCGATCCCGAAGACGGCGACGGCGACGACCGGGGTGATCGCGTCGCGCATCGAACGGTACGAGTCGACGATTCCGTCCAGGCCGGTGTTCAGCGCGCCGGTCGGGCCCACGACTTCGCGCAGCTTGACCAGGTCGGGTCCGCCGGACGCGGAGGAGAGGGCGGCGGAGAGCTGTTCGGCGTCGCGGCCGGTGAGGTGCCCGGTGGTGGGCATGTACCGGAAGAAGACCTCCGGTTCACCTGTGGTGGAGAGCGTGGCGGGGGCCGAGGTGGGGGAGAGGAGGAGGGCCGCTTGCCAGTAGTACTTGACCTCCTGGGAGACGAGGGCGGCGAGCGCGGGGGTGCGGAGCAGCGGTTCCACGGCCCAGTAGGCGCCTTCGGGGCCGCGTGGTTCCACGATCCCGGTGACCGTGACGGCGATCGGCTCCGCCCTGACCCTGCCGGGCACGTGGACGACGGAGCCGGGCTTGAGACGCAGCTTCTCGGCGGTCTGCGCGGTCACCACGGCCTCCGGCCGCCCGGCCGTGCCGGCGGCGGCCCGGCCCTTGGTCAGGGTGGAGTGGGCGGGCAGGTCGGACGGGGCGGAGAGCACGAACTGGGGGTCGATTCCGTCCGGCCGCGGCAGCCACGGGTCGGTGCCCTCGACCCGCTTGACCGTACGGACGCCGTGGACGCTCTGCCGGGCGTCGGTCCGCAGCGGGTCGGGCAGCAGGGCGCGGGCCTCGTCGCGCTGTTTGCGCAGGACGGCCGGGGCGAGGCCCGCCTCCCGCGTGGCGGGGGGGAGTTCGAGGCCGGGCGGTTCGGCGGTCAGTTCGAGGACGCTGTCGCGGGGCGCGGCGGTCCGGATGTCGTGCCGCAGGCCCTCCGTCTCGTACGCGTCCACGGCACGCGGCAGCGCGGCGGCGAGGTAGGCGGTGACGAGGGTGAGCAGCGCGAGGAAGGCCGCGGCCCGGGGCGCGGTCCGCAGCCGGGTCCGCACCCAGGGCGCCACGGCGCGGGCGGGCTTGTCGGACCGGGACCGGGGCATGTCGGGTGCCTTCCTGCGTACGGCGGGTGTGCCGGGCATCAGTTGTCCCCCTGGTGGCGCAGGGTCACGGCCGGATCGGTGCGGCGCAGGGCGATCGCGGCGACCATGGCGAGCGGCAGCGCGGCGACGCCGGCGAGCAGCAGGGCCACCTGGCCGAGGGGGAGTTCGACCAGGACCGGGGGGACGGGCCGGGTGGCCTGGCCGGTCAGGACGACGAGCGGGACGACGGCGCGGGCCAGGACCGTGCCGAGTCCGATGCCGACGAGCAGGCCGATGGCGATGAGCAGTCCCTGTTCGGCGGCGATCAGCCGGGCGAGCCGGCGGCGCGGCGCGCCGAGCGCCCGCAGCACCCCGAACTCGGCGGAGCGTTCCCGCATCGCGCCGGCCGAGCCGACGGCGAATCCGACGGCGGCGAGTGCGGCGGCCGCGGCGGCGACCGCCATGAGGGCGGCGTTGGGGCCGGCGCCGAGCGGGTCGCCGAGGAGCTCGGCGGCGACCTCGTCGCGTACGAGGACCTGGGCGGGGTCGGCGTTGGGGCGGGCCCGCAGGGCGGCGGCGACCTCGTCGGACCGGCCGGGGGCGACGGTCAGCCACCACTCGGTGGGCGGGACGGTCGAGGCCTCGTCGGTGGCGAGGTACTGGTTGACGGTGGCCAGGTCGAGGAGGATCGTGCCGCCGTCGTCGGGGGTGGCGGCGCCGCCGGTCGGGGAGGGCGCCTGGGCGCCGGGTCCGGTGCCGGGCAGTTCGTCGACGACGCGGTCGACGACGGCGTTGACGCGGCGGCCGCCGACGGAGACCTCGACCCGGTCGCCGGGCTTCGCGCCCGCCGCGTGCAGGAAGCTCTCGGTGACGACCGCCGGGACGCGGGTGGGGAGCGGCGGTCCGGGGGCGGTCATCCGGAGGGTGAACTCCTCGGTGACCGCGAACGGGTCGTCCGCGGGGGCGCCGGTCAGGGCGAACGCGAGGGCGTACGGCGCGGGGCGGCCGCCCGCCCCGGGGGCGCCGGGCACGCCGGACGTGGGCACGGGCTCCCGCGGTTCGCCGTGTGCGGTCTGCTGGAACGATCCGGCCCAGGACGCGAGGACCTTGCCGGGGGCGTGGGTCTGCTCGCCGCCGTCCGCCCGGACGGTGGTGAGGCGCTCGACGTGGAGGGTCTGGCCGCCGCCGCCGCCGTCGACGGAGCCGGTGAGCTCGAGGCCGGTGAGGGTGAGGAGCCCGGCGGAGCCGCGGTTCCCCTCGGTGCCGGGTGCGGCGGCCAGTGAGCCGAGGTCCAGGCTCAGCCGGTGCGTCCGCCCGTCGGCGGGGACCTTCCCGAGGGCCTGCCGGTACGGGACGCCGTTCGGGTCCTGGAGGACGGCGGTGACCCGGGCGTCGCCCTTCGGCTCGGCGAGCCGGAAGTCGGCGGCGAGGGTGCGGGTGCCGGCCGGCAGCGGGAGGCCGGGGCGCGTGACGGCCTTGGGGGCGAGCGGCGCGAGCAGGGAGCGGACGGGGACGTCGGCGAGGTCGGAGCGGAGCCGCAGTCCGGCGGCGTTGCGGGTGTCCACGGCCAGGACGGTGGTGTTCTTCCCGGCGGTGTCCATGGAGGTGCGGTGCACCGGGGCGACCGCGCGGACCCCGGGGACGGCGCCGAACTGTTCGGTCTGGGTGGGCTCGCCGGGTCCCGCGCTCAGCACCCGCAGGTCCGCACCGACCCGGAAGTCCGCCTGGTCGCGCTGTGAGCGGTCCCAGGAGTTGCTCTGGCCGACGGCCAGCATGCCCATGGCCACGGCCAGGACGAGCAGCAGGACGGGGCCCGCGCCGCGCAGCGGCCGGCGGCTGAACTGCCAGCCGGCCAGCGCGGCGGAGAGACCGCGGCCGCTCGCCGCGCGCCGCTCGGCCAGCTTGGCGGCGGGCGGCAGCAGACGCAGCGTCAGGACGGTGCCGGCGAGCAGCGCGAGGGCGGGCGCGGCGACGAGCACCGGGTCGACGGAGCCGCCGCCGGGCTCGTCCGCGCCGAGGGCGCCGCCCGCTGCTGCCGGTCGCTGCAACTGCCAGTACGCGACGGCGGCGACGGCCAGCAGACCGAGGTCCGCCCCGGCCCGCACGGGCCCGGGCAGGGCGGCCGAGCGGGCCTTGCGCAGCGAGACGGCCGAGCCGTCCCCGGCGGCGAGCGCGGGTGCGACGACGGCCCCGGCGCAGCACAGGGCGACGGCGGCGGCGACCAGCCACACCTGGAGCGACGGGGTGGCGTCGAGCCGTACGCCGAGGGAGGAGAGTTCGGTGCGGGCGGCGAAGAGCCGGGTGAGCGGTCCGGTCAGGAGCGGGGCGGCGAGCGCGGCGGGCAGCGCGAGCAGCAGCGCCTCGACGGCGGCGAGACCGGCGATCCGGCGCCGCGAACCGCCGCGGGCCCGCAGCAGCGCGGTCTCGCCGGAGCGTTCGGTGCTGAGCAACCGGGCGACGAGCAGCAGCGCGTACGCGGCGAGCAGCACCAGCTGTACGGCGACGATCAGCAGGGTGGAGCGGGAGACGAGCAGGGCCCGCTGGGTCTGTTCGAGGACGGTCGGCAGGGCCGTGGCGGCCGAGATGGTCGTACCGAAGCGGGTGGTGTCGGCGGCCAGCGCCTTGGGGCCCTCCGTCGCCGCGGCGCGCACGGCGTCGATGCGGTCGGTGGTGAAGCCGGTGAAGTCGGCGGTGCCGAGCCAGGACGTCTCGCCGGAGGTCAGGGCCCCGGAGGTGAGGACGGCGGGGTCGGCGAGCAGCGGACCGTAGGTGGTGAAGGCGACCGTCCGGACGCCGCGGCCGCCCGCCGGGTCCAGCTGCCAGTACGGGTCGGCGGTGTCGACGGGCCGGTAGACGCCGGTGATCCGGGCCTTCACCGTGCGGTTGTCGAGCCGGTCGGTCAGGTCGAGTACGGTGCCGGGGCCGACCCGCAGCCGGCGCGCGGCCTCCTCGGGCAGCGCGGTCTCGATCAGGCCGGGGGTCCGGGCGGCGGAGGGCCAGGCGCCGCGGACGAGGGAGAGCCGCGAGCGGTCGAGCGCGGCGAAGTGGGTCAGGTCGGGGTCACCGCCGCGCGCGGCGGCGGCCTTGAGGCTCCGGGGCAGCGCGTACGGGCCGGAGCGTTCCAGCCGTCGTACGGTGACCGGCAGTCCGTCGAAGGACTTCCGCATCCCCTCCTGGACGGCCTCCTCGGCGTCGGCCCGCTTGGCGGCGGGCACCTGCCCGCTCACCAGGAGCGAGGAGGCGGCCGCGGACCGGCCGCGCAGGCCGGCCTGGAGCGCCGCGTCCCCGATCGCCCCGGAGAACGAGGCGAGGGTGGCGAGCACCGAGGTGGTCAGGAGCACGGCGAGCAGCGCCGCGGCGAGCAGCAGCCGGTGCGCCCTGACGCGCAGAAATACGAACCCCGTCACCCGTCCCCCTGGCCACCCTGATCGCGGTGCGCACGTCGAACATCTGCCGAACGCTCCCGAAACTTCTCTCGGATGCTTTCAGAGTGCATGTGCCGCTGGAAACCGCTTGCGGGCCGACCTTGATGCGATCGTGACCGTTATTCGGGGTTCGGACTCCGGAATGTGTCCCTCCGTGCCCCGATCCGGGCACGGGGGGCGGGTACGGGGGTGAGGGGGCGTCAGCCGGCCGAGTTCACCATCGAGGCCGCCGCGTAGGTCAGGTAGCGCCACAGCTCGCGCTCGTGCTCGGGGGCCAGGCCGAGGTCGTCCAGGGCCGCCCGCATGTGACGGAGCCAGGCGTCGTGGGCGGCCTGGTCCACGGTGAACGGCGCGTGCCGCATCCTCAGCCGGGGGTGGCCGCGGTGGTCGCTGTAGGTGCGGGGACCGCCCCAGTACTGCATCAGGAAGAGCGCGAGACGCTCCTCCGCCGGGCCGAGGTCCTCCTCGGGGTACATCGGACGCAGCAGCGGGTCCGCCGCGACGCCCTCGTAGAAGCGGCGGACCAGACGGCGGAACGTCTCCTCGCCGCCGACCTGCTCGTAGAAGGTCTGCTCCTGCACTGTTTCCCCGGGAATCTCGTTCACCGTTCCATCGTCTCAGATGGCCGGCCCTAGGACGTGAGGTCCAGGACCGCTCGCCGGGGCCCCCGGGCGGCGCGAGAGTGGAGTCATGGGTGAGCGGCGGGACGAGTTCGCCGAGGCCGGCGCGCGGGCGCGACGGGCGCTCGTGCGGGAGGTCGAGGCGGCGGGCGAGCTGACCGATCCCGCCTGGCGGGCGGCCTTCGCCGAGGTCCCGCGCCATCTCTTCGTGCCCTATTACTACGTCCCCGGCACCAGTGGCTACGAGCGGCTCTGGTCCGGCGACCCCGATCCCGCCCGCCGGGCCCGCTGGCTGCGCGGGGCGTACGAGGACACGGCGATCGCCACCCGGGTACGGGACGGGGAACTGGTCTCCTCCGCCAGCCAGCCCTCCCTCATGGCGCTGATGCTCCGCGCCCTGGACGTCCGCGACGGGGACGACGTCCTGGAGATCGGCGCCGGGACCGGCTACCACGCGGCGCTGCTCTGCCACCGCCTCGGCGAGGAGCACGTCACCACCGTCGACCTGGACGAGGAGATCGCCGAGTCCGCCAGGACCCATCTGGCCGCCGCCGGGTACCGGCCGGCCGTCGTGGCCGTCGACGGCGCCCGGGGCTGCCCCGAGCGCGCGCCCTACGACCGGATCGTGGCGACCTGCGCGGTGCCCTCGGTGCCGTACGCCTGGCTCGCCCAGTGCGCCCCCGGCGCCCTGGTGCTCGCGCCGCTCTCCACCGGGCTCCTGCTGCTGCGCGTCGAGGACGGCGGCCGCGCCGAGGGACGGTTCCTCGCGACCTCGGCGTACTTCGTGGCGCTCCGGGGCGCCGCCGCCCGCGCCCCGCGCCACGGCCCCGCGGGGGACGAACGCTTCCGCTTCTTCCAGGGCCTCGTCGATCCGGCCCTGGACAGGAGCGAAGCGCTCTCGCTCTGGCTGCGCGAGGGGCGGCCGGGGCGGGAGCGCTTCGGTGTGACGGTCAGCGGCGACCGGCAGTGGGCCTGGCTGGACGACCCCGGAGGGCCGTACGCCTGGCCCCTGCCCGACGCGTGAGGGGCGTGGACCGGCCCCGGCGGGTCCGGCTCAGCCCCGGCGGGTCCGGCTCAGCCCCGGCGGACGGTGATCGTCGTCCAGGCGCCGACGTGCACCCGGTCGCCCTCCTGGAGCTGGACGGGGACGTAGGGCTGGATCGGTTCCTCACCGCCGTTGATCGTGGTGCCGTTGGTGGAGTTCTGGTCCACCACCGCCCACGAGCCGTCCGGCTGCTGCACGAGCACGGCGTGCTGGTGCGAGACGCCCGGGTCCTCCGGCGGCACCGACAGGTCGATGTCGGGGGACTCGCCGGTGGAGTGCCGGCGGCGGCCGATGGAGATCTGGTTGCCCTGGAGCGGCAGGTGCTTGTCCGGGGCGTACGCCGGCAGGTTCAGGCCCGTCGCCTCCGGGCCGCTGCGCTGCATCATCGCCAGGAAGTACTCGCGGTCAGGGCCGATGACCGCGGTCCAGGACAGCGGCTGCTGGGGCTGCTGGGGCTGCTGGAACGACTGCGGCGGGCCCTGGAACTGCTGCTGGGGCGCGGGCGGTCCCTGGTGCTGCGGGGGTCCCTGGTGCTGCGGAGGCGCCTGGTGCTGGGGCTGCTGCGGCGGCTGGTGCTGCGAGGGCGGCGACAGCACCCAGTCGTCGTCCGCGCGCGGCTGCGGCGGCGCGGGCGGCGCCGAGGCCTGGGCCGGGGCCCCGGGCGGCGCGGGCGGAGCCTGGAGGAAGGCCGGGGGCTGCTGCCCGGGCGGGCCGGACGGCTGCTGCCCCTGCGGGCGCTGCGGCGGGGCCTGGTGGTGCGTCGGGTCGCTGCCCAGCGGCTCGGCGGGACGGTTCACCTGCGAGGGCCGCGAACCCTGGTAGCCGAAGGGGTCCGGCTGCTGCCCGGGCGGGGGGCCCTGCGGCGGTCCCTGCGGGGGGCCCTGCGGCTGGTTCTGCGCGGGCGGCGGCGTGGACTGGAAGCCGGGCGGCAGGTTCAGACCGGGCGGCGGGCCCTGCGGGCGCTGCGCCGACGGGACGTTCTGCGGGGCCAGCGGCGTGTAGGAGGTCGCCGTGTTCGTGAGGAAGTTCCAGCGGCACTCCTCGCAGAACGGCGCCATGTGCTCGCGCGGGGTCCGGCACTGCGGGCAGAGCTCCGCCTGGGCCGTCGCGTTCGGGTCGCCACCGGGGCCGAAGCCGCCGGGGGCGGCGGGCGGAGCGCCCTGGCCGCCGGGACCGCCGGGGCCGCCGTAGCCACCGGGGGCCGGGGCGCCGGGGCCGTCGGGGCCGGGATATCCGTACGCGGGGGGCGGCGGCGGGGGAGGCGGCGGTACGGCACCCGTCGGCGCACCCGCCCCGGCCATGCGATGGCCGCAGACCTCGCACCAGTCGTCGGAGACCGACTGGTGTCCGTTCGGGCAGGTCGGCATGTCGGTGCTTCCCCCTCTCGTCGTCCGGCCCGGTGGCCGGGCTACCTCTTGACGCGAACGGTCTTGGTGGAGCGGGTCTCGAGTGTCATCTCGTCCGCTTCCGCGACCTTCGCCTTCAAACGCACAGTACCGGTCGCCGCGTCGACGACGTCGACCACCTTCGAAAGGAGTTTCGCCGTATCCGCGTTGCCGGAGGCCGCCGCGAGCTGCACCGCGCGGCCCAGTTTCGCCGTCGCGCCGTCGTGATCGCCCGATTTGCGGGCATCGAGACCCTGCTGGATGACGTCCGCCAGCTCGGCCTGGCCCGTGTAGTGCGCGACCTGCGGATTGATCGACGTCGACATGGCCAGGTCGTCCGTCCACACCGCCCGTACCAGTCCTTGGGACAGCGGCCGCGGATCGCCGCCCAGCGGGTCCGGGGCGATCAGCGAGACCCGGGCGGCGAGCATCTCCTGGCCGACCGCGGCCTGCGGGACCCGGACGCTCACGTGGTAGTCACGGGACTCGTCGCCCCACGAGCCCGTCGGGTAGTCCCCGGCGCGCGGTCCCGCCTCCGTGCGCCGCCCGGTCAGGTCCTCGACCGTCGGCGCCACCTGCTTCACGAAGGCGATCTCCACCCCGACCGGGGTCCACAGGCGCAGGGCGACGTCGGCGACGCCCTTGCCCATCGCGTGCTCCATCATCGCCGTGAAGTCGGCGGCGAGGGCGGCCGGGTCCGCGACGATGTCGGCGGTGCCGAGGAGCGCCGAGGCGATCCCGGTGACCTCCTTGACCTCCCAGTCGGTGCCCACCCCGCGGGCGTCACAGGTGAAGCGGCCCGCGCAGGCGTCGAGCGCGGCGCGCAGCTCCTCGGGCGACTCGTGCTCGTTGCGGCCGTCGGTGAGCAGGATGCCGTGCCGGATGGTGAGGGCGGCGGAGGACAGCAGCCGGTCCGCGAGCCGCAGCCAGGTGCCGATGGCGGTGCCGCCGCCCGCGCTCAGCCGGCGCAGCGACTCCTTGGCCTCGGCCCGGGTCCTGGCGTCCGCGATCGCGAGGCCGCCGTTCCCGGGGTAGACCTCCTTCGCCAGGTGCGTCCCTGCGACGACGGCGAAGGCGGTGCCGTCCCGCAGGGTGTCGACGGCGGCGGCGGTCGCCTCCCGGGCGCCGCGCATCTTGGTGGCGGGGTAGTCCATGGAGCCGGAGCAGTCGACCATGATCACGACGCCGGCCCCGCCGTCCGCCGGTGCGGACAGCTGCCGGCCGCTGGTGCCGCCCCCGGTCGAGGTGACCGTGACGATGGCGCTGACGTCCCGGCCTCCCTCGGGCAGGAACTCGTTCTGGTAGACGTCCACCGAGAACTGCGGCACGGTCGACTTGGAGAAGTTCGCCATCTGTTACGGCTCCTCGGACAACGGCGGTGAAGGGGACGGGGATCGGCGACCGCTCAGGCGGATCCTGCCCCTTGGGGTGCGACGGTGAACGGCACGAGCGCGACCGTGATGTTGTCGTGGCCTCCGCCGTCCAGGGCGTGGCCCACGAGGACCTGGGCGCTGTGCAGCGGGCGGTCGGCCGCGTCGGGCGGAGTGACCCTGGCCATCTCCTCGGCGCCCTCGGCGTAGTTCCAGAGGCCGTCCGTGCAGACCACGACGACGCCGGACCGGTCCGGCTTGAACGCGACCGTGTGCGGGTCGAGTTCGTACGCGTCGGCGCCCAGCCAGCCGGTGATCGCGTGGGCCCGCTCGTCCGCGTACGCCTCGGCCTCGTTCATCAGGCCCGCCGCGACCATCTGCGCGGCCCACGAGTCGTCCTCGGTGAGCCGGGCGGCCGGGGTGGCCCGGTCGTCCGGCACCCAGTAGGCGCGGCTGTCGCCGACCCAGCCCACCACGAGCAGTCCGTCGGCGACGACGGAACCCACGATGGTGCAGGCCGGGGCGTTGCGGTGGCGGTGCGGATCGTGCTCCGCGCCGTCCTGACCCGGCTCGTCCGCGAGGGAGTTGACGGCCTCGGCGGCGGCGACGATCGCCTCGTGCATGGCCTGCTGCGGGTGGGTGCCCCGGGGCAGCGCGGCGAGCAGCGAGGCGCCGGCCGCCTCCGCGGCGGCGGCGGAGGCCTCGTCGGGCCGGGTCGCCGAGGACACGCCGTCGCAGACGATCGCGACGGTGGCGGGGGAGCCGTCGGGGAGCGTGGTCGCCGAGACGGCGAACGCGTCCTCGTTACGGTGATGGCGCAGCCCGCGGTCGGTGACCGCGGCGACGCTGTCGAGTTCGCGCTCCATGTGGTCGCGCTCGCGGGGCTGGGCGTGCCCGCAGTTCTCGCAGTACCCGTCGGTGTCGACCCGGCCCGCCCGGCAGGCCACGCACAGGCCGGCACCGGCGGCCTCCGGAGCGGCGGGGACCGGCGGCACGGCCGGAGCGGCGGTGACCGGTGGGGCGGCGGGCGGCACGGCCGGAGCGGCCGGCGGCATGGGCGGCGCGGCCGGGACCGACGGTGTGGCGGGCGGCACGGCCGGTGCCGCGGGTGCGGCCGGCGCCGGCGCGTGGTTCGGCTGCGGGGGCGGGGTCGGGCTCGGGTTCCGCGGGTGGCTCGCGTCCGGCGCGGGGTGCGGGGCCGCCCGTACCGCCGCGCGCGGGTCCGGCGCGGCGAGCTCGAAGTCCCCGCTGCCCGCCGTGGTCTCCCCGGCGGGGTCGGCGCCGGCCGGAACCGGGCCGTCCGTGCGCACCGCCAGCGTGGGCAGGTCACGGCCACCGGAGTCGGTACCGGGCAGGTCGCCCGGGTGCTGGGTCGCGGTCGACAGCGAACCGGGGTCACGGGGCGGGGCGGCCGGCCAGGTCACGGGGGTCCCGATGGCCACGGTCGGGCGGTCCGGCTCGACCCCGGCGACCGCCACGGCCGTCAGGTCGTGGCCGCAGGCCCCGCAGAACAGGTCACCCGGCTCCAGGGGCTCCGCGCAGTCCGGGCAGGCGGTGAGTCCGTGTGACGGCTTCGGCTTCTGGGACATCCTCACACCCACGTCCGGGGGCGGAAGCGGTTGGCCCGCTCCACCAGTTCGATCCTCTCCTCGCCCTGCTGGGCGAGCCGGGCCAGCACCCGGTACGAGCGTTCGAGGCCGAAGCGCAGTCCGCGCTCGTCCAGTTCACTTCCGAGCAGCAGCGTTCCGCCGCCCGGTTCCGCACCGGGACTCCCGGAGAGTACCCAGTCGAGGGCCGTCCCGAGGACCTCGGTCGACAACCGCTCCCGGCGCACCGCGTCCAGACCGAAGCCCTGGAGCGCCGAGACCTGCGCCGCGGCCGCCGTCAGATCGGCGCCGAGCGGCTCCCACGCGGGACGCCGCCGCAGCCGCGCCCGTACGGTCGCCACCCGGGCCGCCGTGTAGTGGATCGAGGCCTCCGGCACGGACTCGAGGGTACGTACGGCTCCGGCGCGGTCGCCCGCCGCGAGCCGCACCCGGGCGAGCCCGAAGGCCGCGCTGACGAAGCTCGGGTCGGTGGCCCACACCAGGCGGTAGTACTCGGCGGCGTTGTCCAGCTGGCCGAGCACCTCGGCGCAGATCCCGAGGGCCAGCTTCGGCGACGGCTCGCCGGGGAAGGCGTCGTAGACGGCGTCGAAGGCGAGCGCCGCGTGCTCGTGGTCCCCGGTCACCAGGGAGGTGACGCCCCGGTACCAGACGACCCGCCAGTCGTCCGGGTCCCGCTGCTCGAGGCCGGCCAGGGTGTGGGCGGCGGCCGGCAGGTCGCCCAGCTCCAGCTGGGCCCGGAGGGTGCGCAGCAGCAGCTCGGCGGAGGGTGCGGGGGCGGCCTGGAGCGCGGCGAGCAGTTCGCCGGGCGCGGCGGCGGCGAGACCGGCGAGGAATCCGGCGTTGGGGTCGCCCGGGTCGACGCGCGGCACGGGCAGCGCGAGCGCGGTGGCGGGCGCGTCCAGCGGCGCGAGCGACTCCGCGAGCCCGGCGGGCTGTCCGGCGGCCGGGACGGCGGGCTGCCCGGCGGGCGGGACGGCGGGCTGTCCGGTGGCCGGGACGGCGGGCGGGACGGCCGGTGGTCCGGCCGGTGGTGCGGTCTGCTTGCGGCCCCGGCGTCGGGCGCCGAGGAGCGACACGTCCTCCGTCAGTTCGGCGAACAGCGTGGTGTCCGTGACCCGCACCTCGGTGCCGAACAGCGTCGAGAGCGCCGGCCGCGGCCGCCCCGACTGCAGCGCCACGACCTCCCGCAGCACACCCGTCAGCTGCTCGGCCATCTCCTGCGCGGAGGCGAACCGGCGCGCCGGGTCCGGGTCCGTGGCACGGACCAGGAAGCGGTAGAACGACTCGTACGTCCGGAAGACCTCGATGTTGTCCGGGTCGGGCAGCGAGTCCACGAAGACGTTCGTGTAGCCCTGGAAGTCGAAGGTCATCACCGCGAGCGTGCGCGCCACCGTGTACAGGTCGCTCGCCACCGAAGGCCCCACCTCGGCCACCTCGGGCGCCTGGTAGCCGACCGTGCCGTAGATCGCGGACTCCTCGTCGTCCATCCGCCGGACCGCGCCCATGTCGATGAGCTTGAGCTGGTCCTCGCTCTGGATGGCGTTGTCGACCTTGAAGTCGCAGTACAGCAGGTTCCTGCTGTGCAGGTGTCCGAGCGCCTCCAGGGCCTCGATCCCGTACGCGCAGGCCTGCTCGACCGGCAGCGGGTCGCGCCGGCCGTCCGGGGTGCGCCGGTCGTTGGCGATCTCCTTGAGCGACTTGCCGCCGACGTACTCCATGACGATGTACCCGTCGAGGGAGCCGGTGCGCTGGTCGAGGTGCTCGACGAAGTTGTAGATGCGGACGATGTTGGAGTGCTCGATCTCGGCGAGGAAGCGGCGCTCCGAGATCGCCGCGGCCATGGCGTCCTGGTCCCCGGTGTCGAGCAGGCCCTTGAGGACCACCCACCGGTCGGAGACGGCCCGGTCGACGGCGAGGTAGATCCAGCCGAGGCCGCCGTGCGCGAGGCAGCCCGCGACCTCGTACTGGCCGTGGACGATGTCCCCGCCGCGCAGCTTCGGCACGAAGGAGTACGGGTGCCCGCACTTGGTGCAGAAGCCCTCGGTGCGGCCCGGCCGCTCACCGCGCGAACGGCCCACCGGGGCACCGCAGTCGGAGCGCGAGCAGAAACGCTTCCGCTCGGGCACCTCGGGGTTCTCCATGACCGCCGCCCGAGGGTCCGGACGCGGCACCTCGGGGATCGTGACCAGACCGGCGCCCAGCCGGTTCCTGGCGGACTGGCCGGACGACGAACCCGAGCTGCGCACCGACACCGAGCGGGACGTGGACGCCCCGGAGAGCGAGCGGGAGAGCCGCCCCGAGACCGAACGGCGCGAGGTCGAGGAACGCGACGACGCCCGCGACGACGCCCGCGAACCGCTCCGCGCGGAACCGGAGTCGGGCCCGCCGACACCGCTGCCCCTGCCCGTACCCGTACCCGTGCCCCGGCCCGGGACCGCCACCCCCGTCGGCGCCCCGCCGATGAGACCTCCGGGCGCGACCACCGGGGCCAGCCCGCAGGTGTCGCAGTACAGCTCGCCGCCTCCCATGTCCTCGTACGAACCCTCGCACGAAGGACGCTGACAGCTCACCACACCCGTCTCCCCGCTCACCACTGTCGTCCTCCCGCGTCTCTCGGGCCGGACAGTACGTCCGCCGCCGCCTGCTGGTAGCGCAGCACGGCCTGCTCCGCGACCCGCAGGTCGCAGGGCGCGCTCCACAGCATCCGCCGGGCCGCGTCGTACCGCTCCACGAGCAGCGGGTCCTCCGCCGCGCCCAGCCGCGCCACCTTCGCCTTGTACGCGTCGAGCCGGCCGCGCAGCTCGGCGCGGACCGCGAGCGGGGCCGTGACCGCCGTCAGCGACTCCCGGGCCCGCATCAACTCGTCCTCCGCCTCCCGCTCCAGGGACTCCAGGAGCGGCGAGAGCCGGTGCCACTGGGCGTGCCTGCGGTACTCGGCGGCCGCCGCGAGCCGCTCCTGGAGCACGATCGGCGGCCCGCTGACGGCCGGCACCTCGGAGGCGGCGATCTTCGCGAGGACCTCGCCGCGCGCGGCTCGCGCCTCCGCCAGTGTGCGGTCCGCCCGCGAGAGCACGTCCCGCAGCCGCAGCAGCCGCTCCTCGGAGTCCTGCCGGACCGCGAGCACCGCCTCGATCTCCCGCCGGATGTCCTCCAGGGCCAGCGCCGCCCGGTCGTACCGCTCGGTGTCGGGACGGCCCCCGCCGGGCGCCGAACTCCCCGCCGCCGGACGCCAGAAGGCCAGCGGATCGGTCACCACCTGGGAACGCAGCGCGGTCAGCTCGGCGGTGATGTCCTCCAGCTCGTCCCCGGCCGGGTGCTCCCCCGGCCGCACCCCCACCGAGTGCGCGAGGGAGCGCGTCCGGCCCAGTTCGGCGGCGAGCAGATCTATCCGGGCGGGCAGCGCCGACCAGACGGCGTCGGCGGCGACCACGAGATCGAGGGAGGACGCGTACAGCTCGTTCATCCGGCGGACCAGGCCCTCCAGGGTGAACCGCTCGGCGAGCAGCCCCTGTTCGCCCGCCCCGCCCGCCACGTGCACGCTCTCGCCGCGCAGCCGGTCCGTCAGCTCCACGAGCTCCTCACGGCCGGGCCAGCGGCGCCGGGCGCGCACCTCACGGGCCTCCCGCAGCGCGTCGGTGTACACCTCGAAGCAGGTCCAGAGCAGGGTGATGGTCCGCTCGGCGGCCGCCCAGCGGTCCCGGGTCGTGCCGGTGAGTCCGGCCCCTTCGAGCAGCCTGCGGCCCGCGTGGTCCTGGAGCGCGAGCAGCGAGTCCTCGATCGCCTTGTGCTCGGCGCCGAGGCGCGCCAGCGCACGGTCCACCTCGTCCCGGTCCATCACCGGCCCGGGGGGTCCCGTGACGCCCATCGATCACCTCTTCCTCTCCGTGTACGGGGCTGCTCGTACGGCTGGTGCGCGGTGCTATCTGTACAGCGGGGCGGGCGGCCCGGTGATCCCGGGCAGGTCCTTCTCCAGCCAGGTCCGGTACGCCTGCTGCCAGGGGCCCTGCCGGTAGCCCACGAGTACCTGGTTGACCCGGCGGACCAGGTCGTCGTTGCCGAGCTTGGCGGCCACCCCGTAGAACTCGGTGGTGAACGGGCGGCCCTTGAGCTCGACCGCCGGGTCCTGGGCGGCCTGACCGGCCGCCAGGGCGTTGTCCGTGACGACCGCGTCGACCTGGCCCAGCTGGAGCCTGGCCAGGCAGTCCAGCTGGTTGGGGACGGTCAGCAGGTCCTTGTCGTCCTTGGTGCCGTCGCCCTCGTCCTTGAACACCGCGCCGAAGGACTTCTCCTCCAGCGCCTCGTAGGCCGTGGAACCCTCGGCGGTGCAGACCCGCTTGCCGTTCAGCGAGGCGTCGTAGCCGGTGATGTCCTGGGCGAGCTTCGGCGCCAGGACCTGCTGCCCGGCCTGGAAGTAGGCGGTGGAGAAGGCGACCTGCTGGATGCGCTTGCAGTTGATCGTCATGGTGCGCACGACGAGGTCGACCTTGCCGCTGTCGAGGGCGGCGATCCGCTGGTTCGTGGGGATCGCCCGGAAGATGACGGCGTCCTCGCTGCCCAGGATGTCCTTGGCGATGGCCCGGGCCAGGTCGATGTCGAAGCCTTCGAGGGAGCGGGTCTCCGGGTTCCGGTAGCCCCAGCGGTAGCTGGACTGGTCGACGCCGACGACGAGCTTCCCGCGCTGCTTGATCGCCGCGATCGACGGGCCGTCCGCCGTCGAGGGGGTGAGGGAGGCCTCCGGCTTCTCGCAGGTGTCCGCCTTGACCTGGACTCCGGTGGCCACGCCGGGTCCGGGGCCCGCCGTCCCGGGCACGGCGGCCGCGTCGGAGCCGTCGTGGGCCAGCGGGAGCAGGGTGAGGGAGGCGGTGAGCCCGCAGGCCACGGCCATGCCGGCCACCCCGCCCCAGCCCCGGAACCGCCGCGCCGTCCGCCGCGCCAGCGGGTACGTGCCGTTCGGCATCCCGCCCCCTCTCACCGGTACTCCGACAGTCTGCGGTTGATGCCGAGCACGGCGCCCGCCGCGCCCAGTATCCCGAGGGCCGCCGCGCCCAGGGGCAGCGCCGTCAGCGCGTCCCTGGCGTCCCCGGCGGAGCGGGTGAACTCGGCCTGTTCGTGCGCGAGGGCCCGCTCGAGGGCGGCGTCGACCTGATCGAAGGACTGGCCCGTCGACTCCTTCGCGCCGACGATCCGGCCGAGGGCGCCGTCGAAGTCGCCGGCCTCGTCCTTGGCGCGGGCGTCCTTGTGGCGGGTCTGCCACTCGGCCGTACGGGAGGCGGCCTCGTCGACCGGGGCGCGGCCCGTGTCGTCGTCGGCCAGCTCCCGCGCGCTCGCGAGGGATTCGGTCAGGGTGTCCATGCTCGACGCGTACTCGGCCTCGTACTTGTCGTTCTTGCCGTCCTCGGTGAGGACGGCGCCCCGGGCGACCAGGGTGAGGTTCTCGTTGGCCCGGGCGGTGAGCGAGCCGATCCGGGCGGAGTTGAGGACGCGCAGCGAGTCCTGGCCGTGCGCCCGGGCGCTGTCGAGCCCGGCGCGGACCATCGTGTGGGCGGCGAGCAGCCAGAGGACGGCGATCACGGTGGCGGCGCTGGCGGCGAGCAGGCCGTGGTTGAAGACCCGGTGGGTCTTCGCGTAGTTGCGGCGCTGGGCCCAGACGAGGACGGCGAGGGTGAGCAGGCCGAGGCCGAGGGAGAGGAAGGGCCAGGTGCGGGCCGCCGTGTCGTCCTCCTGGAGCCGTGCCGTCTCGGCCTCGTACAGCCGCTCGGCGGCGGGCAGCAGGGTGCTGGTCATCTGCTGGTTGGCGTACCGCAGATAGGCCCCGCCGAGCGGGAGTCCCTGCCGGTTGGCGGCCCGGGCGCGCTCGATCAGGCCCGTGTAGCGGGGGAGCTGTTCGTTCAGCGTGGCGATCTCGCGGGCCGAGGCGCTCGAACCGTCGGTGCTCGCGGCGGCCTTGACGAGGAGCCGGGCGGCGGTGGCGATGTCCCGGTCGTACCGCGCGCGGGAGTCCGCCGGTTCCAGGGTGCCCGCGAGGAAGCCGCTCGCGGCGGTGGTGTCCGCGTCGGCCAGGGAGCGGTAGATGGCGGCGGCGTCGGCGGACAGCGGCTGGCTGCGGCTGACGACGTCGTCGGCGGCGGTGGCCCGGTCGTCGACCTGGAGGGCGGTGACGGCGCCGAAGGCGACGACGAGCAGCGCGAGGACGGCACCGAGGATCTGGAGCCTGCCGGGCTCGGTCGTCGTGGCGACCCGCAGCCGCTCGCGTCCCACGGCCCAGGCGGTACGCCCCGCGGGCGGGGCGGCGCCGGGCGCGGGCGACGGCTGCGCGGGCACGCCGGCCGGGCGTGCGGGCGCGGGCGCCGTGCTCCGCGCCGCCGGGGCGGCGGGCGCGGTCGGCGGGTGTGTCACGTGACCTCCCCCTGTGGTCGCTGACTTCGGCCGGTCCGGCATGCAGTATGGCCGCAGGGGGCCGTCCGCACACCGGGATTGACTGGATCTTGTTGTTATCGTGCCGCATGCCCCCGGCACATCCGCGGGCGAACCCCCTCACTCTGAATACGTCGCCCGGCCCTGATCGGTTCCGTCTCGGACATCGCTCGAACAGGTGAACATGGCTGCGGGGCGCCTCCCCCCACCGAGGAGACGCCCCGCCGACCACCCCGCCACGACCTCAGACCCCGTAGTGCTCCCTCAGCCGGGCCGCCGCGTCCGGGCCCGCCGCCGCCTCGTCCAGGGCGAGCAGCCCCGCCCCCAGGACCGGCGGCGCCGTCACGAAGCCGACGACGGCCTTCGGCGCCCGCTCGGCGAGGAGTTCACGGATCCGCTCCTCCAGCTGCGGGTGCCGCGCGGCGAGCACGCTGCCGCCCAGCATCACCGGCACCTCCTCGTCCAGGAGCCCGAGCCGCCCCAGCGCCACCGACGACAGCGCGACGACCTCCTCGGCGAGCCGGTGCACCAGGGACAGCGCGACCGGGTCGCCCCCGGCGCTCACCCGGAAGAGGACGGGCGTCAGTTCGTGCCGCCGCTCCAACGGCACCAGGCCCAGGTGCAGCGCCTCGATCAGCGCGTACATCGAGTCGAGGCCGAAGTGCGCGGGCAGCGCGCGGGACAGCTCGGAGGGCTCGCCGCGGCCGTCCTCGGCGCGCGCCGCGAACCAGAGCGCCTCCTCGGCCATGCCGCCGCCGCCGCCCCAGTCCCCGGAGAGCTTCCCGATCGCGGGGAAGCGCGCGGTCCGCCCGTCCGGCGTCATCCCGACGCAGTTGATCCCCGCCCCGCACACCACCGCGACTCCGCGCGGCTCGTCGAGCCCGGCCCGCAGTACGGCGAAGGTGTCGTTGTGCACCCGCACCGACCGGCTCCAGCCCCGGCCGAGGAGCTCGGCCTGGAGGGCGGTCTCCTCCACGGGCAGGTCGGCATTGGCGAGACAGGCCGTGACATGGGCGAACGCGGGGGAGGACCCGGCGCCGCCGGCCTCCGCCCAGGCCCGCCCGACGATCTCCGCCAGGGTGTCGACGGCGGTCGGCACCCCCACCACCGGCGGCTGGAACCCGCCGCCGCGCGCCGCGCCGAGGACGCTGCCGTCCGGGGCGAGGACCGCGACGTCGGTCTTGCTGTTCCCCGCGTCGACCGCGAGGAGCACGCCGTTCAGGTTCACGCCCACGCGAGGTGCTCCCGGTTGTGGGCGATCAGCCGGTCGGTGAGCCCGTCGGCGTACGCGTACTGCCCGACGAGCGGGTGCGCGAGCAGCGCCTTGAAGACGCGGTCCCGGCCGCCGCGCAGCGCCGCTTCGAGCGCCAGGTCCTCGTAGGCGGTGACGTTCGCGATCAGACCGGCGTACAGCGGGTCGACCGGGGCGACCGGCAGCGGCGCGGCACCGTGGGCGCCGACCGCGGCCTGCGTCTCGATGACGGCGTCGTCCGGCAGGAACGGCAGCGTGCCGTTGTTGTACGTGTTGACCACCTGGTACGGCGAACCGCCGCCGCCCAGCAGCGCGGCCGCCAGGTCCACGGCCGCCTCCGAGTAGTAGGCGCCGCCGCGCTTGGCGAGCAGGGCCGGCTTCTCGTCGAGCGCCGGGTCCCCGTACATCTCCAGGAGTTCCTTCTCCATCGCGGCGACCTCGGCGGCCCGCGAGGGCTTGCTGCCGAGCTCCCTGACCACCTCGTCGTGCGCGTAGAAGTAGCGCAGGTAGTACGAGGGGACGACGCCGAGCCGGTCCAGGACCGGGCGCGGCAGCCGCAGGTCGTCGGCGACCGCGTCGCCGTGCTCGGCGAGCAGCCGGGGCAGCACGTTCTCGCCCTCGGGGCCGCCGAGGCGCACGGCGCGCTCCCACGTCAGGTGGTTGAGTCCGACGTGGTCGAGGTGGACCTCGGACGGGGCGACGTCCAGGAGCGCGGCGAACTTCCGCTGGAAGCCGATGGCCACGTTGCACAGGCCGACGGCCTTGTGTCCGGCCTGGAGCAGCGCGCGGGTGACGATGCCGACGGGGTTGGTGAAGTCGATGATCCAGGCGTCCGGGTTGGCGCGGCGGACCCGTTCGGCGATGTCCAGGACGACCGGGACGGTGCGGAGCGCCTTGGCGAGGCCGCCGGCGCCGGTGGTCTCCTGGCCGACGCAGCCGCACTCCAGCGGCCAGGTCTCGTCCTGTTCGCGGGCGGCCTGTCCGCCGACCCGCAGCTGGAGCAGGACGGCGTCGGCGCCCTCGACCCCGGCGTCGAGGTCGGAGGTGGTGACGACCTTCCCCGCGTGGTCCTGCTTCGCGAAGATGCGCCGGGCGAGCCCGCCGACCAGTTCGAGCCGCTCGGCGGCCGGGTCGACGAGGACGAGTTCGGTGATGGGCAGGGTGTCGCGCAGCCGCGCGAATCCGTCGATCAGTTCGGGGGTGTAAGTGGAACCGCCCCCCACGACAGTGAGCTTCATGGTGTGAGTCAGCCCTTCACTCCGGTCAGTGTGACTCCCTCGACGAACGCCTTCTGGGCGAAGAAGAAGACGAGGATCACAGGGGCCATGACCAGGACGGTCGCGGCCATGGTCAGATTCCAGTCGGTGTGGTGCGCGCCCTTGAAGGACTCGAGGCCGTAGCTGAGCGTCCAGGCGCCCGGGTTCTCCGAGGCGTAGATCTGCGGCCCGAAGTAGTCGTTCCAGCTGTAGAAGAACTGGAAGAGCGCGACGGCGGCGACACCGGGCTTCGCCATCGGCAGCACGATCCGGATCAGGGTGCGGAACTCGCCGCAGCCGTCGATCCTCGCGGCCTCGACGTACTCGTTCGGGATGGTCAGCAGGAACTGGCGCAGCAGGAAGATGGCGAAGGCGTCTCCGAAGGCCATCGGGATGATGAGCGGCCACAGGGTGCCGGAGAGGTCCAGCTGTTTGGCCCAGAACAGGTACATCGGGATGATGATCACCTGGGGCGGCAGCATCATCATCGAGATGACGAGCAGCAGCGACAGGTGCCGGCCGCGGAAGCGGAACTTGGCGAGCGCGTACGCCACCGGGATCGAGGACACCACCACGAGGACGGTGCCGAGGCCCGCGTACAGCAGGGAGTTCCGCCACCAGGTGAGGAAGCCCTCGACCTGGAAGACCTTGACGTAGTTGTCCCAGTGCCAGGAGTTCGGCGTCAGGTCCCGGGTGAGCGCCTGCTGGTCGCTCATCAGGGAGGTCAGGAAGACGAAGACGAACGGGAGCACGAAGAACAGGGCCGCGGCGACGCCGAGCGAGTGCACGGCGATCCAGTGCAGCAGCGCCTTGCGGCCGGCCTGCTTGCGGGCGGGGCTCGGCGTGCGGTTCTCCGCGGCGGGGGCGGGAGCGGTTGTGGTCGTCATGTGTCAGTCACCCGAGCCGATCAGGCCGCCGCGCCGGCGCATCAGGAGCGCGGTGAAGGCCATGGAGAAGGCGAAGAGCACCAGGGCCACGACGCAGGCGGCGCCGTAGTTGAACTGGCTGAAGCCGAGGCTGTAGACGAGCTGGGGGAGGGTCAGCGTGGAGTCGTCCGGGTAGCCCGGCTGGAAGGTCGCGCCGGAGCCGCCCATCACGCCGGAGGCGACCTTCGCCGCCACGATCGGCTGCGTGTAGTACTGCATCGCGCCGATGATCCCGGTGACGACCGCGAACAGCACGATCGGCGAGATGTTCGGCAGCGTGACGTAGCGGAACCGCTGCCACGCGGACACGCCGTCGAGCTCGGCGGCCTCGTACTGCTCCTTCGGTACGTCGAGCAGTGCGGCCATGAAGATGACCATGAGGTCGCCGACGCCCCACACGGCGAGGACGGTGAGGGCGGGCTTGGCCCAGTCCGCGTCGTTGAACCAGGAGGGGGCGGGGATCCCGACCGCCTCCAGGAGCGAGTTGACCGGGCCGGTGCCGGGGTTGAGCAGGAAGACGAAGGCGAGCGTGGCCGCCACGGGCGGGGCCAGGTAGGGCAGGTAGAAGAGGGTGCGGAAGATTCCCGCGCCCGTCTTGATCTTGGTGATCAGCATGCCGATGCCGAGCCCGAAGACCACGCGGCAGGAGACCATCACGACGGCCAGCCAGAGGGTGTTCTGCATCGCGGGCCAGAACTTCGGCAGGTCGGAGAAGACGTACGTCCAATTCTCCACGCCCCGCCAGGTCGGCGGGTTGAGGCCGTCGTACCGCATGAACGAGAAGTACAGCGTGGAGACGAGCGGATAGGCGAAGAAGAAGCCGAATCCGATCAGCCAGGGCGACATGAACGCCAGGGTCCGGAGCGCGTTGCGCCGGCGCTTGGACCGGAGCGTGTTCCGTCCCCCGGGGGAGGCGGCGGCCGGGGCGGCCGCCGCCTTCGCGGGCAGGGTGTCCGTGCTCATGGGTGGGTCCCGGCCGTCACTTCGTCGCGGCGATGTCGCGGTCGATCTGCGCCGCGGTGTCCGCGAGGCCCTTCTTCAGGTCCGGGACCTGGCCCTTCTCGTACTTGTGGGCCAGCGCGGAGAGGGTCTCCTGGTAGCTGGCGCCGTTCACAGCGCCGTCCATGGTGGTGGACTCGGGGTGCTGGGCGATCTCCAGGAAGGTCTTGAAGCGCGGGTCGAACTTCAGGGCCGGGGACTTCAGCGCCTCCAGGGTGGAGGGCACGTTGCCGATGTCGTTGGCGAAGCCGACCACGGCGTCGGTGTCCGTGGTCATGAACTTGAGCAGCTCCCAGGCCGCGTTCTGCTTCTTGCTCTGCGGGGCGATGCCCATGATCGTGCCGGAGAGGTAGCCCTTGCCGTACTCGGCGATCTCGTCGTCGGCGACGGGCAGCGGCGCGACGCCGACGTCGAAGCCCACGTCGGCCTTCTTGATGAAGTTCAGCCGCCATTCGCCGTCCAGCTGCATGGCGACCTGGCCGGTGTGGAAGGGGTGCTTGGCGCCCCACTCGTCACCGAAGGTGGTGCGGTACTTGTCGAGCTTCTGGAACCCGCCGAGGGAGTCCACCAGGGACTTCTGGTACGTCATCATCTCGGCGAACGCCGGGTCCTTGGCGACGGTCGACCGGCCGTCCGCGTCGAAGTACCCGTTGTGCTTCCACTGCGACATGTAGTGCTCGACGACGGTCTCGTAGCCGAGGTAGTTCGGCATGAAGCCGAGCCGCTCGTAGGAGTCCCCCTTGGGCTTGGTGAGCGTCTTGGCGACCTTGGCGAACTCGGACCAGGTCTTCGGCGGGGCCTCGGGGTCGAGACCGGCCGCCTTGAAGGCGTCCTTGTTGTAGTAGAGGCCGTACGCGTCGGAGAGCAGCGGCAGCGAGCAGCGCTTGCCCTCGAACTGCGTGTACTCCTGGAGGACCTTCGGGAAGATCTTGTCGAGGTCCAGCTTGTCCTTCTCGATGAAGGGCTTGAGGTCCGCGAGCGCGCCCGACGAGCAGAACTTGCCGACGTTGGAGGTGGTGAAGGAGGAGACGACGTCGGGCCCGTTCGACCCGCCCGCGCGCAGCGCCTGGCCCAGCTTGTCGTCGTTGATGCCGCCGACGACCTTCACCTTGATGTTCGGGTGCGCCTTCTCGAAGCGGGCGACGTTGTCCGTGATCGCCTTCACCTCGGCGGGGTCCTGCCAGCCGTGCCAGAAGGTGATGGTGGTCTGGGCGTTGGGGTCGTCGGCCGCCGCGTTGTTCGCGGAGCCCGTACAGGCCGAGGCGAAGAGGGCTATCGAGGCGGTGGTGGCGAGCGCTGCGGCTGCTCTGCGCGGGCGTGCGGGCATGACGGTGTCTCCCTGGGGCGAGGGCTGGCGGGGAAGGGCGGGTGATCGGGCCTGGGTGGTCGGTGGGTCAGCGCGAGGTGTCGAAGACCTCGTCGCGGGTGGTGGCGAGGGCGCTTTCGAGGGCGCCGCGCAGGACGGGCCGCCGGGGTACGGCGGTGAGGACGAGCCGGGGCCGGGAGGCCGAGAGGTCGGCGAGTTCGGCCTGCACACGGGCGCGGAGGGGTTCGCCGCCGGCGACCAGGACGGCACCGGAGAGCACGATCAGCTCCGGGTCGAGGACCGCGACGATCGAGGCGAGCCCGGTGGCGAGCCGCTCGGCGTACCGGTCGAGCAGCTCCGCGTACCGGGGGTCCTCGCCGTGTGCCTCGGCGGCGTGGGCGAGCAGTCCGCTCGCGATCCGCACGTACGGCTGCTCGGGGGTGTCGATGCCGATGGCGGCGGCGATCCGGGGCACGGCCTGGACGCCGGCGAGCTCCTGGAAGCCGCCGGAGTTGGCCTTGGTGACCTGCCGTACGAGCGGGGTGCCGGGCACCGGCAGGAAGCCGACCTCGCCGGCGCCGCCGGTGAAGCCGCGGTGCAGCCGCCCGCCGAGGACGAGGGCGCCGCCGAGGCCCTCCTCGTTCCAGAGCAGGGCGAAGTCCGCGTGTCCGCGTGCGGCGCCGACGCGCTGTTCGGCGACGGCGGCGAGGTTGACGTCGTTCTCGTACTCGAACGGCATCGGCAGTACGGCGGCCAGCTCGTCCAGCAGGGTCGGGGAGTGCCAGCCGGGCAGGTGGGAGGCGTACCGGAGGCGGCCGGTGGCCGGGTCGAACGCGCCGGGGGTGCCGATGACCAGGCGCCGGACGTCCCCGCGGGTGATTCCGGCGGCCTCGGCGGCCCCGTCGAGGGCGTCGGTGACCTGGCGGACGACGCCGGAGGCGGCGCGGCCGGGGGTGCGGAGCTCGTACTCGCCGACGATCTCGCCGGTGATGTCGGCGACGGCGGCGTGGATGCGGTTCGGGGTGACGTCGAGTCCGGCGGCGTACGCGGCCCGCGCGTTCATCGCGTAGAGCTGGGCGTTCGGTCCGGGGCGGCCCGCGGTGGTGCCGGTGGCGACGACGAGCCCGGCGGCTTCGAGGCGGGCGAGCAGCTGGGAGGCGGTCGGCTTGGACAGGCCGGTGAGCTTGCCGATCCGGGTCCGGGAGAGGGGGCCGTGCTCCAGGAGCAGGTCCAGGGCGGCACGGTCGTTCATGGCGCGCAGCACGCGCGGCGTGCCGGGGGTTCCCGGGGTCGTACCGGCCATGAGGTCGCACCTGCCCTTCGGATGTCGCACTGTGACCGGGCCATTCTGCTGCCTCTCGGCGGCCCGCCTTCCCCACTCCACTGTTAGGAAAGTTTCCTATTCAGTGGGAGGAAAATACGGCGGCTGTCACGGGGGCGTCAATACCCGGGCACGCGAGACGCCCCCGAAGGCAACCAAAGCGTTACCTGCGGGGGCGTCGTGTTCCGTGAGGCCTCCTCCTCGGGGAGGGCCGGCCTCGGCGGCGGGGTCGTCTCCTTGCGGAGGTCCGGTTTCCGCGGCGGGTCGTCTACTTGTTGAGGTCCGGCTTCGGCAGCGGGGTCGCCGCCGCCGACTGCGGCGAGGTCGCCGAGGCGAAGGCCGACGGGGCCGACATGCCGGCCGTCGGATCGGCCGCCGCCTCCTCCGGCTGCGCCGGGAGCCCGCCCACGATCCGGATGCCGGCCTCGTCGAGGCCCCGCTTGATGCGCCAGCGCAGCTCGCGCTCCACGCCCAGCGCCTTCCCCGGCATCGTCTTCGCCGACACCCGGACGGTCATCGAGTCGAGCAGCACCTCGCTCAGACCGAGCACCTCCACCGGTCCCCAGAGGCGCTCGTTCCACGGCTCCTCCTTGGCCATGGCCTCCGCCGCCTCGACGATCACGGACCGCACCTGGTCCAGGTCCTCCGTCGGCCGGACGGTCACGTCCACGCCCGCCGTCGCCCAGCCCTGGCTCAGGTTCCCTATCCGCTTGATCTCGCCGTTGCGCACGTACCAGATCTCGCCGTCCACGCCCCGCAGCTTCGTCACCCGCAGGCCGACCTCCACGACCTCGCCGGACGCGACGCCCGCGTCGACCGAGTCACCGACGCCGTACTGGTCCTCAAGGATCATGAAGACACCCGAGAGGAAGTCCGTCACCAGGTTCCGGGCGCCGAAACCGATCGCCACACCGGCCACACCGGCCGAGGCGAGCAGCGGGGCCAGGTCGATCTTGAAGGCGCCCAGGATCATCAGCCCGGCGGTGCCGAGGATCAGGAACGACGCCACCGAACGCAGCACCGAACCGATCGCCTCGGAGCGCTGCCGCCTGCGCTCGGTGTTGACCAGGAGACCGCCCAGGGCCGTCCCCTCCACCGCCTGCGCCGAGCGGTTCATCCGCTCGATCAGCTTCGTCAGGGCGCGCCGCACGGCCATCCGGAGGAGCAGCGCGACCACCAGGATCAGCAGGATGCGCAGACCGGTGTTCAGCCAGGTGGACCAGTTCTCCTCGACCCAGCTCGCCGCGTTCGTGGCCTTCTCCGCCGCCTCGTCGAGGGTCGCAGGCAGGGGCTCGGGATCGGTTGCGGCCGCTAGGGCGGACCAAGACACGGGACAACCTCCAGGCATCGCGGAACCGAAGCATCCACAGTAACGGGGCGTCGGACCTGCTCCCGTAGCCCTGTTCGAGGGAGAGACCCACCTCACCTGGGCAAAGAGAAGGGAGACATGCCGATGTGGTCGAGAACACGCCGGGCCGGTCACCCCGATCCCGGTACGTGGTGGCGTTCCGGCCAGGCATGAGGAGAGACTGAGAGCAGTTCGTCCCGGCGCGAGCCACGCGCCGCCGGCGTCATAGGAGGCATCCGTGCCGCATGTCCTGGTCCTCAACGCGTCGTACGAGCCGCTCGGCGTCGTACCGCTCCGCCGCGCACTCGTCCTCGTCCTGGAGAACAAGGCTCTCTGCCTCGAGGAATCCGGCGCCTTCCTGCACAGCGAGACCCAAGTCGTCCCCGCGCCCAGCGTGGTGCGACTGAAGCGCTTCGTGCGGGTCCCCTACCGGGGGCCCGTTCCCTTGACCCGCAGAGCCCTCTTCGCCCGTGACGGCGGGCGCTGCATGTACTGCGGGGCGGTCGCGACCAGCGTCGACCACGTCATCCCCCGCAGCCGCGGGGGCACCCACGCCTGGGAGAACGTGGTGGCGGCCTGCCGCCGCTGCAACCACGTCAAGGCCGACCGGCACCTGCGCGAGATCGGCTGGCGGCTGCGCCACCAACCGGCCCCGCCGACCGGCCTGGCCTGGCGGATCATCGGGACCGGACACCGGGACCCCCGCTGGCTGCCGTACCTCCAGCCGTACGGAGCCGAAGACGTGATGGCCCGGATCGACTCCGTCGCCGACGCCCCCGTGAGGGCGCTGACGACGGGTTGAGCCGGGCCTTTCGCGTACGTACCCGGGGGGCCGGGTAGGGCACGGGAGCGGTGCGCCCCTCAGGGGGCGGGCCGCTCCTCCGTCGCGCCCTCGGCCGTGCCCGGCGGCGTGCCGCCCGTCACGCCGTCCGTCGGGCCCTGCGCCGCGCCCTCCGTCTTCGGCGGCCCGTCCGCGGCCTTCGGCGCGGGGGCCACGGCGTACGTCTCCACCGACCAGAGCGAGTAGCCGTACGGGGTCGCCCGCGTCTCGCCCTGCACCCGCAGGAAGCGGGTGTCCGCCGCGTCCATCCGGACCGACTCCCGGCCGCCCCGGCCCTCCGCGACCGTCGCCGCCGTACGCCAGACCCGCCCGTCCGCCGAGACCTGCACCCGGTACCGGGACGCGTGGGCGTCCTGCCAGTGCAGCACCACCTGCCCTATCCGGGCCGGCTCCGGCAGCTCCAGCTGCCACCAGGCGCCGTCCTCCGCGGGGGAGGACCAGCGGGTGGCCGGATCGCCGTCCACCGCGAAGGAGGCCGGGAAGTCCGGGGTCTCGTCGCCCGAGGAGGAGGCCTTCGCTCCGCGCGCGAGGTCCGGCCCCGTCGTACGGGGGAAGGCCCGCACGGTCAGCACCCGCTCCTCGCCCGCGAAGGACACCGGCACCCGGTAGGTGCCGGCCGGCGCGTCCGGCGCCACCGACACCTCCAGCGGAACCGTCGACCGCGCGCCCCGCTCGACCACCACCTGCTCCGGCACCCGGACCGTGAGCCCCTTCGGAGCCCTCGCCGTCAACGGCCCGCGCACCTCGCCCGCGCGCCGCCCCGCCAGCTCCACGTCCACCCGCTGGGCCGGACCGCCGATCTCCGCGTCGATCTCCGCCCGCGCCAGGTCCAGCACCGCCGACGGCCCGTCCGCGAACCACGGCACCAGCGAACGCACCTCGGGGGCCGGCCCCGCGCCGCTCCACACCACCCGCAGCGCCTCGGCCCGCAGCCCCTTCAGTTCGGCCTGCGTCCAGCCCGACGCCGACAGCGGGCCCAGCGCCCGCCAGCCCTCGCCCGGGACGTACGCCTCCACGCGCGCGTCCCCGGCCGCCCCCGAACCCGCCGCGGCCGGCTCCGTCATCACCGTCAGGGCCTCCACGGGCCGCGCCCGGTCGAGCCGCACCGTGTACGAGCCGGTGGCGCGGTCCGCCCGGGCCGCCGGGGTCCGGTCGGCGCCGGTCCACGCCTTCGCCCGCTCCACCGCGCGCGTGAGGAACGGGTCGAGCACACCCGCGCCGACCGTCACCCGGCTCGCCCCGATGTCCTCGCGCAGCGCTTCGAGGCGCAGCTGCGCCCGCCAGGCCGCCGCGCCGTCACCGGCCGCCTGGGCGACCAGCATGTCGACCGCCGTCTCGCCCGCCAGGCCGTACCGGGAGAGCTGCTCGAGCCAGGGGCCGGTCTCCTCGCCGAAGGTGCCGTCGGCGGTGCCCGCGAGCCGCTCGGGGGCCTCGCGCATCACGGTGAACGCGGCCCGCAGCTCGCGCGCCGCCCGCTCCCGCTCCGCGCCGCCGGCGGCGGGGGTGCCGGCCGTCGTGCGGGAGGCCCAGAAGGCCGCCAGGAGCGGCTTCAGATAGGCCGACTCGCCCGCCGGGTCGAGGACCGAAGAGGCGCCGTTCCCGGCGAGCGCGCGCAGCGCCTCGCGGGCGGCGGGCGCCGGGCCCGCGAGGTCGTCGACGGCCGCCTGCCAGGACTCCCGCGGCCGGTAACCGCGCGGGTTCCAGGCGTAGTCGGCGGCGGTGAAGAGCGGGACCCGGGAGGCCGCGGGCTGTTCCATGGCGTGCGCGAGGTACGCGGCGGAACCGGCGGCCACGGCGGGCTCCCGGCCCGTCGCGGGGCCGAGGAACAGCCGGTCCTGCGCGTAGTCGTTGACCGGGTAGTTGTCCATGGTGACCAGCGGGTGCCGCAGCGCGGTCCGGGCCTCCGCCAGCTCGCCACCGGTGATCACCCGCGGCACGACGCCGACGCCGGTCCAGGCCACCCGCACGCCGGCGTCGAGCGTCTCGCCGAGCCTCGTGCGGTAGGCGGTCGCGCCGTCCTGGTAGTACTCGGTCGGCATCACCGTCAGCGGCTCGGCGTCCGGGTGCCGTTCGGCGAGGTGACGGGCGACGGCGTTCGCCACGCGCGCGTGGGCGGCGGCCGCGGCCTCCGGCCCGCGCCCGAAGGTGTCGGCGTCCCGGTCGCAGTGCCACTCGTCGTAGGAGGCGTCCTGGAACTGGAGCTGGAAGGACCGCACCCCCAGCTCCCACATCGCGTCGAGCTTCCGGGTCAGCGCCGCCATGTCGCCCGCCGAGGACAGGCACATGGACTGGGCGGGCGCCACGGCCCAGCCGAGCGTCACGTGCTGGGCGCGGGCCCGCTCCGCGAGCTCGCGGAAGGCCGTCCGCTGCGCCGCCGGGTACGGCTCGCGCCACTGCGCCGCCCGGTAGGGGTCGTCGCCGGGCGCGTACAGATAGCGGTTCTGCTTGGTCCGGCCCAGGAAGTCGATCTGGGCGAGCCGCTGCGCCGGGGTCCAGGGGGTGCCGTAGAAGCCCTCGGTGATGCCCCGCTCGGCCGTCCCAGGCCAGTCGCGCACGACGACCCCGGGGACCTTCCGGCCGTCGCCGACGAGTTGACGCAGCGTCTGCACGGCGTGGAACAGGCCGTCCTCCCCGACCCCGTCCAGGACGACCGTGTCCCGGCCCTGGAGGCGGCCCGTGGCGAGCCGGTAGCCCCCGCGCGGCAGATCCAGCCGCGCCGGCACCCGCAGGGCGTCCAGGGCCGCCTCGGCGGCCCCGCCGGAGGGCCCCGCGACCCGGAAGAGCGGCCCCCGCCCCGGGAGTCCGGTGTGCACGGTCCGCACCCCGGCGCCCCGCAGCAGCTCGCGCAGCGCGGCGAGGGCGTACGGGTCGGCGTCCGCGTCGGCGAGGAGCGTCACCTCGTCCCCGAGGGGTACGGCGGGCCCGGCGCCGGTCAGTGACTGCGGGCGCGGCCAGACGGCGGGCACGCCCGGGACGTCCTGCCGGGAGGCCCCGGCCGACGGCCCCGCGGGGACACCCGGGGCGGACGGGGCCGCCTTGCCCGCGCCCGGGGCGAACGCGCCCGGGGTGAACGCGCCCGGGGTGAACGGAGCCGCCTTCGGGCCCGCGCCCGGCGCCGTCTCCGGGAGCGCCTGCGCCGAGCCCGGCACCGCGCCGCCGAGGAGCCCGCCGATCACGGCGGCGGCGACGGCCGTCGCGGTGCGCTTCCTGCGCCCGGGGTGCACGCGGTGCACGGGGTCTCCCTTCGGCCGAGCCCGGCCGCTGCGCCGGTGTGGTCACGAGTGGGTTTCGGTCACGAGTGGGTCACGAGCCCACCACCCGTCGCACGGAGGTGTCAATGCGCGTGGCCGTTGTGTCGGCTTTGCCCGGCGAGCCGTCGGCGAGGTGACGTCACTTCGCCACGTTCCGCCGGTAAAACGAGGTGCGGTGGGTAGGGCTCAGTCATTACCCAGGTCCTCACCCAGGTCCCACTAGTCGAGACGAACCGGGAGACCCCCGTGACCACGACCGCCCACCAGCGCATACGGATTCCGCAGCAGTCGGCCCCGACGGGCGAGCCGCTGACCAGCGAACCGCCGCTCCCCGACGCCGCGCCCCTCACCAGCGAGCCGCCGCTGACCCCGGCCGCCCCCCTCACCAGCGAAGCCACCGCCCCAGGAAGTGCGGGCACGGAGTCCCCCGGAGTGTGAAGTGACCCTGGCCCGCCTCGCCGCCCGTCACGGCGTCGCCACCGACCACAGCCCCTCCGCGGGCGTCACCGTGCCCGTGCCGGACGCGACCGTGGTGGCCGTCCTCGGCGCCCTCGGCGTGGACGCGGCCACGCCGGAAGCGGTCGCCGCCGCCCTGGACGCGGCGGAACGGGCCGACCGGGAGCGCCTGTTGCCCCCGACCCTGGTCCGGCGCCAGGGGGTGGAGCCCGCCGGACCGCCGGCGGACCTGCCGCCGGGCACCCGGCTCCGGGTCACCACCGAGGACGGCGCCGTCGTCACCGGCCGGGACTGGGAGCGGCTGCCCCTCGGCGTCCACACCGTCGAGGCCGAGTCCCCCGACGGGCGCGCCGCCACCGCCACCCTGATCGTCAGCCCCGCGCGCGTACCCGGGCCCGGGCGGCGCGCGTACGGGCTGCTCGTCCAGCTCTACTCGCTGCTCTCCAGCCGCTCCTGGGGCATGGGCGACCTGGGGGACCTGCGCGAACTCGCCAGTTGGGCGGGCCGCACGCACGGCGCCGGCTTCGTCCAGGTCAACCCGCTCCACGCGGGCGTGCCCGGGTCGCCGAGCGACCCCTCCCCGTACCGCCCCTCCTCGCGCCGCTTCCCGGACCCGGTCCATCTGCGGATCGAGGAGATCCCCGAGTACGCCCTGGTCGGCCCCGAGCGCCGCGAGGAGCTCGACCGCGTCCTGGCCGAGGCCGCGGAACTGCGCGAGCGGGTCCTCGGCAAGGGCGCGGCCATCGACCGGGACGCGGTGTGGGAGGTCAAGCGGCGCGCCCTCGAACTCGTCGTCGGGAGCGTCGAGCTCGGCCCCGGGCGGCGCGCCGACTTCCACGACTTCCTCGCCGCGCGCGGCCGTGCCCTGGAGGACCACGCCACCTACCAGGCTCTCGCCGAGCGGCACGGACCGCACTGGCGCGGCTGGCCCGAGGAGCTCCGCAGCCCGCGCGGCGCGGAGGCCGTCGTCCGCGACGACCCCGCCCTCGCCGCCCGGGTCGACTTCCACTGCCGGCTCGCCTGGCTGACGGACCGGCAGCTCGCCGCCGCCGCCGCGGCCGCCCGCGAGGCCGGGATGGAGGTCGGGATCGTCCACGACCTGGCGGTCGGCGTCCACCCGGAGGGCTCCGACACCTGGGCCCAGCAGGAGGCCTTCGCCGCGGGCATGTCGGTCGGCGCCCCGCCCGACGCCTTCAACTCCCGCGGCCAGGACTGGGGCCTGCCGCCCTGGCGGCCCGACGCGCTCGCCGCCGCGGGCTACGCCCCGTACCGCGGTCTCCTGCGTGAACTCCTGCGGCACGCGGGCGCGCTGCGCATCGACCACGTGATGGGCCTGTTCCGGCTCTGGTGGGTGCCGGAGGGCCGCGAGCCCACCGAGGGCACCTACGTCCGCTACGACGCCGAGGCGATGCTCGCCGTCCTCGTCCTGGAGGCGCACCGGGCCGGGGCGCTCGTCATCGGCGAGGACCTCGGCACGGTCGAGCCGGGCGTCCGGGAGGAGCTGGCCGGGCGCGGGGTGTTCGGCACCTCCGTGCTCTGGTTCGAGCGGGACTGGGAGGGCACCGGCCGCCCGCTGTCCCCGGACGCCTGGCGCGCCGACTGCGTGGCCACCGCCACCACCCACGACCTGCCCCCGACCGCCGCCCGGCTCGCCGGGGACCACGTCACGCTGCGGCACCGGCTCGGGCTGCTCTCCGGCGACCTGGAGCGCGAGCGGGCGGCGGACGCGGCGGGGACCGCCGAGTGGCTGGGCCTGTTCCAGCGGCGCGGGCTGCTGCCGGAGGGGCCGGGGGAGGAGGAGGCGGAGATCAGGGCGGTCCACCGGTTCCTGCTCGACACCCCGGCCCGCATGGTGGGGGTGTGGCTGCCGGACGCGGTGGGCGACCGCAGACCGCAGAACCTGCCGGGCACCTGGGACGAGTACCCCAACTGGCGGCTTCCGCTGGCGGACGCGGAGGGGCAGCCGCTGACCCTGGAGGGCCTCGCGGCCTCGCCCCGGGCGCACGCGCTGCTGCGCGAACTGCACGCGCGGACGGCGGCCCCGGAGGGGCCCGGCACCCCCGCGGACGCCCGTACGGCACCCCCGGGCGCGCGGTCCGATTAGGTGTTCGCTACGTTTGCACCGTGGACAAGAAGAACGCACTGCGCGCCGGCTCGCTCGCGGCCGGTACGACGCTGATGATGCTGCTCATGTCGTCCCCCGCGCTCGCGCTCACCCGCGACGACGGCGACGACCCGGCCCCCAAGCTGGAGGTCATCGAGACCCTCGGCCTGTTCGTGGCCGCACCGCTGGTGCTGTTCCTGGTCATCGCCGGTCTGGTGATGCTGCTCGACAAGTCCAAGAAGGCCTGACCGCCTCCTCCTCCGTTTCGCCGAGGGCGCCGCACGGTACCGACGTACCGCGCGGCGCCCTCGCGTGCGTCCGGGCGGACCCCGTACGGGCCCTGAGCGGGCCTACGCCGTGGTCGCGAGCAGCTTCCGCAGCAGCCCGGCCAGCTGCTCCGCCTCCTCCGCGTCGAGCGCGCCCTCCAGGGCCGCCCGCTGCTGCGCGAGACCGGCCGTGACCGACTGGTCCACCAGCTCCCTGCCGTGCTCGGTGAGGGTGACCCGCAGTCCGCGCCGGTCGTGCGGATCGGGGCTGCGGGTGACGAGCCCCGCCTTCTCCAGCTTGTCCAGCCGGCCGGTCATCCCGCCGGTGGTGATCATCAGCGTCGCCGTCAGCTCGCGCGGCGAGAGCGTGTACGGCTCGCCCGAGCGGCGCAGGGTCGCGAGCACGTCGAACTCCCCGAGCGCCAGGCCGTAGGGCGCGTATGCCTTGTCCACCCGGCCGCGCATGGCGTTGGCGAGCCGGTAGATCCGCCCGAACACGGCCATCGGCACGGTGTCCAGGTCGGGGCGGACGGCCGCCCACTGGTCGGTGATGGCGTCGACGGCGTCGCGGGCGGGGCCGGGGGTCTTGGTGTCCATGCGAGCAGTCTCCTCTTCCTCGTGAGTCGATGGCAAGAAAGCCACTTGCAAGTGAGTAGCTTAGTGGTAAGTTAATTACCGCCAAGCCAGACCGGGAGGGTCTGGGGTCCTCGGACCGGCATCCGCAGCAAGGGGGAGACCGTCATGTCCCGCAAGGCAGCCGTCGTCGCACTCACCGCCCTGGCCCCGATCTCCTGGGGCTCCACCTACTTCGTCACCACCGAGTTCCTGCCGCCCGACCGGCCGCTCTTCACCGGCCTGATGCGGGCCCTGCCCGCCGGTCTGATGCTCCTGGCGCTCACCCGCAAGCTCCCGCAGGGCGCCTGGTGGTGGAAGTCGGCCGTCCTCGGGGCCCTGAACATCGGCGCCTTCTTCCCGCTGCTCTTCCTCGCCGCCTACCGGCTCCCCGGCGGCGTCGCCGCCGTCGTCGGCTCGGTCGGCCCGCTCTTCGTCGTCGGTCTCGCCGCCCTCTTCCTCGGTGAGAAGCCCACGGTGAAGACCCTGCTCACCGCCATCGCCGCCGCCTTCGGCGTCAGCCTCGTGGTCCTCAAGGCCGGAGCGGCCTTCGACACGGTCGGCGTGCTCGCCGGACTGCTCTCCTCGCTCTCGATGTCGGCGGGCGTCGTCTTCGCCAAGCGCTGGGGCCGCCCCGAGGGCGTCGGCGCCCTCGCCCTCACCGGCTGGCAGCTCACCGCGGGCGGCCTGGTCATCCTGCCGATCGCCTTTCTGATCGAGGGTGCCCCGCCGGCCCTCACCGGCACCAACCTGGCCGGCTACGCCTACCTCGCCTTCGGCAACACCGCGATCTCCTACTTCCTCTGGTTCCGCGGCATCGAGCGGCTCAGCGCCTCCTCGGCCACCCTGCTCGGCCCGCTGTCGCCGATCACCGCCGCGATCATCGGCTGGGCGGCGCTCGGCCAGGCGCTCGGCGCGGTGCAGCTGCTCGGCATGGCGATCGCCTTCGGTGCCACCCTGGCGGGCCAGCTGAGCCCCCGTACGCCGAAGGTCCCCGCCCCGGAGGGCCAGATCGTCGAATCGTTCAGCACAACTGAAAAGAACGGTCAGGAAGTTTCGATGGACCTGGAAGGTTCGGGAGTGCGACGGTAGGCCGCATGAGCCTGATCACCGCCCGCCACCCGACGCCCACCCCCACCGAGACCCCCACCCCCACCGAGACCACCACTCCCACCGCGACTCCCACCCCCACCGCCACCCGGAAGCCGGCGCCCGCCCGAGGCGCCGGCTTCGGCGTGCTCCTCGCCCTGCTCGCCACCGTCGTCTGGTCCGGCAGCTTCGTCGCCACCCGCGGCATGGCCGACTCGGTCCCACCCGTCCAGGCCGTCTTCTGGCGCTGGGTCATCGCCCTCGTCGCCGTCGCCCCGTTCGCCGCCCGCCCGTTCTGGCGGCAGCGGAAGGCCATCCGCCGGCACCTCGGATTCGTCGCGCTCGCCTCGCTCCTCGGCGTCGCGCTCTACAACACCCTGGTGCACCAGGCCGGACTGACCACCTCCGCCACCAACATGGGCATGATCATGGCCGCCTCCCCGGTGATCATGGCGGTCTGGTCCCGGCTCGGCGGCGAACGCCTCGGCACCCGCCGCGTCCTCGGCATGGCGGCCGCCGTCATCGGCGTCCTGCTCCTCGTCGGCAAGGGCTCCCTCGCCCTCGACCTCGGCGCCGGCGACCTGTGGATGTTCGCCGCGGCCCTCTCCTTCGCCTCCTACAGCGCCCTGCTGAAGCGCAGGCCGGCCGAGATCGGCGGACTCGCCTTCCTCTTCGTCACCTTCCTCCTCGGCGCGCTGATGCTCGCCCCCGTGTACGCCGTGTCCCTCGCCGTCCAGGGCGGGTTCACCGTCGGCGCCGGCACGGTCGGCCCGCTGCTCTACGTCGGCGTCGCGTCCTCGGCCGTCGCCTTCTTCGCCTGGAACAAGGCCGTCTCCCTCATCGGCGCCGCCCGCGCGGGGATCGTCTACTACCTCCAGCCGGTCTGCGTCGCCCTCCTCTCGTACGCCCTGCTCGGTGAGCGGCTCGGCGCCCTCGGCGCGGCCTGCATGGCGCTCATCCTCGGCGGAGTGGCGCTCAGCTCGGCCCGGTAGGTTGCGCCCCATGACCGAGTGGGACATCAAGAAGCTCCAGATCCTCCGCACCCTCCGCGACCGCGGCACCGTCACCGCGACCGCGGAGGCGCTGCTCATGACCCCCTCGGCCGTCTCGCAGCAGCTCACCAACCTCGCCAAGCAGCTCGGCGTGCGGCTCCTGGAGGCGCAGGGCCGCCGGGTCCGCCTCACCGACGCCGCCCACCTCGTGCTGCGGCACGCGGAGGTGGTCTTCGCCCAGCTGGAGCGCGCCGACGCCGAACTCGACGGCTATCTGCGGGGCGAGGCGGGACAGGTGCGGGTCGCGGCGTTCTCGACGTCCGTGCCCGCCCTCGTCGTCCCCGCCGTCCGGCAGCTGCGCACCGCGCACCCCGGCCTCGACGTCCGGATCCGGGAGGCCGAGGCGGCGGAGGCGTACGAACTGCTCGCAGCCGGCGAGGTCGATCTGGCGCTCTCGCTCGCCGCCCACGCGCCCGCCGTGAACGACCCGAAGTTCAGCCGGGTCCCGCTGCTCGCCGACCCGCTCGACGTGGCGCTGCCCGCCGGGCACCCGCACGCCGACGCCCCCGGTCTGCGGCTCGCCGACCTCGCCGCCGAGCCGTGGATCTTCGGCGGCTCGGGCCCCTGGTCGGAGATCACCACCGCCGCCTGCGAGGCCGCGGGGTTCGTGCCCGAGCAGGCCCACAGCGCCTCCGGCTGGACCGCGATCCTCGCCATGGTCGAGGCCGGGATGGGGGTGGCCCTGGTGCCCCGGATGGCCGCCGCCGAGCGGCGTACCGGGGTGGTCATGCGGGTGCTGGCGGCCGACCAGCCGCGCCGTCATGTCGTCGCGGCGGTGCGGCGCGGGGCGGAGGGGGGTCCGGCGGTGGCCCGGGTGCTCGCCGCGCTGCGGCAGGCGGCCGCCCAGCGGGAGACCGTTCAGCAGAACTGAACGGCATCGTCGAAAACATTCGATGGACCGACCAGGTCCTCCGGGCGCACAGTCGAGGCATGACCTTCGAGACGAGCCAGGACCAGGACCCGCACGCCAACGACGCCGCCCCGTACTCCGGCGGCGACCCGTACGCCGACTACCGCACCGGTGACTTCCCCTTCACCGAACTGGTCGACCTCGCCGACCGCCGGCTCGGCGGCGGCGTCGTCGCGGCGAACGACGAGTTCTTCGCCGAGCGGGAGAACCTCCTCGTCCGCGAGCGGGCCGTCTTCGACCCGGAGCACTTCGGCCACAAGGGCAAGATCATGGACGGCTGGGAGACCCGCCGCCGCCGCGGCGCCGACGCCGAGAACGTCTTCCCCGCCCCCGAGGACCACGACTGGGCGATCGTCCGGCTCGGCGCCCCCGGCGTGATCCGCGGGATCATCGTCGACACCGCCCACTTCCGCGGCAACTACCCGCAGCGCGTGAGCATCCAGGCCACCGCGGTGGAGGGGTCGCCCAGCCCCGAGCAGCTGCTCGCCGACGACGTGAAGTGGGAGGAGCTCGTCCCGCCCACCCCCGTCCGCGGCCACGCCGCCAACGGCTTCGAGATCGACGCCGAGCGCCGCTTCACCCACGTGCGGGTCTGCCAGCACCCCGACGGCGGCATCGCCCGCCTCCGCGTCCACGGCGAGGTCGTGCCCGACCCCGAGTGGCTGGAGCTGCTCGGCACCCTCGACCTGATCTCCGTGCTCAACGGCGGTGCGTACGAGGACGCCTCGGACAGGTTCTACTCCTCGCCGACCCAGATCATCCTGCCCGGCACCTCCCGCAAGATGGACGACGGCTGGGAGAACCGCCGCCGCCGGGTGCGCGGCACCAACGACTGGGTGCGCTTCCGGCTCGCCGCGCAGGGTGCCGTTCGCGCCGTCGAGATCGACACCGCCTACCTCAAGGGCAACTCGGCCGGCTGGATCGCCCTCCAGGGCCGCAACGGCGAGTCGGGCGAGTGGTTCGAGATCATCCCCCGCACCAAGCTCCAGCCCGACACCCTGCACCGCTTCAAACTGCCCGCCCAGGCCGTCGTCACCCACGTCCGCCTCGACGCCTTCCCCGACGGCGGCGTCGCCCGGATGCGGCTCCACGGAGCCCTGACCGAGCAGGGCGCGGCCGAGCTGCGCGCCCGGTTCACCGCGCTCGGCGGCTGACCCCGGCCCGGAGCCCGCACAACTTCCGCCCGGCGGCGCGGCAGCGCGCCGACGCCCGCCCGCCGGGCGGACCTCACGGCCGGTTTCTCGTGATCGGTACGCGTCAGAATGATCAGTAGGCTGATCCGAATGACCACCCTCCGAAGAATCGCCCTGCGCTGGGGAGTTCGGCTCACCGCCGCCCTGGCGCTGCTCGCCGGCACGGTGACCGTGGCCGCGGCCGACACCGTGGACCCGGCCACCGCGCCGCCGGTGCGCACGATCACGTACAACGTCTGCGGCGCGCACACCTGCCGGAGCGACCTCGACCCGGCCGCCTGGACGGCCGAACTCCGCGAGGAGGTCCTGGCCTGGGACACCGACGCCCTCATGCTCCAGGAGCTGTGCATCGGCCAGTGGGCCGCCCTGCGCGACTCCCTCCCCGGCTACAAGGGCGTGTGGACCTCCACCACGACCGACCCCGACTGCGCGAAGTGGTCCGCCACCGGCGACGCCCGGTTCGGCCTCGGCGTCTTCGTCAAGGCCCCGGCCGTGGAGCGGTACGTGGCGAACCTGACCGTCCCGGCGAACGAGGAGGCCCGCTCGGTGCTCTGCGCGCGCGGCCCGGTCGACGGCCGCACCACGCTCGCCTGCACCACCCACCTCGCCCAGTACATCAAGCCGGACAACGGCTCCTCGCAGGTCATGGCGCACATCGAGACCTGGGCCGCCGGAGCCCCGGTGATCCTCGGCACCGACCTCAACGCGGGCATGGAAGCCGTCTACGACCCCGCCCTGAACCCGATCCGCACCGGCCTGCCCGGCACCGGACCCTTCGTCGAGGCCGACGAGAACGACCGCGACTTCTTCACCGAGAACTGCCTCACCAGCGGCGCCACTTCCTGCCACTCCGGTGAGCCGACCGTCGCGAGCGGCAGGAAGTTCGACCACGTCTTCCTCAGCGCACGCGACTTCCACACCGTCCGGGCCGACGCCTTCGAGCCCGAGTCGCCGGGCACCAAGCCGCTCTCCGACCACAAGCTGCTCCGCGCCGCCGCCCGCCTGGGCTCCGGCGTCGACACGGACCTCACCGGCGACGGCCGCCCCGACGTCCTCGCGGTGAAGGACGACGGCAACCTGCGGCTGTACCCGGGCACGGGCGACGGCGGCCTCGGCACCCCGCGCCTGATCGGCACCGGAGGCTGGTCCGGCGCCGTCGTCAGCCACCGCGGCGACTGGACCGGCGACGGCCATCCGGACGTGCTCGCCCGCATCGGCAACGACCTGTGGGTCTACCCCGGCACCGGCGGCGGCGAGCTCGGCCCGCGCCTCGCCATGGGTGGCCGGCCCACCGGCTGGAGCGGCCTCACCCCCCTCGCGGCGGGCGACGTGGACGGCGACGGGCTGCCCGACGTCCTCGTCCGCAGCGGCACCGGCCTGTGGCTGCACCGCGGCGGCGAACCGAAGGCGGGACAGCCCACCTTCGCCCCCAGGGCGGCTCTCCAGATCGGCGACGCGGAGTGGGCCGGGTACGACGTGCTGACGCCCGGCGACGTCGACGGCGACAAGAAGGCCGACGTGTGGGCCAGGGACCGCGCGACCGGCGCGGTCAAGCAGTACCCGAGCCGGGGAACCCAGCACCTCGGCACCGACCCGGCCACCCTCGGCGGCGCCACGGCGGCCGTCGCCGACCGCCGCCTCCTGCTGTCGGCCGGCGACGTGAACGGCGACAAGGTCCCCGACCTGTGGTCGACCCGTAGCGAGGGGACCGCCGAGAACCTGGAGTTCCTGCCGGGCACGCCCACCGGCTTCGGCCCGGCCGTGACCGTCGGCACCGGCGGCTGGCAGTGGATCGACTCCCTGGGCTGACCCCGCCGTCCCGTGCGTGAAAGGGCCCCCGGACCGTCAGCGGTCCGGGGGCCCTTCCTCATCTCACGGGAGCCGTCAGACGGTCGCCGCGGCCGCGTCCGCCGCCTGCGCCCGCAGGGCGCGCTCGACGCCCGCGCGGCACTCCGTCACCAGACGCCGCAGCGCCGGCGCCGGGTCGTGCTCGGCGATCCACGCGTCCGTCGCGTCCAGGGTCTGCTGCGAGACCTGGAGCGTCGGGTAGAGGCCGACCACGATCTGCTGGATCATCTCGTGGCTGCGGGTCTCCGAGACGCCCTTGATCGACGCGAAGTACTTCGCCGCGTACGGGGCGAGCAGCTCACGCTGGTCGGACTGGACGAAGCCGCCGATGACCGCCTCCTGCACGGCGTTCGCCAGCTTGTCGTCCTCGACGACCGACGCCCAGGCCTCCGCCTTCGCCGCCTCCGTCGGACGGGCCGCGCGCGCGGTGGCCGCGTGCCGCTCGCCCGCCGCCGTGCGGTCGCGGTCCAGCTCGCCGGCGATCTCGGTCTCGTCGTAGACGCCGGTGGCCGCGAGCCGCTGGACGAACGCCCAGCGCAGCTCGGTGTCGACCGCCAGGCCCTCGATGGTCTCGCGGCCCTCCAGGAGGGCGGCGAGCAGGTCCAGCTGCTGCGGGGTGCGGGCGGTCGCCGCGAAGGCGCGCGCCCACGCCAGCTGGTGGTCGCTCGCGGGCGCGGCCGCCTGGAGGTGGGCGAGGGTGGCCTCGGTCCAGCGGGCCAGACCGGCCTCGCGCCACTCCGGCGCCGCGTACAGGTCGAGGGCCGCCTTGACCTGGCCCTGGAGCGACTGGACCACGCCGATGTCGGACTCCTTGGCGACTCCGGAGAGCACGAGCTCCAGGTAGTCACGGGTGGCCAGCTCGCCGTCGCGGGTCATGTCCCAGGCGGAGGCCCAGCACAGGGCGCGCGGCAGGGACTCGGCGAAGTCGCCGAGGTGCGCGGTGACGTTCTTCAGGGACACCTCGTCGAGGCGGACCTTGGCGTACGACAGGTCGTCGTCGTTGAGCAGGACGACCGCCGGGCGGGCCTTGCCCACGAGCTGCGGTACGGCGGTGAGACCGGCGGCCTCGATGTCGAGTTCGAGGCGCTCGGTGCGGACCAGCTTGCCGGCCGCGTCGAGGTCGTAGAAGCCGATCGCGATCCGGTGCGGGCGCAGCACGGCCTCGCCCTTGGCGCCGGCGGGCAGCGCCGGGGCCTCCTGCTTGACGGCGAAGGAGGTGATCGAGCCGTTCTCGTCGGTCTCGATCTCCGGGCGGAGGATGTTGATGCCGGCGGTCTCGAGCCACGCCTTCGACCAGGTCTTCAGGTCGCGTCCGGAGGTCTCCTCCAGCGCGCCGAGGAGGTCGGACAGGCGGGTGTTGCCGAAGGCGTGCGCCTGGAAGTAGGCCTGCACGCCCTTGAAGAACTCGTCCTGGCCGACGTAGGCGACGAGCTGCTTGAGGACCGAGGCGCCCTTGGCGTACGTGATCCCGTCGAAGTTGACGAGCACGTCCTCCAGGTCGTTGATCTCGGCCATGATCGGGTGGGTAGACGGCAGCTGGTCCTGGCGGTAGGCCCAGGTCTTCTCCGCGTTGGCGAAGGTGGTCCAGGCGTTCGGCCAGCGGGTGCCGGGCACCGAGGCCTGGCAGGCGACGGAGGTGTAGGTGGCGAACGACTCGTTCAGCCAGAGGTCGTTCCACCACTCCATGGTGACGAGGTCGCCGAACCACATGTGGGCGAGCTCGTGCAGGATCGTCTCGGCGCGCCGCTCGTACGCCGCGTCCGTGACCTTCGAGCGGAAGACGTACTGGTCGCGGATGGTGACCGCGCCCGCGTTCTCCATCGCGCCCGCGTTGAACTCCGGCACGAAGAGCTGGTCGTACTTGGCGAACGGGTAGTCGTACGCGAACTTCTCCTGGAACCAGTCGAAGCCCTGGCGCGTGACGTCGAAGATGTGGTCGGCGTCGAGGAACTCGGCGAGCGACGGCCGGCAGTAGATGCCGAGCGGGACGCTCTGGCCGTCCTTGCCCTCGTACGTCGAGTGCACCGAGTGGTACGGGCCGACGATGAGCGCCGTGATGTAGGTGGAGATCCGCGGGGTCGGCTCGAAGACCCAGACGTCGCCCTCGGGCTTCGGCGTCGGCGAGTTCGAGATGACCGACCAGCCGCTCGGCGCCTTCACGGTGAACTGGAAGGTCGCCTTGAGGTCGGGCTGCTCGAACGAGGCGAAGACGCGACGGGCGTCCGGCACCTCGAACTGCGTGTACAGATAGGCCTGGTCGTCGACCGGGTCGACGAAGCGGTGCAGACCCTCGCCGGTGTTGGTGTACGCGCAGTCCGCGACGACCTTGAGCTCGTTGCGGCCGGCGACCAGGTGGGCCAGCGCGATCCGCGAGTCGCGGAAGACGGCGGCGACGTCCAGCGCGTGGCCGTTCAGCACGACCTCGTGGACGGCGGGCGCGACGAGGTCGATGAAGGTCGAGGCACCGGCCTCGGCGGAATCGAAGCGGACGGTGGTGACGGACCGGTAGGTGCCGCCCTCCTGCGCACCGGAGAGGTCGAGTTCGACCTCGTACGCGTCCACGGTCAGCAGCGCCGCCCGCTGCTGGGCCTCTTCACGGGTCAGGTTCGTGCCAGGCACCCGGTCAACTCCTCGGTTTTGTGATGTTTGGCCCATCCTTCCACGGGGTGTGTCGGCAGCGCACGGAACATTTCCCAGGGCGAACGCGCGAGGGCGGCCATCCGTCCCCGGATGGCCGCCCTCGTACGCTTGCGGGCGTCAGGCGCCCTTGAGCTCGGCCGCGACCAGCTCCGCGATCTGCACGGCGTTCAGCGCCGCGCCCTTGCGCAGGTTGTCGTTGGAGAGGAAGAGCGCCAGACCGTTCTCGACGGTCTCGTCCACCCGGATCCGGCCGACGTACGAGACGTCCTTGCCGGCCGCCTGGAGCGGGGTGGGGATCTCGGAGAGCTCGACGCCCTCGGCGTCCTTCAGCAGCTCGTAGGCGCGCTCGACGCTGATCGGGCGGTCGAAGCGGACGTTCACCTGGAGGGAGTGGCCGGAGAAGACCGGGACGCGCACACAGGTGCCGGAGACCTTCAGGTCGGGGATCTCCAGGATCTTGCGGGACTCGTTGCGGAGCTTCTGCTCCTCGTCGGTCTCGAAGGAGCCGTCGTCGACGATCGAGCCGGCCAGCGGGACCACGTTGAACGCGATCGGGCGCTTGTAGACGGCGGGCTCGGGGAACTCGACGGCCTCGCCGTCGAAGGCCAGCTGGTCGGCGGTCTCGGCCACGGCGCAGGCCTGGCCGCGCAGCTCGGCGACACCGGCCACGCCCGAGCCGGAGACGGCCTGGTAGGTGGTGGCGATCAGCGCGGTGAGGCCGGCCTCCTGGTGGAGCGGCTTGAGGACCGGCATGGCGGCCATCGTGGTGCAGTTCGGGTTGGCGATGATGCCCTTGGGGCGGTCCTTGATCGCGTGCGGGTTGACCTCGGAGACCACCAGCGGGACCTCGGGGTCGCGGCGCCAGGCGGAGGAGTTGTCGATCACGACGGCGCCCTGGGAGGCGACCTTCTCGGCGAGGGCCTTGGAGGTGGCGCCGCCCGCGGAGAACAGGACGATGTCGAGACCGGTGTAGTCGGCGGTGGAGGCGTCCTCGACCGTGACGCCGTCCACGACGGTCCCGGCGGAACGGGCGGAGGCGAAGAGCCGCAGCTCGTCGACCGGGAACGCGCGCTCGGTCAGGATCTTCCGCATGACTGTGCCGACCTGACCGGTGGCTCCGACGATTCCGACCTTCACGGGGACTCCTCCGTACGTGTGTGCAGGGTGCTGCCGGTCCATGATGCGTGTGTCCCGGGCCGCCTTGTCCAATCCATTGTCCAAGGGACGGGACGGGTAGGGGGACACGGAAGGGGCGGGCCCCGGTTCCGGGACCCGCCCCTCACTCACCCGCTGTGACGCGTGTTACGGGGTGACGGCGCCGATCAGGACGCTGCCGGTGCCCGCGACGGTGCCGCGGCCGTTGACCAGCCGCACCTCGCCGAAGAACTGGCGTCCCTCGGGAGCGGCGCCGGCGACCAGCACCTCGGCGGCCACGGTCGCGGAAGCGCCGTTCGCCAGGTCGACCGGCTTCGTGCCGTCGACCTTCACGGTGCCGAGCGCGGACGAGTAGTACACGTCCTTGTAGTCGTACGTGGTGCCGCCCGCGGCCTGGACCGAGTAGCCGTCGATGACGACGGTGTACGTGCCCGGGGCCGGCTTCTCCAGGGAGACGGACTCCTCCGAGTCGCCGTCCGCCGACTGGCCGACCTGCTTGCCGTCGAGTGTGACCGTGAGGTCGAGGTCGGCGGCCTTGTCGGAGGTGTTGCCGATGGCGATGTCGAGCCGCTCGACGCCCTCGCCGATGGTGACGGTCCGGGTCTGCGTCTCGTGGTGCTGGATGGTCGGCGTCTCGGACTTCTGCGAGCCGAGCGAGCCGCCCTTCAGCGTGCCCTGGATGGCCGCGAAGCGGTTGGTGACCTGCCATTGGACGGCGGCCGGGGTGCCGATCTTCGCCTCCGGGACCGTCTGGACGGCCGGGTCGAAGTCGGCGCCGAGGACGGAGACGCCCAGGGTGTACGGGTTGTCCAGGTCCGGCGACGTGCGGCGGGCCTCGACCTCGACCTCCCAGACGCCGGGCGTCGGGTCGGCGTACGAGCGCAGGTCCGGACGGCAGGTGTTCGCCGGGTTGTAGTGCGGGTAGCACATGGTGGTCGCGCTGTCCTCGACGGCGACGCCGTACGGGTGGACGGAGATGAACCGGGTCTGGCTCTTCTCCTTCAGACCGCCGAGCGCGACCTCCAGCGTCTTGGCGCCCTCGGGCACGGTGACGAAGTAGGACGTGCTGCTGTTGCGCTGCACCGAGCCCCTGGCGGTGTAGCCGTAGCCCGGGGCGGTCAGGTCGTTCGCGACGATCGAGGTGGCGAGGATCTGCTTGTCGACGCCCTCGGTGCGCTCGTCGTCGGCCTCCAGGATGACGCTGTGCGCACCGGCGGTGGCGGCGCGGGCCTGGAGCTTGACGGTGACCGGCTTGTTCAGCGGCAGGTCGATCTCGTCGTCGCCGAGGATGCGGAAGGTGCCGTCGTTGTACTTGAGGTCCAGCTCGTGCTCGATCGGCCGGTTCGGGCCGCTCGTGCGGGTGAGGGTGACGTCGTAGACGCGCTTCTCGCCGACCTTGAGGCCGCCCTCGCGGTCGTACACACCGGTGCCGGTGTGCGGGGCCGGGAAGATCACGGTGTCGACCGGGGCCTCGACCTTGTAGTCGTGCGCCGTGGCGCCGTCCTTGATCGACTCCCAGGCCTCCTCGATGTCCATGAGGCCCGAGCCCTGCTCGTGCGCCGCGACACCGGGGATGCGCTGCGCGGTGGACGTCAGCGCGGTGCGCAGGGTGAGCGGGGAGAGCTTGATGCCCCGCTGCTTGGCGGCCGAGATCAGCAGCGCGCTCGCGCCCGCCGCCTGCGGCGAGGACATCGAGGTGCCGTTGAGCATGCCGTAGCCGGCGGGCAGGGTGTAGCCCGACTCGGGGACGCCGGCGCCCGGCAGCCAGGTCGGGATGGTGTTCACGGCCGAGCCGGGGGCGGTGATCGTCGGGGTGAAGCCGCCGTCCTCACGCGGGCCGCGCGAGGAGAAGGGGAACATGGCGTACTTCTTGGTGACGGCCGAACCGTAGTTGGCGGCCCAGGTCTCCTTGGAGACGGCCGCGCCGACCGAGAGGACCTTGTCGGCCAGGCCGGGGTCGCCGATGGTGTTGATGCCGGGGCCCTCGTTGCCGGCCGAGATGACCAGCTGGACGCCGTACTGGTCGATCAGGCGGGTGTAGAGGCGCGAGCGGACGTTGTCGCCGTCGTTCTGCTGCGGCAGGCCGCCGATCGACATGTTGACGATGTCGACTCCGCGGTTGACGACGAGGTCCGTCATGCCCTCGGTGAGGGCGGTGTTGGTGCAGCCGCCGCTCCAGGTGCACGCGCGCGAGGAGACGATCTTCGCGCCGGGCGCGGCGCCGTTCATCCGGCCGCCGAAGAGGCTGTTGGCGGCGGTGATGCCGGCGACGTGGGTGCCGTGGGAGGACTCGACGAGACCGATGTTGACGAAGTCGCGCTTCTGGCCGACCCAGGTCCCGCCCAGCGGGTCCATGGCGACGTCCTTGCGGATCTCCACGACGAACGGGGTGCGCTCGGCGACCTCGGTGGCCGGGTTGTCGGTACCGAAGTAGCCGACCTGGTTCCCGTCCTTGTACGGCTTCATCGGCGCGTTGTCCGTGAAGTCGTTGTTCTGGTCGGTGTCCACGCGGACGGTGCCGGCGGCGGGGTCGTACAGCATGCCGAAGACGTCGGTGGTGTCGCCGTCCCGGTTGATGTCGCCCTTCGGGTCGCCGCCCGCGGTGACCGCCTCGGAGAAGCGGCTGAACTGGTACGAGCCCGCCGGGGCCGTCCAGCTCTGCGCGGCGGCGGTGAAGACCGGGCCGGTGACCGGGGTGATCTGCGCGCGCCAGGTGGCGTCGCCCTCGGTCAGCGGGTCGGTGGCGGTGACCCAGTCGACGATCTTGCGCTCGCCGGTGGTGGTCTTCTGCAGCGCCGGGTGACCGAGGTCGACACCGGAGTCCAGGATGCCGATGGTCACACCGCGGCCGTCGGCCTTGGGGTGCTCCTTGACGAAGTCGACCGCGCCCGTCTCGTGGGACGGGTTGTACGGGTTCTTCGCCGGGGTGTCGCGGCCCGGGGCCGGGTACGTCCGCGTGACGGTGGTGCCGGTGACGGCACCCGTCGCGGCGCCCGCGTCCGGCGTCGGGTCGTCCAGCGGGATCTCGGCCTGGAGGTCGACCGACTGGACGGAGGAGAGCTTCGTGGCGGCCCGGATGGCGGCCTCGGCCTTGGCGGTCGGCAGGGTGGCGCGGACGTAGCCGAGGGCGTCCTGCTGCTTGCCGACCGAGGCGCCGGCGACGGCGTCCAGCTGGGCGGCGACCTGCTCGGTGGCGCCGGGGACGGTGGCGACGAGGACGGTGACGTTCTTCTCGCCGCTGACCTGGGCCTCGGTGAGGCGCTGGGCGTCGATGGCGCCGAGCTTGTCCGCGGGGTCGGAGGACTTGACCGGGGGAGTGACCGCCGGGTCGTCGGCGGCGAGCACGGGGGCGGCGCCGGTCGCGACGAGCGCGGCGACGAGTCCGGCGGCGGCCGCGATGCGCGCCGCACGTCTGGGCCCGTGCGCGGAGCGGCCGGCTATGGCGCTCCCGTTTTCGGGTGTGGTCATGTGCATCCCTGCTTGTGAAAGAGAGGGTCCGGTTATCGGTGCCGGATGACCGCTCAGCCTTTCGCAAGTGACAGGGGTTTGTGGAGGGTTGGCGGGGGCCGGGTTTGCGTCGCGGCGCAAACCCGCCAGGGCGCGGCTTGCGTCAGCGCGGACGAACCGGTCGCAACCGGGCGTCCGTTCCCCCCTCTCGGCTCAGCTCTCCTTGGTCCGGGCGTAGTGGCGGGAGGCCTTGGCCCGATTGCCGCAGATCGCCATCGAGCACCAGCGGCGGGTGCCGTTCCGCGAGGTGTCGAAGAAGTGCAGGATGCACGCCTCGTGGGCGCAGGCCCGGATGCGGTCGGGGGCGCCGCGCAGCAGATCGAGGTAGTCGCGGGCGGCGGTCCAGCCGGGACCCCAGGCCGCGTCCGCGAACTCGGGCCGCTCGCCGGGGCCTTCGGCGGTCAGGGTGGCCCGGATGCGGCCGTGACCGAGGACGGCGTCGACGCGGGCGGTGGCGGCGGGGTCGCCGGGGTTGTCGACGAGCGCGGCGAGCGCGTCCCGGGCGGTGAGGGTGTGCCGCAGGGTGGCGGCGTCGGCGGTGAACCGATCCGCCAGGCCGTTGGCGGCGAGCCAGACGGCGAGTCCCTCGACCCCGGTGAGCAGGTCCTGGCGGACGCCCTCCTCGTTCCAGCGGGTGTTGAGGAGGTCCAGGGAGACGGGCTCGCCGGTGAGCGGCCGGGGGTCGGTGGCGGTCATGGCGGGAGCCCTCCTCGGTGAACTAACCCCTCAAGAGTACGTGAGCGGTTGACGCGCCTCGTTTCTAACCTCTAAAGTCGAGTTAAGAGGTTAGCCCGAGAGGGGCCGGCCACACCAGAGGGGGAACCGCCATGTCCGCGATCGGCACACTCACCACCCACCACGTCGGCCTCAACGTCACCGACCTCGACCGCTCCCTCGCCTTCTACGGGGACGTCCTCGGCTTCGAGACGCTCGGCAAGGGCGCCGAGGGCGAGAGCCGCTTCGCCTTCCTCGGCCAGGACGACCGCCTGGTCCTCACGCTCTGGGAGCAGGCCGGCGAGGCCTACGCCCCCGCCCGCGCCGGCCTCCACCACCTGGCCTTCGAGGCCGCCTCCCTCGACCACGTCCGCGCCGCGGAGGCCGCGCTGACCGCCCGCGGCGCGACCTTCGCGTACGAGGGCGTCGTGGCCCACCGCGAGGGCGCCGCCTCGGGCGGCATCTTCTTCCACGACCCGGACGGCACCCGCCTGGAGATCTCGGTCCCCCAGGGGGCCCAGGACGCGGAGGCCCCGAACGCCACGGCCCCCACCTGCGGCTTCTTCTAGACCCGGCACCCGACCCGCACTCCGAGGAGGACCCCATGCGCGGCGCCCAGACCCCCGGCCCCGTGGAGACGCCCGCCTACCACCAGGGCTCCCGAACCGTCCAGGCCCGCGTCGGCGTCGCGGACCTCGCCGCCCACGTGGGCCGCTCCATCACCCCCGGCATCCGCCCCGTCGCCGCCGCGTTCCTGGAGGCTCAGCCCATGCTGATGGTCGGCGCGGCGGACCGCGCGGGCCGGGTGTGGAGCAGCCTCCTCACGGGCACGCCCGGCTTCGCCCGCGCCACGGGCCCGCACACCGTCTCCGTGGCCGGCGGCATCCCCGCCCACGACCCGCTCGCGGGGGTGATCACCCCCGAGGGCACCCCCGTCGGGACCCTCGCCCTCGACCCCCGCACCCGCCGCCGCATGCGACTCAACGGCACCGTCCGCCCCAGCGCGCGCGGGTTCACGATCGAGGCCGAGCAGGTCTTCTCCAACTGCCCGAAATACCTCCAGAAGCGGGAGTGGTACGGCTCCGAAGCCGGCCGCTCCGAGAGCGGTGCCGTGCGGTACGGCGAGGTGCTGAGCCCCGACCAGGTGCGCCGCGTCCGTGCCGCCGACACCTTCTTCGTGGCCACGGTCGCGCCGGACGGCGTGGACACCAGCCATCGCGGCGGCAACCCCGGCTTCGTCCGGGTGGACGCGCCGAGGGAGCTCAGCTGGCGGGACTACCCGGGCAACGCGATGTTCCTGACCCTGGGGAACCTGGAGGCGGACGGCCGGGCGGGCCTGCTGTTCCTCGACTGGGAGACGGGGACGACCCTACAGCTCAGCGGGCTCGCGCACACCGAGTACGGCCCCGAGGGGCGCGTGGTCCGCTTCCGCGTCGAGCGCACCGCCGAGACCCCGTCCGGCAGCCCCCTGCGCTGGTCGCCCCCGGAGTACTCCCCGGCCAACCCACCCACACCCTGACCCGGCCCCGTACCCCATCGACCCCGAGGACCGCTCCGTGACCATTACCCCGGCCCCCGACGCGACCCTGCCCACCATCCCGGCCCCCGCCCCCGTCCCCGCCGCCCGGCGGCCCGGGCCGCCCCCGCGGCCCCGGCCCCGCGTGCTGCTGCTCTCCACCGCGGGGAGCGTCGCCGCGCTGCTGCTCCTGGTCGCCGTCGGGACCGTGCTCGACCAGCCGCTGCTCATCCCGCCGCTCGCCGCGAGCATGGCCCTGGTCGCCGGCGCCCCCGACCTGCCGCTGTCCCAGCCGCGTTCGGTCGTCGGCGGGCAGCTGCTCTCCGCCCTGACCGGCTTCGCGGTGCTCACCGTGGCGAGCCCCGGCCTGTGGGCCGCCGCCGTCGCGGGCGGACTCGCGCTGGGCGTGATGATGCTGGCCCGCACCCCGCACTCGCCCGCCGCGGCCACCGCCGTGATCGTCGCCCTCCAGTCCCCGCCCTTCTGGTCGTTTCTCGGCCTTCTCGCCCTCGCCTGCCTCCTCCTCGTGGCCGTCGGTCTCGGCTCGGCTCGCGCCACCGGCCGGACGTACCCCGTGTACTGGTTCTAACCTCGGTGCATGAAGCAGGAGTTGCGGGTGGCGGCCTACGCCGTGTGCGTACGGGACGGACAGCTGCTCCTCGCCCGCTGGGTGGCGAGCGACGGCACCAAGCGGTGGACCCTGCCGGGCGGCGGCATGGACCACGGCGAGGAACCGGTGCGGACCGTGGTCCGCGAGGTGGAGGAGGAGACGGGCTATGTCGCCGAGCCCACCGCCCTCCTGGGCATCGACTCGATCCGCCGCTCCTGGCTGCGCCGCCTCGCCGCCCCCGGCGACTTCCAGGGGCTGCGGATCATCTACGAGGTGCAGGTCACCGGGGGTGAGCTGCGCAACGAGACCGGTGGCTCGACCGACCTCGCCGCCTGGCACCCGCTGGCGGACGTACCCGGTCTGACCCGGGTCGGACTCGTCGACATCGGCCTCGACCTGTGGCGCGAGCGGCCCCCCGTCGGACGCTCCCGGCTCGCCGATCCGGCGAACAGCTGACGATCGGCCGAAAACCGCTCAACCGGCCCCACCCCGCTCAACCGTCCCCCGGCCCCCGTGGTCCTCCCCGCCGACCGCGGTACACGCACCGCCGAAGACGCTCAGGGGAGCCCGCCATGTCAGTCGTCCGCACGACCCGCACCGTCCTCGCCGCCGCCCTGGTCGCGGGGCTCACCGCCACCGCGCTCGCCACTCCCGCCCTGGCGGCCCCCGCCCCGGCGAAGGGCGACCACGCGGCCGCCCAGGAGGCGCTCCGGGCCGCCGTCGAGGCCGGGGTGCCCGGTGCCGTCGCCCAGGCGAAGGACGGGCGGGGCACCTGGACCGGCACGGCCGGCGAGCGCCGGGGCCACGACCGCTTCCGCGTCGGCTCCATCACCAAGACCTTCACCGCCACCGTCCTGCTCCAGCTCCAGGCGGAGCACCGCATCGACCTCGACGACCCGGTCGAGAAGTGGCTGCCCGGTGTCGTCCGGGGCAACGGTCACGACGGCCGCAGGATCACCGTCCGCCAGCTGCTCAACCACACCAGCGGCATCTACAGCTACACCAACGACCCCGCCTTCCAGGAGAAGGTCTTCGGCCCCGGCTTCCTGGAGCACCGCTACGACACCTGGAGCCCCGAGCAGCTCGTCGCGGTCGCGCTGGCCCATCCCGCGGAGTTCGAGCCGGGCACCGACTGGAACTACTCCAACACCAACTTCGTGCTCGCCGGTATGGTGATCGAGAAGGTCACCGGCCGCCCGTACGGCAAGGAGGTCCAGAACCGGATCATCAAGCCGCTGGGGCTGCGCGCCACCAGCGTCCCCGGGACCCGCGTCACCGTGCCGAAGCCCAACTCCCCGGCCTGGTCCAAGCTTTCCCGGGACCCGAACGCCCCCGTCCACGACGTCACCGCGCTCAACCCGAGCATCGCGGGCGCCGCCGGCGAGATGATCTCCGACGCCAACGACCTCCAGACCTTCTACCGGGCCCTCCTCAAGGGCCGGCTCCTCCCGAAGGCCGAGATGAAGGAGATGACCACCACCGTCGCGGTCTCCCCCGAACTCCCCGGCACGGGATACGGACTCGGGCTGATGAAGCAGAAGCTGAGCTGCGGCAAGGAGATCTGGGGTCACGGCGGCGGCATCCACGGTTCCTCCTCCGAGGCCCAGGCGACCCGCGACGGCGCGCACTCGCTCGCCATGAACTTCAACGCCGACTGGACGGGCGACAGCGCGGCCGTCCTGGAGGCCGAGTTCTGCGGCGTCACGCCGAAGCACTGACCCCTCACCGCGGCAGGACGACGACGTAGGCCGGGGGCTGCCGGTCGGGCGCGGCCATCAGGGCCGTACGCACCACGGTGGCCTGCTGGTCCATCGCCTCGCGCAGCTTGCGCGGGGTCAGGTGGACGACCGTGATGCCGAGCCGCTCCAGGTGCTCCCGCTTGCGGGTGTACTCGGACCACAGCGCGTCCTCGTCCTGCCGCGGGGCCCGGGTGTCCAGCTCGACGGCGACCGCCTGGTCCGGCCAGTAGGCGTCCACCCCGCCCAGGTGCGGGCCGCCCGGGAGCCGCAGGTCCACGTTCCACAGCGGGTCCGGCAGGGCGAACTCGCGCACCATCGCGTACAGCCGGTCCTCGGACAGCGACCGCCCCTCGGCGAGCAGCGCGTCCACCGCGTCCACCACGTGCGACCGGGTGAGCAGCCGGGCGCGGCTCAACTCGCGTACCACCGCGCCCGGTTCACAGTGCCCGCCGCGCACCGCCTCGGTGAGCAGCCGGCGTACCGTCTCGGCGTCCGAGAGCCCGGACACCGCGTCGGCGACGGCGCGGGCGACCGGGGCGACGGGCACGCCCGTCAGCTCGACCGGCTCCGGGGACTCGGGGGTGCGCACCACCCGCACCCAGCCGGTGGACCGCAGCCGCCTGGTGCGCGGCACCAGGACGTCGATCCGCTCCAGGGCGGTGAGCGGGGGAGCGGAGGAGAAGCGGTGCAGGGTGAGCGCCGCGAGCCCGGTGATCATCGCGTCGGGGCCCTGGGTGGGGACGGTCCCGGTCCTGCGGGCGTAGAGCAGCGCCGCGCGCAGCCGGTCCTCGCTGGTGGGCGTCCCCGGCTGGAGCAGGAAGACGCCGGGCAGCAGCTGCTGCCAGCCGCCGGGCCGGCAGCGCGCGGCGACCTCGCCGGCCGGGATGCCCTGGGCCCTCAACTGGTCGGCGGACGCGAGGCGTTCGGGGCGACCGGTGTGGGGGGCGAGGGGGAGGGGGCGGGGGGTGATGGGGGTGTTGTGGTTCATGCCGGGGGTCTTCCGCGCCCGAAGGCCCCCCTAACCCCTGTTACACGCTCGTCGACAATTGGGGACAACCCCGTCCTAAAGTACGCGCGTTCGAGTGCCGATGAGGGGCACGCCGTCCCGAGGACGCCGAAGGGCGGCGCACCCACGAGCGCGCCGCCCCTCGGAGCCGTACCGCCTACCGGCCGGCGCGGGCGTCGCAGGCCTGCGCCCGCAGCGCCCGGGCCAGGTCGTCCCGGGCCTCCAGGACGAGCCGGCGCAGCGCCGGCGCCGCCGAGGCGTGCGCCGAGAGCCAGGCGTCCGTCGCGGCCAGCGTCCCCTCGTCGTCCTGGAGCCCCGGGAACAGGCCCCGGACGACGTCCATGCCGATCTGGATCGACCGCTCGGCCCACAGCCGCTCGATCGACGCGAAGTACTTCTCGGCGTAGGGCGCGATCAGCGCCCGCTGCGAGGGCTGCGTGAAGCCCGCGATCGTCGCCTCGACCAGCGCGTTCGACAGGACGTCCGACTCGACGACCTGCGCCCAGGCCTGCGCCTTGACGGCGGCCGAGGGCCGCGAGGCAAGCAGCCGGGTCTGGTGGCGCTTGCCCGTCGCCGTGTCGTCCCGGGTCAGCTCCTCGCCGATCCGGGTCTCGTCCGCGCGGCCGTGCGCGGCCAGCGGCGAGAGCAGCGCCCAGCGCAGCTCCTGGTCGACGTCGAGACCGTCGATCTTCGCCGTGCCGTCGAGCAGTCCTTCGAGGAGCTGGAAGTCGGCGTCGGCGGCGGCCGTCGCCGCGAAGAACCGGGCCCAGGTCAGCTGGTGCTCGCTGCCCGGCTCGGCCACCCGCAGCTCGCGCAGGCCGCCCTCGGCGAGCAGCCGCCCGCCCTCCTCGCGCCACTCGGGGGCGGCGTAGAGGGTGACGGCCGACCTCGTCCAGGCGTGCACCATCTGGAGGACGCCGATGTCGGTCTCGCGGCCGGCGAAGGCGAGCACGACGGAGACGAAGTCCCGGGCGGGCATGAGCCCGTCGCGGGTCAGGTTCCACAGCGCCGACCAGCACAGGGCGCGGGCCAGCGGGTCGGTGATGTCGCCGAGGTGGGCGCGCAGGGTGGCGAGCGAGTCCGCGTCGAAGCGGATCTTGCAGTACGTGAGGTCGTCGTCGTTGACGAGGACCAGGTCGGGCTTCTCCTCGCCCGCGAGCTCCGCGACGACCGTCCGGGTCCCGGTGATGTCGGCCTCGGCCCGCGCGTACCGGACGAGCTCGCCGCCGGTGAGCCGGTAGAGGCCGACGGCGGCGCGGTGCGGGCGCAGCTCGTCGCCCTCCTGGAGGACGGCGAGTTCGGTGATCCGGCCCTCGGCGTCGTAGGTGACGGCCGGGGTGAGGGCGTTGACGCCGGAGGTCTGGAGCCAGGACTTCGCCCAGGCCTTCATGTCGCGGCCCGAGGTCTCCTCCAGGATGGTGAGGAGGTCGGCGAGCCGGGTGTTCCCGTAGGCGTGCCGCTTGAAGTAGCGGCGGGCGCCCTCGAGGAACGCGTCCCGGCCGGCGTACGCGACGAGCTGCTTGAGCACCGAGGCGCCCTTGGCGTACGTGATGCCGTCGAAGTTGAGCTTGGCGTCCTCCAGGTCACGGATGTCGGCCGTGATCGGGTGCGTGGACGGCAGCTGGTCGGCGCGGTACGCCCAGGACTTGCGGTTGTTGGCGAAGGTCACCCAGCTGTTGGTGAAGCGGGTCGCCTCGGCGTTCACGAACGAGCCCATGAAGTCGGCGAAGGACTCCTTCAGCCACAGGTCGTCCCACCAGACCATGGTGACCAGGTCGCCGAACCACATGTGCGCCATCTCGTGGAGGATGACGTTGGCCCGGCTCTCGTACGCGGCCTGGGTCACCTTGCCCCGGTAGATGTACTCCTCGCGGAAGGTCACCATGCCCGGGTTCTCCATCGCGCCGAGGTTGTACTCGGGGACGAAGGCCTGGTCGTACTTCCCGAAGGGGTACGGGTAGTCGAAGTTGTCGTGGAAGAAGTCGAAGCCCTGCTTGGTGATCAGGAAGACGTCGTCCGCGTCGAAGTGCTTGGCGAGCGACTTCCGGCACATCGCGCCGAGCGGGATCTCCAGCTCGCCGCGCGTGTAGCTGTCGGTCACGTAGTGGTAGGGGCCCGCCACCACACAGGTGATGTACGTGGAGATCGGCGCCGTCTCCGCGAACCGCCACACGCCGTCGGCGTCCTGCTCGCCCGCGCCGTTCGACCAGACCGTCCAGCCCTCGGGCGCGGTCACCGAGAAGCGGTACGGGGCCTTGAGGTCGGGCTGCTCGAAGTTGGCGTACACCCGGCGGGCGTCGGCCGGCTCGTACTGCGTGTAGAGGTAGACCTCGCCGTCCTCCGGGTCGACGAAGCGGTGCATGCCCTCGCCGGTCCGGCTGTAGGCGCAGCGGGCGTCCACCACGAGGACGTTCTCGTCGGCGAGGCCGTCGACCGCGATCCGCGAGCCGTCGAAGACGACGGCCGGGTCCAGGGCACGCCCGTTGAGCGTGACCGAGGTCACGGAAGGGGCGATCAGGTCGACGAACGTGCTCGTGCCCTCACCGGTGCGACGGAAGCGGATCGTCGTCCGCGAGCCGAAGGTGCGCACCGGCTCGTCGGAGTCGCCGACCGCCGAGCGCAGGTCGAGGACGACCTCGTACCCGTCGACGGACAGCAGGGCCGCCCGCTCGTGGGCCTCGTCGCGGGACAGATTCTCACCGGGCACGGTCACTCCTTCGTGGCACGTTCGAAACAGCACCGATCCTCCCATGTGCGGCTGACACCGGTGACCGGGGAATGCCGTCGCGGTTCCTCTGGTTCCCTCCTTTCGGCGCACCACCTTCTTCTTTCCACGGCCGTACCGAGGAGTGACATGTCCGAGAGCAGGACCACCGCCGACTTCTACTTCGACCCGATGTGCCCCTGGGCCTGGATGACCTCCCGCTGGATGCTGGAGGTGGAGCAGGTCCGCCCGGTCGACGTGCGCTGGAAGGTCATGAGCCTGGCCGTCCTCAACGAGAACCGGCTCGACGAGCTCCCCGCCGAGTACCGCGAGCTGCTTACCCAGGCCTGGGGCCCCGTCCGGGTCGTCGTCGCCGCCCAGCAGCTGCACGGCGACGAGGTAGTCGGCAAGCTCTACACGGCCCTCGGCACCCGCTTCCACAACAACGGCGAGGGCGCGACCCGCGAGGCGATCGTCGACGCCCTGGCCGAGGTCGGACTGCCCGCGGAGCTCGTCGAGTACGCCGACAAGGACACCTACGACACCGAGCTGCGCGCCTCCCACGCGGAGGGCATAGACAAGGTCGGCCAGGACGTCGGCACCCCGGTCATCGCGGTGCCCGGCCCGGACGGCGACGAGGTCGCCTTCTTCGGTCCCGTGGTCACCCCGACGCCGCGCGGCGAGGCGGCGGCCCGGCTGTGGGACGGCACGCTGCTCGTGGCGTCCACGCCGGGCTTCTACGAGATCAAGCGCACCCGCACGGCGTCGCCGAGCTTCAACTGACCGTCGGGCGGCGCCCGATGGAAGAACCCCCGCGATTCACGTCATCGCGGGGGTTCTTCTTTCATCCGCCTGCCCGGTGAAGGTTGAGAAGACGATCACGAGCAGGAGCGCGGGGTCAGAACGAGATCAGCGGCACCGAGGCCTTGGCCGACTGGTAGCGCTTGTTCACGTCCTGCCAGTTGACGACCTGCCACATGGCCTCGATGAAGTCGACCTTCTGGTTCTTGTACTGCAGGTAGAAGGCGTGCTCCCAGGCGTCGAAGACCAGGATCGGGACCGAGCCCTGGCCGACGTTGCCCTGGTGGTCGTAGACCTGCTCGACGATGAGCCGGCCGCTGATCGGCTCGTACGCGAGGACGCCCCAGCCGGAGCCCTGGGTGGTCGCCGAGGCCTTGGTCAGCTGGGCCTTGAACTTGGCGAAGGAGCCGAAGGACTCGGTGATCGCGTCCGCGAGCTCACCGACGCCGTCGGCGGCGAGCGGCTCGCCGCCGCCGCCGTCCTTCGGGCTGTCCATGTTGTTCCAGTAGATCGAGTGGAGGATGTGGCCGGAGAGGTGGAACGCGAGGTTCTTCTCCAGGCCGTTGATCGCGCCCCACTGGTCCTTGTCGCGCGCCTCTTCCAGCTGCTCAAGGGTGTCGTTCGCGCCCTTGACGTACGCGGCGTGGTGCTTGTCGTGGTGCAGCTCGATGATCTGCGGATTGATCACCGGCTCCAGCGCCGCGTAGTCGTACGGCAGCTCCGGGAGCGTGTAGATCGCCATGTGACCGAGCCCTTCGATGGCTTATTGCAACCTATATGCAGGTGCAGGCTAACAGTAGGTGAGACTCCTTGTTGATCAGCCCTTCGTCCTAGGTCTCGTGTTCCCGGCATGGCGAAACCCCCGAACCGAGCGTCGGTCCGGGGGTTTCGGGGGAAGGGGCGGGAAGAGGAGAGGGCTCAGGAAGCGCGTCCCGCTGCCGCCTTCTGGCGTACGAAGCCGGCGACGGCGAGCAGCAGCGTCAGACCGCCCGTCGAGTACAGCTGCACCCGGGTGCTCTCCTCGCGGGCCATCAGGACGAAGATCGCCGCCATGCCCGCCAGCGCCACCCACGTCAGCACCGGGAAGGCCCACATCTTCACGACCAGCTTCTCGGGCGCCTCCCGCTCGGTGCGGCGGCGCAGCACCAGCTGCGAGGCGGCGATGAAGAACCAGACGACCAGGATGATCGCGCCGATCGTGTTGAGCAGCCAGATGAAGACGTCGTCCGGACGCCAGTAGCTGAGCAGCACGCAGCCGAAGCCGCAGACGGAGGAGACCAGCACCGCGGGCCGCGGGACTCCGCCGAAGGTGCGGCCGAGCGCCTTCGGGCCCTGGCCGCGCGAGACGAGCGAACCGGCCATCCGGGAGGCGCCGTAGATGTTGGCGTTCATCGCGGACAGCAGGGCGACGAGCACGACGACGTTCATGATCTGGCCGGCCGCCGGGATGCCCAGGTGGTCGAGGGTCGCGACGTACGGGCCCTTCTCGACGACGGCCTTGTCGTCCCACGGGACGAGGGTGACGATGACCGCCATCGAGCCGATGTAGAAGAGCGCGATCCGCCACATCGCCGTACGGACGGCCTTGGCGACGCCCTGCACCGGGTGCTCCGACTCGGCCGCCGCGATGGTGACCGTCTCCAGACCGCCGTACGCGAAGACCGAGGCCAGCAGACCCACGATCAGGCCCTCGGAGCCGTGCGGGAGGAAGCCGCCCGCGCCGGTGAGGTTCGCGGTGCCGGGCGCCGGGGCGTCCGAGCCGGGCAGCACGCCGACGATCGCGAGCACGCCGATGCCGAGGAAGAGGACGATCGCGCCGACCTTGAGCGCCGCGAACCAGAACTCGAACTCGCCGAAGTTCTTCACGGCCGCGAGGTTGGTGGCGCAGAAGACCACCATGAAGAGCGCGACCCAGGCCCACTCGGGGCTGTCGGGGAACCAGCCCGTCATGATCTTCGCGGCGCCGATGCCCTCGAGACCGACGGCGACGCAGAGCAGGAACCAGAAGGCCCAGCCGGCGGTGAAGCCCGCCCACGGGCCGAGCGCCCGCTCGGCGTGGACGGAGAAGGAGCCGGACGCCGGGTTCGCGGCGGACATCTCGCCGAGCATGCGCATCACCAGCATCACGAGGATGCCGGAGAGCGCGTAGGCGATCACGATCGACGGCCCGGCGGCGGCGATGCCGGCACCGGAACCGACGAAGAGCCCGGCGCCGATGACGCCACCGAGGGCGATCATCGACAGGTGGCGCTGCTTGAGGCCGTGGGTGAGACCCTCGGCGGAAGCGGTCGCGCCGTCCTTGCGGTCGTCCGGCGCGGGCGCGGTGGTCCGAGACATGGGCGAGCCCTGTTCACTAGCTGAGACGGGGAGGGAGCCCACAGTCTGTGGGGCGCCCCCGCTCACAGGGAACGGATGTCCGCTATACGAGCACGACCTTCACACAAGGTGAAGATTCAGTCTCGCTTCGTACGCAGCTCCCGGACGCCCGCCACGAGGAGCACCGCCCCGGTGGCCGCGCCCGACCACAGCACCTGCGGCCTGGCCGAGTCGTCGAGGAGCATCAGGACCAGCACCGCGCCCATCGCGGCCAGCGCCACCCAGGTGAGCCACGGGAAGCCCCACATCCGCAGCGTCAGCGTCTGCGGCGCCTCCCGCTCGATCCGGCGCCGCAGCCGCAGCTGCGAGACCGCGATCAGCGCCCAGACGAACAGCAGCACCGCGCCGACCGCGTTGAGCATGTAGAGGAAGACCGAGTCCGGCCACTTCAGATTGAGGAGCACGGAGACGAAGCCGAAGGCCACCGAGGCCAGCACCGCCCGCCGCGGCACCCCACCGCCGGAGACCCGCAGCAGCCCCTTCGGGGCCTCGCCGCGCTCCGCGAGCGAGAACACCATCCGCGAGGAGCCGTACAGGTTCGCGTTGAGCGCCGAGAGCAGCGCCACGAACACCACCACGTTCATGATCTGGCCCGCCGCCGGCACCCCGATCGCGTCCAGCACCGCCACGTAGGGCGACTCGCCGGGCTCCATCGACGTCCACGGCAGCAGCGTCACGATGACCAGCATCGAGCCCACGTAGAAGAGGAGGATGCGCCAGACCGCGCTGCGCACCGCGCGCGCCACGTTCCGCGCCGGGTCGTCGGACTCGGCCGCGGCGATCGTGACGACCTCCAGGCCGCCGAAGGCGAAGACGACCGCCAGCACCCCGGAGATCACCCCGGACCAGCCGTTGGGCAGGAAACCGCCCTGCCCGGTCAGGTTCGCGAGACCCACCGGGTCCGTGTCGGGAAGCCATCCGACGATCGCGAGCACGCCGAGCACCAGGAAGAGCACGATCGCGCCGACCTTGAGCGCGGCGAACCAGAACTCGAACTCGCCGAAGTTCTTCACGGCCGCGAGGTTGGCCACGGTGAACACGATCATGAAGATCAGCACCCAGCCCCACTGCGGCACGTCCGGCACCCAGCCGTGCGCGATCCGCGCCGCGCCCGTCGCCTCCACCGCGAGGACCACGACGAGCAGGAACCAGTACAGCCAGCCCACCGAGAAGCCCGCCCACCGGCCGAGCGCACGCTCGGCGTGGACCGAGAAGGCCCCCGAGGCGGGCATCGCCGCCGACATCTCGCCGAGCATCCGCATCACCAGCATCGCGAGCGCGCCGGCGATCAGATACGAGACCACGATGCCGGGTCCGGCGACGGCGATGCCCGCCCCCGAACCGACGAAGAGTCCGGCACCGATCACCCCGCCGAGACCCAGCATCGTCAGGTGACGCTGCTTCAGACCGTGGGAGAGGGGCTCCGGTTCGGTGACCAGAGGGGACGGCGGGGCGTCGCGCATGGTGGGGGGCTCGCGCTCTCGGGGAGTTGACACTTTATGGAGACTCCACAGTCTCTCTGTTGACCTCCCTCTGACGCAAAAGCGGCATCTCCCGGAGAGTGCCCAGTGACGAGGGTCACGTGGCGCGATGCATGAAATCCATCCTTTGTCAGAACCCGATGAAGTGGCTGGCTCCGGCTTTGTCGGCGGCTGACGGTGATCGGGCGTTCACTCCTGGCATACCGTCAAGCTGTCCCACCCACCCTCACCCTCGCGGAGTACCGATGAGCACCGCCGCCGCCCCCGTCCGTTCCCTCCGTGCGGGCACCGTCCTCGCCGACCTGCTCCCCGCGAGCCGCACCCGTGACATCGCCCTCGTCGTCGGCGGCGCCGCCCTCACCGGCCTCGCCGCGCAGCTCTCCGTCCCGGTCCCCGGCTCCCCGGTCCCGGTCTCCGGCCAGACCTTCGCCGCCCTGCTCGTCGGCACGGCGCTCGGCGCCCGCCGCGGCTTCCTCGCCCTGGCCCTCTACGCGGTGGCCGGCATGGCGGGCGTGCCGTGGTTCGCGCAGGCCTCCTCCGGCTACGCCATGCCGTCCTTCGGCTACGTCCTCGGCATGCTGCTCGCCTCGACCGTCGTCGGCGCCCTGGCCCGCCGCGGCGCCGACCGCTCGGTGCTCCGCACGGCCGGCGTGATGGTCCTCGGCTCCGCGATCATCTACGCGGTCGGCGTCCCCTACCTGGCGCTCGCCACCGGCATGAGCCTCGGCCAGGCCGTCGCGGCCGGCCTCACCCCGTTCCTCATCGGTGACGCGCTCAAGGCGGCGCTCGCCATGGGCGCCCTGCCGACCGCGTGGAAGCTGGTCGGCCGCAAGGGCTGAGCCTCCCGCGCACGCGAAGAGGGCCCGCCGTTCCCCGAGGAACGGCGGGCCCTCTCGTATCAGGGCTCCCCTTGGCGTCAGACGCGCTCGGAGAGCTCCGAGGGCTCCGCCGAGGACTTCGAGAACCGCTCCTTGACCAGCGCGATCACGATCACGAGCGCGGCCACCAGCAGCGAGAGCACGACCTGCTCCCGGGCGCTGCCGCCGTCGTAGAGCATGTAGCCGAGCACGAAGACGATCATGCCGATGGTCGCCCAGGTCAGGTACGGGAAGAGCCACATCCGCACGATGAGCTTCTCCGGCGTCTCGCGCAGGATGATGCCGCGCATCCGCAGCTGGGTCACACAGATGACCAGCCAGACGAAGAGCGCCACCGCGCCGGAGGAGTTCAGCAGGAAGGCGAAGACGGTGTCCGGCCACTTGTAGTTGAAGAAGACCGCGACGAAGCCGAAGACGACCGAGCCGAGGATCGCCGCCGTCGGCACGCCCCGCTTGTTGACCTTGGCGAAGGCCTTGGGCGCGTCACCGCGCCGGCCGAGCGAGAAGGCCATGCGCGAGGCGGTGTAGAGACCCGAGTTCAGGCAGGAGAGCACGGCGGTGAGGACGATCACGTTCATGATCTGACCGGCGTGCGCGATGCCGATGGAGTCGAGGGCGGCGACGTACGAGCCCTTCTCGACGATCGACTTGTCGTTCCACGGCAGCAGGGTGAGGACGACGAAGATCGAGCCCAGGTAGAAGACGCCGATCCGCCAGATCACGCTGTTGGTGGCCTTGGTGACGGCCTTCTGCGGGTCCTCGGACTCGCCGGCGGCCAGCGTGACGATCTCGCTGCCCATGAAGGAGAAGACGACCATCAGCACACCGGTGAGGATCGCTCCCGCACCCATCGGGAAGAAGCCCCCGCTGTCGGTGAGGTGCGCGAAGCCGGCGCCCGGGTTGTCCGAGCCGGGCAGCACGCCGAAGACGGCGAGCATGCCGATGACGACGAAGGCGCCGATGGCGACGACCTTGATGCCGGCGAACCAGAACTCGAACTCGCCGTAGGAGGCCACCGAGCCGAGGTTCGTGGCGGTGAGCACCACCATCACGATGAGCGCCCAGCCCCACTGCGGGACGGCCGGGATCCAGCTCTCCAGGATCTTGGCGCCGGCGGTCGCCTCGACGGCGAGCACGACGACCCAGAAGAACCAGTAGAGCCAGCCGATGCTGAAACCGGCCCAGCGGCCGAGGGCGCGGTCGGCGTAGGCGGAGAACGAGCCGGAGGAGGGCCGGGCGGCGGCCATCTCGCCGAGCATCCGCATCACGAAGACGACCATGGCGCCGACGAGGGCGTAGGACAGCAGGATCGCGGGGCCGGCCGCGGCGATGCCGGAGCCGGAGCCGACGAAGAGACCGGCGCCGATGACGCCGCCGATCGCGATCATCGACAGGTGGCGGTTCTTCAGTCCGGCCTTGAGACCGTCGGAGGAGTGCGATGCCCCGGTGGTACCGGTCTCCTCGCCGTCCTTCGTCAGGGTCGGTTGCGTGTTCATGAACGCTTCCTTGCGTGTGTGGGGGCGCTCGGGTCGCGAGCCTGAGCATTGAACCCCGCGGACAGGGGTGATCGGAAGACCTCGTTCCGGATCGTTGTACGGACCACTCCGCGAGAGTCGAAGGTCCGTACCAGGCCGGGTGAAGGTCCCGACCCCGCTGCCAGCTACCCGGCGCCCGACGTGCCACACTCGGCATCATGCGCGTCTATATCGGTTCCGACCACGCCGGCTTTGAACTAAAGAACCACCTCGTCGAGTGGCTCACGGCACACGGCCACGAGCCCGTCGACTGCGGTCCCCACATCTACGACGCCCTCGACGACTACCCGCCGTTCTGCCTGCGCGCCGCCGAGAAGACGGCCGCGGACCCGGACAGCCTGGGCATCGTCATCGGCGGTTCGGGCAACGGCGAGCAGATCGCCGCGAACAAGGTGAAGGGGGTGCGCGCCGCCCTCGCCTGGAGCGAGCAGACCGCCGCCCTCGGCCGCGAGCACAACAACGCCAACGTGATCTCCGTCGGCGGCCGGATGCACACCCGGGAAGAGGCGACCAAGTTCGTCGAGATCTTCCTGAACACCCCGTACTCCGGTGACGAGCGTCACACCCGCCGGATCGACATGCTCACCGCGTACGAGAACACCGGCGAGCTCCCCCCGATCCCGGCCCACCACCCGCAGGAGCCGACCGCCTGATGCCCGAAGGGCACACGATCCACCGACTGGCCGTCGACCACCGGGAACGGTTCGGCGGCCGGTCCGTGCGGGTGACCAGCCCGCAGGGCAAGTTCGCCGACTCGGCGGCCCTGCTCGACGGCACCGTCCTGGAGACGACCGAGGCCCACGGCAAGCACCTCTTCCTGGGCTTCACCGGCATGGGCTGGGTCCACATCCACCTGGGCCTCTTCGGCAAGGTCGGCTTCGGCGACGCGCCCGCCCCGCCGCCCACCGACACCGTCCGGCTGCGGCTCGCGAACTCCCGGTCGTACGTCGACCTCCGCGGCCCCACCACCTGCGCCCTCATCACGGACGCCGAGAAGCGGGCGATACACGACCGGCTCGGCCCCGACCCGCTCCGCGAGGACGACGACCGGGCGCGCGCCTGGCGCCGGATCTCGGCGTCCCGCACGACGATCGCCGCCCTCCTCATGGACCAGAAGGTCATCGCCGGCGTCGGCAACGTCTACCGCGCCGAGGTCCTCTTCCGGCACGGCATCGACCCGTACCGCGCGGGCCGGGACCTCACGCCGGAGGAGTGGGACGCCCTCTGGGAGGACCTGGTGCTCCTCATGCGCGAAGGCGTCCGCCTCAACCGCATCGACACCGTCCGCCCCGAACACACCCCCGAGGCCATGGGCCGGCCGCCCCGCGTGGACGACCACGGCGGCGAGGTCTACGTCTACCGCCGCGCGAACCAGCCCTGCCACGTCTGCGGCAGCGAGATCCGCACCGCCGACCTCGCCGCCCGCAACCTCTTCTGGTGCCCGGGCTGTCAGACGCGCTGACGGGGCCCCGTCAGAACCCGTGCGGCAGCCACGGAGCGACCGGCGAACCGAAGGCCACCGACGCCTCCACCAGCGCGCCCTCCCGCAGCTCCCGCACCCGCCCGGCGGCGGCCAGCGACACCAGCGACGTACCGCCCAGATAGGCGGCGCCCAACTCCCGCGCGGACAGCGCGAGATCCGCCGGGTCCGAGGTCCGCACACAGACCGCGCCCTTGGCGTCGCCCGTCAACCGCCAACGCCCCTCGTTCCAGGGACAGAAGGCGTCCTCGACCTCGAACACCACGTCCAGCGGCGCCTGGTACGTCCGCGCCTCCAGGGCCGCGCCCACCTCCACGAGCCGCACGTGCAGCGCGTCCCGCACCGTCGGCTCGCACCGCCGCAGATCGCTCACCAGGTGCTGCCACCCGTCGTCCACGGGCCTGCTGCGGAACCGCACCGACGCCGTCAGGTCCACCGAGCAGAGGAACCGCCACAGCGCCGCCTCGGCCACCGGGTCGAGCCCCATCAGCTGGTCCACGTTCACCGACCCGTCGGCCCCCGCGAACGACCAGTCCGGCTTGATCGCGTAATGCGCGAAGCCCACGACCTCCCCGCCCCGCTCCGCCAGCACGCACTGCCGGGGCGACGCGCCCTCCCGATCGCCCGCCGGGTCCATCAGCGGCAGCCGCTCCCACCCCGGCAGCCGCGCGATCATGCCGGGCCGCGACGGCACCAGCTTCGCGAACACCTCCTCGCACACCGCCGAGGACTCCGTCAGGTCGGCGAGACGCAGCGAGACCCCGTCCGTGCCCTCCGGCACCGCCAGCCGCACCCGGTTCGTGTCGATCGCCGCGTGCACCGAGTACGCGCCGATGCCGTACCCGAACCGCCCGTAGATCTCCGGCTCGGAAGCCGTCAGCACGGCCAGGCACTCGCCCGCCGCCCGCAGATCGTCCAGCTGCCGCCGCATCATCGAGGTCAGGATCCCGCGCCGCCGGTGCGTCCCCGCCACGCTCACCATCGTCACGCCGCCCGCCGGGACCGACGCCCCGCCCGGCACCGTGAGCCGGAAGCTGAAGGCCCCCGCCGTCCCCACGCACAGCTCGCCGTCCCAGACCCCCAGGGACCGGTCGAACTCCGTCAGATCACGCCACAGCTGCCGCTCCTCCGGCGCCTCCGGCACACCACCGAAGGCGAGCTCCAGCACCCCGTACCAGCGGTCCCACTCCGACGGGTCGAGAACCCGCAGTTCAGTCGTCATATGCCATCGATACCAGCGGCCCCCCGCCCGGGGCGACCCGATTTCACTCACATTGTCACCGGGGTACCCCTGCACGATGTCGGACGGGATGGATAGGGTCCAGGCCAATGGGACACCGCGCCGGAGTGAACACGTACGCGGCCCGGCTGCGCAGACGCGTCCGCCGGGCCCGCATCGCGCTGCGCAGATCCGCCGTCGACTACTTCCGCGGGGACGGCGCCGACTGGCTCGCCTTCGCCGGACTCCTCCTGATGATTCCGGCCATCGCCTGCGGAACCCTGCTCGACCCCGTCTGGTGCGCGCCCGCCGCACTCGTCCTGCCCATCGTGGCCGGCGGCCTGCTGCTGCGCCCCGCCAGCCTGCTCGGCCTGTACGCGGCCGCGGCGGGCGCCCTCATCGTCGAGTCCGTCGTCCTCGGCCCGTACACCCAGGGCCCCGCCCGCGTCACCCCCGGCACCGTCCTCGTCGTCGCCGCCTGCGGCCTCTTCGGACTGCTCATCGCCCAGTTCCGGGCCCGGGTCGGCGTTCCCTGGCGGCGCGGCGGCACCATGCTCTTCGACCTCCGCGAACGCATCCGCGTCCAGAGCGCCCTGCCCCGGCTCCCGCAGGGCTGGCACCGCGAGATGGCACTGCGCCCGGCCGGCGGCCAGTCCTTCTCCGGCGACTTCGTCGTCGCCGCCCGCACCCACGGCGGCCGCACCCTGGAGGTCGTCCTCACCGACGTCTCCGGCAAGGGCATGGACGCCGCTTCCCGCTCCCTGCTCCTGTCCGGCGCCTTCGGCGGCCTCCTCGGCTCGCTCCCGCCGCACGGCTTCCTCCCGGCGGCCAACGGCTACCTGCTCCGCCAGAACTGGGACGAGGGCTTCGCGACCTCCATCCACCTCGTCCTCGACCTGGAGTCGGGGGACTACGAACTCTTCTCCGCCGGCCACCTCCCCGCCCTCCAGCTCCACGCGGGCACCGGCCGGTGGGAGGAGAAGGCCGCCGAAGGCCCCCTCCTCGGGGTCTACGACGGCGCCGAGTTCCACCCCGTCAAGGGCTCGCTGCGCCCCGGCGACGTCCTCATGCTCTTCACCGACGGCCTGGTCGAGGCCGCCGACCGGGACATCGCCGAGGGCATCGACCGCCTCACCGGCGAGGCCGACCGCTGCGTCGCCGGCGGCTTCGAGGGCGTCGCCTGGCACCTCATCGAGGCCGTCGCCAAGGACGTCAACGACGACCGCGCCCTGCTCCTGCTCTCCCGCCCGGCCTGACGGCCCCCGCCGCGGGCCACGTGATCTTCTCCACGACGATTCGTCACCAGGCAGCGGGGGCAGGGGGGTTGGTGGCACGATGGAGACAGCGGGGGGTGTTCCGGGACACGGGCTCCCTGGTGGGCAAGGCGGGACCGACCAAGGGTGTGATCAGTTGTGGCCATTTCACTGTCTGTGGTGTTGCTGTTGGCAATCATCCTGGTGGTGCTGATCCGCGGGGGAAACCTCAAGGGCGGCCCGGCGGTCGTCGCGGTCCTCTTCGGCTTCTTCCTCGCCTCCACCGGCATGGCCGACGACATCCAGCGCTTCCTCGACTCGATAACGCAGACGGTCGCCTCCATCAAGTTCTGAGGCGCACCCCGTGAGCGCGTACGACCAAGGCCCGAACCGCCGGAGCGGTTCGGGCCTTGGTGTGCGTGGAGCGGGTGACGGGAATCGAACCCGCGTAGCTAGTTTGGAAGACTAGTGCTCTACCATTGAGCTACACCCGCACAGCATCGCGCCGCAGGTCACGAGGACCGCGGCACGAAGAGCATGGTAGCGGTTCGGGAGGGCTTCGTGCACACCCCGAAATCGGGGGGCGCCGCAGCGTCCCCGTCCATGTACCCTACGTGTCGCACCGACGGGGTGTGGCGCAGCTTGGTAGCGCGTCCGCTTTGGGAGCGGAAGGCCGTGGGTTCAAATCCCGCCACCCCGACCATGACGATCACGCGCCCGGCTCGCACGCCCTTGATCACGTTGTGGGCGTCATCCCGCTTGCGGTTACTATGCAAGCTGCGTGCCCGTGTGTCTTTCTGACCGGGCCGACCCGCCGGAACCGCCACACGCGGCGCCGGTGGATTCCAGGAATCAGCCACAAGGAGACCGAACCGTGAAGAGCGCCGTGGAGACCCTGAACCCGACCCGGGTTCGGCTCACTGTCGAGGTGCCCTTCGAGGAGCTCAAGGACAGCCTCGACGCGGCGTACAAGAAGATCAACCAGCAGGTCACGGTCAAGGGCTTCCGTAAGGGCAAGATCCCGGCTCGCGTGATCGACCAGCGGTTCGGCCGCGGCGCCGTGCTGGAAGAGGCCGTCAACGACGCGCTCCCGAAGTTCTACACCGAGGCCGTCAACGAGGCCGAGGTCAACCCGCTCGGCCAGCCCGAGGTCGACATCACCGAGCTGAAGGACGGCGAGCTGCTGGCCTTCACCGCCGAGGTCGACATCCGCCCGACGATCGAGATCCCGGACTACTCCGGCATCGAGGTCACCGTCGACGCGGTCGAGGTCACCGACGAGGACGTCGAGAAGTCCGTGGAGCAGCTCCGCGAGCGCTTCGCCTCGACCTCCCCGGTCGAGCGCGCCGCCGCCGAGGGCGACGTCGTCACCATCGACCTGGAGGCCAAGGTCGACGGCGAGGTGCTGCCCGACGGCGTCGCCAGCGACGTGTCGTACACCATCGGTTCCGGCGAGCTCCTCGACGGCATCGACGAGGCCGTCAAGGGCCTGGAGGCCGGTGGCGAGGCCACCTTCACCTCGCAGCTGAAGGGCGGCTCCGCCGAGGGCAAGGACGCGGAGGTCACCGTCAAGGTCACCACCGTCGCCGCCCGTGAGCTCCCCGAGCTCGACGACGAGTTCGCGCAGATGGCGTCGGAGTTCGACACCCTCGACGAGCTCAAGGCCGACAGCCGCAAGCGCCTCGAGAACATGAAGCAGTTCGACCAGGCCACCCAGGCCCAGGAGCGCGTCCTCGACGAGCTCCTCAAGCTGGTCGAGGTCCCGATGCCCGAGAAGCTTCTCGAGGACGAGATCAACACCCGCAAGCACAACCTGGAGCACCACCAGCTCGGCCAGATGGGCCTCGACCTCGCGAAGTACCTGGAGATCCAGGGCAAGACCGAGGAAGAGTTCCTGGCCGAGACCAAGGAGCAGGCCGAGAAGGGCATCAAGACGCAGTTCATCCTCGATGAGCTCGTCAACAAGGAGAAGCTCGACGTCTCCCGCGAGGAGCTCACCGAGCACCTGTTCCGCCGTGCCGCCTCCTCCGGCATGAGCCCCGACCAGTTCGCCCAGGCCGTCGCCGAGGGTGGCCAGGTGCCGATGCTCGTCGGCGAGGTCGCCCGCGGCAAGGCCCTCGCGGTCGTCGTCGAGGCCGCCAAGGTCGTCGACACCAACGGTGAGGTCGTCGACCTCTCCGACGACGAGGACGACGTCGAGAACGCCGCGGAGGCCGTCGAGGCCGTCACCGGCGAGGCCGAGGTCTCCGAGGACAAGTAAGGGCCCCCGCGCCCCGCGCGGACCCTGTTCCACGGGCCCGTACGCACTCCTGTGCGTGCGGGCCCGTGGACGTACGCGGACCCGTTACACGCCCCCAACTACCTTGCGCTCCCAGCGAACAGTTCGGGAACCGGGATGGCGTTGTCCTACCTGCGCGTTAGGGTCCATGAATACGAGGGCAGTGCCCTCCGAACGAGACGCTGAGACGGCCTTGGCCGTCGGAGACGAGCAGGTGGATACGTGACGAATCTGAAGCCTTACGCCGCGGGTGAGCCGTCCATCGGTGGCGGCCTCGGCGACCATGTCTACAACCGGCTGCTCGGCGAGCGCATCATCTTCCTCGGCCAGCAGGTCGACGACGAGATCGCCAACAAGATCACCGCCCAGATGCTCCTCCTGGCCGCCGACCCGGACAAGGACATCTACCTCTACATCAACAGCCCCGGTGGCTCCGTGACGGCCGGCATGGCCGTCTACGACACCATGCAGTACATCCCCAACGACGTCGTGACCATCGGTATGGGCATGGCGGCCTCGATGGGCCAGTTCCTGCTCACCGGCGGCACCCCCGGCAAGCGCTTCGCCCTGCCGAACACCGACATCCTGATGCACCAGGGCTCCGCCGGCATCGGTGGCACCGCATCCGACATCAAGATCCAGGCCGAGTACCTGCTCCGTACGAAGCAGCGCATGGCCGAGATCACCGCGCACCACTCCGGTCAGACCGTCGAGGCGATCATCCGCGACGGCGACCGTGACCGCTGGTTCACCGCGGACGAGGCCAAGGAGTACGGCCTCATCGACGACATCATCACGCACGCCGCGGGCGTTCCCGGCGGCGGCGGCACGGGCGCCTGAGCCCGGCAGACCGCTGCAGAGCCCCAGCCCCCGCCGAACGCCACCAGGACGGTGAACACCCAGATGCAGAACAACCTCTCCCCGAGCGGCCTCTACACCGGCGCGCCGATGGACAACCGCTACGTCGTGCCGCGCTTCGTGGAGCGCACCTCGCAGGGCGTGCGTGAGTACGACCCGTACGCGAAGCTCTTCGAGGAGCGCGTGATCTTCCTCGGCGTCCAGATCGACGACGCCTCGGCCAACGACGTCATGGCGCAGCTGCTGTGCCTGGAGTCGATGGACCCGGACCGCGACATCTCGATCTACATCAACAGCCCGGGTGGTTCCTTCACCGCCCTCACGGCCATCTACGACACGATGCAGTTCGTGAAGCCGGACATCCAGACGGTCTGCATGGGCCAGGCGGCCTCCGCCGCGGCCGTGCTGCTCGCCGCCGGCACCCCCGGCAAGCGGATGGCCCTGCCGAACGCCCGCGTGCTGATCCACCAGCCGTCCGGCGGCACCGGCCGTGAGCAGCTCTCCGACCTGGAGATCGCGGCCCGTGAGATCCTGCGCATGCGCACCCAGCTGGAGGACATGCTGGCCAAGCACTCCTCCACGCCGATCGAGAAGATCCGCGACGACATCGAGCGCGACAAGATCCTGACGGCCGAGGACGCCCTGGCGTACGGCCTGGTCGACCAGATCGTCTCGACCCGCAAGAGCACGGCCGCCGCGGCACACTGACGCCCGACCTTCCCGTGGCACGGTGAGCATTCCGGGGAGCATGACGCATTCCCGTCCATGTGAACCGTGCCAAGGGGGGCCCGAACGGGGGGCCCGGCAAGGTACCGTCGAATATGAGGCACCAGGAGTCGCTGAACCAAGCACTCCCAGGCGAAGGGGAAGCACCTCGTGGCACGCATCGGTGATGGCGGCGACCTGCTCAAGTGCTCGTTCTGCGGAAAGAGCCAGAAGCAGGTGAAGAAGCTCATCGCAGGACCCGGTGTGTACATCTGCGACGAGTGCATCGACCTCTGCAACGAGATCATCGAGGAAGAACTCGCGGAGACGAGCGAGGTGCGCTGGGAGGAACTCCCCAAGCCCCGCGAGATCTACGAGTTCCTCGAGGGGTACGTCGTCGGGCAGGAGCCCGCGAAGAAGGCCCTGTCGGTCGCGGTGTACAACCATTACAAGCGCGTCCAGGCCGGCGAGAACGGCGGCGCGCAGGGCCGGGACGACGCCATCGAACTGGCGAAGTCCAACATTCTGCTGCTCGGCCCCACGGGCTCGGGGAAGACGCTGCTGGCGCAGACCCTGGCCCGGATGCTCAACGTCCCGTTCGCCATCGCCGACGCGACGGCGCTGACGGAGGCCGGCTATGTCGGCGAGGACGTCGAGAACATCCTGCTCAAGCTGATCCAGGCGGCCGACTACGACGTCAAGAAGGCCGAGACCGGGATCATCTACATCGACGAGATCGACAAGGTCGCCCGTAAGAGCGAAAACCCGTCGATCACCCGCGATGTGTCCGGCGAGGGCGTGCAGCAGGCCCTGTTGAAGATCCTGGAAGGGACGACGGCCTCGGTCCCGCCGCAGGGCGGACGGAAGCACCCCCACCAGGAGTTCATCCAGATCGACACGACGAACGTGCTCTTCATCGTGGGCGGCGCCTTCGCCGGCCTGGAGAAGATCATCGAGTCGCGGGCGGGCGCCAAGGGCATCGGCTTCGGGGCGACCATCCGCTCCAAGCGCGAGATCGAGGCGAGCGACCAGTTCCAGGAGGTCATGCCGGAGGACCTGGTGAAGTTCGGGATGATCCCCGAGTTCATCGGCCGTCTCCCCGTCCTCACCTCCGTCCACAACCTGGACCGCGAGGCGCTCCTCCAGATCCTGGTCGAGCCGCGGAACGCGCTGGTCAAGCAGTACCAGCGGCTCTTCGAACTCGACGGTGTGGAGCTGGACTTCGACCGCCCGGCCCTGGAGGCCATCGCCGACCAGGCGATCCTGCGCGGCACCGGCGCGCGTGGCCTGCGGGCCATCATGGAGGAGGTCCTCCAGTCGGTGATGTACGAGGTCCCGTCCCGCAAGGACGTGGCCCGGGTCGTCATCACGGCCGACGTGGTCCGCAACAACGTCAACCCGACGCTGGTCCCGCGGATCGTGAAGAACGACGGCAGGCACGAGAAGTCGGCGTGACGCACTGAGCACGACGCGACGAGGGGGTCCCACCGGCCGGTGGGACCCCCTCGTCACGTGTCCGGTCAGAGCTTGACGCGGATCTCCTTGCGGAGCTTGGCGGCCTGGGTCGCGGCGTCCTCCATCGTGCCGCCCTTGCCGGCCATCAGGTCCGCGATGTTCATGTGCATGACGTAGCCCAGCGTGCTGTGGTCGCTCCAGACGCAGACCGGCAGGGTGATCTCCTTGGGGCCGAGGCCGCTGGAGTCCGCACCGCTGTCCGTCTTCTGCTTGATCTCCTGGCACTTCAGGAGCGCTCCGTCGAGCCCGTCCGGAGTGAACTCCTTCGGTTCGCCGACCAGCTGGGTCTTGCCGTCCTTCTCCTTGGCCGCCTCGGCCTTCATGTTCTCGAAGATCCCGTCGAGGGTCTTCTCCGGGTCGTCGATCTGCCCGTACGCGCCGCCGAACTGCAGCATCTTGCCCGCCAGCGGGTTGGCGTCGTTCTTGACCTGCCAGCTCGCGTTGACGCGCTGCGGGTTCTTCATGCCGAACTTCTCGGCGTCCTTGGTGAAGTCGTCGTCGTCGGACTGGCCGCCCTTGTCCGGCGACTTCTTGTACTCGCCCAGCACCGTCTCCGGCGTCGTCAGCTTGTGCGGGCCGTCGTTCGCGACGGACGCGCCGCCACCGCCGCCGAAGACGAAGTACGCGCCCACGCCGATCGCCGCGACCACCGCGACCGCGCCGATGATCCAGCCGGCCTTGGACTTCTTCGGGGCCGGGGGGTGGGGGACGTAGCCGCCGGGGCCCTGGGGGGCGCCGTACGGGGGCTGCTGGCCGTAGGGGCCGGGCTGCTGGCCCTGCTGCGGGTAGCCGTACGGCGGCTGCTGCGGCGGGACGCCCTGCGGGGCCTGCTGGGGGTAGCCGTAACCGGGCTGCGCGCCGTACTGGCCCGGCTGCTGCGGCTGCTGCCCGTACGGGCCCGGCTGCTGGCCGTAGGGCCCGGGCTGCTGCGGCTGCTGGCCGTACGGGCCCGGCTGGTTGTAGCTCATCGACAGGTTCCCCTCACAGGATGTTTATGCCTACCGAACATCCTGGCGGAACCGCCGGACGGGAAGTGCGGCGGGGCCCACACCGTTACCGAACCAACGCGTTTCAGGACCGGGCCGTGACACCCCTAAACTGGCCCCGTGACCGAGAACACTCAGCAGCAGACAGCGCCCACCACCGAACTGCCGACCACGTACGCGCCGGCCGAGGTAGAGGGGCCGCTGTACCAGCGCTGGGTAGAGCGCGGATACTTCGAGGCGGACGCGAAGAGCGAGAAGCCGCCGTACACGATCGTCATCCCGCCGCCGAACGTCACCGGCGCCCTGCACCTGGGCCACGCCTTCCAGGTGACGCTCATGGACGCCCTGACCCGCCGCAAGCGCATGCAGGGCTTCGAGACGCTCTGGCTGCCCGGCATGGACCACGCCGGCATCGCCACCCAGAACAAGGTCGAGCAGCAGCTCGCCGAGGAGGGCAAGTCCCGCCACGACCTGGGCCGTGACGCGTTCGTCGAGCGGGTCTGGCAGTGGAAGGACGAGTACGGCGGCCGGATCCTCGGCCAGCTGCGCCGTCTCGGCGCCGGTCTCGACTGGTCCCGTGAGCGCTTCACCATGGACGAGGGCCTCTCCAAGGCCGTCCAGAAGATCTTCAAGGACCTCTACGAGGACGACCTGATCTACCGCGCCGAGCGCATCATCAACTGGTGCCCGCGCTGTCTGACGGCCATCTCCGACATCGAGGTCGAGTACCAGGACGACGCCGGCGAGCTCGTCTCCATCCGGTACGGCGAGGGCGAGGACTCGCTGGTCGTCGCCACGACCCGGGCCGAGACGATGCTCGGTGACACGGCCGTCGCCGTGCACCCCGAGGACGAGCGGTACAAGCACCTGGTCGGCAGGCAGATCAAGCTGCCGCTGACCGACCGTACGATCCCGGTCGTCGCCGACGAGCACGTCGACCCGGAGTTCGGCACCGGCGCCGTCAAGGTGACCCCGGCGCACGACCCGAACGACTTCGAGATCGGCCGCCGCCACGACCTGCCCTCGCTCACCGTCATGGACGAGCACGGCGTCATCACCGTCCATGGCCCGTTCCTCGGCCTGGACCGCTTCGAGGCCCGCTCGGCGATCGTCGGCGCGCTCAAGGAGCAGGGCCGGATCGTCGCCGAGAAGCGCCCGTACATGCACTCCGTCGGCCACTGCTCGCGCTGCAAGACGACCGTCGAGCCGCGTCTTTCGATGCAGTGGTGGGTCAAGGTCGGCCCGCTGGCGCAGGCCGCCGGTGACGCCGTCCGCGACGGCTCCGTCGAGATCCACCCGAAGGAGCTCTCCCGGCGCTACTTCGACTGGGTCGACAACATGCACGACTGGTGCATCTCGCGCCAGCTGTGGTGGGGCCACCGCATCCCGATCTGGTACGGCCCCGAGGGCCAGGTCGTCTGCGTCGGCCCCGACGAGGAGCCGCCCGGCACCGAGGCCGAGGGCTGGACCCAGGACCCCGACGTCCTGGACACCTGGTTCTCCTCCGGCCTGTGGCCGTTCTCCACGCTCGGCTGGCCGGAGAAGACCCCGGACCTGGCGAAGTTCTACTCGACCGACGTCCTGCTCACCGGCCACGACATCATCTTCTTCTGGGTCGCCCGGATGATGATGTTCGGTCTGTACGCGATGGACGGCGAGGTCCCCTTCAAGACCGTCGCCCTCACCGGCCTGGTCCGCGACGAGTTCGGCAAGAAGATGTCGAAGTCGAACCCGAACGCGGTCGACCCGCTGGACTGGATGGACGCGTACGGCTCCGACGCCGTCCGCTTCACCCTGGCCAAGGGCGCCAACCCGGGCGCGGACGTCCCGATCGGCGAGGACTGGGTCCAGGCGTCCCGGAACTTCGCCAACAAGATCTGGAACGCGACCCGTTTCGCGATGATGAACGGCGCCACGATCGAGGGCCCGCTGCCGGACGCCTCCGAGATGTCCGCCACGGACCGCTGGATCCTGTCCCGCCTGAACGAGACGGTCGCCCAGGTCGACGCGTACTACGAGGACTTCCAGTTCGCGAAGCTCAGCGAGTCGCTCTACCACTTCGCGTGGGACGAGGTCTTCGCCTGGTACGTCGAGCTGTCGAAGACCACGTTCTTTGCGGGCGGCGAGGGCGCCAAGGTCTCCGGCCGGGTCCTCGGTGAGGTCCTGGACGTGATGCTGCGGCTGCTGCACCCGATCGTCCCGTTCGTCACGGACACCCTGTGGACCACGCTGACCGGCGGTGAGTCCCTGGTGATCGCGGACTGGCCGAAGGACAGCGGTTTCCGCGACAAGGCCGCCGAGCAGGAGATCGAGCTGGTCCAGCGGGTCGTCACCGAGGTCCGCCGCTTCCGCAAGGAGCAGGGCCTCCAGGACGCCCAGAAGGTGCCGGCCCGGCTCACCGTCGACGGCACCCCGCTGGTCGCCCACGAGGCCGCCATCCGCCAGATCCTGCGCCTCCAGCCGGAGGGCGAGGGCTTCGCCGCCACCGCCACCCTGCCGGTCGCCGGCGCCACGGTCGCGCTCGACCTGTCGGGCACGATCGACGTGGCCGCGGAGCGCAAGCGCCTCGCGAAGGACCTCGCGGCCGCGGAGAAGGAGAAGGCCCAGGCGAACGGCAAGCTCGGCAACGAGGCGTTCCTGGCGAAGGCCCCGGACAACGTGGTCGACAAGATCCGTGGCCGCCTCGCCAAGGCGGACGAGGACATCGCCCGCATCGAGGCCCAGCTGGCGAACCTGCCGCAGCAGTAGGCACGTACGCGGAAGGGCCCGGGACCGGCATGGTCCCGGGCCCTTCCGCGTACGGCGGTCAGGACTCCGTGGCGACCGGGCCGACGCCCGCCGTCTCGGCGTTCCGCCGGGTCTTCGCCCAGCCCGTGCGGCCGCGCAGCAGGCGGACGAAGCCGCGCGCCGAGACCACGAACAGGTGGTACGCGTACAGCCAGAGCGCGAGGCCCCAGAGGAGGCCCTTGATCCGGGAGCGGTCGGGGGCGAACTCCCGCCGGTAGACCGGCCCCCAGAGCACGAAGGGGACGATGGACACGACGGCGAGCGCGAGGGCGAGCGGCCAGGCGGCGAGCAGCACCTCGGCCGCGCCGCCGCCGGTCAGCAGGGCGACGAGCATGACCGCGGTCAGGACGAGGGTGGCCAGGTGGGCGAGGGGCTGGCCGAAGGTGTAGAGGGATTCGAGGACGCCGGCCGCCCGGTAGTGGCGGGATCCGACGATCCGGCCGGTGTAGCGGACGCACTGGATGTTGCCCTGCGCCCAGCGGGTGCGCTGGGTGAGGAAGCGCCGGGTGTACGGCAGGGCCTCCTGGCTGACCCAGGTGTCGGCGACGTGGGTGACGCGGTAGCCGGCGAGCCGCATGTGCAGGCCGAGTTCGTAGTCCTCCAGGAGGGCGTCCCGCTGCCAGGGGCGGCGCTCGGCCGCGGCGATCCGGTCCAGGGCGGTGAGCCGGGTGAACTGGCCGTTGCCGCCGAGGCCTACGGAGCCGGTGCGGCGGCGCAGCAGCTGCATGCCGGTGTTGGAGACGGCGAACTCGGCGTCCTGCATGCGGATGAGGAGCCGGGCGTAGGCGTTGGCGAGCCGGCCCCGGTGTTCCAGCGGACGCTCGTCGTCGACGTTGCGCATGCGGACGCCGATCTGGACGCCGCCCGTCTCGGGGTCGCCGAAGGCGTCGGGGCCGCTGACGTGGGTGAGCGCGTCGGGGGAGACCTGGCCGTCGGCGTCGACGACACAGACGATCACGCGGGCGCGGTCCGGTGCCGCACCGAGGTGCTCGTTCAGGGCGGTGTACGCGGCGTTGAGCGCGGCGCCCTTGCCGATCCGGGCGTCGGGGCGGCGGCGGGAGACGAGGTGGACGGCCGGGTCGCGCTCGGCGAGCGAGGCGACGATCGGGCCGGTGAGGTCGTCGCTCGCGTCGTCGATGACCCAGACGTGGCCGCCGGGGAAGTCGGTGCGGAGCCGGGTGACGGTGGTGGCGATGACGGCCTCCTCGTCCCGGCAGGGCACGAAGAAGTGCCAGTCGTACGCGGCCGGGTCGCCGGCCTCGGAGGGGCGGCGCCGGGCGTAGGAGTGGCGGGCGCCCGCCCAGTACAGCAGGAAGCAGGCGAGCAGGAGGAACGGGAAGGCGTACAGGAGGAGGTGGAGGCTCATGGGGGTGTCCGGGTTCAGGCCGCGACGGCCGGGGCGGTTCGGGGGGCCGGGAGCGCCGGTTCGGCGGGGGCCGGCAGGCCGCCCCGCTCGGCGACGAGGTCACGGAGCAGGCCGGCGATCCGGTGGGAGGCGGTGCCGTCGCCGTACGGGCTGGGGAGGGTGCCGAGGCGGCGCAGCCCGAGCCCGCCCTCGGCGAGGCGGCGGCGGGCCGCCGTGCCGATGCCCGGGCCGGGGGTGACCAGGTCGGCGAAGTCGGTGAGCGATTCGGGGCGTTCGGTGGAGCGGCGGACCACGACGAGGGGGCGGCCGAGGACGGTCGTCTCCTCCTGGATGCCGCCGGAGTCGGAGACGATCAGGGCCGCGTGCCGGGCCAGGGCGAGGAAGGTGCCGTAGCCGGCCGGGGGCAGCACGGTCAGTCCGTCGAGGAGCGGCAGCAGACCGGCCGCCTCGATCCGGGCGCGGGTGCGGGGGTGCAGGGGGAGGACGACGGGGAGGTCGCGGGCGAGCGCGGCGAGCTCCGTCAGGACGGCGGTGAGCGCGGCGGGGTCGTCGGTGTTCTCGGGCCGGTGCACGGTCGCGAGGACGTACCCGTCGGGGGCGAGACCGCTGACGGCGAGGAGCCTGGCGCGCTCCTCGGGCGGCGGGAGGTGGTCCTGGACGGCCTCGACGACGGTGTTGCCGGTGACGGCGATGCGTTCGTCGGCGATGCCTTCGGCGAGCAGCAGCGCGCGGTTGTCGGGGGTGGCGGCGCACAGCACGTCGGCGAGCCGGTCGATGAGGACCCGGTTGTGCTCCTCGGGCATGGCCCGGTCGTGGCTGCGCAGGCCGGCCTCCACGTGGACGAGCGGGAGGTCGCGGGCGTTGGCGGCGAGAGCGCCGGAGAGGGCGGCGTTGGTGTCGCCCTGGACGACGACGGCGAGCGGCGGGTCGGCGGCGAAGCGCTCGTCGAGCGCGGTGAGCGCGGCGGCGACCTGCACGGCCCGGGGCTGCCCGCCGACCCCGGTCAGATACTCGGGCTCGGGGAGCCCCAGTTCGTCGAGGAAGTCGCCGGAGAGCGCGTCGTCGTAGTGCTGACCGGTGTGCACGACCCGGGCGGCGGGGCCGAGGGCCCGGATGAGCTCGGCGAGCTTGACCAGCTCGGGCCGGGTGCCGAGGACGACGGCGACGCTGCGGGCAGGGAGTGTCTTCATGGCATCGACGGTGCCGGGCGACGGTCGCGCGCTCTGGTGGCCCATGGTTGCGGGACGGTTGTCATGGGGTGCGGCGGGGCGGCTCGGGACCTCCGGCCGGGCCGTCCGGCCCGGGGTCCCGGGGACTTTGGTCCCGGGACGGCCGTGGATCAGCGGGCCCGTCGCCCGTCAGGGGAGCTGTCGTAGCGGTAGCCGAGGCCCCGGATCGCCTCCAGCGGGTCCCGGGAGGCGGGGCCGCCCGCCGTGCGGAGCTTGCGGCGGAGCCGGAGGACCGCGAACTTCACCCGGTCGCGGCCGATGGACGTGGGGTCGTCCCAGACCTGGTCGAGGAGCTGTTCGGTGGTGACCACCCGGCCCCGGTTGCGGACCAGGAGCTGGAGGAGGCGGTACTCGATGTCGCTGAGGCGGATCTCGCTGCCCTGCCAGAGCGCGGCCCGGCGCTCCGGGACCAGCCGGAGGTCCTCCCCGACGGATTCGCCGGCCCAGCTCCCGGGGCCCGACCGGCGCAGCAGGGCGTCGACGCGGGCCAGCAGCTCCGGGTGGGCGAACGGCTTGACCAGGTAGTCGTCGGCGCCCGAGCGCAGCCCGCGGACCCGGTCGTCGACGTCGCCGAGGCCGGAGAGGACCAGGACGGGCAGGTCGCTCATGTCCCGGGTGCGGTCCAGCACCTGCCAGCCGTCCAGCTCCGGGAGCAGCAGGTCCAGGATCATCAGGGCCGGGCGCTCGGCGAAGAGGAGCCGCAGGCCCTCGCGGCCGTCCTCGGCGACGGAGACCTCGTAGCCGCGGCGGGCGAGGAGGACCCGCAGGGCCAGGCCGAGGTCGGGGTCGTCCTCGACGACCAGGAGCCGGGTCATGAGGCGCGCCCGGGGAGGGGCAGCCGTACGGTGAACACCGCCCCCGGCCGGCCGTCGTGGTCCCGGACGGTGATCGTCCCGCCGTGCAGCCGTACGGTGTCGAGCGCCCCGGCGAGGCCCAGGCCGGTGCCGGGGTAGCCGCCGCGCCGGGCGTTGGGTGCCCGTACGAAGGGGGTGAAGATCTCCTCGTGGTACTCCAGCGGGACGCCGATGCCGTCGTCCCCGACCTCGATCGTCCAGTGGTCGTCGGCGGCCTTGCCGACCACCTCGACCCGGCCGTCCTCGGGGGTGAAGCGCAGCGCGTTGCCGAGGAGCTCTTCGAGGGCGCCCGTCAGCATGCCCGCGTCGGCGATCAGCGGCGGTCCCGTCACGGGGCACTCGGCGGTGATGTACGGCCCGGCGCCCTCCGCCCGCTGGAGCGCCTCCAGGACCACCCGCTCGATCAGCTCGTGGACGAGGACCTGCCCGAGCCGGGGCTCGGCGACGGGTCCGCCGCCGGCCGTCCTCGGCAGGTTCTCGGCGACCGACCGCATCCGGAGCGCGTTGCGGCGGATGGCGTCCACGTACGAGGCCTGCTCCTGGCTCAGCGGGCCGCCGGCCGGATCGAGGAGCAGTTCGGCGAAGCTGAGGACGGTGGAGAGCGGGGTCCGCAGCTCGTGCAGGGCCCGCCCGGCGAAGGCCGCCCGGTCGTCGGCGAGCGCCGCCAGCTTCCGCACCTGCTCGTACAGGCCCTCCTCGGCCTCGCCGCGCCGGGTGACGTCCTCGATCAGCCACAGATGGCCGAGGAGTTCCTCGCCGTCGAGGACCGGGGCGCGCCGGCGGCGCAGCGTCCTGCCGTCCTTCAGGTGGTAGTCGGTCGTGCGGGTGACGGGCCCGTGGGTCCCGCTCTCCTCCAGGAGCCGCCGCCGCTCCTCCGGCCGGGCGAGCAGCCCGGCCACGTGGTCGACCACGTGGTCGCGGGGGGTGCCGGGGGAGAGGTCGAGGTCGGTCAGCCGGAGGAGCGCGGTGCAGCGGCGGTTGACCCGGACGACCCGCAGATCCCGGTCGAGAAGGAGGGCGGCCTGGGGGAGCGCGTCGAGGAGCGAGGCGGCGAGCGACAACTGCTCCGGGGAGACTTCGTGCACGATCCCGAGTCAAACATCAAAGGGGACGAAGTGCCCGATGTCACATCAGACGGGACTTCAGGTCCACGGCGTCGGGACGAAAGACCTTGGATGATGGAAGGCATGCTCCGCCTCCCCACCGTCCCCGCGCTGCGCCGTTGCGTGGACCGGTGGGCGGGCTCGCCCCGCGCCCTCGACGTCGTCGCCGCGCTCAGCGCCTTCGGCCTCATGGTGCTGGACGTGCCGGGGCTCGCCCGCGCCGACAACTCCCTCACCGGGGTCACCGCGACCCTCGTCCTCGCGGCCGGGGCCGCGACCCTGGTGCTCAGGCGCCGGCTGCCCTGGCTCCCGTACCTGGTGGCACTCGGCCTGATGGGCTGGCTGCACGAACTGACCATGATCCAGTTCGCGCTGTACTCGATCGGCCGGTACCGCGGGCGGCGCGCCGCCACCGCCGCCACCCTCCTCTACATCGCCGTCGCCTACGGGCTCTTCCTGACGCCCGGCTGGCCCGCCCGGCACGGCGACACCCTCAGCGACTTCCTGAGCCTGGTCGTTCCGATCGGCGTCCTCGCCGCAGGCGTCGGCATCGCCGCCTACCGGCAGGACCTCGTACGCGCCCTGGAGGTCCAGCGGCGCGAGGCCGCCGCCCGGCAGGCCGTCCAGGAGGAACGGATCTCCGTCGGCCGGGACGTGCACGACCTGGTCGGACGGGAACTGACCGTCCTCGCGGTCCGCGCCGAGGTGCTCGCCGTACGGGCCAGGGGCGAGGCCCACCGGAAGGACTTCGAGGAGCTCGCCGACACCGCCCGGCGCGCCCACCTCATGCTCAACGAGACGATCGTGCGCCGCGCCGACCGGGACGCGGCCACCCCCGGCCTCGAAGGGCTCGCCGCCCTCGCCGGGGAGAGCGAGCGGATGGGCAGCCCCGTGGAGCTGACGGTCGCCGAGGAGGCGAAGGCGCTCTCGCCGCTGCGGCAGGCGGCGGTCCACCGGGTCGTCCAGGAGTGCCTGACGAACGCCGCCAAGCACGCGCCCGGCCTGCCGGTGACGGTGACGATCACGGTGGAGGGCCCCGATCTGCGGATCGAGGTGCGCAACCCGCTGCCCAAGACCCCGCCGGACCCGGCCCCCGTCTCGACCGGCACCGGCCTGTTCTCCATGGAGGAGCGGGTCACCAGCATGGGCGGCACCCTGAAGGCCCGCCCGGAGGGCGACGGCTACGCGGTGACGGCGCTGCTGCCGACGGGGCTCCCGAGGTAGTTCACCGCACCGTCTCCGCCTTCCCCAGCACCCGCTGGAGCCCGTCGAAGTCCTCCACGCACCGGCCCGAGCCGAGCGCCACGCAGTCCAGCGGCTCGTCCGCGACGAAGACCGGGATGCCGGTCGCCGAGGCCATCCGCAGGTCGAGGCCCGGCAGCAGCGCCCCGCCGCCGGTCAGGACGATGCCGTGCTCCATGACGTCGCCGGACAGCTCGGGCGGGCACTCCTCCAGGGTCACCCGGACCGCCGCGATGATCGCCTCCACCGGCTCGTCGAGCGCCGCCCGCACCTCCGGCACCGTCAGTTCCACCGTGCGGGGCAGCCCGCTGACCTTCTCCCGGCCCCGGACGGTGAACGTCCTGCCTTCCCGCTCCTCCTCGCCCGGCACCGGCCAGGCCGTGCCGATGGCGACCTTGACGTCCTCGGCGGTCCGCTCGCCGATCAGCAGCGAGTGCTCCTTGCGGACGAAGTCCGTGATGGCCGCGTCGAGGCGGTCGCCGCCCACCCGCAGCGACTGGGCCGTGACGATCCCGCCCAGCGAGATCACGGCCACCTCCGTCGTACCGCCGCCGATGTCGACGACCATCGAGCCGCGCGGGTCGGAGACCGGAAGACCGGCGCCGATCGCCGCCGCCATCGGCTCCTCGATGAGGTGCACGGCCCGGGCGCCCGCCGAGAGCGAGGCGTGCACGATGGCCCGCCGCTCGACCTGGGTGACCCCGCTCGGCACGCACACGACCATCCGGGTACGGGGCCGGCGGCGGCCCGGGACGGCCTTGCGCACGAAGTGCCGGATCATCTCCTCGGCCGCCTCGTAGTCGCTGATCACACCGTCCCTGAGCGGGCGGATCGCGGTGATCGAACCCGGCGTCCGTCCGATGGTCTCCTTCGCCTCCGTGCCGACCGCGAGCGCGTGCCGCGAGCCCTCCTGGACCGCCACCACGGACGGTTCGTTGAGCACGATGCCCTGGCCCCGTGCGTAGAGGAGCGTGTTGGCCGTGCCGAGGTCGATCCCTATGTCCATGATCGCCAAGTTTGCCGGGACGGTACGGCGGACGGTGGACCGAAAGTCCCGAATGGGGTGGGTCCATGGTCCTGTCGGTACCCCTCCGTAGACTGGGCCCGTGAGTGAGCCGAGCGACCAGAGCGACGACCAGTTCGACGACATCGTCGACGCCGAGACAGACCGAGACCCCGACCTGGCGGTGATCGAGGCGGGCAGCCGCACCCTGCGCACCCAGGGCGGCCCGCCCCCGGGCGACCCCGTGCCGAGCCGCCCGGAGGACCCCGAGCTCGACAAGGCGCTCCGCGAGGTCGAGACCGAGCTGTCCACCCGCTGGGGCGAGACCAAACTGGAGCCCTCGGTCACCCGCATCGCGGCCCTGATGGACGTCCTCGGCGAGCCGCAGCGCGCGTACCCCTCGATCCACATCACCGGCACCAACGGCAAGACCTCGACCGCCCGCATGATCGAGGCCCTGCTCGGCGCCTTCGACCTGCGCACCGGGCGGTACACCTCGCCGCACGTGCAGACGATCACCGAGCGGATCAGCCTGGACGGCGCCCCGATCTCCGCCGAGCGGTTCATCGAGACCTACCAGGACGTCAAGCCGTACGTGGAGCTGGTCGACGCCCAGCAGGAGTACCGGCTCTCCTTCTTCGAGGTCCTCACCGCGATGGCCTACGCGGCCTTCGCGGACGCCCCGGTCGACGTGGCCGTCGTCGAGGTCGGCATGGGCGGCACCTGGGACGCGACGAACGTCATCGACGGCTCCGTCGCCGTCGTCACCCCGATCGACCTGGACCACACCGACCGGCTCGGCGGGACGACCGCCGAGATCGCCGCCGAGAAGTCCGGGATCATCAAGCAGGACGCGACCGTGATCCTGGCCCAGCAGCCGGTGGACGCGGCGCAGGTCCTGCTGAAGAAGGCCGTCGGGGCGGACGCGACGGTCGCCCGCGAGGGCATGGAGTTCGGCATCGTCTCCCGCGAGGTCGCGGTCGGCGGCCAGCTTCTCACCCTGCGCGGCCTCGGCGGCGAGTACGACAACGTGTTCCTGCCGCTGCACGGCGCCTACCAGGCGCACAACGCGGCGGTGGCGCTCGCCGCGGTCGAGGCCTTCTTCGGGATCGGCGCGGAGCACGCCCGCACGCTGGACCCGGACACCGTCCGCAGGGCCTTCGCGCAGGTGGCCTCGCCGGGCCGGCTGGAGATCGTCCGCTCCTCCCCGACGGTCGTCCTGGACGCCGCGCACAACCCGCACGGCGCGCGGGCGACGGCGGAGGGCATCAGCGAGGCCTTCGGCTTCTCACGGCTCATCGGCGTGGTCTCGACGAGCGGGGACAAGGACGCCAAGGGCTTCCTGGAGGCCTTCGAGCCGATCTTCGCGGAGGTCGTGATCACGGCGAACTCCAACCCCCGGGCCACCGACGTGGACGCGCTCGCCGCGGTCGCGGTCGAGGTCTTCGGCGAGGACCGGGTCGTCGTCGAGCCGCGTCTCGACGACGCGATCGAGGCGGCCATCACCCTCGCGGAGGAAGAGGCCGAGTTCGGCGGCGCGGGTGTCCTGGTGACCGGTTCGATCTTCACGGTCGGCGATGCCCGGCTGCTGCTGCGGAGGGGCTGACTCCCATGCGTACGCTCTGTTCCTCCACGCTCATCGGCGAGTTCTTCGTCATCGGCTTCGCCGGGCTCGTCGCCATGAAGGACGACGGCCTCGCGATGTCCACCGTCTGGTGGGTCTGCGGTGTCGCGATGGTCGTCTCGGTGCTGCTCTGCGGGATGGTCACCCGCCCCGGCGGTGTGCAGCTCGGCTGGGCCCTGCAGATCGGCCTGATCCTCAGCGGTTTCGTCGTGCCGACGATGTTCTTCCTCGGCGCGGTCTTCGCCGGCCTGTGGTGGGCCTCCGTTCACTACGGGCGACGGATCGACGACATCAAGGCACGGTGGGCCGAGGCACAGGCCGCGGGGGCCTCGGCAGGGCCTGACGCTGCGTAATCGAGGGGCGTGCGGGGCCTGTAGCCTCGGAGGTCCCGCACACCGCTTTTCCGAAGGAGTTCCCCCGTGAGCCAGCGCACGCTCGTCCTGCTCAAGCCCGACGCCGTCCGCCGTGGCCTGATCGGCGAGATCATCGGCCGTATCGAGCGCAAGGCCGGCTGGACCCTGGCGGCCCTGGAGCTGCGCGAGCTGGACCAGGAGACCCTGGAGCAGCACTACGGCGAGCACAAGGGCAAGCCCTTCTACGAGCCGCTGATGGGCTTCATGTCCTCCGGCCCCGTCGTCGCGCTCGTCGTCGAGGGCGAGCGGGTCATCGAGGGCGTCCGCCAGCTGGCCGGCCCGACCGACCCGATCGCCGCCGCGCCGGGCTCCATCCGCGGCGACTTCGGCACCATCGTCCGCGAGAACCTGATCCACGCCTCCGACTCCGAGGAGTCGGCCCTGCGCGAGCTGAAGATCTTCTTCCCGGGTCTCGTCTGAGCCGCGTCCCGCCGGTCCGGCTCTCACCCGGCCGCTGCTGACTCCACGTCAGCCGAACGCAGCACCCTGCTGGGGCGACCGAAGGAATTTCGGTCGCCCCCAGGCATATGAACGCCGATCCCGGGAACGGATCGCCGCGTCCTACCGTCACCTGTACAGAGGTGGACCACCGCGCGGTATCCGGGCGGGCGGCACTACGATGGAAAACTCCACGCCGCACCACTCTCAGCCATGGGAAACAAGGGGAACTCTATGTCGTTCATCGGCCGTGACATGGCTGTCGACCTCGGGACCGCCAACACGCTGGTGTACGTCAGGGGTCGAGGCATCGTCCTGAACGAGCCGTCGGTCGTCGCCATCAACACCAACACCGGCGGCATCCTCGCGGTCGGCGCGGAGGCGAAGAAGATGATCGGCCGGACTCCCGGCAACATCGTCGCCGTACGCCCTCTGAAGGACGGCGTGATCGCCGACTTCGAGATCACCGAGCGGATGCTCCGCTACTTCATCCTCAAGATCCACAAGCGCCGCTACCTGGCCCGTCCCCGCGTCGTCGTCTGCGTGCCCTCCGGCATCACCGGAGTCGAGCGCCGCGCCGTCATCGAGGCCTCCACCCAGGCCGGCGCCCGTCAGGTGCACATCATCGAGGAGCCCATGGCGGCGGCCATCGGCTCGGGCCTCCCGGTCCACGAGGCCACCGGCAACATGGTCGTGGACATCGGCGGCGGCACCACCGAGGTCGCCGTGATCTCCCTCGGCGGAATCGTCACGGCACAGTCGATCCGGGTCGCCGGCGACGAGCTGGACAACGCGATCATCCAGCACATCAAGAAGGAGTACTCGCTCCTCCTCGGTGAGCGCACCGCCGAGCAGATCAAGATCACCATCGGCTCCGCGTACGACATGGACAAGGACGAGCACACCGAGATCCGCGGCCGCGACCTCGTCTCCGGTCTGCCCAAGACCGTGGTCATCTCCGCCGCCGAGGTCCGCAAGGCCATCGAGGAGCCGGTCAACGCGATCGTCGACGCCGTGAAGACGACCCTCGACAAGTGCCCGCCGGAGCTCTCCGGTGACGTCATGGACCGCGGCATCGTTCTCACAGGTGGTGGCGCCCTGCTGCGCGGTCTCGACGAGCGCCTCCGCCGCGAGACCGGCATGCCGATCCACATCGCCGAGGACCCGCTGGACTCGGTGGCGCTCGGCTCCGGCAAGTGCGTGGAGGAGTTCGAGGCCCTCCAGCAGGTCCTCGACGCCCAGCCGCGCCGCTAGCACCACCCGTACGGCCCCACGAGAGAACAACCGCACAGCCGAACAACCGAACCACGAGGAAAGGCACGGCCGCCGCACGTGAGGGACACACGAGAGAGCCGGCTGCTCCTGGTGCTGCTGATCGCCATCGCGTTCGCACTGATCACGGTGGACATCCGCGGCGGTCAGGAGTCACCCGTCGACGGTGCCCGGCAGGCCGCAGCGGCGGTCTTCGGGCCGGTCGAGAACGGTGTGGCGGCCGCCGTCGACCCCATCGGCAACGCCATAGGCGCGGTCCGGGACTCCGGCGAGCGGCACACCCGGATCGCCGCCCTGGAGAAGGAGAACGCCGAACTCAAGGCCGAGCTCGGCAGCGACGACCGCAACCGCAACCGGCTGCGGGAGCTCGACGCCATGCTGAAGACCGCGGGCGCCGGGCAGTACGGCATCAAGGGCGCGCAGGTCATCGCCATAGGAGCGGCCCAGGGCTTCTCCTGGACCGTGACCGTCGACGTCGGCGCCCGCGACGGCATCAAGCGGGACATGACCGTCCTCAACGGCTCCGGCCTCGTCGGCCGCGTCACCACCGTCGGCCCGTCCACCTCCACCGTCCTCCTCGCCAACGACCCCGACTTCACCGTCGGCACGCGCATGGAGAAGTCCGACGAACTCGGCTTCGCCACCGGCCAGGGCGACCGTCCGCTGCTCGTGCAGCTGCTCAACGGCAAGGCCAAGGTGAAGCCGGGCGACCGGCTCGTCACCTTCGGCTCGCGCGCCGACAAGCCCTTCGTGCCCGGCGTCCCGGTCGGCGAGGTCGTCCGCGTCGACCCCGCGGGCGGCGGCCTGACCCGCAACATCTACGTTCGCCCGTACGTCGGCTTCACCAAGCTCGACATCGTCGGCGTCGTCGTCCAGGCCCCCCGCTCCGACCCGCGCGACACGGTCCTGCCGCAGAAGCCCAAGCCCGCGCCGACCGTCACCGTGACGGTCACGCCACCCCCACCGGACGGACAGGCAGCTGACGGACGGGCAGCCGACGGACAGCGCGACCAGCAGGGCCAGAACCAGCGGAACCAGCAGGGCCAGGACCAGGGGGACCCGACACCGTGAAGTTCAACCGGATCCTCCTCTCCGCCACCCTGATCGTGGTGGCCCTGGTCGTGCAGGTCTCCGTGCTCGCCCGGCTCCAGCTCCCCGGCGCCGTCCCCGACCTGGTGCTGCTCACCGTGGTCGGCCTGGCCCTGGTGTACGGGCCGGTCAGCGGCTCGCTCATCGGCTTCAGCGCCGGCCTCCTCGCCGACCTGGCCCCGCCCGCCGACCACGCCGCAGGACGCTACGCCCTCGTGCTCTGCGTCATCGGCTACCTCGTCGGCCTGGCCCGCCCGGAGAACGGCCGGCTCACCTCCGCGACCGGCCCCATGGCCGTCGTCGTCGTGGCGGCCGTCGGCTCCACCCTGCTGTACGCGGGGGTGGGCGCCCTCGTCGGCGACACCGCCGCCCGCCATGTCGGCCTCGGCTTCCTGCTGTTCACCGCCGCCGTGTACGACCTGCTCCTCGCGCCGTTCACGGTGCCGCTCATCATGGCCCTCGCCAGACGCGCGGAGAACGACCCGCTCGCCGACGCCGGCGGCGGCAACGGCGCCGACGTCGCGTCCGGCTGGCTCTCCTCCGGCACCGGCCTGAGGATCGGCAACCAGCGCGGCGGCCTGCGCGTGAAGACCGCCCGGAGCCGCGCCTCACGGGCCGGACGCATCAAGGGAGTCAAGCGACTGTGACCGAGGGGGCACCGGCGGTATGAGCAACATCCCCGAGACAGGGCGGACCCCGCGGGTCCAGATCCGGCTCGTCGTCATCCAGATCCTCGTCTTCTCGCTGCTGCTGACCCTGGGGGGCCGGCTCTGGTACCTCCAGATCCGCAACGGCAAGGAGTACACGGACGAGGCCAAGAACAACCACGTCCAGCAGGTCGTGCAGCCCGCCGTGCGCGGCTCGCTCCTCGACGCCCGCGGCGTGCCGCTCGCCGACAACGAGACCCGGCTCGTGGTCTCCGCGTCCCGCACCGAGCTGATGAAGATGAAGGACGACGGCAAGGCCGTCCTCACCAGGCTCGCCGGCGTCCTCGACATGAAGCCCGACGAGGTCATCAACAAGATCCGGCTCTGCGACTCCAAGACCCCCAAGCCCTGCTGGAACGGTTCGCCCTACCAGCCGATCCCGGTCACCGACGAGGCCACCACCCAGCAGGCCCTGCAGATCCGCGAGCGCGCCGAGGACTTCCCCGGCATCACCGCCGAACCCACCGCCGTACGCCGCTACCCGGCCCCCGGCAAGTCCCGCACCTCGCAGGTCCTCGGCTACCTCTCGCCCGTCACCGACGCGGAGATCGAGAAGGCCAAGGACACCGACTCGCCGTTCCTCCGCTCCGACCAGGTCGGCCGCTCCGGCCTCGAACGCACCTACGACAAGGAGTTGCGCGGCAAGGCCGGCGTCACCCGCTACGAGGTCGACAACCTCGGCCGGGTCATCGGCCAGGCCAAGAGCGACCCCGCCGTACCCGGCTCCAACGTCGTCACCTCCATCGACGCCCGCGTACAGGCGGTCGCCGAATGGGAGCTGCACAACGCGATGGTGGAGGCCCGCAAGACGTACGACAAGAACACCAGCGAGAACTACAAGGCGGACGCCGGCGCCGTCGTCGTCATGGAGACGAAGACCGGCCGGGTCGTCGCCATGGCCTCGCAGCCGGACTACGACCCCAACGCCTGGGTCGGCGGCATCTCGGCCAAGGACTACGCGGCCCTCACCGGCAAGGACTCCAACTTCCCGCTGCTCAACCGGGCCATCCAGGGCCAGGCCGCCCCCGGCTCGATCTTCAAGGTCATCCCGACGACCGCCGCCGTCAACGCCGGATACGACTTCAACGGGCGCTACCCGTGCCCCTCCTCGTACTCCATCGGCAACCAGGTCTTCAAGAACTTCGAGTCCCAGGGGCACGGCTCCATCACCCTCGGCCAGGCCCTCGAAGTCTCCTGCGACACCGTCTACTACGCCCTCTCCCACCAGCAGTGGCAGAAGGACGGCGGCATGAAGCCGAAGAAGGACGCCAAGGACTGGTTCTACAAGACGGCCCATCAGTTCGGCCTCGGCGCCGAGACCGGCATCGACCTCCCCAACGAGGTCACCGGCCGCGTCCCCGACCGGAAGTGGAAGCAGGACTTCTGGGCGGCCAACAAGGACTACTGGTGCCGCGTCGGCAAGAAGGGCGGCACGTACGTCCAGCAGCTCTCGTACGAGAACTGCCTCGAAGGCAACCTGATGCGCGCCGGTGACTCCGTCAACTACTCCATCGGCCAGGGCGACACCCTCGTCACCCCCATCCAGATGGCCACCATCTACGCCGCCATCGCCAACGGCGGCACCCTCTTCAACCCCACCGTCGGCAAGGCCATCATCAGCCCCGACGGCAAGAAGGTCACCGAGATCAAGCCCAAGGCGCACGGCAAGCTCCCCATGGACGCCAAGACGCAGGCCTTGATAGAGGAGGCCCTCGCGGGAGTCGCCACCCGCGGTACGGCCGCCTGGCGGTTCGGCGGCTGGCCGCAGGACAAGATCCCGATGCACGCCAAGACGGGTACCGCCGAGGTCTACGGCAAGCAGACGACCTCCTGGTTCGCCACGTACACCAAGGACTACGCGATCGTCATGACGATCTCCCAGGGTGGTACGGGCTCCGGCGCCTCGGGCCCCGCCGTCCGCAACATCTACGACGCGCTCTACGGACTCGACGACGCCGGCAACCAGGACCTCAAGCGGGCCCTGCTGCCGCGGCCGCAGCAGAGCCTCCCCAAGATCGAGGCCGACGGCTCCATCGACGCCCCGAAGATCAAGCCGTACGACCCCGAAGTCGGCAAGATCGACCCGAACGCGCCGAAGACGCCCGACGGCGCCGACCCGGCGAAGAAGCCGGACGACGACGACCAGACGCTCGCGGGCCCGCCCGCCGGCCGCCTGAGGGACTGAGCCCATGACCGCACCCCACGGCTTCTCCGTCTCCCGGTACGCCCCCGAACGCGGCACGCTCGCCAAGCTGACCGCCCGCGACTCGGTGCTCCGCCGCCTCGACTGGCCGATACTGCTCTCCGCGCTCGCGCTCTCCTTCATCGGCGCGCTGCTCGTCTGGTCCGCCACCCGCGGCCGCACCGAGCTCAACCAGGGCGACCCCTACTACTTCCTGTTCCGGCACGCGCTCAACACCGGAATCGGCGTCGCCCTGATGATCGGCACGATCTGGCTCGGCCACCGCACCCTGCGCGGCGCGGTCCCGGTCCTCTACGGCCTGTCCGTCCTGCTGATCCTCGCCGTCCTCACCCCGCTCGGCGCCACCATCAACGGCGCCCACGCGTGGATCGTCATCGGCGGCGGCTTCTCCCTCCAGCCCAGCGAGTTCGTGAAGATCACGATCATCCTGGTGATGGCGATGCTGCTGGCCGCGAAGGTCGACGCCGGCGACCAGCTCCACCCCGACCACCGCACCGTCGCCAAGGCCCTCGCCCTGGCCGCGCTCCCGATGGGCATCGTCATGCTGATGCCCGACCTCGGCTCGGTCATGGTCATGGCCGTCATCGTGCTCGGCGTGCTCCTCGCCTCCGGCGCCTCCAACCGCTGGGTCCTCGGCCTGATCGGCGCCGGCATCGGAGGCGCGGTCCTGGTCACCGCGCTCGGCATGCTCGACGAGTACCAGATCAACCGCTTCGCGGCCTTCGCCAACCCCGACCTCGACCCGGCGGGCGTCGGCTACAACACCAACCAGGCCAGGATCGCGATCGGCTCCGGCGGCCTCCTCGGCGCCGGACTCTTCAAGGGCTCCCAGACCACCGGCCAGTTCGTGCCCGAACAGCAGACCGACTTCGTCTTCACCGTGGCCGGCGAGGAACTCGGCTTCGTCGGCGCCGGCCTGATCCTGGTGCTCCTCGGCGTCGTCCTCTGGCGCGCCTGCCGGATCGCCCGCGAGACCACCGAGCTCTACGGCACGGTCGTCGCGGCCGGCATCATCGCCTGGTTCGCCTTCCAGTCCTTCGAGAACATCGGCATGACCCTCGGCATCATGCCGGTCGCCGGACTGCCGCTGCCGTTCGTCTCCTACGGCGGATCGTCGATGTTCGCCGTATGGGTGGCGATCGGACTGCTCCAGTCGATCAGGGTGCAGCGGCCGATGACGGCCTGAGGCGCACTCCCGCTCCGTTCGCTTCCCGTCTAGATTCGATTCATGGCGGACACGAAGCGAGAGATCGAGCGGAAGTACGAAGCCACTCCCCGGACCGCGCTCCCGGACCTGACCCGGGCGGCCGGGGTGGCCTCCGTCACGGACGAGGGCGTCACCGAACTCGACGCCGTCTACTACGACACCCCCGACCTGCGGCTCGCCGCCGACGCACTCACCCTGCGGCGCCGCACCGGGGGAGCCGACGCCGGCTGGCACCTCAAGTTCCCCGTCGCCTCCGGCATCCGCGACGAGATCAGAGCCCCGCTCTCGGACACGCTCCCGCGGTCCCTGGCGGGGCTCCTGCGTTCCCGGGTCCGCGACGGCGAGGTCGTCCCCGTCGTCCGGCTCCGCTCCGCCCGCGACGTCCGCCACCTCCACGACGCCGACGGCGCCCTCCTCGCCGAACTCTCCGTGGACGCCGTCCACGCCGAACGCCTCACCGGCGGCGGCGAGACCGCCTGGACCGAGATCGAGGTCGAACTCGCCGACGACACCGACCCGGCGATCCTCGACGCCGTCGAGAAACGCCTCAGGAAGGCCGGCATCCGGCCCTCGGACGCGCCGTCGAAACTGGCCCGGGCCCTCGCCGAGACCGGTCCCGAACCCCAGGCGCCCCCGGTCCAGCCCGGGACCCCCGGCACCGCCGGAGCCGCCGTCCTCGCCTACGTACGCGCACAGGTCGACGCGATCGTCGCCCACGACCCCGCCGTACGCCGGGACCTCCCCGACGCCGTCCACCAGCTGCGGGTCGCCTGCCGCCGGCTGCGCAGCGCCTTCAAGACCTACCGCAAGGTCCTCGACCGGGAGGTCACCGACCCGATCGGCGAGGAGCTGAAGTGGCTCGCCGGCGAGCTCGGGGTCGCCCGGGACCAGGAAGTCCTCGACGAACGGCTCCGCGCCCGCCTCGACGACCTGCCCCGCACCCTCCTCCTCGGCCCGGCCCGCGCCCGGCTCCGCCGACGCGACGCCGCCCACGGCCGGAACGCCCGGCGCCAGGTCCTCGCCGCCCTCGACTCCGCCCGCTACCTCGACCTCCTCGGCCGGCTCGACGCGCTCCTCGCCGGCCCGCCCCTGCGCGCGGACGCCGAAGGCACCGCCCACGGCGTCCTCGCCGCCGCCGTCCGCAAGGACCACGACCGCCTCGCCCGCCGGATCGGGCGCGCCGTCGCCCTCGACCCCGGCCACGAGCGCGACCTCGCCCTCCACGAGGCCCGCAAGGCCGCCAAACGCGCCCGGTACGCGGCGGAGGCAGCCCGCCCCACCCTCGGGAAACCCGCCAGGAAACTGGCGAAGCGGGTCAAGGCCGTGCAGAGCCTGCTCGGCGAGCACCAGGACGCCGTGGTCGCCCGCGACGCCCTGCGCGAGCTCGCGATCGTCGCCCACGGGGCCGGCGAATCGGCCTTCACCTGGGGACTTCTGTACGGCCGCGAGGAGGCGGCCGCCGACGCGGCCGAACGCGAGCTCCCCGCGGTCTGGGCCAGGGCGTCGGCCCCGGAACTCACGGCGGCTCTGACCCGCTGAGCACCGGGGTACGCTTGAGAGTCGCCCCCCTGCCAGCTCACGAAGGTTCGAGATGTCTGCTGCCGAGTCTGTCTTCCCGCAGCTCGAAGCTCTGCTCCCGCACGTGCAGAAGCCGATTCAGTACGTCGGTGGAGAGCTGAACTCCACGGTCAAGCCGTGGGAGTCCGCCGATGTCCGCTGGGCGCTGATGTACCCGGACGCGTACGAGGTCGGTCTGCCCAACCAGGGCGTCATGATCCTGTACGAGGTGCTCAACGAGCGCGAGGGCGTCCTCGCCGAGCGCACCTACAGCGTCTGGCCGGACCTCGAGGAGCTGATGCGGGAGCACGGCGTCCCGCAGTTCACGGTCGACTCGCACCGCCCGGTCTCGGCGTTCGACGTCTTCGGCCTGAGCTTCTCCACCGAGCTCGGCTACACGAACATGCTCACCGCCCTCGACCTGGCAGGCATCCCGCTGGAGTCGAAGGACCGCACCGTCGACCACCCGATCGTCCTCGCGGGCGGCCACGCGGCCTTCAACCCGGAGCCGATCGCGGACTTCATCGACGCCGCGATCATCGGCGACGGCGAGCAGGCCGTCCTCGACATGACCGAGATCATCCGCGCCTGGAAGGCCGAGGGCAGGCCGGGCGGCCGCGAGGAGGTCCTCTTCCGCCTCGCGCGGACCGGCTCGGTGTACATCCCGCGGTTCTACGACGTGGAGTACCTGCCGGACGGCCGCATCGGCCGTGTCGTCCCCAACAAGTCGGGCGTCCCCTGGCGCGTGTCCAAGCACACCGTCATGGACCTCGACGAGTGGCCGTACCCCAAGCAGCCCCTCGTGCCGCTCGCGGAGACCGTCCACGAGCGCATGTCCGTCGAGATCTTCCGCGGCTGCACCCGCGGCTGCCGCTTCTGCCAGGCCGGCATGATCACGCGCCCCGTGCGGGAGCGAAGCATCACCGGCATCGGCGAGATGGTCGAGAAGGGCCTCAAGGCGACGGGCTTCGAGGAGGTCGGCCTCCTCTCGCTGTCCTCCGCGGACCACTCCGAGATCGGTGACATCGCGAAGGGCCTGGCGGACCGCTACACGGAGGACAAGGTGGGCCTGTCCCTCCCGTCCACCCGTGTCGACGCGTTCAACGTCGACCTGGCCAACGAGCTGACCCGCAACGGGCGCCGCTCCGGCCTCACCTTCGCCCCCGAGGGCGGCTCCGAGCGCATGCGCAAGGTCATCAACAAGATGGTCTCGGAGGAGGACCTCATCCGGACCGTCTCCACCGCGTACGGCAACGGCTGGCGCCAGGTGAAGCTGTACTTCATGTGCGGCCTGCCGACGGAGACCGACGAGGACGTCCTGCAGATCGCCGACATGGCGATGAACGTGATCGCCGAGGGCCGCAAGGTCTCCGGCCAGAACGACATCCGCTGCACCGTCTCCATCGGCGGCTTCGTGCCCAAGCCGCACACCCCCTTCCAGTGGGCCCCGCAGCTGTCGGCCGAGGAGACGGACGAGCGGCTGCGCAAGCTCCGCGACAAGATCCGCGGCGACAAGAAGTACGGCCGCTCGATCGGCTTCCGCTACCACGACGGCAAGCCCGGCATCGTCGAGGGCCTCCTCTCCCGCGGCGACCGCCGCATCGGCGCGGTCATCCGCGCGGTGTACGAGGACGGCGGCCGCTTCGACGGCTGGCGTGAGCACTTCTCGTACGACCGCTGGATGGCCTGCGCCGAGAAGACGCTGCCCGAGTTCGGCGTCGACGTCGCCTGGTACACCACCCGCGAGCGCACCTACGAGGAGGTCCTGCCCTGGGACCACCTGGACTCCGGTCTCGACAAGGACTGGCTCTGGGAGGACTGGCAGGACTCGCTCGACGAGACCGAGGTCGAGGACTGCCGCTGGACCCCGTGCTTCGACTGCGGCGTCTGCCCGCAGATGGACACCCACATCCAGATCGGCCCCACCGGCAAGAAGCTGCTGCCGCTGACGGTCGTCAACCAGTAACGCTTGAGTGACGGCCCGGCGAAGGGGAAACCCTTCGCCGGGCCGTCGCGTCATTTCCGACATGAACACGGAGAAGACCAGGTCGCAGCCGCCGAACCAGCCCACGGGCTGCCTCACCGGGGTGGCCCGCGTGATCGCCCTCGTGGTGGTCCTGCCCGTCCGGCTGGTGTGGGACGCCCTGGTCTTCTGCCTGGAGCTGCTCTGGCGCTGGGTCCTCGCCCCGGTCGGCCGCGCCCTCGGATGGCTCATCCACCACCTGGTCGTGATCCCGCTGCGGTTCCTGTGGGAGTGGGTGATCGTGCCCGTCGGACGGGCCCTGTGGTGGGCGATGGACCTGCTCGTCGTCACCCCGCTGACATGGCTCTGGCGCTGGGTGCTGCTCCCCGTCCTCAAGGCGCTGTGGTGGGTCGTCGACCTGCTGGTCGTCACCCCCCTCGGCTGGCTCTGGCGTCATGTGCTCGCGCCCGTCGGCCGCGCCGTCGGCGCCGCCCTCGCCTGGGCCTGGGGCGTGGCCGGCCGGATCTCGTCGGCCGTCGCACGGGCCCTCGGCTGGGTGCTGTGGAACGCCGTCGGCCGGCCCCTCGCCTGGACCTACCGGGTCGTCCTCACCCCGCTCGGCCACTGGCTGCGGGCGTGGGTGTGGCGGCCCGCCGCCGCCGTCGCGCGGGCCGTGCGCGCCGCGGCCAGGGAGGTGCGGGTCGCCCTCTTCGGCGGACCCCGCTGACCCCGCCCGGGGAACCGGAGGTGGCCCGGGCGCGTACTCTGGGTAGTACAACGAACGTCCCCGGCGCGGCGCCCGCCCCCGAGATCTCCCTGCGGAAGCGGGGGTGAACCGGGCGGGACCCCCAGGGCCACCCGTACATCTCGTGGTCGGCGCCACCCGCGCCGCCCCGCACCGAGGAGAAGAACCACTGGGCAAGCGACAGCCCGAAGGCCCGCCGCCCGCACCGGCGGTGCAGCGCATCCGACTGCGCTACACCAAGCGCGGCCGCCTCCGGTTCACCAGCCACCGTGACTTCCAGCGCGCTTTCGAGCGTGCGCTGCGCCGTGCCGAGGTGCCCATGGCGTACTCGGCCGGCTTCACCCCGCACCCCAAGGTGTCGTACGCCAACGCCGCCCCCACGGGCACGGGCTCCGAGGCCGAGTACCTGGAGATCGCCCTCACCGAGGCGCGTGACCCGGAGACCCTGCGGGTCCTGCTCGACGAGTCCCTCCCGGCCGGCCTCGACATCACCGACGCCGTCGAGGCCCGCACCTCGGGTCTCGCCGACCGGCTCACCGCCTCCGTGTGGGAGCTGCGGCTCGAAGGCGTCACCGTCGAGGACGCGGAAAAGGCCGCCGAGGCGTTTCTCGCGGCCGAGTCCGTGGAAGTACAGCGCAAGACCAAGAACGGCGTCCGTACCTTCGACGCGCGTTCCGCGGTCACCGAGCTGACGGCAGCCGCTCCCCAGGGCGATCCCCAGGGTGATAGGCCGCTGGACAGCGCCTGTGCGATACTGCGCCTGGTTGTTCGGCACGTGACACCTGCCGTGCGACCCGACGACGTCCTGTCCGGTCTCCGAGCTGTGGCCGACCTGGCGCCGCCGGTCCCCGCTGCGGTGACCAGGCTGGCGCAGGGGCTCTTCGACGAGGAGTCCGGCACGGTGACCGACCCGCTCGCGCCCGACCGCGAGGCAGTCACGGCCGCATCTACCACGGCCGCCGCGACCGCTTCTGCGACGGCGCCGGGTGCCGGCACCGCGTAGGGAGCGGTCGTTGTAGCGCAGCCCTGGTACTCGGGAGCCACCTGGGTCGGGCAGCGCACTGACCAGGAGACTTTCGCCAGGCCGTCCGCACAGGGCGTACGGAACCGGCGAGCCAGACATAGAGCTCCCGTGCGGCGCCCGCGCCCCGGACGGCGGCACCGCGCCTCAGGCGTGACCGTGCCGCCGGACCGGAACCAGACGCGGCGCCCGGGAGCGTGACGGGAGAACCCCGCATGCTCGAGTCCAACGAAGACACCAATGCCCCCGGTGACAAGCTGCCGCCGCGCCGCAGGCGCCGCGCCGCTTCCCGCCCCGCCGGTCCGCCGGTGACCGGCGCCACCGCGGAGCCCACCGAGATCACCGAGACCACGGCGGCCGCCGAGGCTCCCGCCGTGGAGGCCGCCCCGGCCGAGGCCGAGGCCCCCGCGCCGCGGACCCGCCGCCGCGCCACCCGCAAGGCCACCGCACCGGCCGGCGCGCCCGCCGCCGAGGAGACCCCGGAGCCGGTCGTGGAGACCGCCGCCGCTCCGGCCGAGGCCGTCGAGGAGGCCCCCGAGGCCGCCCCGGCCCGTCCGCGCCGCCGTGCCACCCGTAAGGCCACCTCGCCGGTGACCTCCCCGGCCGCCGCCGAGGAGACCGCCGAGACCACGGTGGCCGCCGAGGCCCCCGCCGCCGAGGCCCCCGCCGTGGAGGCCGCCCCGGCCGAGGCCGAGGCCCCCGCGCCGCGGACCCGCCGCCGCGCCACCCGCAAGGCCACCGCACCGGCCGGGGCGCCCGCCGTCGAGGAGACCGTCGTCGAGGCGCCCGCCGCCGCGCCCGTCGCCGAGGCCGTGGAGGAGACCGCCGCGCCCGCGCCGCGGACCCGCCGCCGCGCCACCCGTCAGGCCGCCTCGCCCGAGGCCGCCGCCGAGACCGCCGTCACCGGCGAGTCGCTGCCCTCCTCGACCGTCGCGCAGATCGCCGCCGAGGAGACCGAGGTCACCGCCGCCGAGACCGCCGCCACCCGTGGCCGCGGCCGCCGTCGCGCGACCTCCCCCCAGTTCACCTCCGAGCCGGCCCCGGCCCGCGAGCCGCGCGGCCGTGCCGCGCGTCCCTCCGTCGCCGTCTTCCAGGCACCGGTCTTCACCGAGCCGATGTTCCAGACCCCGGAGACGGCCGCCGCGGCCGCCGCCGCCGCGGTGGAGCCGGAGGACGAGGAGCTCGTCGAGGAGACGGAGGCCGCCCCGGCCGAGGCCGTGGAGGCCCCCGAGCCCGTCGAGACCGGCTCCCGCCGTCGTCGTCGCCGTCGCGGCGAGCCCGTCGCCGTCGAGCCCGTCCCGGCCACCGTCGCCGACGAGCCCGAGGTCGAGGCCGTCGCCGACGAGATCGAGGGCGACGAGGACACCGCGGCCGCCGAGGCCGAGGAGTCGGACGAGTACGAGGACCGCCCGTCCCGCCGTCGCCGTCGTGGCGGCCGTCGCCGCCGTCGCGGTGAGCTCACCGAGGCCGAGGAGTCCGAGGAGGGCGAGGAGCCGCGCTCCGACGACTCCGACGAGACCGAGGAGACCGAGGACGGCGAGGAGGAGCACGAGGAGGCCGAGGCCTTCGGCGGCGGCTCCAGCAGCTCCCGCCGCCGTCGCCGTCGCCGCCGTCGCAGCGGGGACGCCTCCGCCGACGTCGAGGGCGCCGACGAGGAAGGCGTCCGCACGGTCGTCAAGGTCCGCGAGCCCCGCCCGGCCCGCGAGAAGGCCGAGCCCGGCACCGGCGCCGACGAGGTCCAGTCCATCAAGGGCTCGACCCGCCTCGAGGCCAAGAAGCAGCGCCGCCGCGAGGGCCGCGAGCAGGGCCGCCGCCGCGTCCCGATCATCACCGAGGCCGAGTTCCTGGCCCGCCGCGAGGCCGTCGAGCGCGTCATGGTCGTCCGCCAGAGCGGCGAGCGCACCCAGATCGGCGTCCTGGAAGACAACGTGCTCGTCGAGCACTACGTCAACAAGGAGCAGGCCACCTCGTACGTCGGCAACGTCTACCTGGGCAAGGTCCAGAACGTCCTGCCGTCCATGGAGGCCGCCTTCGTCGACATCGGCAAGGGCCGCAACGCCGTCCTGTACGCCGGTGAGGTCAACTTCGAGGCGCTCGGCATGGGCAACGGCCCGCGCCGCATCGAGACCGCCCTCAAGTCCGGCCAGTCGGTCCTCGTCCAGGTGACGAAGGACCCGATCGGCCACAAGGGCGCCCGTCTGACCAGCCAGGTCTCCCTGCCGGGCCGCTACCTCGTGTACGTCCCCGAGGGCTCGATGACCGGCATCAGCCGCAAGCTCCCGGACACCGAGCGCGCCCGTCTCAAGACCATCCTCAAGAAGATCGTCCCCGAGGACGCGGGCGTCATCGTGCGCACCGCCGCCGAGGGCGCGAGCGAGGACGAGCTGCGCCGTGACGTCGAGCGACTGCAGGCGCAGTGGGAGGACATCCAGAAGAAGGCGAAGAGCGGCAACGCCCCGACGCTGCTCTACGGCGAGCCGGACATGACCGTCCGGGTCGTCCGCGACATCTTCAACGAGGACTTCTCCAAGGTCATCGTCAGCGGTGACGAGGCGTGGGAGACCATCCACGGCTACGTCCACCACGTCGCCCCGGACCTGACCGACCGCCTGTCCAAGTGGACGAGCGAGGTCGACGTCTTCGCGACGTACCGGATCGACGAGCAGCTGATGAAGGCGCTCGACCGCAAGGTCTGGCTGCCCAGCGGCGGCTCGCTGGTGATCGACAAGACCGAGGCGATGATCGTCGTCGACGTCAACACCGGCAAGTTCACCGGCCAGGGCGGCAACCTCGAAGAGACCGTGACGAGGAACAACCTCGAAGCGGCCGAGGAGATCGTGCGCCAGCTGCGCCTCCGTGACCTCGGCGGCATCGTCGTCATCGACTTCATCGACATGGTCCTGGAGTCCAACCGCGACCTTGTCCTGCGTCGCCTCCTGGAGTGCCTGGGCCGGGACCGGACCAAGCACCAGGTGGCCGAGGTCACCTCGCTGGGCCTGGTGCAGATGACCCGCAAGCGGGTCGGCCAGGGCCTCCTCGAGTCCTTCTCGGAGACCTGCGTCCACTGCAACGGCCGCGGTGTCATCGTGCACATGGAGCAGCCGACCACCGCCGGTGGCGGTGGCGGCGGCAAGCGCTCGAAGAAGCGCGGCCGCGGCGGCGCCGAGCACGTCCACGAGCACGAGCACGCCGAGGCGCCGGAGGCCCTGGAGGCCGCCGAGACCGAGACCGAGGCCGAGGTCGCCGCCGAACTGGCCGCCCCGGTCGCCCTGCCCGAGCCGATCGGCGCGGACGAGGAGCTGTACGGCTCCGTCGCCGAGGCGGAGGCGGCCGCCACGCGCGGCCGTGGCCGCCGTCGCGCCACCCGCCGGGTGTCCGCGCCGGTCGCCACGCGGCCGGTGGTGGAGACCGAGGCGGTCGACTTCGAGCCGACGCCGAAGGCCGAGCCGACGCCGGAGCCGGTGGCGACGCCGGAGCCGGTCGCCGAGCCGGTCGTCGAGGCGGTCGTCGAGACCGTCACGGCGCCGGTCGCCGAGCCGGTGGCCGAGGAGGCCGCCCCGGCCCCGCGCGGCCGTCGCCGGGCCACCCGCCGGGCGACCTCCCCGGTCGTCTCGACCTCGGAGCCGGCCGCCGCGCCGGTCGTCGTCGAGCCGGTCGTCGAGGCCGCCCCGGAGCCGGAGCCCGTCGTGGCGCCGGAGCCGGCCGCCGAGGCCGTCGCCGAGCCGGTCGCCGAGCCCGTGGTGGAGGACGCCCCCGTGGCCGCCCCGCCGCGTGCCCGCCGCCGGGTGGTCCGTAAGGCCACCGCTCCCGCCGGTTCGCCCTCGGGCGCCGAGGAGGCGGCCGTCGTCGTGGTGACCACGGCCCCGGCCGAGGCTCCCGCGGAGGCCGCCACCGAGGCCGAGGCCGAGGCCGAGCCCGCCCCCGTCAAGAAGACGGCGGCGCGCAAGACCGCGGCGAAGAAGACCACGGCCAAGAAGGCCGCCACCAAGAAGACGGCGGCGACCAAGAAGACCGCGGCGAAGAAGACCACCGCCAAGAAGGCCCCGGCCAAGAAGGCGGCGGAGAAGACCGCCGCCCCGGCCCAGGACTGACCGGCGGGTACGGGCCGCCCCCTGCCGGGGCGGCCCGTACCGCACGGGCGAATTTGACCCTCCCAGGCAGCCGCCCGTAACCTAGACCGTCGGCGTGTCTATCGACGCGCCGCGCCTCTGAGCACCTCCCTCCCGCTCGTCGGGAGAGGCCGCTCGTCCGATTCCGGAACGCCGCGGGCCCTCGGGTCCGTGTGAGCGGCTGGCTTCAGAGGTTTCGATCCCGAGTGAGAGAGAGATCCGCGTGTACGCCATCGTGCGCAGCGGTGGTCGCCAGCACAAGGTTGCTGTCGGCGACATCGTTGAGGTTGACAAGATTTCCACTGCCAAGGTTGGCGACACGGTCGAGCTCTCGACCCTGCTCGTTGTCGACGGCGACGCCGTGACCAGCGACCCGTGGGTCCTGGCCGGCATCAAGGTCACGGCCGAGGTCGTGGACCACCACAAGGGCGCCAAGATCGACATCCTGCGCTACAAGAACAAGACCGGCTACCGCCGTCGCCAGGGTCACCGTCAGCAGTACACGGCGATCAAGGTCACCGGTATCCCCGCGGCTGCGAAGTAAGAGGGACTGAGACATGGCACACAAGAAGGGCGCATCGTCCACCCGGAACGGGCGCGACTCGAATGCCCAGCGGCTCGGCGTGAAGCGCTTCGGCGGTCAGGCCGTCAACGCGGGTGAGATCCTGGTCCGCCAGCGTGGCACCCACTTCCACCCGGGCTCGGGTGTCGGTCGCGGTGGCGACGACACGCTGTTCGCCCTGCAGGCCGGCGCGGTGCAGTTCGGCACCCACCGTGGCCGCAAGGTCGTGAACATCGTTCCGGTCGCCTGATCGGATCTTTGCGGAGGCGGACCTCACTTCCCGGTCGGGAAGCGGGTCCGCCTTTCGCGTGTTACTAGATAGACATTCCGTACGTATTCAGATGGAGGCACCACCATGACCACCTTCGTGGACCGCGTCGAGCTGCATGTCGCCGCGGGTAACGGAGGCCACGGCTGCGCCTCCGTCCACCGGGAGAAGTTCAAGCCGCTCGGCGGGCCCGACGGCGGGAACGGCGGCCGCGGCGGCGATGTGATCCTGGTCGTCGACCAGGCCGTCACCACGCTTCTCGACTACCACCACTCCCCGCACCGCAAGGCCACCAACGGCCAGCCCGGTGCCGGTGACAACCGCTCCGGCAAGGACGGCCAGGACCTCGTCCTGAACGTGCCCGACGGCACCGTCGTCCTCGACAAGCAGGGCAACGTGCTCGCCGACCTCGTCGGCCAGGGCACCACCTTCGTGGCCGGCCAGGGCGGCCGCGGCGGCCTCGGCAACGCCGCGCTGTCCTCCGCGCGCCGCAAGGCCCCCGGCTTCGCGCTCCTCGGCGAGCCCGGTGAGGCGCGGGACATCGTCCTGGAGCTCAAGACCGTCGCCGACGTGGCCCTCGTCGGCTACCCGAGCGCCGGCAAGTCCTCGCTGATCTCGGTCCTCTCGGCCGCCAAGCCGAAGATCGCGGACTACCCCTTCACCACCCTCGTCCCCAACCTGGGCGTCGTCACGGCCGGTTCCACCGTCTACACGATCGCCGACGTGCCGGGCCTCATCCCCGGCGCCAGCCAGGGCCGCGGCCTGGGCCTGGAGTTCCTCCGCCACGTGGAGCGCTGCTCGGTGCTGGTGCACGTCCTGGACACCGCGACGCTCGAATCGGACCGTGACCCGGTCACCGACCTCGACATCATCGAGGAGGAGCTGCGGCAGTACGGCGGCCTGGACGACCGGCCGCGCATCGTCGTGCTCAACAAGGTCGACATCCCCGACGGCCAGGACCTCGCGGACATGATCCGCCCGGAGCTGGAAGAGCGCGGCTACCAGGTGTTCGAGGTCTCCGCCGTGGCCCGCCTCGGCCTCAAGGAGCTCTCCTTCGCCCTCGCGGGCATCGTCGGCGAGGCGCGCGCGTCCAAGCCGAAGGAGGAGGCGACCCGCATCGTCATCCGTCCGAAGGCCGTCGACGACGCGGGCTTCACGGTCACCTACGACGAGGCGGAGGAGGTGTACCGGGTGCGCGGCGAGAAGCCGGAGCGCTGGGTCCGCCAGACCGACTTCAACAACGACGAGGCCGTGGGCTACCTGGCCGACCGCCTCAACCGCCTCGGCGTCGAGGACCAGCTGATGAAGGCGGGCGCCCGCGCGGGCGACGGCGTCGCGATCGGCTCCGAGGAGAACGCGGTCGTCTTCGACTGGGAGCCCTCGATGATGGCGGGCGCCGAAATGCTCGGCCGCCGAGGCGAGGACCACCGCCTTGAGGCCCCCCGCCCCGCGGCCCAGCGCCGCCGCGACCGCGAGGCGGAGCGCGACGACGCGCAGCGCGAGTACGACGAGTTCGACCCGTTCTAGACGAGTTGGACCCGTTCTAACGGGACCGGGCGCAGTCCGTCGGGACCGCCCGGTCCGGGACGGATGAGCCGTGTCGGCCGGTCGGGCGCCTCTGGGTGTCCGGCCGGTTTCGTGTGGGGGGATCGGTCTCCTGGGGGACCGGTGGGGGGCACGTAGGATTCACGGGTGAGTGAGAGCCCCCGGCCGCAGGCCCCCGCGCGTGACGGTGCCGTCAGTCCTGGCAGTGCCGGCAGCGCAGTCAGTGTGGTCGTCATCGCGTACAACGACGCCGCGCACGTCGCCGACGCCATCCGTTCCGCCCTCGCCCAGGGCGAGGCGGTCGGTGAGGTGCTCGTCGTCGACGACGCCTCCGGGGACGCCACGCCCGAGGTGCTCGCCGCGTTCGCCGGTGAGCCGCGGGTCAGGCCGCTGGTCCGGACGGAGAACAGCGGCGGCTGCGGCACCCCCCGCAACGACGGCATCGCCGCGGCCGTCCACCCCTACGTCCTGTTCCTCGACAGCGACGACCTGCTGCTGCCCGGCGCCGTCGACGGCCTGCTCGCCGTCGCCGCCGAGGAGCGCGCGGACGTCGTCGCCGGGATCTGCGTGCGGCGCGAGCTCCCCGAGGGCCGGGAGACCGTCTGGGCACCCTCGCTGTACGACGTGTCCCAGGGCGCCACGCTCCCCGGCACCGTGATCGAGGGCGTCGAGAAGCACCCCGAGTTCGTCCTCGACACCCTCTCCGTCAACAAGCTCTACCGGCGCGACTTCCTCGACCGGCACGCCATCCGCTTCCCCGACGGCGCCTTCCACTACGAGGACTTCGTCTTCAGCGCCCGCGTCCAGGCCGCCGCCCCCCGGCTCGCCGTCACCGACGTGCCGGTCTACGTGTGGCACGTGCGCCGGCAGGCCGCGACCCTGTCGATCTCGCTGCGGCGCGCCTCCCTGGCCAACTGGGAGCACCGCATCGCCGCGCACGCCGCCGTCGTCGACGTGTTCCGCACGGCGGGGCGCCCCGCGCTCGCCGCCGCCGCGCAGACGAAGTTCCTCGACTACGACCTCCCCATGTACCTGCGCGAGCTGCCGCAGCGGACCGCCGCCTACCGGGCCGACTGGTGGACGGTCACCCGTGCCCACCTGGCAGGTTTCGAGGCCGCCGCGGTCTCCGCGGCCCGGGCGCCGTCGCGCTGGCTGCACGCCGCGCTGACGGCGCTGACCGCCGTTCCCGAGGGGCGGGAGCTGACCCGGTTCGTCGAGCTGGCAGCGCCGCTGCCCCGGCTGGTCCCCCCGTACCGGCGCGCCGAGGACGGTGCGCCGGTGCTGGCCGCCGCCCCCGCCGACGTACCCCTGGAGGGTCTCGCGGAGCTGGCGGCCGCCGAGCTGCCCGTGGCGGTCGACGGCTCCGTGGCCGTCGGCGCGTCGACCCGGCTGACCGTGACCGTCCACGATCTGTACGGGCGTGTCGCCGCGCTGGGCCCCACGGGCGTCCGGGTGGTGTTCACCGAGCGGGTGTCGGCGGCCGAGCTGCCGGTCGACGCGCCGCTGCTCCCGGCGGACGAGGGCTGGACGGCCACTGTGACGCTGCCCACCTCGAAGCTGCTGCGGGCGGGCCGGCTCGCGGCCTGGTCGGTCCACGCCGAGCTGCGGTACGCGGACGGATCGACCGGAAACGCCGAGGTCAGGGCCCCGCAGGGGTATGTCGGCCGGCGTGGCGTGGTGCTGGGTCGGCTCGGCCGGGTGCTCCTTGTCCAGGTCGTCGCCTCGGCGCGCCGGGGGCTGGTCCTGCGGTTCGCGGGCGGCGCGGTCGGCGCACGTCAGGTGATGTCCGGGCGTTTCAAGAGGCTGTTTGCCATGCGGTGAACATCACCGAAGGCCCGGGAGAGCAGGTATGGAACAATTCCTCCTGCCGGTATTCTTTCCGGTCGCCGGGTGGCCCTCGCCGAACATCGCGGGGCGGCACCCTTCACCACTGAAGGCAGTACTGCGCCGTTGACCACGGCGCGGACAGCGCCGCGCCCGGCCGGGACGCGTGCCGGATGTTGCCGCCCGCAATTGTGAGAGGACTTGGATGCCGACTAGCGACGTCCCTGATGTGAGCGTCGTCGTCATCGTCTACAACGATGAGGAACGGCTCCCGCGAGCGGTTCGGTCACTTCTCGACCAGACCCTGAACAACCTCGAAGTGATCATCGCCGACGACTGTTCGACCGATGGCACCGAGGGCGTGGCGCGCGCCCTGGAGGCGTCCGACCCGCGCGTGCGCTACGTCCGCCTGGAGCAGAACAGTGGTGGCTGCAGCGCGCCCCGCAACCGCGGCATCGAGGTCGCGCGCGCGCCGTACGTCATGTTCCTGGACAGTGACGACGAGCTGCCGCGGCACGCCTGCAAGAGCCTGCTGCTCGTGGCCGAGGAGACCGGCGTCGACTTCGTCACCGGTGAGGTGACCCGTCTCTTCGAGGAGACGAACACCACCGGCCTCTGGTATCCGCACCTCTTCACCGAGAAGCGGGTCGTGAACGGCATCGCCGAGCGCCCCGAGTACTTCTTCGACCACCTGTCGACGAACAAGCTCTACCGGACCGCCTTCATCCGGGACAACGCGCTCACCTTCCCCGAGGGCATCCACTACGAGGACCAGCTGTTCTCCGCGCAGGCCTTCTCGCTCGCGGAGTCCTTCGCCGTCGTCCCGTGGTCGGTCTACGTCTGGCGTCTCGCGCCGGAGAGCGTCTCCATCTCCTCCAGCCGTCACAAGATCCAGAACGTCGCGGACCGCATCGGCGTGGCCCGGCTCATCGACGCCTGGTTCGAGGAGAACGGCCGCGCGGAGCTGCGCGCGGAGAAGGACTACAAGTTCCTCCGCCACGACTTCCGTCTCTACCTGGGCGACCTGCCCTTCCGTGACCTGGAGTGGATCGCCGAGTTCGCCGAGGTGGTGAACCCGTACCTGGACGAGATCTCCGACGAGACCTTCGCCCGGCTCTCCCGCGAGGAGCGCATCTGCATCCACCTGCTGCGCACCGGCCGCCTGGAGGAGCTCCAGATCGCCGCCCGCCAGCTGGGCCGGCCGCAGCTCGCCCCGCGCTTCGCGACGGACGAGGGCGACGTCACCTACTGGGGCGCGGTCGCCCCCGCCGACGAGGCGAGCCGCAGCGAGCTGGACATCAGCGAGTGGTACCTGCGCGAGCAGGTGCTCGCCACCGGCCGCATCCGGCACGAGCTGACCTCCGTGACGATGCTCGGCCCGGTGCTGCGCCTGGAGATCCACACGTACGACCCGGCGGGTCTGATCGTCGAGGGCACCAAGGCCTCGGTGAAGCTGGCCGCGCACAAGAAGCCGCTCACGGTGCCGCTGACGCTGCGCCCGGAGGGCGAGGGCCAGTACGTCTCCAAGGCCGAGATCGACCTGCGCAAGGTCCCCGTCGGCAAGGCGGGCGTCGCGACGCGCCGCCACCCGGTGGTCGCCCTGGAGCGCGACGGCGCCGGCCGTACGGACATCCTGCTGGCCAAGCACGACCAGCCGGACTTCCGCGCCACGGTCACGTACCACAAGTTCGGCATCCACCACCTGCGCGTCAAGGCGGAGCAGAAGGGTGCCGGCCGTCTTGAGGTGACCTGGCAGCGGTCCGGTTTCCTGAAGTCCCTCGAACCGCTCGGCCCCTACGCCCGCAAGGCCAAGGGCAAGGTCGGCAAGGTCAGGAAGATCCTCGTCGGCAACGAGGGCAAGGCCACCGCGTACGACGCCGTGTCCAAGCTCCCGCGCAAGCGCAGCCTCGCCGTGTTCGAGGCGATGGAGGGCCGCGGTTACGCCGACAGCCCGCGCTACATCTACGAGGAGCTCAAGCGCCGCAACCTCCCGATCGACGTGGTCTGGGCGTACTCCGGCGACCGCTCGTCCTTCCCGGAGGACGTGACGCTCGTCAAGCGCGGCAGCTTCGCCTACGGGCGGGCGCTGGCCCGGGCCACCTTCTGGGTCGACTCGCACAACCTGCCGTACCTGTACCGGAAGCCGAAGGGCACCCGGTACCTGCAGACCTGGCACGGCCAGACCTTCAAGGCGATGGGCTTCGACGTGCCGTCGCTGCGCGGCGCCTCGGAGATCGAGAAGGAGCGATTCCGCGCGGCCGTGGGCCGCTGGGACGCGCTCGTCTGCCCCAGCGCGGAGTTCGAGAAGACCTTCGTCCCGGCCTTCGAGGTCTCCGCGGACCTGATCCGCTCCGGCTACCCGCGCAACGACGTGCTGGTGCGCTGGGCCGAGCCCGAGCAGCAGGCCAGGGCCGCCGAGGTCCGTGAGGCGCTGAACATCCCGGCCGGCAAGAAGGTGCTGCTCTACGCGCCGACGTTCCGCGACGCCGCCCGCCGCACCGGCCAGTCGGTCCGGGTCGACCTGGAGGCGCTGGCCCCGCACCTGTCGGACGAGTGGATCATCGTCGTGCGGACCCACCCGTACGACCGGTTCAAGATCGCCCCGGAGCTGGGTCACTTCCTCCGCGACGGCTCCTCCTACGCCGACATCAACGACGTGATGCTGGCCTCGGACGCCGTCCTCACGGACTACTCGTCGCTGATGTTCGACTACGCCAACACCGGCCGCCCGATCCTGCTCTACACGGACGACTACGAGGCGTACAAGGGCGGCGACCGCGGCACGTACTACGACCTCGAGGAGATCGCGCCCGGTCCGATGCTGACGACGACCGAGGACCTCGCGGCGGCCGTCCGGGACCTGGAGGGCACCCAGGAGCGCCACGCCCAGCGGTACGCGCGCTTCCAGGAAATGTTCTGCTCGTACGAGACCGGCCACGCCAGCAAGATGGTGGTCGATGCTTTTTTCGAAGGCGGCACCCATGACTGAGGCCTCCCCTGTCCGCAACGTGTTCTTCGTCGGTATCGACGTCGACTCGATGGGTGGATCCCAGCGGGTGCTGCACACCCTCGCCCAGGGCATGGGGGAGCGCGGTCACCGCGTCGAGCTGATCGGCATCCGGCCGAGCCCGGAGCCGTTCCCGTACAACGCCACGCGCGCGTACCGGCACTCGACGCTCTACCCGGCCCCCTCCGAGCCCAAGCCGCCGGTGCGCACGGTCGGCGACCGGATCAGCCTGGCGCGGCGCGCCGACGCCCGGCGCGCCCGGGCCGACCGCGACAACGCGCGGGCGGAGTTCGAGCGGAAGCTCGCCGCGGTGAAGGACGGCTACATCGTCTTCGGTTCGCCGTGGGCGGTCGACTGGGTCATGCCGCTGAAGTGGCGTCACCTCAAGGGCATCGGGCAGTACCACGAGTCCTTCGCGCAGGCGAAGCGGAGCGCCAACCTGGGTCTGATCCGGCGTCACTACCCGGAGCTCGAGCAGACCCTGGTGCTCTCCGAGGGCGACGCGGTCGAGTTCGTGAACCAGCGCGTGCCGAACGTGCGGGTCATGCCGAACCCGCTGCCGTTCTTCCCGGACGAGCTCGCCCCGCTCGACACCCGCAAGATCGGCGCGGTCGGCCGGCTCGACCCGATCAAGCGGTACGATCGGATGATCGAGGCCTTCGCGGAGGCCCACAAGGGCCGCGACGGCTGGGAGCTGCACCTCTTCGGCGAGGGACCGCTGGAGGGCGAGCTGCGGATGCGCGCCGAGGACCTCGGCGTCGCCGACCAGGTCGTCTTCCGGGGCACGGCGCAGGACATGGCCGCCGCGTACCGCGAGCTGTCCGTCGTCGCGATCAGCAGTGAGCGCGAGGGCCGCCCGATGGCGCTGGCCGAGGCCGCCGCCTGTGGTGTGCCGTGTGTGAGCTTCGACGTCTCCGGCGGTGTCCGGGAGCTCGTCGCGGACGGCGTGTCGGGCACCCTGGTGCCGCCGGCCGACGTGCCGGCGCTCGCCGCCGCGCTCGGTGAGCTCATGGACGACGACGCGATGCGTCAGCGGTACGGCAGGGCCGGTCGGGAGCACGTCGCCCACCTGGCGCTGCCGCATGTGCTCGACCAGTGGGAGGCGGCGTTCGAGGAGATCGAGCGCTAGCGGCCCTTCCGGAAGCCCCGCCGAGACCTCGGTCACGGCGGGGCTTCCGCGTTCCCCGGGGCCCCGGGGGCGCCTCCGGCGGATGGCTACACTGTCGGAATGACCTGGCTCATCACCGGCGGCGCCGGTTACATCGGCTCCCACGTCGTCAAAGCAATGACCGAGGGCGGCGAGCACGTCGTCGTGGTCGACGACCTCAGCACCGGCAACCCGGCGCGTGTCCCCGAGGGCGTCGTCCTGGAGGAGGGAACGGTCCTCGACCGCGCGTTCCTCGACCGGGTGCTGCGCGAGCACCGGATCACGGGCATCGTCCACCTGGCCGGCAAGAAGCAGGTCGGCGAGTCCGTCGAGAAGCCGCTGTTCTACTACCACGAGAACGTGACGGGTCTGCAGGTCATCCTCGACGCGGCGGTCTCGGCCGGGGTGAAGAGCTTCCTCTTCTCGTCCTCCGCCTCCGTGTACGGCATGCCCGACGTGGACCTCGTCACCGAGGACACGGAGTGCCTGCCCCTCAGCCCGTACGGCGAGACCAAGCTCGTCGGCGAGTGGATGGCGCGCGCCGTCGGCCAGGCCCACGGGCTGTCCACCGCGTGCCTGCGGTACTTCAACGTGGCGGGCGCGGCGAAGCCCGAGCTCGCCGACACCGGTGTCTTCAACCTGGTGCCGATGGTCTTCGAGCGCCTCGACGCCGGCGAGTCCCCGCGCATCTTCGGTGACGACTACCCGACGCCGGACGGCACCTGCATCCGCGACTACATCCACGTCGCCGACATCGCCGACGCCCACCTCGCGGCGGCCCGCGCGCTCGTCGCGGCGGGCGAGCGCGGCGAGACGGCCACCCTGACCCTGAACATCGGGCGCGGCGAGGGCGTGTCGGTGCGCGAGATGGTGAACCTGATCAACGAGGTCACCGGCCACAGCGTCGAGCCCCTGGTCACCCCCCGCCGTCCGGGTGACCCGGCCCGGGTGGTCGCGTCGGCGGAGCGCATCGGGTCGGAGCTCGGCTGGAAGGCGAAGCACGACGTCCGCTCCATGATCAGCTCCGCCTGGGAGGGCTGGAGCGCGAACCGCGTGACGGTCTGATCCCGAACCGTCGTGACGGTCTGATCCCGGCCGTCGTGACGGTCTGATCCCGGACCGCCATGACGGTCTGATTCCACGACGAAGCGGGGTGCCCCAGGTTCTGGGACACCCCGCTTCGTCATGTCTCACGGACGCTTGGGTCCGGGGCGGTGGATGCGCTCCACGCCGTAGTACTTCGACGTGCACTGCGCCGCCCAGTCCCGCTTGTACGAGCGGGCGAACAGCGGCTCGGCCAGGCCGCCGATGAGGATCGGCTGGTACGCCACGTCCCGGTCGCCCGCCTTCACCTCGGCGCGGATCTTCGCGTTCTGGCGGTCCATGGCGATGCTCCGGGCGACCGTGATCCGGGTCATCGAGTAGACCGGCTCCACCAGGGCCATCACGGAGCCGACGGTGAGCGCGCCCACCGCGGCCAGCACGACGGCGCGGACGACGGGGCGGCCGGGGGCCTGGAGTCGCCGGCCCAGCCGGTACCCGGCCCAGGCGCCGTACGCGCAGAGGATGAGGAGCAGCGGGACGACGAAGTTCGTCCAGGTGCGGCCGTAGGTCCAGCCGGTGGGGCCGTAGCCGCTGCGCAGGCCGTAGGCGACGCCCAGGCTCGCGAGGGCGAGCAGCGGCACCGGCAGGATCGCCAGGACCAGCGGCACCCGGCGGGGGCGGCTCTCCCCGGCGGAGGCGTCGCGGTCACCGGACGGGCTGACGAAGGCGAGACCGAGGCCCAGCAGGAGGCCGACGGTCAGGGCACCCACGTACGCCCACTGGTCGATGATCGTCTGCCAGATGCGCCACCAGTCGTGGAACGTCTCGCCCAGCTCGGCGAGCGTCATCGGCTTCTTGGTGTTCTGCGCGCGCCGCCACTGGGCGCCGGGGGAGGTGTAGAGGATGAGGAGGCCGGTGCCGAGTCCGACGCAGGCGGCGGCGCACCAGGTGGTGACGTACCAGTCCTTCGCCAGGCGGAGGCGGGGCAGGCAGACGAGGCCGACGACGGCCGCGAAGAGTCCGGCCACGATGGTGAACGGCTCGCTGAGCATGCCGATCGCCAGGCCGACGAGGACCACGCCGACCACGGCGGCCTTACGGGCCCGGGGGCGCGGCGAGCGGGCGGCGAGGACGGCCCAGAGGACGGCCCAGAGCCCGATCACGCTCGGCAGGGTGTGGGAGATCGTCGCCGGGGCCCAGAGCAGCACCTGGTACGAACGGGTGCCGGCGAAGAACAGCAGCGCCTCCAGGAGACCGACGGCGGCCACGAGCAGCACCGCGGGGGGCTGGGGCCGGCCGAGGGCGCGCAGCGTGGCGCGGGCGAGGAAGAAGAGGACGACACCGAGCGCCACGACGAGGAAGGCGGGCAGCAGCTTGGGCCCGGTCATGTCGTCGGAGTAGAGCAGGCCGGTGAGGAAGGCGTTGGTGACGCGGCCGTTCTGGGTGTTGTAGAAGTCCGCGGTGATCCCCAGGGGACCCATGTCACGGGCCTTCCAGAGGGCACACCAGTCGTCGGACGTGGGGCGTACGTAGAGGCCGAGGAAGGCCCCGACCGCGAGCAGCGCTCCCGAACCGACGGCGACGAGGAGCCCGACCCCGCTCAGGGCGCGCCGGAAGCGGTTCCCGCCGGTGGTGTCCGTCCGTCTTTGTTCCTCCGGAGCCGGTATCTCACCGCGCTCCGAGATGGTGGTCCTGCTCACCGGTGGTAGCTCCCCTGGCCCAAGGCCGTCTCTCCGGGTGGCAGATGCGTGGAAATGCCACCTATATTCAAGGTCTTCACTGATGCTTTATTGTATGGACGGCATGCCGACCGGGACGGCCACGCGGCGCTCGCCCGACGGCCATCACCCGCCTTGAGCCGCACCGTGCGGTTCAAGGAAGAGTCTGCTGGTCGCCGCTCAGGGCGCGCCCTCGCTCATCCCGATGGAGTGAACGTTCCATGACCAAACTTTCCGTCGTCGTTCCCTGCTTTAACGAGGAGGACGTCGTCGAGCTGTTCGACGCGAGGATGCGTCAGGTGCTCGACGCCCTCCCGGTCGACTACGAAATCTGCTACGTGGACGACGGCAGCTCCGACGGAACGCTGGGCAAGCTCCGTGACATAGCGGCCCTGCACCCGAGCCGCACACAGTATGCCTCCTTCAGCCGGAACTTCGGCAAGGAGGCCGCCATGCTGGCCGGGCTGCGCAAGTCCACCGGTGACGCCATCGTCATCATGGACGCCGACCTCCAGCACCCGCCGGAGCTCCTCGCGCGCATGCTGGACCTCCACCACCAGGGCCACGACCAGGTCATCGCGCGGCGGACCCGCGAGGGCGACAAGAAGCTCCGCTCCGCGTTGAGCCGTATGTACTACCGGGCCGTCAACCGCTGGGTCGACGTCGAGCTCACCGACGGCGTCGGCGACTTCCGGCTGCTCTCCCGCCCCGCCGTCGACGCGCTGCTCTCGCTGCCCGAGTACAACCGCTTCTCCAAGGGCCTGTTCTCCTGGATCGGCTTCGACACCGTCACCTTCGACTACCAGAACGCCGCGCGCGAAGGCGGTGAGACGAAGTGGAAGTTCAGCTCCCTGGTCAACTACGGCATGGACGGGCTGATCTCCTTCAACAACCGTCCGCTGCGCATCGCCCTCTGGCTGGGCATGATGCTGACCGGCCTCGCCGCCGTCTACGTGGTCTGGGTGGCCGTCGCCGCCATCGCCCACGGCGTCACCGCCCCCGGTTACGTCACCCTCGTCGCGATCATCGTCGGCCTCGGCGGCGTGCAGATGATGATGCTCGGCCTGATCGGCGAGTACATCGGCCGCATCTACTACGAGACCAAGCGCCGCCCGCACTTCCTCGTCAAGGAGACCCACCGCTCCTTCGGGCGCGGCGCCGCCGAGCACGCCGCCGCCGAGCGCATCCGGGTCGCGGCCGCCGACGGAGAGCGCTGATGGAGGACGGCACGCCCAGGGCGGGGCGTGCACGGCTCGCCGAGATCTTCCGCTTCGGGCTCGTCGGCGGCGTCAACACCGGCACCTTCTTCGGCTGCTACCTGCTGCTCCATCCGTGGATGCCGTACTTCGCCGCGTACTCCCTCGCCTTCGTGCTCAGCATGATCGGCTCCTTCTTCCTCAACACCTACTTCACCTACCGCACCCGGCCGACGTGGAAGAAGTTCGCCCTCTTCCCGCTCACCAACGTCACCAACTACCTGGTGCAGAGCGTCGGCCTGTACGCGCTCGTCACCTGGGCGGGAATGGACGACAGGATCGCGCCACTCGTCGCGGCCGTCGTCGCCATCCCCTTCACCTATGTGATCTCCCAGCGGATCCTGGTGCCCCGGAACACCGGACAGGCCCAGGAGACCGCCGGTCCAGGGACCGAAACGGACGAGCGGCAGCACTCCAAGCTCGCGTAGATTGCCTGGCAGCCGCGGCGGGGCGCACGCGGCGCGCAGGACAGCCGAGTGAGGACGACGCAGGTGGCGGCACAGGTGACGACGCAGATGACCGGAGAGACGGACGCGGCGAGGCAGTACGTGACGGAGGCCCGGAGGATCGTCGTCAAGGTCGGCTCCTCCTCCCTCACGACCGCCTCGGGAGGCCTCGACGCCGACCGGGTCGACGCCCTGGTCGACGTGCTCGCCAAGGTCCGCAGCGGTGGCGAGAAGGAGATCGTCCTGGTCTCCTCCGGCGCCATCGCCGCGGGCCTCGCGCCGCTCGGCCTCACCCGCCGCCCCAAGGACCTGGCCCGCCAGCAGGCCGCCGCCAGCGTCGGCCAGGGCCTCCTGGTCGCCCGGTACACCGCCTCCTTCGCCCGCTACGGCGTCCGGGTCGGGCAGGTCCTCCTCACCACCGACGACACCAGCAGGCGCGCCCACTACCGCAACGCCTACCGGACCCTCGACCAGCTCCTCGCCATGGGCGCGCTGCCGGTCGTCAACGAGAACGACACCGTCGCCACCGACGAGATCCGCTTCGGCGACAACGACCGGCTCGCCGCCCTCGTCGCCCACCTCGTCCGCGCCGACCTCCTCGTCCTGCTCTCCGACGTCGACGGCCTCTACGACGGCGACCCCGCCAAGCCCGGCACGTCGCGGATCGCTCAGGTCACCGGGCCCGCCGACATCGCCCACGTCGAGATCGGCACGGCCGGCAAGGCGGGCGTCGGCACCGGCGGGATGGTCACCAAGGTCGAGGCGGCCCGGATCGCCGCCGCCGCCGGCATCCCGGTGGTCCTCACCTCCGCCAGCCGGGCCGCCGACGCCCTCGCGGGCCGTGACACCGGCACGTACTTCCACCGCACCGGCCGCCGCTCCGCCGACCGGCTCCTCTGGCTCGCCCACGCCTCCACCCCGCAGGGCTCCCTCACCCTGGACGACGGAGCCGTACGAGCCGTCGTCGAGGGCAAGAAGTCCCTGCTCGCGGCCGGGGTCGCAGGCGTCGAGGGCGACTTCGTGGCCGGTGACCCCGTCGAACTGCGCGACACCACCGGCCGGGCCGTCGCCCGCGGCCTGGTCAACTTCGACGCCAAGGAGATGCCCCGGATGCTCGGGCGCTCCACCCACGCGCTCGCCAGGGAACTCGGACCCGAGTACGAGCGGGAGGTCGTCCACCGGGACGACCTGGTCGTCATCCGCTGACCCTCACGCCCCTCCCGAAACGGCTGAAAGTGCGGCCATCCGGAAGGGACGTTTACCAAAACCGCCCCAAGTACCGCCCCGGGCTGGTCAACTTTGTCTCGGGGGTAAGAGAGCAGGGCGGGGTACAGCACCACACGCATCACACAGGAGGCCGCCGGTGAGACGAGCGCGCCCAGGGGCACCGCCCCGAGGGACTGCCGAACGCGCCCTGACCAGTGTCGAGGCCGGAGCCGACTTCGACGAGGCACGGGACAGGTCCACGGACAGGAAGACCGACACCACCACCGAGACACGCGAGGTCCGCGAGCCACGTGAGGCACGCGCCAAGGAACAGCCCGTGTCCAAACTCTGGCACATCACCCTCAGCGTGTCGGGTGTGGAGTCGCCGCTGAAGGAGGTGCGGCGCGGTCTCGAACAACTGGCCCACGACCACCCCTTCCTGCTGACCAGCCGCTATGCGAACGATCACGCCGAGATCCGCTACTGGGAGGAGGCCCGCGACCTGCACGACGCCGCGGCCGTCGCCCTGCGGCTGTGGGGCGAGCACCGGCAGACCGCCAAGCTGCCGCCGTGGGAGATCGTCGGCCTCGAGGTCATCGACCGCGAGACCTACCACCAGCGGATCGCGGAGGGCTACGGCCCACCGCCGGCCGCCCCGGTCGGCGTCCACCCCTACTGAGCGGGGCCGCCCGAGCGGGACGAGGCCTGCTCAGGACGCCTGCCCGGTCGGGACGACGCCTGCTCAGGACGCCTGCCCGTTTCGGGGCGTCTCGGAACGGCCGGGGTACGTCTCGCAGTGCGGGATACGTGAGGGATGTCCGCAGGGCTGCCAGTACCCTGCGGACATGACCTCGCTCACGCCCCTCGACAACCTCTCCCCGGTCACCAGGGCCGCCTATCGGGCCCGCGCCGCCGCCGCCGAAATCGCGCCACTCCCGCGCGCGGCCAAGGACGACGCCCTGCTGGCGATCGCGGACGCCCTCGAAGTGCGCACCGCCGAGATCGTCGAGGCCAACGCCGAGGACATCGCCAAGGCCCGCGAAGCCGGGACCAGCGAGGCGATCATCGACCGGCTCACCCTCACCCCCGAGCGTGTCCGGGCCATCGCCGCCGACGTCCGCGACGTCGCCGCCCTGCCCGACCCGGTCGGCGAGGTCGTCCGCGGCTCCACCCTTCCCAACGGCATCGACCTGCGCCAGGTCCGCGTGCCCCTCGGCGTCGTCGGCATCATCTACGAGGCCCGGCCCAACGTCACCGTCGACGCCGCCGCACTCTGCCTCAAGTCCGGCAACGCCGTCCTGCTCCGCGGCTCCTCCTCCGCGTACGCCTCCAACACCGCCCTGGTCACCGTCCTGCGCGACGCCGTCGGCGGCGCCGGACTGCCCGCCGACGCCATCCAGCTCGTCCCCGGCGAGTCCCGCGACTCGGTCCGCGAGCTGATGCGCGCCCGCGGCCTCGTCGACGTCCTCATCCCGCGCGGCGGCGCCTCCCTGATCCGGACGGTCGTCGAGGAGTCCACCGTCCCGGTCATCGAGACCGGCACCGGCAACTGCCACGTCTACGTCGACGCCCAGACCGACCTCGACATGGCCGTCGACATCCTGATCAACTCCAAGGCCCACCGGGTCAGCGTCTGCAACGCCGCCGAGACCCTCCTCGTCCACCAGGACGTCGCCGCGGCCTTCCTGCCCAGGGCCCTCGACGCCCTCGCCGAAGCCGGCGTCACCGTCCACGCCGACGAGCGGGTCCTCGCCCACGCGGAGGGCTCCAAGGCCACCGTCGTACCGGCCACGCCCGAGGACTGGGAGACCGAGTACCTCTCGTACGACATCGCCGCCGCCGTCGTCGACTCCCTCGACAAGGCCGTCGAACACATCCGGATGTGGTCCTCCGGCCACACCGAGGCGATCGTCACCACCTCGCAGGCCGCGGCGCGCCGTTTCACCCAGCTGGTCGACTCCACCACGGTGGCCGTGAACGCCTCCACCCGCTTCACGGACGGCGGGCAGTTCGGCTTCGGCGCGGAGATCGGCATCTCCACCCAGAAGCTGCACGCCCGCGGCCCCATGGGCCTTCCGGAGCTCACCTCGACCAAGTACATCGTCACCGGTGACGGTCACGTGCGGTAATCCCTCCTTTCGGGACGGGGCGGTACGGGGCGGGACGGGGCGGTACGGGCGGGGAGGCTTCGCACTCTCCCTGCCCAAAACCACCTCGCGGGTCTACTCTGAATCCGTGCCGGACGACGTGGGGGGCATGCCGTTCCAGGACGGCGGGGACCCCGAGGACTCTGTCGACCGCGGAGGCGCCGACGAGGTCTACGCCGACGTGGTGTTCGACGAGGACTTCGTACGGGCCGCGGCCATCCACGAGCCGACCGCGGTCGAGCGGCTCCTCGCCGCCGCGCAGGCCCGTGCCGAGGCCGAGGCGGCCCGCGCCCGTGCCGGTGGGGGACCGGCCGACGACGACCCCTACGAGGATTTCCACGACGCCCCGGGCCTCACCTACGAGCCGGACGACGTCGGCGACGACGCCAGCCCCTACGGACGCCACGGCGGCGCCCTGCGCCCCTACCGGGGCAGCGCCCGCTGGCACCGGCCCGTCGCCTGGCTCCTCGCCCTCGTCATGGGCGTCGGCATGGTCGCCCTGGCCTTCAGCGCCGTCTACCGGGGTGCGGCCGCCAACCGCCAGGACCAGGTCCCGCCGCCCGCCACCACGGGCGTCGACACGCCCAAGCCGAACCCGGCTCCGCCCGCCGCCCACGCGCCCGCGGCGCGCTCCGCCTCCCCCCGTTGACCCCGACGGCTCACCCCGACGGCGGAATTCTTCCGAACTTGTCGTGTACCTGGGCGTTTACCGAAGCCCCCGCCGACCTACCCTGAAGGTATGGCAGGGCGTGGCGACCCGCCTGAGGGGACGCCCGAGGGCCTCCCCGGCGGTGAGGACGAATACCGATCCGTCGTCTTCGACGAGGCGTTCGTCCGTGCTGCCCACCTCCAGGAGTTCTCCGCCAGGGAACGGATGGGCGAGCACGCCCAGGCCGTCCGCAACCGCCCCTCCTCCTGGGAGGGCAGGAGCGGCTCCCGGCAGGCCCTGATGCTGGTCCTGCTGATCCTCCTGGCCTTCGGCACCGCCATCTACCTGGGCGTCCGCAACCCCTACCAGCCCCCGGTCGACCAGCGGGCCGAGCCGCTGCGGACCACCGTCGTCCCGCTCGCCCCCCGGGGCCAGGTCGCCGGCGGTACGCCCGCCCGGCTCTTCGACCACAGCCCGGCCGCCGAGTACCGCACCGGGGCCGCCGGCATCAACCTGCCCGTCGCCGGGCGCACCACCCACTTCGCCGAGAGCCAGGTCGTCACCGCCCTCGGCATCGCCAAGGACTACCTGGTGGCCTCCTCCCTGGAGCCCGACGTCCTGTCCGGCGTCACCGTGCGGCCCGCGCGCCTGCTGCTCGACCCCGACCTGCTGGAACAGTTCGACCGGAGCGTCGAGTCACCCGCCGACGACGGCCGGCACGCCCTGGCCGGCTGGCTCGTCCGCTTCGACCCGCGTCAGGTCGTCCTCGCCGACCCGGCCGCCCGCGTCCAGGGCACCCTGCGCTACGAGGAGACCAGCCCCGACACCCTGGACGTCATCGCGGACCACACGTACACCTACGCCGTCCGCCCGGCGGCTCAGGGACCGGGGCCGGCCGGTGAGGCCTCGCTGTTCACCGTCCACCGCGAGGTGCACTTCCGCTTCGACCGCGAGGACCTGCGGATGCACCGGGCCGAGCTGGTGATCAGTACCGTCGAGGCGGGCCCCCAGGCGTGCGGCGCGGACAACACCGGCTCCCTGAAGCCGCTCCTGGCGGGAGCCAGGGCCCCCGGGGCGGGCGAGGGACCGGCGGTCACCGACCCGTACGCCACCGGCCGGCCCGCCGCCCCCGCGCTCTGCGGAGCCCTGGCGCCGAGCGCTCAGCCCTCGCTCTGACCGGTCCCGGAGCCGGTCTCCGGGCCGGGCTTGCCGTCTCCGGCCGTCCCGCCCGCGTCCGGCTTCCGCGTGCCCTGGCCGCTGCCGCCGCCGAAGGCGCTGCGGAGCTTCCCGCCCAGGTCGCCCGCCAGGTCCCCGGCGCCCCCTGCTATGTCGCCGACCAGCTTCATCAGCGGATCCTTGCTGGTCCGCACGGTGTCGGCGTAGTGCCCCGCCGACTCGCGGAATGAGTCCGTGACCGAGGTGTCCTTGTCCTCCGAGCGCTTCGGGTAGTGGCCGTCCATGATCCGCTGGAAGTCGCGGCTCTCCGACCACTTCCTCAGCTCCGCGGCCCGCACGGTGGTGAAGGGGTGCGTGCGCGGCAGCACGTTGAGGATCTTCAGGACGGAGTCCCGCAGGTCGCCGGACTTCTCGTACTCGTCGGCCTGGGCGAGGAACGCGTCCACGTTCATCTCGTGGAGGTGGTTGCCGCCGGCGATCTTCATCAGACCGCGCATGGAGGCCTGGACGTCCTGTCCGACGAGCAGCCCGGCCCGGTCGGCGGAGAGCTCCGACTTGCGGAACCACTCGCGCAGCGCCGTCACGATGGCCATGATCGCCACGTTCCCCAGCGGGATCCAGGCGATCTTGAGCGCCAGGCCGGTGAGGAAGAGCAGCACCGTGCGGTACACCGAGTGACCCGACAGGGCGTGCCCGACCTCGTGGCCGACGACCGCCCGCATCTCCTCCTCGTCGAGGAGCTCCACGAGACCGGTGGTGACGACGATGATCGGCTCGTCCAGGCCGATGCACATCGCGTTGGGCTTCGGGTCCTGCGTCACGTACATCGGCGGGACCTTCTCCAGGTCCAGGATGTAGCAGGCGTCCCTCAGCATGTCGTTGAGATGGCTGAACTGCGCGTCGCTCACCCGGACGGAGTCCGAGAGGAAGAGCAGTCGCAGGCTGCGCTCCGGGAGGAGTCCGCTGAGCGCCTTGAAGACCGTGTCGAAGCCGCTGAGCTTGCGCAGCGCCACCAGCGCCGAGCGGTCGGCCGGATGCTCGTAGGCCCGCGAGGAGATGCCGGGGAAGCGCTTCCGCTGCCTGCTCGGCACGTTCCCCTGGTCGTTCTCGGTCATGGATGCCCCCTGTTCGTACGAGTCGGTGCTCGTCCCCCTGACGCACCCCAGACTAGGTGCTGGCGCTACCGTGTGCCGGGGCCTGTGGATAACTCGGGCACCGAGGACGACGGAGGAGCACGACCGACATGCCGGACACCGCCGAGACCACCGATTTCCTGCTCGCGGCCGCCGCGCAGGAGGGACTGGGTGACACGCTCCGCCTCGTGCTGCTCGTCTCGATCGTGGGCGGCGTGCTGGTCGCCTGGTTCCTGCTGCGCGGCTACCGCGCCGACGACACCGGGGCCGACGGCAGGGGCGGCGGCGACGGCCGCGACGGAGCGGACGGCACCGCCGGCATCGACACGGACCGCGACGCCAACGCCTGAGTCGGCGTGAGCCCGTCCGGACCGCCCGCATACGATGTGCGCGAAGTCTCCGCTCCCATCCCCGATCGATAGGTCTGCCGAAGATGAGCCTCCACAGCACCGCCGCCAACCTGGTCACTCTCGCCGAGGGCGCCGAGCACGGCGGCAACCACGACAGCCTCAGCCCCTACCTCACCGGCTTCGGCGCCTTCGGTGCCCTGCTCCTGCTGCTGTGGATCACCACGCGCTTCAACCGCGACCGCTGAACCGGCGACCCTGATCAGGCGTCCGCTGCCGTGCCAGTAGGCTCTGCACGCATGGGAGAGCAGGAAGTGCCTACTGGCGGGCGCGGGAAGCGCCGACTGGGCGTGATGGGCGGAACCTTCGACCCGATCCACCACGGACACCTGGTGGCGGCCAGCGAGGTCGCCGCCCTGTTCCACCTCGACGAGGTGGTGTTCGTACCGACCGGGCAGCCGTGGCAGAAGAGCGACACGACCGTGTCGGCGGCCGAGGACCGCTATCTGATGACGGTCATCGCGACGGCGTCCAACCCGCAGTTCTCGGTCAGCCGGATCGACATCGACCGCGGCGGCGCCACGTACACCATCGACACCCTGCGGGACCTGCGCTCTCTCAACAGCGACTCGGACCTCTTCTTCATCACCGGGGCCGACGCGCTGTCGCAGATCCTCACCTGGCGCGACGCCGAGGAGCTCTTCTCGCTCGCGCACTTCATCGGCGTCACCCGGCCGGGCCACGACCTCACCGACGACGGACTGCCCAAGGGCGGGGTGTCGCTCGTCGAGATCCCCGCGCTCGCCATCTCCTCCACGGACTGCCGGGCGAGGGTCGCGCAGGGGGACCCCGTCTGGTACCTGGTCCCGGACGGCGTGGTGCGCTACATCGACAAGCGCCAGCTGTACCGCGGCGAGTGAGCTTCGGGGAGGGCCACCGGTGAACGACCAGCAGCATCCTTACGACCCGTACTATCCGCAGCCGCAGATCATCGGCTACGACGCGTACGGGCAGCCGGTGTACCAGCAGCCGCAGCAGCCGCAGCAGGGGTACGGCTACGACCCGTACGCCCCACAGCCGTACCAGGAACAGCAGCCTCAGCAGCCGTACCAGGAACAGCAGCCTCAACAGCCGTACCAGGGACAGCAGCCGCAGGGGCAGCAGTACGACCCGTACGGGCAGCAGGGCTACGCCTACCCCTCGTACGACACGGGGCAGCAGTGGGCGACCCAGCCCGAACCCGCCGCCCCGCCCGCCGCTCCGGCACCGCCCGTCGCCCCGGCCGCTCCCGCCGCCTCAGCCCCGTCGGCCCCGGCCGCCCCGGTCGCCGCGCCGCCCGGAGTCCCCGGACAGCGCCCGGCGTCCGAGCGGCCCGCGCGGGCCCGGCAGGCGGACGACGACCGTGAGTACCGCACCGAGCAGTTCTCGTTCATCGAGGAGCCGGACGAGGACTCCGAGGACGTCATCGACTGGCTGAAGTTCACCGAGAGCCGCTCGGAACGCCGCGAGGAGGCCAGGCGGCGCGGCCGCAACCGCGTCGTCGCCCTCGTCGTCGTCCTCGCCCTCGCGGTCGTGGGCGGCGTCGGCTACCTCTGGTCGGCGGGCATGCTCCCCGGCGCGTCCAAGGAAGAGCAGAAGGGGCCCACGGCCACCGGCCCGCAGAAGCGCGACACGATCGTCGTCCACCTGCACAACACCGCGGCCGGCGGCACCTCCACCCTCCTCCTCGTCAACAACGCCACCACGGGCCAGGGAAGCACCATCCTGCTCCCCAACTCCCTCGTCGTCGCCAACGACGACGGCGCCGCGACCACGCTCGGCAAGTCCGTCGAGGACGACGGATCCAGCGGTACGCGGGAGGCGATCGGCAACCTCCTCGGGGCCCCGATCGCCGGCACCTGGCGCCTCGACACGCCGTACCTGGACACCCTCGTCGAGCTCGTCAGCGGCATCGAGACGGACACCGACACCGAGGTGCCCGACACCAAGAAGGGCGCTCCGCCGCTCGTCCGCAAGGGCGAGAAGCAGACCCTGAACGGCAAGGCCGCCGTCGCGTACGCGACCTACCGCGCCCCCGGCGAGGCCGAGACCAAGCAGCTCCAGCGCTTCGGCCAGGTCATGTACGGGGTGCTGCGCAAGATCTCCAGCAGCCCGGCCTCCGCCACGATGACCGTCGAGAGCCTCACCCAGATCTTCGACCCGTCCCTCACCGAGAAGGACCTCGGCGCCGCCCTGGCGAAGCTCGCCGAGCACGCCAAGGTCGGCGACCACAAGACGGCGCTGCTCCCGGTGACCGAGGACGGCGCTCTCACCGCGGAGGCGAGCGACAGTGTGGTGAAGGACATCCTGGGTGGAAAGATCACCGCACCGGAGGCGGGCGACGTGGCCCGGGTCTCGTTGCGGGACGCGTCCGGCAAGAAGGCGACCGAGGCGGCCAGGATCGTCCTGGTCAACGGCGGCTTCGTCCTCGCGGGCAGCTCCGAGGCGGACACCCAGGAGAAATCGCAGGTCGTCTACGGTGACGACCTCCACAAGGCGACCGCCGCCGAGGTGGCCAAGACCCTGGGTCTGCCGGCCGGCTCCGTCACCAAGGGCAAGCCCTCGGGAGCGGCCGCGGTGACCGTGATCCTGGGCCAGGACTACAAGGCGCCGACCGCCCGGTAGCGGCGCCCGGGAAAACGTTGGCGGGGGCGTCGGCGGTCCGTGAGACCCTGGAGGGGTACTGGACCGCCGACGAAAGCCTGCTTGTGACCGCCACGGATCGTTCCATCGAGCTCGTCAACGCCGCCGCTCAGGCGGCCGCCGACCGGCTCGCGCACGACATCATCGCGTACGACGTCAGCGACGTGCTGTCGATCACCGACGCCTTCCTGCTCGCCTCCGCGCCCAACGACCGCCAGGTCAAGTCGATCGTCGACGAGATCGAGGAGCGCCTGAACAAAGACCTCGGCGCGAAGCCGGTCCGCCGCGAGGGCGACCGCGACGCCCGCTGGATCCTCCTGGACTACGTCGACATCGTCGTCCACGTCCAGCACAGCGAGGAGCGCGTGTTCTACGCGCTCGAGCGCCTGTGGAAGGACTGCCCCGAGCTCCCGCTCCCCGAGGACGCGGCGAAGACCCGCGGCAAGGGCGCCGAGCACGCCGCCCTGACCGGTGTCGACCTCTCCGAGCACGCCGCCGGCCTGCCCGACGAAGTGGACGGTGAGCTGCGCTGAGCACCACCAAGGGCGGCAGCGGCCGCCGCATCGTCCTCTGGCGGCACGGCCAGACCTCCTGGAACCTGGAGCGCCGCTTCCAGGGCTCGACCGACATCGAGCTGACGGAGACCGGCGTCGCCCAGGCGCGCCGGGCCGCCCGGCTGCTCGCCGCGCTGAAGCCGGACGCCATCGTGGCCTCCGACCTGAAGCGGGCGGCGGCCACCGCCGCCGAGCTCGCCGTCCTCACCGGCCACACCGTCGCCCACGACTCCGCACTGCGCGAGACGTACGCGGGGGAGTGGCAGGGGCTGACGCACGACGAGATCGTGGCGCGGTACGGCGAGCAGTACGCCGCGTGGAAGCGCGGCGAGCCGGTGCGCCGGGGCGGCGGCGAGCTGGAGACCGAGGTGGCCGACCGGGCCGCTCCGGTGGTCCTTGAGCACGCCGACAAGCTTCCCGTGGACGGCACGCTCGTCGTGGTCAGCCATGGCGGCACCATCCGCACCACCATCGGCCGGCTCCTCGGTCTGGAGTCCCCGCACTGGGAGAGCCTGGGTGGCCTCTCGAACTGCTGCTGGTCGGTCCTCGGCGAGGGCGCCCGCGGCTGGCGGCTGATGGAGCACAACGCGGGCACGCTGCCCGAGCCGGTCCTCGGCGACGACGACTGAGCCCCCCGACCGGCCTGCCGGACCCGGATTTCACTTTCCGGCAGGTCACAGGCTAGAGTTCTTCTTGTTCGCAGCGCGGAGCGCGAAGAACACGAGGGGCTATAGCTCAGTTGGTAGAGCGCCTGCATGGCATGCAGGAGGTCAGGAGTTCAATTCTCCTTAGCTCCACAGTCACCGAATCCCGTCCCCAACAGGGGGCGGGATTCGTCGTTTCGTTCGTCGTTTCGTCACTCGTGCAGGGTCGCGAGGCTGTTGCGGCTCTCCTCGTCGTTCGGCGTGTAGGCCACGATCCGGCACTCCGGCAGCCCGTTCACCGAGAGGGAGACCGAGGTCAACCGGACCTGGCCCACCCGCGCGTGACGGAAGACCTTCACCCGCGTCCCCGGCGGCACCACGTCGCCGCTGCGCCACAGCCGGACGAACTCCGGACTGGCCTCCGCCAGCGCCCGTACGTACTCCTCCCAGGCGGGCTCGCCCACATGGCGTCCGTACGCGCCCCGCAGCTGGGCCACCATCAGCGGCAGCTCCCGCTTCCGGTCGACCACCGGGCAGGTGGGGCCGGGCATGCTGAACAGCGTCCACAGCACGTTGCGCACGCCGAACGGGCCGGTGTCCAGGTCGTCGCGCCCCTCCGGGAAGAAGAGCCGCTCGTACATGGTGTTGGTCGCGAGCACGTCGTACCGCGCGTTGTAGAGCACCGCCGGGTGCGGGTCCAGGGCGTCGAGGATGCCCTGGATCTCCGGGCTCACCACCGCGACGTCCGCGGCCGATCTCTCCGGCTCGAACGGCACCTCGGCCAGGTGGTACAGGTGCTCGCGCTCGGGCCGGTCGAGCCGGAGCGTGCGGGCGACGGCGTCGAGCACCTGCGCCGAGGCGTTGATCGGGCGCCCCTGCTCCAGCCAGGTGTACCAGGTGACGCCGACACCGGAGAGCTGGGCGACCTCCTCGCGGCGGAGCCCCGGCGTGCGGCGACGGAGCCCCGGCGGCATCCCCACGTCCTCCGGTGTCACCCTGGCGCGGCGGCTGCGCAGGAACGCGGCCAGTTCCGGTCGTCGGCGCCGCTGCGCCGGTACTGCTGCCACGATCGTCACACCCCCATGGTCGAGTCCCCGTGCCGCCGTTGCCAGGTGGTGTCAGTACCAGCATCAGCGGGCTCTCGTTACCCGTATCCGATCGAGGTCACGCTCGACGCATGACCTCGACCACAACACGTCCCGCACTCAGTAAAGACGGTGGCACCGACAATCGCCCCGGACTGTTGCTGGGCGTGGTCCTCGCCGCCCAGTTCATGGCGCTCCTCGACGTCTTCATCGTCAACGTCGCCGCACCCACGATCCGCGCCGAACTCTCCGCCTCCGGCGCCGCGCTCCAGCTCGTGGTCGCCGGATACACCATCGCCTACGCCGTGTTGCTGATCACCGGAGCCCGCCTCGGCGACCTGCTCGGACACCGCCGGATGTACCTCGCCGGCCTCGCCCTCTTCACCGCCGCGTCGCTCGCCTGCGGACTCGCCGCGGACACCGGCCAGTTGATCGCCTTCCGGCTCGTCCAGGGCGCCGGCTCCGCCCTGATGATCCCTCAGGTCCTCAGCCTCATCCAGCGCAACTTCACCGGCGAGCACCGGGTGAAGGCCCTCAGCGCCTACTCCGCCGTCCTCGCCACCGGAGCCGCCGCCGGACAGGTCGTCGGCGGCGTCCTGGTGAGCGCCGACCTCTTCGGCACCGGCTGGCGCCCGGTCTTCCTCGTCAACGTCCCGATCGGCGTCGCCCTGCTCGCCCTCGGCGCGCGGATCCTGCCCCGCGACGCCCGGACCGGCCCCACGCGCGCGCGTGCCCTCGACCTGCCGGGCCTCGTGCTCCTCGCCGCCGCCGTGTCCCTGCTGACCGTCCCCCTGGTCCTCGGCCAGGAACAGGACTGGCCGCTGTGGTCCTGGCTCTCGCTGGGCGGCTCCGTGGTCCTCCTCGCGCTCTTCGGCGCGTACGAGTCCCGGCTCGCCCGGCGCGGCGGCGCGCCGCTCATCGCGCCCCGGGTGCTGCGGCTCCCCGGCATGGGCCGGGCCATCCTGTGGATCACCGTGTCGATGGGCGTCAACGCCGGGTTCCTGTTCACCCTCACCCTGCACCTCCAGGGCGGGCTCGGGCACAGCGCCCTGCGCGCCGGACTGACCTTCGGCCCCGCCGCCGTGGTCTTCGGCGCCATCGGCCTGACCTGGCGGCGCTGGCCCGCCCGGCTGCACCGCGCGCTGATCCCCGGCGGGTTCCTCCTCGGCGCCGCGGGCGCCCTCGCCATCGGAGGGCTGCTCGCGGACGGCGGCACCGGCGGCTGGGGGCTCTACCCGGCCCTCGGTGTCTTCGGAGCGGGCGTCTCACTGGCCTTCAGCCCCGCCCTGACCGGCGCGCTGGCCACCGTACGGCCCGAGGACGCGGCCGACGCGAGCGGACTGCTCGCCACCGTCACCCAGCTCGGTCAGCTCATCGGGGTCGCCGCCTTCGGCACGCTCTTCCTCGGCGCGGTGACCGCACCCGGGGCGCAGAACTCCGCCGACGCGCTGCGGACGACCATGCTCGGCCTGGCCGTCGCCGCGGTCGCCGGCGCGCTGGCCGGGCTGCCGCGCCGAGCACGCTGACCCTCTTGCGGGGCCATGGCAGAATCGGACGGCCGGAGGGGGACGAAGATCCGGACGGGAGGGTGGCCCTAGTGCTCGGCGAAAACGGCGGGGTGTCCTATGGGTGCACGGCCTGCGGCCACAGCTGGAGCTGACTGATGGGTGCACACAGGCGGAAGTGCGACTGGTGCGGCAGCGGCACGCCCATCGTGCGCGACATGGATCCCGTCAACCCGGGGTTCCAGTACTGGTGCGAGGAGTGCGCGCGGGCGCTGATCATAAAAGGCGACCCCATCGAGACCTACCGCGAGCTCGAAGGGGAGCCGATCTACGGCCGGCTCCTCGACGAGCACTGCACCCTCAAGCGCTTCTACTCCTTCGCCACGGCCTGAGCCTTCACGGCCGCCCGGTCCGTCGCCACGGCGTGATCCTCGCCCTGACCCGGCGCCACGACCTGATCCTTCGCCTCGGCCCCATCCTGCGCCTCAGCCCGGTCCTTGGCCGCCGCCCCACGCCGCAGCGTCCACGCGTACCCCACGAGCAGCGCCGTCGCCGTCAGCGGATAGATCGCGGACAGCACCATCTGACCCGCGTTCTGGTCCAGTTCGGGCCGCCCCGGGTCGTGCGGAACCCACCACAGCGCGAACGAGGCGAAGGCCAGCGCCACCGCCCCCGTCGCCGGCCACGCGCGCGTGGCGCGGTCCGCGAGCAGGATCAGCAGCGGCACGCACCAGACCCAGTGGTGGGACCAGGAGATCGGGCTGATCATCAGCGCCGTGAACGCGCAGACGATCACCGCGACCGCCTTGTCGCCGCGCACCGCCGCCCGTACCGCGAGGACCATCGCCGCCCCGCCCAGGACGGCCGCCGTCACCGCCCACCACATGCCCGGGTCGTCGGTGTGCATCAGCCGGGCCAGGACCCCGCGGATCGACTGGTTGGCGGTCTCCTCGGCGAAGCCGACCCGGCCGGTCTCGAACAGCGTCTGCGTCCAGAACCGCTTCGAGTCCGCCGGCAGCGCGAGCGCCACCGCCAGCGTCGTCCCCAGGAAGACCCCGGTCGCGGTCGCGGCCGTGCGCAGCCAGGTGTTCCCGGTCCGGTCGCGGCGCCACAGCAGCAGACCCGCGACGAGCAGCAGGACCACGAAGAGCCCCGGTGTGAGCTTCACCGCGGTCGCCAGGCCGATCCCGAGACCGGCCCAGCGGCTGTCCCGGCGGCGGGTGAGGTCCCAGAGCACGGCCACGGCTATGAGCAGGTTGATCTGGCCGTACCGCAGCGTCGTCCAGACCGGCTCGCACCAGACCACGACCGCGGCGACCCACAGTGTCGTACGCCACAGGTCCGCACGGGACAGCGACGGGCGGACGAGCCGCAGCGACAGCTGGACCAGCGCCACGACCAGCAGCAGGTTCCCCGCGGTGGTGAGCGTCCGCATCAGCGGCACGCCCACCAGGGTCAGCGGGACGAACAGCAGGGCCGCGAAGGGCGGGTACGTCATGCCGAGGTTCGCCGAGGTGGCGCGCATCGCGTACAGGTCGCCGCCGGCCCGGACCGTCTCGCCCTCGGCCCGGTAGACCATGACGTCGAGCATGTTCACGTGGGCGAGGCGTTGCGCCACCCAGAAGGCCGTGAACGAGAGCAGGCAGACCGCCGCGGCGGTGACCAGGGGCCACGGCCGGGCGCGGGTTTTGGAGAGCACGGAGACGGACACAGTCGGCGACCCTACCCGGCAGGTCAGGAGGGCTCCGAGAATCGATTTGGAGATCTGCCGGGGAGCCGGTTAATGTTCTGTCTGTCGCCGCGAGGGAAACCGAAACGGAGACGGAAACAAGCAAGGGGCTATAGCTCAGTTGGTAGAGCGCCTGCATGGCATGCAGGAGGTCAGGAGTTCAATTCTCCTTAGCTCCACAGAAAAGAAGCGGGTCACCCGGATCGGGTGGCCCGCTTCTTCGTATACGGCTTCTTGGCACGCCGTGCCCTGCGGTACCCTGACGCCATGCGTGCCGTACGCCTTCTGCTTACCGAGCCGCGCTGATCAGTCCCGGCGGACGACAGACATCCGCCGGAGTCGGCGCGGCGTCCCCTCCTGTGCGAGGGGATTTTTCATTTCACGGCAGTCCGTGGCAGTGGGCAGAGACGATCGATGGAGCTTCAAGGACCATGACCGAGATCAATACGGCCGCCGAGACGGCGGCCCCGCATCGCTACACGGCGGCCATGGCCGCCGACATCGAGGCACGCTGGCAGGACTTCTGGGACGCGGAGGGCACCTACGAGGCCCCGAACCCCGCCGGAGACCTGGCGGGCGACCCCGCGGTCGCCGCCCGGCCCAAGAAGTTCATCATGGACATGTTCCCGTACCCCTCGGGTGCGGGCCTGCACGTCGGCCACCCGCTCGGCTACATCGCCACGGACGTCTTCGCCCGCCACGCGCGCATGACCGGCCACAACGTGCTGCACACCCTCGGCTTCGACGCCTTCGGCCTGCCGGCCGAGCAGTACGCCGTGCAGACGGGCACGCACCCGCGCGTGTCCACCGAGGCCAACATGGAGAACATGAAGGTCCAGCTGCGCCGGCTGGGCCTGGGCCACGACAAGCGCCGGTCGTTCGCCACGATCGACCCGGACTACTACAAGTGGACCCAGTGGATCTTCCTGCAGATCTACAACTCCTGGTACGACGACGAGGCCAAGAAGGCCCGGCCGATCGCCGAGCTGGTCGAGCAGTTCGAGAACGGCACCCGCGAGATCCCCGGCACCACGCGCGCGTGGAGCGAGCTGAGCCCCGCCGAGCGCTCCGACGTCCTGGGCGAGTACCGCCTGGCGTACGCCTCCGACGCGCCCGTCAACTGGTGCCCCGGCCTGGGCACGGTCCTGGCCAACGAGGAGGTCACCGCCGACGGCCGTTCCGAGCGCGGCAACTTCCCCGTCTTCAAGTCCAAGCTGCGCCAGTGGAACATGCGGATCACCGCCTACGCGGACCGCCTGCTGGACGATCTGGACGCGCTGGACTGGCCCGAGGCCATCAAGCTCCAGCAGCGGAACTGGATCGGCCGCTCCGAGGGCGCCCGCGTCGACTTCCAGGTCGGCGACACCGGCGCCATCACCGTCTTCACCACCCGCCAGGACACCCTGTTCGGCGCCACCTACATGGTGCTGGCCCCGGAGCACCCCCTGGTCGACGGCGCCGCGAAGATCGTCCCGGCGGCCTGGCCCGAGGGCACCCACGACGTGTGGACCGGCGGACACGCCACCCCGTCCGAGGCCGTCGACGCCTACCGCAAGCAGGCCGCCTCCAAGTCCGACGTCGAGCGGCAGGCCGACGCCAAGGAGAAGACCGGCGTCTTCACCGGCGCCTACGCGACCAACCCGGTCAGCGGCGAGCAGATCCCCGTCTTCATCGCCGACTACGTCCTGATGGGCTACGGCACCGGCGCCATCATGGCCGTCCCCGCGCACGACAGCCGCGACTTCGCCTTCGCGCGCGCCTTCGAGCTGCCGATGCGCTGCGTCGTGCAGCCCGCCGACGACCGTGGCACCGACCCGTCGACCTGGGACGAGGCCTTCTCCTCGTACGAGGCCGAGCTGGTCAACTCCTCCAACGAGGACATCACGCTCGACGGCCTGGGCGTCGTCGAGGCCAAGGCGAAGATCACCGCCTGGCTGGCCGACCGCGGCATCGGCGAGGGCACCGTCAACTTCCGGCTGCGCGACTGGCTGTTCAGCCGCCAGCGCTACTGGGGCGAGCCCTTCCCGATCGTCTACGACGAGGACGGCGTCGCCCACTCGCTGCCCGAGTCGATGCTGCCGCTGGAGCTGCCGGAGGTCGAGGACTACTCGCCGCGCACCTTCGACCCGAACGACGCGGACACCCAGCCGGAGACCCCGCTCTCCCGCAACGAGGACTGGGTCAACGTCACCCTGGACCTGGGCGACGGCGCCGGTCCGCGCCGCTACCGCCGCGAGACCAACACCATGCCCAACTGGGCCGGTTCCTGCTGGTACGAGCTGCGCTACCTGGACCCGCACAACGCCGAGAAGCTGGTCGACCCGGCCGTCGAGCAGTACTGGATGGGCCCCCGCGAGGGCATGCCGACCGGCGGTGTCGACCTGTACGTCGGCGGCGCCGAGCACGCCGTGCTGCACCTGCTGTACGCGCGCTTCTGGTCCAAGATGCTGTTCGACCTGGGCCACATCTCGTCGGCCGAGCCGTTCCACAAGCTGTACAACCAGGGCATGATCCAGGCCTTCGTCTACCGGGACGCGCGCGGCATCGCCGTGCCGGCGGCCGAGGTCGAGGAGCGGGACGGCGCCTTCTGGTACGAGGGCGAGAAGGTCAGCCGCGTCCTCGGCAAGATGGGCAAGTCCCTGAAGAACGCCGTGACGCCGGACGAGATCTGCTCCGAGTACGGCGCCGACACCCTGCGCCTGTACGAGATGGCGATGGGTCCGCTGGACGTGTCGCGCCCCTGGGACACGCGCGCGGTGATCGGCCAGTACCGGCTGCTGCAGCGGCTCTGGCGCAACATCGTCGACGAGTCGACCGGCGAGGTCACCGTCGTCGACACCCCGGCCGACGAGGACACCCTGCGTGCCCTGCACAAGGCCATCGACGGGGTCGCGCAGGACATGGTCGCGATGCGCTTCAACACCGCCATCGCCAAGATCACCGAGCTGAACAACCACCTGACGAAGTCGGGCGGCGCGATCTCCCGGCAGGTCGCCGAGCAGCTGGTGCTGCTGGTCGCCCCGCTGGCCCCGCACATCTCCGAGGAGCTGTGGCGCAAGCTGGGCCACACCGACTCGGTCGTCCACCAGGACTTCCCGGTCGCCGACCCGGCGTACGTCGTCGACGAGACCGTGACCTGCGTCGTGCAGATCAAGGGCAAGGTCAAGGCACGCCTGGAGGTCTCCCCGTCCATCACCGACGCGGACCTGGAGGCGCTGGCGCTGGCCGACCCGCACGTGGTCGCGGCGCTCGGCGGCGCGGAGATCCGCAAGGTCGTCGTGCGGGCCCCGAAGCTGGTCAACATCGTCGCCGGCTGACGGCCCGGTCACCCCGGCATAGGGGTTTCCCCTACGGGCAGGTTGGGGGTTCCGATGGAACCCCCGGCCTGCCCGTTCCGTTTACCGTGGAGGAACCACATCCGTGGGGACAGGACGGACGCCGGAGGGGCGCACATGGAAGCCGCGATTATCACGATCATGGCCCTGCTCTTCTTGTCGTTCGTGGCGCTCGGGGTCTTCGTCACGGTGAAGGCGGTCAAGGCCGCCAAGCGAGGCGTCGACCGCACCATCGACCAGGCACGGCGCACGGTCGAGGACACCACACTGCGGGCCAAGAGCTTCGGCCAGGCCGGAGTCACCGGCGAGCTGGCCAGACTGCGGCTCTCGCTGCGCACCTCGATGCGCGCCACGCAGGAGGCGCTGCACGCCGGGGTCGGCGAGGACGCCTCGCTGAAGGAGTCGCTCGACCTGTTCCACCGGCTCAGCGCCCACGGGCTCGAACTGGACGAGGACCTCAAGCGCCTCGAGCGGGAGCCCGACCGCGCCTGGGTGGCCGCGCAGCTCCCCGAACTCACCGCGCGGACCGAGCGGATCACCGGCTCCGCCGACGCGCTGCGGCGCGCCGCCCGGGACCGGGCCCTGAAGTTCGCCGAGGACGACCTGTCGGCACTCAGTGCCCAGATCGACGTCGAAGCCGGCGCGCTGCGGCACTGGACGACGGGCCCGGAGACCACGCCGGAAGCCACGGGTACGGGTCCTGGGACGTCCCGGCCTTCCTCCTCGGGGAACCACCGGCCGGCCGCCGCCCCCGGGAACGCGGGTCCCGCGACGGGCGGCGAGCCGTCCGCGATCACCGCGCCCGACCCGCGGCGGACCGCGTACCCGTGGGAGAAGTCGGCCCGCCCGGAGACCACCACCTGACGGACCGACGGACGCCCGGCCGTGCCCCGCTGGGGGGCCGGGCTGCCGTGCGGCCGTCTCGGCGGGTAACCTCCCGCTCATGTCCCGGCATGTCGCGATCGTCACCGATTCCACGGCCTATCTGCCACGCCAGACGAGGGAGCGGCACGCGATCACCACGGTCCCGCTGACCGTCGTCATCGGCGACCGAGCCCTTGAGGAGGGCACCGAGATCTCGGCCAAGGCCCTTGCCGAGGCCTTGCAGAAGAAGCGGTCCGTCACCACCTCGCGGCCCAGCCCGGAGGTCTTCGCCGAGGCCTACCGCGAGGCAGCCGAGGCCGGGGCGAGGAGCATCGTCTCCCTCCATCTGTCCGCCGAGGTCTCCGGGACCTACGACGCGGCGGTGCTCGCGGCGAAGGACGCCCCTGTTCCCGTGCGGGTGGTGGACACCCGGATGATGGGCATGGCCCTGGGTTTCTGCGCCCTCGCGGCGGCCCAGGTCGCCGAGGCGGGCGGCTCGCTCGACGAGGCCGTCGCCGCCGCCGAGAAGCGCGCGGCGGGAACCTCCGCGTTCTTCTACGTCGACACCCTGGACTATCTGCGCCGCGGCGGGCGCATCGGCGCCGCGCAGGCGCTGCTCGGCTCCGCGCTCGCGGTCAAGCCGCTCCTCGAACTCGACGGCGGACGGATCGAACTGCGGGAGAAGGTGCGGACGGCCTCGAAGGCCATCGCACGCCTTGAGGAGATCGCCGTGGAGCGGGCGGGCTCCGGCGCCGTCGACATTGCCGTCCACCACCTCTCCGCGCCCGAGCGGGCCGGCGTCCTCGCGGACCGGCTCAGGGAGCGGCTGCCGGGCATGGCGGAACTGCACGTCAGCGAGGTGGGCGCGGTCATCGGCGCGCACACGGGACCCGGGCTGCTCGCGGTCGTCGTCTCACCGCGCTGAGCCCCGGCGGTCGCTCGTGAGGGTGACGGGGTTCTCCACAGGCGGGGCCCTGTCCACAGAACGAGGATGAGTCCCGCACGGGGTGGCGCTGATTCCTACCGTCATCCGCATGACTCTTCGTACACGCATCGCATCGACCACCCCCGGCGCTCCGTCCAGCGGTCCCGGGAGGGCGCCCGGATCAGACGGGCGAAGCCGCCCAGGAGCCCGTGGTGCGCCGCCCGGGCGGGCCAGGAGGCGGTCCCGGGCGCGGCGGGCCGGCACGGCTCCCGAGACCCTTGTACGGGGTCGTGGGGACGCGCTTTTCCCCGCGGCCGCTGGGACCGCGGCGGCCTCGCCGGGTGAGGTGCAGGGGGAGGTGACCGCGCGGGATGGGGCGCCGGGAGCGGTGGGGCGGGTGTCCGCGCCGCCCGGGGCGCGGGAGCGGCTGGCGGTGGCGCTGCGGGAGCGGACGCCGGTGTGGCTGCAGACTCGGTGCGGACTCGAACCGAGGGCGCTGGCCGCGCTGACGGTCGTCCTGGTCGTGGCCGCGGTTCTCGCGGCCGGCTACTTCTGGACGGGGCGGCCGGAGCCGGTGCGCGCCCCCGAACTCGTCCGCGCCGCCGTCCCCGCAGGCCCCGCCGCCACGCCCGCCGCGCGCACCGGCCCGCTTACCGGACCGGCGCCGGGGCCCGCCGCGACGGGCGCGCCGAAGGTGATCGTCGACGTCGGCGGAAAGGTGCGCAGGCCCGGGGTCCTCACCCTGCCCGCGGGCTCGCGGGTGGCGGACGCCCTGCATGCGGCGGGCGGGGTGAAGCCAGGCGCCGATCTCACCGGACTCAACCGGGCCCGCGTCCTGTTCGACGGGGAGCAGGTGCTCGTCGGCCTGCCGGGGGCGCCGGTCGGCGGCTCCGGCGGTGCCTCGGGGGCGGGCGCGGGGAGCGGGGCCGGGGGCGGTGGACCCGGGGTGCCGCTGAGCCTCAACACGGCCACGGTGGAGCAGCTCGACACCCTTCCGGGGGTCGGCCCGGTCCTCGCCCGGCACATCGTCGACCATCGCACCGAGCGGGGCGGCTTCCGGTCGGTGGGGGAACTGCGTGAGGTCAACGGCATCGGTGAGCGCAGGTTCGCCGATCTCCGACCGCTGGTCCGGCCGTGACGCGGTACGAGGCGGCGGCGGGGGTCGATCCCCCGGCCGACCCGGCGGCCGGGGCGTGGGCTGGGGCGCCAGCCGGGGCCGGGGGCGCGGCTGGTGCCGGGCGACCGGGGACTCAGGGGGCTGTCCGCGACGACGGGCGGGGCGATGGGCTGTACGGCGGACGTGGTGACGGGCCCTTCCGTGACGAGGGGCCCACGGATCTCAGGCTGGTGCCGCTCGCGGTCGCTGCCTGGGTGGCGGCGGCCTGTGCCCTCGGTGCCCCAGGGTGGTGGTCAGTGGCCGGAGTGACGGTCGCTCTGGTCGGAGCCGCCGTCCTGTGGGCGCCGGCCGCGGCCCGGTGGTTCGCCGGCCCGGATCGGCCGGGTGAGCCGCGCCCGACGGAGGGCGGGGCGGAGGCCGGGACGCTACGGCGGGGCACGCCGGGCGGACGGCTGCGGGCGACCGCCTGCGCCGGGGTCCTGCTGTGCGCGGCCGCCGGGGCGACCTCTGCGGGCCTGCACGCGGCGGACCTGCGCCGCGGCCCCGTCCCCGCCCTGGCGCGGGAGTACGCGCGGGCGCAGCTCGAGGTGACGGTGACCTCCGACCCGCGGCTCACCCGGCCCCGTGTGAGCGGCAGCGCGACCGTACCCGTGTCCGTCGTCCTCGACGGTGAGGTGACCAGGGCCGAGCGGCCGGGCGGTGCGGCCCACCGGACCAGGGCGCCGGTGCTGCTGATCGTGCCGCCCGGAGCGGCGAGGGACGCGTGGCTGCGGCTGCTGCCCTCCACCCGGCTGGAGGTCGACGCCCGGCTGGTGCCGCCCACGCAGCCCGGCGACCCCTTCGCGGCCGTGCTCAAGGTGGACCGGGGGCCGCCCCGGATCGTCGGCCGTCCCAGCGCGCTGCAACGGACGGCGGGGGAGCTGCGCGCCGGGCTGCGGCGGGTCACCGACGGTCTCGATCCGGACGCGCGGGCCCTGTTGCCCGGTCTGGTCGTGGGGGACACCTCCCGGATCGGGACCGAGCTGCGGGACGCCTTCCAGGCGACCGATCTCACTCATCTGCTCGCCGTGAGCGGAAGCAACCTGTCCGTCGTGCTGCTCCTGCTGGTCGGCCGCCCCGGGCGGGCGCACGAGGTGGAGCGGGGCGGGCTCGCGCCCCGGATCGGGCTCTCGCTGCGGGGCTCGGCGCTGGCCGGGGGAGCGTTGACGCTCGCCTTCGTGGTCGTCTGCAGGCCCGATCCGAGCGTGCTGCGTGCCGCGGCCTGTGGGCTGGTGGTGCTGCTCGCGATCGGGACCGGTCGGCGGAGGTCGCTGATCCCCGCGCTGGCCACCGTCGTTCTCGTCCTGGTGCTCTACGACCCCTGGCTCGCCCGGAGTTACGGCTTCCTGCTCTCGGTGCTCGCCACCGGGGCCCTGCTCACGGTGGCCCCGCGGTGGAGTGAGGCGCTGCGGATGCGCGGGGTGCCCGATCGGTTGGCGGAGGCGCTGGCGGCGTGTCTGGCGGCGCAGGCGGTGTGCGCTCCCGTCGTGGTGGTCTTCGCCGGCCGGGTGAGCCTGGTCGCGATCCCGGCGAACCTGTGCGCGGAGCTCGCGGTGGCGCCCGCGACGGTCTTCGGCTTCGCCGCGCTGGCCCTGGCGCCGGTGTGGACTCCGGCCGGGGAGGGCCTGGCGTGGGTGGCGGGCTGGCCCGCCGGGTGGATCGCGCGGGTGGCCCGTGCGGGTGCGGCGCTGCCGGGGGCGGAGATGAGCTGGCCGGGCGGGTGGTGGGGCGGGGCGGCCCTCGCGTTGATCACGGTCGTGGTGGTGCTCGGGGCGCGCAGACTGCCGTACCGGGGGCCGATGGCCCTGCTGGTCGCCGTGCTGCTCCTGCTCGTGGTGGCCCGACCGGCGCCCCTGACCCGGTGGGTCGGCGGATGGCCGCCGCCGGGCTGGGTGTTCGCGATGTGCCAGGTGGGGCAGGGGGATGCGACGGTGCTCGCGGCGGGCGGGGACGCCGCCGTCGTGGTGGACGCGGGCCCCGACCCCGTACCGGTGGACCGTTGTCTGCGGGAACTCGGGGTGCGGCGGGTGCCGTTGCTGCTCCTGACCCACTTCCACGCGGACCATGTGGCCGGCTTGCCGGGGGTGTTGCGGGGCCGGTCGGTCGGGGCGATCCAGGTGACGGGGCTCGAAGAGCCGCCCGCCCAGGCGGCGTTCGCGCGGAGGACGGCGGCCGCCGCGCGGGTGCCGCTGATCCCCGCCGGGCTGGGGGAGCGGCGGCGGGTGGGGGCGTTGGAGTGGCGAGTGCTCTGGCCGATGGCGGGGCCCGGGGCGGCGGCGACCGGCTCGGGGGCTGCCGGTGGCGGTGGCGAGGCCGGTGGCGGTACCGGGGCCGGTGACTCCGGGGGTTCCAGTGGCTTCGGTGGGGGTGACGGGCCGAACGATGCCAGCGTCACCTTGCTGGTCACGGTCGCCGGACGGCTGACGCTGCTGCTCCTCGGTGACTTGGAGCCGCCGGCCCAGCGGGCGTTGCTGCGGGCTCATCCGGATCTCGCGCCGGTGGACGTGCTCAAGGTGGCCCACCACGGCTCCGCCCATCAGGACCCGGGGCTGATGCGGGCCGTGCGGCCGAGGCTCGCGCTGGTCTCGACGGGCAGCGGCAATCCCTACGGGCATCCGTCGCCGAGAACGGTGGAGTCGTTGCGGGCCGGCGGGGCGCGGGTGCTGCGGACCGACCTGGACGGGGCGATCGCGGTCGTGGGGGCCGGGCCCGGGCTGACGGCCGTGGCGGGAGGAGAGTGAGGCAACGGTGTAAAGGAATGCTTGTAAAGAAGTCTTTCTAAAGCTAGCTTTACATACATGCAGGAGGAGAGCAGTGACCAGCGGCCCGAGGGCGAGCAGCCCAGGAGCATTCGACTCACCGACCCGCGAGCCCTGCGGGCCTACGCGCACCCGCTGCGGCTCTCCCTGGTGGGGCTGCTGCGCAGTAGCGGGCCCTTCACGGCTACCCGGGCCGCCGAGCTGACCGGGGAGTCCGTGGCCAGCTGCTCGTACCACCTGCGGATACTCGCCAAGTACGGGCTCGTGGAGGAGGCGCCCGGCGGGCGGGGGCGGGAGAAGCCCTGGCGTGCCACGGCCCGGTACACGGAGTGGCCCGAGTACAGCGAGGACGCCGCCGTCGCGCAGGCGGCGGGGGCGCTGACCGCGGTGGTCGCCGAGCGGTACTTCGAGCGGGTCGTCCGTGCCATGGGGAACCGGCACCGGCTGCCGAAGGAGTGGCAGGAGGCCGAGCAGTTCGGCGACTCCCTGCTCTACCTCACCCCCGAGGAGCTGGCCGATCTCGGGGCACGGATCGAGGCGCTGCTCCGGCCCTACGAGGCCCGCGAGTCCGACCCGTCCCTCCGGCCGGAGGGCGCCGGGCCCGTCAGCGTGCTGCGGGTCGCCTACCTGGACCTGGACGTACCCGACAGAGAGAAGGAGTGAGCAGGGTGGCCCTCGTGGAACGCGTACCGGCGCTGCTGCGCGAGCGGACCTTCCGCCGCTACTGGACCGGGCAGACCGTCTCGCTCGCCGGGGACCAGATATCGCTCATGGCGATCCCGCTCGCCGCCGTCCTCGTCCTCGGGGCCGACGCGGCGGCGATGGGCTGGCTCAAGGCGGCCGAGTTGCTGCCCGCACTCCTGCTCAACCTGCCCTTCGGTGCCTGGGCCGACCGGCAGGCCAGCCGCAGGCGTGCCATGATCGCGACCGATCTGGGACGGGCGGGGCTGGTCCTCAGCCTCCCCGTGGCCTACGCCCTCGACGCGCTGACGCTCACCCAGTTGTACGTGGTGGCGTTCGGGATCGGCGCGCTCACCGTGCTCTTCGAGGTCTGCAACACCACGCTCTTCGTGGCGCTCGTCCCCACCGAGCGGTACGTGCAGGCGAACTCCCTGGTCAACGGCAGCCGGTCGACGGCGTGGCTGGCGGGGCCAGGGGTCGGCGGACTGCTCGTGCAGTTGCTGACCGCGCCCTTCGCCCTGGTCGCGGACGCCCTCACGTATCTGGTGTCGGCCGGGTACCTGGCCCGGATCAAGCCGGTCGAGCCGCCGCCGGCACCAGTGGCCAAGGGGCACTTCACCGAGGGCCTGCGCTGGGTGATCCGGGAGCGGTCGATGCGCGCGCTGTTCGCCGCGTCCGGCACCGTGCAGTTCTTCAACTACATGTTCCACACGCTCTTCGTCATCTACGTGACGACCGAACTCGGCATCAGCCCCGGGCTGCTCGGCCTGGTGCTCGGCACGGGAGCCGTCGGCGGCCTCCTCGGGGCGGTGCTGAGCGGGGCGGTCGTGCGGCGGATCGGCATCGGTGGTTCGCTCGTCGCCGGCTTCCTCGGGTTCACCCTGCCCCTGGTCCTGATACCCCTGGCCGACGGCCCGCTGCCGTTCGTGGTGTCCGTGCTGTTCGTGGCGGAGTTCCTGTCCTGCGTCGGCGTGATGATCGTCGACGTCGCGGCGGGCTCGTTCCAGATGGCGCTGATACCCGACGCCGTGCGGGCCAGGGTCATGGGTGCGTTCCGGACGCTCAACCATGGGTTCCGCCCGCTCGGCGCGCTCGTCGGAGGCTTCCTCGGCACCGTGATCGGGCTGCGTCCGACGCTGTGGATCGCGACCGTCGGGGCCGTCTTCGCCGTGCTGTGGGTGCTGGCCTCGCCGCTGGCCCGGATGAGGGAACTGCCCTCTCCGGAAGAGGAGTCGGCACCGGTCGGATAGCCAGGTCGGCGGGGGGCCGGGCGGTGCAGACTGGCCGTATGACTACGCGACCGACGGCCCCCGTTCCCCCCGAGTCCTTCGTCCCCACGCCGGCGGACGTCGAGGCCTATCTGCGGCGCATCGGCGCGGCGCGACCCGACCGGGAGGACTCCGACGCGCTGCGCGAGCTGCAGCTGCGCCACCTGCGGACCGTGCCCTTCGAGAACCTCTCCATCCACCTCGGCGAAGCCGTCGTCCTGGACGAGAAGGCGCTGCTCGACAAGGTGGTCGGGGCACACAGGGGCGGCTTCTGCTACGAGGTCAACACCGCGTTCGCCGTACTGCTGCGGGGGCTCGGCTACGAGGTCTCGCTGCTCCAGGCACGGGTCTTCGGGGAGGGCGGGAAGCCGGGCATCCCGTACGACCACATGGCGCTGCTCGTGGAGACGGCGGACGGGCGGCGACGGCTCGCCGACGTCGGCTTCGGCGACCACAGCCACTACCCGCTGGACTTCGACGACCGCGGGGAGCAGCAGGACCCGGGCGGTGTGTTCCGGATCGTGGAGGGCGTCGAGGGCGACCTGGACGTGCTGCGCGACGGCAAGCCGCAGTACCGGGTGGAGCGGCGGCCGCGTGAGCTCGCCGACTTCGCGGCGGGCGCCTGGTACCACCAGACCTCGCCCGACTCGCACTTCCCGCGGAGTCTGGTCTGCTCCCTGCTCACCGAGGACGGCCGGATCACCCTCAGCGACCGGAAGCTGATCACCCGCGCCGGGGGCGAGCGCGAGGAGCGGACGCTGGAGAGCGAGGAGGAGGTGCGGGGCGCGTACCGGGAGCTGTTCGGGATCGAGCTCGACGTGCTGCCGGTCGTACGCGGGGGAATTCCCGATTCGAACCCTCGGTAACGCTTGTCGGCACTTGCTTCTCATTGACCGGTAGTCGTCCGGTTTGCCTCGAACGCCCCAACGGTGATCGAATGCGACTTCGTTGCATGATGAACGAGTCGCACGGGGGTGCGTGAACAATGTTCGATCGTCTCTTCGGTAAGAGGCCGGCGGGCGCCGCCCGGGGCGGGCCGCTCGCCGGACTCTCCGTCCCCGCCTCGGCGGGAGTGGTGAGCTGCCGGGTGCTCGACCCCGTACACGAACCGGTCCGGCGGGCCGAGTTCCTGCTCAGCGACACGGTCGGACGCAAGGTGCTCGCCGGGGAGACCGACCCGTACGGCACGGCGCTCGCGACCGTACCGGCGGGCGAGTACCGGCTCGCCGTCACCGCCGAGGGCTACACGCCCCACCACGGCAGTGCCGTCGTCACCGAAGGCGGCCACACCGGCCTCGGGGACGTGCTGCTGCAGATCGCCCCGCAGCCACAGCTCCCCGAGCCCGGCGACTGGGAGATCGACCCGACGCACTCACAGATCGGGTTCACCGCCCGCCACATCGGCCTCGCCCGCATCCACGGGCGGTTCAACAGCTTCGCCGGGGCCGTGCGGATCGCCGACCGGATGGAGCGCTCGGCGATGCACGTCGTCATCGACGCGGCCTCCATCGACACCGGGGTGCAGATGCGCGACGACCACCTGCGGTCCAGTGACTTCCTCGACGTCGGCGCCTACCCCACGCTGGAGTTCTACAGCGAGCGCTTCACGCACAAGGGCGGCAGCCGATGGGCCGTCACCGGCGCGCTCACCCTGCACGGCGTCAGCCGCACGGTGACGCTCGACACCCAGTACCTCGGCATCGGGAGCGGCCTGGAAGGCGAGACCCGGTGCGCCTGCCGGGCCACCACCGAACTGCACCGGGAGGACTTCACCCTCACCTGGCAGACGCTGCTCGCGCGGGGGATCGCGGCGGTGGGGTCCAGCATCAGCATCGATCTGGACGTGCAGATCGTGCCGAAGGTGACGCGGGGCTGAAGTCGTGGCCCGTACGGGCCGTGGTTCAGCCCCCTACGGGCTGCGGCCCCGCCCTACGGAGCCTCCAGCCAGCCCTCGTACTCGGCCGCGAGCTCGTCGAGGGCCGCCGCGTCCAGCCGGCCGTCCGGGTCCTCGACGACCACCAGCCACTGGGCGTCCTCGGCGTCGTCCTCGCCGGCCAGGGAGTCCCGTACGAGCTGGGGTTCCTCGGCGACGCCGAAACGGTCGGGGAGTTCACCGGCGAGCTCCTCGGCGGAGTCGCGGTCGGGGAGTACCAGTACGTGTCGTTCACTCACCCGGCCATTCTCCGGCATGGCGGGGGCGGGCTGTGGCGGGCCTTGTTGTCGGTGGCGCGTGGGATGCTGGATCGCGATGGCCACCAGAAAGACTTCCCCCGACGACCTCCTCGGTCCCGTGACGCTCGCCGTGGGCCAGGAGGACCTGCTCCTCGACCGCGTCGTCCAGTCCGTGGTCGCGGCCGCGCGCGCCGCCGACGCCGACACCGACGTGCGCGACCTCACGCCCGACCAGCTTCAGCCCGGCTCGCTGGCCGAGCTCACCAGCCCCTCGCTCTTCGCCGAGCGCAAGGTGCTGGTCGTGCGGAACGCCCAGGACCTGTCCGCCGACACGATCAAGGACGTCAAGGCCTACCTCGACGACCCGGTCGAGGACATCTCGCTCGTCCTGCTCCACGCGGGCGGCGCCAAGGGCAAGGGCCTGCTCGACGCGGCGCGGAAGGCGGGGGCGCGGGAGGTGGCCTGCCCGAAGACGACGAAGCCGGCGGAACGGCTGACGTTCGTACGGCAGGAGTTCCGGACCCTCGGGCGTTCGGCCACGCCCGAGGCCTGCCAGGCGCTCGTGGACTCGATCGGCAGCGACCTGCGGGAGCTCGCGTCCGCGGTCGCGCAGCTCACGTCCGACGTGGACGGGACGATCGACGAGGCCGTCGTCGGGCGCTACTACACGGGCCGCGCCGAGGCCTCCTCCTTCAACATCGCGGACCGCGCGGTCGAAGGGCGGACGGCCGAGGCGCTGGAAGCCCTGCGCTGGTCCCTCTCGACCGGGGTCGCGCCCGTGCTCGTCACCAGCGCGCTGGCCCAGGGTGTACGGGCGATCGGCAAGCTGTCCTCCGCGAGGGGCGGGCGGCCGGCCGACCTGGCGCGGGAGCTCGGTATGCCGCCCTGGAAGATCGACCGCGTACGGCAGCAGATGCGGGGCTGGACCCCCGACGGGGTGTCGCTGGCGCTGCGGGCGATCGCGGAGGCGGACGCGGGGGTGAAGGGCGGCGGGGACGACCCGGAGTACGCCCTGGAGAAGGCGGTGGTGGCGGTGGCTCGGGCGGCGAGGATGCGGCGGGGGTAGGGGGCGGGGCCTGGGCCGGGGCCGGCGGACGCTGCCGGGCTCGTTGTGGCTGTGGCTGTGGCTGTGGCTGTGGCTGTGGCTGTGGGTGGCGGCGGGGCCGTGGCCGTAGGGCGGGGCGGGGGCTGGGGGCGCGTACGAGGGTGCGGCTGGGTCGTGGCTGATGCCGGAGCGGTTCCCCCACCCCACCCCTTCCCGAAACCCTGCCGGGGGCTGGTGGCAAACGGAGCCGCTCTCCCGGGGCTGCGCCCCGAGCCCGCTTCCGGGGCTGCGCCCCGAGCCCGTTTCCGGGGCTGCGCCCCGAGCCCGTTTCCGGGGCTGCGCCCCGAGCCCGTTTCCGGGGCTGCGCCCCGAGCCCCTTCCCTTGCTGCGGCTGGGGAGGCGAGTTTCCCGGGCGGTGCCCCGGTCGCACCCACCGGGGCGGCGCTTCGACCCTCTTCGGGGGCGGCACATCGAGCCCCTTGTCGGGGCTGTGCCCCGAGCCCCCTTCCGGGGTTGGGGCGGTGAGTTTCCGGGCGGTGCCTTGGTGGCCCCGCCGGGGGCTGCGCCCCGACCCCCTCCCGGGGCTGTGCCCTGACCCCCTTCCGGGGTTGGGGCGGTGAGTTTCCGGGCGGTGCCCTGGTTGCCCCCACCGGGGGCTGCGCCCCGTCCCCCTTCCGGGGCTGCGCCCCATCCCCTCGCTCGGGCTGTGACCTGGCCCCTTCGCTCGGGCTGCGCCCCTGCCCTCTCGCTGGGGCTGAGCCTGTGACTTTTCCCGGGGCGTGCCCCGTGGTCCCCTCCGGGGGGCTGGGCCCCCGGTCGGCCCCCTCCGGGCCCGGGCCCCTCGGCTCCTCCGGGGCCCGCTGGCCCGGCCCCGTCGCGGCGCCGTGCCTTTCCCGGGGCTGCGCCCCCGCCGCCTCCCAGGGGCCGGGGCGCTGGCCCGCCGCCCCCTTCCTCCCACGGGCCGCGCGCCCCTACCGCTTCCCCGGCCCCCTCCGAAGGCCCCCGCCGCCCCCCGGGGCCGCGCCCCCTACCGCCTCCCCGCCCCTGCCCCTCACCCCCCTCCCAAGGCCCCCGCAACCCCCCCACGCCAAAGGCCCCACCGTCCTCCTGGGGAAGGAGGTGTGGTGGGGCCTTGGGTTGAGAAGGGGTGGGCTCGCACCCGCGTGGCGAACGCGTCCGCGTGCGAGTCCGGGGGCCGGGTGGGAGCGGGAGAGAGGGCCCGCTGGGTCCCGTGCGGCCGGTTACATCAGAGCTCAGCCCTGGAGAGCGGCAACCTTGGTGGCCAGCGCCGACTTCTTGTTGGCGGCGGCGTTCTTGTGGATGACGCCCTTCGAGACAGCCTTGTCGAGCGCGCGGGAGGCGGCGCGGGAAGCCACGGTGGCCTTCTCGACGTCACCCGCGGCGACGGCCTCGCGGGCCTTGCGGATCGCGGTCTTGAGCGAGGACTTGACGGCCTTGTTGCGCAGGCGCGCCTTCTCGTTCGTCTTGTTCCGCTTGATCTGGGACTTGATGTTCGCCACGAAAAGACCTTTACAGGTTCGATGTTCCTTCTGGATGTGTCCCGCAGCTGAGAGGGCACACGAGACACAGCTGTCCACAGTATCAGCGACCCTCGTGCCCGCCCAAACCGGGCGCCGGGCGACGGGCATGGGACCATGGAGCCTACGTATCGATCCGACATCGCCCCGAGACGAGACCCTGCGTGCCCGCGACTCCTACCAACGTGCCCGAGCCGAGCCGTACCGACCCGGCTCTGATCCGCAACTTCTGCATCATCGCGCACATCGACCACGGCAAGTCGACGCTTGCCGACCGGATGCTCCAGCTGACCGGTGTGGTCGACCAGCGGCAGATGCGTGCCCAGTATCTCGACCGCATGGACATCGAGCGGGAGCGCGGCATCACGATCAAGTCCCAGGCGGTCCGGCTGCCGTGGGCGCCGACCGAGGGGCCGGCTCAGGGCGACACGCACATCCTGAACATGATCGACACTCCCGGGCACGTCGACTTCACCTATGAGGTGTCCCGGTCGCTCGCCGCCTGTGAGGGCACGATCCTGCTGGTCGACGCCGCCCAGGGCATCGAGGCGCAGACCCTGGCCAACCTCTACCTGGCCATGGAGAACGACCTCACCATCGTTCCCGTACTGAACAAGATCGACCTGCCGGCCGCCCAGCCGGAGAAGTTCTCCGAGGAGCTCGCCAACCTCATCGGCTGCCAGCCGGAGGACGTCCTCAAGGTCTCCGCGAAGACCGGCATGGGCGTCGAGGCCCTGCTCGACCGGGTCGTCCGGGACGTTCCCGCCCCGGTCGGTGTCGCCGACGCCCCCGCCCGCGCGATGATCTTCGACTCGGTCTACGACTCGTACCGCGGCGTCGTGACCTACGTCCGTGTGGTCGACGGCCAGCTCAACAAGCGCGAGCGCATCAGGATGATGTCCACCGGCGCCACGCACGAGCTCCTGGAGATCGGCGTCTCCTCCCCGGAGATGACCTCCTCCGACGGTCTCGGCGTCGGCGAGGTCGGCTACATCATCACCGGTGTGAAGGACGTCCGTCAGTCCAAGGTCGGTGACACGATCACCTCCCTGCACCAGGGCGCCACCGAGGCCCTCGGCGGCTACAAGGACCCGAAGCCGATGGTCTTCTCGGGCCTCTACCCGCTGGACGGCTCGGAGTACCCGGACCTCCGCGAGGCCCTCGACAAGCTGCAGCTCAACGACGCCGCGCTGGTCTACGAGCCGGAGACCTCCGCCGCCCTCGGCTTCGGTTTCCGCGTCGGTTTCCTCGGTCTGCTGCACCTCGACGTGATCCGTGAGCGGCTGGAGCGCGAGTTCGGTCTCGACCTCATCGCCACCGCGCCGAACGTGGTCTACCGCGTGGTGATGGAGGACGGCAGCGAGCACACCGTCACCAACCCGAGCGAGTTCCCCGAGGGCAAGATCAACGACGTGTACGAGCCCGTCGTACGCGCCACGATCCTCGCCCCCAGCGAGTTCATCGGCGCGATCATGGAGCTGTGCCAGACCCGGCGCGGCACCCTGATCGGCATGGACTACCTCTCCGAGGACCGGGTCGAGATCCGCTACACCCTGCCCCTCGCCGAGATCGTCTTCGACTTCTTCGACCAGCTGAAGTCCAAGACGCGGGGTTACGCCTCCCTCGACTACGAGCCCACCGGCGAGCAGGCCTCCAGCCTGGTCAAGGTCGACATCCTGCTGCACGGCGACAAGGTCGACGCCTTCTCCGCCGTCACCCACAAGGACGCCGCGTACGCCTACGGTGTGCGGCTCGTCGCCAAGCTGCGCGAGCTCATCCCCCGGCAGGCCTTCGAGGTGCCGATCCAGGCCGCCATCGGCTCCCGGGTCATCGCCCGCGAGACCATCCGCGCCATCCGGAAGGACGTCCTCGCCAAGTGCTACGGCGGTGACATCTCCCGCAAGCGGAAGCTGCTGGAGAAGCAGAAGGAAGGCAAGAAGCGCATGAAGATGGTCGGCTCGGTGGAGGTGCCGCAGGAGGCCTTCATCGCCGTTCTGTCGAGCGACGAGTCCGGCGGCAAGAAGAAGTAACGCCGGGCGGCGGCCGGAAACGGCGCTTCCGTGTCCACGACGGGTCCACGCGCACATGCGCGTGGGCCCGTTCGTTATGAAGCGACGTCCCGCAGACTCTTACGCGTCGGACCTCGGGCCTTTACTCTGGCCCGAAGGTTACTCGCCAGTTAGTTACGAACCACCAGAAGGCACCGCCGCCGCCCGGAGGACGTCGTGAGCGACACACAGACCCAGATCGAGAACCGGCCGCCCTCCGTGGCGACCCTCTTCCTTGAGCGCGTCGAGCGGACTCCGGACGCGGAGGCCTACCGCTACCCGGTGCCCGCCGCCTCCGGGGCCGGCCCGGACGACTGGAAGTCGCTCAGCTGGGGCCAGGCCGCCGAGCGGGTCTACGCGATCGCCGCCGGCCTCGTCGACCTCGGCGTGGCGTCCGAGGAGCGGGTCGCCCTCGCCTCCGCCACCCGGGTCGAGTGGATCCTCGCCGACCTCGGTGTCATGTGCGCGGGCGCCGCGACGACCACGGTCTACCCGCAGACCAACGCCGAGGAGTCGGCGTTCATCCTCTCCGACTCCGAGTCGCGGGTCCTCATCGCCGAGGACGCCGCCCAGCTCGCCAAGGCCGTCGAGCGCCGCGCCGACCTGCCGAACCTCCGCCACGTCGTGGTCATCGACGCCACCGGCGTGGAGAGCGACGGTGACTTCGTCCTCACGCTCGCCGAGCTGGAGGCGCGCGGCAAGGGCTATCTGGAGAAGCACCCCGAGGCCGTCAAGGAGCGGGTCGCGGCGATCACCGCCACGCAGCTCGCCACCCTCATCTACACCTCCGGCACCACGGGCCGCCCCAAGGGCGTCCGCCTCCCGCACGACAACTGGTCGTACATGGCCAAGGCCATTGCCGCCACCGGGCTCGTCACCCAGGCCGACGTCCAGTACCTGTGGCTGCCGCTCGCGCACGTCTTCGGCAAGGTCCTCACCTCGGGTCAGATCGAGGTCGGGCACGTCACCGCCGTCGACGGCCGCGTCGACAAGATCATCGAGAACCTGCCGGTGGTCCAGCCGACCTACATGGCCGCCGTGCCCCGCATCTTCGAGAAGGTCTACAACGGCGTCGCCGCCAAGGCCCGCGCCGGCGGCGGAGCCAAGTACAAGATCTTCCAGTGGGCGGCCGGCGTCGCCCGCGAGTACGCCAAGGCCACCCAGGACAACTTCCGCCGCACCGGGACCGCCACCGCGCCCTTCGGCCTCACCGCCAAGCACAAGGTCGCCGACGCCCTCGTCTACGCCAAGATCCGCGAGGCCTTCGGCGGCAACCTGCGCGCGTGCATCTCCGGCTCCGCCGCGCTCGCCCCCGAGATCGGCTACTTCTTCGCCGGCGCCGGCATCCACATCCTGGAGGGCTACGGCCTCACCGAGACCTCCGCCGCCTCCTTCGTCAACCCGGGCGAGGCCTACCGCACCGGCACCGTCGGCAAGCCGCTCCCCGGCACCGAGGTCCGGATCGCCGACGACGGCGAGATCCTGCTGCGGGGCCCCGGCATCATGGAGGGCTACCACGGCCTGCCGGAGAAGACGACCGAGGTCCTGGAGTCCGACGGCTGGTTCCACACCGGTGACATCGGCGAACTGTCCGCCGACGGCTACCTCCGGATCACCGACCGCAAGAAGGACCTGATCAAGACGTCCGGCGGCAAGTACATCGCGCCGGCCGAGGTCGAGGGCCAGTTCAAGGCCGTCTGCCCGTTCGTCTCGAACATCCTCGTGCACGGCGCCGACCGGAACTTCTGCACCGCGCTCATCGCCCTCGACGAGCCCACCCTCCTCGGCTGGGCCGCCGAGCACGGCCTCGGGGGCAAGCCGTACGCCGAGATCGTCGCCGCCCCGCAGACCGTGGCGATGGTCCAGGGCTACGTCGACCGGCTCAACGAGGGCCTCCAGCGCTGGCAGACGATCAAGAAGTTCCGGCTGCTGCCGCGCGACCTCGACATCGAGCACGGCGAGCTCACCCCGTCGCTGAAGCTGAAGCGGCCGGTGGTGGAGCGCGAGTACAAGGGGCTCATCGAGGAGATGTACGCGGGGTCGCGGGAGTCCTGACCCCCGCCGCCGCGGACCTGACCCTCGCCCTGTGGAGAGGTTGTCCACAGGCCGGGCGTTCACCTCGGGCAGTACGGGACAATGGGGCTCATGCCTTCCGTACTGCCCGATGGTGAGACCGTTCCCGACGACGGGGCGCTGCCCCCGCACGCCCTCGAAGGGGCGGGGGAGCGGCCGCTCGGGTTCTACCTGCACGTGCCGTACTGCGCGACGCGCTGCGGCTACTGCGACTTCAACACCTACACGGCCAATGAGCTGCGCGGGACCGGCGGCGTGCTCGCCTCCCGGGACAACTACGCCGAGCAGGTCACCGAGGAGATCCGGCTCGCCCGCAAGGTGCTCGGGGACGACCCCCGACCGGTCCGGACCGTGTTCGTCGGCGGCGGCACGCCCACCCTGCTCGCCGCCGGTGACCTCGTACGGATGCTGGCGGCCGTACGGGACGAGTTCGGGCTCGCGGACGACGCCGAGGTGACCACTGAGGCGAACCCGGAGTCCGTGAACCCGGCGTATCTCGCGGAGCTGCGCGAGGGCGGGTTCAACCGGATCTCCTTCGGCATGCAGAGCGCCAAGCAGCACGTCCTGAAGATCCTCGACCGGACCCACACGCCCGGGCGCCCCGAGGCGTGCGTCGCCGAGGCGCGGGCCGCCGGGTTCGAGCACGTCAACCTCGACCTGATCTACGGCACCCCCGGCGAGACCGACGACGACTGGCGGGCCTCGCTCGACGCGGCCATCGGCGCCGGACCCGACCACGTCAGCGCCTACGCCCTGATCGTCGAGGAGGGGACGCAGCTGGCGCGGCGCATCCGGCGCGGCGAGGTCCCGATGACCGACGACGACGTCCACGCCGACCGGTACCTGATCGCCGAGGACGTCCTCTCCCGGTCCGGCTTCGACTGGTACGAGGTGTCCAACTGGGCCACCTCGGAGGCCGGGCGCTGTCTGCACAACGAGCTGTACTGGCGCGGCGCCGACTGGTGGGGAGCAGGGCCCGGAGCCCACTCGCACATGGGCGGCGTCCGCTGGTGGAACGTGAAGCACCCCGGGGCGTACGCGGCCGCGCTGGCCGGTGGGAAGTCGCCGGGCGCCGGGCGCGAGCTGCTGTCCGACGAGGACCGGCGGGTCGAGCGGATCCTCCTCGAACTGCGGCTCAAGGAGGGCGTCGAGCTGTCCCTCCTCAAGCCCGCCGGGCTCGCGGCCGCCGCGAAGGCCCTCACCGACGGGCTCCTCGCCCCCGGACCGTACGAGACCGGGCGCGCCGTGCTGACCCTGCGGGGACGCCTGCTGGCCGACGCGGTGGTCCGGGACCTGGTGGACTAGCCGCCGGAGCCGTACGAGCCTCGCCGGGGCCGCGGAGCTGTCGGAGCCGTACGAGCCCTGCCCAGGCCGCCGGGGCCGTACGAGCCCCGCCCAGGCCGCCGGAACGGCAGCCGTCGGGGCTCGGCGTCGGAGTGGTTCGGGGGCCTCAGTCGACGTACGGCTCGAAGCTCCAGACGGGGCGGACGCGGCGCCGGGCCGCCAGGGTGCGCGGGTGCTGGGGGCCCAGGGCCGCGGCGAGGCGGTTCACCGCGTCCTCCTCCAGGACCAGCGCCTCGTCGTCCTCGCGCAGCGGGAGACCACGCAGGTCGGCGGCGAGTGCGAGCTGGCAGGAGAGGGTCAGCGGGTGCTCGGCGCCGAGTACGGCCTGGGCGCGGCCCAAGGCGTCGCGGCTCAGCGCGACGGCGGAGACCAGGTCTCCCTCCTGGCGGTAGGCGGCGGCCGTGTTGAGGTCGCAGCCCAGGACCCACGGGTGGTCCTGTCCGAGCGCCGGGATCAGCCCGGCGCGCGCCGATTCGAGCATGGCGACGGCCGCCGACTGCTGGCCGGAGTCGAGCAGCACGAGGGCCGTGTTGGCGACCGCGCCGAGGGAGACGGGGTGGGCGGGGCCGAGCAGGGCCCGGTAGCCGGTTTCCGCTTCGGCGCCGAGCGCCCTCGCCCGGCCGAGGTCGCCCTGCTCGCGCAGGGCGTCCGCGTGGAGGCTGAGGCACTGAAGGGTCACAGGGTGCTCGCGCCCGTGGATCTCCACGGACCGGTCGACGAGCCCGGCGATTGAGCTGCCCCCGTCCGGGCCGCCCGGGTCCCCGTGCCGACGGCACAGCGCCAGCTCGATGTCGGCGTCGAGCGTCCGCGGGTGCCGCGCGCCGAGGGCCTCCTCATGGCGGCGGGCGACCTCGGCCTGGCGACTGAGCGCCGCGCCGTACATGCCGAGCAGCCGCTGCCCGCGGGTGACGGCGTTGGCCGAGGCGAGACCGGCGAGGTGGTGTCCGCCCAGGAGTTCCTCGCGCCGGGCGAGCGTCATCAGGTCGTTCTCGTACGCCTCCCGGTAGCGGCCGAGCGCGCGGAGGGTGGCCGCGAGGTCGTGACGGGCGGCCAGGACGAGGGGGTCGTCCGTGCCGACGAGCCGGACCGTCCGGTCGAGCACCTCCCGCTGGATGTGGTGCGCGTCGTGGTACCTGCCCTGGTGGCGCAGGCCGTTGGCCACCGCGCTCCGGGCGGTCAGTTCGGCGAGTTCGTCGTGCGGGTTCGCCTTGAGCTGCCCCAGGGTCCGCTCGCTCTGCTCGTACGCCTCCTGGAAGCGTCCGGCGGCCCGCAGGAGGTCCGCCTCGAGGGAGGCGAGAGCGAGCATCCGCCCGTCGGCCCGGTCCATGAACTCGCCCCAGTTCTGCCGGACCCGCCGGGCCAGCAGCAGCCCCGCCCGGTAGTCGCCGCTGCGGTCGCAGAACCGGAGGCAGTTGAGGACGGCTTCCTGGACGCGGGGCGCGGTGCTGCGGAGGGCGCCGGAGGGTTCCAGGTGGGGCAGGAGCACGGAGTAGCGGGGCCAGTGCCCGCTGTCGGCCGGGTCACCTGGCTCGGCCTCGGCGAGGAGGTCGCGGACGGCCTTGAGTTGGGCGTACCGGACCTCGTCGTCGGTGAGCCGGGCGACGATGTCGTGCACCAGGCGGTGCATGTGGACCGACTCCTCTTCCGGCCCGGCCGCCTTCCCGCCCGCGGAGGGGCCGGGGGTCCGGACGAGCACCGAGTAGTTGACGAGGGTGTCGAGCGCGCGGGTCCAGGCCGCCGGGTCCGTGGTGATCCAGCGCAGGTCCGCCGGCAGGCGCGCCGCGGGTCCGGCGCGGAGCAGGCCGAGCGGGACGGGGCCGGGGGCGAAGGCGCTGCACAGGCTGAGCACCTGTAGGGCCTGCGGGTGGGAACGGCGGAGCCGGTCGATCAGGATCCGCCAGGAGGAGAGCGAGACGTGGAGCGTGGCGTTGTCGGGGGAGGGTTCGTCGACGGTGGAGAGGCGTCCGTCGCGGACCATGCGGAGGTATTCGGCGGCCTCCGTGCCGGACTCGCCGAGCCAGGCGGCGGCCTGCGCGAGGGGCAGGGGTACGTCTCCGAACTCGGCGGCCACCTCGTCGGCCTCGGCCGCGTTGATCTGCGGGGCGCGGCGCATGAGGTAGCCGGTGGACTCGCGCCGGTCGAAGCCGGGGATCTCCAGGACGTCGGTGTGTTCGCGCCAGCCGCGGTTGCGGGAGGTGATCAGGACGTGGCCGGGGCCCTGGGGCAGCATGACGTCGATGCCGTCGGTGTCGTCCCAGCCGTCGAAGACGACCAGCCAGCGGGCGTGCGGGTCGCCCCGGCGCAGGGCCTCGCGGACGGCCCGGACGCGTTCACCGGGCTCGCCGCCGACCCGGAGGCCCAGTTCGACGGCCAGGTCGCCGAGGCGGTCGCGCTGGGAGTTGCGGTCCTCGGAGTGCACCCACCAGATCACGTCGTAGTCCGGGCTGAACCGGTACGCGTACTCGGTGGCGATCTGCGTCTTGCCGATGCCCGACATGCCGATGAGGGCGCAGGCGGCGCTGCCGTGTCCGCCCTCGGCGAGCCGCTGCTGGAGGGCGCCGAGGAGGTCGTCGCGGCCGCTGAACCAGGGGTTGCGGCGGGGGACCGCGCCCCAGACGGCGGGCGGGTCGGCGGGGAAGCGGGCCGGTGTGGCCCCGCGGTGCCGCCGGGCTCCGTCGCGGTTGCCGGCGAGGGCGAGCCGGTGGGTCAGCCGGGCCCCGGCCTCCGCCTCGTCGACGCCCCACAGGCTCACCGGTTCGAGTACCGCCGCGGACGGAGGCAGGGTGCGGCTGCTGAGGTCGACGGCGGCGAAACGGTCGGGGTGGGCGGCGACGAAGCCGCGCAGCACCTCGTTCCATTCCCCGGCCTGCCGGGCCCCCCGGTCGAAGAACCACTCGTCGAGCACGAAGAGGATCTGGCCCCGGGCGAGCAGGAGGTCGCGGAGCACCTGCTCCAGGGGGACCTCGCGGGGCGGGTCCCAGCGCTGGAGCGTGGCGCGGTGGCCGTGCCGCTCCAGCCGGTGCGCGATCCATGTGCCCCAGGGGCGCTGAGGGGCCGCGAAGACGACGGTGACGTGGGACGCGGGGGCCGTCCGGGGCGACGGGAGCGGGGACGGCGGCACATCGGGCTGCGGCACATCGGGCTGCGGCTGCGGCTGCGGCTGGGTTTGCGTTTCAGGGTGGGCCAGGAGCGGGGTCGCGGTCTGCGGTCGCGACCGGGATGGGGGCGGGGTCGCGGTCTGCGGCTGGGCCTCGGGGTCGGTTTCCCGCCGCGATCCGGGTTCAGGTCCCGGTGCGGGGCCGTCCCCCATCCAGTCGTGTCGACCCGGTGGCGTACTCTCCGCCGGCCGGGACCGGAGCGAGGCGACCTCCCGCCGGAGCCTCTCCAGTTCCTCCTGGCTGCGAGCCAGCCTCTCCTCGGTCCTCCGCCGGTCCGCCTCCTCCTCCGCGGCCGCCGCGGCGTCGGCCGCGAGCAGGGTGTGTTCCAGGTCGGCGCAGCGTTGCTCGGCGAGCGCAACACGCTGTTCGGCCGCTTCCAGGGCCGCTTCCAGCTCGGCGACCCGCCGGCGCAGGGCCTCGTGGTCGGTGAGCACGCGGTGTTGCTCCGCGCGCAACAGGGCCAGCTCGATGCCGGCGGTCCGCTGCGCGGCCACCTCCTCGGTGAGCGCCTGCCGTTCGGCCTCCAGCGTCACGACGCGTTCCTGGTGCTCGTGGAGGGCGGTGGCCACCGCGTCGGCCATCGTCCTGGCGACGGCCTTCTCCTGGAGGGCGGCGGCCAGTTGGTCCTCCAGCCGCTGGATCTGCCAGGCGCGGGTGTTGACCGATTTGAGGGCCGCGCGCTGCATGAGGATCACGGCCTGGCGTGCCTGCGGGGACATCGGGCGGCCCAGCTTCTTGCCGACGTCGTCCATCAGGGCGTTGACGAAGTGGTCGGGCGCGGGGGTCTCGCCGCTGAGGTAGCGGCTCAGGCTACTCGCGCTGTAGCTGCGCTGGACGGCGTACCGGCGCAGGGTGCATTCGAGTTCGAAGAAGCAGCGGCGCAGTGCCACGGCGAGTTCGCGGCGCTCGCCCTCGACGTGGTCGGGGATCGGCCGCAGGCCCATGAACCGGGCCTTCGCCACATCGTCCAGCGGCACGAGCTCCGCCGCGACCGGCTCGTCCCCGTCCGCGCGGCCCCGTGCGACCGGCTCGTCCCCTCCGGCGTGTTCCGCCGTGACCTCATCCACCCGTGCCGCTCCTCGGGGTCGCGCTCGGACCGTGTCCCACAGCATCCGCAACGCGTATCGCTTGGCGCAACACCCCGTGGTCCTCGGAGGGTTGGGGCATCAACCGGTCACCCCGAAAGGCGACGACGATGAAGCGGAAGATCTCCCTCAAGGTGGGGCTCGCGCTGGCGGGCGCGGCCGTCTCCGGTGCCGTCCGGGCCGTGGTGGCGTGGCTCCTGACCGGCGGTTCGGAGGGGTCCTAGAGCGGCGCGGGGCGGGTGTGCGGCCCGCCCCCTACGGCGCCGTCACGAAGTCGATCAGCTCCTCCACCCGGCCCAGCAGCTCCGGCTCCAGGTCCTTGTACGACGTCACCTTCGACAGGATGTGCTGCCAGGCCGCGCCCGTGTTCGGCGGCCAGCCCAGGGCCTCGCACACGCCCGTCTTCCAGTCCTGGCCCCTGGGGACCCGGGGCCAGGCCCGGATGCCCACCGAGGAGGGCTTCACCGCCTCCCAGACGTCGATGTACGGGTGTCCCACGACCAGCACGTCCGGCGAGGTCACCCGGGCGGCGATCTTCGACTCCTTCGAACCCGGGACCAGGTGGTCCACCAGGACGCCCAGCCGGGCGTCCGGGCCCGGGGCGAACTCCGCGACGATCGCCGGGAGGTCGTCGACGCCCTCCAGGTACTCCACGACGACGCCCTCGATGCGCAGGTCGTCACCCCAGACCCGCTCCACCAGCTCGGCGTCGTGGCGGCCCTCCACGTAGATGCGGCCCGCTCGCGCCACGCGCGCGCGTGCGCCGGGCACCGCGACCGAGCCGGAGGCCGTACGGGTGGGGCGGGCCGGGCCGGCGGACGGGCGGACCAGGGTCACCACCCGGCCCTCCAGGAGGAAGCCGCGCGGGTCCAGCGGGAACACCCGGTGCTTGCCGAAGCGGTCCTCCAGGGTCACCGTGCCCGCCTCGCAGCGGATCACCGCCCCGCAGAAGCCCGTCGTGACCTCCTCGACGACGAGGTCGCGGTCGGCCGGCACCTCGGGCACGGGCGCCGTCTTCTTCCAAGGGGGCGTCAGATCCGGGTCGTAGCTGCGCATTCGGGCGACGTTATGCGACGGAGAAGCGCCTCGCCAGTTCCTCCCGCTGGAGTCGTACGAACGGGGCGTCCACCACCGCCCCGTGCCCCGGCACGTACACCGCGTCCTCGCCGCCGAGCCCCAGCAGCCGGTCGAGCGCGTCCGGCCAGCGGGCGGGGATCGCGTCCGGGCCGGCCTGCGGCTCGCCCGACTCCTCGACCAGATCGCCGCAGAAGACCACCTCGCGGGAGCCGGGGACCAGCAGCGCCAGGTCGTGGCCCGAGTGGCCGGGGCCGACGTTCGCCAGCAGGACCTGCCGGCCGCCCAGGTCGAGCGTCCACTCCCCGGAGACCACGTGCCGGGGGGCCACCAGGACGTCCGCCGCCTCGGCCGCCGCCGTCGCGTCGAGACCCTGCCGCACGGCGTCCTCGCGCAGCGCCTCGCGCTCCCGCGCCCGGCCGAGCAGCTCGTCGGAGCCCACCGCGCCGAAGACCTCCGCGCCCGCGAACGCCGCCGTGCCGAGCACATGGTCGAAATGCGGATGGCTCAGTGCGATGTGCGTCACTCTCCGGCCGCCCGTGAGCCCCGCGATCTGCGTCCGCAGCTCGGCGCCCTCCGCGAGCGAGGAGCCGGTGTCGTACAGCAGCACGGCCCGTTCCCCCAGTACCAGTCCGACCGTGGCGTCCCAGCCGGGCAGCCGCCGGCGGCCCACCCCGTCCGCGAGCCGCTCCCACCCGTACGCTTCCCAATCCACGTCCATGCCGCGACGCTAGCCGACGGGGGCACCGCCTCCTTGCCAGGAGCGACGCCCGCCGCCGTACACTGGCCGGGGTATCGCTGGCACTCGGGCAGGGCGAGTGCCAAAAGCGGAGCAACCGGAACGACGATGAGAGCTGGAGGTGCACGCACGATGCTCAGCGAACGCAGACTCGAGGTTCTGCGCGCCATCGTCCAGGACTATGTCGGGACGGAGGAGCCCGTCGGCTCCAAGGCGCTCACCGAGCGCCACAAGCTCGGCGTCTCGCCCGCCACCGTGCGCAACGACATGGCGGTGCTGGAGGAGGAGGGCTTCATCGCCCAGCCCCACACCAGCGCCGGCCGCATCCCCACCGACAAGGGCTACCGCCTCTTCGTCGACCGGCTGGCCGGCGTCAAGCCGCTGTCGACGCCCGAGCGCCGGGCCATCCACAACTTCCTCGACGGCGCGGTGGACCTCGACGACGTCGTCGGCCGCACGGTCCGGCTGCTCGCCCAGCTGACCCGCCAGGTCGCCGTCGTCCAGTACCCCTCGCTGACCCGCTCGACCGTCCGGCACGTGGAGCTGCTCTCGCTGGCGCCCGCCCGCCTGATGCTGGTGCTCATCACCGACACCGGCCGGGTCGAGCAGCGCGTCATCGACTGCCCCGCGCCCTTCGGCGAGACCTCGCTCGCCGATCTGCGGGCCCGGCTCAACAGCCGGGTCGTCGGCCGCCGGTTCGCCGACGTGCCGCAGCTGGTGCAGGACCTCCCCGAGTCCTTCGAGGAGACCGAGGACCGCGCGACGGTCACGACCGTGCTCGCGACCCTCCTCGAAACCCTGGTCGAGGAGCACGAGGAGCGGCTGATGATCGGCGGCACCGCCAATCTCACCCGCTTCGGACACGACTTCCCCCTGATGATCAGGCCCGTCCTGGAAGCCCTCGAGGAGCAGGTCGTGCTCCTCAAGCTCCTCGGCGAGGCCAAGGAATCGGGCATGACCGTACGCATCGGGCACGAGAACGCCCACGAGGGGCTGAGCTCCACGTCCGTCGTCTCGGTCGGCTACGGTTCGGGCGGCGAGGCAGTCGCCAAACTCGGCGTGGTCGGACCGACCCGCATGGACTACCCCGGAACGATGGGAGCGGTACGCGCAGTGGCACGTTACGTCGGACAGATCCTGGCGGAGTCGTAAGTGGCCACGGACTACTACGCCGTACTCGGCGTGCGCCGCGACGCGTCCCAGGACGAGATCAAGAAGGCCTTCCGGAGGCTCGCGCGCGAGCTGCACCCGGACGTGAATCCCGATCCGAAGACGCAGGAACGCTTCAAGGAGATCAACGCCGCCTACGAGGTCCTCTCGGACCCGCAGAAGAAGCAGGTCTACGACCTGGGCGGCGACCCCCTCTCGGCCTCCGGCGGAGGCGGCGCGGGCGGCTTCGGAGCCGGTGGCTTCGGCAACTTCTCCGACATCATGGACGCCTTCTTCGGTACGGCTTCGCAGCGCGGCCCGCGCTCGCGGACCCGCCGCGGCCAGGACGCCATGATCCGTCTGGAGATCGACCTCAACGAGGCGGCCTTCGGCACCACCAAGGACATCCAGGTCGACACGGCGGTCGTCTGCACGACCTGCTCCGGTGAGGGCGCCGCGCCCGGCACCTCCGCGCAGACCTGCGACATGTGCCGCGGTCGCGGCGAGGTCTCCCAGGTCACCCGGTCCTTCCTGGGCCAGGTCATGACCTCCCGCCCCTGCCCGCAGTGCCAGGGCTTCGGCACCGTCGTCCCGACCCCGTGCCCCGAGTGCGCGGGCGACGGCCGGGTCCGCTCCCGGCGCACCCTCACGGTCAAGATCCCGGCCGGTGTCGACAACGGCACCCGGATCCAGCTCGCGGGCGAGGGCGAGGTCGGCCCCGGCGGCGGCCCCGCCGGTGACCTGTACGTCGAGATCCACGAGACGCCGCATGAGACCTTCCAGCGGCGCGGGGACGACCTGCACTGCACGGTTACCATCCCGATGACGGCGGGCGCGCTCGGTACGAAGGTGCCGCTGCAGACGCTCGACGGCGTCGAGGAGATCGACATCCGCCCGGGCACCCAGTCCGGCCAGTCGATCCCGCTGCACGGCCGCGGCGTCACCCATCTGCGCGGCAACGGCCGGGGCGACCTGATCGTGCACGTCGAGGTGCAGACCCCGGCGAAGCTCGACGCGGAGCAGGAGCGGCTCCTGCGCGAACTGGCCAAGCTGCGCGGCGAGGAACGGCCGACCGGCCAGTTCCAGCCGGGGCAGCAGGGGCTGTTCTCGCGGTTGAAGGACGCGTTCAACGGGCGGTAGGCGCTCGTGCGCGACTCGTACGTGGGGAAGGGGCGGTGCCCGTGGGCGCCGCCTCTTCCCGTACCCGGAGCCGGTGCTTCCGGGACCTGACGGATGGATTCGGCCCGGAAGCAGGGGCATGACACGATGCCCGTATGTCCAGCACCGCACTGAACGATCTCTCTCGGTTTCCGATCGTGCAGGCCCCCATGGCGGGGGGCGCCTCCGGTCCCGAGCTGGTCGGAGCCGTCTGTTCGGCGGGGGCGCTCGGCTTCCTGGCCGGCGGGTACAAGACGGCCGGCGGGCTGTACCAGGAGATCAAGCAGGTGCGCGGGCTCACGTCACGGCCCTTCGGCGTCAACCTCTTCATGCCGCAGACCGGGCGGCCCGCCGACCCGGCCGCGGTCGAGGTCTACCGCCATCAGCTCGCGGGCGAGGCCACCTGGTACGAGACCCCGCTCGGCGAGACCGACGACGGCCGCGACGACGCCTACGACGCCAAGCTGGCGATCCTCCTGGAGGACCCGGTCCGGGTCGTCTCCTTCACCTTCGGCTGCCCCACGCCCGAGGTCCTCGCCTCCTTCGCGCGGGTGGGAACGTTCACGATCGTGACCGTCACCTCCGCCGAAGAGGCGCTCGCCGCCCAGCAGGCCGGTGCGGACGCCGTCTGCGTCCAGGGCGCCGAGGCCGGCGGCCACCAGGGCACCTACCGCGACGACCCCGCCGACGACGCCCCCGGCACCGGGCTGCTCGCGCTGATCGCCCAGGTCCGCGAGAGCGTCGCCCTGCCGATCGTCGCCACCGGCGGGATCATGCGCGGCGCGCAGATCGCCGCCGTCCTCGCCGCCGGTGCCACCGCCGCCCAGCTCGGCACCGCCTTCCTGTGCTGTCCCGAGTCGGGCGCCCACCCGCTGCACAAGCGGGCCCTGACCGACCCGCTGTTCACCAGGACCGCCTTCACCCGGGCCTTCTCCGGGCGCCCGGCGCGCGGCCTCGTCAACCGCTTCATGCGCGAGCACGGGCCGTACGCCCCCGCCGCGTACCCCGAGATCCACCACCTCACCGCCCCGATCCGCAAGGCCGCCGCGACCGCCGGCGACGCCCAGGGCATGGCCCTGTGGGCCGGCCAGGGCCACCGGCTCGCCCGTGAACTCCCCGCCGGGCAGCTGGTCGAGGTACTGGCCGCCGAACTCGACACCGCACTCTCCGAGCTCGCCCACAGGAGCGCCTCATGACCGCACCCGTCTTCGTCGTCGACGCCGTCCCCGGCCCCGGGAGCTTCCTCCTGGACGGGCCCGAAGGGCGGCACGCCGTCTCCGTGAAGCGGCTGCGGGAGGGCGAGGAGCTCGTCCTCGCCGACGGCGGCGGCCGCTGGGCCGCGTGCGTGGTGCTCGCCGCCGAGGGCAAGGACCAGCTGACCGTACGGGTCGACGAGGTCCACGAGGACCCCGCGGAGGAGCCCCGGATCACCGTCGTCCAGGCGCTTCCCAAGGGCGACCGTGGCGAGCTCGCCGTGGAGACCATGACGGAGACCGGCGTGGACGCGATCGTGCCGTGGGCCGCGTCCCGCTGCATCACGCAGTGGAAGGGCGACCGGGGCCTCAAGGCGCTCGCCAAGTGGCGCTCCACAGCGCGCGAGGCGGGCAAGCAGTCGCGCCGGTCCCGGTTCCCCGAGGTCGCGGAGCCGATGACGACCAAGCAGGTCGCCGCGCTGCTCGCGGGGGCGGACTTCGCGGCCGTCCTGCACGAGGACCGCGACCACCCGAGCGGGGCGCTGGCGACCGCCGAACTCCCGGCGAAGGGCGCGATCGTGCTGGTCGTGGGCCCCGAGGGCGGGGTCTCCCCGGAGGAGCTGGCCGTGTTCGAGGCGGCCGGGGCGAAGCCGTACCGGCTGGGCCGGAGCGTCCTGCGCACCTCCACGGCCGGTACGGCGGCGACGGCGCTCGTCCTGGGCCGCACGGGCCGCTGGAGCTAGCTCCTTCGGCCCGCTCCGAACGGTGCGCGGTCCTGTCCCGTCCGGCGTCGTGTACGAAGTGCGCGACGGCCCGAACCCGGTGGACCGCGGCCGCCCCGCGCTCCTTAGGCTGGGCCGCATGGCCGACGAGTCCCCCCTGATCCGCAGTCTGCGCGCCGCCGTGACCGCCGCCCCCGGTGACGTACCCCTGCGCCTGCACTTCGCCGAACTCCTCCTCGCCGAGGGACGGAACGACGAGGCCGTCGCGGAGGCGGCCGTCGCGCTCCAGCACGCGCCCGGCGACACGGACGCGCGGGCGCTGATGGTCCGGGCCATGGGGATGCCGCCGGCCACGCCCCCCGCCCCGGCCCCGGCTCCGGCCACGCCTCCCGCCCCGGCCCCCACGGAGCGGGCGACCGGGCCGGTCGAGCCTCCGCCGCCGCCCGTCGGCCCCGTCCCCGCCTTCGACTGGGACGCCGCAGAGCAGCAGGTCCGGGACGTCGTCGGGCCCCGCTTCCTCGACGACCCGCAGGCCGCCGAAGGCGAGGGGACGGCGGGGGACGCCGACGCCTGGGACGTCGACGCGCCCGGCTCCGTACGCCTCGCCGACGTCGGCGGCATGGACGAGGTCAAGGAGCGCCTGGAGGCCGCCTTCCTCGCCCCCATGCGCAATCCCGAACTGCGCAAGCTGTACGGCAAGTCGCTGCGCGGCGGGCTGCTGCTGTACGGGCCTCCCGGCTGCGGCAAGACCTTCATCGCACGGGCCGTCGCCGGCGAGCTCGGCGCGAACTTCCTCACCGTCTCGCTCTCCGACGTCCTCGACATGTGGATCGGGGCGTCCGAGAAGAACATCCACGACATCTTCGAGACCGCCCGCCGCCAGGCCCCCTGCGTCGTCTTCCTCGACGAGCTGGACGCCCTCGGCGCCAAACGGTCCCGCACGCACCACAGCGGACTGCGCAACGTCGTCAACCAGCTCCTCACTGAGCTCGACGGCATCGCGTCCGGCGCCGGCAACGAGGGCGTGTTCGTGCTCGCCGCCACCAACGTGCCCTGGGACGTCGACATCGCCCTGCGCCGCCCCGGCCGGCTCGACCGCACCCTCCTCGTGCTGCCGCCGGACGCCACCGCACGCGAGGCGATCCTCCGCTACCACCTGCGCGAGCGGCCCATCGAGGCCGTCGACCTCGGCAAGCTCGTCAAGGCCACCGAGGACTTCTCCGGCGCCGACCTCGCCCACGTCTGCGAGACCGCGGCCGAGGCCGCGCTCCTCGATTCCGCCCGCAGCGGCTCCGTACGCCTGATCGGCACCAAGGACCTGCTGACCGCGGCCAAGCAGATCAAGCCGTCCACGGAGCCGTGGTTCGCCGCCGCGCGGAACGTCGCCATGTTCGCCAACGAGGGCGGCCTGTACGACGACCTCCTCGCCCACCTCAAGCGGAAGCGCAAGCTGTGACCACCCCCGCCGCGCTCCTGCGCGCGGAGGCGCTCTACGACACCGGGCGGTACGCGCAGGCCGGGGAGCTCGTCGCCCAGCACCTGGCGGGCGAACCGGAGGACGCCGAGGCGCTCGTCCTGCTCGCCCGCTGCCACCACCGCGCCGAGGACCAGCCGGCCGCCCTGGACGCCGTGGACCGGGCGCTGCGCGCCGAACCCGAGCTGCTCATGGCCTGGCTGATGCGGGTCCAGATCCTGCTGGCGCTGCGGCGGTTCCAGGACGCGGAGGCCGCCGCCCGGTACGCCGTCCAGCTCGCCCCGCAGTACTGGGGCACCCACTACGCGCTCGGTACCGCCCTCGCCCAGTTCGCGGAGCACGCGCGCACGCCCGCGCGTACCCGCGAGGCGTACGAGGCGGCGCGGGCCGCCGTCAGCCTCGCCCCCGAGGAGGACGCCGCCCACTTCCTGGTGGGGCTCACCGCCCAGCGCCGGGGCGACCACGCCACCGCGCAGCGGGCGTACGAGACGACACTGCGGCTCAACCCGCAGAGCAGCGAGGCCCACAACAACCTGTCGCTGCTGCGGCTGCGGCGCCGCTGGTTCCGCCGCGGCGCCTGGACCCAGGCCGCCGAGGGCTTCGTGGCCTCCGCCGCGCTCGACCTCCAGGACCGCAAGGCCCGCTACAACCTGGAGGCCATGGCCTGGAACACCGCCGCCGGGGCCCGCTGGGTCGCCCTCGTCGGCTTCCTGGCCTCGGCCGTCGCGGGCGCCGCCGTCCCCGACGGCGCGACCTGGGCCGAGGCGGCCGTCCCGCTCCTGGTCGGCCTTGCGGTGCTGCTCGGCGCCTGGACCGGATGGGCGGTGTGGATCGGCCGCCGGGTGCCGCCCCGGCTGCGCCGGCCGATGCTCCTCGTGGCCCGCAACTGCCGGCCCGTGCTGTTCATGGCCGGGGCGGTCGGTCTCCTCGGTCTCTCCTCGTTCGCCTCGCTCGCCCTGTGGTCCTTCGACTCGGGCGTGGTGCGGGCGGTCGGCACGCCGCTGTTCTGGGGTGTGATCATCACGTACTGGGTGAGCCGCTCGTTCCTGAACCGGCGCGCGCCCAAGGACTGAAGACGGCCGGGGACCCGGTCGCGGTGCGCCGGCGGATAGCATGCGCGGGTAGCGACCGACGAGGCGAGGAGGCCCGGGCCATGGCCGGAGAGCCGCAGAGCGACTGCCTGTTCTGCAAGATCGTGGCGGGAGAGGTGCCCGCGACGATCGTGCGCGAGACGGAGACGACGGTCGCGTTCCGCGACATCAACCCGCAGGCGCCCACCCACGTCCTCGTGATCCCGCGCCTCCACTACCCGGACGCCGCGTCGCTCGCCGCCGCCGAGCCGGCCGTGGCCGCCGACATACTGCGCGAGGCCGGCGAGGTCGCCGCCCAGGAGAAGGTCGACGGCAGCGGCTTCCGGATCGTCTTCAACACCGGCGCGGGCGCGGGCCAGACCGTCTTCCACGCGCACGCGCACGTGCTGGGCGGCCGCGGCCTCAACTGGCCCCCCGGCTAGGCCGGACCAGCCATGTCCGTACGCGAACTGGTCGTCCTCGGAACCGCCAGCCAGGTTCCGACCCGGCACCGCAACCACAACGGCTACCTGCTGCGCTGGGACGGACAGGGCATCCTCTTCGACCCCGGCGAGGGCACCCAGCGCCAGATGCTGCGGGCCGGGGTCGCCGCGCACGACATCGACCGGATCTGCGTCACGCACTTCCACGGCGACCACTCGCTCGGCCTGGCCGGGGTGATCCAGCGGATCAACCTCGACCAGGTCCCGCACCCCGTCACCGCGCACTACCCGGCGAGCGGGCAGCACTTCTTCGAGCGGCTGCGGTACGCCACGGCGTACCGCGAGACCGTGCGGCTCACCGAGGGGCCGGTGGCCGCCGACGGGCCGCTCGCCGTCACCGACGCGTACACCCTCGACGCGTGCCGGCTCTCGCATCCGGTCGAGTCGTACGGCTACCGGCTCACCGAGCCCGACGGGCGCCGCATCCTGCCCGAACGGCTCGCCGCGCACGGCATCACCGGCCCCGACGTGGGCCGGATCCAGCGCGAGGGCGTGCTGGACGGGGTGACCCTCGACGAGGTCAGCGAGGTCCGGCGCGGGCAGCGCTTCGCCTTCGTCATGGACACCCGGCTCTGCGACGGCGTGCACGCCCTCGCGGAGGGCGCCGACATGCTGGTCATCGAGTCGACCTTCCTCGACGAGGACGTCCGCCTCGCCACCGACCACGGCCATCTGACGGCCGGCCAGGCCGCCGCTGTCGCGCGGGACGCGGGCGTGCGGCACCTCGTCCTGACCCACTTCTCGCAGCGCTACTCCGACCCGGCCGAGTTCGAGCGGCAGGCGCGGGCGGCCGGGTTCGACGGCGAGCTGAGCATTGCCCAGGACCTCATGAGGGTCCCCGTACCGAAACGAACGTGAACATGCCCGTACCCAAGGCCGAACTGCACCTCCACATCGAAGGCACCCTCGAACCCGAGCTGGCCTTCGCGCTCGCCGCGCGGGGCGGCGTCACCCTGCCGTACGCGGACGCCGCGGCCCTGCGCGAGGCGTACCGCTTCAGCGACCTCCAGTCCTTCCTGGACCTCTACTACGGCCTGATGGCGGTCCTGCGCACCGCCGAGGACTTCACCGAGCTCACCGACGCCTATCTGGAGCGGGCCGCCGCGCAGGGCGTCCGGCACGCCGAGATCTTCTTCGACCCGCAGGCGCACGCCGCCCGCGGCGTCCCCCTCGGCACCGTCGTCGAGGGCATCGGCGCCTCCCTCGAACGCTCCGAGGAGCGGTACGGGATCTCCACCCGGCTCATCATGTGCTTCCTGCGCGACGAGTCGGCCGAGTCCGCGCTCGCGACGCTCGACGCCGCGAAGCCGTACCTGGACCGGATCACCGGCGTCGGGCTCGACTCGGCGGAGGTCGGCAACCCGCCGGCGAAGTTCCGCGAGGTGTACGAGGAGGCGGCCCGGCTCGGGCTGCGCCGCGTCGCGCACGCGGGCGAGGAGGGGCCGGCGGCGTACGTCCGCGAGGCGCTCGACGTCCTCGGCGTCGAGCGCGTCGACCACGGTCTGCGCTGCATGGACGACCCGGAACTCGTCGACCGGCTCGCCCGCGAGCGCGTGCCGCTGACGCTGTGCCCGCTGTCGAACGTACGCCTCCGCGTCATCGACACCCTCGCGGACCATCCGCTGCGGGCGATGATGGAGGCGGGGCTGCTGGTGACCGTGAACTCGGACGACCCGGCGTACTTCGGGGGGTACGTGGGGGAGAACTTCGACGGGGTGCGGGACGCGCTGGGGCTGACGGGGGAGCAGCTGCGGGAGCTGGCGCGGAACTCCTTCGAGGCGTCGTTCCTGGAGGACGACGAGGCGCGGCGGGAGCGGTACTTGGCGGAGGTCGAGGCGTACCAGTTCGACGGGGAGTAGCCCCCCACCCCGCCCCGTTCGAGGGCGCGGCCGCAGGCGCCGTCAGCCGCGGTCGCTCGGGCGGGCCAGGTTGAAGGACGACTTGGACAGGCGGCGGCGGGTGGCCGGGACCGTGACCGGGGTGATCTCCTGCTCCGGTGCTCCCATCTGCGGCACCGTCGGCGGTGTCGCCGCCGCCGTGCCCGCCAGGACCGCGCCCGCCGCGCCGCCCCGTCGTCGTACCGAACCCGGGACCAGCGGGCGGCCCGAGGCGTGGCGGGCCACCGCCGTCATCGGGATCGCCACCAGCGTCAGCAGGGCGCACAGGACCACGCCCATGCCGGGGTAGCCGGCCCCTTCGGACAGGAGGCTGCCGGTCACCGGGCCGCAGGCCACGCCCAGGGAGGAGGCCGCGCCGACCAGGACGGCCCAGCGGCCGCGCGGGTCGAGCGAGGCGGCCAGGCCCAGAAGGTAGGAGAGGACCACGGGGTAGACGGCGTTCCACAGGATCTCGCCGGTCGCGAAGGACGCCAGGTCCCCGGCGGCCGAACTGAGCAGGACGCAGCCGGCGATGAGGACCGTGCCCACGCCGATCGGCACCGCCCGGCCCAGGCGCGAGCCGAGTGCGCCGGCCGCGGTGACGCCGGTGAGCCCGGCCCCGAGCGCCGCCGCGAAGACCGCGCCGACGGTGACCTCGGAGAGCCCGGCCTGGGTGAGGCCGATGCGGCCGCTCACGCCCCACAGCGCGTTCTGGGAGAGGGACCAGAGGAGGATGCCGCCGGCGAGGACGGCTCCGGCCGCGCGGTGCGGGAGCGGGCCGGTCGGTGCCGCCTCGCGGGGCCCCCGGGCGGTGCCCGGGAGGCGGCTGGTGAGCGGCCACACCAGGGCCGCCGCGCAGGCGATCGCGAGCAGCGGCGGGGCGTGGCCGCCGGCCAGGTGCGGAAGGGTCAGGTAGAGCGCGCCGGCCGTGGCCGAGACCGTCAGGAGGCCGAGGGTGGAGGCCCGGTGCGGGTCCCGCTGTCCGGCGATTCCGGCGGCGGCGACGGCCGTCGCCGTACCGGAGCCGAGGCCGCCGAGGACGGCGCCCGCGACCACCAGGGGCACGATGCCGGTGGCGGCGGCGGAGCCGTAGCCGAGGGCCATCGCGAGCAGGCCCGCGCGGGCCGCCCGGCGCGGTCCGATCCGTTCCCCGCGCGCGGCGAGCGTGAAGCCCGCGGTCGAGGAGCCGAGGAGCAGGACCGAGCCGACGAGGCCCGCCTGTGCGGGGGTGAGGCCGAGCCCGGCGGAGAGCCGGCCGACGACGGTCGGCAGCAGGTACGGGGCGAGGTATCCGGCGGTGAAGAGGGGGACGAGGGCGATGAGGGCCCCCGGGCCGCGAGTCCGCGACGGCATGGGCGTTCCCTGGAACGGACGGAGGGAAGGGGTGGAGCGCCCTGGGGTGCGTGGGGCACGGGGTCGCGGAACCATGTGTATCAAGCGGGTGCGCGGCCGGTGAAGGTGTGATTCCGGGAAAGCGCCGAATTGGGCTGTGATCTGGGTCACCATGGGTTTGATGACGGGATTCCTGGGTAAGGGACGGCTTCCTCCTGGCTTACCTGCTGCGTCCCGCCCGTCACCCTGCCCTCATCGGGCACACTGACCTGATCCACACCACGGACGAGGAGCCTGCCGTGAGCACAGCAAGGGGAGACCAGCCGCAACAGGACGCCGGGGTCGACCCGTTGGTGTGCCTGCGTGAACCCACGGACCCGGCCTGCGACGTCTTCCTGACCGGCACGGTCTTCCTCGACATCATCTTCACCGGCCTCGACAGCGCCCCCGTCCGCGGCACCGAGTCCTGGGCCCGCGGCATGGGATCGAGCCCCGGCGGCGTCGCCAACATGGCCACCGCCCTCGCCCGGCTGGGCCTGCGGACCTCGCTCGCCGCCGCCTTCGGCGACGACCACTACGGCGAGTACTGCTGGGACGCCCTGGAGCAGGGCGAGGGCATCGACCTGTCGCTCTCCCGGACCGTCCCCGGCTGGCACTCCCCGGTCACCGTCTCCATGGCCTACGAGGGCGAGCGCACGATGGTCTCCCACGGCCACGAGGCCCCGCCGCCCGACGGCGCCCTGCCCGCCTATCCGCCGCACGCGCGCGCGGCCGTCGCCTCCCTCGTCCCCGGCCGCAGCGAGGAGTGGGTCGCCCAGGCCGCCCGCGGCGGCGCCAAGGTCTTCGCCGACGTCGGCTGGGACGACACCGGCCGCTGGGACCTGGCCGGCCTCACCGACCTCGCGCACTGCGAGGCCTTCCTGCCCAACGCCGCGGAGGCGATGCGCTACACCCGCACCGACTGCCCCCGGGCCGCCGCCCGCGCCCTCGCCGACAAGGTCCGCTACGCCGTCGTCACCCTCGGTTCGGAGGGCGCCTACGCCGTCGACGGCGGCACCGGCGAGACCGCCGAGGTCCCCGCCATCCAGGTCGCCGCGCTCGACCCGACCGGCGCCGGCGACGTCTTCGTCGCCGGGTTCGTCACCGGCACCCTCGCGGACTGGCCGCTCGCCGACCGGCTCGCCTTCGCCGGCCTCACCGCCGCGCTCTCCGTCCAGGAGTTCGGCGGCTCCCTGTCCGCGCCCACCTGGGGCGAGATCGCCGCCTGGTGGCAGCACGTCCAGGGGCACGCCCGGCAGGACCCGGAGGCCCTGCGCGGCCGCTACGCCTTCCTGGACCGGCTCCTGCCGGGCGCCGCCCGGCCCTGGCCGCTGCGCCGGGCCGTGCCCACCATCGGCTTCCGCGCCGCCCACACCTGACGGGCGCCGGGCCCGGACCGTGGGGGCCGCCGCGCGGCCCGGACTCGGCGCCCGGTAAACCGCTACGGCCTTGTCGGTGCCAGGTCGTAGGCTTGGTAGCCGAGAGGTTGTCGAGCAGCGAGAACCCTGCAACGGGAGGTATGTGCAGGCCACAGTGCCGGCCCATGACGCAGACACCCACAGCCCACGACGGATCGCCCCAGGACGGGGCGCCCGGACAGGCCCGCGCCCAGTTCACGGTCCCCGCCAAGCACCCGATGGTCACCCTGCTCGGCTCCGGTGACGCCCTGCTCCGAGTGATCGAGCGGTCGTTCCCGCAGGCGGACATCCACGTCCGGGGCAACCAGGTGAGCGCGGTCGGCGACGCGGCGGAAGTCGCGCTGATCCAGCGCCTGTTCGACGAGATGATGCTGGTGCTCCGCACCGGTCAGCCGATGACGGAGGACGCAGTGGAACGCTCGATCGCCATGCTCAGGGCGAGCGAGACCGGCTCGGAGGGCGGCGAGGAGACTCCCGCCGAGGTGCTCACCCAGAACATCCTGTCCAACCGGGGTCGCACGATCCGTCCGAAGACGCTCAACCAGAAGCGGTACGTCGACGCGATCGACAAGCACACGATCGTCTTCGGCATCGGCCCCGCCGGCACCGGAAAGACCTATCTGGCCATGGCCAAGGCGGTCCAGGCCCTGCAGTCCAAGCAGGTCACCCGGATCATCCTGACCCGCCCGGCCGTCGAGGCCGGCGAGCGCCTCGGCTTCCTGCCCGGCACGCTCTACGAGAAGATCGACCCGTACCTGCGCCCGCTCTACGACGCGCTGCACGACATGCTCGACCCCGACTCGATCCCCAAGCTCATGGCGAGCGGGACGATCGAGGTCGCGCCGCTGGCGTACATGCGCGGCCGGACGCTGAACGACGCGTTCATCATCCTGGACGAGGCGCAGAACACGAACCCCGAGCAGATGAAGATGTTCCTCACCCGACTCGGCTTCGACTCGAAGATCGTCATCACCGGTGACGTCACCCAGGTCGACCTGCCGAACGGGACGAAGAGCGGTCTGCGCCAGGTCCGCGACATCCTGGAAGGGGTCCAGGACGTCCACTTCTCGACGCTCACGTCGCAGGATGTCGTCCGGCACAAGCTCGTCGGCCGTATCGTCGACGCGTACGAGCAGTACGACAGCCGCAACGGGCTGCGCCATTAGACGAGAGAAGTACACACGCACCATGTCGATCGACGTCAACAACGAGTCCGGCATCGAGGTCGACGAGCAGGCGATCCTCGACATCGCCCGCTACGCGCTCGCGCGCATGCGCATCCACCCGCTCTCCGAGCTCTCGGTGATCGTCGTGGACGCGGAGGCGATGGAGCAGCTCCACATCCAGTGGATGGACCTTCCGGGCCCGACGGACGTCATGTCCTTCCCGATGGACGAGCTGCGCCCGCCGGCCAAGGACGACGAGGAGCCCCCGCAGGGGCTCCTCGGCGACATCGTGCTCTGCCCCGAGGTCGCCACCCAGCAGGGCAAGGACGCGCCGACGGAGCACTCCATGGACGAGGAGCTCCAGCTGCTCACCGTCCACGGCGTGCTCCACCTCCTCGGGTACGACCACGAGGAGCCCGAGGAGAAGGCCGAGATGTTCGGCCTCCAGGCGGCGATCGTCGACGGCTGGCGCGAGGAGAAGGGCCTCACCGGCCCGTCCCCCGCGCCGACCGTCTCCTGACCCCGATGGACGTTTCGCTGATCCTCGGCGCCGTGGCCCTGGTCGTCGTGGCCTGGCTCGCCGCCTGCGCCGAGGCCGGTCTCGCGCGCGTCTCCAGCTTCCGCGCCGCCGAGGCCGTACGGTCCGGCCGGCGCGGGGCCGAGAAGCTGGCCCAGGTGGCCTCCGACCCGACCCGCTATCTCAACGTGGCGCTGCTCGTGCGTGTCGCCTGCGAGATGGCGGCCGGCGTCCTCGTCACGTACGCCTGCCTCGAAGCCTTCCCGGAGACCTGGGAGGCGCTGCTCGTCGCCATCGCCGTCATGGTCCTCGTCTCGTACGTGGCCGTCGGCGTCTCGCCGCGCACCATCGGCCGCCAGCACCCGCTGAACACCGCGACGGCCGCCGCGTACGTACTGCTGCCGCTGGCCCGGATCATGGGCCCGATCCCGCAGCTGCTCATCCTCATCGGCAACGCGCTGACGCCCGGCAAGGGCTTCCGGAAGGGCCCGTTCGCCTCCGAGGCGGAGCTGCGGGCCATGGTCGACCTCGCCGAGCAGGAGTCGCTGATCGAGGACGACGAGCGCCGCATGGTGCACTCCGTCTTCGAGCTGGGCGACACGCTCGTGCGGGAGGTGATGGTGCCCCGCACCGACCTCGTCTGCATCGAGCGGTACAAGACGATCCGTCAGGCCCTCACCCTCGCGCTGCGCTCCGGCTTCTCCCGCATCCCGGTCACCGGGGAGAACGAGGACGACATCGTCGGTGTCGTGTACCTGAAGGACCTGGTCCGCAAGACGCACATCAACCGGGAGTCCGAGTCCGACCTGGTGTCGACGGCGATGCGGGCCGCCACCTTCGTGCCGGACACCAAGAACGCCGGTGACCTGCTGCGCGAGATGCAGCAGGAGCGCAACCACGTCGCCGTCGTCATCGACGAGTACGGCGGCACGGCCGGCATCGTCACCATCGAGGACATCCTGGAGGAGATCGTCGGCGAGATCACCGACGAGTACGACCGGGAGCTGCCGCCGGTCCAGGACCTCGGGGAGGGCCGCCACCGGGTGACCGCGCGCCTCGACATCGGCGACCTCGGCGAGCTGTACGGCCTGGGGCCCGACGAGTACGACGACGAGGACGTGGAGACCGTCGGCGGACTGCTCGCCAAGGCGCTCGGCCGGGTGCCGATCGCCGGTGCGAAGGCGGTCGTGGAGCTGCCGGACGGGCGGTCGCTGCGACTGACGGCGGAGTCCCCGGCCGGCCGCCGGAACAAGATCGTCACCGTTCTCGTGGAACCGCTGGAAGCGGAGGAGGAGCCGGCATGACCCCCGACGAGCTGCGCGCCTTCTGCCTGGACTTCAACGACGCGACGGAGGAGTTCCCGTTCGGTCCCGACGTCTCCGTCTTCAAGGTCGCCGGGAAGCTGTTCGCGCTCTCGTGGCTGGAGTCCGAGCCGCTGAGGGTCAACCTCAAATGCGATCCGGACGACGCGGTACGGCTCCGGGAGGAGCACCCGGCGATCGCCCCGGGCTATCACATGAACAAGCGGCACTGGAACACCGTGAGCGTCGGAGAGCTCCCGGACCGGATGGTCCGGGAGCTCGTCGAGGACTCGTACGACCTGGTGGTCGCGGGTCTGCCGAAGGCCGTACGGCTCCGCCTCGACAGGCCGTAGGTCAGGACCGGCGCCGCAGGCCGAGGGCGACCAGGGCCGCGGTGCCGAGGACGATCGCCGCGTCCAGGACGAGGACCGTGCGGACGCCCCCGTACAGGTCGCCGCTGGTGGTGGCGAGCACGCCGAGCAGCGGGATGCCGATGGTGAGGCCGACCTGCTGGGTGGTGGTGACCAGGCCGGTCGCAAGCCCCTGCTCCTCGTCCGGGACGCCGGAGGTGACGGTCAGCCCGTACGAGATGATCGCGCCGAGGTGGCACATCGAGGCCAGCGAGACGGCGACGGTCGCCAGGACCGCGCCCGACTCCTCGCCGAGGCCCAGCAGCGCGGCCGTCAGCAGGCCCTGCCCGACGAGCGAGCCGACCAGGGTGCGGCGGGCGCCGATCCGGCCGATCACCTTCGGCGCGAGCAGGCCGGCCACGACCGACAGCACGCCCTGCACCCCGAAGACGAGGCCGGTCGCGAAGGCCGAGAGGCCGAGGGTCTCCTGCAGGTACAGGGTGAGGGCGAAAATGACCGTCGACATCATCGAGAAGGTGATCAGTCCGCCCAGGTTGCCGAAGGCGACCGTGCCGCGCCGCAGCATCGGCAGCGAGACCACCGGGGCCGCGTGCCGGGACTCGACCCGGACGAAGACCGCCAGCAGCACGACCCCCGCCACCAGGCTGACCAGCACGTCCGTGCCGCCGAAGCCGCGCTCGGCCGCCGTCGACAGGGCGTAGATCAGGGCGAGCAGTCCGCCGGTGACGGTCAGCGCGCCGGGCACGTCGAGCCGGGGCCGCTCGGGGGTGCGGGATTCGGGGAGCAGACCGGGGGCGAGCGGCAGGACGATCACGGCGAAGAGGGCGAGCAGGCCCATGGTGGAGCGCCAGCCGAGGGTGTCCGTCATGACGCCGCCGAGCAGCATGCCGACGGTGAAGCCGAGCGAGAGCAGGGTGCCGGAGATGCCGAGCGCCTTGTCGCGCAGCGGCCCCTCGGGGAACGTCGTGGTCAGCAGGGACATGCCGGTGGGCACGATCGCGGCGGCGCCGATGCCCTGGAGGGCGCGGCCGGTGAGGAAGGAGGCCGGGTTCCAGGCGAAGGTGGCGAGCAGCGAGGCCAGGCCGAAGAGGGCGAGACCGGCGAGGAACAGCTTCTTGCGTCCGTAGAGGTCGCCCATGCGGCCGAAGAGGAGCAGGAAGCCGCCGGAGGGCAGGGCGAAGGCGGTGACGGCCCACTGGAGGGCGGACTGGCCGAGGCCGAGGTCGGCGCCGAGGACGGGCAGCGCCACGTTCAGGACGGAGAAGTCGAGCGCCACCATGAACTGGGCGGCGCAGAGCACGAAGAGGATGAGCCGGGTGCGGCCGGTGAGGGCCGGGGGAGCGGCCTTCGCGTCGGTGTCCGTGGGGGGAGAGGTCAGGGTTGCCATGCCCCCACCATCCGCGCGCGGGAACAACGGTGGGGAGCGGGAACTTATCCTGTTGGTCGCACCACCAGGCAGCACCAGGCACCACCAGGCACCACCAGGCACCACCAGGCACCGTCAGCCATGCGTCCAGGGGGAGGAAGCACACGTGGCCACCGCTCTCGAGAGCACCAGCGCGAAGCAGCACCGACTCGGCGAACTGCGCGAGTTCCTGATGAGCCGTCGGGCCCGGATCAGCCCGGCCGAGGCGGGACTCCCGGACGGCGGCGCGCGCCGCCGCACCCCGGGGCTGCGCCGGGAGGAGGTCGCGGTTCTCGCGGGCGTCGGCGTCTCCTGGTACCAGTGGCTGGAGCAGGGCCGGGACATCACCGTCTCCCCGCACGTCCTCGACTCGGTCGCGCGGGTGCTGCGGCTGAGTCCGGTCGAGCGCCGTCATCTGTACGTCCTGGCGGCGCTGAACCCGCCGGCCCCGGAGACGGCGCCCGAGGACCGGGACATGTGCGACGGCCTGCGGCGGCTCATCGACGCGTGGATGCCGTTCCCGGCGCACATCATGGACCGGTACTGGAACGCGGTCATGTACAACGAGGCGGCGGCGGTCGTGCTCGGGATGCGGGCGGACATCTCCCAGAACTGTCTGATCGACTTCTTCACGGACCCGCTGTACCGCGGGCGGCTGACCCACTGGGAGGAGCTCGCGCCGAGGGTCGTGGCGCAGTACCGGGCGGCGTGCTCGGAGGGCCCGGACGACGACGGCTTCCGCGCGGTCGTCGAGGAGGCGAAGGCCCTGAGTCCGGAGTTCACCGAGCTGTGGGAGCGGCGGGACATCCTGCCGGGCGGCCAGAACCGCAAGGAGGTGGAGCACCCGCTGGTGGGCACGCTGGTGGTGGAGGCCACCCAGCTGAGGGTCCCGGCCCGCCCGGATCTGACGATCGTGCTGCACACCCCGCTGCCGGAGGCCGACACGGCGGAGAAGCTGGAGTGGCTGGTGTCGCCCGAGGGGCGCCGCGGGGCGATGTACCCGGTCGCGGGCTGATCATCCTCACGGATCTATGCTCGCCCCATGACACTCAGCAGCGAGCACGGCGACCTCGGCGCCGAGGACCTCAAGATCATCACCCTGGCGCGGAGCGCCCGCGCCCGTAACGGCGTGCCCGAGGGCGCGGCCGTACGCGACGAGACGGGCCGCACCTATGTGGCCGGGACCGTGGAGCTGGAGTCGCTCAAGCTGAGCGCCCTGCGGACCGCGGTCGCGATGGCGGTGGCGAGCGGCGCACAGTCCCTGGAGGCCGCGGCCGTCGTGTCGAACGCCGAGGCCGCCTCGGACGAGGACCGCGCGGCGGTACGGGACCTCGGCGGGCCGGACACCCCGGTGCTGCTGGCCGGCCCCGACGGGAAGCTGCGCACGGCGGTCACGGCGGGCTGAGCCGAGCGTCGAGAACTGGACATCGAGGGCCCGGCGTACACCGCCGGGCCCTCGCACGTAGACGCCCTTGTGTCTTTGTGAAGGATCACCGCATCTTCTCTTGCCTTCCCATGCCGTCTGCGTCTCAATGAACAGCGGTTCGCCCGACGGACCGTCAGATCTCCACCATTCACGCAGTGTCCGCACCCCTGCGTTCGCCATCGGAAGGGGTTCGAACTCGCCATGAGAAGCAGAAGCACCTTAGGGACCGTCGCGGTTCTCGCCGGAGGGCTCGCCGCCGCCTCGCTCGCCTTCGCGCCGACGGCCGCCGCCGTCTCGCCCGGGTCGGCCACGGCGACGTACGACTGCGGGACGTGGGGCGGCGGCAGCGCCACCCTCGTCGCGACGCAGAGCGGCACGGCCGCGACCATCAAGGTCACCTCGGCGGTGACGACGCCGATCGGAGTCGGCGCCGACCAGATCAACGCCACGCTGACGATGGCCAAGGCCGGCGGCGGGACGCGGGTCTTCACCGGCAAGAAGAACCCGGCGCTCAGCGCCGGGCAGTCCGTGGTCATCGGCCCGCTGAGCGGGACCGTGGCATCCGGCGACAGCCTCAACTCGTACTTCGCGGGTGTCGCCCTCAAGATGGTGATCTTCGGGGTCACGGTGAACTGCGACGCGGTGACCTCGCAGTCGCCGGGCCCGTTCGTCTTCAGCTGAGCCCCGTTCCCTCCGGACCGGTGTCGCCCTGGGCGGCACCGGTCTCCGTCGTGCTCCGGGCCGCTGACCTGGGAAAACGATGGCATCGGGCGATCTTGACAGTACCTGATGGGTCATCAGTCGATGTCTTTCGCTTGCATTGACTTATCGAACCCCGCAGCCGTCAATGGCGCCCACTCAACCCTCAGGAGGGGGCACCCGCATGGCACTCACCCGATCCCGGGCGGCGGCCCGAAGACGGCGCTGGACCGCCGTCCTCGGCGCCACCGCCCTCGCCGTCGCCGGCGGCGCGCTCGCGGCCCCGGCCGGTGCGACCACCGCCTCGCAGCAGGTGGAATTCCAGACCCGCTGCGTCCCGCCGCCGATCGCCGGCATCCCGCCCATCACGGGCACCACCACCGCCGAGGTCACGGTCGACAAGACCAGCCCCAAGGTCGGCGAGACGGTCACGGTGACCTACACGATCACCAAGCCCGCCGCGTCCAACCCGGTCGACCTCGCGCTCCCCGCCGACATCATGACCCCCAGCGGCAAGGTCGTCCTCGGCGGCGCCCAGACCGGCGCGGTCACGGTCAACGGCCCCAAGAAGAACCCGCCGGTCCCCGCGAAGGGCTCCTTCCCGGCCTTCTCGATGACCGGCACCTTCACCGTCACCGCGCCCGGGTCGATCACCCTCTCGCCCGGCGACTACAACATCCACACCAGCTACATCATGGAGCTGGACACCCCCTGCACGGTGCTCAACCCGCCCGCCCCGGTCTCCGAGACGGTCGTCGCGAGCCCCGTGACCAGCCCCAACACCCGCGCCCTCGCACTCGACACGGCGTCCGGTGACCCCGGCGTCCGGGTCACCGTCAACGGCTCCAAATTCACCCCGCTCACCGAGGTCACCGTCGTCGGCCGCGCCGGCGCGGCGGAGACCGCCGACAAGATGACCGTCACCACCGACAGCGACGGCGCCTTCGCCGCCCGCCTGAAGGTGAACGACGTGGCGACCACCGGCATCGTGGCGTACGAGGGCGCGGCCTGGGACCCGGAGAAGGGCGCGGGCCCGGTCGCGTACAAGGTCGTCGTCCCGGCCCCGCCGAACAGCCAGACCATCACCGCGGCGGTCACCGCGGGCGAGCTGTCCATGACCCAGGCCGGGGACGCCGTCGAGCTGTCGTCCGTCGACTTCGGTCAGGGCGGCGCGGCCACCGGCGCCCTGAAGACGGTGACGGTCAAGGACTTCCGCGGCGGCCCCGCCGGCTGGTCCCTGACCGGCAAGGTCACCGACTTCGCCGGCCCCGGCGGCTCCATCGGCGCCGGGAACCTCAGCTGGAGCCCGGCCTGCACCGCGAAGGCCGGCAGCCCCAGCACCTGCGCGGCCGGTTCGTCCGGTCCGGTCGGCAGCGGCGGCGCGACCCTCGCCTCCACCCCGAACGGCGCCCTCACCGGCGGCGAATTCACCGTGGACGCCGGGCTCTCCCTCGACGTCCCGGCGTTCACGGCGCCCGGCTCGTACGCGGGCGTGCTGACGCTCACCCTGTCCTGACCACCGTGCGGGCCGGACGCGCACCCGGCCGGCCCGCTCCGCACCCCGGGGGTTTCCGACTCGTGCGCACGCCCTGTGTACTCCTCCTGAGCGCCCTGCTCCTGCTCCTCGGCGCCACCCCGCCCGCCCAGGCCGCCGAGAACGGCGAATGGGCGGTCTACCCGGCCGCCGCCCAGCTGGGCAGCCGCCCCTACTTCTTCCTCACCGCCGACCCCGGCAGCACGGTCACCGACCGGGTCACCGTCGCCAACAAGACGGCCGCCCCGCTGACCTTCCGGCTCTACGGCGCCGACGCCTACAACACCGACCGGGACGGCGGCTTCGCCGTCCGCACCCAGCAGGAGAAGCAGACCGGCGCCGGGGCCTGGATCACGCCCGAGCGGACCCGGATCACCGTCCCGGCCCGCTCCGCCGTCACCGTCCCGTACACGCTGAGCGTCCCCGCCGACGCCGACCCCGGCGACCACCCCGGGGCCCTCGTCGCGCTCGACGAGCGGATCACCCCCGGCGGGCGGGGCGGCGTCGCCGTCGGCGTCCAGCGGGCCGTCGCCGCCCGCCTCTACCTGCGGGTCAACGGGCCGACCGTGCCCGCCCTCGGCGTCGAGGACGTCACCGTCGACCAGGACCGGCCGCTGGTCCCCGGCACCCGGACGAGCACCGCCGTCATCTCGTACACCCTGCACAACCGCGGCAACGTCACCCTCAACCCCCAGGTCGTCCTCAGGGCGCGGGGGCTCTTCGGCCGCACCCTCCTCGACCGCGACCTCACGAAGGTGCCGGCGGAGCTGCTGCCCCGGCAGAAGATCCGGCTCACCGAGCGGTGGACCGGCTCCCCGCAGTTCGACCGGGCCGACGTCACCCTCACCGCCACCGCGAAGGACGTGAAGGAGAGCGGCACGGCCTCCTTCCTCGCCTTCCCGTGGCTCGCCGCCGCGACCGTGCTCGTCGGAGCCGTGGCCGGCTTCCTCGGCCTGCGGATCCGGCGCCACCGGGCGGCCCGTGCGGAGGCCGGTACGGAGACCTCCACGGAGGCCCGCAGGGAGCCGAGTGCGCACGTGAGTACGTGAGGCGGGCGCTCATCGGGGACAATGGCCCCCATGAGCGCTCGCAACCAAGAAACCGAAGCCGTCCACCGGGCCGGCTTCGCCTGCTTCGTCGGCCGCCCCAACGCGGGCAAGTCCACCCTCACGAACGCTCTGGTCGGCCAGAAGGTGGCCATCACCTCGAACCGGCCGCAGACCACCCGGCACACCGTCCGGGGCATCGTGCACCGCCCGGAGGCGCAGCTGATCCTGGTGGACACCCCCGGTCTCCACAAGCCGCGCACCCTCCTCGGCGAGCGGCTCAACGACGTCGTGCGCACCACCTGGGCCGAGGTCGACGTGATCGGCTTCTGCCTGCCCGCCGACCAGAAGCTCGGCCCCGGCGACAAGTTCATCGCCAAGGAACTCGCCGGGATCAAGAAGACCCCCAAGGTCGCGATCATCACCAAGACCGACCTGGTCGACTCCAAGACCCTCGCCGAGCAGCTCATCGCCGTCGACCAGCTCGGCAAGGAGCTGGGCATCGAGTGGGCGCAGATCGTGCCGGTCTCCGCCGTCGGCGACAAGCAGGTCCAGCTCGTCGCCGACCTGCTGGTCCCGATGCTCCCGGAGTCCCCGCCGCTCTACCCGGAGGGCGACCTCACGGACGAGCCGGAGCAGGTCATGGTCGCGGAGCTGATCCGCGAGGCCGCGCTCGAAGGCGTGCGGGACGAGCTGCCGCACTCGATCGCCGTGGTCGTCGAGGAGATGATCCCGCGCGAGAACCGCCCGGCGGACCGGCCGCTGCTCGACATCCACGCCAACGTGTACATCGAGCGCCCCAGCCAGAAGGGCATCATCATCGGCCCCAAGGGCAGCCGCCTCAAGGAGGTCGGCATGAAGTCCCGCAAGCACATCGAGGCGCTCCTCGGCACCCCGGTCTTCCTCGACCTCCACGTCAAGGTCGCGAAGGACTGGCAGCGCGACCCGAAGCAGCTGCGGAAGCTGGGCTTCTGAGCCGCACCGCCCGGTCGTCCTACGCGCCTTCCTTGAGGACCCTCGTGATGAGGGTCCTCTGGGCTTCCGTGAGGCGGGGGTCGGCGCAGTGGACCGTGTGGTCGTCGACGGTGATCTCGTACGAGAAGCCGTCCGGCACGCCCCGGGCGCCGTCGGCCGTGCCGTCGGCGAGCACCGCGGCCGCCAGGCCGTGCCACTCGGCCGCGTCCGGCCGGCCGGAGGTGTCCACCTCCGCCGACCGCTCGATGCCCGCGAAACCGCCCGTGCGCCGCACTCGAATCCGCATGGGACCTGTGTACCAGCCGGATCAGTCGGTCGGTACGCCCACCGCCGACCAGGCCTTCACGACGGCCTGGATCTCCTCCGCGTCGCCGTAGCGCGCCCGCGCGGCCGCGACCGTGGCCGCCGCGAACTCGGAGAACCGGGCCTCGGGGGTCAGCGTCCCGCCGGTCATCACGTCGTACCAGATCTGCCCGGCCCGCTCCCAGGCGTTCCCGCCGAGCTCGGTCGCGGCCAGGTAGAAGGCGTGGTTGGGGATGCCGGAGTTGATGTGCACGCCGCCGTTGTCGCGGCCGGTGCGGACGTAGTCGTCCATGTGGGCGGGCTGCGGGTCCTTGCCGAGGACGTCGTCGTCGTACGCCGTGCCCGGGGCCTTCATGGAGCGCAGCGCCGTCCCCTGCACGTTCGGGTGGAAGAGGCCCTCGCCGATGAGCCAGTCGGCCCGGTCGGCGCTCTGGCCGAGGGCGTACTGCTTCACGAGCGAGCCGAAGACGTCGGAGACGGACTCGTTGAGCGCGCCGGACTGGCTGAAGTACTCCAGGTTCGCCGAGTACTGGGTGAAGCCGTGGGCCAGCTCGTGGCCGATGACGTCCACCGGGAGGGTGAAGTCGAGGAAGATCTCGTCGTCGCCGTCGCCGAACACCATCTGCTCGCCGTTCCAGAAGGCGTTGCCGTAGTTCTCGTCGTAGTGGACGGAGGCGGTCAGGGGGAGCCCGGAGCCGTCGATCGAGTCGTGGCCGTAGGCGTTCAGGAAGAGGTCGAAGGTGGCGCCGAGGCCCGCGTACGCCCGGTTGACGGTGGCGTCCCCGGTCGCTTCCTCGCCCTCGCCGCGGACCTTCGCCCCGGGCAGGTCGGTGCCGCGCCCGCAGTCGTGGATCGTGCGGTGCGGCCGGCCGCCCTCGGCGGCGGGCGTGGGCGCGCTGCCGGGCAGCGGCAGGACGCGGACGGTGCGGGCCGAGGCGTCGGCGACCAGGGTGCGACGGGCGGCGGCGGCGACGGCCGGGTTCGAGGAGCGCGCCAGGTGCTCCAGGAGGTGCGGGGGGACGATCGAGCAGAAGACGGGCACGGCGGGCCTCAGGGGAGTCATGACCGCAATGTGGCACTGCGTGAGCCCACTGTCACGGGCTGAGACGAGGATTGCCGAAATGGAGTGATGCGTCACTGTTCGGCCTTGACGTCCACGCCGTCCCGCATACTGAAACGGTACGTCCGGCTCCACCGACCCTGGGCTAGGCTGCGGCACATCATGCGTTTCGGGCTGCTTCTCCTTAGCTGCCGCGGCGAGGGCCTGTAGTCGTAGGCCGACCCCCTCCCCGCGGGACCTGGTGTTGCGTTCGACAGTCGGCCGTCTCCCCTGCAGGACCCGAGGAGCCCAACGCCATGACCCAGTCTCCGTTCGTCAGCCGCCCCACGCCGATCACCAACGCGACGCGGCTGCAGAAGCCGTCCGGGATGCCGATCCACAAGTACGGCCGGTACGAGCAGGTACGGATTCCCGACCGCACCTGGCCCGAGCAGCGCATCACCCGGGCCCCGCGCTGGCTGTCCACGGACCTGCGGGACGGCAACCAGGCGCTGATCGACCCGATGTCGCCGGCCCGCAAGCGCGAGATGTTCGACCTGCTGGTCCGCATGGGCTACAAGGAGATCGAGGTCGGCTTCCCGTCCTCCGGCGAGACCGACTTCAACTTCGTGCGCTCCATCATCGAAGAGGGCGCGATCCCGGACGACGTCACCATCTCCGTCCTGACGCAGGCCCGTGAGGACCTGATCGAGCGGACCGTGGAGTCCCTGGTCGGCGCGAAGCGCGCCACCGTCCACCTGTACAACGCGACCGCGCCGACCTTCCGCCGGGTCGTCTTCCGCGGCTCCAAGGAGCAGATCAAGCAGATCGCCGTCGACGGCACCCGCCTGGTCATGGAGTACGCCGAGAAGATCCTGGGCGACGAGACGGTCTTCGGCTACCAGTACAGCCCCGAGATCTTCACCGACACCGAGCTGGACTTCGCCCTGGAGGTCTGCGAGGCGGTCTGTGACGTCTGGCAGCCGGGCCCGGGCCGCGAGATCATCCTCAACCTGCCCGCCACCGTGGAGCGTTCGACGCCGTCCACGCACGCGGACCGGTTCGAGTGGATGTCCCGGAACCTGACCCGCCGCGAGCACGTCTGCCTGTCGGTCCACCCGCACAACGACCGCGGCACGGCCGTCGCGGCGGCCGAGCTGGCGATCATGGCCGGTGCCGACCGCATCGAGGGCTGCCTGTTCGGCCAGGGCGAGCGCACCGGCAACGTCGACCTGGTGACCCTGGGCATGAACCTGTTCAGCCAGGGCGTCGACCCGGAGATCGACTTCTCGCAGATCGACGAGATCCGCCGCACCTCCGAGTACTGCAACCAGATGGAGGTCCACCCGCGCCACCCCTACGCGGGCGACCTGGTCTACACCGCCTTCTCCGGCTCCCACCAGGACGCCATCAAGAAGGGCTTCGACGCCATGGAGGCCGACGCGGCCGCCCAGGGCAAGACCGTCGATGACATCGAGTGGGCGGTGCCCTACCTGCCGATCGACCCGAAGGACGTCGGCCGCTCCTACGAGGCCGTCATCCGGGTCAACTCGCAGTCCGGCAAGGGCGGCATCGCGTACGTCCTGAAGAACGACCACAAGCTGGACCTGCCCCGCCGGATGCAGATCGAGTTCTCGAAGATCATCCAGCAGAAGACCGACTCCGAGGGCGGCGAGGTCACGCCGGCCGCGATCTGGGCCGTCTTCCAGGACGAGTACCTGCCCAACCCGGACAACGCCGGTGCGCGCTGGGGCCGCATCCAGCTGCGTTCCGGCCAGACCACCTCCGATACCGACGGCACGGACACGCTGACCGTCGAGGCGGTCGTGGACGGCGTCGACACCGTCCTGTCCGGCTCCGGCAACGGTCCGATCTCCGCGTTCTTCGCCGCCCTGCAGGCGATCGGCGTGGACGCCCGCCTGCTGGACTACCAGGAGCACACGATGAGCGAGGGCGCCTCCGCGCAGGCCGCCTCGTACATCGAGTGCGCCATCGACGGCAAGGTCCTGTGGGGCATCGGCATCGACGCCAACACGACCCGCGCCTCCCTGAAGGCGGTCATCTCGGCGGTCAACCGCGCCGCCCGCTGACCCCTCGCACCCCGGACCGCCCCGCCCCCTTCCGAGGGGGCGGGGCGGTTTCGCGTGTGAGCTGCGTCACGGTTTCAGGTTCGCTTAAGGAAGATCATGCCGCCATGTCGGAATCGGCGTCATATCAGGTGAGTTGACGGCACATCGGGGAATGGCGGATGGTCGGCGCGTCCCCTCGGGCACCACCCCCCACGCGCCCCCTTCGTACCTCCCTGACCTGGAGTTTCGCATGCGCACGACCGCTGCCGTGGCCGCCGTTCTCGCGGTGACCGGTGCCACCCTCGGCTGGGTCCCCGCCGCCTCCGCCGCCGAGTCCGCCACCACCGAGTGCGCGACCGGGCCGCTCGGCACGGCCGGTCTGTACGCCGAGTTCGTCGAGAAGGACTCCACCCGCCACTCGGACTCCGAGGGCGCGGTCGCGGTCGGCGGCGACGCCACCTTCGGCGACCCGGGGCAGCCCTCCGGCTTCTCCATCGGCCACAAGCTCACCGGCGCCGACCTGGCGAAGCTGCCGGGCGGCCACAGCCTGGTCGTCGGCGGCACGCTGTACGCGAACCAGGTCGTCCTCGACCACGGCACCGGCATAGCGGCCAAGGTCGTCGACCGCTCCACCCCCGGCCAGGGCTTCGGCGTCGACGGCGGCAAGGTCAAGGAGGGCGCCTCCCCGGTCGACTTCGGCAAGGAGTTCACCGAGCTGCGCGCCCTCTCCACCGGCTGGGCGGGCACGACGCCCAACGGGACGGTCGCCGCCGACTCCCAGGGCCTGTTCCTCACGGGCACGGACAAGGAGCTCAACGTCTTCGCCGTGAACGCCGCCGACCTGGAGAAGGCCCGCGCGATCACCTTCAAGGTCCCGGCCGGCTCCACCACCCTCGTGAACGTCCTCGGCGACTCGTACGACATGAACGCCCACGCCACCTACGGCGTGTACTACCAGGGCGCGGACGGCGCGGCCCCCGTCATCGACGACTACGCCCTCGCCTCCGAGGACTTCCGCCAGATCCGCTCCAAGCTGCTGTGGAACTTCCCGCAGGCCGAGAGCGTGAAGAAGAACTACACCTCCTGGCCCGGCACGATCCTCGCCCCGAACGCCACCGTCGAGATGGGCGGCAAGAACGTCGGCCCCGGCCACGTCAACGGCTCCGTGATCGCCGAGTCGCTCCGCACCGTCCCGGGCGCCGAGACCCACCAGATGAACTTCACCGGCTGCCTCCCCAAGGAGACGAAGCCGAACCCGGTCGTCACCCCGAAGCCCCCGACGCCCACCGAGACGTCCGTCCCCACGCCGCCGCCCACCCCGTCGGTCACCCCCTCCGCCACCCCCTCCGAGGGCGGCGCGAGGCCCGGCACCCCGACGGGTTCCGCCTCTCCCTCCACTCCCGCCACTCCGGGTGAGGCCACCACCGCCCCGGCCGGAACGCCCACCCCGGCTCCGTCCGCCACCCCGGAGGGTGATCTCGCGACGACCGGTTCGGCCATCGGCCCCGGCGCGATCGGCGCCGCCGCGGCCGCCGTCGTCGTCGGCGGAGGCTTCCTGGCCTTCGCAAAGCGCCGCCGCCGCGCTTCCTGAACGGTGACGCGTCTCGGCCAACTCCACGGCGAAGTCCTGACGGGGTGCTGACGCCACATCAAGGATGTGGCTAACATCACGCCAACGCCGGCAGTGCAGCCGGGCCGTTGAGGAGGTGCGTGTGCGGTCTGCCCGGAATTCACGTGGTGGGAAAGTGGGCGTCTGCGGAATCCGCACCTCCTGGAACACCGTCGGAGACGGCGAGTTCTTCTGCGAGGAGTGCGGAGGCGACCGCAACTACCGGCGGCGCACCGGCCGCCGCAGGTTCGCCGTCCTCGGGGTCCCGGTCCTGCCCCGGGGCTGTACGGGCCCCGTCGTCGAGTGCGCGGCCTGTCACACGCACTTCGGCACGGAGGTGCTCGACCACCCGACGACCAGCCGGTTCTCGGCGATGCTGCGGGACGCCGTGCACACCGTGGCGCTGGCCGTCCTCGCGGCCGGCGGCACCGGCTCGCGCGAGGTCCTGGACCGGGCCGTGAGCGCGGTCCGGTCCGCCGGCTTCGCCGAGTGCACGGCCGTCCAGCTCGTCGACCTCGTCGAGGCCCTCGAGGCCGACACCGGGCGCTTCATGCCCGAGGTGAACCCCGAGGGCGCGCTCCTCGCGATCGAGCTGCACGAGGCCCTGGAGCCGCTGACCCCGCACCTGGCGCCCTCCGGCCGGGAGTCGATCCTGCTCCAGGCCGCCCGGATCGCCCTCGCCGACGGGGCCTACAGCCCGGCCGAGCGGGAGGTCCTCGGCACGGTGGGGAACGCGCTCGCGCTCGCCCCGGACGAGGTCGTACGGCTGCTGGCCTCGGCGCGGACGGTCTCCTAGGACCCGCCCCGCTCAGGGCACGATGTTCTGGTTGAGCCGGAACACGTTGTCGGGGTCGTAGCGGCGCTTGACCGCGCGCAGCCGATCGTAGTTCTGGCGGTAGTTGACCCGTACGCGGTCCTGGTCGTCGGTGTCCATGAAGTTCACGTAGCCCCCCTCCTGGGTGTGCGGGCGCAGCGCCCTGTCGTAGGCGCGGGTCCAGGCGATGTGGTGCGCCGAGTCCGCCGGGTCGGTCCAGGTGGCGCCGAACGAGTGCGAGAAGTCCGCGTCACGGTAGGCGAACGCGGTGTCCTCCGGGCCCACGCGGTGGCAGGCGCCGTCGATCGGGAAGATCGCCGTGTCCGACTCCATGGACGGCATCGTGGCGCCGAACTCCATGTGGGCCGCGATGGCGCCGTCCGAGAGCCCGCGGCTGAAGTTGCCCTTCCAGTAGTGGAGAAGCCCCGGGGGCAGCTGCTCGTCGAAGAGGGTGTTCACCACGGGGTACGGCATCCGCTCCATGAACCGTCCGACGACCGGGCCGAGCGCGTCCATCCGGGCGAGCACCGCGTCGTCCCGCGCCTCCGGGCCGCTGAAGCAGGTGAACGCGGCGCAGATCGGGCGGCCGTGCCAGCGCTCCGGGAGGAACGGTTCCTCCGGGCCGAGCGCGATGACCAGGATCGAGTTCAGCTCCTCGGGGGCGTCCGCGAGCGTCTCCTGCCAGGCGCGCACCACCGCCCCGTCCAGCGGATAGCAGGTCAGGCCGCCGAAGACGTCCGCGACCGGATGCAGCCGGTACGCGAGGGAGACGGCGACGCCGAAGTTGCCGCCGCCGCCCCGCAGCGCCCAGAACAGGTCCGCGTTCCGCTCGGCGTCGCAGGAGACCAGCGTGCCCTCGGCGGTCACCACGTCGGCCGCGATCAGGTTGTCGCAGCTCAGACCGCAGCGGCGGGCCAGGTGGCCCATGCCGCCGCCGAGCGTGAGCCCGCCGATCCCGGTCGTGGAGACCACCCCGCCGGTGGTGGCGAGCCCGAAGGCGTGGGTGGCGTGGTTGAAGTCGCCCCAGGTGGCGCCGCCCTCGGCCCGGGCCGTACGGGACTCGGGATCGACCCGGACGCCCCGCATCCGGGACAGGTCGACGACCAGGCCGTCGTCGACGGTGCCGAAGCCGGCGACCGCGTGGGAGCCGCCGCGCACCGCCAGCGGGAGGCCGTCGTCCCGGGCGTGGAGCACCGCCGCGATCACGTCGGCGGCGTCCACCGCGTGGACGACGACGGCCGGGTGGCGGTCGTGCAGGGCGTTGTAGACCCGGCGGGACGCGTCGTACGACGGGTCGCCGCGGGTCACGACGGTGCCGCGCACGGCACCGCGGAGCATGTCCAGGGAAGAGGTCGTGGTGGTCATGCCTCCGGTCTAGCCGGGCGCGCCCCCGGCCCGCATCGCCCGAACCGCCCATGCGCCGGGCGTCGGCCGGATGGGCCGTTCAGACCAGGCCGTGCGCGTACGCGTAGGCGGTCGCGGAGGCGCGGGAGCCGACGCCCAGCTTGGCGAAGATGTTGTTCAGGTGTCGGGCGACGGTGTGCTCGCTGATCACCAGGGTCCGGGCGATGTCCTTGTTCGTCCCGCCCTCGGCGACGAGCCGCAGCACCTCCGCCTCCCGCGCGGTGAGCCCGCCCGGCAGCCGCCGCCGGGACCCGCCGGTGAGCAGGGCCGCCGCGCGCCGGGCGTCCGGGACGGCCCCGAGCCGTTCGAAGGCCGCCCGGGCGGCTCCCAGTTCGAGGCGGGCGCCCTCCTCGTCGCCCGCCGCCCGGTCGGCGGCCGCGAGCAGCATCCGTACCTGCGCGGCCTCGTACGGCACGCGCAGCTCCAGCCAGCCGGCGAGCGCCCGCCGCAGCGGCAGCAGCGCGTCGGAGCCCTTCCGCGCGAGCGCCACCGAGCCGACGGCCGTGTCGGCGAGCGCCCGCAGCAGCGGTACGGCTCCGGCCCCGTCCCCGGCGAGGGCGTCGAGCTCCGCCGCCGCCCCGGCGGCCCCGGCCACGTCGCGGACCGCGAGCGCCACCTCCGTACGGGCGGCGAGCAGCCGGGCCCGGCCCAGCACGTCGTGGTCGGGTGCGCCGCGGCAGGCGAGGGCCAGCTCGACGCCGGCGACCGCCGCGTCGGCCCGGCCCTGGGCGAGGCGGAGCAGCGCGAGGCCGGGCTGCGGGATCCTGCCGAGCTCGTGGGCGTGACCGTACGAGACGGCGGCGGCGTCCAGGCGGCCCTGCCGGCGCTGGACGTCCCCGGCGGCGTAGTACGCGGCGGCGGCCGACTCCAGACAGTCCACCGGCACCTCACGGCAGGCCTGCCGGGCCTCCGCCTCGGCGAGCGCCCAGGCCCCGAGGAGGTCGAGCACCTCGACCCGGTGCGCCCGGCAGACGCCCCGGAAGGGGTTCTCGCCGGAGGGGACGGTCATGGGCAGGGAGGCGGGGTTCCCCGGGTCCCGGGCGGCGGCAGGGCCGTCGGGGCCGTCGGGGCTGTCCGGGCCGTCCGGCGGCGGGTGGCCGGTCCACGGCGGGGCGCACCACTCCATCGCCGCGTTCGTCCACTCCACGGCCCGCGCGAAGTCGGCGGCCTCCATGCACTGGGTCAGGGCCAGGCAGTACAGCCAGCCGGTGAACATGCCGCTCAGCTCGCCCGCCGTCACCGCGCACATCGCGTCGTCGAGGCGGGCGAGGCCCTCGGCCCTGCGTCCCGCCGCGAGCAGCACGCGGGACTCGGCCTGGCGGCTGAGGGCGAGCAGGTCGGGGCTGCCGGAGGCGAGGGCGAGGCCGGTCATCCGGTGGACGGCGGCGAGGGCGGCCGCGTGGTCGCCGTGCGCCTCGGCCTCCTCGGCGTCCGTCCAGGCCAGGAAGCACTGCTCCGGGCAGTCGGGGAGGTCCGCCAGGTGGTGCCGGGCCCGGTGGAGCCAGCCGGCCGCCGCGGCGGGGCGGCCGAGGCCGGCGTACTCGTAGTGGAGCCACCAGGAGGCCAGGCCGGCGCCCCGGTGGTCGTCGGCCGCGAGGAAGGCGGCGTGTGCCCGGAGCCGGGCGGTGACGGACTCGTCGAGGTGCCCGGACCACCAGGCGGCGTCCGCGAGGACGGAGAGGTCGTCCGCGGTGAGACCGCGCGAGGGGTGCCGGTCGTGGGCGTGCAGCAGCTCGTACGCCTCGGTCCAGGACTCGCGGGTGGCGGCGTCCCTGGCGCGCTCGACCGCGTCGGCGGCGGCTGCCGTGTGACGGGTGCGGATCGTGGGTGCGGACATGGCTCTCGCCCCTTCCCGGTCCTTTCAGGGTAGGGCCGGGAAGGGGCGGGGGCCTGCGAAGGGGTGGGGACCCGGAGGGGCCCCGAGGGGGTCTACTCGATCGCGCCGCTGGCGCGCAGCATGTCCTCGCGCTCGACGATCTTCACGCGCTCGCGGCCCTGCGGCTCGCCGAGCGCCTTCTCGGCGGCGTCCAGGGCGTACCAGCCCTCCCACGTGGTGTACGTGAGGCCCTTGCCCTCCAGGAAGGACACGACCGCGTCCTCCTCCGGGGTGTCGGGGGTGAGCAGCCGGCCGTGGGCGAAGTCGTCCAGGAGGTTCGCCACGGTCTCGTTGGCGTCGCCCTTGGTGTGGCCGATCAGGCCGACCGGGCCGCGCCGGATCCAGCCGGTGCAGTACGTGGAGGCCATGTGCTCGCCGGTCTCCTCGATGACCCGGCCGCCCTCGTCCGGGACGGTGCCGCTGGCGGTGTCCCAGGGGAGCTTGGGCAGCTCGTCCGAGAGGTAGCCGACGGCGCGGTAGACGGCCTGGACGTCCCAGTCGGTGGTCTGGCCGGTGCCCTTCACGTTCCCCGTGCCGTCCAGCTCGGTGCGCTCGGTGCGCAGGCCGACGACCTGGCCGTCCTCGCCGAGGATCTCGACGGGCGACTCGAAGAAGTGCAGGAAGAGCTTGTGCGGGCGGTCGCCGACGTCACGGATCGCCCAGTTCTCCAGGGTCTTGGCGACCATGTCGGTCTGCTTGTTCTTGCGCCGCTCGGCGATCGAGCCCTCGTCGTAGTCGATGTCCTCGGGGTTGACGATGACCTCGATGGTGGGGGAGTGGTCCAGCTCGCGCAGCTCCATGGGGCTGAACTTGGCCTGGGCCGGGCCACGGCGTCCGAAGACGTGGATCTCGACGGCCTTGTTGGCCTTGAGGCCGTCGTAGACGTTCGGCGGGATCTCGGTCGGCAGCAGCTCGTCGCCGGTCTTGGCGAGGATGCGGGCGATGTCGAGGGCGACGTTGCCGACGCCGAGGACGGCGACCTTCTCCGCGTCGAGCGGCCAGGTGCGCGGGACGTCCGGGTGGCCGTCGTACCAGGACGCGAAGTCGGCGGCGCCGTACGAGCCGTCCAGGTCGACGCCCGGGATGCGGAGTTCGCGGTCGGCCATGGCGCCGGTCGAGAAGATCACCGCGTCGTAGAAGGCGCGCAGGTCGTCGAGGTGGATGTCGGTGCCGTAGTCGATGTTGCCGAAGAGGCGGACCTGCGGCTTGTCGAGGACCTGGTGGAGGGCGGTGATGATGCCCTTGATGCGGGGGTGGTCGGGGGCGACGCCGTAGCGGATGAGGCCGAAGGGGGCGGGCATCCGCTCGAAGAGGTCGATGGACACGCCCGGCTCGGCGGCGGCCTCGGACTTCAGCAGCGCGTCGGCGGCGTAGATGCCGGCGGGGCCGGCGCCGACGATCGCGACCCGGAGGGGGCGGGGCATGACTGGGTTCCCTTCGCAAGCGACATGGCGGCGGAGCCGCCGACACTTAGGTCACCCTAAATAACGCCTCGCGCGGAGTGGTACCCGCCCCCGGTCTATGGACCCATAAGACGAACTTATGACTTCCCAAAGGGAACGCTGGAGTCCACCTCCCCCGAGGGTACGGGCTCGCATTCACTTGACGCCTTGTCCGCCGAAATACAGACTGTCCAGTGAAATAGGACGTGGCAAGCTAGCGGTAGGAAGAGGACGTCATGCGCGTGATGATCTGGTACTCGGTCAAGCCCGAGCTCGTCGACCAGAGCGTGGAGCTGCTCGACGCGGTCTACAAGGACCTGGAGGAGAGCCGCCCGGACGGTCTCACGTACGAGACCTTCCAGCTCGACGGCACGGCCAGCTTCGTCGCCCTCATCGAGACCGAGGGCGACCCGGTCGCCGCCCCGCACCACCGACTGGCCTCGTTCCAGCGCTACCGGGCGGCCCTGAACGCGATCTGCACCCAGCCGCCCCAGGTGGCCTACGTCAACGAGGTCGGCGTCTACCGCTCGGTCCCGGCCTGACCCGAAAGGCATGGAAAGGCCTTCTCCGGGAAAGCGGTGGGGAGCGCGGCTTTCCGCTGATTTCTCTCCACGGGTGTGCGACGACACCGCGGGTTTTCGATGCGCCGGCCCGGTCCGTCGCGCATTTCGAACTTGAGTGCCTCTTCGGTCATGACTAACTCACCAAGCCCACAGCGCAGTTGCACGACCTGCGCGTCTGCCGATTCTACGGATCCCGCCTCACCCTGGTGAGGCGAAGCGGGAAATGGATTCAGAAAGGCATACGTTGGTGAAGGAAGACATCATGAAGACGACCACGGGGGCCATCGAAGCCGCACGAGAGGCAGTGACGGAATTGCGCGAAGCGCTCCTCCGTCGCCCTCGCCGTCGATCCTCCGGGGCCGTTCGTCGCATGGGGACGCCGCACGGCGGAAACGGCACGGCTCCTCGCCGCCGCCGTCCCGCCTGGGGAGGAGGACAGGTCATGACACTGCCCATCGGGTCGTACGTCGTCGAGATCCGCACCGGCCGCGTCGGGAGGGTGATGGGCCACGAGGGGCCCTACGTCCAGATCCGGCCGCTCGGCGGCGGAAGGGAATGGGACGTGGAGCCCGACGGGGTGCGGGAGGCCACCTCGGCCGAGCGGCTGAGCGCGGCCACGGCGCACGTGAACGCGCGGAGCCGCGGCGAGGTCCCCTGACGGCGCACGACACCACGGCCCCCTCGGGAGAGGGGGCGGCCGTGCGACCGAGGCGTTCGGACCTCCGGGCCGCGTACGCGAGAATGGGCGCATGAGTCTGTTCCGCGACGACGGCATCGTGCTGCGCACCCAGAAGCTGGGTGAAGCGGACCGCATCATCACGCTCCTCACCCGCGGCCACGGCCGGGTCCGCGCCGTGGCGCGCGGAGTGCGCCGGACGAAGTCGAAGTTCGGGGCGCGGCTCGAACCGTTCTCGCACGTGGACGTGCAGTTCTTCGCCCGGGGGAGTGAGCTGGTCGGACGCGGGCTGCCGCTCTGCACCCAGAGCGAGACCATCGCCCCGTACGGCGGCGGGATCGTCACCGACTACGCCCGCTACACCGCCGGCACCGCCATGCTGGAGACGGCGGAACGGTTCACCGACCACGAGGGCGAGCCCGCCGTGCAGCAGTACCTGCTGCTCGTCGGCGGCCTGCGGACCCTCGCGCGGGGCGAGCACGCCCCCCATCTGATCCTCGACGCCTTCCTCCTCCGCTCGCTCGCCGTGAACGGCTACGCGCCGAGCTTCGAGGACTGTGCCAAATGTGGCATTCACGGGCCGAACCGGTTCTTTTCGGTCGCGGCGGGCGGTGTCATATGCGGCGACTGCCGGGTGCCCGGAAGCGTCGTACCCTCTCCGGAGGCCATCGGCCTGCTCAGCGCGCTGCTCACCGGCGACTGGGCGACGGCGGACGCGTGCGAGCCGCGTCACGTCAGGGAGGGCGGCGGACTCGTGTCCGCCTATCTGCACTGGCACCTGGAGCGCGGCCTGCGCTCCCTGCGGTATGTGGAAAAGAGCTAGGAGAGACCACCCATGGCCATCGCACGACTGCTCGGTCGCCAGCGCCGGGAGTACACCACCCCCGAGCCGCACCCCTCCGGCGCCCGGCCGCCGAAGCTCCAGTCCGAGCTCGTCCCGGAGCACGTCGCGATCGTCATGGACGGCAACGGCCGCTGGGCCAAGGAGCGCGGCCTGCCCCGCACCGAGGGCCACAAGGTCGGCGCCGAGCAGGTCCTCGACGTGCTCCAGGGCGCGATCGAGATGGGCGTGGGCTCGATCTCGCTGTACGCCTTCTCCACCGAGAACTGGAAGCGCTCCCCCGAGGAGGTGCGCTTCCTGATGAACTTCAACCGCGACTTCATCCGCAAGTCCCGCGACCAGCTCGACTCCCTCGGCGTGCGGGTGCGCTGGGTCGGCCGGATGCCCAAGCTGTGGAAGTCGGTGGCCAAGGAGCTCCAGGTCGCGCAGGAGCAGACCAAGGACAACACCAAGCTCACCCTGTACTTCTGCATGAACTACGGCGGCCGCGCGGAGCTCACCGACGCGGCGCAGGCGCTCGCTGAGGACGTGCGGGCGGGCCGGCTCGACCCGGCGAAGATCACCGAGAAGACCATCCAGAAGTACCTCTACTACCCGGACATGCCGGACGTGGACCTGTTCCTGCGGCCCAGCGGCGAGCAGCGCACCTCCAACTACCTGATCTGGCAGAGCGCGTACGCCGAGATGGTCTTCCAGGACGTGCTGTGGCCCGACTTCGACCGCCGCGACCTGTGGCGGGCCTGCGTCGAGTTCGCCCAGCGCGACCGCCGCTTCGGCGGCGTCGACCCGGCCGACCTGGCCGTCCTCGACAAGGCCTGAACGCCCGCGGGGTGTGACAGGCGCGCGTGAAGGCCCGTACCCCGGGACGGGTACGGGCCTTCACGTATGTCAGGTCACCGCGCGGAGGTCACTTCCCGGCGCACTCCGCGCAGGTGCCGAAGATCTCCACGGTGTGCGCCACGTTCACGAAGCCGTGCTCCGAGGCGATCGTCTCGGCCCACTGCTCCACCATCGGGCCCTCCACCTCCACGGCCTTGCCGCAGACCCGGCACACCAGATGGTGGTGGTGGTCGCCGGTCGAGCAGCGGCGGTACACCGTCTCGCCCTCGCTGGTGCGCAGCGCGTCGACCTCGCCCGCGTCCGCCAGGGACTGCAGCGTGCGGTAGACGGTGGTGAGGCCGACCGAGTCGCCGCGGTGCTTGAGCATGTCGTGCAGCTCCTGGGCGCTGCGGAACTCGTCCACCTCGTTCAGCGCCGCCGACACGGCGGCCCGCTGCTTGGTGGAGCGGCCTCGTACGGGGGGTCCTGCCGTCACCACGGGGGCCTCCTTGAATTCCTTGTCTGCCCCCGCCATTCTGCCAGCCCCCCGGGCCGCCGGGCCCGGTCCCGATCAGACCTTCACGTCGTCCGCGGGCCGCCGGGTGGCCGGAACCGGTGCGTCACAGCTCTCCGCGTCCGCCTCGGCCGCCCGCGCCCGCCGTTTGGCGAGCGGCGTGGCGAGCAGGGTGAGCAGCACGAAGACGCCGATCGCGTACAGCACGATCGTCGCGCCGGGCGGCACGTCCTGGTAGTACGAGGTGACCGTGCCCGCCAGGGTGACCGTGATGCCCGTCACCACGGCGAGGACGAAGGTCGCGCGGAAGGACTTCGACAGCTGCTGGGCCGCCGCCACCGGCACCACCATGAGCGCGCTGACGAGCAGCAGGCCGACGACCCGCATGGCGACCGTGACGGTGACCGCGGCCGTGACCGCGATCAGCAGGTTCAGGGCGCGCACCGGAAGGCCGGTGACGCGGGCGAACTCCTCGTCCTGGCTGACCGCGAAGAGCTGCCGGCGCAGCCCGACGGTGACCAGGATCACGAAGGCGGCGAGGATCCCGATCGCGGTGATGTCCTCGGTGGAGACCGTGGAGAGCGAGCCGAACAGGTACGAGCTGAGGTTGGCGTTGGAGCCGGTCGGCGAGAGGTTGATCAGCAGGACGCCGCCCGCCATGCCGCCGTAGAAGAGCAGCGCGAGCGCGAGGTCGCCGCGGGTCTTGCCGTACGCCCTGATGAGCTCCATCGCGACCGAGCCGGCGACGGCGACCAGGGTCGCCATCCAGACCGGGCTGGAGTTCAGCAGGAAGCCGAGGCCGACACCGGTCATGGCGACGTGCCCGATGCCGTCGCCCATCAGCGCCTGGCGGCGCTGGACGAGGTAGATGCCGACGGCGGGCGCGGTGATGCCGACGAGCACGGCCGCGAGGAGCGCGCGCTGCATGAAGGCGAGCTGGAGGAATTCCATGGTCAGGTCAGCTTCCTCAGGTCAGCAGACCCGTACGGAGCGGCTCACCGGCCGCATGCGGATGGACGTGGTCGTGGCCCGGCAGGGCGTGCTGGCCGAGGGCCTCCGGCGGCGGGCCGTCGTGCACGACACAGCCGTCGCGGAGCACCACCGCCCGGTCGATGAGCGGCTCCAGCGGGCCCAGCTCGTGCAGCACGAGGAGGACGGAGGTGCCGCTCGCGACCTGCTCGCGGAGGGTGGCGGCCAGGATCTCCTGGCTCGCCAGGTCGACCCCGGCCATCGGCTCGTCCATGATCAGGAGTTCGGGCTCGGAGGCGAGCGCGCGGGCGATCAGGACCCGCTGGTGCTGGCCGCCGGAGAGCGCGGAGACGGAGTCGTCGGCGCGGTCGGCGAGCCCGACGAGCCGGATGGCCCGCTCGACGGCGGCCTTGTCGTTCCTCGTCAGCCAGCCGAACGGGCGTCGGGCCAGCCGGCCGGAGGAGACGACCTCGCGGATGGTGGCGGGGACGCCGCTCGCCGCGGTGGTGCGCTGGGGCACGTAACCGACCCGGGCCCAGTCGCGGAAACGCTTCCGCTCGGTGCCGAACAGCTCGATCGCGCCGCCGGTCAGCGGCACCTGGCCGATGACGGAGCGGACGGCGGTCGACTTGCCGGAGCCGTTCGCGCCGAGCAGGGCGACGACCTCGCCGCGGTGGACGGTGAGGTCGACGCCGCGGAGGACGGGCCGGGCGCCGAGGGCCGCCGTGGCCCCGCGGACGGAAATGACGGGTTCCGGGGCTGCCATGGCTCGTACCTCCTGCTGTGCGGTGATCACTTGGCGCCGAGGGCCTTCTGCAGCGCGGCGAGGTTGGAGCGCATGACCTCGATGTAGTCATCGCCCTTGGACGCGTCCGTGATTCCCTCCAGCGGATCGAGCACGTCGGTCTTCAGACCGGCGTCGCCCGCGAGGGTCTTCGCCGTCTTGTCGCTGGCGAGGGTCTCGAAGAAGACGGTGCTGACCTTGTCCTTCTTCGCGATGTCCTGGAGTTCCTTGATCCGGGCGGGGCTCGGCTCGGACTCGGGGTCGATGCCGGAGATGCCCTCCTGGTCCAGGCCGTAGCGCTCGGCGAGGTAGCCGAAGGCGGAGTGGGTGGTGATGAAGGTCTTCGTGGTGGTGTTCTTCAGGCCGTTCACGAAGGCGGTGTTCAGGCCGTCGAGCTTCTTGACGAGCGCGTCGGTGTTCTTCTTGTAGTCGGCGGCGTGGGCCGGGTCGGCCTTCTCCAGGGCGGCGCCGACGCCCTTGGCGACCTCGGCGTACTTCACGGGGTCGAGCCAGATGTGGGGGTCGGCGCCGGCCTCGGAGCCGTGGTCGTGGCCGGCCTCATCGGCGCCGTGCTCGCCCTCGGCGTGGTCGTGGCCCTCGTGGCCGACCTCGGTACCGTGCGCCTCGAGCTTCGTGAGGGTGGCGGCGTCGACGGTGTGCTTGACGCCGGCCTGGGCGATCGCGTCGTCGACGGCGGGCTGGATGCCCTTGAGGTAGAGGACGACGTCGGCCTCGCCGAGCTCGCCGATCTGCTTCGGCTTGAGCTCCAGGTCGTGGGGTTCGACGCCGGGCTTGGTGAGCGTGTCGACGGCGACGTGGTCGCCGCCTATCTGCTCGGCCAGGTACTGCATGGGGTAGAACGACGCCACCACGTCCAGCTTGCCGCCGCTGCCCTTGTCGGCCGCGTCGGAGGTTCCGGCGCAGGCGGAGAGGGTGACGACGCCGAGCGTGACGGCTCCGGCGAGGGCGGTGGCGGGTATCAGGCGACGTACGTTCATGACACTCATTTTCAACAAAACTGGAAACGATTGTCAATTGTCGTACGTGTGGTCCCGCCCACGGGGCCCCCGCCCGGGCCCGACCACCGAACCGATTTGATACGGGGGGTGCGGGCGCCGGTAACCTGAGGCATTCGCACTTCGTCGTCGTAATGAAGAGAGCACCGTGGCCGCCGACAAGATCGACACCATCGTCAGCCTGAGCAAGCGCCGTGGCTTCGTCTACCCGTGCAGTGAGATCTACGGCGGCCAGCGCGCCGCCTGGGACTACGGACCGCTGGGTGTCGAACTCAAGGAGAACCTGAAGCGTCAGTGGTGGCGTTACATGGTCACCGCGCGCGAGGACGTCGTCGGTATCGACTCGTCGGTCATCCTGGCCACCGAGGTCTGGGAGGCCTCCGGCCACGTCGCGACCTTCACCGACCCGCTGACCGAGTGCACCTCCTGCCACAAGCGCTACCGCGCCGACCACCTGGAGGAGGCGTACGAGGAGAAGCACGGCCGTCTCCCCGAGAGCCTCACCGACCTCAACTGCCCCAACTGCGGCAACAAGGGCACCTTCACGGAGCCCAAGCAGTTCTCCGGCCTGCTCTCCACCCACCTCGGCCCGACCCAGGACAGCGGCTCCGTCGCCTACCTGCGCCCCGAGACGGCCCAGGGCATCTTCACCAACTTCGCCCAGGTGCAGACCACCTCGCGCAAGAAGCCCCCGTTCGGCATCGCGCAGATGGGCAAGTCCTTCCGGAACGAGATCACTCCGGGCAACTTCATCTTCCGCACGCGCGAGTTCGAGCAGATGGAGATGGAGTTCTTCGTCAAGCCGGGCGAGGACGAGCAGTGGCAGGAGTACTGGATGGAGCAGCGCTGGAACTGGTACACCGGCCTGGGTCTCCGCGAGGAGAACATGCGCTGGTTCGAGCACCCGAAGGAGAAGCTCTCCCACTACTCGAAGCGCACCGCCGACATCGAGTACCGCTTCTCGTTCGGCGGCAGCGAGTGGGGTGAGCTCGAGGGCGTCGCCAACCGCACCGACTACGACCTGAGCGCCCACGCCAAGGCCTCCGGCGCCAACCTGTCCTTCCTGGAGCAGGAGTCGGGCGAGCGCTACACGCCGTACGTCATCGAGCCCGCGGCCGGTGTCGGCCGCGCGATGCTCGCCTTCCTGCTCGACGCGTACATCGAGGACGAGGCGCCGAACGCCAAGGGCGTCATGGAGAAGCGCACCGTGCTGCGCCTCGACCACCGTCTGGCCCCGGTCAAGGTCGCCGTCCTGCCGCTGTCCCGCAACCCGCAGCTCTCCCCGAAGGCCAAGGGCCTCGCGGCGGACCTGCGGCAGAACTGGAACATCGAGTTCGACGACGCCGGCGCCATCGGCCGCCGCTACCGCCGTCAGGACGAGATCGGCACGCCGTACTGCGTCACCGTCGACTTCGACACCCTCGACGACAACGCGGTGACCGTGCGCGAGCGCGACACCATGAAGCAGGAGCGCGTCTCCCTCGACCAGATCCAGAGCTACCTGGGCAGCCGCCTGCTCGGCTGCTGACCTCCGGTCGCTTACGGGAGAGCCCCCCGGTTCCGTCAGGAACCGGGGGGCTCTCCCTTTGCCGGGCCGGGCCGGGGCCAGGCCGGGGGGCGGGCTGGGATCAGGCCGAGGATCAGGCCGGGGTCGGGCCCGGTCGGGCCGCCCGCGCGGCCGCCTCGGCCTCGGCCTCAGCCTGGCGCCGCTCACCCTCGGCGGCCCGGCGCTTGCCGAACCAGGCCGTCCACACCCCGAGCGCGCCGAGCACGCCGTAGATCATGAGCGGGCTGAGCGTCACCATGGTCGAGGTGCTCAGGGTGAAGGCGAGCCCCACCCGCACCAGCGCCTCGGCCACGTACGCCACGCCCCACACCAGCGTCATCGTGCGCATGGTGGAGCGGAAGCCCTCGTACTGCCACATGCCGTTCCACCAGGCGGTGCTCGCCGGGGTGCCGTCGGTGGCGAACTTGCGGCCGAAGTAGAACATCAGCGGTCGCGGCGCGAGCAGGGTGGCCAGGCAGAGCAGCCCGAACAGGCCCGTCACCCCCGAGTCCTTGACCAGCAGCGCCCGCGCGGTGTGCGCGCCGATCAGCGAGACGAGCGCCGTGATCACCAGGAACACCAGGGTGACGACGGCGAACTCGTCGACCTTGCGCCGCCAGGCGACCATGATCGCGCTGTCCAGGACGGGCCAGGCGCTGCCGGCGAGCAGGGCGGTGAACTCGGACCAACCGTGGTCCTCGGTCAGGATGTTGTACGTGAGGATCGGCGCGACGACGTTGAGCCCGATGGTCAGGACCCAGCCGGCGGCCGAGGCGCCCCCGGAGCGGGGCGGCGGTCCCGGCCGCCCGTCGGTCGTGGTGGCCGGTGCGGCCGGTGGCCGCTCGTGCGCGGACATGGTTTCCCCCTGGAGGCGTCTCGGTCGCGGTGCGGGGGAACGCTAGTCGGCATCCGGACAGGGAAGGGGAAAATCCGAGCCAAATGATCTTCAAAAGGAGCGTGCGGGTCAGGCCCGCAGCGCGCGCTGCGTCAGGGAGATGACCGCCGCGAACGCGTCCTCGATGTCCGTCGTCGACCAGTCGGCGGCGTGCGCCGGGTCGTGGAAGCGGTCGGTGGCGTCGAAGACCGCCCGGGCCGTCGTCGCGTAGTCCCGCTCCGGCGCGGCGAACACCCCCTCGCGGTGGCCGTCCTCCACGATGCGTGCGATCTGCTCCACCAGATGGTCCTCGTGCCGGTGGACCACCGCGCTGTTCTCACCGATCAGCACCTGGAAGGTGGCCATCAGCTCCGGGTCCCCGCCCGCCTTGCGGCGCTTGAGGGCGAACAGGGCGGTCAGCCAGCCGGTCAGCCGCTCGTCGGCGGAGCCCGGCGCCTCCACGTACGGCTCGAGCGCGACGATCGTGCGCTCCAGCCACCGCTCGGTCACCGCCTCGCGCAGCGCCGCCTTGGTGCGGAAGTGCCGGTAGACGCTGCCATGGCTGACGCCCAGCACCCGCGCCACGTCCACGACGGTCGCCTTCGCCGGACCGTAACGCCGCAGCACCTCCTCGGTGGCTTCGAGGATGCGCTCGGCGGTGAGGGTCTCGGTGGCGGCCATGGAATGACACTACCTGTCAGTCATCGGCGTCCGGGGGCCGCCGGTCAGCGCTCGCTGTCCAGGTGGGCCATCTGCGACGCGGGGTAGCGGTCGCCGGAGGCCGCGCCGGCCGGGACGGCCTCCTCGATGGCGGCCAGGTCGGCGGCGTCCAGGGTGATGTCCAGGGCGCCGAGCGCCTCCGCGAGGCGGTCGCGGCGGCGGGCGCCGATCAGCGGGACGATGTCCACGCCCTGCCGCCCGGCCTGGGCCAGGACCCAGGCGATCGCGGTCTGCGCGACCGTCACGCCCTTCGCCTCGGCCAGCGCCCGCAGCCGGTCCACCAGGTCGAGGTTCCGCTGGAGGTTCTCGCCCTGGAAGCGCGGGCTCATGCCCCGGAAGTCGTTCGCCGCCAGCTCCCGGTCCCGGGTGAAGTGGCCGCTGATCAGGCCGCGCGACAGCACCCCGTACGCCGTGACGCCTATGCCGAGCTCACGGGCGGTGGGGAGGATCTTCTCCTCGATGGAGCGGGAGATCAGCGAGTACTCGATCTGCAGGTCCGAGATCGGCGCCACGGCCGCCGCCCGGCGCAGGGTGTCCGCGCCGACCTCGGAGAGCCCGATGTGCCGCACGTGCCCCGCCTCGACCAGCTCGGCGATGGCGCCGACGGTCTCCTCGATCGGCACGTCCGGGTCGACCCGGGCGATCCGGTAGATGTCGATGTGGTCGGTGCCCAGGCGCTGGAGCGAGTACGCCGCGAAGTTCTTCACGGCGGCCGGCCGGCCGTCGTACCCGGTGAAGCCGCCCTCGACCGTGCGCAGCGCACCGAACTTCACGCTGGTCAGCGCCTGCTCGCGGGCGGCCGCTGGGGCCGTGCGCAGGGCTTCGTTGATCAGTAGTTCGTTGTGGCCCATCCCGTAGAAGTCGCCGGTGTCGAGCAGGGTCACCCCCGCCTCCAGGGCGGCGTGGATCGTCGCGACCGACTCGGCGCGGTCGGCCTCACCGTACAGCGCGGACATGCCCATGCAGCCGAGGCCGAGGGCGGAGACCCGCGGCCCGGTGGTGCCGAGCGGGCGGGTGGGGACGGGACGCCCGGTGGTGGTCATGGCGGTCTCCTCGGGTTCGGGAAGCGATGGATCGGTGTGACACCACAACCATGGCATGACCGATGACAGATTTCAATATCTGTCATTCCTTCGAGTGGTGCGGGGCGAACCCACCCCAGGGGAGCCGAGCCGACGCCGGCCGGCGGCGGCACCTACCCCGCCGACCTCGGCAGCCGCACCGACAGCGCCACCGTCACCGCCACCATGGCCAGTTGGGCCAGCAGCGTCACCGTCAGCGCCGTACCGGCGGCCGCCCCGCCGGAGCCGGCCAGGCCCAGATAGAGGGAGCCCAGGGTCGCGACCCCCAGCGCCAGGGCGGACTGCTGGGTCGTCACCATGACGCCGCTGCCCACGCCCGCGCGTTCCCCCGGCACCTCCGAGAGGATCACCCGGAACAGCACCGGCAGCTGGAGCCCCTGGCCCAGGCCCGCGATCGCCATGCCCGGCAGCAGCAGCACCACCGAAAGGTCCGGCCAGGCCCGCCAGACCGTCACCGCGAGCAGCCCGATGCCGAGGCCCTGGACCAGGCCGCCGGCCGTCACCACCCGCGTCCCCCACCGCCGCACCAGCCGGGGACCCGCCAGCGAGGCCCCGAAGAACGCCACCGCCATCGGCACCAGCGCCGCGCCCGAGGCCACCGCGCCCATGCCCAGGCCCTGCTGGAGCGCCACCGCGATCACGAACATGAAGCCGCCGAAGCCCATGCAGAGCGGCAGCAGCAGCACCAGCCCGCGCCGCAGCGAGACCAGACCGAGCAGGCTCGGCGGCACCAGCGGCGTGCCGCCGCCGGCGTCCGCCCGCCGCTCGATCCGCCGCTCCACCCGCCAGAACGCCACCGCCGCGAACGGGAACACGGCCAGCGCCACCCACGTCCACACCGGCCACCCCGCCGCCCTGCCCTCGGTCAGCGGCGCGAGCAGCGTCACCAGGGCGAGCCCCAGCAGCAGCGTCCCCGGCACGTCCACCGGCGCCGGCCGCTCCGAGCGGGTCTCCGGCACCTCACGGATGGCGAGCACCAGCCCCGCCACCGCCACCGGCACGTTCACCAGGAACACCGCACGCCAGCCGAGGCCCCAGAGGTCGGCGGCGACCAGCACCCCGCCCAGGATCTGCCCGGCCACCATGGAAAGCCCCGCGGTCGCCCCGTACAGACTGAGCGCCCTGGCCCGCCGGGGGCCCTCCGTCGAGGCATGGATCGTCGCGAGCACCTGCGGCAGCATCAGCGCCGCCGCCGCGCCCTGCGCCCCGCGCGCCCCGACCAGCGTCCAGGCGTCCGGGGCGAGCCCGCACGCCAGCGAGGTCAGACCGAAGGCGGCCATGCCCGCGAGGAAGAGCCGACGGCGCCCGAACAGGTCGCCGAGCCGCCCGCCGAGCACCAGCAGCACCGCGTACGTCAGGCCGTACCCGGCGACGATCAGTTCGAGCAGTGCGGGGCCCGCCGCCAGGTCGTGGTCGATGGACGGCAGGGCCACGTTGACGATGGAGAAGTCGACCAGGGGCAGCGAGGCGCCGAGGAGGACGGTGAACAGGCCGAGCCGCCCGAGCGCGGGCCGGCCGTGGACGACGGGCGGAGCGCCGCCCGCAGGAGCGAGCGGGGAACGGGGAGAGGGGGAGGTCGTAGTCACGCGACCGACGATCCGCCGTCGCTCAGCCTGGTACCAGAGTGTCTTTATCCTGGTAGAAACACCACCTGGCAACGGGCTGTCCCGCCCCGCACCCTGAGAGCGTGACGACCATGACGACCGCCGAACCCGGCACGCGGCGACACGAACTCGCCGCCTTCCTGCGCAGCCGGCGCGAGCGCATCACCCCCGAGCAGGTCGGCCTGCCCCGGGGGCGCCGCCGCCGCACCCCCGGCCTGCGCCGCGAGGAGGTCGCCCACCTCTCCGCCGTCGGCGTCACCTGGTACACCTGGCTGGAGCAGGCGCGGGACATCCAGGTCTCCCCGCAGGTCCTCGACGCCCTCGCCGGCGCCCTGCTGCTCGACCCGACCGAGCGGAACCACCTCTTCGCCCTCGCCGGACAGAGCGACCCGCACCCCGAGACGACCTGCCCGGCCGTCACCCCCGCCCTGCGCGCCCTGCTGCACCAGCTGGAACCCGTCCCCGCCTGCATCCAGAACAGCCGGTACGACTTCCTCGCCTACAACCGCACCTTCGGGCGGCTGTACCGCGACCTGGACGCGCTGCCCCGCGAGGACCGCAACACCCTCTGGCTCGCCTTCACCGACGAGGAGTTCCGCGCCGCCTTCACCGACCTCCCCGAGGTCCTGCGCTCGATGGTCGGCAAGCTCCGCGCCTCCATGGCCGAGCACCTCGCCGAGCCCGCCTGGAAGGCGCTGGTCCGGCGGCTCCACGACGCCTCCCCGGAGTTCCGCGAGCTCTGGGCCCGGCACGACGTCGCCGACCTCGGCAGCCGCGCCAAGGTCATCCGCAACGCCCACGTCGGTGTCCTGCGCCTGGACCACACCAACCTCTGGCTCGGACCGGCCGCCGGGCCGCGCCTCGGCACGTACGTCCCCCTGGACGAGGCGTCCCGGGCGGGGCTCGAACGGCTCCTGGAACTGGCCGTACGGGAAGAGGCGGCGGCCCCGGAGGCCGCCACCGCCCTCACCGCGGCCTGACCCGGGCGTCCTTCCAGGGCCCCCCCTCAGCCGCCTGAGCCGCGCGTCCTTCAGCGCCGCCTGACCCGGGCGCCCTTCCTGAGCCCCCTCACCGCCGCCCCAGCCCCCGGCCCTTCTCCGGGGCCGGGCGCGGGTCGGCCTCGGTGGCCAGACAGGCCGCCGTCCGTTCCGCCGTGCGCCGGGCCCACTTCCCGCTGGTCAGCGCCCCGACCGTCAGGACCGCGAGACCGCAGGCCGTCACCACCCAGTAGCCGGGCCGCGCCGCCACCACGAAGTCGTCCGGGGACATCCCGGCGCCCACCCCCGTCGCGAGCACCGTGCCGACCACCGCCACCCCGAGCGTCTGCCCCACCTGGCGGCTCGTCGAGGCCACCGCCGCCGCCACCCCGGCCTGCGCCCGTGGCATGCCCGAGACCGCGGTGTTGGTGATGGGGGCGTTGACCAGGCCGAAGCCGATGCCGAAGACCACGTACCCGGCGAAGAGCAGCGGATCGTGGGTCTCCGCCCCGAACGCGGCGAAGAGCAGCGCCCCCGTCGCCATCGCCGTGCCCGCGAGCAGCAGCGGCACCCGTGGCCCGCGCGCCCCGGTGAGCCGCCCCGACAGCGGGGCGAAGACGAAGGTCATGCCCGCCATCGGCAGCATGTAGAGGCCCGCGCGCAGCGGGGAGAGGCCGCGCACCTCCTGGAGGTACAGCGTGTTCAGGAAGAGGAAGCCGCCGAAGCCCGCGAAGGCGCAGATCGCGACGACGGTCGCCCCGCTGAACGGCGCGCTGCGGAAGAACCGCAGGTCGATCAGGGGCTCGCGGCGCCTCGGCTCGTACCACAGGAGTCCGGCGAGGGCCGCGGCGGCGATCCCGGCGAAGAGCGGGTCGGTCTCGATGATCGCGTACGTGAGGGAGCCGAGGAGCGCCGCCACGAGCAGCTGTCCGACCGGGTCGGGGCGGCGGGGCCTGGGCGCCCGGGACTCCGGGACGTACCGCAGGGTGAGCAGCAGGGCGGTCAGGGCGACCGGCAGGTTGACCCAGAAGATCGCCCGCCAGCCGACGGACTCGACGAGCAGCCCGCCCACCAGCGGACCCAGGGCCATGGAGATCCCGACGACGCCGCCCCAGACGCCGATGGCACGCGCGCGTGCCGCCGGTTCGGTGAAGGTGTTGGTGATGATCGACATGGCGACCGGGTTCAGCATGGAGCCGCCCACGGCCTGCACCGCGCGGAAGGCGATCAGCGCCTCCAGGCTCGGGGCGAGCGAGCAGAGCAGCGAGCCGAGCGCGAAGACGACGAGGCCGGTCACAAAGACCTTGCGGCGGCCGACGCGGTCGGCGGTGGAGCCGGAGAGCATGAGCAGCGAGGCCAGGACGAGGGTGTACGCGTCGATGACCCACTGCAGTCCGGAGACGGAGGCGCCCAGGTCGCGCCGCAGGGAGGGCAGGGCGACGTTGAGCGCGGTGTTGTCGAGGCTGACGATCAGCAGACTCATGCAGCAGATCGCCAGGACGACGAGCTGTCGGCTCCGGGGGAGCTGCGCGGGTGTGAGCTCCGGCATGTTCGGATAGTACGGCTAACTAATGACCGGCGCAGTGCGCGACAATGGCTCAATGACCGCGTTCTCCCCCCTCGCCATCGGGCCGCACATCGTGCAGCCGCCGGTGGTGCTCGCCCCGATGGCCGGCATCACCAACGCCCCCTTCCGTACCCTCTGCCGTGAGTTCAGCGGCGGCAAGGGACTGTTCGTGAGCGAGATGATCACGACGCGCGCCCTGGTCGAGCGCAACGAGAAGACGATGCAGCTCATCCGCTTCGACGCGACCGAGCAGCCGCGCTCCATCCAGCTGTACGGCGTGGACCCGGTGACGGTCGGCAAGGCCGTGCGGATGATCGTCGACGAGGACCTCGCCGACCACATCGACCTGAACTTCGGCTGCCCGGTGCCCAAGGTGACCCGGAAGGGCGGCGGCTCGGCCCTGCCCTACAAGCGGCCGCTGCTGCGCGCGATCCTCCACGAGGCCGTGACCAACGCGGGCGACCTGCCGGTCACGATGAAGATGCGCAAGGGCATCGACGACGACCACATCACCTTCCTCGACGCGGGCCGGATCGCGGTGGAGGAGGGCGTGACGGCGATCGCCCTGCACGGGCGGACGGCGGCCCAGCACTACGGCGGCACGGCGGACTGGGACGCGATCGCGCGGCTCAAGGAGCACGTGCCGGAGATCCCGGTGCTCGGCAACGGCGACATCTGGTCCGCCGACGACGCGCTGCGGATGATGCGGGAGACGGGCTGCGACGGCGTGGTCGTCGGCCGTGGCTGTCTCGGTCGCCCGTGGCTCTTCGCGGACCTGGTGGCGGCCTTCGAGGGCACGGGCGGCGGGTACGCGCAGCCCGGGCTGCGGGAGGTCGCGGACGCGATGGTGCGGCACGCGCGGCTGCTCGGCGAGTGGCTCGGCGACGAGGCACGCGGTGTCATCGACTTCCGCAAGCACGTGGCCTGGTACCTGAAGGGCTTCTCGGTGGGCTCCGAGATGCGCAAGAAGCTGGCGATCACCTCGTCCCTGGACGAACTGAGCGCTCAGTTGAGCGAGCTGGACCTGGACCAGCCGTGGCCGGTGGGTGCCGACGGTCCTCGGGGTCGTACGTCCGGAAACAACCGAGTTGTCCTGCCGGACGGCTGGTTGAAGGACCCCTACGACTGCTCCGGCGTGAGCGAGGACGCCGAGCTGGACACGTCCGGCGGCTGAGATTCGGCCCTGATCCGGCCGTTCCGAAGGAGTGATCCTCGCCACCCTTGAGGGGGGTGGTGCTCAGATGAGCAGGTTACGGGCGGCTGCATCGCCTGAAGGGTGGCACGGGGTGCCACCCTTTTTGCGTTCAAGAGTTGAACGCAAGTGCTTCGATGTGCGCTCATGTGAGCGAGTTCTCTCTGCTTTGGGTCATGGCGGCTTCGGGGCCTGAAAGCGGCGGCTACTTGCTGGTTACTTTCGAAGTGCTGGCGGACGGGTGGTTAAGGCCACGTGACCGCTAGGCGTACCTCCCCAGAAGCCTTCGATCTGGGTATGTTCCTCGCCGTCAGGGCAGCCAACCGAGTCATCGAGGAGTCGGGACCCGTGTCGGAAAACAATGATCAGAAGTTCGTGTACGACTTCACCGAGGGCAACAGGGACCTGAAGGACCTGCTCGGTGGCAAGGGCGCGAACCTGGCCGAGATGACCAACCTCGGTCTGCCGGTCCCCCCCGGGTTCACGATCACCACCGAGGCGTGCAAGGTCTACCTCGAGAGTGGCTCGGAGCCGGTCGAGCTCCGCGACGAGGTGACCGCCCACCTCGACGCCCTCGAGCAGAAGATGGGCAAGAAGCTCGGCCAGGCCGACGACCCGCTGCTGGTCTCCGTGCGCTCCGGGGCCAAGTTCTCCATGCCGGGCATGATGGACACCGTCCTCAACATCGGCCTCTCCGACGAGTCCGTCGCCGGCCTCGCCCGCCAGGCCGACAACGAGCGCTTCGCCTGGGACTCGTACCGCCGTCTCATCCAGATGTTCGGCAAGACCGTCCTCGGCGTCGACGGCGAGCTCTTCGAGGACGCGCTGGACGAGGCGAAGACCGCGAAGAAGGTCGCCAGCGACACCGACCTCGACGCCGCCGACCTGAAGAAGGTCGTCGAGCACTTCAAGAAGATCGTGAAGGCCGAGACCGGCCGCGACTTCCCCCAGGACCCGCGGGAGCAGATGGACCTCGCCATCGAGGCCGTCTTCAACTCCTGGAACACCGACCGCGCGAAGCTGTACCGCCGCCAGGAGCGCATCCCGGGCGACCTCGGCACCGCCGTCAACGTCTGCTCGATGGTCTTCGGCAACCTCGGCCCCGACTCCGGCACCGGTGTCGCCTTCACCCGCGACCCCGCCTCCGGCCACGAGGGCGTCTACGGCGACTACCTGCAGAACGCGCAGGGCGAGGACGTCGTCGCCGGCATCCGCAACACCGTGCCGCTGGCCGACCTCGAGTCGATCGACAAGACGTCGTACGACCAGCTCATGGACATCATGAACACGCTGGAGACCCACTACAAGGATCTCTGCGACATCGAGTTCACCATCGAGCGCGGTCAGCTCTGGATGCTCCAGACCCGCGTCGGCAAGCGCACCGCCGGTGCCGCCTTCCGCATCGCCACCCAGCTCGTGGACCAGGGCCTGATCGACGAGGCCGAGGCGCTCCAGCGCGTCACCGGCGCGCAGCTCGCCCAGCTGATGTTCCCCAAGTTCGACGAGGACGCCAAGGTCGAGCAGATCGGGCGCGGCATCGCCGCCTCCCCGGGCGCCGCCGTCGGCAAGGCCGTCTTCGACTCGTACACCGCCGTCAAGTGGTCCCGGTCCGGCGAGAAGGTCATCCTGATCCGCCGCGAGACCAACCCGGACGACCTGGACGGCATGATCGCCGCCGAGGGCATCCTCACCTCCCGCGGCGGCAAGACCTCGCACGCCGCCGTCGTCGCCCGCGGCATGGGCAAGACCTGTGTCTGCGGCGCCGAGGAGCTGGAGGTCGACACCAAGCGCCGCCGGATGACCACGGCCGACGGCCAGGTCGTCGAGGAGGGCGACGTCGTCTCCATCGACGGCTCCACCGGCAAGGTCTACCTCGGTGAGGTACCCGTCGTACCGTCCCCGGTCGTCGAGTACTTCGAGGGCCGCATGCACGCCGGCGCCGACGACGCCGACGAGCTGGTCCAGGCCGTGCACCGGATCATGGCCTACGCGGACCGCGTCCGCCGGCTGCGCGTCCGCGCCAACGCCGACAACGCCGAGGACGCCAACCGCGCCCGCCGCTTCGGCGCCCAGGGCATCGGCCTCTGCCGCACCGAGCACATGTTCCTCGGCGAGCGCCGCCAGTTCGTCGAGCGGCTGATCCTGGCCGACACGGACGCCGAGCGCGACGAGGCCCTGGAAGCCCTGCTGCCGCTGCAGAAGACCGACTTCGTCGAGCTCTTCGAGGCCATGGACGGGCTGCCCGTCACGGTCCGGCTGCTCGACCCGCCGCTGCACGAGTTCCTGCCCGACATCACCGAGCTCTCGGTGCGCGTGGCCCTCGCCGAGTCCCGCAAGGAGCCGCACGAGAACGACCTGCGCCTGCTCCAGGCCGTGCACCGGCTGCACGAGCAGAACCCGATGCTGGGTCTGCGCGGTGTCCGTCTCGGCCTGGTCATCCCCGGCCTCTTCACCATGCAGGTCCGGGCGATCGCCGAGGCCGCGGCCCAGCGCATCGACGCCAAGGGCGACCCGCGCGTCGAGATCATGATCCCGCTCGTCGGCACCGTCCAGGAGCTGGAGATCGTCCGCGAGGAGGCCGAGCAGGTCATCGCCGAGGTCCAGGCCCGCACCGGCGTCGAGCTCAAGCTCGCGCTCGGCACCATGATCGAGCTGCCGCGCGCCGCCGTGACCGCCGGTCAGATCGCCGAGGCCGCGGAGTTCTTCTCCTTCGGCACCAACGACCTGACGCAGACGGTGTGGGGCTTCTCCCGCGACGACGTGGAGGCCTCGTTCTTCACCGCGTACCTGGAGAAGGGCATCTTCGGCGTCAGCCCGTTCGAGACCATCGACAAGGACGGTGTCGGGGCGCTCGTGCGCAGCGCCGTGGAGGCCGGCCGGGCCACCCGGCCCGACATCAAGCTCGGTGTCTGCGGCGAGCACGGCGGTGACCCGGAGTCGGTGCACTTCTTCCACGAGGTCGGTCTGGACTACGTGTCCTGCTCGCCCTTCCGGATCCCGGTGGCGCGTCTGGAGGCCGGCCGCGCGGCGGCCGAGTCGAAGGGCAGCGACAGCCGCTGAGTCCTGCTGAACGGGGGGTCAGGAGTGGCGGTCGGGCCCTCCTGAACCCCCGTTCAGCAGCGGGGATCCACGGACCGCTCCGGTACCACCGGGGCCGCCGCCGGTCACCTCACCACCCTCACCGGCGGGCGGCGGGCCCGGAATCACAGAGACGGGACGGACACCTTTGTGCGGAGGTGTCCGTCCCGTCGTTTGTTTGTTGAGCGGATGTGAGGAGTTGTTCAATTGCGCCTGATTGAATTATTGGCCATTGAACTTCTTCGCCACTCGGGGGCTAGTCGGAGGCTAGTCGAGGGCTACGCGGCGGCTACTCCGCAAAGGTCCCGCCGCAAAGAATGGAGCGGGCGCGACCCCCGGATCCCCACCCGGAGGCCGCGCCCTTTACCGATGCCGGGCAGGTGAGCCGCAACCTCGCCGACCGCCGCCGGACGGGCAAAGCCCCCCACGGTCTTCACCACGTCACCTCGGTCCTGAAGGTTTCCTGCCCGACCCGTACAGCTTTTCGGTTCCGCCCCGATTGCCGCGATGCTTTTCAACTGTGGCTGAAACACCCTGGTAACGTGCAGTGATGCTGTGCATACTCGTCGTCGGGGGTGGTTGCGAGTGCACAGGTGGGGACGTCATGCTGCGGATTCATTTCACCGGAAACGACTTGGCGGGGGTGCGGACGGCCGCCAGGCCTGACGTTCTGTGGGAAACGATTCTCAGCTTTCACCGTTTAAGGGACCGGCGCGGCCCCGTCGTCTTCGGAGAATGGCGATCCGAAACCCGGATGCGGCTCGGCGGTGAGACCCGGCTCCTCGCGGCGCTGGTCCCCAGCCGCGGCTATTTTCCCGACTTCCTGACGCCCGCCGAGGGCGTCCACGGGCTCGACGAGGGCCTCCAGGCGATCCGCGCGACCGACTCCGGCCGGCTCCGCGGCGAGCTCTCCCTGTTGGCCGCCGACCGCTCCGGCGGGCGGACCGTGCCCCATTCGCTGCGCGCCCTCGCCGACGGCGGCGCGGCGCCCTTCGACCGGCTCGTGGGGGCGCTGCGGAGCTACCACCGGGCCGCCGTCGAGCCGTACTGGCCGCACATCCGGGCCCGCGTCGAGGCCGACCGGGCCCGCCGCGGCCGCGCGCTCCTGGACGGCGGCGCCGACGAACTCCTCGCCTCGCTGCCGCCGATGCTGCGCTGGCGCGCGCCCGTCCTGGAGGCCGACTACCCGGTCGACCGGGACGTCCACCTGGACGGGCGGGGACTGCTGCTGCAGCCCTCGTACTTCTGCCGGGGGACCCCCGTCGTGCTGCGCGACCCCGCGCTGCCGCCGGTCCTCGTCTACCCCGTCACCCATGGCGAGGCGCCGACCGTGCGCGCGCCCGGCGGCTCCTCGCTGGCCAAGCTGGTCGGCCAGACCCGCTCGGCGGTCCTGCACGCGATCGGCGACGGCGGTACGACGAGCGAGCTGGCCCGCCGGGCCGGGGTGTCGCTCGCCTCCGCGAGCCAGCACGCGGGCGTCCTGCGGGAGGCCGGGCTCATCGCGACCCTGCGCCACGGGAACGCGGTCCTGCACACGCTGACGCCGTTGGGCGCCGCCCTGCTCGGCGGCGCCCAACGGACGGTGGACCTGCGGTGCTACGCGCGGAACGGGGCTGTCATCTCGTAGCCGCCCCGGGGCCTGTCACCGCGCGCGGGTCACGCGCGGAACGGGCCCGTCACCTCGTAGGTGATGCCGCCGGAGGAGCTGCCGCTGGTGCCCCGCTGGCTGGAGAAGTACAGGCGCCTGCCGTCGGGGGAGAAGGCCGGGCCGGTGATCTCGGAGGAGGACTGGCCGGTGATCCGCAGGAACGGGGCGACGACGTCGTCCGGGGTGATCACGCAGATCTCCATGTTGCCGCCGTCCTCGGCGATGAACAGGTCGCCGGAGGAGGAGCCCGTCACGTTGTCGACACCGGTGAGCGGGGCGGCGCCGCTGGGGACGAGCGAGTCGTCGTATGCCAGCTCGTAGGTGTTGGTGGTGAGGTTGAGCTGCCAGAGGCGGTTGTCGCCCTTGGTGGTGAACCAGACGGTGTCGTTGGCGTAGTGGCAGCCCTCGCCGCCGTTGAACTTCTTCGCACCGGAGACCTGGCTGCGGGTCACGGTCGGCGAGCCGTCCGGGTCCGGCACGTTCTGCCAGCTGAAGGAGCCGGAGGAGGCGGTGCCCGCGACCATCACCTGGAGGGTGCCGGAGGAGAGGTCGCCCCAGGTGGTGGGGATGAAGCGGTAGAAGCAGCCGCTGGTCTCGTCCTCGGTCAGGTAGACGACCTTGCGGACCGGGTCGGCGGCGGCGGCCTCGTGCTTGAACCGGCCCATGGCGGCCCGGCGGACGGCCGCGTTCACGCCGTACGGGTCGGTCTCGTAGACGTATCCGAGGCTGACCTCCTCGCAGGAGAGCCAGGTGTTCCACGGGGTCTTGCCGCCCGCGCAGTTCTGCCGGGTGCCGGACAGGATGCGGTACGCGCCGGTGACCGCGCCCGTCGATCCGAACCGCACCGCGCTCGCGCCGCCGCTCGGGTTGATCTCCGAGTTGGACACGTAGATCCAGCCGGTCCCGTCGGCGAAACAGGCGCCGCCGTCGGGGGCGCTGTGCCAGGTGTACGAGGTGCCGGGCACGGTCTGGCCCGAGCGGGCGACGACCCGGCTGGTGAACCCGGCGGGCAGCAGGATGCCGTTGGCGTCCGCCGGGCCGAGGGCGCCGTAGGGGCCGGCGCCCGGCTGAGCCGGGGCCGCGTACGCGGCGCCGTGCATCAGGGTGCCGCCGAAGGCGGCCGCCGAGGTGCCGATGACCGCTCCACGCAGGAAACTGCGTCGCTCCACGTCTCACTCCTGAGAAGGGTGGTGAACCGCCCCGTCAGACCGGTCGGCGACGGGGTCGCGCGCTTCCGGAAACTAGGAGTACGGAATTGACTGTGCATCAACAAGCGGTGAAGGGGAAGCGGCGGGGCACTGTCGTTCGGACGGAGCGCGGGTCCGTGAGCGGGTCCACGAGCGGGTCCACGGGCTGATCCATGGCCGGCTCCACGGCCGGGGGCCCACGAGCGGGTCCACGGGCCGATCCACGGCCGGGTCCACGGCCGGGGGTCCACCGGCGGGCCCGTGAGCGGGCCCACGGGCTGATCGCCGGGCGGGGACCTTCGGCACTACGGTTCCGGTCGGCCCGGCGGGCACACTGGGGGCATGAGCGCCACCCGGGACATCCGTGACCGAGACGACCTCGACGTGCTGCTGCGGCGGTTCTACGGGGCCGCCTTCGCCGATCCGCTCATCGGGCCGTTCTTCACCGAGATCGCCGGCACCGACCTGGAGGTCCACCTGCCGCGCATCACCGACTTCTGGGAGCGGGCCCTCTTCCGTACCGCCGGCTACGGGCGCGACGCCTTCGCCCCGCACGCCGCCCTGCACACCGCCCGGCCCCTCACCGCCGCCCACTTCGGCCGCTGGACACAGCTCTGGCGGGCCACCGTCGACGGGCTGCACACGGGACCCCGGGCCGAGCGGGCCAAGGCGCAGGGCGAGCGGATCGCCCTCGCCATGCTGCGGCGGCTCGCCGGGCCCGGCGCGGACACGGCGGGCACCGGCGGCGGTTTCGTCCCCCTGGCGGCCCTCCGGCTGCGCTCGGCGGCCTGAGCGCGAAAGATCTCTTCGGGAGAGCGATGAGTTACGGGCGGCCCGCCCGTCCTCCCTCTTGAGAGCGCCGGAACGACCGGACAGCAAGGGAAGAGAGCGCGTCATGGCCCCCCAGATGATCTTCGTGAACCTGCCCGTCAAGGACGTCGACGCCAGCAAGGCCTTCTACGGGAAGCTCGGCTTCACGCACAACCCGCAGTTCAGCGACGAGACCACCACCTGTGTGGTCCTCAGCGACACGATCTTCGTGATGCTGCTCGAAGAGGACAAGTTCAAGTCCTTCATGGCCCCCGGCAAGGAGATCTCCGACGCGACCAAGGTCACCGAGGTCATGCTCACGCTGAGCGCCGAGAGCATCGACGAGGTCGACCGGCTGGCCCTCGCCGCCCTCGCCGCCGGAGGCACGCAGCCGAAGGACCCGATGGTGAGGAGCTTCATGTACGGCCGGTCGTTCACCGACCTGGACGGCCACCACTGGGAGGCCTTCTGGATGAACCCGGCGGCCGTCCACGGCTGAGCCCCGCCCGCGTCAGGCGGAGACGCCGCCGTCGATCACCAGGTCCGTCCCGACGGCGGAGCCCGCCGCGTCCGACGCGAGGTACAGCACGGCCGCCGCCACCTCCGCGGCGGAGGAGATGCGGCCCAGCGGCGACTCCCCCTTCATCCGGACCTCCCGCTCGGCCTCCGTCTCGCCGGGCCGCAGCGACATCGCGGACTCCGACGCGCCGGGGCTCACGGCGTTGATCCGGACCCCGTCACCGATGTGGTCCAGGGCGGCGGCCCTGGTCAGGGCGGAGACGGCGGCCTTCGACACCTGGTAGCCGAAGAGCCCGGGGAAGCGGACGTGCGGGCCCAGGTTCGACGCGATGTTCACGATCGCGCCGCCGCCGTGCGCCCGCATGTGGGCCACCTCGGCCTGTAGGGCGTGGAGCACGCCCGTGACGTTGATGTCGAGCAGCGTCCGCCAGTCGTCGAGCGGGAAGTCGGCGGCGCTGTGGCCGCCGCGGAAGACGCCCGCGTTGTTCACGGCCACGTCGAGCCCGCCGAAGACCTCGACCGTGCGCCGGACCAGTTCCCGTACGGACGCGGCGTCGGCGACGTCGGCGGTGACGGCCGCGGCGGTGCCCCCGGCGGCGTCGATCAGGTCCACGGTGTCCGCGAGGGGGCCGGCGGTCCGGCCGGCCACGACGACCTTCGCGCCCTCGGCGGCGAAGGCGAGCGCGATGGCCCGGCCGAGACCGGAACCGGCGCCGGTGACGAGGACGACGCGGTCGGTGAAGCGTGCGTTCATGAGAGTCGACTCCCGAGTGAGTGCTGGGTACGTGTGCGGCTTCGGTGCCGGCTGGGTGGGTGGTGTCACTTGAGGCGGATCGTGGTGACGGCGAGTGCGGCGAAGAGGGCGGCCGCGGCCGCCAGGGACACCGCGTCCCCGCCGAGGGTGAGCAGGGTGGCGAAGACGACGGTCGGCCCGAGCTCCATCGCCGTGTTCAGGACGCCGCCCGCGAGGCCCGCCCGGTGCGCGGGGACGCCGTCGGTGGCCAGGACGGCGGCGGCCGCGAAGGACAGCGCGCCGCCCGCCGGCAGCAGGACCATGCCGGGGAGGAGCCCGTACGCGTACGGCGCCGAGGTGTCGAATCCGGTCGCGGCGAGCAGTCCGAGGCCGGCCGCCGCCGTCGTGAGCCCGGCGGCCGTCACGCGCCCGGCGCCGAAGCGGCCGATCAGCGGGCCCGCGAGCCGTCCCGCGCCGAGCAGGGCGGCCGCGAAGGGCACGAAGGCGGCGGAGGTCCGGAGTTCGGTCCAGCCGCGCTGCTGCTGGAAGGAAAGAGAGAGCAGGATGAAGACGGTGGCCGTGCCGGCCGCCGTGAGCCCGATCGCGGCGAGGCCGCGGACCCGGCGGCCGTCGCGCAGGAAGTCGGGGGGCAGCAGCGGGTCGGCGGTGCGTCGCTCCACGGCCGCGAAGGCGGCCAGCAGGACGAGCCCGGTGAGCAGGGGGACCAGGACCGCGGCGGAGCCCCAGGGGTGGGCGTCGGTGAGGACGAGCCCGTAGCTGGCGAGGGTGATTCCGGCGGTGGCGAGCAGGGCGCCCGGGAGGTCGAGGGCGCGGCCCGGGCCCGGCGGCGTCACGGGCAGCGCGCGGGGTGCGAGGAGCAGGGCCGCGAGGGTGACCGCGACCGGGACCGCGAAGGTGCCGCGCCAGGACGTGGCGGCCGCGATCACGCCGGAGAGCAGGTTCCCCGCCGTCGCGCCGAGCACCGAGAGGCCGCCCCAGGTGGCCATCGCCCTGCCGTACGAGGCCGGTTCGGGGAACAGCGACCGGAGCACGGCCATCGCGGCCGGGGCGACCAGCGCCGCGCCCGTGCCCTGCCCGAACCGGGCGGCGAGCAGCGCCTCGTAGCCGGGTGCGAGCGGTGCGAGGGCGGAGGCGGCGCCGAAGACGAGCAGGCCGGTGGTGAGCGTCCGCCGGCCGCCGAAGCGGTCGGCGAGCCGCCCGCCGAGCAGGAGCAGCCCGGCGAAGGTCAGGCCGTACGCGGCGCTGAGCAGGATCAGCTGGGCCCGGTCGAGGTGGAACTCGGCGCCGATGCGGGGGAGGGGTACGGCGAGGGAGGCGAGCGTGAAGATGAGCGTCATCTGCACGGCCCCGAGGAGCAGGAACCCTCCGCGGGTGCGGCGCGGCCGGCTCGCTCCTGTTGCCTCCGCTACCTCCGTTGCCTCCGTTGCCTCCGTGGCCTCGACGGGCTTTGGCGTCGTCGTGGACGGCATACTCGATCCCCCCTATAATTGACCGTACATTCCAGAATGAGCCCCGAAGAAAGGGCGCCCCCCGTGGGCGCCCCTTCTCAGTCCAGCAGGCCCAGTGCCTGCTCCGCCGCGTCCCGGACCCTCGCCGGGTCGCTCGACGCCTTGCCGACCACCCGGATGCCCTGGAGCAGGACCAGGAGCATGCGCGCCAGGGCCCTCGGGTCCCGGTCGGCCGGGAGCTCGCCCCCGGCACGCGCCCGGACGAGCGCCGCGTGCAGGAGCGTCTCGATCTGCTCCCAGCTCAGCTCGACCCGGCGGGCCACCGCCGTGTCGTGCGGCCCCAGTTCCGCCGCCGAGTTGGTGACGAAGCAGCCGTTCAGCCGCTCCTCGTCGGCCGACGCCTCGGCGGCGAAGCGGCGGACGAGCGTGCGCACGGCCGGCAGGGCCGGCCCCGGCGCGGACAGCTCCTCGACGAGCCGGGGGTCCCGGGTCTCCAGGTAGCGGTCCATCGCCTTCAGGTACAGCTCGTGCTTGTTCCCGAAGGTCGCGTAGATGCTGGCCCGGCCGATGCCGAGGCGCTCCACGAGGTCCGACATCGTCGTCGCCTCGTAGCCGCGCGCCCAGAACAGCTCGAGGGCGGCCTGGAGCGCGGCGTCGGGATCGAATTCCTTGGTCCTGGCCACGAGAAGACCGTACAAATATCTGGAACGACCGGTCAAGTATCCGTGGGGGACTTACGCCACGCGCACCGGGAACACCGTCACCGCGACCTCGTCGTCGTCCAGGCAGCGGCCCGTCTCCAGGTCGAAGCGCTGCTTCAGGAGCGGCGAGGCCACGAACGGCCGCCCGTCCGCCGAACCGACGAGCCCGCGCGAGAGCACCTGCGCCCCGGTGAACGGATCGCGGTTGTCGATCGCGTACGTCCGGCCCGCACGGTCGCGGAAGACCGCCGCCTGCCGGCCGTCCGGCAGCAGCGCCGCCACGCCCCGGCCCGGGGTCAGCCGGGCCTCCTCGCAGACGGCCAGCCAGGAACCGGGAGACTCGGGTGACTCGGGGGACAGGGACAGTTCGAGGGTCGTCATCGGGAGGTGGCCCCTTCCAGGTTGCCGATCGTGAGGATCGTGAGGTCCGGCTTGATCTGGTCGCGCTCCGGCACGAACCGGACCGACGGGTCCGGCGCCCCCGGCGCGTTCACGAACGAGACGAAGCGCCGCAGCCGCTCCGGGTCGTCCAGGGTCTGCGCCCACTCGTCCTGGTAGTCGGCGACGTGCGCCGCCATCAGCGCCTCCAGCTCCTCGCAGAGCCCGAGCGAGTCGTGCACCACCACGTCCTTGAGGTGGTCGAGGCCGCCCTCAAGGCGCTCCAGCCAGGTCGACGTCCGCTCCAGGCGGTCCGCCGTCCGGATGTAGAACATCAGGAACCGGTCGATCAGGCGCACCAGTTCGGCGTCCGACAGGTCCTGGGCGAGCAGGTCCGCGTGGCGCGGGGTCGCGCCGCCGTTCCCGCCGACGTACAGGTTCCAGCCGTTGGCCGTCGCGATGATCCCGAAGTCCTTCGACTGCGCCTCCGCGCACTCACGGGCGCAGCCGGAGACCGCCGACTTCAGCTTGTGCGGGGCGCGCAGGCCCCGGTAGCGCAGCTCCAGCTGGATCGCCATCTTCACCGAGTCCTGCACGCCGTACCGGCACCAGGTCTGTCCGACGCAGGACTTGACCGTGCGCAGCGCCTTGCCGTACGCGTGCCCCGACTCGAAGCCCGCGTCGACCAGCCGGGTCCAGATCGCCGGGAGCTGGTCCACCCGGGCGCCGAAGAGGTCGATCCGCTGACCGCCGGTGATCTTCGTGTAGAGGCCGAAGTCGCGCGCCACCTCGCCGATCACGATCAGCTTGTCCGGGGTGATCTCCCCGCCGGGGATGCGCGGCACCACCGAATAGGAGCCGTTGCGCTGCAGGTTGGCGAGGAAGTGGTCGTTGGTGTCCTGGAGGGAGGCCTGCTCGCCGTCCAGGATGTAGCCGCCCAGGCCGATCGTCGGGGCGAGGGACGCCAGGATCGAGCCGACGGTCGGCTTGCAGACCTCGCAGCCCTCACCGCCCCGCGCCTCCTCCCGTCCGTGCGAGTCGAGCAGCGCGGCGAAGGAGGTGATCCGCAGGGTGCGGGCGATCTCGTACAGCTCGCTCCGGTTGTACGAGAAGCAGCGGCACAGGCCCTTGTCGGTGGGCGCCGGCAGCAGCTTCTCGATCACCTTCACGCAACTGCCGCAGCCCGTGCCGGCCTTGGTGCACTTCTTCACCTCGGCGAGCGACTCGCACTGGCCGATCGCGTGCTTCGTGACGTTGTGGCAGGAGCAGATCACCGCGTCGTCCGGCAGCGCCGAGGGCCCCAGCGCCACCGGCGCGCCCGCCCCCGCCGGAAGCACCAGCTGCTCGGGGGAGACCGGCGGCACGGTGCCGGTGAGCGGCCTCAGCAGGCCGTACTGCTCGGCGTCGCCGACCAGGACGCCGCCGAGGAGGACGCCTTCGCCGCTCACCACCAGCTTCTTGTAGACGCCCGAGCGGGAGTCGGAGTACACGACGTCGAGGCAGCCCTCCGCCGCGCCGTGCGCGTCGCCGAAGGAGGCCACGTCCACGCCGAGCAGCTTCAGCTTCGTCGACATGTCGGCGCCGGTGAAGCCGTCGTCGGCCGCCCCGCCGGCGATCGCCGCGGCCGCCGTCTGCGCCATCTCGTACCCCGGCGCGACCAGGCCGTACACCCGGCCGTCGACGGCCAGGGCGCACTCGCCGATCGCGAAGACCGCCGGGTCCGAGGTGCGGCACCGCTCGTCGACCGCGATGCCGCCGCGCTCGCCGACCGTGAGGCCGCAGTCGCGGGCCAGCTGGTCCCGGGGCCGTACGCCCGCCGAGAACACGACCATGTCCGTGGCCAGTTCGGAGCCGTCCGACAGCTTCATGCCCGTGACGACCCCGTCCGCCGTCACGACCTCCTGCGTGCCCGTTCCCGTGTGGACGGTCAGACCCATCCGTTCGATCGTGCGCAGCAGCGCCGCGCCGCCGCCCTCGTCGACCTGCACCGGCATCAGCCGCGGCGCGAACTCCACGACGTGGGTGTCGAGACCGAGGCCCTTGAGCGCGCCCGCCGCCTCAAGGCCGAGCAGACCGCCGCCGACGACCGCGCCGGTCGTCGCCGTCTTCGCGTACTCCTCGATCGCGAGGAGGTCCTCGATCGTCCGGTAGACGAAACAGCCCCGGGCGTCCTTGCCGGGCACGGGCGGCACGAACGGGTACGAGCCGGTGGCCAGGACCAGGGTGTCGTACGCGAACACCCGGCCCGAGCGGGCCGTGACCGTGCGGGCCTCCCGGTCCACCGACTCCGCCGCGTCGCCCACGTACAGCTCGATGCCGTGCTTCTCCATGAAGCCCGCCTCGACCATCGACAGGTCGTCCGGGGTCTTGCCCGAGAAGTACGAGGTCAGCTGCACGCGGTCGTAGGCCGGGCGCGGCTCCTCGCAGAGGACCACGATCCTGGCCCGCTCGGTGACCCCACGGTCGGCGAGCGACTCCAGGAAGCGCTGGCCGACCATTCCGTGGCCGACCAGGACGATGGTGGGGGTGGTCATGAGGAGCCTCCGTCGTGGGTGAGCAGGTGCAGCAGGGGGGCCTCGTCGGGCAGGGCTTCGTCGCCCTCCCAGGCCCGGGCGAGCGTGCCGACGGCGGCCAGGTCGCCGAGGAGGACGCCGCCGACGAGCCGGTCACCGCGGACGATCACCTTGCGGTAGGCGTTGCGGGTGGCGTCGTTGAGCTGGACGACGTCGTCGCCGGGGCGGGCGGTGGTCTCTCCGAAAGCGGCGAGGTCGAGGGGCTCCGCGCCGCCGAGCGTGAGCCGCGTGAGCGCCCGGGTGCCGGTGTAGCCCCCCGTGGTGGGGGCGTCTCGGGGCGGCGTCGCCTCCGAGAGGAGGACGGCCGCCAGGGCGTCGGCCTGTTCCAGGGCGGGGCCCGCCAGGCCGTAGACCCGGCCCGCGTGTTCGGCGCAGTCGCCCACCGCGTGGATGTACGGGTCCGAGGTGCGCAGGGAGTCGTCCACGACGATGCCCGTGGACACCGTCAGGCCCGCCTCCCTGGCCAGGGCCACCCTCGGGCGGACCCCGCAGGCCAGGACCACGACCTGGGCGTCGAGGACGAAGCCGTCGGCCAGTTCGACCGCCGTGACCTCGCCGTCCCGCTGCCGCAGCCCGCTCACCCGGCACTCGGTGTGCACCTCGACCCCGAGGGACTCCATGTGCTCGCGCAGCAGCTCCGAGGCGGACGCGTCCAGTTGGCGTTCCATGAGCCGCTCGCCCTGCTGGGTGAGGACCACCTCCGCGCCGAGGGCCGCCAGCGCCCGCGCCGCCGAGACGCCGAGGAGCCCGCCGCCGATGACCACCGCCCGCACTCCCGGCCGGACCCGGTCGCGCAGCGCCAGGCAGTCGTCGAGGGTGCGGAAGGCGTGGACGCCGGCGGGCGGCTGCGCGCCGCGCAGTCCGCGCAGCGGCGGCAGCACCGGGTTGGAGCCGGTGGCGAGGACGAGCCGGTCGTAGCCGACGAGCGTGCCGTCGGCGCACTCCACCGTCCGCGCCGCGCGGTCGATCCGCACCGCCCGCACCCCGAGCCGTGCCGGCTCCGGGGGTTCGGGCAGGGCGATCACCTCGGGGGCGTACCGCCCGGCGAGGACGTCGGCGAGCAGCACCCTGTTGTAGGGGGCGTGCTGCTCCTCGCCGAGGAGGGTGACGGGCAGGCGCTGGGCGAGCCGGGCGCCCGCCGTTCCGCCCCCGACCACCACGATCCGTGTCTTCATACCGGGAAGCGTGCGCGGCCGGTGTTACCCGGCGGCATCCCGACTGTTTCCCGTACGGAACGCTGATCTCCGCCCGGGGCCGGGAGCGCTGTGAGGCCCGGCCGGGTTAACGCGCGGTCAGCCTTGGCTCAAGCCGGCCTTAAGGATCGGGGAGACCGGGCTGAGCAGGGGTTTCCCGTATACGGGCGGACCTAGGGTGCCGCTGTGACCACCGAGGCCAGCCACCCTCTCTACGTACCCCTGCGCGCCGAAGCCGCCCCCGAGGCGGCCCCCGAACCGGTCCTCGCCGCACCCGTTCCCGCCCTGCGGCTCGCCCCCGACCGGCTGCGGACCGCGATCCTCGCCGGTGCCGGGGCCGTCGCCCTGCTCTGGGGCGTGCAGGCCCGCCCCTCCGCCCGGCTCGACGCCTTCTTCGCCTCCGGCGCCCATCTCACCGGACTCCTCGCCGGGTACGGCGTCCTCGTCCTGCTGCTGCTCATGGCCAGGGTCCCCGCCGTCGAGCACGGCGTGGGCGCCGACCGGCTGGCCCGCTGGCACGCCCTCGGCGGCCGGTACGTGCTCGGCCTGATCGGCGCCCACGCCCTCCTCGCGCTCTGCGGATACGCGGTGCACACCCGTACCGACCTGGTCACCGCCACCGGTGACCTCCTCGCCTACGGGGCGATCGCCGCCGCCACCGCGGGCACCGCCCTGTTCGTCGCCGTCGGCGTCACCTCCGCCCGGGCCGTACGGAGCCGGGTCCGGCACGAGACCTGGCGGGCCGTCCACCTCGGCGGGCTGCTCGCCGCCGCCCTCGGCTTCGTCCACCAGCTCGCCGGCCCCGACCTCGCCGGCGGTCTCCTCACCCGCTGGCTGTGGTCGATGGCCCACGCCACGGTCGCCGTCCTCCTCCTCTGGTACCGGCTGGCCGTCCCCGTCCGCGCCGCCCTCCGGCACGAGCTGCGGGTCGCCGAGGTCCGCGACGAGGGCCCGGGGGTCGTCTCGGTCCTGGTCCGGGGCAGGGGAGTGGCCCGACTGCGCGCCGAACCGGGCCAGTTCTTCCGCTGGCGCTTCCTGCGGCGCGGGCTCTGGGCGACGGCCCTGCCCTTCTCGCTCTCCGCGCCCGTCCGCGACGACACCCTGCGGATCACCGTCAAGGCCCTCGGCGACCACACCCGCCGCATCCGGCGGCTCCGGCCCGGCACCCGGGTCCTGGCCTCCGGACCGTTCGGCGCGCTCACCGCGCACCGCCGCACCCGCCGCAAGGTCCTGCTGCTCGCGGGCGGCGTCGGCATCACCCCGCTGCGGGCCCTGTTCGAGACGCTCCCCGGCGGGCCCGGCGACGTGACCCTGCTCTACCGGGCCCCGGACGCCGCCGGACTCGTGCTGCGCCGGGAACTGGAGGCCATCGCCGGCGAACGGCAGGCCGCCGTCCACTTCCTCCTCGGCCGCTCCGACGACTCCTTCGACCCCCTCGCGCCGCGCGCCCTGCGCCACCTGGTGCCGGACCTCGCCGCCCACGACGTGTACCTCTGCGGCCCGCCCGGGATGGCCCGGGCCGCCACCGCCAACCTGATCCGGGCCGGCGTACCGGCCTCCCGCATCCACAGCGAGGACTTCGACCATGCCTAGACACGGCGCTCCCCGCGTCCCCACCGTCCACCAGGCCCGGCGCCGGCTCGCCGCCGCGCTCCTCGGCGCCGGGGCGCTCACCGCGACCCTCCTCACCGCCTCCGTCACCCCGGCCGCGCCACCGGCCCCCGACCGGGGCCCGGGCGCGGCAAGCTCAGACGTAGCTCAACTCTCCAGGGATTGATGGACGGGGCAACGATCTCCTCCCTACGCTCACGGGCATGCCCGAGATATCGCTGACCACCCTTGTCCTGCTCTGCCTCGCCGCGCTGGTGGCGGGCTGGATCGACGCCGTGGTCGGCGGAGGCGGGCTGCTCCTGCTGCCCGCCCTGCTGCTCGGGCTGCCGAACGTCCACGCCGCGCACATCCTCGGCACCAACAAGGCGGTCGCGATCGTGGGGACCACCGGGGCCGCCGTCACCTATGTCCGCAAGGCGCCCGTCCAGGTCTGGACGGCGGTCCGGATCGGGCTCGCGGCCCTCACGGGCTCGATGGGCGGCGCGTTCTTCGCGGCCGGGATCAGCAGCGACGTCCTGCGCCCGGTCATCATGGTGGTGCTGCTCGCGGTGGCCGCCTTCGTGGTGCTGCGGCCGTCCTTCGGCGCGAAGGCCGAGGGCGAGGAGCGGGCGCCGCTGACCCGGGCCCGGATCGTGACCGCGATCGTGGTGGTCGGCGGCGGGATCGGCTTCTACGACGGCCTGTTCGGGCCCGGCACCGGCACCTTCCTGGTCCTCGCGCTGACCGCCGTGCTCCACCTCGACCTGGTGACGGCCTCCGCCACCGCCAAGATCGTCAACGTCTGCACCAACGCGGGCGCGCTCGCGATGTTCGCCTACCAGGGCAGCGTGTACTGGCAGCTCGCGGCCGTCATGGCGGTCTTCAACCTGATCGGCGGGACCGTCGGCGCGCGGATGGCGCTGAGCAAGGGGGCCGAGTTCGTGCGCGGGGTCCTGCTGGTCGTGGTCCTCTCGCTGGTCGCGAAGCTGGCCTTCGACCAGTGGGCCTGAGCGCTGCCGGGCGGGTCAGCGCACCCCGATGAGGTGGCCGTACGCGACCACGTTCCCCTGGTAGCCGTTCTTCTTCGAGAAGCCGCCGCCGCAGGTGATCACCCGGATCTCGGCCCGGTCCGCCTCGTCGTACACCTTCCGGTCCGGGAAGTCCTTGTTGGCGTAGACCTCGACCGCGTCGACCGTGAACACCGCGGTCCGCCCGTCCTGCCGGTCCACCTCGATCCGGTGGCCCTTCTTCAGGGCGCCGAGCGTGTAGAAGACGGCGGGCCCGTCGGCGTTGTCGACGTGGCCCGCGACGATCGCCGTGCCCTTGGCGCCGGGCGGGGTGCCGTCCTTGTACCAGCCGGCCATGTTCCGGTTCCCGGCCGGCGGTACGTCGAGCGAGCCGTCCCGGGCCAGGCCGAGCCGCATCATCGGGGTGTCCACATCGGTCTCGGGGATGCGCAGCCGGACCGGCGCCGAGGGCGGCAGCGGGTCGGCGGCCGCGTCGGTGTGCACGCTCGGCCCGGCGGCGAAGGCCTGGGCGGCCGACGGCACGGGCGGGGTGACCTGCTCAGAGCCGTTCTGGACGAGCCAGAGCCCGACGCAGGCGGCCACGGCTATGCCCCAGCCCTTGCTCCTGTTGCTCACCTGGGTTCCCTAGGGGGTGTGGCCCCGCCCCCGCCGGACCGTGTTCGGGCGCGCGGCGGGGGCAGGACGGGCGGACGGTCTCAGTGGCCCTGCGCGCCGCTCGCCCGGCGGCGCAGGAGCCAGACCCCGCCCACGGCGGCTGCGGCCAGCACCGCCGCGCCCGCCGTGACCTGGGCGGTGTCGGGGCCCACACTGCCGCCGACACCGGTCTGGACGTGGCCGCTGGGACGACGGTGCTTGACGGTCAGGTCGCCCCGGGCCGTTTTGCCGTTGTCGCAGGCCACGCTGATGCCGTAGGTGCCGGCCTTGGCGTGCTCCGGCACGTGGAACTGTCCGACCACGACTTCCTTGTGGGTGCTCGGGTTCAGCTGGAACTCGCCCGCGCCGAGCGAGTTCGCGTCGCCGACGCCGTGGCCGTGCTTGCCGCAGGCGAGGGTGTTGACGGTCACCGTGGTGCCGGGGGAGGCCTCGGAGGGGAAGATCTCCAGCCATTCGTTGTCACCGGCGAAGGCCGAGGGGACGGCGAGGACTCCGAACGCGGCGACCGTCAGCGCGGTACCGGTGAACAGGCGGACAGTGGTGCGCATAGGGGGGCCTCCGGGGCGCGCGAGCGGTCGAGCGGGGCGGTCCTCCCGGGAGGGACTTCCCGGAACGACCTTCTGTGACCGAGATAAGAGCCGCCGCGCGCACCCCGCCTCCTGATGAGGCATCAGGATTGGGCCGTCCGATACGGTGTGGCGCCTGGATTTTCTGCGTTTACGCAGGTCAGCACGGGTTTCATGGTGTCAGCTGACGCTCCGTGCCGAACGGGTGACTACCCGATCCCGGTCAGGCCGCCGATCGCCGCCAGCGCCCAGGCCTGCGCCCCGGTCGTCGCCCCGGCCGCGACGCCGGTCGCCACCGGGGCGAGGACGCCCCGGAGGGTGGCGAGCGCCCGCCGCACCCTGCTCTCCTCGACCGGCGCGTCCCGGCCGATCGCCGCGAGGACCTCCCCGGCCGCCTCCTCGGCGTCCTGCCGGTCCCGGTCGGCGAGGCCCTGCCGGGGGAGCTCGCGCAGGAGCGTGTTCACCCGCTCGGCGAGCTCCTCGTACCCGGGCGCGACCGTGCTGTTGTTCTGCTGGTTCTGGGTGACGTTCTCGTTGTCCCAGGCGAACTGGCCCTGTGACACGGGGCCGTTGAACACCGGCCCGCTGTAGTGGTTCACCCGCGGTGCGTCGTTGTCGTCCGGTCGGTCGTTCATGAGCGGGAACCGTCCCCTTCCGTTCGCTGCTGGTGCTGGCTGACGTTCTCGTTGCCCCAGGCCACCTGGATGTCGCGGACCGGCCCGTTGAAGACCGGTCCGTTGAAGATGTTGACGATCTGCGGCGGCGGCCCGGCCGGCTTCTCCGGGTGCCGGACGACCTTGAGGGAGGTCCGCAGCCCGACCAGGTCGACCCGGCCGTTGCCGATGACCGCCACCCCCGTGGTGCCGTCCACGGCGCAGTCGACGAGCTGCCCGCCGGCCTGCTCCTCGAAGCTCGCGCCGGCCGCCGCGCAGTCCGTGAACGTGCTCTGCGCGACGTCCACATAGGCCGAACCGGTCCCGTACAGGCCGAGCGCCGCCGAGCCGGTCACGGTGAGGTTCCGGGCGAGGAACTGCCCGCTGCCGAGGGTCGCGGCGCCGCCGCCGCTCACCGCGGTGACGGTGCTGTCGGTGACCCGCAGCCGGGCCTCCTCGGTGACGCCGAAGCCCAGCGCGCCGCCTTCCGCAGTCACGTCCTCGACGGTGACCCGGGACTGGCCGCCGATGGCCACGGCGGCCAGCGCGACGTCGCGGAAGACGCCGCCGGAGACCTCGGCGGTGGTGCCGCCGTCGCCCCGGACCTCCAGGCCGGCCGCGCAGCGCTCCACCCGTACCCGCGCGAAGGCCGCCCCGCTCCCGTCGAGGACCCGCAGCGCGCTGTTGGCGAGGTCCTCGACCTGGACCTCGGTGAAGCGGCCCCGGGCGCCCCCGGTGACGGCGATGCCGACGTTCCCGCGCTCGACGCGGCAGCGGAGCAGTTCGGGCGCGCCGCCCCTGGTCGAGAACACCGCGACGTTGCCCGCGTTCACGATCCGGCAGTCCTCGAAGGTGCCGCGGGCCTCGGTCTGGACGTTGATGCCGGTGTCGTGGCAGTCGGTCAGGACGCAGCCGCGGACCACCGGGTCGGCGCCGCTCGCCGCGCCGATGCCGTGCCGGGCGTCGGTGACCCGGGTGGTGTCGACGGAGCCCCGGGACTGCTCGATGAACATGATCCCCTCCGCGTGCACGGCGGTGATCGCGCAGTCCGCCACGGCGAGCCGGGCCCGGGTGTCGGCCATCAGGGCCGCCTTGCCGGTGCCGGTCAGCTCGCAGCCGACGACCTCGGCGCCGGCGTCGCAGACCCGCACGCCGTGGATGCGGCTGCCTTCGATCCGGCTGCCCCGGACCGTGACGAGGGCGCCGTTGATCGCGGCGATCGCGTTGTCGGCGGCGTCGGTGAGGCGGCAGCGCTCGACGAGCCCCCGGCCGCCGTCGAACAGGACCCGCCCGTGCAGGACCGCGCTGTCCCGCAGGGTGACGGAGGTGCCGGGCCGGGCGTGGACGGCGACGCCCCGGCGCGCCTGGATCCGGGTGTGCTCCAGGGTGAGGCTTCCCGAGCCGCAGCCGACGACGTCCGCCTCGCCGCCGATCAGGGTGAGACCCTGGATGTGGACGGTCCCGAAGGCGTCGAGGACGGCGCCCCCGGGCCGCTCGACGACGACGGTTCCGGGGCCCTCGGCCGCGCTGAGGCGCACCTCGCCCCGGACGGTGAACGCCTCCTCGTAGCGGCCGGGCGCGATCTCGATCAGTGCCGGCTTTCCCCGCGCGGCGGCGGCCCGGAGCGCCGACGTGATGTCGGGGTGGGTGCGGCGGCCGCCGCGCGGTGAGACCACGTATCGCGCGACCATCAGGTTCGAGCCCCCTCTACAGCGCGTCCCACTCCACCGAGTCGTACGCCGAGTACACCCGTCCCATGAGCTCCTCGTCCACCGCGAACGTCACGTCGTCGATCGCCGTCACGGGGGAGATGCCGCGGGAGTTGGTGGTGAACGCCGCCCGGTAGCCCGGCAGATCGGCGAGGGTGACCGGGCGGCTGACCGACTCCAGGCGGGACCGCAGCAGGAGCATGGCGATGCCGTCGAGGCAGGGCGCCGACGGCCAGACCAGTGAACTGCCGTCCCAGAAGCCGATGTTGGTGATCGCGCCCTCGGCGATCTCGCCGTACGGTGAGGTGAGCAGGGCCTCGTCGTAGCCGGCGCGGCGGGCCGCTTCGAGGTGGTAGCTCTGGCCGAAGCCGCCCAGGTGCTTGATGTGCGCGGCGGGCCGCCAGTACTCGACGGTGGTCAGTCGCCGCGGTGCGCCGGGGCCGTCCGGCGTCGGCGGGGCGACGGTCACCGCGATGCGGGGGCCCTCGTACACGTAGACCCGTACCGAGGCGTCGCGTTGCCCGGAGGTCTTCAGGGCGCCGGCGATCAGGGCGCGGACCCGCCGGCCGGGGAGCTCCTGGCCGAAGAGTTCGCGGGTGGCGCCGTCGAGCCGGGCGAGGTGCAGGTCGAGGCCCTTCACGCGCCCGTCGCGCACTTGCATGGCGGTGAAGTGGCCGTAGCCGCTCATCAGGGTGGCGAGCAGGGCCGGGTCGGCCGCCGGGTCGCCGTCGATCTCGATGTGCGGGGGTGCGGTCGTCATGGACTCACCGTACGGCGGCGGAGGGGGCCTTGGGAAAGTCCCCCGGGCCGGCGCTTGACCTCAACCAAACTTGAGGTACCACGATCATCGACATGGACATCACGAACGCCGCCACGGCCACCGTCTCCGCCGCGCCCGCCGCCGCGCCCGCCCCCCTCACCCTCGCCCTCGTCGTCGCCAGCGACCGCGAAGGCCGCTTCGGTCACGTCGTCGCCGACTGGTTCCGCTCCCGGCTCGCCGAGCGCCAGGACTTCACCCCCACCGTCGTCGACCTCGCCGAGGTCGACCTCCCCACCTCCCTCTCCTACGACCCGTCCCCGGCCGTCCGCGCCCAACTCGCCAAGGTCACCCCGGTCCTGGAGGCCGCCGACGCCTTCGTCGTCGTCACCCCCGAGTACAACCACTCCTTCCCCGCCTCCCTCAAGAACCTGATCGACCGGCACTACACCGAATGGCAGGCCAAGCCGGTCGGCTTCGTCTCCTACGGCGGCATCTCCGGCGGCCTGCGAGCCGTCGAGCAACTCCGCCAGGTCTACGCCGAGATGCACGCCGTCACCGTCCGCGAGACGGTCTCCTTCCACCACGCCCACGGGCTGTTCGACGAGGACGGCCGTCACAAGGACCCCTCCGCCGCCGAGACCGCCGCCAAGGCCCTCCTCGACCAGCTCGCCTGGTGGGGGCGCGCCCTCAAGGACGCCAAGTCCGTCCGCCCCTACGGTTCGTGAGGGGACGTCACCATGCTGCTCCGTCTCTTACGCCCCCGGCTCAGGCCGTACCGGCCCCTCCTCGTCCTCCTCATCGCCCTCCAGCTCGTCCAGACCCTCGCCTCCCTCGCCCTGCCCGCCCTCAACGCCGGCGTCATCGACCAGGGCGTGCTGCGCGGCGACACCGGCCGCGTCCTCAGCGGCGGCGCCACGATGGCCGCCGTCACCCTGCTCCAGGCGGCGGCCGCGGCCGCCGCCACCTGGACCGGCGCGAAGATCGCCATGGGCGTCGCCCGTGACCTGCGCTCCGAGGTCTTCCGCCGGGTGCAGGAGTTCTCCGCCCAGGAGCGGGGCCGGTTCGGCGCCGCCTCCCTCATCACCCGGACGACCAACGACATCCAGCAGGTCCAGGCGTTCACCGTGCTCGTCCTGACCATGCTGGTCGCCGCACCGCTGCTCTGCGTCGGCGGCATCGCCATGGCCCTGCGCCAGGACGTGCCGCTCGCCCTGGTCCTGCTGCTCTTCGTGCCCGTGATGACCGGGGCCGTCGGCACCGTCGTGCTGCGCATGCGGCCGCTCTTCCGGGGCATGCAGCAGCGCGTCGACCGGGCCAACCGGGTGCTGCGCGAGCAGATCACCGGCGTCCGGGTGGTCCGCGCCTTCGTCCGCGACCGGCACGAGCGGCAGCGGTTCGCCGCCGCCAACGACGAACTCCTCTCCGTCGGCCTGCGGGCCGGCCGGCTCCAGGCCCTGATGTTCCCCACGGTGCTCGTCCTCTGGCAGCTGACCACCGTCGCCCTCGTCTACGTCGGCGCCCACCGGATCGACTCGGGCGCCCTCCAGCCGGGCGGGCTCGTCGCCTTCCTCGGCTATCTGCTGCAGACCTCGATGTCCGTGATGATGGTCCTCTTCCTCCTCATGCACATGCCCCGGGCCCAGGCGGGCGCCGAGCGCGTCCGCGAGGTGCTCGACACCCGGTCGTCCGTCGTCCCGCCGGTCTTCCCGGTCCGGGCCCCGGAGAGCCGCGGGCATCTGGAGGTGCGGAGCGCGGACTTCCGGTACCCGGGCGCGGAGGAGTCCGTGCTCAAGGACGTCGGGCTCGTCGCCCGGCCCGGCGAGACGACCGCGATCATCGGCTCGACCGGCAGCGGCAAGTCGACCCTCCTCGGTCTCGTGCCGCGGCTCTTCGACGCCACCGGCGGCGAAGTCCTCGTCGACGGCGTCGACGTCCGGGACCTCGACCCGCGGCTGATGGCGAAGACCGTCGGACTCGTCCCCCAGAAGCCCTACCTCTTCTCCGGGACCGTCGCCACCAACCTGCGGTACGGCAAGCCCGACGCCACCGACGAGGAACTCTGGCACGCCCTGGAGGTCGCCCAGGCCGCCGACTTCGTACGGAAACTGGAGCACGGCCTCGGCGCGCCCGTCTCCCAGGGCGGCACCAACTTCTCCGGCGGCCAGCGGCAGCGGCTCGCCATCGCCCGGGTCCTCGTCGCCCGCCCGCGCCTCTACCTCTTCGACGACTCCTTCTCCGCCCTCGACCCCGGGACCGACGCCCGGCTCCGCGCCGCCCTGCGGGAGGAGACGGCGGACGCGACGGTCGTCATCGTCGCCCAGCGGGTCTCCACCATCCGCCAGGCCGACCGGATCGTCGTCCTCGACCGGGGCCGCAGCGTCGGCACCGGCACCCACACGTCCCTGATGCGGGACAGCGCCACCTACCGGGAGATCGTCCTCTCCCAGCTCACCGAGGAGGAAGCCGCATGAGTACGGCCACGGAGAGCCGCACCGGGAAGGAATCCGCCCCGGAGAGCGGCCCGGGGAAGGAGCCGGCCACGGGGACCCGTCCCCGGCAGGGGACCGCCCCGGCCCGCGTCGGCCCCGCCGCCTCCCAGCGCGGCCCCGGCCTCACCACCCCCGGCGTCGAACGCTCCCTCTCCTTCCGCTCCTCCGGCCTCCGCCTCCTGCGCACCCTCGCCCCCGACCGCACCCGCCTCCTCGGCGTCCTCGCCGCCGGCGCCGCGGCCGTCGCCCTCACCGTCCTCAGCCCACTCCTCCTCGGCCGCGCCACCGACCTCGTCGTCACCGGCGCCACCGGCCCCACCGGGGTCGACTTCCCCGCCGTGGGACGGCTGCTCGCCCTCTCCCTCCTGATCGTCGCCGGGTCCTCGTTCCTCACCTGGGTCCAGCTGCGGATCGCCACCACCGTCGTCCAGCGGGCCGGCCACCGACTCCGCCAGGAGGCCCAGCACAAGCTGGCCCGGCTGCCCCTCACCTATCTCGACCGGCAGTCGCGCGGCGAGGTCCTCTCCCGCACCACCAACGACATCGACAACATCGTCCAGACCCTCCAGCAGGCCTTCAGCCAGATGGTCCGGGCCCTGCTGACCCTGGTCGGCGTCCTCGTGATGATGTTCTGGGTCTCCCCGCTGCTCGCCCTCGTCGCCCTCGCCACCGTGCCCGTCTCCATCGCCGTCGCCGGCTTCGTCGGGCGGCGCGCCCAGCCGCAGTTCGTGAAGCAGTGGGCGGTCACCGGCCGGCTCGGCAGCCACGTCGAGGAGATGATCACCGGGCACACCGAGGTCGTCGTCTTCGGCCGCCGCGAGGAGGCCGTGCGCCGCTTCGACGAACTGGGCGAGGAGCTGTACCGGGCGAGCTTCCGCGCCCAGTTCGTGTCCGGCTTCATCCAGCCCGCGCTGACCTTCGTCGGCAACCTCAACTACGTCGTCATCGCCGTCGTCGGAGGACTGCGGGTGGCGAGCGGCACCCTGTCCGTCGGAGACGTGCAGGCCTTCATCCAGTACTCGTACGACTTCAACGGCCCGATCACCCAGGTCGCCGCGATGGCCAACCTCCTCCAGTCCGGAGTGGCCTCCGCCGAGCGGGTCTTCGACCTCCTCGACGCCGAGGAGGAGTCCCCGGAACCGGCCGAACCGCGGCGCCCGGCACGGCTCACCGGCCGGGTCGCCTTCGAACAGGTCTCCTTCCGCTACGAGCCGGACGAGCCGCTCATCGAGGACCTGTCGCTCACCGTCGAGCCGGGCCGGACCGTCGCCATCGTCGGCCCCACCGGCGCCGGCAAGACGACCCTGGTCAACCTGCTCATGCGCTTCCACGAGGTGACCGGCGGCCGGATCACCCTCGACGGCGTCGACACCGCCGCGATGACCCGGGAGGAACTGCGCTCCGGCATCGGCATGGTCCTCCAGGACACCTGGCTGTTCGGCGGCACCATCGCCGACAACATCGCGTACGGCGTGCCCGGCGAGGTCTCGCGCGAGCGGATCGTGGCGGCCGCCCGGGCCGCGCACGCCGACCGCTTCGTCCGCACCCTGCCCGCCGGGTACGACACCGTCCTCGACGAGGACGGCGGCGGCCTCAGCGCCGGCGAGAAGCAGCTGATCACCCTCGCCCGCGCCTTCCTCTCCGACCCGGTGATCCTCGTCCTCGACGAGGCCACCAGCTCCGTGGACACCCGCACCGAGGTCCTCGTCCAGCGGGCGATGTCCTCGCTCCGCGCGGGCCGCACCAGCTTCGTCGTGGCCCACCGGCTCTCCACGATCCGGGACGCCGACACCATCCTGGTGATGGACGGCGGCTCCATCGCCGAACAGGGCACCCACGAGGAACTCCTCGCCGCCGGGGGCGCGTACGCCCGGCTGCACGCGGCCCAGTTCGCCCGTACGGTGGAGACGTGATCGTCACCGTCCGCACCACCACCGACGCCCGCGCCAAGGCAGCCGCCCTGGCGCGCGGCGCCGTCGAGGCCCGGCTCGTGGCCTGCGCGCAGATCTCCGGGCCCGTCACCTCCGTGTACCACTGGCAGGGCGCGGTCGAGACCACCGAGGAGTGGGAGGTGGTGTTCAAGACCACCGAGGCCCGCTACCCGGCCCTGGAGGCGCACCTCCTCGCCGCCCACGACTACGAGACGCCCGAGATCCTCGCCACCCGGGTGACCCGCGTCAGCGAGGAGTACGCCCGCTGGGTCGAACGGGAGACCGCCGCGGCCGAACCGGTCGCGACCCCCGCCCACGACGAGCGGCCCTTCTTCGTCTACGGGACGCTGCGCCCGGGCGCGTACAACCACGACCGGTTCCTGGCCGGCCGGATCGGCGCCGAGGCGGACGCCGTGCTGCACGGGGCCGTGCTGCGGGACGGGCCGGGCTATCCGTACGTGGTCCCGGCGGAGGAGGGCCGGGTCGTCGGCACCCTGCTCACCCCCGCGGACGGCTCGTACGGCGAGCTGTTCGGCCTGCTCGACCGCCTTGAGCTGCCCGTCGGGTACGAGCGGGTGGCGATGGACGTCGTACGCGTACGGGACGGGGCGCGGGTCTCCGCCTGGGTCTTCCTGGCGGCGCCGGACGCACCGCTCGGCCCGGTCATCGAGAGCGGCGACTGGTTCGACCGCCCGTAGCGGGTGTCTCGCCGATGGCGCCCCCGGTGGAGAGCGGCTCCAGGCGCACCGCGCACACTTTGAACTCGGGCATCCGGGAGATCGGGTCGAGCGCAGGGTTGACCAGGGTGTTGGCCCGTCCCTCGCCCGCCCAGTGGAACGGCATGAAGACGGTGTCCGGCCGGATGGCCGCGGTGATCCGGGCCGGGGCGACGGCCCGCCCGCGCCGCGACACGACCGCGAGCTCCTCGCCCTCGGCGACCCCGAGCCGCTCGGCGAGCCGCGGGTGGAGCTCCACGAAGGGCCCGGGCGCCGCCGCGTTCAGCTCCTCGACCCGCCGGGTCTGCGCGCCCGACTGGTACTGGGAGACGACCCGGCCGGTGGTGAGGACGACGGGGTACTCGGCGTCCGTCTCCTCGGCCGCCGCCCGGTGCACCACCGGAACGAACCGGGCCCGCCCGTCGGGCGTCGCGAACCGGTCGAGGAAGAGCCGGGGGGTGCCCGCGTGCTCGGGCTCGCCGGGACCGGTCTCCGGGCAGGGCCAGAACACGCCCTGCTCCTCCTCGATCCGCCGGTAGCTGATGCCCGCGTAGTCGGCGGGCCCGCCGGCCGAGGCGCGCCGCAGCTCCTCGAAGACCTCCTCCGGGTCGGCGGAGAAACCCTTCTCCCAGCCGAGCAGGCCGGCCAGCGCGTGCAGCACCTCCAGGTCGCTGCGGACCCCCGGCGGAGGGGTGAGGGCGCGGCGGCGGAGCAGCACCCGGCCCTCCAGGTTGGTCATGGTGCCGGTCTCCTCCGCCCACTGGGTGACGGGCAGGACGACGTCGGCGAGCGCCGCGGTCTCCGAGAGCACCACGTCCGCGACGGCGAGGAAGTCCAGCGAGCGCAGCCGGCCCTCGACGTGCGCGGCGCGCGGCGCGGACACCACCGGGTTGGAACCCATGAGGAGCAGCGCCTTCACGTCGCCGCCGAGGGCGTCGAGGAGCTCGTACGCGCTCCGCCCCGGCCCCGGCAGCGACTCGGGGGGCACCCCCCAGACCCCGGCCACGTGCGCGCGGGCGGCCGGGTCGTCGAGCTTGCGGTAGCCGGGCAGCTGGTCGGCCTTCTGGCCGTGCTCGCGGCCGCCCTGGCCGTTGCCCTGGCCGGTGAGGCAGCCGTAGCCGCTGAGCGGCCGGCCCGCCTTGCCGGTGGCCAGGCAGAGGTTGATCCAGGCGCCGACGGTGTCGGTGCCCTTGGACTGCTGCTCGGGGCCGCGCGCGGTCAGCACCATGCCGGTGGCGGCGTCGCCGAACAGCGCGACGGCCTCCCGGAGCAGCGGCACCGGCACGCCGGTGATCCGTTCGACCTGCTCGGGCCAGTGGGACATCGCCCCGGCGCGCGCGGCCTCCCAGCCGGTGGTGCGCTCACGGACGAACTCCTCGTCCACCCGGCCCTCGGCGACGACCAGGTGCAGCAGGCCCAGGGCGAGCGCGAGGTCGGTGCCGGGGCGGGGCGCGAGGTGGAGGTCGGCGTGTTCGGCGGTGCGGGTGCGGCGCGGGTCGACGACGATCAGCTTGCCGCCGTTCTCCTTCAGTTCGGTGAGGTAGCGCAGCGCGGGGGGCATGGTCTCGGCGAGGTTGGAGCCGACGAGGATCACGCAGCCGGTCTTCGGGATGTCCTCCAGGGGGAAGGGCAGCCCCCGGTCGAGCCCGAACGCCCTGCCGTGCGCGGCCGCCGCCGACGACATGCAGAAGCGCCCGTTGTAGTCGATCTGCGAGGTGCCGAGGACGAGCCGGGCGAACTTCCCCAGCGTGTACGCCTTCTCGTTGGTGAGACCGCCGCCGCCGAAGACCCCCACGGCGTCGGGACCGTGGTCGGCGCGGGTCCGGCGCAGCCCGTCGGCGACGGCGGCGAGGGCCTCCTCCCAGGACGCCGGTTCCAGGGCCCCGGTGTCAGGGCGTCGGACCAGGGGCCCGGTGAGCCGGACCCGGGAGGAGAGCACGGCGGGGGCGGTGCGGCCCTTGCCGCACAGCGCGCCCCGGTTGACGGGGAAGTCCGTCCGGTCGACCACCTCGGCGGGCAGTTCCGGGGCGCCGGTGGGGCGGAGCGACATGCCGCACTGCAGGGCGCAGTAGGGGCAGTGGGTGGGTACGGCGGTGACCTCGGACATGCCGCCAGGGTGCGCCGGGCGTGTTACGCGGGGCGGCACCGCTGATTACGGGCGCGGTGCCATGCCCTCCGCCGCCGCCGGCCGCGGAGGTGAGGCCAGGGCCTCGGCGACGCCCTTCTCCCGCGGCCCGAGGAAGCGCGGGTCGGGCCGCAGACCGGCGTCGAGGGCGGCCTTGCCGGCCGCGAAGAGCTCCCGGGTGGTGCCGTAGTACCAGGTGCGGTCGTGGGGTTCGGGGACGCCGACGCCGTACGAGTCGACGCCGGCGCGCCCGCAGAGCGCGACGGCCCGCTTGATGTGGAAGTCCTGGGTGACGAGCACGGCCCGGTCGACGCCGAAGACCTTCCGGGCCCGCACGCAGGAGTCCCAGGTGTCGAAACCCGCGTAGTCGCTGACGATCCGGGTGTCCGGCACGCCGCGCGCGGTGAGGTACGCGCGCATGGCGCTGGGTTCGTCGTACGCGGTCCTGCTGTTGTCCCCGGTGACGAGGAGGACCCTGACCTTGCCGCTCCGGTACAGCTCGGCGGCGGTGTCGAGCCGGTGCGCGAGGTACGGGGTGGGGCGGCCGTTCCACAGCCCGGCGCCGAAGACGACGGCGACGTCCCGGGCGGGCACGTCGGCGGTGGTACGGAGCTTCCCGGCGGCGGCGGTGTGCATCCAGGTGACGGGGGCGAGCGCGAGGACCGCGCCCAGCATCACGGCCTGGACGGTACGGCGGCGGCCCCGGGTCGTGCGGGGGACCAGCCGGGAGAGCCGTGCCGGCATGCGGGAACCTCCGGGGGCGTGGGGTGTCGGTCTGTCACCCCGTCCGACGCGCCCGGGGGGCGTTCGGTTCGCCGGCCGTCCGGGGTGTTCCGTACAACACACCGGCCAGGACCATCCCGAGCAGCATCCCGAGGAGCTGGGCGGCGGCGAAGGCGGGCACCGAGGCGGGGGCGATGCCGGTGAACGAGTCGGAGAAGGCGCGGCCGACGGTGGCGGCCGGGTTGGCGAAGGAGCCGGAGGAGGTGAACCAGATCGCCGCGCCGATGTAGCCCGCGACGGCGACCGGGGCGAGTGCGGGGCGGCCGATGTGCCGCAGCCCCTGGACGACGAGGACGAGCCCGGCGGTGGCGACGGCCTCGCCGAGCAGCAGGTGGAGCGCCGTTCGGGACTCGGTGGCCCAGGCGCCCGGGGCCCGGCCGAACATCGCCTCGGCGAGCAGGGCTCCGGCGACGGCTCCGGCGAGCTGGGCGCCGATGTAGGCGAGGACGTCGCGGCCGCCGCCGTCCTCGTGGCGCCGGGACCACCATTCGGAGAGGGTCACGACGGGGTTGAAGTGGGCGCCGGACAGCGGCCCGATGAGGGCGATGAGCAGCCCGAGGCCGATGGCGGACGCGGCGGCGTTGGCGAGCAGCCGGACCCCGATGTCCTGGCTGAGGGAGTCGGCGCGGATGCCGGAGCCGACGATGACGGCGACGAGGGCGCCGGTTCCGATGAACTCGGCGGCGACGCGCCGGGGGAGAGCGGGCGGGGACATTCTCATGGTGGAAAAGATATTCCGTGATTCGGAATGAAAAAAGAGGGCAGGGGAAGGTGCGGCCCTTCTCCGCCGGCCGCCCGGGCCCCCACCGCCGGCCGCCGGGCCCCCGCCGTCGGCCGCCCGTGACCCGGCACGGCACCTCACCACGGGCCGCCCGGCACCCACGCGGCCCGCTGACAGTGCCCGCCGCGGCCCCGTGAGGCCGCCGAAACACCCCCGTACGGGCCCGGAAAGCAGCCGTGACCCCCGCGCAACGGGGAGGCAACGTCCGGCCGCCACGATCGCACCATGACGGAGCCGCACACCCCTCGCCGCCGCCCCACCCTCGTCGCCGTCGGCCACGGCAGCCGGGACCCCAGGGCCCGCGCCACGCTGAGCCGGCTCCTCGACCGGGTCCGCGAGCTGCGGCCCGGGCTCGACGTGCGGCTCGCCCACATCGAACTGAACGCCCCGCTGCTCGACGCCACCCTCGCGGAGCTCGCCGCCGAGGGCCGGGACGCCGTTCTCGTCCCCCTCCTCCTCGCCCCCGGGCACCACGTCACCCACGACCTGCCCGCCGCCCTCGCCGCCGTACCCGCCCTCCGGGCCCGCCTCGCCGCACCCCTCGGCGCGCACCCGCTGCTCGTCGAGGCCCTCGCCGACCGGCTCGCCCAGGCCGGCTGGCCCCCCGGGGACGGCGACTCCCCGGCCACCGGGATCGTCCTCGCCTCCGCCGGCTCCCGCGACCCCCGGTCCGGCGCCGAGACCCGCCGGATCGCGGCCCTGCTCGGCGAGCGGCTCGGCGGCGTCCCCGTCCTCCCCGCCTACGCCTCCGCCGCCGCGCCCACCGTCCCCGAGGCCGTCCGCGTCCTCACCGCCCGCGGCCGCCACCGGATCGCCGTCGCCTCCTGCTTCACCGCCCCCGGCCTCTTCGCCACCCGGGCCGCCGCCCACGCCCCCTGGATCGCCTCCGACCCCCTCGGTGCCCACCCCGCCCTCGCCCGCCTCGTCCTCCACCGCTACGACACGGCGCCCCGCCCGACCACCCGCGGGCGGGAACTCGCCACCGTCTGAGCGCTTCTGTCGGTCCCTCCGGTTACCTTCGAGGCATGGAAGGCATCACGGACACCTCAGGACAGGACACCCCCGCCGACACCCCGGGATACGACTCCGCCGCGACCGAGCGCTGGGACACCGAGCCCGACAAACGCCCCGGGCGCACCGCCTTCCAGCGCGACCGCGCCCGCGTGCTGCACTCCGCCGCGCTGCGCAGGCTCGCCGGCAAGACCCAGGTCGTCACCCCCGGCACCCGGGGCCACGCCTGGGACGCCAGCCCCCGCACCCGGCTCACCCACTCCCTGGAATGCGCCCAGGTCGGCCGGGAGCTCGGCGCCGCCCTCGGCTGCGACCCCGACCTCGTCGAGGCCGCCTGCCTCTCCCACGACATGGGCCACCCGCCCTTCGGGCACAACGGCGAGCAGGCGCTCAACGACGTCGCGAAGGACTGCGGCGGCTTCGAGGGGAACGCCCAGTCGCTCCGCCTCCTCACCCGCATCGAGCCCAAGCGCTTCGTGAAGGACGCCGACGGCGAGCTCGTCAGCGTCGGCCTCAACCTCACCCGGGCCGCCCTCGACGCCGCCACCAAGTACCCGTGGCCGCGCGGCGCACACCCCGAGGACCCCGGCTCGCCCAAGTTCGGCGTGTACGAGGACGACCTGCCCGTCTTCGCCTGGATCCGGGAGGGCGCCCCCGCCCACCGCAAGTGCTTCGAGGCCCAGGTCATGGACTGGTCCGACGACGTCGCCTACTCGGTCCACGACTTCGAGGACGGCCTGCACGCCGGACACATCGACCCCAACCTCCTGCTCGCCGAGCCCGAGCGCGCCGACATCGCCGCCGTCGCCATCGGCCGCTACGTCCCCGAGGACACCGACCCGCAGGAGCTCGCCGAGGCCCTCGACCGGCTCGTCGACCAGGAGTGGTGGCCGCACGGCTACGACGGCTCGGCCGTCGCCCAGGCCCGCCTCAAGGACGCCACCAGCCAGCTCATCGGCCGCTTCTGCCTCGCCGCCGAGGGCGCCACCCGGCAGGCGTACGGCTCGGGCGGCCTCACCCGGTACGGCGCCGAACTGGTCGTCCCCCGCGAGGCGCGCAACGAATGCGCGGTCCTCAAGGCCGTCGCCGACCGGTACGTCATGCAGCGCCCCCAGCAGGAAGCCCTCCGCGCCGACCAGCGCATCGTCGTCGCCGAGCTCGCCGAGGCCCTGGTCGCCCGCGCCCCCGACGGACTCGAACCCCAGTTCCGGTCCCTCTTCGACGCCGCCCGCGACGACCGGGCCCGCAAGCGCGTCATCGTCGACCAGATCGCCTCCCTCACCGACGCCTCCGCCCGCGCCCTGCACGCCGCTCTCCGCCCCCACCACTCCTGACCACTCCCGCCCCGCCGCCGAGGCGCCCTCTTCCGTCACCACCCTCCGTGCGGGACGCTCGCATGCACGCCCCGGGGCGGTACGGCCCGAGGAACGCCCGGGGGCGTAGGTTGGAAGCGGTCGCAAAGAGGAGGAAACGACGTGGTCGACGCAGATCAGACCTTTGTCATCGTCGGCGGGGGCCTGGCAGGGGCCAAAGCGGCGGAGACCCTGCGCGCCGAGGGGTTCAACGGCCGGGTGATCCTCATCGGCGACGAACGCGACTACCCCTACGAGCGCCCACCCCTGTCCAAGGGCTACCTGACCGGCGCGAAGGAACGCGACAGCGCCTTCGTCCACGAGGCCGCCTGGTACGCGCGCCACGACATCGAGCTGCACCTCGGACAGTCCGTCACCGCCGTCGACCGGGAGGCCCACACCGTCCGCCTCGGCGACGGCACCGTCATCCGCTACGACAAGCTGCTCCTCGCCACCGGCGCCGAGCCGCGCCGGCTCGACATCCCCGGCACCGAACTCGCCGGCGTCCACCACCTGCGCCGGCTCGCCCACGCCGACCGGCTCCGCCAGGTCCTCGCCTCCCTCGGCCGGGACAACGGCCACCTGGTCATCGCCGGCGCCGGCTGGATCGGCCTGGAGGTCGCCGCCGCCGCCCGGGGCTACGGCGCCGAGGTCACCGTCGTCGAGTCCGACCCCACCCCGCTGCACCGGGTCCTCGGACCCGAGCTCGGCCAGCTCTTCGCCGACCTGCACACCGACCACGGCGTCCGCTTCCACTTCGGCGCCCGCTTCACCGAGATCGTCGGCCAGGACGGCATGGTCCTCGCCGTCCGCACCGACGACGGCGAGGAGCACCCGGCGCACGCCGTGCTCGCCGCCATCGGCGCCGCGCCCCGCACCGCCCTCGCCGAGAACTCCGGGCTCGCCCTCGTCGACCGGGCCGACGGCGGCGGCATCGCCGTCGACGAATCGCTGCGCACCTCCGACCCCGACGTCTTCGCCGCGGGCGACGTCGCTGCCGCCCACCACCCGCTGCTGCACACCCGGCTCCGCGTCGAGCACTGGGCCAACGCCCTCAACGGCGGCCCGGCCGCCGCCCGCGCCATGCTCGGGCAGCACGTCTCCTACGACCGCGTCCCCTACTTCTTCTCCGACCAGTACGACCTGGGCATGGAGTACTCCGGCTGGGCGCCCCCCGGCTCGTACGACCAGGTCGTGGTCCGCGGCGACACCGGCAAGCGCGAGTTCATCGCCTTCTGGCTGAAGGAGGGCCGGGTCCTCGCCGGCATGAACGTGAACGTGTGGGACGTCACAGACCCCGTCCAGCAGCTCATCCGCGCCCGGAAGCCCGTGGACCCCGACGCCCTCGCCGATGCCTCCGTCCCCCTGGAGAGCCTGATCGCCTGAGGGACCCCCGTACACTTCATGCGTGGCAGGCAGGATCAACGATGACGACGTGAAGGCGGTCCGGGACGCGGTCCCGATCGACGCCGTCGTGTCCGAGTACCTCCAGCTCCGCAACGCGGGCGGCGGCAACCTCAAGGGCCTCTGCCCCTTCCACGACGAGAAGTCGCCGTCCTTCCAGGTCAGCCCCAGCAAGGGACTCTTCCACTGCTTCGGCTGCCAGGAGGGCGGCGACACCATCGCCTTCGTGATGAAGATCGACCACCTCTCCTTCTCGGAGACGGTCGAGCGCCTCGCCGCCAAGGCGGGCATCACCCTGCGGTACGAGGAGGGCGGCTACAACCCGGGCCACCAGCGCGGCGAACGCATCCGCCTGATCGAGGCCCACAAGGTCGCCGCCCAGTTCTACGCCGACCAACTCGGCTCGCCCGAGGCCGAGATCGGCCGCGCCTTCCTCGCCGAGCGCGGCTTCGACCAGGCCGCCGCCGCCCACTTCGGCGTCGGCTACTCCCCGGCCGGCTGGGACCACCTCACCCGCTATCTGCGCGGCAAGGGCTTCTCCGACAAGGAACTCATCCTCTCCGGGCTCTCCCAGGACGGCCGCCGCGGCCCCATCGACCGCTTCCGCGGCCGCCTCATGTGGCCGATCAAGGACGTCGGCGGCGAGATCGTCGGCTTCGGCGCGCGCAAACTCCGCGACGACGACAACGGCCCCAAGTACCTCAACACCCCCGAGACGCCGATCTACAAGAAGTCCCAGGTGCTCTACGGCATCGACCTGGCCAAGAAGGACATCGCCAAGGTCAGCCGGGCCGTCGTCGTCGAGGGCTACACCGACGTCATGGCCTGCCACCTCGCTGGGGTCACCACCGCCATCGCCACCTGCGGCACCGCCTTCGGCGGCGACCACATCAAGATCCTCCGCCGCCTCCTCATGGACAACGGCTCGGCCCGCGTCATCTTCACATTCGACGGCGACTCCGCCGGCCAGAAGGCCGCCCTGCGCGCCTTCGAGGACGACCAGAAGTTCGCCGCCGAGACCTACATCGCCATCGCCCCCGACGGCATGGACCCCTGCGACCTGCGCCTCGCCAAGGGTGACGAGGCGGTCGTCGACCTCGTCCAGCCCCGCACCCCGCTCTTCGAGTTCGCCCTCCGCCAGATCGTGAAGCGGTACGACCTGGAGACCCCGGCCGGCCGCGCCGCCGCCCTCGACGAGGCCGCGCCCGTCGTCGCCCGGATCAAGAACATCGGCGCCCAGCACGAGGTCGCCGTCCAGCTCGCCGGCATGCTCGGCATCCTCGACACCCAGTTCGTCGTCAAGCGGGTCGCCCAGCTCGCCCGCTGGGCCCGCGACCGCGGCGGCAAGGGCCCCGAGCGGCAGCAGGGCCCGCAGCGCGGATACGACACCGCCGCCCCGGCCCCCGCCCCCTCAGGCCCCGCGCTCAACCTGCGCAGCCCCGCGCACCGCACCGAGCGTGAACTCCTCAAGCTCGCCCTCCAGCGCCCCGAGCTCGTCTCCCCGGCCTTCGACGCCTACGGCGTCGACGAGTTCACCGCCCCGCCCTACGCGGCCGTCCGCCAGTGCGTCCAGGACGCCGGCGGCGCCACCGGAGCCCCCGCCGACTACCTCGACGCCGTCCGCGAGGCCGCGCCCAACGACACCGTCCGCGCCCTCGTCACCGAACTCGCCGTCGAGACGATCTTCGCCAAGACCGTCGACGAGGCCTACGCCGGCGACCAGCTCGTCACCGTCCGGCTCCGCGCCGTCGACCGCCGCATCCGCGACGTCCAGGGCACCCTCGCCCGGCTCGGCGCCCAGGGCGACCCCGAGCAGCTCGCCGCCGTCCAGAACGAACTCTGGGTGCTCACCCAGTACGGGCAGTCCCTGCGGAACAACGGCGCCGCCGCCCTCTGACGTACGGTCAGTCACGCCGCGGTCTCAAAAAGTCACCGCACGCCCCTCGTGGCGGCGATGTGTCGTACCCCACACTGGGTGACGGTGTCGTCCCGCTGCCGTACGCCCCCGGACCGGCAGCGATCACCCCCCTGGAGGTCGCCCGCCGTGCAGACCCAGTTCGTGTCCCAGGAACCGCCCGCCGCCGCACCGGACGAGCAGCCGGAGATACCACCCCAGCGCCGCCGCCCCGACCTCGGCGGCAACGGGCCCTCCTCCGACCTCTTCCGCCAGTACCTCCGCGAGATCGGCCGCATCCCGCTGCTGACCGCCGAGGAGGAGGTCGACCTGGCCCGCCGGGTCGAGGCCGGACTCTTCGCGGAGGAGAAACTCGCCAACACCCCCGACCTGGACTCCCGGTTGGCGAGCGACCTGGACCGGCTCGTCGTCCTGGGGCGGATCGCCAAGCGCAAGCTGATCGAGGCCAACCTCCGCCTCGTCGTCTCCGTCGCCAAACGGTACGTGGGGCGCGGCCTGACCATGCTGGACCTCGTCCAGGAGGGCAACCTCGGCCTCATCAGGGCCGTCGAGAAGTTCGACTACGCGCGCGGCTACAAGTTCTCCACGTACGCCACCTGGTGGATCCGCCAGGCGATGTCCCGGGCCCTCGCCGACCAGGCCCGGACCATCCGCGTCCCCGTGCACGTCGTCGAACTCATCAACCGGGTCATCCGGGTCCAGCGCCGGATGCTCCAGGAACGCGGCTACGAACCCACCGCCGAGGAGGTCGCCGCCCAGCTGGACCTGGCCCCCGAGCGGGTCGGCGAGGTGCTCCGGCTCGCCCAGGAACCGGTCTCCCTGCACGCCCCCGTCGGCGAGGAGGAGGACGTCGCCCTCGGCGACCTCATCGAGGACGGCGACGCCGCCTCACCCGTGGAGTCCGCCGCCTTCCTGCTGCTCCGCCGCCACCTGGAGGACGTCCTGTCCACCCTCGGCGAGCGCGAACGCAAGGTCGTCCAGCTCCGCTACGGCCTCGACGACGGCCGGCCCCGCACCCTGGAGGAGATCGGCCGCATCTTCGGCGTGACGCGCGAACGCATCCGCCAGATCGAGTCCAAGACCCTCGGCAAACTCCGGGACCACGCCTACGCCGACCAGCTGCGCGGCTATCTCGACTAGCGGGTGTCTAGTCCAGCTCCTTCACCGTCAGCGTCCACGGGCCGTCGGCCCGGTGCAGCAGCAACAGCGGGCCCGGCGGCAGCGGGACGGTGTGCAGCAGCGGCTCGGTGCGGTTGAGGAGCAGCGTCGGCCGTTCCGTGAGACCGGTGTGCCCGGCGACCTCGTGGCACCGGATGCCGACGTAGCCGCCGCCGTCCTCGTCGCCCTCGAAGTGCACCTGGAGATCGGCCGCGCCGCCCGTGTACAGCAGGGCCTCGGGACCGTACCCCCGCAGCGTCCCCTCGATGCGGCGGGCGGCGGCCACGGGCTTCACCCGCATCACCCAGCGGTGGTACGCCCGCACGCGCAGCCGCAGCGCACGGCCCTCGGGTGCCGGGGTGACCGAACTCCCCCTGAAGTCGGGGAGGGTGGTGCTGAACAGGTACTGCCCGTCCTTGTTCCGCTGGTCGAGGGGGAAGACGGCGAAGTAGCCGTCCCTGCCCTCGTGCGCGGTCTCCACCAGGACCGGGCCCGGCGGGACGCGGTCGTCCACGGTGACCACCTGGTCGCCGTCCCCCGTGATCGCGAACGGCTCGAAGACCGGGCCGAACTCCCATCCCCCGACGAGCTCGTACGGCCGGTCGGCGGGCGGGAACGGGCCACCGGGGGCGGACGGCCCGGCGTGGCCGGGCGCCGCCGCGCCGGCGGCGGACGACCCGCCGGCCTGCCGCGCCCGCACCGGCATCTTCACCACACCCGTCAGCGGTACGGGCCCGGCGGCGACCGGCTCCGGCTGCTGCTGCGCCGCCCCGGTCTCGTCCGCGACCTCGACGCCGAACTCCGTGACCAGCGCGGCGAGTCCGGAGCCGTACCCCTTCCCGCCCCCGGCGAACTTCCAGCCGCCCGACTCCCGGAAGAACTCCGCGAGCACCACGGCGGTCGTCTCCGGCGCGGCCGCCACCGTGTGCGCGGCGACGGCCGCGCCGTCCGGGGCGACCGCCGTCAGGGCGCCGCCGGCCGCGGACCCGGCGATCACGATCCGCTCGACGTCCGCCTCCACCTCGTGCAACGCGAGGAGCAGCGAAGCCTGTTCGTGCCGGACGGCACCGGAGGGATGGGCGGGCTGCCCGTCGAAGACCATGTCCGCGTCCCCCCGGACCCGCCCGTCCGCGGCGAGCAGCAGCGCCGCCACGTCCACGCCCCCGGCGCCCACGCGCAGGGTGACCGAAGGCACCCAGGAACTCTTCGCCATGTGACCCATGTGACCCATGCCGCCCATCATGCGGCATGGGTCATCGGCCGGTCAGTCGACCTCGGCGACCGCCTGCGCGAACTGCGCCGCGTACAAGCGGGAGTAGGCCCCGCCGGACGCCAACAGCTCCTCGTGCGTGCCCTGTTCGACGATCGAGCCGTTCTCCATCACCAGGATGACGTCCGCGTCGCGGATGGTGGAGAGCCGGTGCGCGATCACGAACGAGGTCCGCCCGTGGGCCAGGCGCGCCATGGCCTTCTGGATCAGGACCTCGGTACGGGTGTCGACCGAGCTGGTGGCCTCGTCGAGGACGAGGATCACCGGGTCGGACAGGAACGCCCGGGCGATGGTGATCAGCTGCTTCTCGCCCGCGCTGACCCCCGCCCCTTCGTCGTCGATGACCGTGTCGTACCCCTCGGGCAGGGTGCGCACGAACCGGTCGGCGTGCGCGGCCCGCGCCGCCTCCTCGATCTCCGCCCGGGTCACCTCGCGCGTCGCGCCGTACGCGATGTTGTCGGCGATGGTGCCGCCGAACAGCCAGGTGTCCTGGAGGACCATGCCGATCCCGGCCCGCAGCTGCTCCCGGGACATGCCGGCGATGTCCACCCCGTCGAGGGTGATCCGGCCGCCCGTCACCTCGTAGAACCGCATGAGCAGGTTGACCAGGGTCGTCTTGCCGGCGCCGGTCGGACCGACGATCGCGACCGTCTGGCCCGGCTCGACGGTGAGCGACAGGTCCTCGATGAGCGGCTTGTCGGCCTCGTAGCGGAAGGAGACGCCCTCCAGGGCGACCTTGCCCTTGAGGTCGGCGACCTTCTCGCCCGTCGGGGCGTCCGGCTCCTGCTCCTCGGCGTCGAGCAGCTCGAAGATCCGCTCGGCCGATGCCACGCCCGACTGCACCAGGTTCGCCATCGACGCGACCTGCGTCAGCGGCATCGAGAACTGGCGCGAGTACTGGATGAAGGCCTGCACGTCACCGATGGAGAGCGTGCCGCTCGCCACCCGCAGGCCGCCGACCACGGCCACCAGGACGTAGTTGATGTTCGAGATGAAGAACATCACGGGCTGCATCACACCGCTGTTGAACTGCGCCTTGAACCCGGCCTCGTACAGCGCCTCGTTCTGCTCGCGGAAGTCACGGGCCGACTCCTCCTGGCGGCCGAAGACCTTCACCAGGTTGTGCCCGCTGTACATCTCCTCCACGTGCGCGTTGAGCGCGCCCGTGGACTTCCACTGCTGCACGAAGTGCGGCTGCGAGCGCTTGCCGATCTTCGCGGCGACGAAGACCGAGACCGGCACCGTGATCAGCGCGACGAGCGCGAGCAGTGGCGAGATCCAGAACATCATCGCGAGCACGCCGACGATCGTGAGCAGCGAGTTGATCAGCTGGCCCATCGACTGCTGGAGGGTCTGCGAGATGTTGTCGATGTCGTTGGTCGCCCGCGACAGCACCTCGCCGCGCTTCGCCTTGTCGAAGTACGACAGGGGGAGCCGGGCCAGCTTCGTCTGGACGTCCTCCCGCATCCGGTAGACCGTCCGGTTGATCACCTTGATCGACATCCGGGTGGAGACCAGCATCAGCAGGCCCGCCGCCACGTACACGCCGAGGACCAGGAGCAGCACCCCGCCGACGGCGGAGAAGTCGATCCCCTGCCCCGGTGTGAAGTCGACCCCGGACAGCATGTCCGCCATCCCGGAGTCGCCCGCCGCACGGAGCCGCTCGATCGCCTCCGGCTTGGTGCCGCCCTCGATCTGCCGCCCGATGACACCGGCGAAGACGAGGTCGGTCGCCCTGCCGAGGATCTTCGGGCCGATCACGGAGGCCGCCACCGACAGCACGCCCGCGAGGAGCATCACCCAGAGCGCGCCGCGCTCGGGCGCCAGCTGCTTCAGCAGCCGCTTGCCCGAGCCCTTGAAGTCCATCGACCGCTGGTCGGGGCCGCCACCGGCCATCATGCGTCCGCCAGGACCGGCCATCAGGCTGCCTCCGCCTCGGTGAGCTGGGAGAGCACGATCTCCCGGTACGTCTCGTTGTCCGCCATCAGCTCCTGGTGCCGTCCGGTGCCGACGACCCGGCCCTCGTCGAGGACGACGATCCGGTCGGCGTCCCGGATGGTGGAGACCCGCTGGGCGACGATGACGACGGTCGAGTCGGCCGTCTCCTCGGCGAGCGCCGCCCGGAGCAGGGCGTCCGTCTCGTAGTCGAGCGCGGAGAACGAGTCGTCGAAGAGGTAGATCTCCGGCCGCTGCACCAGGGTCCGCGCGATGGCGAGGCGCTGCCGCTGCCCGCCGGAGACATTGGTGCCGCCCTGGGCGATGGGGGAGTTCAGGCCGTGCTCCAGGTTCCGTACGAAGTCGGCGGCCTGGGCGACCTCCAGGGCGTGCCAGAGTTCCTCGTCGGTGGCGTCGGGCTTGCCGTACCGCAGGTTGGTGGCGACGGTCCCGGAGAAGAGGTAGGGCTTCTGGGGGACGAGTCCGACGGTCTTGGCCATCAGCCGCGGGTCGAGCTCGCGGACGTCGACGCCGTCGACGAGGACTTCGCCGCCGGTGGCGTCGAAGAGCCGCGGCACGAGACCGAGGAGGGTCGACTTGCCGCTGCCGGTCGAGCCGATGATCGCGGTCGTCTCGCCGGGCCGGGCGACGAGCCCGACGTCCTTGAGCACGGACTCCTCCGCGCCCGGGTACCGGAAGTCCGCGCTCCTGACCTCCAGATGCCCGCGCCGGTCGAGCTTCGTCACCGGCTTCACCGGCGGCACCACGCTCGTCTCGGTCGCCAGGACCTCCTCGATGCGCTCCGCGCAGACCTCGGCGCGCGGCACCATCATGAACATGAAGGTGGCCATCATGACCGCCATCACAATCTGCATCAGATACGCGAGGAACGCGGTCAGCGCGCCGATCTGCATCCCGCCGCTGTCGATGCGGTGCGCGCCGAACCAGACCACGGCCACGCTGGAGATGTTCACCACGGTCATGACGACCGGGAACATCAGCGCCATCAGCCGGCCGGTCGCCATCGACACGTCGGTCAGCTGCGCGTTGGCACCGCGGAACCGCTCCTCCTCGTAGCCGTCCTTCACGAACGCCCGGATCACCCGGTTGCCGGTGATCTGCTCGCGCAGCACCCGGTTCACCGTGTCGAGACGCTCCTGCATGGTCCGGAAGAGCGGCCGCATCCTCCGCACGATCAGGGAGACGGAGACCCCGAGGACCGGCACGACGGCGAGCAGCACGCCCGAGAGCGGCACGTCCTGGCCGAGCGCCATCACGATGCCGCCGACACACATGATGGGCGCGGAGACCATCAGGGTGAACGCCATCAGGACCAGCATCTGGATCTGCTGCACGTCATTGGTCGTACGGGTGATCAGCGAGGGCGCGCCGAAGTGCCCCAGCTCCCGCGCGGAGAACGACTGCACGCGGTCGAAGACCGCGGCGCGCACGTCCCGCCCCAGGGCGGACGCGGTACGGGCGCCGTAGAACACGGCGCCGACGTTGCAGACGACCTGGACGACGGAGACGCCGACCATCAGGGCGCCGAAGCGCAGGATGTATCCGGTGTCCCCGTCGACGACACCGTTGTCGATGATGTCCGCGTTCAGGGTCGGCAGGTAGAGGCTCGCGCAGGTCTGCAGGAACTGCAGGAACACGAGCAGCGCGATCGGTTTTCGGTAGGGCCCGAGGTGGGTTCGGAGAAGTCTTATGAGCACGGCTCCACTATCGCCCGCGCCCCCGAGACGTTACGACTCGGTTTCGGGGTCCGCCCCGAGCCCTGGGCAAGACTTTACGAAGCGAACGCGCCCGGGTGGAGCTGGTCGCGCGTCGCCACGTACTGCTGCCGGACCGCCTGGCCGGCGGCCAGGTCCTCACCCGGCTCCAGGATCTGCGCGGCCGCGCCCTGCCAGGCCAGGGGAGCCGACGGCGACAGCGTGCCCCGCGCCACCCCGAGGGCCCAGGCGGCCTGCCGCGCCGCGCCGAGCGCCGCGTAGTCGGCCGGCTGGGGGACGACGACCTGCGCGCCGAACAGCGCGGGCGCGAGCGCCTGCACCGCCGGGAGCGCCGCGGCCGCGCCCAGCAGGAACACCCGCCGGACCTCGACGCCCCGGCCGCGCAGCACGTCCATCGCGTCGGTGAGCCCGCAGAGCATCCCCTCGAACGAGGCCCGCGCCAGGTGCTCGGGCTTCATCGACTCGCGCCGCAGCCCGCTGAGCGTGCCCGCGGAGTGCGGCAGGCTCGGCGTGCGCTCGCCCTCCAGATAGGGGAGCAGGACGAGCCCGGAGGCACCGGGCGTCGACTTCAGCGCCAGCGCCGACAGTTCCTCCAGGGACTCCACGCCCAGCATCTCGGCGGTGCCGCGCAGCGTCCGTACCGCGTTGGAGGTGTGGACGACGGGCAGGTGCATGCCGGTGGCGTCGGCGAAGGAGGTGATCATGCCGCGGGGGTCGGAGAGGGCCTCGTGGTGCACGGCCATCACGGAGCCGGAGGCGCCGAGGGAGACCACCGCGTCGCCGGGGCCGAGCCCCAGGCCGAGCGCCGCGGCCATCGTCTCGCCCGTACCGGCGGAGATGAGGAGCCCCTCGGGCGTGGTGCCGGCCGCCTCGGCGGGGCCGAGCACCTCGGGCAGCACCGCCTGGTGGCCGAGCGCGAGCTCCACCAGGTCCGGGCGGTAGGAACCGGTGCGGGCCGACCAGTAGCCGGTGCCGGAGGCGGCGCCGCGGTCGGTGGTGCGCCGGGCGGGGCGGCCGAGGAGCTGCCAGACCAGCCAGTCGTGCGGCTGGAGGATCATCGCGACCCGCGCCGCGTGCTCGGGTTCGGTACGGGCCAGCCAGCGCAGCTTGGCGACCGGCTGCCCGGCGCCGGGCACGGAGCCGACGGCCTCGGCCCAGGCCTGCCGGCCCCCGAGGGATTCGACGAGGTCGGCGGCGGCGACCTGGGCCCGCTTGTCGTTGCGGACGAGCGCGGGCCGCACCAGGCCGCCCTGCGCGTCGAGCGGCACGAGGCCGTGCTGCTGCGCGGACACGCCGATGGCCTGGACGCCCTCCAGGAGCCCGCCGGTGGCGGCCTCCCCGAGCGAGAGCAGCCAGGTCTGCGGGTCGACGTCGACGGCCTTGGGCTCGCCCGGGTGCGGGGCGTAACCCTGCCGCAGTACGGCACCCGTGTCCGTGTCACAGACGACGATGCGTGTGAACTCCGCTGAGCTGTCGAGTCCGGCGACTATCCCCATGACACATGATTCTGCCGCACGCGCGGCGTTCAGGTGTTGCTGGTGCCCCAGTCGTCCTCCTCGACCTTCCCGTTGGCGCCGCCGCGCCCGGACAGCGCGTGGAACCGGTCGGTCACGGAGGACGGCAGCCGGTCGCCGACCTTGTCGCCCACCACGTGCGCGGCCTTCCCGGCGACCTGGCGGCCGGTCTGGGCGGCGGACTCGGCGGCGTTCCGCACGGCCGGGTTCCGGGCGAGGTCCTTGGCGGACTTCTTCATCTGCTCGTAGCGCTCGCGTCCGGCACGCGTGCCGACCACGTAACCGAGGGCGAGTCCCACGACGAACGTCAGCTTGTATCGCATGGCCACCACCTTCCCTGGAGAGCTTCCTTGATGCATCGCTGGTGCCCAGGCGGTGCCCACGGCGATACCGATTGGCGGAGCACCCCCCTGCTTGCGCTAATGTATGTGTCGCAGCGAGCAACCGCCCGCCCGGAGCATCCGGAGTGGGTACGTTCGGTGCAACGCAGCAATCCCCTGTAGCTCAATTGGCAGAGCAGCCGGCTGTTAACCGGCAGGTTACTGGTTCGAGTCCAGTCGGGGGAGCGCGATCCCCTGTAGCTCAATTGGCAGAGCATTCGGCTGTTAACCGGAGGGTTGCTGGTTCGAGTCCAGCCGGGGGAGCGAAACGGAAAAGGACCCTTCGGGGTCCTTTTTCGCGTCTCCGGGAACCATGCGGTGCGCGGCGGGGTCTTCATGGTCGAGCAGAGCCGATCATCCGGAGCAGGAGATCGTATGAGCGGCTATGCTGCGGCAGACGGCGCGCACACATGTACGCGCCTCACCGTACGGGGCGGTAGCTCAGCCGGTTAGAGCAGCGGACTCATAATCCGTCGGCCGTGGGTTCGAGTCCCACCCGCCCCACCACAGCACCGCAGCAGCAGGAAGGTTTTACCTCCTGGCGGTCATCTCCACGGTGCACTCGGACCGGGCTGCCACGTCGGCGCGACACGCCGAGGTCACCCGGACGCACCACACCCCACGTACGGCCGCGGCCCCCGGATCCGATCCGGGGGCCGCGGCCGTTTCACCCGCGCGCGGGCTTCGCTCACGCGGGAGGCGCGGCCTTGGCCTTCGGGAGGACCTCCGTCGTGACGAGGGAGATCACCGCGGCGAGGATGACGACGGGGATCATCGCGGTGCCGCCGAGCAGGAGGACGACGAGGACGACGCTGCTGACCGGCAGGCGGCGGCGGTCGCGGCCGCCATGCCGGCCGCCAGGGCGGGGACGAGGCCGAAGCCGGGGAGAGGGGCCAGCAGGACGCCGGCGGCGGCCCCGAGGAACAGGGCCGGGAAGACGAGACCGCCGCGGAGGCTGCCCAGGCAGAGGGCGTACGCGGTCCCCTTCAGGAGGAGGACCGCGACGAGGGCGCCGACCCCCCAGGCGTGCGGGTCGGCGGCCAGCTGCCCCAGGGTGGCCTGGCCCGACAGGGCGACCTCGGCGGGGGAGCGGTCGGTGAGCAGGGCGTAGAGCGCCGCGCAGGCCGCCGCGGCGAGGGCGCAGAGGGCGGTGCGGGCGACCGGGCCCGCGGCGACGAAGGCGGCGACGCGACGGGCCGCCCTCAGGAGCGGGTGCAGGAGGGCGGCGACGGCGAGGGCGAGCGGGATCGTCCAGAGCACGTCGCCGATGTCCAGCGCGGGGAAGGGCGTCGGCATGCGGAGGGCGAGGCTGCCGGTCTCGAGACCGGTCCAGCGCCCGAAGCCGGTGAAGACCAGGGCGCCGACGCCACTGGAGAGCAGCGCCGGCAGCATGACCGCGAACAGCCGGGGGCCGCCGGCGCCCGCCACCTCCATCAGGAGCACCGCGGCGACCAGCGGGTTGCCGAAGATCGCGGCGATGGCGGCCGCGGCGCCGGCCGCGCCGAGCAGGACGGTCGTGGCGGGCGTCGCCGGACCTCGCGTCAGGTCTCGTACGAGCAGGGCAAGCCCGCCGCCGAGCGCGATCAGCGGTGCCTCGGGGCCCAGGACGGCGCCGAGCGGCAGGGACGCGGTCGCGGCGATCACGACGCCGGGCAGCGTGGCCGACGAGGCGCCGCCGGCGTGCAGGCCGGACGCCGGGACCTGACCGCCGCCGCCGGGCAGGCGTGCGGCGACAAGGCCGACGACGGCCCCCGCGACCAGCAGGAGGGGCAGCGGCCACCACCAGGGCGGGGTGTCCCAGCCGAGGTCGTGCGGCAGGTCGGCCCAGAGGAGGTGTTCGAGTGCGTGCAGCCCGACGAGGAACCAGAACGCGACGAGCGAGACCGGGACGCCGATCAGGGCGGAGACGGTGAGGGTCTTGAGGTAGCCGGGGGCGAGGAGCAGGCCGCGCAGCCGGTCCGCCTCCAGGGGCTGCTGTTCCCCGCTGCCGGGTTCCTCCGGACGGGCGTCGGTCTCGGCCATGGGCGGCCTCCTCGGTCGCCGCTCAGGACTTCTTCGCGGCAGGCGGCCGGGAACCGGCGGTCTTCTTCGTGCCGGCGGCGGTCCGCTTGGTCCCGGCGGCGGTCCGGGCGGTCCTGGCCGGCGCGCTCTTGCGCCGCGGCGGGGCCTTCGCCGGTTCCGGCTCGGGTGCGGGCTCCTCCCGCCCGCTCTCCCGGGCCTTGCGGGCCCGTGCGGTCGGCCACTTGAACTCGATCTCCAGCTCGATCTCCCCGTTGCCGACCTCGACCTCCACCTCGGAGCGGAGCTCCTCGGGGATGGAGAGGCTCAGCGTCCCCTGGCCGTATTCCAGTTCGACGTCGCCGCCTTCCCGTAGCGCCGCCGCGAGCGCGGCGAGCTGGTCGGCCGCTTCGAGACGCGTCATCGAGCGCTTCTGCTCGAACTTGAGGTCCTTCATCGAAGGTCTCCGATCGGGGAGGAATGGTAGATATCGCCCATTGTGATCTCGGGGGCGCGATCCGACATCCCCTGACCGGGACTCATCCCGTCAGCTGGTACAGACTCCGGCCGACGAGCCACAGCCCGAGCAGGAGGCAGAGCAGGACGATCGCCTGGTCCTTGTGGCGCGACAGCCACGCCCGCAGCCGCGTCAGGTCCCGCTGCGCGTCCTCCGGCGCGAAGACCGTGTACAGCTCCATGGCCAGCAGGGTGGAGGTGGCCAGGACGCAGAAGCCGAGGAGCGCCAGGAAGGACTGGGCGTGCGAGGCGTCGGCCTTCACCACGGTGGCGGCCGCGGCGCTCACCATGCCCCAGGGCTGGAGGAGGACGGCGAGCCCGGCGGCGGACCACCCGGTGGCCTGGTCCATCCGGGAGGCCGGCGAACGCCCGGACCCGGCCGTCCCCTCCCCGTCGTCGGACGCGGCGGTGACGCGGCGGCTGCGGCGGCGCCGGTGCTCGCTGTAGACGACCAGGCTCAGGCCGATGACCAGCGTGGCCGCGAGGGACGCGAGCGACGGAGGAGAGCGGGGCGCCGGCGGCTCTCCGCCCGTGCAGAGCAGGACCAGGGCGATCACGGCGACGAGGCAGGCGAGCCAGGCCGTGATGAACGCCAGCCCCTTGTACACCCCACGGGGCGAGGAGAGCACCAGCACCAGCGCCATGCCCGGCAGCGGGTAGAGCGCGATGGCCAGGCCGATGAGGAAGAGGTCGAGGACCACGGGCGCTCACCCCGCGCCGAAGCCTGCCGGGTCCGGCCCGGTCAGCTCGCGAGGACCTTCGCCTTGGCCTGGGTGAACTCGGCCTCCGTGATGGCGCCGCTGTTCTTCAGCTCGGCGAGCCGGGACAGTTCCTCCGCCTGGCCGCCGCCGCTCCCGGTGGTCTCGCGCACGTACGAGCGGAACTGCTCCTCGTTCTGCCGGATCCGCTTCAGCTCGCGCTCGCCCATGGAGCGCCCGCGGGCGATCAGGTAGACGAACACGCCCAGGAAGGGCAGCAGGATGACGAAGGCGCTCCACCCCGCCTTGCCCCAGCCGTTCAGGTCGTCGTCGCGGAAGATGTCGCCGATGATGCGGAACAGCAACATGAACCAGAGGATCCACAGGAACAGCATCAGCATGGTCCAGAACATGTTCAGCAGCGGGTAGTCCACTGCCAGGTTCACCATCGAGTCCCTCATGGCCGATCTCCTGCCGGTCGTGACGGGCCGCCGCCCTTCACGAGGGCCGCGGTCCGGCGGAACGATCTCTGTCCAGATTGCGCCGCCCCGGAGCTCACCGCACGCCGGGCAACCGGCCCGCGCGTACGGCGTCGACCAGGGCCCGGTGGTCGCGCTCGTTCTGGTCGGCATAGGCCTCCGCGAAGCGCGCGAGCGCCCGGTCGAACGAGTCGCCGCGGCCCAGGTACGCGGCGATCGCGATCCGGTCGCCGGAGCGCGCGTGGGCGCGGGCCAGGGTGAGCCCGCACATGTCGCCGAAGGCCCCCATGCCGCGGGGCAGCATCCGCTCCGGTTCGGCGATGCCCTTCCAGTCACGCAACTGGCGCACGTAGAAGTCGCGCCGCCTGCCGTCGATCCCGTCCACGCGCTCCCAGCCGAGGAGGATGTCGCTGGTGGCCTGCATCAGCCGCTGGCCGGAGACGACGCGCTCGCCCTGGTTGCGGTACGCGCTGGCGCCCGCGTACGGGGCGAGGACGGAGGTGTCCGCCTCCTTGGCCTGGAGGAAGAGCGGGTCCCGGTTGTCACGGCCGAGGAGCAGGAAGATCCAGCAGCGGGTGCCGACGCTGCCGACGCCGACCACCTTGCGGGCGACGTCGGCGAGGCGGTAGTCCGCCAGGAGGGTGCGCCGGTCGGAGGGCAGGGTGGCGCCGTACCGCTCGATGAGGCCGCGGAACTGGCGCTCCAGGGCGGTGCGCCGGAGCTCGGGCAGCAGGTCGGACACCGGCACGAGCAGCGGCGGGTCCGCCGCGATCACCGGCCGGCCGTCGACGGTCCGGGTGAGCCGGTCGAAGGCCTGCAGGCTGTCGCGGGTACGGGCCTTCGCCAGGGCGCGGCTCAGGTCCTTGCGGCCGCGCTTGGCGAGCAGGTCCTTGGTCAGTGCCTCCAGCCGGGCCGCGTCGATCTTCGCGTACCAGACGTCGATGGTGCGCATGCCCGCGAAGCGGATCATCGCCTCGCGGTACGCGCGGACGGTGCGCCGGACGATCCGGGCCCGCTCGGCGTCGTCGAAGCCGTTCGCCCGGGCGGCGATGACGAGGCTCGCCGCCAGCCGTTTGACGTCCCACTCCCAGGGGCCGGGGAGCGTCTCGTCGAAGTCGTTGATGTCGAACATCAACTGCCGCTCCGGCGAGGCGAGGAGACGGAAGTTCAGCATGTGCGCGTCCCCGCACAGCTGGGCCGTGAGCCCCGAGCGGGGGGTGCCGGCCAGGTCGGACGCCATGATCGCGGCGGCGCCCCGGTAGAAGCGGAACGGCGACTCGGTCATGCGGCCGTAGCGGATCGGGACCAGCTCGGGGACCCGGGTCGCCGACTGCGCCTCCAGGATCGTCAGCGGGCCGGGACGGTCCGCGGACGGCCGGTACTCGGCGTGGCCCGACCGCGGCGAGCGGCGCCGGGCCTTCCTGCCGAGCGCCGCACGCTCCTCGGGTGTGGCGTGGTGCGCCGCGCGCAGCGCCGTGGTGACTTTCCGGGGCATCGGCACCCTTCCTGCTCGTCCTCCCGGGGACCGGGTCAGCCGGCGGTGGTGCGCGACCAGCTGGCGCACAGGGCCCAGATGATGAACACGTTGATCGCCATGAGGGTGAGCGCCCACCACGGCTGGTACGGCAGCCAGAGGAAGTTGGCGATCATGCTGAGGCCGGCCAGACAGATACCCGCCGCCCTCGCCCAGTTCGCGCCCTTGAAGAGGCCGACGCCGGTCAGCGCGACGAAGATCCCGAGGATGAGGTGGATCCAGCCCCAGGACGTCAGGTCGAACTCGAAGACGTAGCTGCCGACGCGGGCGTAGACGTCGTCCTCGGCGATGGCCGCGATGCCCTGGAGCACGGCCAGGACGCCCGAGACCGAGAGCAGTACCGCGGCGAACACCGTGCCTCCGCCGGCGACGCCGCCGCCTCCGGGCCGATGGGCCCTCCCCGGTGCGGTACCGGCGCTCCCCTGCCCTCCGGTGGGTGTGTGCTGGCTCATGGCAGTCACCTCGCAGCGTGCGATCCCTTGCCGAGCGACCCCGGGGCCGTCGGTCCGCCCGTGCCTCTCCTGTTCGCCGGGTCGGAGTGCCCTCCTCCGATTATCACGGCCGCAGGGGCGGGGTGCGCGGTGGCGGCCGCTCCGGCCGGGCGCGGGGGCACGGGGCGAGGGCCCGTACCCGTCGGTGGACGGGTACGGACCCCCGGGGCTTTCGCGCGGGTCAGTACGTCAGGATCGCCGGGTCGGACTGGCTCGGCGCGCCTGTCTCGACGTGGCCCGCGAGGCGGCGGACGTAGTCCGTGCTCGCGGAGGACGTGACGGTGATGTCGTACCAGCGGTGGGCGGCGGAGACGTCCACGGCGCGGGTGACCGTGGCGCCCTTCGCGACGGTGAGGGTGGCCGGGGTGCCGCCGTAGGCGTTGGTGAGGGTCACCGTGGCGGTCGTGCCCGCGTTGGTGAAGGTGAGGTCCAGCTGGCCGGTGGTGGCGTTGTGGCGGGCCGTGACCTCGGGGACGGCCGTCTTGCCGGGGGAGCGGAAGCGCCGGACGAAGCCGTTGGGGCCGTGCACCGTGAGGTCGGTGACGCCCTTCGAGTACGTCGTGTTCCAGGTGTCCGAGATCGACTTGGCGGCCTCGGCGGTGTACGTCCACGGGGCGTCCGTGCGGTTCGCCGAGGTCACGTAGAACTGGGCGCCGGCCGCGGGGCCGCCGCTGAAGGTCAGACGGAACTTGCCCGCCGCGATGTCGGCGGCGCCGTCGACGTACGGGGCGTACTTCAGCGGGCGGGTGGGCTTGGCGCCGCGTTCCTGGCGGGGCATCGTGCCGGACGCCGGGGCGGTGGCGAGGAAGTCCGGGTGACGGTTCTTGTCCGGCGGGTAGTAGCCCGCGACCGGCGGCAGCGGGGCCGCCGAGGTGTCCGTGCGCGAGAAGTCGAAGGCCGAGGTCAGGTCGCCGCAGACGGCCCGCCGCCAGGGCGAGATCTGCGGCTCGGTGACGCCGAAGCGCTGCTCCATGAAGCGGATGACCGAGGTGTGGTCGAAGGTCTCGGAGCAGGTGTAGCCGCCGGTGGACCAGGGCGAGACGACGATCATCGGGACGCGCGGGCCGAGGCCGTAGGGGCCGGCGACGTAGCCGGTCTTGCCGCCGAAGTAGTCGAGGGCGGTGGGGGCCGTCGACAGGCCCTGCGCCGCGGAGCCGGGGGCGTACGGCGGGACCACGTGGTCGAAGAAGCCGTCGTTCTCGTCGTACGTGATGAACAGGGCGGTACGGGCCCACACGTCCGGGTTGGAGGTCAGCGCGTCCAGGACCTGGGCGATGTACCAGGCGCCGTAGTTGGAGGGCCAGTTGGCGTGCTCGGAGAAGGCCTCCGGGGCCGCGATCCAGGAGACCTTCGGCAGCCGCCCGCCCTGCACGTCGGCGCGGAGGATGTCGAAGAAGCCCTCGCCGGCCTTGGCGTTCGTGCCCGTGCGGGCCTTGTCGTAGAGGGGGTTGCCGGGCTGGGCGTTGCGGTAGTTGTTGAAGTAGAGCAGCGAGTTGTCGCCGTAGTTGCCGCGGAAGGCGTCGTTGATCCAGCCCCAGGAGCCGGCGGCGTTCAGGCCGTCGCCGATGTCCTGGTAGATCTTCCAGGAGACGCCGGCCGCCTCCAGGCGCTCGGGGTAGGTGGTCCAGCCGTAGCCCGCCTCGGCGTTGTTCAGGACGGGGCCGCCGCCCTTGCCGTCGTTGCCGACGTAACCGGTCCACATGTAGTAGCGGTTGGGGTCGGTCGCTCCGATGAACGAGCAGTGGTACGCGTCGCAGATGGTGAAGGCGTCGGCGAGCGCGTAGTGGAACGGGATGTCCTCGCGGGTGAGGTGGGCCATGGTGGCCTTGGTCTTGGCGGGCACCCAGTTGTCGTACTTGCCCTTGTTGAAGGCGCTCTGGCCGCCCGCCCAGTCGTGGTTGAGGCCCTGGAGGTACTCCATGCCGAGCTTGTCGCTGGTCGGCCGGAACGGGAGCGTGACCTTGCTGCCGTCGGACTGGTTCCAGACGGACTTGCCGCTGGGCAGGGTCACCGGGCGCGGGTCGCCGAAGCCCCGTACGCCCTTCATCGCTCCGAAATAGTGATCGAAGGAACGATTCTCCTGCATCAGGACGACAATGTGCTCGATGTCCTGGATCGTGCCGGTGGAGCCCTGCGCCGGTATCGCGGCGGCCCGCGCGACGCTCTCCGAGAGCATCGTGAACGCGGCGGCGCCGCCGGCGAGTTGAAGGAACCGGCGACGGTCGAGGTCGGCCATGGGGAGTTCTCCTCCGGGTCGGGTGGGGACGGGCACGGGTGGGGGTGCGCGTGCGGTGGCCGGGGGCCCGGCCGAGGGGCGCCCCAAGGAGAGCGCCCGTGAACCACCGCCCGGCGGCCGTTCCATGACTGCCCGTCGTACGGCAGAAGAATCCCCCGTGCCCGAACGGAAAAACCCAGGAACGAACGCCCCCGGTGGTCGTTGACCACCGGGGGCGTACGTGAAGCGACAGAAACCTACTCGACGACGAGGTCGACCTTGATGTTGCCGCGGGTCGCCTTGGAGTACGGGCAGAAGGCGTGGGTCTTCTCCAGGAGGGCGGCGCCGGCCGCGCCCTGGAGGTGGTCGGGGAACTCGGCGCGCATCACGACCGAGAGGCCGAAGCCGCCGTCCGCGGGGTCCTTGCCGATGGAGACCTCGGCGGTGATCGAGGCGTCGGTGATGTCGATCTTCTCCTGGCGGGCGACCAGGTTCATCGCGCTGGCGAAGCAGGCCGCGTACCCGGCGGCGAAGAGCTGCTCGGGGTTGGTGCCCTGGCCGTTGCCGCCGAGGGCCTGGGGGTGGGCCAGCGGGAGGTCGATATGGCCGTCGGAGCTGACGGCGCGGCCCTCGCGGCCGTTGGCGGTGGCGACGGCGGTGTAGATCGCGTCCATGGTGTTCCGTTCCTGTCCTCGGGAGGCGGTGTGTCTCCATTAGTAGCGCACTATTCAGTTGTGCACAACTTAATCGCGTGTGAGCTGCCCCTCGCGTATCCTGAAGCCATGGAGACGCTCGACACCGCCCCCGACGAGGACTTCCTCCGGCTCGACGACCAGATCTGCTTCTCGCTGCACGCCGCGACCCGCGCCTTCAACGGCGTCTACCGCGAAGCGCTCAAGGACCTCGGGATCACCTACCCCCAGTACCTCGTCATGCTCGTGCTCTGGGAGCACGGCGAACTGCCGGTGAAGGGCATCGGAGAGCGCGTCCGGCTCGACTCCGGCACCCTGTCCCCGCTGCTCAAGAGGCTGGAGGCGGCCGGATACGTCGAGCGGCGCCGCAGCCCCGAGGACGAGCGGTCCGTCACCGTGCGGCCCACCGCCGAAGGGACCGCGCTCCGGGAGAAGGCCCGCGGAGTGCCCCGCCGGATCGCCGCCGCCACCGGGCTCGAGCTCGGGGAACTCCGCGACCTGCGGGAACGGCTCGACGCCCTGGCCGTCCGGCTCGGCGGCGTCGACCCGGACGACCTGAACACCTGCCGCTAGGCCCCCGCCCGGCCGCGCGCGGCCGCCGCGTGGTTGAGGCCGAGCAGCACGCACACGTCCGTCAGAAGCGGGACGTGATAGGCGAAGGGCCTCGGCCCCGCCTGGTCCGGCCGGGACACGAAGCCGCCGTCCGGGCGCTGCCGGTCCAGCAGGTACCGCACCGCCCGCTCCGTCGCGGCCACGGCGGCCGGCTCCGCCGGCGTCCGGGCCACCGCGATCAGCGCGTACGCCGTGCTGATCGGGTCGCTCGGATCGGACGGCACGTGCCCCCAGCCGCCGTCCTCGTTCCGGGTGGCCAGCAGCCGCGCCACCGCCCGCGCCCGGGCCCGCCCGGCCCCGGCCGCCGCCGGGCCACCGGGCACCGCCGCCCGGCAGGAGTCGTACGCCAGGACCGTACGGAACAGGGCGTTGCTCTCGTTCAGACTCCAGCTGCGCTCGACCGGGCCCGCCGCCCCCTGCCGGTCCACCAGGAACCGCACCCCGGCCTCCACCACGGATCGGTGCGCCGGAACGGGCGCCAGCGCGTTCACCGCAGCCGCCGTTATCGCCACCTCGGAGGCGGTGCCCGGCTCGAAGGTCGGGAAGCCGCCGTCCGCCCCCGCCCGGGACAGCAGGTACCGCTCACCCGCCGCCACCTCGGCGCCGCACCGCTCGGGGGCCGCCGCCCGCAGGAACTCCACGCAGTACGAGGTGTCGTCCACGTCGCTCTGCGCCACCCCGCGGTCGAAACCCCAGCCGCCGTCGGCGTTCTGGCGCTCCGTCAGCGCCGTCGCCAGCGCCCGCAGGGTGAGCGCCGACGCCCCCGCGCCCGCCAGGGCGAGACCTCCGAGGGCCGTGGCGAACACGTCGAGCCCGGTGATGTAGGGCAGCCCGCCGTCCTCGCGGAGCCCCGCGCGCAGCTCCCGGGCCCGCGCGGCCACGGCCGCCGCGTGCCGGGTGCTGTGCCGGAGCGCGAGCAGCCCGAGGGTCCGGACGAGATGGTTGCCGTACGGGGGAGGGCCCGGCCGCGCGCAGGGGGCGAGCGCCCGCCAGTCCGCCTCGGCGACGAGCCGGGGCGAGCCGGTGCCGAAGGCGTGCAGCACCTTCAGGGCGGCCATCTCCGTGACCAGCCAGCGCTGTTGCCCGCGGGCCTCGAAGACGTCCCCGGGGGAGCGGAGTTCGGGGTACGGATGCGCGCCGAGCTCCGCCAGGACCGTCTGGAACATCAGCCGCTTGCGCCCGGCGGTGAAGTGGTCGAAACCGTCGAGCAGCCGGGCCAGCGCGGCCGGCCCGTCCACGTACTCGCCGAGCGCCGCACGGGCCGCCGCCTCCTGCACGGGATCGGTGCCGCCCTCGTCCAGGGCGGTCTTCAGCCGGCGCGTCAGCCGCTCCTGGGCGTCCGGATCGACCCCGGTCACGGTGAGCAGCCGCAGCGCGAGCGCGGACTCCAGGACGCGGCTCTCGCACGGTGCGCGGAGCAGCCCGTCGGGTGCCGCCGCCGCCACGAGGCGGGTGGCGAGGCGGGCGCGGGCGTGATCGAGCCCGTCGGCGGAGGGCCGGCCCGCTCCGGGGGCGGCGAGGGAGGCACCGGGTAAGGGCGGCGCGCAGTACGTCATGGGGGTGTCCTTCTTCTGTGGGGGAGGGGCGGAACGGGCTTCGGCTCAGAGGGGGAAGAGGCGCCGGACGGCCTCCGCGCCCGCCGGGACCATCGGGGTGTAGCCGCCCGTCATGACCGTGAGCGGTGCGACGAAGCCGCACCAGGCGATCTCCCGTGGATCGGGCCGGGGCGGCCGGTCCGCCACCCAGCGGTGGACGGTCAGGAAGCAGGCGCCGTGCGGATCGTCCACGCGGACGCGGTACGCCTCGGCGATGCCGGGGGCCGCCGTCCAGCCCAGCTCCTCCCGGAGTTCCCGGAGCGCGGCCGCGAGGTACTCCTCGCCGGTCCGCACCGCGCCGCCCACCAGGACGTCGTAGTGGTCGGGGTAGGTCCGGACCGTGGGGGTGCGCCGGTAGAGGAGGACCCGGCCCGCGTGGTCGCTGCAGACGGTGGCCGCGTACCGCCGGAGCAGCCCCGCGGGCGGGGCGTCGGTCCGGCGGCCCTGGGCGACGACCCGGTCCCCGGGGTCGACGTGGTCGACCTGTTCGTGGGTCACGCGTCGTGTTTGCATGACGACACATCGTAGCCTCATGTGGAATGGTCAATTCCACTTCGTCTTCTCGCCTCCCGCCCGGCCCCCACGCACGACCGCTCGCCGCGCGGTGGGCGCGGCGAGCGGTGGCGGGGCCTGGCGAGACGGGCGGTCAGGTGCGGGGGACCTTGCGGAGGAGGGTCAGTACCACCACCGCCGTGACCAGGGCGAAGACCGCGCTCAGCGTCGAGGCCGAGTGGAGGGCCGTCGTGAACGCCTCCCGGGCCTGCTCCCGCAGCCCCTCGTCCGGCAGGGCGAGCGCCGCGCCCACGCTCTCGTGGGCCGCGGCCGGGGCGTCCGCCGGGATGCCGCCCCGGTAGACGGCGACCGCCACGCTGCCGGTGACCGCGATGCCCAGGGCGAGCCCGAGGTCGTAGGCGGTCTGACCGGTCGCGGCCGCCGCACCCGCCTTCTCGGCCGGGGCCGAGCCGACCGCGAGGGCCGTGCCCAGGACGCTGATCGGCGCCGCGCCGAACATGATGACGGCGAGGCCGAGGGCGGCCGCGGTCACCCCTTCGGCCAGGGCGATCACCGCGTACCCGGCGAGGGAGATCAGCAGCCCGCCGGCGAGCACGTACGCCGGGCGGACCCGCCGCGCCGCGAAGGGGGTCAGCTGCGAACCGGCGATCAGACCGGCCGCCCCCGGCAGCAGCCACAACCCCGCTTCGAGCGGCGGGAGTCCGGCGACCGCCTGGAGGTACTGCGGGACCAGGTACTCGACGCCGTTGAGCGCGGTCATCCCCAGGAGCAGGGTGAGCAGGGCGCCGGTGAAGGCCCGGTTCCCGAACAGGCGCAGGTCGAGGAGCGGCGACGCCAGCCGGTTCTGGCGGCGGACGAACAGGACCGTGAAGGCCAGGCCCAGGGCGAAGGCGAGGGCGGCCTCGGCCGTCGGGCCGTGCGCGGCGAGGGACTTGACGCCGTACACCAGCGGAAGCACCGCGAGGAGGAACAGCAGCACGCTCGCCGGGTCGAGCCGGCCGGGGTTCGGATCGCGGTACTCGGGCAGCAGCTGCGGGGCCGTGACCAGGGCGATCACCATGACCGGCAGGCCCATCAGGAACACCGAGCCCCACCACCAGGAGGCGAGCAGCACGCCGCCGATCACCGGGCCGATGGCGAGGCCGACGGAGAGGGCGGTCACCCACATCGCGATGGCCGTCGCCCGCTGCCGGGCGTCCGTGAACATGTGGCTGATCAGGGCGAGCGTGGAGGGCAGGACCGCCGCTCCCGCGACGCCGAGGAGGGCGCGGGCCGCGATCAGCGTCCCGGCGTTCGGGGCGTACGCGGCGAGGACGGAGGCGAGCAGGAAGCCGGCCGAACCGGCCATCAGGAGCTTGCGGCGACCGAGCCGGTCACCGAGGGTGCCCATGATCACCAGGGTGGCGGCGGTGAGGAAGCCGTAGATGTCGGTGATCCAGAGCAACTGGGCGCCACTGGGCCGCAGATCGGCCGAGAGGTACGGGGTGGCCAGCCACAGCACGCCGAGGTCGGCGGTCATCAGGGTGACGGGGAGCAGCAGGACGGCGAGACCGAGCCACTGGCGGGCGCCGGCGCGGGGCGGAGTCGCGGTGTTCTCCGCGAGGGTCGTGGTCATCGGGCCGGCTCCTCGTCGACGCTCTTCGGGGCGGGGTTGACTGCGGGGGCGGCGGGGGTCTCGGGGGTGCCGGGGGCCTCGGTGGCGCCGGGGGTGAGCAGTTCCTCCGTCAGGGTGCGCTCGGCCTGGTCGAGCAGTTCGGCGACCCGGTCGGCGCGCAACTCGGCCGGAACACCGGAGAGTTCGGTGCCGTGCAGGACGCGCAGGGAGGCGTCCGGGAGCCCGCAGAAGGCGGAGATGCCCGTCACGAGCATCAGGCCCAGGGCCTCGGTCATGCCGAGCCGCTCGATCTCCTCGGGCGTCCCGCCCATCAGGGCCAGCCAGAGCAGCCGCTTCCCGGCGAGCCGGGGGCGGCTCCGGCCGTACGCGAAGCCGTAGTTCCACACCCGGTCGATCCAGCCCTTGAGGATGGCCGGCGGGGTGAACCACCACACCGGGAAGACGACCAGGACGTCGTCGGCGGCCAGGACGCGGTCCATGTGGGCGTGGACCACGGGGGAGTAGACCTTCTCGCGGTTCTCCCAGTCCGGCTCGTCCTCCGGCCGCAGCACCGGATCGAACCCCTCGGCATACAGGTCGAGTACGTCGACGGTGCCGCCCTCGTCCTTCAGCCGGGCGTGCAGCCGGGCGGCGACCTGGGCGGTGAGCGAGTCGGAACGGGGGTGGGCGAGGACGAGGAGGGTGTGACGTGCCATGGTCCGGGCTTCCTTCGGGGGAGTGGGCGGGTACAGCGGTGGGTGGCGGGCGGATCGTGCGGGGCGGGGCGGGCCCGGGGTGGTCGCGGGCCCGCCCGGAGGTGGCCGGCACGGGGGCCGTCAGAGGCCGAGGCCGGAGCCGCCGCTCGCGTCGATGTTCTGGCCGGTGACCCAGCGGGCGTCGTCGGAGGCGAGGAAGCCCACCACATCGGCCACGTCACCCGGCCGGCCCACCCGGTTGAAGACCGAGAACCGGGCGGCGTGCGCCTTGGCGGCCGGGTCGGCCATCCACGGGTGGATGTCGGTCTCGATCGTGCCCGGCGAGACCGCGTTGACCGTGATGTCCCGGGAGCCGAGGGTCTGGGCGAGGGTGAGGGTCAGCACCTCGACGGCGCCCTTGGAGGCGGCGTACGAGGTCATGCCCGGGAAGGCGACCTTGGTGACCCCGGAGGAGATGTTGATGATCCTGCCGCCGTCGCGGAGCCGGTCGAGCCCCTTCTGGATGATGAAGAACGGCGCCTTGGCGTTGACCGCGAACACCCGGTCGTAGTCGGCCTCCTCGACCTCGTGGATCAGGCCGGGGCCGGCGATTCCGGCGTTGTTGACCAGGATGTCCAGCCCGTGGTCGTCCCCGGCGTGCTCGTCGAAGGCGGCCCAGAGGGCGTCGGCGTCGCCCGGGACGCCCAGCTCGGTGCGGAAGGCGAAGGCGGAGCCGCCGGCCGCCTCGATCGCGTCGACCGTCTCCTTCGCGGCCGTCTCGTTGCCGGCGTAGTGGACGCCGACCCGGGCGCCGTCCGCGGCGAGGCGGAGGGCGATCGCCCGGCCGATCCCACGGCTGCCGCCGGTGACGAGGGCGGTCTTGCCGGCGAGGGGTTCGGTGCTGCTCATGTCCTGCTCCTTGGTGGTCCGTGTGCCGTTTCCTGCTGACGGGGACGACTCTGGCGGCCGGCTGTTCGGGTCCGGCTCGGGTTCTGTTCGGGCCGCGTTCGGGCCGCGTTCGGGCCGGGTTACGGTGGCCGCATGCGATTCGCGGTGCTGGGGGAGACGGCCGTACGGACCGAGGACGGCACGCTCGTCCGGGTCCCGGAGCGCAAGGTGCGGGCCCTGCTCGCCGCGCTCCTCGCCGACGCGGGACGGCCGGTGGCCGCGTTCCGGCTCGTCGACGACCTCTGGGGCGAGGAACCGCCCGGCAACCCCCTGCGGGCCCTCCAGGCCAAGGTCTCCCAGCTGCGCCGCGCCCTGGACGAGGCCGAGCCCGGCGGACGCGGCCTCGTCGTCACCCAGGCGCCCGGCTACCTCCTCGCCGTACCCGAAGGCGCGCTGGACGTCCATGAGTTCACCCGGCTCGCGGCCCTCGCCCGGGAGACGCCCGAGCCCCGGGCCCGGGCCGCGGCGCTCCGCGAGGCGCTCGGCCTGTGGCGGGGCCCGGCCTTCGCCGAGTTCGCGGAGGAGCCGTTCGCGCGGGCCGCGGCGGACCGCCTGGAGGAGGAACGGCTCGTCGTTCAGGAGGCCCTGGCCGAGGCACGCCTGGAAGCCGGCGAACAGGACGTGCTCGCCGGGGAGCTGGCGGAGCTCGTCGCCCGGCACCCGCTGCGCGAACGGCTCAGGGCCGTACAGCTGCGCGCCCTGTACCGGGCGGGACGGCAGAGCGAGGCGCTCGCCGGGTACGAGGAGCTGCGCGCCCTCCTCGCCGACGAGCTCGGACTCGACCCGAGCCCCGAACTGACCGCGCTGCACGCGGCGATGCTCCGCCAGGACGCCTCGCTCTCGCCGCCGCCGGCCCCCGCGCCCGCCGGAGCCCCCGCCCCCGCCGGAGCCCCCGCGCCCGCCGGAGTCCTCGCCCCCGCCGGAGTCCCGGCGCCCCGGCCGGACCCCGCCCCCGCTGCCGCCGGAGCCCCGGCGCCCCGGCCGGCCGCCGACGGCGGCCCCCCGCGCGGCAACCTCCTCGCGCCGCTCACCGGGATCGTCGGCCGGGAGGCGGCCGTCGCCGAGGTGTGCGGACTCCTCACCGAACGCCGGCTCGTCACCCTCACCGGCCCCGGCGGCGTCGGGAAGACCCGGCTCGCCGTCGAGGCGGCGGGGCGGCTGCGCGAGGAGTTCGCCGACGGGGTGTGGCTGGTCGAGTTCGCCGGCGCGCGCGGCGAACTCGCCGAGGTCGTCGCCGCCGCGCTCGAACTCCGCGACGACGGGGTGTGGGGGCTGCGGCCCGAGGGCGAACGGGCCCTCACCACGGCCGAGCGCCTCGCCGAGGTGCTGCGCGGCAGACGCGCGCTGCTCGTCCTCGACAACTGCGAGCACGTCGTCGACGAGGCGGCCACGCTCACCGAGCTGCTGCTGCGCACCGCGCCCGGCCTCGTCGTCCTGACGACCAGCCAGGAGCCGCTCGCGCTCGCCGGCGAGACGCTCCGGGCGGTGGAGCCGCTGGACGACGACGGGGCGTTCGAGCTGTTCACGGCGCGGGCGGCCGCGTCCGCGCCGGGGTTCGGGGCGGGCGCCGGGCTCGACCCCGCCGAGCGGGAGGCGGTACGGGCCGTCTGCCGCTGCCTCGACGGCATCCCGCTCGCCCTGGAACTCGCGGCGACGCGCGTCCGTGCCCTCGGTGTGCACGGGCTGCTCGCCCGGCTCGACGACCGCTTCCGGCTGCTCGACCGGGGCCTGCGCGGCGCGCCCGCCCGGCAGCAGACCCTGCGGGCGGTCATCGACTGGAGCTGGGAACTCCTGACCGAACCGGAACGAACGGTCCTGCGCCGCCTCGCCGTCCACGCGGAGGGCTGCTCACTGCGGGCGGCGGAGGAGGTCTGCGCGGACGACCCCACCACCGGGTCCGGGCCGGAGGGCGCCCTCCCGGGTGCGGCGCGCGTGCTCCCGGGGGACGTGTTCGGGCTGCTCGCGCGGCTCGTCGACCGGTCGCTCGTCGTGGCCGTCGACGGGGCGGACGGGCCGCGCTACCGGCTTCTGGAGTCCGTCGCCGCCTACTGCCTCGAACGGCTGGCGGAGGCCGGTGAGACGGAGGCCGTACGGGAACGCCACCTGGTCCACCACCTGCGGCTCGCCGAGGAGGCCGGGCCCGCGCTCCGTGGCGCGGACCAGCGCCGGAGCCTCGCCCGGCTCGACGCCGAGACGCCGAACCTGCGCGCCGCCCTGGACCGGGCGCTGGCCGCGCCCGGCGTCGGGCGGAACGCCGAGGCGGCGCTCCGGCTCGTCGACGCGCTCGCCTGGTACTGGGTCATGCGCGGCCGGCTGGGCGAGGCCCTGCGCTCGGCGACGGCGGCGCTGCGGCCGGTCGCCCCGCAGGACCCGGCCCGGCCCGAACCGGCCGCGCTCCGGGCCCGCGTGGAGGTCTGGCGTACCGGGATCTCCGTCATGGGCGGCGACGGCACGGACCGGCGGCAGCGGATCGCGCGGGCGCTCACCGCGTACGACGAGGCGGAGCCCGGTCGCCCGGCGGAACGCGCCTGGGCGCGCTGGTTCCTCGCCCACGCGCTCTGCGGGACGGGCAGCCAGAGCGAGGGCGGCGAGCTCACGGGGCAGGCCCTCGACGGCGCCCGCGCGCACGGCGACCGCTGGGTGGAGGCGGCGGCGCTCGCGGACCGCTCGGTGCAGCGGCTGCTCGCCGGGGACGTGGCGGGCGCGGAGGTGGACGCGGCGCGGTCGGACGCGCTGTTCGCGGAGGTCGGCGACGCCTGTTCGCGGCTGTGGTCGGTGTATCCGCTGGCGGCGGTCGCGGAGATCCACGGCGCGTACGAGCGGGCGGACCGGCTCCAGCGGGCGGGGCTGGCGGCGGCGGAGGGCTTCGGCCTGACGACCGCGGTGCCGGACCTGCTGGCCGGGATCGGGCGTACCGCGCTGCTGCGGGGGGAGCCGGCCGAGGCGCGGGCGTACCACGAGGCGGCGCGGGAGCGGGCGGTGGAGGCCGGCTTCCGCGCGGGCGAGATCAACGCGGTGCTCGGGCTCGGCCTGGGGGCCCGCCGCGAGGGCCTGTTCGAGGAGGCCGAGGGGCACATGCGGGAGGTGCTCGACTGGCACCGGGCGGTGGGCCTCGACTCGGCGAACGCCCTGATCCTGGCCGAGCTGGGCTTCTCGGCCCTGGCGCGCGGCGATGTGGTGGGCGCGGCGAAGCTCCAGGAGGAGGGCTATGGCACGGCGGTGGCCTCGGGCGACCCGCGGGCGGTCGCCCTCGCCCTGGAGGGCCTGGCCTCGGCCCGGGCGGGCGCGGGCCGTGCGGAGGGCGCCGCCCTCCTCCTGGGCGCCGCGTCCGCCCTCCGCGCCTCGACGGGCGCCCCCTTGCCCCCGGCGGAGCGCGGGGACGTCGACGCGACGGAACGCACGGTCCGCACCGGCCTGGACCCGGCCGCGTTCACGGCGGCCTTCACCCGGGGCACGACCCTGACGCCCGAGGCCGCGGTGGCGGAGGCGGCGCTGTCCGCCGAAGCCCCTTGACCAAAACGTAAGGATCAACTGCCCTATCCACCCCTATACTCGCCCCATGTCCGAGTTCACCGTCCGGCGTGCCGTCGCCGAGGATTCCAAGCGGCTCACCCGGCTCGTCCGGTCCTCCCGCGCCTATCGGGGCGACTACGGGGCCATGGTCGAGGGGTACCAGGTCGGTGGCGCGTACATCGAGCACCACCCCGTGTTCGTCGCCGTCGACGCGAGCGACCGCGTGCTCGGGTTCTACGCCCTGCTCCTCGACGAGGCCGAGCTCGACCTCGCGTTCGTCGCCGACAGCGCCCAGGGTCTCGGCATCGGACGGCTGCTCATGGAGCACATGACCGGGCAGGCCAGGGCCGCCGGGCTCACCGCCGTGCGGGTCGTCGCGCATCCGCCCGCCGAGGAGTTCTACCTGCGTACCGGCGCCGTCCGCACCGGGACCGTCCCGGCCGCCGGGCGCATCCACTGGGACCGCCCCGAGCTCCGGTACGACATCGCGTGACCGCCACGGAGCCCCAGCCCCAGTCACAGCATCAGCCCCCTGAGCCCCGGCGCGCCGAGCGCCGCAGGCTCTTCGCCGACCTCACCCCGCTGCGGACCTCCGCCGACTACCGCCGCCTCTGGTTCGGGAGCACCGTCTCCTGGGTCGGGCAGGGCATGACGGCGCTCGCCGTCTCGCTCCAGGTGTACGACATCACCCGCTCGCCCTTCGCCGTCGGGCTCGTCGGCCTGTTCTCGCTCGTCCCGCTGGTCGTCTTCGGCCTGTACGGCGGTGCCATCGCCGACACCGTCGACCGCCGCAAGCTCGGCCTGTTCAGCGCCTGCGGCTCCGCCGCGCTGTCGATCGCGCTCGCCACCGCCGCGTTCGCCGGCTTCCACCGTGTCTGGTTCCTGTACGCCGTCGTCGCCCTCCAGGCCGTGTGCGCCGCGCTCAACGCGCCCGCCCGCTCCTCGATGATCCCCCGGCTGCTGCCGCCCGAGCAGCTGCGCGCCGCCAACGCGCTGAACTCGATGGTCACCACCTTCGGCACGCTCGTCGGCCCCAGCCTCGGCGGCCTGATCGTCGGTCTCGCCGGCTACCAGACGGCGTACCTCGTGGACGCCGTCGCCTTCTCCGCGAGCCTGTACGCGATGTGGCGGCTGCCGGCGATGCTGCCGGACCGCACGGGGAGCAAGAGGGCCTCCGTCCTCGACGGGCTGCGGTTCCTCGCCACCCGCCCCAACCTGCGCATGACGTTCCTCTCGGACTTCTGCGCCATGATCCTCGCCCACCCCCGCGCCCTGTTCCCCGCCGTCGCCGTCCTCTGGTACGGCGGGGACGCCAGGACGACCGGACTCCTCGTCGCCGCGCCCGCGTTCGGCGCGCTGCTCGGCGGCGTACTGTCCGGCTGGCAGGGCCGCATCCGCCACCACGGGCAGGCGATCCTGATCGCCGTCGCCTCCTGGGGCACCGCCATCGCCGTCTTCGGACTCACCCGGAACCTGTGGCTGGGGCTGCTCCTGCTCGCCCTCGCCGGGTACTCCGACACCGTCTCGATGATCTTCCGGAACACGATGATGCAGGTCGCGGCCCCGGACGAGATGCGCGGCCGGCTCCAGGGCGTCTTCATCGTGGTGGTCGCCGGCGGGCCCCGGCTCGGGGACTTCCTCGCGGGCTCGATCGCCGACCTGACCTCGCCCGCCGTCGCCGTCACCGGCGGCGGAATCGCCTGCGTCGTGGCGGTCGGCGCCCTCGCCGTGTACGCGCGCGGTTTCCGCCGGTACGACGCCCTCGACCCGACTCCGTGAGCAATTCTCCCCGAAAGGCCGTTCCTGTTCTGGCGGTTCGCCGCCACGGCGCATAACCGCCAGGAACGACCGGAGTCAATCCCCCTCCACTGGCCAAGACTCCCCCCGGCACCCGGAAAACCCCCTACCCCGGGTCCGCGAGGAGTTCGCACGATGACGTCGAGGACCACACCCTTCGACAGGGGGAGAGCCGCGCTGATCGCCGCGGGCGTCTCCCTCGTGATGCTCTCGACAGGGCAGACCGCCGCCGCCGGGACCACCACATCCGCCGTACCGGACACCTTCAAGGCGACGGCGAGCACCACCGTCACCCTCGTCACCGGCGACCGCGTCACCCTCACGGACCTCGGCGGCGGCCGGAAGACCGTCACCGTCGACCGGGCCGAGGGCGCCACCGGCGCGATACGCAGCCGGATCGACGACGGCCGGGTCACCGTCGTCCCCGACGAGGCCCGCCCCTACCTGGACTCCGGCGCGCTCGACCCGCGGCTCTTCGACGTCACCGGCCTAGTCGAACAGGGCGTCACCGGCGAGCTCCCGCTCATCGTCACCTACGGCGGCAAGACCGCCAGGACCGCCGCCGCGGCCCCCCGCGGCGCCGAGACCGTCCGCCCGCTGCCCAGCATCGGCGGGGCCGCCGTCACCGCCACCGACCCCGCCTCCTTCTGGCGCGGTTTCACCGCCGCCCCGACCGCCCGGGCCGCCGCCCCCGCCAAGGTCTGGCTCGACGGGCGGGTCAAGGCCGCGATGGCCGAGTCCAACGCCCAGATCGGCACCCCGAAGGCCTGGGAGGCGGGGCTCACCGGCAAGGGCGTGAAGGTCGCGGTCCTCGACACCGGCGCCGACCTCGCCCACCCCGACCTCGCGGGCCGGGTCACCGAGTCCAAGTCGTTCATCGCCGGCCAGGAGGTCGCCGACCGCAACGGCCACGGCACCCACGTCGCCTCCACCGTCGGCGGCAGCGGTGCCGGCTCCGACGGCAAGGAGAAGGGCGTCGCCCCCGGCGCCACCCTCGCCGTGGGCAAGGTCCTCAGCGACGAGGGCAGCGGCTCCGAGTCGGAGATCATCGCCGGCATGGAGTGGGCCGCCAAGGACATCGACGCGAAGATCGTCTCGATGAGCCTCGGCTCCCGTGAACCGAGCGACGGCACCGACCCGATGGCCCTGGCCGTCAACACCCTCACCGCCGAGACCGGCGCCCTCTTCGTCATCGCCGCCGGCAACTCCGGCTACCCCGGCTCCATCGGCTCGCCCGGCGCCGCCGACTCCGCGCTCACCATCGGCGCCGTCGACTCCGCCGACGAGGCCGCCTACTTCACCAGCCAGGGCCCCCGCTACGGCGACCAGGCCCTCAAGCCCGACCTGTCGGCGCCCGGCGTGGACATCCTCGCCGCCCGCTCCCAACTGCTCCCCGGCAGCGGCCTCTACACCTCCATGAGCGGTACGTCGATGGCGACCCCGCACGTCGCCGGTGTCGCCGCGCTGCTTGCCGAGCGGCACCCCGACTGGACCGGCGCCCAGCTCAAGGACGCGCTGATGTCCTCGTCGAAGACGCTCGACGCCTCCTCGTACGCGCTCGGCTCCGGCCGGGTCGACGTGGCCGCCGCGATCGCCGCGAACGTCACCGCGACCGGCTCCGCCGACCTCGGCTTCGTCGCCTGGCCGTACGCGTCGAGCAAGCCGGTCACGAAGACCGTCACCTACACCAACTCCTCCGACGCGCCGGTCGAGCTGAACCTGGCCGTCGAGGGCATGCCGGCCGGCGTCGCCGCCCTCGCCGACACCACCCTCACCGTCCCCGCCCACGGGACCGCGAGCACCACCGTCACCGGTGACGGCACGAAGGCCCCCGTCGGCCAGTCCTCCGGCCGGATCACCGCCACCGCCGCCGGCACCGTCGTCGCGCACACCGCGCTCGGCCTGGTCAAGGAGGAGGAGCGCTACACCCTCACCGTCCACGTCAAGGACCGCGACGGCGCCCCCACCCCCGCCCACCTCGGCGTGAAGCAGCTCGCCGAGGACACCGACCCCTTCCCGGCCGCGGTCGGCGACTCCGGCACCCTCGAACTCCGCCTGCAGCCCGGCACGTACACCGTCGACACCTTCCTCGACGTACGCGGCTCCCACGGCGAGGACTCCCTCGGCCTCGGCTTCCTCACCGCGCCGGAGATCACCCTCGACCGTGACCGCGAGATCACCCTCGACGGACGGCAGCTGCGTGAGATCCGCGCCGAGGTCGACCGGCGCACCGAGACCCGCCAGCTCCTGATGGAGTTCGACCGGAAGGCCAACGGCGCCTCCTACGGCGGCGCCGTCCAGGTCCCGCCGATGTACGACTCGATCTTCGCGGCGCCCACCGCCAAGCCCGCCACCGGCACCTTCGAGTACCGGACGGTCTGGCGCCTCGGCAAGCCGATGCTGGAGACGAGCGTCGACGGTTCCCGCCTCTCCGGGGCCACCCCGCAGGCCGGCGCCACCCTCCTGGAGGGCCGCCACCGCCTCGGCCTCGTCGACGCGGGCACCGGAACACCCGCCGAGTACACCGGCAGGAACGTCACCGGCAAGGCCGTCCTCGTCCGGCTGACGGAGGGCGCCGACCCGGCGCAGGTCGCCCAGACCGCCCAGGACGCGGGCGCCAAGGCCCTGTTCGTCACCGACGACCGGCCCGGCCGCCTGATGGAATGGTTCGGCACCGCCGACTACCAGGACCGGCCGCTCGCCGTCGCCACCGTCAACGCCGCCGACGCCCGGCGCCTCGCCGCCGGCGCCGCCCGCGGCAAGCGCGTCGACCTGACCGGCACCCGCTTCACCCCCTTCACGTACGACCTCTCCGAGGGCCACCCCGGCGCCATCGGCAAGGACCTGGTCTTCCGGCCCGACGAGGACGAACTCGCCACCGTCCGCTCCACCTTCCACGCGCCCACCAAGCGCGCCGAACTGGGCGGCGAGTTCCGCTACTCGATCACCGACACCTTCCCGATCGGCTTCGGCTTCAAGGAGTGGATCTCCTTCCCGGCCGAGCGCACCGAGTACGTCTCCACCGGCACCGGCCAGCGCTGGCACGAGTCCGTCGACCTCGGCGAGTCGCTCGAGGAGCGCGGCGGCCAGTCCGTGTACCGGGGCGGCAGCCGGGTGGACCTCGACTGGTTCGGTCCCGTCTGGCACCCCTGGCTGGGCACCGGCCTCGGCTGGGGCCAGCAGCGCACCGGCAACGACCTGCGCTTCAACACCCCCGGCTGGGGCGACTCCGGCAACGACCACACCGGCTTCGGCAACGTGTGGAGCGACGACTCGATGACCCAGTACACCGAGGTGTACGTCAACGGCACCCGCGTCGACCGCAAGACGAGCTCCGGCGCCTACGCCTGGGACGCGCCGGCCGAAGAGGCCGCGTACAAGGTCGTCACCGACACCACGCTCGACCCGGCGCGCTGGCGGCTCGCGACCAAGGGCCACAGCGAGTGGACCTTCCGCTCCGCCGAGACCCCCCACGACAAGATCACCTATCTGCCGATGCTCAACCTCGGCTTCGACGTGGACACCGACATCAACGGTGACGTCCGCGCCGGGAGCAGGCTGCCCGTCGGGATCTCCGCCGAGTACGTGAAGGGCGCCACCGGCACCGGCAGCATCGGCACCGGCACCCTGGAGGTCTCCTACGACGAGGGCAGGACCTGGACGAAGGTCGCCCTCAAGAAGGCGCGGCACGGCGCCGCCTGGGACGGCGAGCTGCGCGTCCCGTCCGGCGCGGACTCCGTCTCGCTGCGGGCCGGGGCGAGCGACGACCGGGGCGGCTCGGTGACGCAGGAACTGATCCGCGCGGTGGGCGTGAAGTAGCCACCGGAACACGGAAGGCCCGGGCCCCCTCCCGCGCACGGCGGGAGGGGGCCCGGCGCGTCCCGCTCAACCCGCCCCGGGCAGCGCCTTCTTGAGGATCTTCCCCATCTCGTTACGGGGCAGGGCATCGAGGTACCGCACCGACCGGGGCCGCTTGTGCGGGGCGAGGAGACGGGCCACGTGGTCGGCGAGCTCGGCGTCCGACGGAGGCTTCTCCGCGTCCTCGGGGACGACCCAGGCCACGATCCGCTCGCCCAGATCCGGATCGGGCTCGCCGGTGACGGCCGCCTCCCGCACGCCCGGGTGGTCGAGCAGCGCGTTCTCGATCTCACCCGCGCCGATCTTGTAGCCGCCGCTCTTGATCAGATCGGTCGCCTTGCGGCCCACCAGACGGACCGTGCCGTCCGCCTCCAGGACCGCCATGTCGCCGGTCCGGAACCAGTCGCCGTCGAGCGCGGCGGCCGTCGCGTCCGGCCGGTTGAGATAGCCCGAGAACAGCTGCGGACCGCGCACCTGCACCTCGCCGACCGTCTCCCCGTCCAGCCCCGCGAGGACGGAACCGTCCTCGTCGACGAGCCGCAGCTCCACCCCCGCCAGCGGGACGCCGACCGTCCCGGGGCGCGGCTCACCGCCCGGCAGGACGCTGGTGTTCATGAGCGTCTCCGTCATCCCGTACCGCTCGACGACCGTCCGGCCCGTCGCCGCCGCGATCCGCTCGTGATCGTGGACCGGCAGCGCCGCCGACCCGGAGACGAGCAGCCGGGCCCGCCGCAGCGCCGCGGCAAGCCCGGCGTCCCCGGCGAGCGCGTCCGCGAGACGGTGGTACATCGTCGGCACGCCGAACAGCATGGTGCCGCCGCCCGCGCCGCCCAGCTCCCGCGCCACCCCCTCCACCGAGAACGCCCCCAGGTGCCGGACCTCGCCGCCGCGCCGCAGCGGCCCCAGGACACCCAGGATCAGACCGTGCACGTGGAACAGCGGCAGCGCGTGCACCAGGACGTCGTCCGCCGTCCACGACCAGGCTTCGGCGAGGGCGTCGAGAGACGCGGCGATCGCCCGCCGGGAGAGCAGGACGCCCTTCGGCGGGCCGGTGGTGCCCGAGGTGTAGACGATCAGGGCCGTCGACTCGGCGTCGGCGGGCTCGACGACGGGCGGGCCGACGGCGCCGAGATCCACCGCGATCCGGGGGAGCCCGGCGAGGCCGGCGGGCAGCACGTCGTCGGGCCCCGTGAGCACCGCCGACGGCTTGCTGTCCCCGAGGATGTGCGCGAGCTCCCGCTCGCCGGTGCGCGGATTCAGCGGTACGGCGGGGACGCCCGCGAGCAGGGCGCCGACGACGGCGACGGCCGTGTGCGCGGTGGGCGCCGCCCACACGGCGACCCGCCCCGCGTCCCCGATCCGCGCCGCGAGCGCCCGGGCGGCCCGCGCGAGCTCCTCGTACGTCAGGGTGTCCGTGCCGCAGCGCAGCGCGGGCCGGTCGGAAGGGGCCGCAAGGGCCGGGAAGAGCGCACTCACCGGTCGTACTCCTCGGGTCGGGTCGAGAGCGAGGGTTCCGGGAGGCATTCTGCCGTCCGTCAGGGACGGCCCGCCGTGACCTTCGCCGCCTCGGGCGCCGGGTCCTCGCCCTCCGGCCGGACGCCCCGCATCCGGCCCCAGGCGTACACGCACCCCGCCAGCGCCAGGTCCGACAGCAGCATGAAACCGATCGAGTACGAGTCCTTCGCGCTGTAGATCGCGCCCATCACCAGCGGCGGCAGGAACCCGCCGAGCCCGCCCATCGCGCCCACGATGCCCGTCACGCTGCCGACCTTCGCCTGGGGAGTGACCTGCGAGACCAGGGCGAAGACCGAGCCGCTGGCCGTGCCGAGCCCGGCGGCCATGATGAGCAGGGCGATCGTGCCGCCGGGGTTCAGCGGCGGGTCGAAGGCCTGCACGATGGCGAGCAGCGCGACGACGCCGAGCGCGACGGCGGTGACGAGGGCGGGGTGGATCCGGTCGGAGAGCCAGCCGCCGATCGGCCGGAAGACGACGGTGACGAGGGCGAATCCGGCCGCCTTGGTGCCCGCGTCCGTCGGGTCGAGTTCGTACCAGGTCTTGAGGTACGTGGGCAGGTAGACGCCGAACGCGACGATGCCGCCGAACCCGATCGCGTACAGCGCCGACAGCTCCCAGGTCACCCGCAGCCGCCCGGCCGCGCCGAGCCGTGTCGCGAGCGAGGCGGTGGGGACGGGCCGGTCGGGCCGGTCGGTGATCAGGAAGGTGGCGAGCACCGCGTACGCCGCGAGTGCGATCGCGACCACGATGAACGGCAGGTTCTCGCCGTGCTTGGCGATGCGCGGGGTGAAGTAGCCGGAGAGCGCCACGCCTCCCATGCCCATGCCGAACACGCCGAGGGCGAGTCCGCGCTTCTCCGGCGGGAACCAGGAGTTGACGAGGGGGATGCCGATCGCGAAGGTCGTGCCGCCGAGGCCGAGGAGGAAGCCGACGACGAGCATCAGGCCGTAGCTGTCCTTGACCACGATGAGCAGCAGCACGGGGATGATCGTCAGCGCCGAGACGAGCGGGAACATCAGCTTCGCGCCGTACCGGTCGGTGAGCGCGCCGGCCGGGACCCGGCCGACGGAGCCGACGAGGACGGGCACCGCCACGAGGAGCGACTGCTGGAACGAACTGAGTTCCAGCCGGTCGCCGTACCAGCTGGCGAGGGGTGCGATGAGGTCCCACGCCCAGAAGGTGAGCGCGAAGCCGATGGTGGCCATCACCAGGTTGCGGTAGGCCGCCGCGGTCGGGGGCTTGGTCTCGGTGTCCACGCCTTCAGTCAAGATCGGGGCGGGGTGCGCGGCGCGCGGGGCTGCTCCGTACGGGTGCCCGGTGTCGCCGACGGTTCGCGGACCCGGTCAGGTCGGCCACGTCACCACCGTCGGTGGCGTCCCGTCGTCCGTGACCCGCAGGTGCGCGCCGCCGCCGTCCCCGGCCGACACCTCGACGGTGATCGCGCCGATCCCCGGCCGCCGGTGCGCCGCCGCGAGCGCCCCGCGCAGCGCGCCGAGGAGCCGGCCGGCGGTCTCCTCGTCGACGAGGGTGTCGACGGCGCCGGAGAAGTGCACGGACGGCTGGAAGCCGAGCAGGACCGCGGCGCCGCCGGTCTCCCGCAGCACCTTCCCGCGGAAGGAGGTCGGCGCGTCGGCCGGTGGCTGCTGGAGGGCGAAGATGGTGGTGCGGACCTCCTGGATCGTGGAGTCCAGCTCGTCGACGGCCCGGCCGAGCAGCGCGCTGTCGTCGGAGGACTCGCCGGCCCGCCGCCGGGTGGACTCCAGCATCATCTCGGTGGCGAACAGCCGCTGGACGACCAGGTCGTGCAGGTCGCGCGCGATCCGGTCGCGGTCCTCGAAGACGGCGAGCCGTTCCCTGTCGTGCCGGGCGTCCGCGAGGACCAGGGCCAGGGCCGCCTGCGAGGCGAACTGGGAGGCGAGCAGCCGGTCGACCGCCGTGTACGGGGCGTCGCCGCGCCGCCGGGGGAGGGCGAGGGTGCCGATGAGTTTTCCGCCGCTCTGCAGCGGCAGCATCATCGACGGGCCGAACCGGGTGCGGACATGGGTGGTCATCCGGGGGTCGTTCGCCGAGTCCTCGATGAAGACGGGCTCGCCGCCGAGGAGTTGGACGAGGACGGCGGAGCCGGGGGCGATCGTCGTGCCGACCAGGTCGCCGGGGTCGTCGGTGGTCGAGGCGGCGACGATCTCCATGCCGCCCTCGGTGGTGGGCTGGAGGACCACCCCGGCGGAGGCGCCGGAGAGGATGCGGGCCTGTTCGGCGACGGTCATCAGGGCGTTCTCGGCGGAGGCGCCGGTGAGCAGGGCGGTGGTCACCGCGGCCGCGCCCTCGATCCAGCGTTCCCGCTGCCGGGCGGTCTCGTACAGCCGGGCGTTGCCGATGGCGATGCCGGCCTGGGAGGCGAGGACCCGGAGCAGGGACAGGTCCTCCTCGGTGAAGCCGCCGGGTTTCTCGGTGAGGTACAGATTGCCGAAGACCTCGGTGTGGACCCGGATGGGGACGCCGAGGAAGCTGTGCATCTCGGGGTGTCCCGCGGGCACGCCGGAGGAGCGCGGGTCGGCCGTCAGGTCGTCGAGGCGCAGCGGCTGCGGGTCCTGGATGAGGACGCCGAGCAGCCCGGTGTGGCCGTCGGGGAGGCGGCCCGCGCGCTGCCGCTCCTCGTCGGTCATGCCGGAGGTGAGGAGTTCGGTGATGCGGCGGCGCTCGGGGTCGACGACCCCGAGCGCGCCGTAGCGGGCCCCGGTGAGTTCGGTGGCGGAGTCCACGATGTGCTGGAGGGTGGCGCGGAGTTCGAGGTCCGTGCCGACGCTGAGGACGGCTTCGAGCAGCATCGGCAGCCGGGGCGCGTCCTCGTCCTCGGCGGTGCCGTCGCGCTCGTCCCTGTCCTCATCCATGATCGTCATGGTCTCATTGTCGTACGAATCATGAGCTTTCGCCGGGAGTGTCCGATGGGCCGGACGCCCGGGCGGCTCAGTCCTCGTCCGCCGACGGGTTCCGCTCCGAGAGCGGGTCGAGGACCATCGGCTGGACCTTGCCCTCCAGCATCGCGCCGAGGCCCAGGACCGCGCACACGTCCGGCCGTTCGGCGATGTGCACCGGCATGCCGGTCGCCTCGCGCAGCATCTGGTCGAGGCCCGGCAGCAGGGCGCTGCCGCCGACCATCATGATCCCGCGGTCGGCGAGGTCGGCCACCAGGTCGGGCGGGCAGTCCCGCAGCACCTTCCCGATGCCGTCGAGGACGGCGGTCAGCGGGGTGTGGATCGCCTCCCGCACGGCGGCGGTGTCGACGGTGACCGAGCGGGCCAGGCCGGTGGCGACGTCACGGCCGTGGATCTCGGTCCAGGCCGGGCCCTGCGGCGTCAGCCCGTTCCCGCTGAGGGCGAGTTGGAGGGGGCGTACCGACTGGCTTGGCAGCATCAGCTCGTGGTGGTGGCGCAGGTGCTGGATGACGGCGTGGTCGATGGCGTCGCCGCCGACCGGCATCCGCTCGGCCGTGACGATCGAGCCGAGCGACAGCACCGCGACCTGGGTGGTCGCCGCCCCGCACACCAGGATCATGGTCGCGGTGGGCTGTTCGACCGGGAGCCCGCAGCCGACGGCGGCCGCGATGAGGGTGTCGACCAGCTCGACCCGGCGGGCGCCGAGACCGACGAGGGTCTCCACGGCGGCGCGCTGGGCGAGCGGGTCGCTGTCGTGCGGGGTGCAGGCGGCGGCGCGCAGCCGGGGCTTGCGGCGCAGCTGGCGGCGGAGCTTCTCGCCGAGGAGGTGGCGGAGCATGCGCTGCGCCATCTCGATGTCGACGACCGTGCCGCCGGAGACGGGGCGGACGACCCGGATGTAGTCGGGGGTGCGGCCGGTCATCTTCTCGGCCAGCGCGCCGACGGCGATCAGCGCTCCGGTACGGGTGTTGACGGCGGCGACGCTCGGCTCGTCGACGACGAGTCCGGCGCCCTTGACGAAGACCCGGGTGCGGGCGGCACCCAGGTCGACGGCGACATGGCAACGACGCAGCTGATCAAGGCTGACGGTCACGGCGGATCCTCCGGAGTGCGGTGCTGGCACGGGCGAGGTGGGGTCGCGGGTAGCGCGGTCCTGTTGGCATCGTCCGGCCGTCCGGGGCGCGGCGCGCGCTGGGCTGAGCCGCCCGGGGCCCGGCCCGCGCGGCCCGGCAGTACGTACCGAAGCGGGAGAATCACGGCGCACCGCCGCCGACCTGCGCTTTCCTCACAGGATCCTCACGTCTGCGCCTACCTGTGGCCGTACCGCGCCGCATAGCCTGCGGGCCCCATGGACTACTGCCACGCGTGCCGGCGGCATCTCAACGGGGCCCTCGCCTGTGCCGGGTGCGGGACTCCCGTCGAGGAACTGCGGTACGAGACCCCCCACATACCCGTCCAGCCGGTCCAGTCCTACGCGCCGGCGTACGGCGCCGTGCCGCGGCGGCCGGAGCCCGCCGCCGAGGCCGAGGCCGAGGCCGGGCCCGGTCGTGAGCCGGCGCCCGCGCCCGAGCACGTCTACGAGCTGGACGTCCTCGAACCGCCCCGCCCGCCCGCGGGAGGCCGCCGGGCCGCCCGGGGCCGCTCCGCCGCGCGCAAGGGCAGGCGGGGGAGGAGCCGCCGGGGCCGAACGGTCCTGGTGGGGACGCTGGGGCTGGTGATGGCGGCCGGGGCGCTGAGTCTGGCCCGGCTGGCGGTGGAGGACACGGACGCGCCGGGGGCCGCGACGGCGGTGGAGGAGCTGGAGGTCGACGCGACCCCGCTGCCCCCGGACCCCGTCCCGACCACCGCGGAGGCCACGGACGGCGCGAGCCCGTCCCCCGTCACGGCCACCCCGACGCGCCCGCGCCAGGTGAGCGCCGACGCGGGCACCCCGACGGGCAAGGGCTCGGGAGGCGGGTCGGGGTCGGGATCGGGATCGGGGGCAGGCTCCGGCTCGGGTACGGGTACGGGCTCCGGCTCCGGTACGGGCACGGGTGACGGCTCCTCCCCGCCGCCGGCCCCCACCGCCCCGACGGCCACGCCGGACGGGCCCACGGTGACCCCTTCGGCCACGGACGGCGGCGGTACGACCCCGCCCGCCCCGCCGACACCCACCGGCCCCGCCCCGACGGCCACGGGCCCGACGCCGAGCACGACGCCCTCACCGAGCCAGACCTGCACCTGGTTCCTCTGGTGGTGCGTCTAGGACGGACCCCGGGGCTGCCCGCGGGACCTCAGCCCTGGGCCGGGCCGGTCACGTCCTCGCCCAGCATCCGCTTGAGCAGGTCCCGCAGGAGGGTGCGCTCGGTCTCGGTCAGCTCGCCGAGCGGCTCGCGGGCGAAGTTCAGGGATTCGCGCAGGCGGCGGGCGGTCTCGCGGCCCTCCTCCGTGGCGGCCGCCAGCTTCACCCGGCGGTCCGCCGGGTCCGGGCGGCGCTCGGCCAGGCCCCGGGCCTCCAGGCGGTCGACGATGCCGGTGATGTTGGACGGCTCGCACTTCAGCTTCTGGGCGATGTGCCGCATCGGCAGAGGGTCGAGGGAGAGCAGGCCGAGGACGCGGGCCTGGGCGCCGGTCAGCGCGTGCTGCGCGGCCGCCTGCTCGTACTCCTCGTAGTAGCGCGCCACGACCGTGCCGATCAGCTCGACGACTTCGAGGGTCAGGGGGTCCGTGCGTGAGGTGGCCATGGGCCTCATCCTACCCGGATACTTGACAACATAAAATATCCAGGTGCATGGTTGTTTCAGGTAGTGAACATTTTGTGATCAGAAGCTTTTCTGGAGGCCGTGCTCATGTCCGTACTTCCCGCGTCCAGCCGTGAGTGGCACCTCGTCGCCCGCCCGCACGGCTGGCCGACCCCCGCCGACTTCGCCCTGCGCGAGACCCCGGTCACCGAGCCCGCCGAGGGCCGCATCCTGGTGCGCAACCTGCACTTCTCCGTCGACCCGTACATGCGCGGCCGGATGAACGACGTGAAGTCGTACATCCCCCCGTTCAAGCTCGACCACCCCATGGACGGCGGCGCGGTCGGCGAGGTCGTCGCCTCCAACGCCGAGGGCTTCGCCGTCGGCGACCACGTCCTGCACGGCCTCGGCTGGCGCGAGTACGCCGACGTCCCGGCCCAGCACGCCACCAAGGTCGACCCGGCGCTCGCCCCCCTCTCCGCCTACCTCGGCGTCCTCGGCATGACCGGCCTCACCGCCTACGCCGGCCTCTTCGAGGTCGCCTCCTTCAAGGAGGGCGACGCGGTCTTCGTCTCCGGCGCCGCCGGGGCCGTCGGCAGCCAGGTCGGCCAGATGGCGCGGCTCAAGGGCGCCTCCCGGGTGATCGGCTCCGCCGGCTCGGACGAGAAGGTCAAGTTCCTCGTCGAGGAGCTCGGCTTCGACGCCGCCTTCAACTACAAGAACGGCCCGGTCAAGGACCAGCTCCGCGAGGCCGCCCCGGACGGCATCGACGTCTACTTCGACAACGTCGGCGGCGACCACCTCGAAGCCGCGATCTCCTCGCTCAACGTGCACGGCCGCGCCACCATCTGCGGCATGATCGCCCAGTACAACGACACCGAGCCGGTCGCAGGACCGCGCAACATGGCGATGATCATCGGCAAGCGGCTGCGCCTCCAGGGCGTCCTCGTCGGCGACCACTACGGCCTCCAGCAGCAGTTCGTCCAGGAGGTCGGCGGCTGGCTCGGCTCCGGCGAGCTGAAGCACCGGGAGACCTTCGTCGAGGGCATCGAGAACGGCGTCGACGCCTTCCTCGGACTGCTCCGCGGTGACAACACCGGAAAGATGATCGTCTCGGCGACCCGTTAGTCTTCCCTCAGCCGTCGCGATCGTGGGCGCGAGTCGCGGCGAACCCATGAAGGAAGTACCTCGCATGTCGATCCAGCACTCCGACGTCCTCTACACCGCCGTCGCCACCGCCGAGAACGGGCGCGACGGCCGGGTCGCCACCGACGACGGCAAGCTCGACCTCGTCGTCAACCCGCCCAAGGCCATGGGCGGCTCCGGCGAGGGCACCAACCCCGAGCAGCTCTTCGCGGCGGGCTACAGCGCCTGCTTCCAGGGCGCGCTCGGCGTGGTCGCCCGTAACGAGAACGCCGACATCTCCGGCTCGACGGTCACCGCCGAGGTCGGCATCGGCAAGAACGACGACGGCTTCGGCATCATCGTCAAGATCTCGGCGACCATCCCGAACCTGGACGCCGAGACCGCGAAGAGCCTGATCGAGAAGGCCCACCAGGTCTGCCCGTACTCCAAGGCGACCCGCGGCAACATCACGGTCGAGCTGCTCGCCGTCTGATCCGGCGACGCACCACAGACCCGAGGACCGCACCCCGACCGCCGTCGGGGTGCGGTCCTCGCCCGTATCCGGACACGAACGGGCCCCCGATAGGGTGACCCCCATGCGTGATCTCGGGGTGGGTTTCGGTTTCCTGCTACAGGGCCAGAAGTGGGTGGGCCGGCACGGACGGTGGTTCGGATTCGGGCTGCTGCCCGGACTGGTCACCCTCGTGCTGTACGCGGGCGCCCTCGTCGGCCTCGGCTACGGGGCCGACGACCTGACCGCCTGGGCGACCCCGTTCGCCGACGACTGGACCTCGCCCTGGCTCGGCATCTTCCGCGGCACCCTGACCGCGCTGGTCTTCGCCTTCGGGCTGTTCCTCGCGGTCATCACCTTCACCGCCGTGACCCTGCTCGTCGGCCAGCCCTTCTACGAGTCGCTCTCCGAAGAGGTCGACCGCAGCGAGGGCGGCGACGTGCCCGAGTCCGGGCTGCCGCTCTGGCGCGAACTGTGGATCTCCGCCCGGGACAGCCTGCGCGTCCTGCTGCGGGTCGCCTGCTACGGCATCCTCCTCTTCGCCTGCGGGTTCATCCCGGTGATCGGCCAGACCGTCGTGCCCGCCGTGGGCTTCTGCGTCTCGGGCTTCTTCCTCGCCGAGGAGCTGACGGCCGTCGCCTTCCAGCGCCGGGGCGTCGAGCTCAAGGAGCGGCTGGTGCTGCTCCGCGGGCGCCGGATGGCCGTCCTGGGCTTCGGCGTTCCGCTGACCCTCGCCTTCCTGGTGCCCTTCGTCGCCGTCTTCCTGATGCCGGGAGCCGTCGCCGGGGCCACCCTGATGGCCCGTGAGCTCGGCGGCGAGACGGCCGGCGGCGACCGCGACGACGACTCCGGGGAAAACGATCACCCGGGCGGCAACCTTCCTTCCTCCGGCGGCGACCAGGGGGTGCACCACCTCCCCCACTGAAGGAATGAGCAACCATGACGTCATCGTCACCGTCCCACCGGCGCAAGACCGCCCGCCGCCGCGCGGTCATCGGCGGTCTGAGCGCCCTCGGCATCACCGGCGCGGCCGTCGTCACCACCACCCTGCTCGCCCCGGCCGGCGCCGCGAGCGCCCTGCCCGCCTGGCCGCAGGCGAACGGCAGCAAGCCCGTCCCCGCGTCCATCGAGGTCTCGGGCAGCTACGACGGCAAGCTCCAGCGCTTCTACGGCACCGGTGAGCTCGGCTCCGACGGCCAGGACGAGGACCAGCCGCCGGTCTTCGTCCTCAAGGACGGAGCGGTCCTCAAGAACGTGATCATCGGCTCCCCGGCCGCCGACGGGGTGCACTGCCTGGGCAGCTGCACCCTGCAGAACGTCTGGTGGGAGAACGTCGGCGAGGACGCCGCCACCTTCAAGGGCACCTCGGCCTCCTCCGTGTACGCGGTGTACGGCGGCGGCGCGAAGAGCGCGTCCGACAAGGTCTTCCAGTTCAACGGCGCGGGCAAGCTGGTCGTGACCAAGTTCCAGGTCGCCGACTTCGGCAAGCTCGTCCGCTCCTGCGGCAACTGCAAGAAGCAGTACCCCCGCACGATCCTGGTCAACGACGTGGACATCACCACGCCCGGGAAGTCGATCGTCGGCGTGAACGCCAACTACGGCGACACCGCGTCCCTGCGCAACGTCCGCGTCCACGGCGACACCAAGAAGAAGATCAAGCCGTGCACCCGCTTCACCGGCAACAACACCGGCAAGGAGCCCACGGAGATCGGCACCGGACCGGACGGCACCACCTGCCGGTACGCGGCCACCGACATCACGTACGACTAGGAGCTGTCCGGTCGATCATGAGCTGAGCCGGTTGCCGGCTGATGCCGCCGCTGTCGATGCGATGGTTACGTGGTGAGGGGCCGGTATCTGTCGGTACCGGCCCCTCAGGAAGCCCGTCAGCGTGGCCGCCGACAAGGCGTACAGCAACGGGCCGTGCCGCGACTACCTGCGCAGACGCGACATCCGGCATACGATCCCGGAGAAGACCGACAGCCGCAACAAGCTCAAGCACGCTCGCGCGGTCGCGACTCGGTACGACAAACGCGGCTACGTCTACCTCGGTACCGTCACCTTCGTGGCCCTCGCCATCTGGCTCCGTACATGATCGGCAGGACAGCTCCTAGCCGGCGACCGGCTGCTGCTGCGTGTTGGCCTGGGGGGCGGCGACGTGCTGCTGGGGGTCGGCCTGCTGTTGGGCGGCGGTCCGCTCCGTCTCGCTGTGGACGAGCAGGGACAGGAGGGAGGCCAGCGGAAGGTTGGCTTCCGCGGGATGACGCAGCGCCTTGCCCGGCGCTATGCGGTACGTGTTCGTCCGCCCCTCCCGCGTATGGGAGAGATAGCCGTCCTGTTCGAGGTCGGCGATGATCCGCGACACGGCCCGCTCGGTCAGCCGGCAGCGGGCGGCGATGTCACGGATGCGGGCGTTCGGATTGTCCGCAATAGAAGCCAGGACGCGGGCGTGGTTCGTGATGAACGTCCATCCGGTGTGGGACTCAGGAGCTTCCAGCATGGTCCCGCATTCTACGTGACCCGGTTTGCCGGAACGGAAAAGCATGACATAGTTTTCCTGCATTCGACGTCGCTTCCCCCTCGCGCGAGGGGCGCCGGAGGGAGTACACGCATGCCCTGGGACGATGCTGCCATCATCGATCTCCCGTCCAGGTCCGAAGGCGAGCCGCCGGCGGTGGAGCGAGCCGAGGGCGCGGCGCCGCGCCCGGCCCAGGACACGACGCCGCAGAACGCGGTCCTCCGGTACGAATACCGCGGGGCACAGGTCGTCGAGGCCCAGGGCGAGTACGACCTCCACTCCGTCGGGCCCCTGGCCGACGCGCTGTGGAGGGCGGTCGAGACGCACCCGATGGTGATTCTGGACGCCTCCCGGATCACCTTCGCGGACTCGTCCGCCCTGAACCTGATGCTCCTCGTCCACCGGACAGGAAAGCTGCGCGTGACGGCGCCGTCAGCGCAGGTCCAGCGCCTGTGCGCGATCACCGGCGCCGACGGCGTCCTCCAGATCCGGGACACGATCGCCGACGCCGTCGCCGGCTAGGACTTGTCCGGCCGATCATGCGGCTACTGCGCAGCCGTGTCGTTGATGTGGGCATGGGGCGGGGTGACCTGACGGATGCCGAGGGGGAACGGCTGCGGCCGTTCCTGCCGGTCAGCAGGGGGCGTTGGGGCCGGTGGCGGAACCACCGGCAGGTGATCGACGGCATTCGGCACCGGGTACGGACCGGCGTGCAGGGGCGTGACCTGCCCGCAAGGTTCGGGCCGTGGAAGACGGTCTACGAACGCCACCGCCTGTGGTCGGCGGACGGTACCTGGGAGCGTCTGCTCCAGCAGGTCCAGGCCGCGGCCGACGCCGCAGGCGAGATCGACTGGGACGTCTCGGTCGACTCCACCCTCGTGCGGGCCCATCAACACGCCACCGATGCCCGCACCGAATCGCCGCCGGCCCTCGCTTCAAAGGGGGCCGAAGGGCCAGAACACGTCTACTTGGGCACTGCCACCGCCGCGGCTCTCGCCATCTGGCTCCGCACATGATCGGCCGGACAAGTCCTAGTCGCCCGCCGCCCGCCGGCCCGCGGCACCCGGTCCTCCCTGCGGCTCAGCCCTCGAGGACCGGGTGCAGCTCCGGCCGGGCCTCCCACCACTCCCGGTAGAAGGCGTTGTTGCCGACGTTCGCCAGATAGGCGTGCACGGCCGCCCGGTACAGCAGCTCCGCGTGCCGGGCGGGCACCGCCGCCCGGTTCCAGGCGAGCCGGATGCGCCCCAGGACCGGGTCGCCCTCCAGCGGGCGCAGGACCGTTCCCTCGGCGTACGGGGCGGTCGGCTGGCTCATCGAGATCGCCCGGCCCGAGGCGATCAGGTCGTAGTGCATCTTCCGGTCGGCCACCCGGTGCCGCAGCGCGGGCGTGAACCCGGCCTTGGCGCAGGCGGCGACCAGCGCCTCGGGCCCGCCGTCGTCGTCCTCCACCAGCGTCATCCAGGACTCGTCCGCCAGCTCGGCCAGGGCGATCCGTTCCTTCCCGGCCAGCGGGTGCGCCGCCGAAAGCCGCACACAGAACGGCTCCTTGGCGACCAGGGTCCGGGCCGAGGCGCCCTCCGGCAGCGCCACCTCGTGCTCGTTCACCTCGCCGTACAGCACCGCGTCGTACCGTCCGGCGCCCAGCTGACGGGTCAGGGTGGTGGCCGAGTGCTCCACCGTGACCGCGATGTCCCTGCCCGCCATCACCCGCTCCAGCTGCCCGAGCAGCCCGTCGACCAGGACGAGCAGGATGCAGCCGAGGCGCAGCGGGGTGTGCGGGGCGACGGCCCGCGCCCCGGCGGCCAGCGCGTCCATCTCGCCGAGCACGAGACGCGCCTTGGAGAGCACGAACTCGCCCAGCGGCGTGGGCTCCACGCCGTGCCGTCCCCGGGTGAACAGCTCACCGCCCGCGACCCGTTCGATGCGGCGGAGCTGGGCGGAGAGCGCCGGCTGAGAGACCCCGAGCCGCACGGCCGCGCGCCCCAGACTGCCCGCTTCCGCTATCCGGCAGACGGCCTCGAGATGCCTCAACTCCAGCTGCATTTCGGCAGCGTACGCAGCACCGGGCGGCCGCACCATAACCCGCGTCTTATGTCGGATGAGATGTCCCGAACTCGCCATGTCCACGCTCATACTCGGCGCGACGATCCGTCTCCCCCACCGCGATCCGCACCGCGATCCCCACCCCGATCGGAGCAGACGTGCACCCCAGCAGACTCACGGCGGCCGTGGCCGCCCTGGCGCTCTCGGCGAGCCTCGCGACCGCCCTCGCCGGCACCGCCGCCGCGGCCCCGCAGGCGCAGCCCGTACCCCCGGGCCAGGGCAGGTCCCTCGCGCTCGCCGCCGCCGACGGCGCCGCCGCGAGCGGCCTCGACGAACTGCGGCACGGCGCCGACGAGGAGCTCGTCCGGACGTCCGTCACCCCCTGGGCCAACGGCCTGTACTTCGCCTCGTACGAGCGCTCCTACCGGGGCCTCCCCGTCGTCGGCGGCGACGCGGTCGTCGTCTCCGACAGCGCGGGCAAGGTCCGCGAGGTCACCGGTGCCGCCGCGCCCGTCATCAAGGTCTCCACCCGGGCGAAGGTGACCGCGGCCGCCGCCCTCGCCACCGCCCGGAAGCAGCTCGCCTCGGTCGAGAGCGCGAGCGCCCCCGAACTGACCGTGCTCCTCAAGGGCGGCAAGGCCGTCCTCACCTGGCGCACCCTGGTGATCGGCCGGACCGCGCAGAACGCCCCGAGCTCCCTCGACACCTACGTCGACGCGCACACCGGCTCCGTCGCCCGGGCCACCGACAAGATCCTGCACGCCGAAGGCCGCGGATACCACAACGGCAACGTCACCATCGACACCGCCGCGAGCTCCATGACCGATACCAGCCGCGGCTCCTTCAAGTGCGGCGGACAGAACGGCAGCGCCTACACCGGCTCCTCGCCGTGGGGCAACAACGGCGCCAACGACCTGGTGACCGCCTGCGTCGACATCATGTACGCGGCGCAGAAGGAACACTCCATGCTCAAGGAGTGGTTCGGCTACAACGGCCAGAACGGTCAGGGCGGCATGGTGCCGGCCCGCGCCGGACTCGGTGAGGTCAACGCGTACTACGACGGCACGAAGACGACCTACGGGCGGGCCCAGACCGGCTCGAACCAGCTCACCGCCATCGACGTCGTGGCCCACGAGTACGGCCACGAGATCTTCGACCGGACGCCCGGCAGCGCCGGCTCCTCCAACGAGAACGGCGGGCTCAACGAGTCCACCGGCGACATCTTCGGCGCGCTCACCGAGCACTACGCCAACAACCCGAACGACACCCCGGACTACACCGTCGGCGAGGAGGTCAACTTCTTCGGCGACGGCAAGCCGATCCGCAACATGTACAACCCCTCGCTCGTCGGCGGCGACCCCAACTGCTACCCCCAGCTGAACTCGGGCACCGAGGTGCACGCGGCGGCCGGACCGCAGAACCACTGGTTCTACCTGCTCGCCGAGGGCTCCAACCCGGGCGGCGGCAAGCCCAACAGCCCCATATGTTCCGGCGGTCCGTCCTCCGTCACCGGCATCGGCATCCAGAAGGCCGGCAAGATCTTCATGGGCGCCCTGCTCATGAAGACCTCCTCCTGGAACCACCTCGCCGCCCGCCGGGCGACGCTGACCAGCGCCAAGAACACCTACGGCAGCGTCGAGTGCAACGCCGTGAAGGCGGCCTGGAACGCGATCGGCGTCCCCGCCCAGTCCGGTGAGACCGACTGCGGCGGCACCACCACCCCGGACTTCTCGCTCGCCCTGAACCCGTCCTCGGGCTCGGTCCAGGCGGGTGCCTCCGTCACCTCCACGGTGAACACCAGCACCACCGGCGGCAGCGCGCAGACCGTCCAGCTCTCCGCGAGCGGCGCCCCGAGCGGGGTCACCGTCTCCTTCAGCCCGAGCTCGGTGACCTCCGGCTCCTCGTCCACGATGACCGTGCAGGTCGCGGCGGGCACGGCCAACGGAACCTACCCGATCACCGTCACCGGCACGGGCTCCGTCACCCACACCGTCACGTACCAGCTGTCGGTGGGCACCACGACCCCGCCCACCGGCTGCGCCAACTCCGAGCACACCTACCAGGGCAGCCTGACCTCCGGCCAGACCGCGGTCCAGCCGGACGGCTCGTACTACTACTCGGCGACCTCGGGCACCCACGTGGGCTGCCTGCGCGGCCCGGCCGGCAAGGACTACGACCTCTACCTGCAGAAGTGGAACGGGTCGGGTTGGGTGGACGTGGCCGTCGGCGGCACGGCGTCGGCCGACGAGGACACCAGCTACTACGGCACCGCGGGCTACTACCGGTACATCGTCCACGCGTACAGCGGCTCCGGCGCGTACACGCTGGGCCTGAGCGCCCCGTAACGGGGGCGGGAAGGGGCGCCGTCACGGACCGGGGGTTCCGTGACGGCGCCCGCCCACGTCGGCGCCCGCCCGTCGACCCGCGTCCGCCCGCCCGTGCTCAGCCCACCTCGGCGAGCACGAACCCCGGTTCCGTGCCGCCCGCGTCCGCGATCCGGCGGCCGTCCGGGCCCCAGGCCCCGGCGCCGCCGACGGCCACGCCGTCCTCGTTCGCCCCGAGCGCGTTGCCGAGCACCACCGTCAGGCCGTGGTCCCGGGCCCGTACCGGATACACCTTCTCGAACGAGTCGTTGTCCGCCGACAGCACCGAACTCGCCAGGTACACCGCGCAGTCGTCGGCGGCGGCCCGCTCGGCCAGCTCGGGGAAGCGGTTGTCGTAACAGGTGGCCAGGGCGAACCGGACCCCGTCGAGCGTGAACCGCCCGTCGGCGCCGCCCGGCGCGAAGACCTCCCGCTCGATCCCGTACAGGTGCTGCTTGTCGTAGCGGGCGAGGAGCCCGCCGTCCGGGCCGACGACCAGCGAGGTGACGGCGGCCCGGCCGTCCGCCGTCCGCACCGGCCCGTTGACGACGGCCGCCGCCGAGACCGCGCGGCAGGCCTCCCGCACCGGTTCGAGCCGGGGGTCGTCCTCGGTGAGCACCAGCGCGGGGGTGTCCCGGATCAGGGACGGCTCGTACCCGCTGAGGCAGAGCTCGGCGAACACGACCACCCGGGCGCCCGCCGCCCCGGCGGCCCTAACCAGGCCGGCGACGGTCTCCCCGTTGGCGGCGATGTCCCCGGCGACCGGGGCGAACTGTGCGGCTGCGACGATCATGAGCCCATCATCCCCGGCCGCGGACCGTCGCCGTGCAGCAGGTGCAGGAAGTCGCGGAAGGCGGCCGGCATGTCGACGGCCGCGGGATCCAGGAGCCACTGGTACTGGAGGCCGTCCATCACCGCCGTCAGGAGCGGGGCCGCCCGCTCCGGGGTGAGGCCGCTCGGCAGCCGCTCCCCGTACTCAAGGCGCAGCACCTGCGCCATGCTCGAACGGACCTGGGCGTACCGCTCGGTGAAGAAGGCGCGCGCCGGGTGCTCGTCCGTGACGCTCTCGCCGAGCAGCGCGGAGAAGGTCTGCACGATGCCGGGCCGCATCGCGTTGTACTCGACGAGGGATTCCAGCAGGTCGAGCCGCCACCCCGCGCGGTCGCGGCCGCCGCTCGTGTCCCAGCGGTCGCGCTCCTCCAGGACCGCGACGAGGAGCGCCTCCTTCGTCGGGAAGTAGTGCAGCAGTCCCTGCTGGGTGAGGCCGACGCGCTCGGCGACGGAGCCGAGGGTGGCGCCCCGGTAGCCGCGCTCGGCGATCACCTCCAGGGCGGCGCGGAGGATGTCCGCCCGCCGTTCCTCGCTCCTGGCCCGCACCATCGCCGTGGCCCCCTCACCGCTCGTCCGCCTGTCCGCCGCCTACGGGAGGACCGTACCTCCCGGAAAAGTAACAGAATAATAACGTCACCTACCGGTCTACAGGTAGGTGGGTGCACGATGGGGCCATCGGGGTCACCAGTACGTCAACGAGGAGGTACGGCCATGACGGAGACCGGCGCGCACACGGCAGCGGACGCGGCACGGGAATCGGTGGTCGAGGCGGCGCTCGCCAAGCTCGACCTGGACAGCAAGACCCGGCTGCTCGCCGGCCAGGACATGTGGTCCCTGCCCGCCCTGCCGGAGATCGGCCTGACGTCCCTGGTCATGTCCGACGGCCCCATCGGCGTCCGCGGCGTCCGCTGGACCGCCGACGACCCGTCCGTCGCCCTGCCCTCCCCGACCGCGCTCGCCGCCGCCTGGGACCCCGCACTCGCCCGCCGGGCCGGCCGGCTGCTCGCGCAGGAAGCCCGCCGCAAGGGCGTCCACGTCCTGCTCGCCCCCACCGTCAACCTCCACCGCACCCCGCTCGGCGGCCGCCACTTCGAGGCCTACAGCGAGGACCCCCTCCTCACCGGCGCCATCGGCACCGGCTACGTCCAGGGCGTCCAGGACGGCGGCGTCGGCACCACCGTCAAGCACTTCGTCGCCAACGACGCCGAGACCGACCGCTTCACCGTCGACAACAGGATCGCCCCCCGCCCCCTCCGCGAGCTCTACCTCGCCCCCTTCGAGGCGATCGTCAAGAACGCCCACCCCTGGGGCATCATGACCGCCTACAACCAGGTCAACGGCGTGACCATGACCGAGCACCGCCACCTGGTGAACGAGGTCCTGCGCGGGGAATGGGGCTTCGACGGCTTCAACGTCTCCGACTGGATGGCCGCCCGCTCCACCACCGGCGACATCGAGGGCGGCCTCGACGTCGCCATGCCCGGTCCGCAGACCGTCTACGGCGAAGCGCTCGCCGCCGCCGTCCGCGCCGGCGAGGTCGAGGAGTCCACCGTCGACGCCGCCGTACGCAACGTCCTGCGGCTCGCCGCCCGCGTCGGCGCCCTCGAAGGCGCCCCGCCGGTCGTCACCGACCCCCCGGCCGCGATCGACGGCGACGCCCTCGCCCGCGAGATCGCCCACCGCGGCTTCGTCCTCGTCCGCAACGAGAACGGCGCCCTCCCCCTGAAGAACGGCACGGTCGCCCTCTCCGGCGCCGCCGCCCGCGACGCCCGCGTCCTCGGCGGTGGCTCCGCCCAGGTCTTCCCCGAGCACATCGTCTCCCCGCTCGACGGCCTCACCGCCGCCCTCCCCGAAGGCGCCCTCACCTACACGATCGGCGCCGACCCCAGCGACGAACTCACCCCCGCCGACCAGGGCTTCACCCTCCGCGCCGTCTGCCGCGACGCCTCCGGCACCGTCCTCGGCGAAGGCACCCTGCCCAACGGCCAGGTCCAGTGGATCGGCGACGACCTCCCCGCCGGCGTCACCCACGAGGCCCTCGCCTCCATCGAGGTCGTCGGCCGCTTCACCCCGCGCGAGACCGGCGAGCACGCCTTCGGCACCCGCGGCCTCGGCGCCTTCCGCCTCTCCGTCGACGGCGAGACCCTCTTCGACGGCGTCCAGGCCCTCGGCCCCGAGACCGACCCCTTCGAAGCCTTCTTCGGCTCCCCGGTCGAGCGCGCCAAGGTCGTCCTCACGGCGGGCGAGACCGTCGACGTCTCCCTCCTCCACACCCTCGACAAGGAGTTCGCGGCCCCGCTGCCGGCCGTCATGTTCTCCTTCGTCCACCTCGGTCCGCGCCGTGACCCCGACGAACTGATCGCCGAGGCCGTCGAGGCCGCCCGCGCCGCCGACACCGCCGTCGTGGTCGTCGCCACCACCGAACGCGTCGAGTCCGAGGGCTTCGACCGCAAGGACCTCGCCCTCCCCGGCCGTCAGGACGACCTCGTCCGGGCCGTCGCCGCCGCCAACCCGAACACCGTCGTCGTGGTCAACGCCGGCTCCCCGGTCGAGCTGCCCTGGCGCGAGGAGGTGGCCGCGGTCCTGCTCAGCTGGTTCCCCGGCCAGGAGGGCGGGGCGGCCCTCGCCGACGTCCTCACCGGCGCCGAGGAACCCGGCGGCCGCCTCCCCACCACCTGGCCGGCCGCCCTCGCCGACGCCCCCGTCACCGAGGTCACCCCCACCGGCGGCGAACTCGACTACGCCGAGGGCGTCTTCATCGGCTACCGCGCCTGGGACAAGGCCGGCGCCGTCCCCGCGTACGCCTTCGGCCACGGCCTCGGCTACACGACCTGGACGTACGAGTCCCTGACCGCGCGCCCCGGCACCGCGACCGTCCGGCTCACCAACACCGGCGACCGCCCCGGCCGCGAGGTCGTCCAGGTCTACCTCGCGCCGGTCGACGACGGCGTGGAGCGCCCGGCCCGCTGGCTGGCCGGCTTCGGATGCGTCGAAGCGGGCCCCGGCGAGACCGTCGAGACCGAGATCGCGCTGCCCCGCCGCGCCTTCGAGATCTGGGACGAGGAGAAGAACGACTGGAGCTTCGTCGGCGGCGCCTACGAAGTCCTCGCCGCCCGCTCCCTCACCGACGCCCGCCTGAGTGCGACCCTGGAGGTCTGAGGTCCCGGCGCGGACCCACCCGACCGGCCCCGGGGCGGCACCTGACAACCGCCCCGGGGTCCCTCACTCCTCCGTGATCCGCCGGTACGCGAGCTCCGCCAGCCGCGCCTGCCCGTCCCTGCTCGGATGGAACCAGTCCCAAGGGCTCAACTGCCCGCCGTCGAAACGGAATCCGAAGACCGCGCCACCGTCGTACCGGCAGCGCTCATCCTTCGCGCACACCTCCGAGAGCACCCGGTTGTACGCCACCACCCGGTCCCGCACCCCGGTGCGGCGCCGGTCCGCCGCCGTGCTCAGGTCCTCCGCGTCCGCCAGCATCGCGCCGCAGATCCCCAGCTTCCACACCTCCCGCCCGACGGGGCTCACCCGCCCCGTCGACCACAGGCGCATCAGATCCGGCACGCTCGCCACGTACACCTGCGCCTTCGGCGCGCCCTTCCGCAGCCGGGCGAGCGCCGTCTCGAACGACGCCCGGAAGTCGGCGACCGGGGTCATCAGCGCAGGGGTGGCCCGGCAGGCGTCGTTCGCGCCCATCATCACCGTCACCAGCTCGGGCCGCTCGGCCGCCGCGGCCGCCATCTGCCCGGGCAGCTCCGCCATCAGCGCGCCCGTCCGCGCCAGGTTCCAGCTGTGGGTGGCCACCTTCTCCGGCCCGAGGAGGCGCAGCGCGAGGCTGTTCACGGTGGTGTCCGTGCCGGTCGCCCAGGACACCTCGGGGCAGTCGTCAAGGACCGAACAGGCGTCGAAGGCGCGCGTGACGGAGTCGCCGACGGCCGCGACGGAGGCGGGGGAGACGTCCCACAGCGGCGTCGGCCGCGGGGCCGGTTTCGGTGCGGCCCGCGTCGCCGGGGCGCCGGCCGGGGGCTCCCCGGCGGTGCAGCCGGACAGGGCCCCCGCGCCCAGCAGTGCGGCCGTCGCGGCGGCGACTGCGGTACGGAATCGGCGTCGGCCGCGCATCCCCGGCCCCTCCTTCGGCGTCCTGGCGGGTGAAAGCTTCGTGTTCACCGGCCCCCGGACCGACCGTACGTCACACCGATGACGGTGCGGCACGGTAGCTTTTCCCCCGTCGAACCAGAGGCACCTTTGCCAACCGGCTCCGGTAAATTACATCACGTCACATACTGTCCCCTTTTTGAGGGTTTGTGACGTTTTGCTCCTGATGCTGTTTACTGAGGCCGCTGGGAAAGGCGAACCTCGTCCCACACTGGAGGTCCCGGTGACGACACGTGGAGTCCTGTACGTTCACTCCGCACCGCGCGCGCTGTGCCCGCACGTCGAATGGGCGGTCGCGGGTGTCCTCGGTGCGAGGGTCCAGCTCGACTGGATCCGCCAGCCGGCGTCCCCCGGCACCTGGAGAGCCGAGTTCTCCTGGCAGGGCCGGACCGGCACCGCCTCCGAACTCGCCTCCGCGCTGCGCGGCTGGCAGATGCTCCGCTTCGAGGTGACCGCGGAACCCTGCCCGACCGCCGAGGGCGAGCGCTACAGCGCCACCCCCGACCTGGGCATCTTCCACGCCGTCACCGGCATGCACGGGGACATCCTGATCCCCGAGGACCGGCTGCGAGCCGCCCTCGCGCGCTCCGCGCAGGGCGAGACCCAGCTGGAGGCCGAGATCGCCAAGCTCCTCGGAAAGCCCTGGGACGACGAACTGGAACCCTTCCGCTACGCAGGCGAGGGCGCCCCCGTCCGCTGGCTCCACCAGGTCGTCTGACCCACCCACCGGCCCCCCTCCGCCGCACAACGCCGGAGGCCCACCCCCCGGGCGGGGAGTGGGCCTCCATCAGGCGTCGGGCGGGGCGTCAGACCGAGCGGAACGCCAGGACCACGTTGTGGCCGCCGAAGCCGAACGAGTTGTTGATCGCGGCGATCGTGCCCTGCGGGAGTTCGCGGGGGGCGTCGCGGACGATGTCCGCCTCGACCTCCGGGTCCAGCTCGGCGACGTTGATCGTCGGCGGGGCCAGGCGGTGGTGGAGCGCCAGGACCGTCGCGACGGTCTCGATGCCGCCCGCGCCGCCGAGGAGGTGACCCGTCATCGACTTCGTGGCGGAGATCGCGACGTGGTCCAGGTCGTCGCCCAGCACCTTCCGCAGCGCCTTGATCTCGGCGACGTCACCCTGCGGCGTCGACGTGGCGTGCGCGTTGAGGTGGACGACCTCGGACGGCTTGAGGTCCGTCGAGTCGAGCAGGTACTGCAGCGCGGCGGCGATGCCACGGCCTGTCGGCTCGGGCTGCGCGATGTGGTGGGCGTCGGAGGACACGCCCTGGCCGAGGGCCTCGCAGTAGATGCGCGCGCCGCGTGCCTTCGCGTGCTCCTCGGACTCCAGGATCACGACGCCCGCGCCCTCGCCGAGCACGAAGCCGTCACGGCCCGTGTCGTACGGACGCGAGGCACCCTCGGGGTCCTCGTTGTTCTTGGACATCGCCATCATGTTGGCGAAGGCGGCGATCGGCAGCGGGTGGATCGCGGCCTCGGTACCACCGGCGACGACCACGTCGGCACGGCCGGTACGGATCATCTCGACGGCGTAGCCGATCGCCTCGGCACCCGACGCGCAGGCGGAGACGGGGGTGTGGACGCCCGCCCGGGCGTTCACCTCCAGGCTCACGTTCGCGGAGGGGCTGTTCGGCATGAGCATGGGCACGGTGTGCGGGGACACGCGGCGGACGCCCTTGTCCTTCAGCACGTCGTACTGGTCGAGCAGGGTCGTGACGCCGCCGATGCCGGAGGCGATCACGGAACCGAGCCGCTCGGGCGCGATGGACGCGTCCTCGCCGGCCGGCCCGGTGTAGCCCGCGTCGGCCCACGCCTCACGGGCCGCGATCAGCGCGAACTGCGCCGAGCGGTCCAGCTTGCGGGCCAGCGGGCGGGGCAGGACGTCACCGGGGTCGACGGCGGCCGTCGCGGCGATCTGGACGGGCAGCTCCGCGAAGCGCTCGCCTTCCAGGGGCCGGACGCCGGAGCGCCCCGCGAGAAGACCCTCCCAGGTCGACGCGGAGTCGCCACCCAGCGGTGTGGTTGCGCCGATACCGGTGACGACCACGGTGCGATTGGTCGAGCTCACAGGAATTCGTTCTCCATGTGTGTGATGGTCGGAATACGGCGCCACCGCCGGGTGGCGGACCGAGTCAGCGAGGGCCGAATCAGGCCTGGTGCTTCAGGATGTAGTCGGCAGCGTCGCCAACCGTCTTGAGGTTCTTGACGTCCTCGTCCGGGATCTTGACGTCGAAGCGCTCTTCGGCGGCGACGACGACCTCGACCATGGAGAGCGAGTCGACGTCCAGGTCGTCGGTGAAGGACTTGTCCAGCTGGACGTCCTCGACCGGGATGCCGGCGATCTCGTTGACGATCTCGGCGAGGCCTTCGACGATCTGGTCCTGGGTGGCGGCCATGGTGGCGCTCCTTCTTGTGATTACTGGGGAAAGGGCTTCCGGGGGAACCGGAGTGCCTAGGGGAGGGTAACGACCGTCGCGGCGAAGACGAGACCCGCCCCGAAGCCGATGATGAGCGCCGTGTCGCCGCTCTTCGCCTTGCCGGTGGCCAGGAGTCGTTCCATGGCGAGCGGAATCGAGGCCGCCGACGTGTTGCCGGTGGTCTCCACGTCGCGGGCGACCGTGACGTGCTCGGGCAGCTTGAGCGTCTTCACCATCGAGTCGATGATCCGCATGTTCGCCTGGTGCGGGATGAAGACGTCCAGGTCGTCGGCCGAGATGCCGGCGGCGTCCAGGGCCTGCTGCGCGACCTTCGCCATCTCGAAGACGGCCCAGCGGAAGACCGCCTGGCCCTCCTGCGTGATGGCCGGGAACTTGATCTCGCCCTGCTCGTTGAGGGGGAGCTTGGAGACGTCGCCGACGTGGAACTCGTTCCACGGCACGGTCTGCTTGATCGTCTCGGACTTGTCGCCCTCGGAACCCCAGACGGTGGGGCCGATGTGCGGCTCGTCCGAGGGGCCGACGACCACGGCGCCGGCGCCGTCGCCGAACAGGAAGGCCGTCGCGCGGTCCTCCAGGTCCGTCAGGTCGCTGAGCCGCTCGACGCCGATGACGAGGACGTACTCCGCGGAACCTTCGACGATCATGCCCTTGGCGAGCGTCAGGCCGTAGCCGAAGCCCGCGCAGCCGGCGGAGATGTCGAACGCGGCCGGCTTGCCGGCGCCGATCTTGTCGGCGATCTCGGTGGCGACGGCCGGGGTCTGCTTGAAGTGCGAGACTGTGGAGACGATCACCGCGCCGATCTGGTCCGGGTCGATCCCGGCGTCGGCGATGGCCTTGCCCGAGGCCTCCACCGACATCGCGGCGACGGTCTCCTCGGCCGAGGCCCAGTGCCGGGTGGCGATTCCGGAGCGCGAGCGGATCCACTCGTCGGACGAGTCGATCTTCTCGAGGATCACCTCGTTCGGCACGACCCGGGTGGGGCGGTAACCGCCGACACCGAGGATCCGTGCGTACGGGGCGCCCTTGCTGGGCTTGATCTTCGACATGCTTCTCGACACTCCTTGTCAGACGGCCGCGTGCTCGGCGATGAGCGTACGGGCCGCGTCGAGGTCGTCAGGAGTCTTGAGAGCGACCGTGGCCACGCCCTTCATGGCGCGCTTGGCGATGCCCGTCAGGGTGCCGCCGGGGCAGACCTCGATCAGCGCGGTGGCGCCGAGCTCCTGGAAGGTCTCCATGCACAGGTCCCAGCGGACCGGGTTCGCGACCTGGCCGACCAGGCGGGCCACGATCTCGGCGCCGTCGGCGACGACCTGCCCGTCCTTGTTGGAGACGTAACGGGTGGTCGGGGCGGCCGGGGACAGCTCCTTCGCCGCCTCGTCCAGCTTCGCCACGGCCGGGGCCATGTGGTGGGTGTGGAAGGCACCGGCGACCTGGAGCGCGACGACCCTGCGGACGCCCTCGGGCTTGTCCGCCTCCAGGGCGGCCAGCTGCTCCATGGTGCCGGCGGCCACGATCTGGCCCGCGCCGTTCACGTTGGCCGGGGTCAGGCCGAGCTTCTCCAGGTGCGGGACGGTCACCTCGGGGTCGCCGCCGAGCAGCGCCGACATGCCGGTCCGGGTGATCGCGGCGGCCTCGGCCATTGCGAGTCCACGGGTCCGGACGAGACGCAGCGCGGTGGTGTCGTCGACGACGCCCGCGAGCGCGGCGGCGGTGAACTCGCCGACGCTGTGGCCGGCGACGACACCGGGGGACACCTCGCCGAGCGCGGCGGCGGACAGCAGGCCGGCGGCGACGAGGAGGGGCTGTGCGACGGCGGTGTCACGGATTTCGTCCGCGTCCGCCTTCGTACCGTAGTGGGCGAGGTCGAGCCCGATGGCGTCGGACCAGGCCGCGATGCGGTCGGCGGCGCCGGGGAGTTCGAGCCAGGGGGTCAGGAAGCCGGGCGTCTGGGCGCCTTGGCCGGGAGCGACGAGTACGAGCACCCTCACACTCTCTCTTGGGGACGGCTCCGAGCGCCCGTGGGGACAGGGACGAAGAACCGTCGGGGGAATTGTTGGTGTTCGACAAAAGTCTAGGACTGCGGATCTCCGTCGGCCAAGCGTCCCAGGATGAGGGCGATCCGCAGCGTGAACGCGGAACGGACGTCGGAGGGTGACCAGCCGGTGACGTCGGTCACACGTCGAAGCCGGTAGCGCACGGTGTTGGGGTGGACGAACAGCATCCGCGCCGCGCCTTCCAGGCTGCTGGCCTGCTCCAGATAGACACTGAGAGTTTCCAGCAGGGCCGAGCCCGCTTCTTCCAGCGGTCTGTAGATCTCCTCCACCAGCTGCTCGCGTGCCGACGGGTCGGAGGCGATGGCGCGCTCCGGGAGGAGATCGTCGGCGAGCACCGGGCGGGGGGCGTCCTGCCAGGCCGAGCAGGCCTTGAGGCCCGCCGCGGCGGCCTGCGCGGAGCGGGTCGCGGCGAGCAGGTCGGGGACGACGGGGCCGGCCACGACCGGGCCCGCCGCGTACGGGCCGATCAGGGATTTCGCCACGGCGAGCGGGTTGTCGTTGCCGCCGGCGATGACGACGAGGCGGTCGCCGAGGACGCCGGTGAGGACCTGGAGCTTGGCGTGGCGGGCGGCCCGGCGGATCGCCTCCACGGTGAGCTCGCTGTCGCCGTCGGGGGCGGTGCCGAGGATCACGCACACGTGGTCGGGGGAGTTCCAGCCGAGGGCGGCGGCGCGGGAGACCGCGCCCTCGTCGGCCTCGCCGGAGAGCACCGCGTTCACCACGAGTGACTCCAGGCGGGCGTCCCAGGCGCCCCGGGCCTCGGCGGCCTGGGCGTACACCTGGGCGGTCGCGAAGGCGATCTCCCGGGCGTAGACGAGGAGCGCCTCGCGGAGGATGGATTCGTCGCCGGGGGCGGCGACCTCTTCGATCGCCGTCTCCATGACCTCGATGGTGGTGCGGACCATCTCGACGGTCTGGCGGAGGGTGATCGCGCGGGTCAGCTCGCGGGGCGCGGTGCCGAAGACGTCCGTCGAGATGGCCTGCGGGGTCTCCGGGTGCCGGAACCACTCGGTGAACGCGGCGATGCCGGCCTGGGCGACCAGACCGATCCACGACCGGTTCTCGGGCGGCATCGCCCGGTACCACGGCAGCGTCTCGTCCATGCGGGCAATGGCGTTGGCGGCGAGCCGCCCGGAGGACTGTTCGAGGCGCTTCAGGGTCGCGGCGTGCGGGTGAGGGGCGTTCGTGGGTTCTGGCACGGGGACAAGACTGCCTTATCGGGACGGCAGCGTGCGGGGTCGGGGCGGGTTCGCCTCCGGCGGGGGCCGACGGGGTCTCCCGCTCGGCGGGCGGCGGCCGGACTACCGTAGGCCCCGTGATACGCATCCAGCGCGCCGGCGAGCGGTATCCCGGGGGCGACCCGGCGGCCGGGATCGAGACCCGGCACGCCCTGTCCTTCGGGCCGCACTACGACCCCGACAACCTCCGCTTCGGCGCGCTCCTCGCCTGCAACGAGGAGCGGCTCGCGCCCGGCGCGGGCTTCGACGAGCATCCGCACAGCCACACCGAGATCGTCACCTGGGTCGTGGAGGGCGAGCTCACCCACCACGACACGGCCGGGCACACCACCGTCGTCCGCCGCGGGGACCTCCAGCGGCTCAGTTCCGCGGGCGGCGTCCGGCACGTGGAGCGCAACGACGGCGCCGGGCCGCTGGTCTTCGTGCAGATGTGGCTCGCCCCGCTGGCGCCGGGCGGGGAGCCCTCGTACGAGGTGGTGCGCGGCATCGGTGACGGCTACGAGCTGCCGGCGGCGGACGCGCGGCTGCGGGTCCACCGGCCGGCCGCCGGGGAGGGCGTCGCCGTACCGCCCGCCGATTTCGCGTACGTCCATGTGGTGCGCGGCGCGGTCCGGCTCGGCGACGAGGACCTGGGTCCCGGCGACGCGGCCCGGATCACCGGCGGCGCTGGCCGCACCCTCGTCGCCACGACCGGTGCGGAGATCCTGATCTGGGAGATGCGGGACCGGCGCGGGGCGCTGGGCTGAACCGCGGCGGGGCGGGCCTTCAGGCGAGGGCGCTCTTCGCCTTCCACTGCGCCCAGCTCAGGTTCCACGCGCCGTAGCCGTTGCCCTCGGCGACCGTGCCCTTGGTCTCCGCGCCGGTGATCTCGAAGGGGTCGCCGACGTTCACCGAGGCGTAGAAGGAGGCGGCGTTCTCGTCGCTCATGCCGATGCAGCCGGAGCTCTTGTTGGCCCTGCCGAAGTACGGCGCGTTCCACGGGGCCGCGTGCGCGTACATGCCCGACCAGGTCAGCCGCATCGAGTAGTCGACCATCTTGTCGTAGGCGTCGCCGAGGCCGACCGTCTCGGAGTTCATGTTGATGGTGCCCTCCTTCGCCATCAGCACGGCCGTGCCCCGCCAGGACCGCTTGTCGCCGCCCGGGGTGCCGCCGGAGACCGGGATCGTACGGACGGTGCGGCCGTCCTTGTTCAGGGTCAGCGTGTGGCGGTCCAGGTCGACCTTCACGATCTGCGCGGCGCCGATCGTGAAGCCGGTGCGGTAGTCCCGTACGAACCAGCCGCCGCCCGAGTCCGTGCCGTTCAGGTCCGCTTCGAGGGTGACCTTCGTGCCCGGCTTCCAGTACTCCTTGGGCCGCCAGTCCGCCCGGTCCCGGCCCGAGTAGTCCTTGACCCAGCCCCAGGAGCCCTCGGTGGCGTTCGACGTGGTCACCTTGAGCTGCTTTTCCACGTCCGCCTTCCTGGTCACCGGGAGGTCGAAGACGATCGAGAGCGGATGGGCGATGCCGACGGTGGTGTTCTTGCCGGGCGCCAGGGTGACCTTGTTGACCTTCGCCGGCTCGGGGGTGGTGAAGGAGGACGTGCTCGTCGACTCCTTGCCGTCGGCGGTGCGGGACCTCACCTCCACCGTGTACGTGGTTCCCGGGGCCGCCTTGCGGTCCGACGTCCAGTCCGCCCCGCCCGCACCCGTCCGCCCGGCGAGCGAACCGCCGTCCGCGTCCACCACCTTCACCCCGGCGATCGTGCCGCCGGTGGCGGTCACCTTCACCGGCCGGCCCGCCGCCGGGTCCACGACCTTCACCTTCGCCGGGGGAGCGGCCGAGGCCGGCGCCCCGCTCCGCTCGGGGCCGCTCGCCGCCTGGGCCGTACAGGCGGTGAGGGAGACGGTCAGCGCCACGGCGGCGAGGGCGGGACGGGGAGTGCGTATCGGCAGCACGGAAGACCTCCGCGGGATGGAGACGAGTGGGATGTTCCGGACTGTAGGTCGCTCCTGACGCCTCGTGCGGGGCCGGAGGCCCTTGTGACGAGGGCTGGGTCGGAACGGTCATCGTCCGGTCACATTCGACGCGCGACCCGGTCGAATTCTGCTGTGAGCCTGCTGTGCGCCCCACCACCGAGGGGCGGAACAAGGAGGCTCCCGTTGTGTCAGCCCTGCTCGTGACGGCCGCACCCACCGAGCGCCGCGCCCTGCGGCTCGGCCCCGTCACCCCCGAGGTCTACCGCGCCTTCCTCGCGTCCCGCTCCGGTGCGGACGGGCCCAGCTTCCTCCAGGTCCCGGCCTGGGCCCGGGTGAAGGACGGCTGGCAGCACCAACTGGTCGGCTGGGGACCGGAGTCCGGTGAGCTGACCGGCGTTGCCCTGGTCCTCCTGCGGCCCTTCCCCGGCACCCGCAAGTACTTCGCCTACCTGCCCGAAGGGCCCGTCGCCGACTGGGCCGACCCCGACCTCGACCGGTGGCTCGCCCCGCTCCTCGGGCATCTGCGCGCCTGCGGCGTCTTCGCCGTCCGGATGGGCCCCGGCCCCGCCTACCGGCGCTGGAACGCCGCCACCGTGAAGGCCGGCACCGGCACCGGCCGTCGCCTCTCCGACGTCCTCGCCGACGAGGTCGACCCGCTCGGCACCGCCGTCGCCGAACGGCTGCGGGCCCGGGGCTGGCGGCGCTGCGGCGGCGAGTCGGAGGACGGCGCCGACGCCCAGCCCCGCCACGTCTTCCAGGTGCCGCTCACCGGGCGCACCCCCGACGACCTGTGGACCGGGCTCAACCAGGAGTGGCGGCGCAACGTCCGCAAGGCCCGCAAGTCCGGCGTCGAGATCACCGTCGGCTCCGCCGCCGACCTTCCCGAGTTCTACCGGCTGCTCCGCGTCACCGAGGAACGCGACGGCTTCCGGCTCGGCCGCTCCCTCGCGTACTACGAGCGCCAGTACGCCGTCCTCAACGCCGAGCACCCCGGCCGCATGAAGCTCTACCTGGCCCGCCACGAGGGCGAGATCCTCGCCGCCCACACCATGGTCACCGTCGGCGGACGCGTCTGGTACCAGACCGGCGCCTCCGCCGACCACCGCCGCGAGGTCCGCCCCTCCAACGCCCTCCAGTGGCGCATGATGCTCGACGCCCACGCCCTCGGCGCCGCCGTCTACGACCTGCGCGGGGTACCCTCCACCCTCGATCCGGACGACCGCGCCCACGGCCTGCTGCGCTGGAAGCTCGGCACGGGCGGACAGGTCGTCGAGACGCTGGGGGAGTGGGAGACACCGATGCAGGGCACGACCAACCACGCGCTGTACCGCGCCTTCCAGGCGTACCTGGCCCGCCGATGACGGCCACGCTCACCGCGCAGCGCCCCGGCGGGCGCCGGGCGAAGGCGAAACCGTCCGCGCTGCGCAGCGGCGCGCTGATGGCCGCCGGGTCGCTGGTCTCCCGGGCCACCGGCTTCGTCCGGGCCTCCGTCGTCGCGGCCGCGCTCGGCGCCGGCTACGTCGCCGACGGCTACGCGGTCGGCAACTCGGTCCCCACCATCGTCTACACCCTGCTCCTCGGCGGCGCCCTCAACGCCGTCTTCGTGCCCGAGCTGGTCAAGGCCGCCAAGGAGCACGAGGACGGCGGCGCCGCCTACACCGACCGGCTGCTCACCCTGTGCGCCCTCGCCCTCGTCGCGCTCACCGCCGGCGCGGTCCTCGCGGCGCCCCTGATCGTCGACACGTACACCGATTACACGGGCGCGCAGCGGGAGACGACCGTCGCGTTCGCGCGCGCCTGCCTCCCGCAGATCTTCTTCCTCGGGCTGTTCACCCTGCTCGGACAGGTCCTCAACGCCCGTGGCCGCTTCGGCGCCATGATGTGGACCCCGGTCCTCAACAACGTCGTGGTCGTCGCCGTCTTCGCGCTCTTCCTCGTGGTCGCCGACGGCGGCTCGCTCACCCCCGGCGAGACCGCCCTGCTCGGCTGGGGCACCACCGCCGGCATCGCGCTCCAGGCACTCGCCCTGCTGCCCTCGCTGCGCGCCGCCCGCTTCCGCTGGCGGCCCCGCTTCGACTGGCGGGGCAGCGGCCTCGCCGAGCCGCTGCGCTCGGCCGGCTGGCTGGTGCTGCTCGTCCTCACCAACCAGGGTGCGTACTGGGTGACCACGCTGCTCGCCACCTCGGCGGGCGGCACCGTGAGCGGCGGCGGTCTCGCCGCGTACAACAACGCCTATCTGCTGTGGACCGTCCCGCACGGCATCATCACGGTCTCCCTCGTCACCGCGCTGCTGCCCCGGATGAGCGGCGCCGCCGCCGACGGCGACCTCGCCGGGGTCCGGCGGGACGTCTCGTACGCGCTGCGCACCAGCCAGGCGGCCGTCGTCCCCGCCGCCTGCGCGCTGCTCGCGCTCGCCGTGCCGCTGATGACGGTCGTCTTCCGGTACGGGGCGACCACCGGCGACGACATCCGCGCGATGTCCTGGATCCTGATGGCCTTCGCGCCCGGACTCGTCGCCCTGTCCGGCCAGTACGTGTGCACCCGCGCCTTCTACGCGCTGCGGGACACCCGTACCCCCTTCCTGCTCAACCTGGTCATCGCCGGGCTCAACGCGGGCCTCTCCGTGACCGCCTTCCACGTCCTGCCCACCCGGTGGGCGGTCACGGGGATGGCGGCCGGGTACTCGCTGGCCCTGTGGGCGGGCTGGGCCGTCACGGCGTACGCGCTGAGGCGGCGGCTCAAGGGGAGCGCCCCGGTGTCCGGGGGCGCGGAAGGTCCGGTCTCCGGCGGCTCGCTCTCCGCGCTCGCGCGGCTGATGTTCGCCGCCGTGCCCGCCGCCGGGTACGGGCTCCTCGTCACCGACCTCACCGGACCCGCCGGAGCCGTACCCTCCGGGCTCGCCGGGGCGCTGACCGTCCTCGGCGCCTTCGCCGTCCTGGCCCGGCCCCTCGGGCTCACCGGGGTCCAGGCCCTCCTCACGGCCGCGACCGGCCGACTGCGCGGCCTCGCCCGCCGCACCTGAGCCACCGCCCCCTCCGGCAGGAGGCGCCCTACGACCTTGGGATACTGCACAGATGCCCCGCGTGCTGCTGATAGAAGACGACCCCTCCGTCCGCGAAGGCGTCGAGCTCGGGCTCCGCCGCCGCGGGCACGAGGTGCGCACCGCCGCCACCGGAGAGGCCGGCCTCGACGCGCTCGCGGAGTTCCGGCCCGACCTGCTGCTGCTCGACCTCATGCTGCCCGGCATGAACGGCGTCCAGGTCTGCCACCGGGTCCGCGAGAGCAGCCAGCTGCCGATCATCATGCTGACCGCCCGCGGCGACGACTTCGACGTCGTCATAGGCCTGGAGGCCGGCGCCGACGACTACATCGTCAAGCCCGCCCGTACCGAGGTCATCGAGGCCCGGATACGGGCCGTGCTGCGGCGCATCGAGGAGCCGGGCGGCGCCAGGTCCGCCGTCGAGTTCCACGGGGACCTGGCCGTCGACCGGGCCGGGCTGACCGTCGCGAAGTCCGGCGAGCGCATCGCCCTCGCCCCCTCGGAGCTGAAGCTGCTGCTGCATCTGACGGCCGCCCCCGAGCAGGTCTTCAGCCGCCAGCAGCTCCTCGAACACGTCTGGGAGCACAGCTACCACGGCGACGCCCGGCTGGTCGACGCCTGCGTCCGGCGGCTGCGGAACAAGATCGAGGACACCCCCGGCGAACCCCGCTACATCCAGACCCTGCGCGGCTTCGGCTACCGCTTCGGACCGCTGTGAAGGCCTGCGTGAGCCCCGAGCCGGACACCGGACCGGGCGGCGGGGCGCACCACGGCCCCGACGGCGCTCCCGGCACCGGCCCGGACCCCGGGCCCGGCGGGCTCGCCGAGCTGCGACGCGGCCGCGCGGCCCGGCGCCGGGCCCGGAGCCCCCGGCTGCGCCCGCACCCCTTCGGTCTGCGCACCCGGCTCGTGCTCGCCTTCCTGCTCGTCGCCGCCGTCGGCTGCGGCACCACCGCCGCCCTCACCTACCGGGCCGCCCGCAGCGCCATCCTGGAACAGGCGCAGGACACCGCCGTCTCCGCCTTCCGCGAGCAGGTCGACGCCCTCAACATCCGGCTGCCCGTCGCCGAGGACGACCTGCGGCCCCTGCTCATGCAGATCGCCCGGCAGGGCAAGCCCCGCCCCTGGCGCGTCTACGCCGAGTACGGCACCGTCCGCGTCTCCTCCACCGACCGGCCCTCCTCCTCCGTCATCACCCCGGAGCTGCGGGCCCGCGCGGCCGACCAGCGGCTGCCGCACGGCAGCTTCCAGCGGGTCGTCAAGGGCGGCACCCCGTACCTCACGATCGCCGTGCCCGCCGTCTTCCTGACCCGCTCGGCCGAGGGGGCGCCGCAGCGCACCGGTCTCGTCCTCTACGCGGTGATGGCCCTCGACGAGGAGGAGGCGAACGTCGAGGCCATGGTGACGGCCGCCCGCGACGGCGCGCTGCCCGCGCTCGCCGTCGCCCTCATCCCGGCACTGATCGCCGCGCGCGGGGTGCTCCGGCCCGTCCGGGAGCTGCGGCACGCGGCCCACAGCATGGGGCGCGGCCGGCTCGACACCCGGATCCACGCCAAGGGCAGCGACGAACTCGCCGACCTCGCCCGGACGTTCAACGAGTCCGCCGCCGAGCTGGAACGTTCCGTCGCGGAGCTCCGCAACGCCGAGGCCCGTGCCCGCCGCTTCGCCTCCGACGTCTCGCACGAACTGCGCACCCCGCTCGCCGGGATGCTCGCCGTCACCGAGGTCCTCGACGAGGACGCCGACGGCCTCGACAGCGACACCGCCCGGGCCGTCCGCCTGATCAGCGCCGAGACCGGGAAGCTCGCCGTGCTCGTCGAGGACCTCATGGAGATCTCCCGCTTCGACGCCCGCGCCGCCGAACTCCACACCGACGAGGTCGACGCCGCCGACTGCGTCCGCAAGACCCTGCAGAACCGGCACTGGACCGATCCGGCGCAGGTCGCCCCGTACCTCGGCGAGGGGATCAGGGCCCGGCTCGACCCGCGCCGCTTCGACGTCGTCGTCGCCAACCTCGTCGGCAACGCGCTGCGGCACGGCGGGGCGCCGGTGACGGTCCGGCTGTGGACGGAGGGCGACCAGCTCGTGACGGAGGTCGCCGACCGGGGCCCGGGCATCCACCCGGACGTCCTGCCGCACGTCTTCGACCGCTTCTACAAGGCCGACCAGGCCCGTACCCGCTCGGCGGGCAGCGGCCTCGGCCTCGCGATCACCCTGGAGAACGTACGGCTCCACGGGGGCACCGTCACGGCCGCCAACGACCCCGAAGGCGGGGCGGTCTTCACGGTCCGGATGCCGCTGTGAACCGCCGGAGGAACACCGCCGCGGCCCTGCTCGCCCTGCTGGCACTCGCCGGCTGCGGCATCCAGGGCACCGACGTCGTCGAGGCGGGCGGCGCCGCGACCGTCGCGGTCCAGCCGATCCCCGAGGACCGGATCGTGCTCTACTTCCTCGGCCCCGACGGCCGGTCGATGCCGGTGGCCCGGAGGTTCGCGGACGGGGGCCCGGTGCCCTCCGACGCGCCGGAGTCGGGGGCCACCCGGCTCCCCTACGACGGGTTCGGGCCGGACTACGAGATCACCCCCGAGGGGCTGCGGCGCGCGCACAGCACCACCGACAAGATCCTCGCCATGCTCCTCGCCGGCCCCCGGGCCGACGAGGCCGCGGCGGGCATCACCACCGGACTGCCACCGGCCGGGGGGAAGGGGCCGCACGTCGAGCCGGACGCGACGGCCGGGGCGACCCCGCGCCGGCTGCTCCGGCTGCGGGCCCCGTTCCCGGTGATGGAGCTGACCGAGGGCGCCGCCCGTCAGCTGGTGTGCACGACGGCCTACGCGGAGCACCCCGCCGGCCTGGTCGACGTCTCCGTCAGCGGCCCCGACGGGACGCTGCCCACGGCGCGCTGCGACGAATGACGGCCGGCGGCCGCCTACTGTTCGCCGCCTGTCGCCTGCCGCCCGCTCTTCGTCGCCTGCCGCCCGGCCGACGGCGCCCGGTTCCTAGCCGGCGCGCAGGTCCGCGAGGACCGCGTCCGTGAACGGCGGCCACGCCTCGACCGCCCACGGCCCGAAGGGCCGGTCGGTGAGCGCCACACAGGCCGCCCGCGCGTCCGGGTCGACCCACAGGAAGGTGCCGGACTGCCCGAAGTGCCCGAAGGTACGCGGCGAGGAACCGGCGCCCGTCCAGTGCGGGGACTTGCCGTCCCGGATCTCGAAGCCCAGCCCCCAGTCGTTCGGCTTCTGGTGCCCGTAACCGGGCAGGATGCCGGTCAGCCCGGGGTACGCGACGCTCATCGCCTCCAGGACCGTGCGCGGGTCGAGCAGCCGCGGCGCCTGCACCTCGGCGGCGAACCGCACCAGGTCGTCCACGGTCGAGACGCCGTCCTTGGCGGGCGAACCCTCCAGCGTCGTCGACGTCATGCCCAGCGGCTCCAGGACCGCCTGGTGCAGGTACTCGGCGAAGGGGATGTCGGTCGCCTTCGCGAGATGGTCGCCGAGCGCCTCGAAGCCGGTGTTGGAGTAGATCCGGCGGGTGCCGGGGGCGGCCATGACCCGGTTCTCGTCGAAGGCGAGGCCCGAGGTGTGGGCGAGGAGGTGCCGCACGGTCGCGCCCTGCGGCCCGGCGGGCTCGTCGAGGTCGATCGCCCCCTCCTCGTACGCGACGAGGACGGCGTACGCCGCGAGCGGCTTGGTGACCGAGGCGAGCGGGAAGCGCCGCCCGGTGGGGCCGTACGACCCGGCCAGGGTGCCGTCCGCGCGGACCACGGCGGCCGCCGCGGTGGGGACGGGCCAGTTCTCGATCGACGCCAGGCTCGGCACGCTGCTCTGCATGGGGCCGAGCCTACTTGCTTGGAGTGCACTCCAACGTTTTAGCGTGGGGGGCATGAGCGTGATGGCGAGCACGAGCACGACCCCGAGTGGAACCCGGACCCACCACACCATCAGCGAGGTCTCCGCGCTGACCGGTCTTTCGGCGCACACCCTGCGCTGGTACGAGCGGATCGGCCTCATGCCGCACGTCGACCGTTCGCACACCGGCCAGCGCCGCTTCACCGAGCAGGACCTGCACTGGCTCGCGTTCGTCGGCAAGCTGCGGCTCACGGGGATGCCGGTCGCCGACATGGTCCGGTACGCCGAGCTGGTGCGCGAGGGCGACCACACCCGGGACGCACGCCGTGAACTCCTGGAAGCCACCAGGCGGGACGTCCTCTCCCGGATCACCGAGCTCCAGGACACGCTCGCCGTGCTCGACATCAAGATCAGCCATTACGGGACCGCATGCGGAGGAACACCTTCATGACCAGGATCGACACCGTACGTCTCGGCGGCCAGGACGGACCCGAGATCGGCGTCCAGGGCTTCGGCGCCATGGGCATCAGCGAGTTCTACGGCGCCACCGACGAGGCCGCCGCCCGGGACACCCTCGACGCCGCCCTGGAAGCCGGCGTCACCCTGATCGACACCGCCGACATCTACGGCAGCGGAGCCAACGAGGAGTTCCTCGCCCCGTTCCTCGCCGCCCACCGCGACGAGGTCACCCTCGCCACCAAGTTCGCCATCGAGCGGCGCGCCGACGTCCCCGCCCACCGGGCCGTCCGCAACGACCCCGCCTACATCAGGAAGGCCGTCGAGGGCAGCCTGCGCCGCCTCGGCATCGAGACGATCGACCTCTACTACATGCACCGCCGCGACCCGGAGGTCCCGTTCGCCGAGTCCGTCGGCGCGATGGCCGAACTCGTCCGGGAGGGCAAGGTCAAGCACCTGGGCCTCAGCGAGGTCACCGGCGCCGAGCTCCGCGAGGCCCACGCCGTCCACCCGATCAGCGCCCTCCAGTCGGAGTGGTCGCTCTTCTCCCGGGACGTGGAACGCAGCGCCGTCGGCGCCGCCGCCGAACTCGGCGTCACCTTCGTGCCGTACTCCCCGCTCGGCCGCGGCTTCCTCACCGGCGCGTTCGCGGACGCCGGCAAGGACCTGTCGGACGGTGACTTCCGCCGCTTCCAGCCCCGCTTCACCGGCGAGAACGCCGAGCGGAACGCCACCCTCCTCGACCCGGTCCGCAAGATCGCCGCCGCGCACGGGGCGACCCCGGCGCAGATCGCCCTCGCCTGGGTCCAGCAGCGGGCCTCGGTGCACGGCCTCACCGTCGTCCCGATCCCCGGCACCCGCAAGCGCTCCCGCCTGGAGGAGAACGCCGCCGCCACCCGCATCACCCTCACCGAGGCCGAACTCGCCGAACTGGAGCCGATCGCCGGCCAGGTGGCGGGCGACCGCTACCCGGACATGCGCTCCACCTCCGCGGCGCGCGAGGCCTGAGCCCCCCGGGGCCCTCACGCCAGCCCCAGCGCGAAGACCGCGAAGCCCGCCGCCAGCACGCCCGCCACGGTGCGGCGGGCCGTGCCGGTCCTCGTCCACGGGGACTCGAAGCCCCGGGCGTACCGGCCGATCAGCACGAGCAGTCCGGCGAAGACCGGCATCCAGGCGAGCCGGGCGAGGATCCAGCCGACCGAGTCCGGCGCGCCGACCAGACCCGGCACCTCTCCGAGGTACGAGGCGGGGATCGCGGCCGTCAGCATCGCCGTCTGGTGCCAGCACAGGATCGTCATCGCCGACAGGTTGACCACCACGACCGGCGCCCAGAGCGCGGGCCGTTTCAGGAGCCGGCCGAGCCGGTCCCTGAGCAGGATCGCCGCGCCGCTCTGCGCGGCGGCGAGGGCGAGGACCAGCAGCGACGGCGGGTGCGAGTTGGTGCGGGCCTCGCCGGGCACGCCGACCATGGACGCCGGGTAGCCGAAGGCGAGCAGCAGGGCGGCGAACAGCGCGGCCCCGCCGAGCAGCAGCGCCCAGGCGTGCCGCCGGGTGACCCGGCCCTCGCCCCACGAGACGCCCAGCTGGTACGCGAAGAGCCAGCCCGGCAGGATGTTCAGCAGGCTCAGCCAGGACGGCACGGCGTCGGCGTACGGCCCGTACCGCAGGAAGTCCACGACGGCGACCGAACCGAGCAGCGGGGCCGCGGCCCACACCCCGAGGCGGCGGGCCGCCCGGACGCACAGCGGGGTGAGCGCGGTGACCACCGTGTACACCCCGACGAACCAGAGCGGCTGGATCACCAGCGTCGACGCCGTCCGCAGACTGTCCACCGGCACGTCGAACCCGAAGTGCAGCAGCGGCAGCAGCGCCGCCCAGACGGCGGTGACACCGAGCACCGGCCGGCCGAGGCGGGCGAGCCGGCCCTTCAGCCACTCGCCCGAGGAGCCCTTCCTCCGCCGGTAGGAGAGGACGGAGGCGTAACCGCCGACCAGGAAGAAGATCCCCAGCATCTGCAGGACCCAGCTGACCGGCGCGAGACCCGCGAAGGTGCCGAGCGGGCTGGCGTTGTGGATCGCCCCGTCGGAGGAGAGCGTGAACCCGCCGAGCAGCCAGTGCCCGGTCGGCACGGCCAGCAGGGCCAGGGCGCGCAGCCCGTCGACGGCCCGGTCGCGGTGGGCGGGGGTGCTCGACTCGATCTTCCGGACGGCCCGGCGGGCCGTGGTCGCGAGGGTGCTCATCGGACGTCCCCCCCGGCGATCGCGGCGAACGTGCGGAGGGAGGCGGTGCCCGGCGCGAAGTAGCCGCCGTGGCCCGCGGCGTCGTCGGCGGCGATCCGACGCGCCCCGAAGGCCGGGTCGGCGGGATCGGCGCCGTGCCCGAGGTCCCCGACCTCGACGTTCGGGACCCAATCGATCCAGTCGGTCGGATCCTTCGCGGCCCAGACGCGGGCGGAGGTGCCGAGCTCGGCCACGTTGTCGGCGCGCATCCCCGGGGAGCCGAAGACCACCAGGTCCTTGGCCTTCAGGTCGTGGGCGGCGAGCCCGCACACCACGGAGCCGTAGCTGTGGCAGAACAGCGAGGGCTCGGCCGCCCCGGCGGCCGCGAGACCGTCCACGAACCGGGTGAGCCGCTCCGCGCCCGCCTCGGCGAGCCGGCCGGTGGCCGCGTCGAGACCCACGCCGACCGGGGTGGTGTAGCCGGCCCAGGCGACGACCGCCGTCCGGCCGCCGGTGGCCCGGCGCAGCTCGTTCGCCATGTCCGTGAGCGGGTGCAGGCGGCCCGCGTCGATGTCGGAGCCGGGCACGATCACCGACACGTGCTCCGCCCGCGCCAGATCCCCGTACACCAGGGCCACCTGGCCGCGGCCGCGCGCGTCGTGGGCGAGGACCCGGGCGCCGCCGAACGCCCCGTGCGTGACCCGGGCGTTGGCCGCGTACCGCAGCTCCAGGGGCGCCCCGTCGAGGTTCCCGACGACCGTCGGATGCGTCCGGGCCAGCTCCCGCTGCCGTACCGGGCTCAGCCCCGCGAAGAACCGCGCCACCTCCGCCGGGGTCATCCGCTCCGGGTCCGGCAGCCCGGCCGCCCGCCACTCGGCGGTCCCGGCCGGCGCCCCCGTCACGGGCTGCTGGCTGTCGCCGGACGCGAAGCCCGCCGTCCCGCCGATCACCGCGGCCACCAGGGCCGCGGTGATCAGGGTCCTCGAAATACGGCGCATGGGGTCGCCCTCCCTCTCCGGTACTCGCTCGTTCGCTGGCGAGAGGAAGGTAGGAAGACGACGGGTGACGGCACGTCACACCGGGGAGCCAACTCCCGCCCGATACCGGGGTAGGGGGTGGAGGAGCAGGCAACACCAGGCGGGGGGTGGGGTTTTCCCCCGGGGGACAGCTACCCGGGCGTCAGGACGCGCCCGGGGTCACCAGGCCCGACTCGTACGCGAAGACCACCGCCTGCGCCCGGTCGCGCAGGTCCAGCTTGGCCAGGACCCGGCCGATGTGGGTCTTCACGGTCTGCTCGGCGAGCACCAGATGGTCCGCGATCTCCTGGTTCGAAAGACCGCGGGCGATCAGCTCCAGTACCTCGGTCTCACGCGGGGTGAGCCCGTTCAGGCGCAGCGCCGTGGTGTCCTTGCGCGGAGCCGGCCGGGAGGCGGCGAAATCGGCGATGAGCCGGCGCGTCACCGACGGGGCGAGCAGCGCCTCGCCCGCCGCCACCACCCGCACCGCCGAGATCAGGTCCGCGGGCGGCGCGTCCTTCAGGAGGAATCCGGACGCCCCGGCGCGCAGCGCCTCGTACACGTAGTCGTCCACGTCGAAGGTGGTCAGCATGAGCACCTTCGGCCGGTGGGTGACCCCGACGGGCGGGTGGAGGAGCTCCCGCGCGGCGGCGAGGCCGTCCAGCTCGGGCATCCGGACGTCCATGAGGACCACGTCCGGGTGCGCCGCGCGCGCCACGTCGACACCCTGCCGCCCGTCCGGGGCCTCGCCCACCACGTCGATGTCCGGCTGGGCGGCGAGCAGGGCGGCGAAACCGGCCCGCACCATGGCCTGGTCGTCGACGATGATCACGCGGATGGTCACTCGGATTCCTCGGTGGTCGGGGGCGGGGCGGCCGGGGCCGCGGGCAGGGGCACGGCCGGCATCGGGTCCGCCGTCAGCGGCAGCCGCGCGGCGACCCGGAAGCCGCCGTCCGGCAGCGGCCCGGTGTCGAGCGAGCCGCCCGTCAACCGTACGCGCTCCCGCATCCCGACGAGCCCGTGCCCGGTGCCGGAGGCGCCGCGCTCCACCTGGGAACCCGCCTCCGCGGAGGGCCCGTTGACGACGAGGACGGTCAGCCAGCCGCCGTCCGCCCGGACCGACACCCGGGTCGACGCCCCCGGCGCGTGCCGGACGACGTTCGCGAGGGCCTCCTGCACGATCCGGTACGCCGACAGGTCCACCGCCTGCGGTACGTCCCCGAGATCGGCGGCGAGCCGCAGCTCGGCCGGCACCCCGGCCCGTACCGTCGCCTCGACCAGCTGCTGCAGCCGGTCCAGCCCCGGCTGCGGGGCCCGCTCGCCCTCGGTGCCGTCACTGCGCAGCACGGCCAGCAGCCGCCGCATCTCGGCCAGCGACTCCCGGGCGCTCGTCGCGATCGAGCCGAACTCCTCGCGGGCCGCGTCCGGGAGTCCGGGGATGCGGTAAGGGGCGGAATCGGCCTGCACCGTGATCACGGACATGTGGTGGGCCACCACGTCGTGCAGCTCGCGGGCGATCCTGGCCCGCTCCTCCAGGAGCGTGCGCCGGGACCGCTCGGCCTCGCTGATGGTCTCCTGCTCGACGAGCCGCCGCTGGGCGTCGCCCCGCGCGCGTACCGCCGAGGTGAGGAGGGGCAGCACTCCGCTGAGGACGACGAGCAGGGTGTGGACGCTGGTGCTTCCGGCGGGCCGGACGACGTCCAGGGCGTACCCGGCGACACCGGTCGCCAGCCAGACCCCGAACAGCGCCCGGCGGGACTCGCGCAGACCGAGCGCGATCATCAGCGCGCAGTAGCCGACGACGACCGTCGGGGGCCACGGCCAGAGCCGGGCCTGGTCCCCGTCGGCGCCGAGCAGCACGACCGCGCCGAGCACGTCGGCGGTGAAGATGACCCACCAGGCCTGGAGCGGCCGGTTGACGGCGAGCAGCAGCGGCGCGGTCTGGGCGGTGCCGATGGCCCCCGCGAGCGCTCCGTTGACCCCGTAGTCGGTGGCAAGGAGATTGACCGTGGTGGGGAGCAGCGAGGCGACGAACGCGAGGGCGATGCCGTACGGCAGGAGGCGCACCCACCGGGAGGACGCGTCGCCGAGGAGGGGCGCGCCCGGGGTGGTGGGCGTGGTGAGCGCGGTCCCGAGCCCCTGGAACATCTCGCGTGTCCGGGTGCTGAGCTGTCGGAGGGTGGGGGTGGGCGGCTCGTGCCGCGGTTCGGTAGCCATGACCCGCCCAGGGTAGGCAGCGGGCCCCGCCACCGACGTCATACCGGGGACCGGGCTCGGCCCTGATACTTGGGTATGAGGCGGGGTCTCCGGGGCCCCGCCTCCTAAAGCTCCGCCAGGAGCTCCGCCTTCTTCGCCGAGAACTCCTCGTCCGTCACCAGCCCCGCCTGGTGCAGTTCACCCAGGTGCCGAATCCTTTCGGCGACGGCGCCGGGAGCGGCGGCGGTCCGGGCGGGCACGCGGTCCGTGGTCCTGATCGCCGCGAGAACCGCGGCCGCGAAGGGGAGGGACAGGTGCACCGGCCCGTACCCGAGGCCGAAGAGGACGGACGCCGGGTCCCGGTCGGGCTGCGCGGCCCGCGGTTCACCACCCCGGGGCACCAGACGCAGATGCCCGTCGAGGACGTCCGGCGAGCGCCATTCGACCGCCCGGAGGTCCCGTACCTGGAAGAACTGGTCACCCGCCTTCCACTTCTCGGAGGACGCACCCGTCCAGGACCAGCGGAACGAGACCTCCGACTGTCCGTCGAAGCTCGCCTTCCCGTCGTACGCCTTGAAGGACTGCGGACCCGACGGCGCCGCCACCAGGAAACGGTCGGCGGGCGTCACGTCCAGGCCCTCCGAGGGGTCCTCGGCGTACGGGCTCCGCAGCCCGAGGGCCGTCCGCAGTTCGTCCCGGTAGTACTCGGCGAGCGTCTCCCGGTCCGCCGGGAGCACCAGGCGGTACGGATCGCAGCCCTCCGCGAGCTGTCCCGCCGCCGCCTCCATCAGGGGATCGGCGCCCGGTCTCGGCACGGCGTGCAGCACGACGGTGCCCCGCTTGCCGGGCGTGAGCGTCACGGACGCCAGCGCCTCGTGCGGTACTCGACGTTCGCGCAGCACACCGAAGAGCCTCGGCGCACGGTTCCCCCGGTCGAAGCGGATGACGAGGGCGTCGCTCTCGAACTCCCAGGTGGCATGAATTCCGGCCAGCACATCACCCATGCGCCTCATCGTAAGCGGCGCGTGCCCGCGCGTCGCCCCTGTGAAAGGTCCTGAAATCGCGTGATCTACGCGCGTCAGGACCCTTCCGCGCCGGATATTCCGTCGTGGCAAGCGCTGTCGGCACGTGCGCAGACGACATCGCCGTACGCGCCGACGCCTATCGCGGCGAAGTTGCCGAGGCTCTCGGTCCCCGGCGCGAAATAGCCGCTGTGGCCGACCGCGCCCCGCGCCGAGAGCAGCCGCGCCCCGAACTCCCGGGCCACCGGGTCGGCGCCGTGCCCGACACCGCCCACCTCCAGATGCGGCACGTCCGCGATCCAGTCGTCGGCGTCCCGCATCGCCCACACGCGCGCGCGGGTGCCGAGCTCGGCCGCCCGCTCCACCCGCATGCCGGGGCTCCCCGCCACCGCGAGGTCCGTCACCCGGGCGGGCAGCCGCGGCGCGGCCACCCCGCACACCACGGAGCCGTAGCTGTGGCAGAACAGCGCCACGCGCGCGTGCCCGGGCAGCGCCTCCGTCAGCCGTACGAGCCGGGCGGCGCCGTTCTCGGCGAGCCGGCCCGTCATCGCGTCGACGCCGACGCCGGCGGGCGCGGTGTAGTCGGCCCAGGCGATCACCGCCGACCGGGCGCCGGGGGAGGCACGCCGCTCCTCGGCGTACAGGGCCTCGGCCATGCCGGCGGGAGCCCCGTACCGGCCGTGGGTCTTCTGGAAGGTGAGCAGATTGGTGTCGACGCCGGGCACGACCACCGAGACGCGTTCCGCGTGCTCCAGGTCGCCCAGGACCTCGGCCGCCCGCCCCGTACCGGTGGGGTCGAAGGAGAGGATCTGCCGCCCGGGCCGCAGCATGGAGGCGAAGCGGTCGAGCCGGCGCCGCGCCTCGTGCCGGCCCTCGTCGGAGAGCCGGGGGTCGTCGACCCGGCCGCCTTCGGCGGCGAGCGCCCGGTCGAGGGTGATCCGGTTGGCGCGGTAGCGCAGGGCGACCGGGGCGCCGTCGAGGTTGCCGACGACGAGCGGGTGCCGCTCGGCGAGCGCGACCGCGCGCGCGTGCCCGAGCCGCGCGAAGAACGCGGCGACGCGGGCGGCGGGGCTGCCGGGGGCGGGCAGCGGGCCGTGCTCGGTCCGGTCGCGCGCCCAGGCGGCGAGGGCCGCCTCACGGGACGGGCCGGGCACGGGCCGGTGCTTGATCGTCGTCCACCCGGTGGTCGCGAGCAGCACGAACACGACGGCGAGCGCCAGCAGGGTGCGCACGACGACGAGCAGGGGGGAGGTGGCGTCGACGGAGGTCATAGGGCGGACACCCTACGGGGCGCGGGTGAACGCCCCGGCCGCGCGGGGGCTCAGGACCGGTCGCGCCAGCGGGGCGCGAGGGCCGGGCCGAGGTGGTCGAGGTACTCCTCGGTCAGGCCCCGGATGGCCTCCAGGCTCTGATCCGTGCCCCGGCCCCAGAGCTGGCCTGTCACGCGCATCACACCGCTGAAGGCCGCCACGGCGATCCGGGGGCGCGGGTCCGCGTCGACGTCGAGGCCCTCGCGCCCGGCGATGATCCCGGCGATGATCTCCTCCATCTCGGTGGAGCGGCGCAGATGGACGGCGAGCAGCGCGGGCGTCGACTCGATCATCTGGAAGGTGCGCAGATACAGCTCGACCGGTACGACCTCGGTGATGGCGTCGCCGATGGTGTCCCAGGCGCAGAGCACGGCGTTGCGCATCGCGTCGAACGGGCCCTCGTCCGGCGGCCGCACCCGCAGCGCCTCGACGAAGCGCTCCTCCACCATGTGCTGGACGGCGAAGGCGACTTCCTCCTTGGAGGAGAAGTACCGGAAGAAGGTGCGCTGGGAGACCTCGACGGCGTCGACGATCTCGTCGACGGTCGTCCGCTCGTATCCCTGGGTGGTGAAGAGCTGCAGGGCGACCCGGGTCAGCTCGTCGCGCGTGCGTTGCTTCTTGCGCTCGCGCAGGCCGGGCACGGTCACGTCAGCGTCCTCTTTTCAGGCATTTCGTCCAGCTCAGCCTACCTGTGAGCTACGTGACAGTTACCGACGTGTGAATCGCTTTGTCAATTGTCAGTGACTGTCACTAGCCTCGTTCTCATGACTAGTCAGACCACCGTGGAAAAGGCCCCGCAGGGTCAGGGGGACGCCCGGGAACCCGCACCGGTCCCGGCGAAGGGACTGCGCGGCCACCCGTGGTTCACCCTGTTCGGCGTGGCTATCGGCGTGATGATGGTCGCCCTCGACGGCACCATCGTCGCCATCGCCAACCCCGCCATCAAGACCGACCTCGGCGCCTCCCTCGCCCAGGTCCAGTGGATCACCAACGGCTATCTGCTCGCGCTCGCCGTCGCGCTGATCACCGCCGGCAAGCTCGGTGACCGCTTCGGCCACCGGCAGACCTTCCTCATCGGCATCGCCGGCTTCGCCCTGGCCTCCGGCGCCATCGGCCTCTCCAGCTCCATCGGCGCCGTGATCGCCTTCCGCGTCCTCCAGGGCCTCTTCGGCGCCCTGCTGATGCCGGCCGCGCTCGGCCTGCTGCGCGCCACCTTCCCCGCCGAGAAGCTGAACATGGCCATCGGCATCTGGGGCATGGTCATCGGCGCCTCCACGGCCGGCGGCCCGATCGTCGGCGGCCTGCTCGTCGAGCACGTCAGCTGGCAGTCCGTCTTCTTCATCAACGTGCCGGTGGGCGTCGTCGCGCTCGCCCTCGGCCTGGTCATCCTCAAGGACCACCGCGCGGAGAACGCGCCGCGCTCCTTCGACGTCCTCGGCATCCTGCTGCTCTCCGGCGCCATGGCCTCCCTCGTCTGGAGCCTCATCAAGGCCGGCGAGTCCTGGGGCTGGTCCAGCGGCAAGACCTGGGGCTGTCTGCTCGGCGCGGTGCTGCTCTTCGCCGTCTTCGCCTTCTGGGAGACCAAGGTCAAGGAGCCGCTCATCCCGCTGGCCATGTTCCGCTCCGTGCCGCTCTCGGCCGGTGTGGTGCTGATGGTCCTGATGGCCTTCGCCTTCATGGGCGGCCTCTTCTTCGTGACCTTCTACCTCCAGGGCGTGAAGGGTCTCAGCCCGGTCGACAGCGGTCTGCACCTGCTGCCGCTGACCGCGATGATGATCGTCTCCTCGCCGCTGGCGGGCGCGCTGATCACCAAGTTCGGCCCGCGGGTCCCGCTGGTCGGCGGCATGGTCTGCACGGCCGTCGCGATGTTCGGCATGATCACGCTCTCCGCCGGCACGGGCACCTTCGTCATGTCCCTCTGGTTCGCCCTGCTGGGCCTCGGCCTCGCCCCGGTCATGGTCGGCGCCACCGAGGTCATCGTCGGCAACGCGCCGCTGGAGCTCTCCGGCGTGGCCGGCGGTCTGCAGCAGGCCGCGATGCAGGTCGGCGGCGCGCTCGGTACGGCGGTGCTCGGCGCGGTCATGTCCTCCAAGGTCGCGGACGCCTTCGAGGGCAACTGGAAGGAGGCCGGAATCCCGGCCCCGGTCAACCCGCAGCTGGAGCAGGCCGCCGAGTTCGGCATGGCGCCGCCGGAGCTGGCCCAGGCGCCGGGGATGACCCCCGACCTCTTCCAGCAGATCACCGGCGTCATCCACGACACCTTCCTCGACGGCATGGGCCTGGCCTTCACCGTCGCCGGTGCCGTGGCCGTCGTCGCGGCGCTCGTCGCCACGCTCACCAAGCGCGGTGCGAACGCGGAGGCGGGCGGCGGCATGGGCGGTCACATCTGACGCCCGCTCGGACGTCTCTCGGGAGCCCCTCGGGGTTCCCGTAAGGGGCCGTCACCCGTTCGCGTGAACGGGGGCGGCCCCTCTTCCGTCGTGGGGTGACCTCCGCCATGCTTTTGATTACGGAGAGTGACGACATGGGGGTTCATCAGCATGTATACGAAGATCACGCTTGCCGTCGCGGCCGTCCTGACCGCCCTTCTCGCGGCCCCGGCGGCCGGGGCGGCGCCGTCCGCCACGACACTCGGGGCCTGCGGGCCGGGGCGGCTCTGCCTCTGGTCCAAGCCCGACTTCAAGGGCCGGACACAGAGCCACGAACTGGCCACGACGGAGCTCGACAGCTGCGTCGCACTGCCGCCGGGCACCTCGGCGCAGTCCCTCGCCAACCGCACGGGACGGCCGGTGACGACCTACCAGTCGGCGGAGTGCGCGGAGACGGGGGAGTTCGAGACCTACCCGGGGAAGGGCACCTGGGTGCCGCAGACGCCCTACGAGGTCAGAGCGTTCAAGCTCTGGGAGCGGTAGGCGCGGGCACGTCCTGGGGCTCGTGGGGCACGGGCACGCCCTGGGGGTCGTGGGGTACGGGCACGCCCTGAGGGTCGTGGGGTACGGAGACGTCCTCGGCCTGCGGCGCGGGAGGCCCCGCCGGGGCCGACAGCCGGGCCACCTCCGCGCGCAGTTCGCGGACCTCCTGGGTCAGCGCCTCCAGGAGCTCGGTCTGGCGGCGCTCCACCGCGTCGTCCCGGTCGAACCGGGAGATGAACCAGGCCGCGATGTTCGCGGTGACGACACCCAGCAGGGCGATGCCCGAGAGCATCAGCCCCACCGCGAGGACCCGGCCGAGCCCCGTGGTGGGGGCGTGGTCGCCGTAGCCGACCGTGGTCATCGTGGTGAACGACCACCAGACCGCGTCCCCCAGCGTCTTGATGTTGCCGTTCGGCGCGTCCCGCTCGACGTGCAGCACGGCCAGCGAGCCGAACATCATCAGCCCGACGACCGCGCCCGCCACATAGGTGGTGAGCGTTATCTGCGGCGCCATCCGGGCCCGCCGGCCCACCAGGAGGAGCGTGGAGACGACCCGCAGCAGCCGCAGCGGCTGCACCATCGGCAGCAGGACCGCGAGCAGATCGAGGGGATGGGAGCGGACGAAGGACCAGCGGGCCGGAGCGAGCACCAACCGGACCAGATAGTCGAGGGCGAAGGCCCCCCAGACCGCCCACTCGGCATGGGTGCACAGCCGGTGCACCCAGGGGGCGGCGCCGGGAGCCACGATCGGCACGGCGTACGCGACGCCGAACGCCACGGCCAGCACCAGCAGCGGTGCCTGCGTGCGTTCTTCCCAGCGTTCCCGGCGAGCCTTCATGCGAGGAATCGTAGAGAACGCCGAAGGGCGGCAGGACCACGGTCCCACCGCCCCTCACCAGGCGCTCCGTGCTACGTGACGGTCACCGGGCAGTCGCCCGCGCGGCGCCGGATCAGGCGTCGCCGCCCGCCGGGCCGGGATCGGCGGCGGCCACGTCGAGGAGCTGGTAGCGGTCCACGGCCTGCTTCAGGGCCGAGCGCTCGATCTTGCCCTCGCGGGCGAGCTCGGTCAGCACGGCGAGCACGATCGACGGGGCGTCGATGTGGAAGTAGCGGCGGGCGGCGCCCCGGGTGTCCGCGAAGCCGAAGCCGTCCGCGCCGAGCGAGGTGTAGGTCCCCGGCACCCAGCGGGAGATCTGGTCCGGCACCGAGCGCATCCAGTCCGAGACCGCCACGAACGGGCCCTCGGCGCCCTGGAGCTTGCGCGTCACGTACGGGACGCGCTGCTCCTCGTCCGGGTGGAGCAGGTTGTGCTCCTCCACGGCCACGGCCTCGCGGCGCAGCTCGGTCCAGGAGGTCGCGGACCAGACGTCGGCCCGGACGTTCCACTCCTCGGCGAGGATCCGCTGCGCCTCGATCGCCCACGGCACGGCCACGCCGGAGGCCATGATCTGCGCCGGGATCGTGCCGGCCTCGGCGGGCCGGAAGCGGTGGATGCCCTGGAGGATGCCCTCGACGTCCACGTTCTCGGGCTCGGCCGGGTGCTGGATCGGCTCGTTGTAGACGGTGAGGTAGTAGAAGACGTCCTCGGCCTGGGCGCCGTACATGCGGCGCAGGCCGTCCTTGACGATGTGCGCGATCTCGAAGCCGAACGCCGGGTCGTAGGCGATGCAGGCCGGGTTGGTCGAGGCCAGCAGCTGGGAGTGGCCGTCCGCGTGCTGGAGGCCCTCGCCGGTCAGCGTCGTACGGCCGGCGGTGGCGCCGAGCACGAAGCCGCGGGCCAGCTGGTCGGCCATCTGCCAGAACTGGTCGCCGGTCCGCTGGAAACCGAACATCGAGTAGAAGACGTACACCGGGATCAGCGGCTCGCCGTGCGTGGCGTACGCCGAACCGGCGGCGATCAGCGAGGCCGTGCAGCCGGCCTCGGAGATGCCGTCGTGCAGCATCTGGCCGGTCGGCGACTCCTTGTAGGCGAGCAGGAGTTCGCGGTCCACCGCCTCGTACTGCTGGCCCAGCGGGTTGTAGATCTTGGCGCTCGGGAAGAAGGCGTCCATGCCGAAGGTGCGGTACTCGTCGGGGGCGATCAGCACGAAGCGCTTGCCGATCTCCTTGTCCCGCATGAGGTCCTTCAGGATGCGGACGAAGGCCATGGTGGTGGCGATCGACTGGTGCCCGGAGCCCTTCTTGGCGGCCGCGTAGGTCTTGTCGTCGGGCAGGACCAGCGGCTTCGCCCGCACGACCCGGGTCGGGACGTACCCGCCCAGCGCCTTGCGGCGGTCGTGCATGTACTGGATCTCCTCGGAGTTCCGGCCCGGGTGGTAGTACGGCGGCAGGCCGTCCTCCAGCTGCCGGTCGGTCACCGGGATGTGCAGCCGGTCGCGGAAGCGCTTGAGGTCGTCGACCGTCAGCTTCTTCATCTGGTGGGTCGCGTTGCGGCCCTCGAAGTTCGGGCCGAGCGTCCAGCCCTTGACGGTCTGGGCGAGGATCACGGTCGGCTGGCCCGCGTGGGCCTTGGCCGCCGCGTACGCCGCGTAGATCTTCTTGTGGTCGTGGCCGCCGCGGCCCAGGTGCAGGACCTGCTGGTCGGTCATGCCCTCGACCATCGCCCGCAGCCGGTGGTCGTCGCCGAAGAAGTGCTCGCGGATGTAGCCGCCGGTCTCCGTGGCGTACGTCTGGAACTGGCCGTCCGGGGTGGTGTTCAGCTTGTTGACCAGGATGCCGTCGCGGTCCTGCGCGAGCAGCGGGTCCCAGGAGCGGTCCCAGATCAGCTTGATGACGTTCCAGCCGTTGCCCCGGAAGATCGACTCCAGCTCCTGGATGATCTTGCCGTTGCCGCGCACCGGGCCGTCGAGGCGCTGGAGGTTGCAGTTGACGACGAACGTGAGGTTGTCCAGGCCCTCGCGGGCGGCGATGGAGAGCTGGCCGAGCGACTCGACCTCGTCCATCTCGCCGTCGCCGAGGAACGCCCAGACGTGCGACTTGGAGGTGTCGGCGATGCCGCGCGCCTCCATGTACCGGTTCATCCGGGCCTGGTAGATCGCGCCGAGCGGGCCGAGACCCATCGACACGGTCGGGAACTCCCAGAAGTCCGGCATCAGCCGCGGGTGCGGGTACGACGAGAGCCCGTCGGGGTACTTCGACTTCTCCTGGCGGAAGCCGTCGAGCTGACGGTCGTTCAGCCGGTCCAGGAGGTAGGCGCGGGCGTAGATGCCGGGGGAGGCGTGCCCCTGGAAGAAGATCTGGTCGCCGCCGTCGCCCTCGTCCTTGCCCCGGAAGAAGTGGTTGAAGCCGACGTCGTACAGCGAGGCGGAGGAGGCGAAGGTCGCGATGTGGCCGCCGACGCCGATGCCCGGGCGCTGGGCGCGCGAGACCATCACGGCCGCGTTCCACCGGGTGGCGTTGAGGACCTTGCGCTCGATCTCCTCGTTGCCGGGGAAGAAGGGCTCGTCCTTGGTGGCGATGGTGTTGACGTAGTCCGTGCTGCGCATCTCGGGCACGGCCACGCGCTTCTCGCGGGCCCGCTCGATGAGCCGGAGCATGAGGTAGCGGGCCCGCTCACGGCCCCGCTCGTCCACGGCCGCGTCGAGGGAGTCGAGCCATTCCTGGGTCTCTTCCGGGTCAAAATCCGGGACCTGGCTGGGAAGGCCGCCAATGATGATCGGGTTGCGATCGGATCCGGGAGCCACGCTCTTCCTTCGCTGTTCGGGGGTGCCCACGGGGCCACGAAGTGGTCGGGATGTCCATCGTGTACCCCGCCTGCGCCAGACGTCACATTTACCGAGGGGTAACCCCCGGCGGTGTCCTCCACGGGTCGGGGGACGCGGCGGGCACGCGGTGGGTACGCCTCGGGTGTGCTCAAATCGCAACCTTACGCCCAACCCGCGCATGCGTTTCGTCCGGGCGTTCGGCAGACTGAAACCGCAGAAGTCATCAAAAAGGGATGAATCATGTGTGCCTGATCACGGAGCGACAGTCCCCGGCGCCGGAAGTTGCGGCGAGACGGCCCCAAACGTCACCGTTTCGGCGGTCTCCACGGCCGGGTACTTGCGCGATCCGCCCCGGCACGTGTGGACTACGGCCAGCGCCGCGCGCATACGCGCGGCCCACAGCATTTACCGAATGAGCAGGAGGCAAGCCGTGAGCGCGACCGCGGACCACGCGGAGGAGCGGACCAACCCGGCCGGCAGGCTGGGGTTCGAGCCCGGACAGGTGGTCCAGGAGATCGGCTACGACGACGACGTCGACCATGATCTCCGTGAAGGCATCGAGTCCATCATCGGGGCCGAGCTCGTGGACGAGGACTACGACGACGTCGCCGACGCCGTCGTGCTCTGGTTCCGCGACGAGGACGGCGATCTCACCGACGCCCTGGTGGACGCCATCGGTCTTCTGGAGGACGGCGGCACCATCTGGCTGCTGACGCCGAAGACCGGCCGCGACGGCTACATCGAGCCGAGCGACATCAACGATGCCGCGCAGACAGCTGGTCTCTCCCAGACCAAGAGCATCAGCGTCGCCAAGGACTGGACGGGCACCCGCCTGACCGCCCCCAAGCGCTGATCACCACGCTGCGAGAAGCCCCCGCCGGATCGTCGGCGGGGGCTTTCGTGCGCAGGCCGTAGGGTGGGACTCACCGGTTCGGCCCAAGGTCAGGGCCCCGTCGAAGGGACGCGTACGCGATGGCGATCGAGGTCGGCACCGAGGCCCCGGATTTCGAGCTCAAGGACAACCACGGGCGCACCGTCCGGCTCTCCGACTTCCGCGGCGAGAAGAACGTGGTGCTGCTCTTCTACCCCTTCGCCTTCACGGGTGTCTGCGCGGGCGAGCTCGGCGAGCTGCGCGACAACCTCCCGGTCTTCGTCAACGACGACACCCAGCTCCTCGCGGTCTCCAACGACTCCATCCACACCCTGCGCGTCTTCGCCGAGCAGGAGTCCCTGGAGTTCCCGCTGCTCTCCGACTTCTGGAAGCACGGCGAGGCCTCCCGTGCCTACGGTGTGTTCGACGAGGAGAAGGGCTGCGCGGTGCGCGGCACCTTCATCATCGACAAGGCGGGCGTGGTCCGCTGGACCGTCGTCAACGCCCTGCCGGACGCCCGTGACCTCGGCGCGTACGTCAAGGCGCTCGACGCCCTCTGACCCGCCCGGCCGGGGCCCGATCAGGGCCCGGGCGGCCCGACACCTGGATTCACCGGGCGAATCGACTGTTTCGAGCGGGAACCCGTCACTAGGATCCACTCGTTGATCCGATGCCAACGCACGACTGGGGGCGCTGCCCCTGGAAACCACATGGAGGGACTCGTGGGAGTCAGCCTCAGCAAGGGCGGCAACGTCTCGCTGACCAAGGAGGCCCCTGGCCTCACCGCCGTGACCGTCGGTCTGGGCTGGGACGTCCGCACCACCACCGGTACGGACTTCGACCTCGACGCCAGCGCCATCCTGGTGAGCGCGGAGGGCAAGGTCCGCAACGACCAGGACTTCGTGTTCTTCAACAACCTGAAGAGCGCCGACGGGTCCGTCGAGCACACCGGTGACAACCTCACCGGCGAGGGCGAGGGTGACGACGAGCAGGTCAAGGTCAGCCTGGCCACCGTGCCGGCCGACGTCGCCAAGATCGTCTTCCCGGTGTCGATCTACGACGCCGAGAACCGCCAGCAGTCCTTCGGCCAGGTGCGCAACGCGTTCATCCGCGTCGTGAACCAGGCCGGCGGCGCCGAGATCGCCCGTTACGACCTCTCCGAGGACGCCTCGACCGAGACCGCCATGGTCTTCGGCGAGCTGTACCGCAACGGCGACGAGTGGAAGTTCCGCGCCGTCGGCCAGGGCTACGCCTCGGGCCTGCGCGGCATCGCGCAGGACTTCGGCGTCAACGTCTGAGCCGATCCGTTCGAACCGTCCGGCGCCGCACACCGTGCGGCGCCGGACGTGCCTCATCACCACCGGGGAGGAAACGAAACATGGGCGTCACGCTCGCCAAGGGAGGCAATGTCTCCCTCTCCAAGGCCGCACCCAACCTCACCCAGGTCCTCGTCGGGCTCGGCTGGGACGCGCGCTCCACCACCGGAGCCCCCTTCGACCTCGACGCCAGCGCGCTGCTGTGCCAGGCCGGACGGGTGCTCGGCGACGAGTACTTCGTCTTCTACAACCAGCTGCGCAGCCCCGAGGGCTCGGTCGAACACACCGGCGACAACCTCACCGGCGAGGGTGACGGGGACGACGAGTCCCTGATCGTGGACCTCTCCAAGGTGCCGGCCCACTGCGACAAGATCGTCTTCCCGGTGTCGATCCATGACGCCGACAACCGGGGCCAGAGCTTCGGCCAGGTCAGCAACGCGTTCATCCGCGTCGTGAACCAGCTCGACGGCCAGGAGCTCGCCCGCTACGACCTCTCCGAGGACGCCTCCACGGAGACCGCGATGATCTTCGGCGAGCTCTACCGCTACAACGGCGAATGGAAGTTCCGGGCGGTCGGTCAGGGGTACGCGTCCGGGCTCCGGGGCATCGCTCTAGACTTCGGGGTCAACGTTTCGTAAAGCCATGTAATTTCACGATGGGGTAGACAGTGGTTCTGAAAACCTTCGGCTGGTCGTTCGCGATCACTGCGCTCGGTCTGGTCGCAGCAGTGCTCTACGGGGGGTGGGAGGCGTTCGGGATCGTCGCGATCCTCTGCGTCCTCGAGATCTCGCTGTCCTTCGACAACGCGGTGGTCAACGCCGGAATCCTGCAGAAGATGAATGCCTTCTGGCAGAAGATCTTCCTCACGATCGGTGTGCTCATCGCCGTCTTCGGCATGCGCCTCGTCTTCCCTGTCGTGATCGTGGCGATCAGTGCCAAGATCGGCCCGATCGAGGCCGTCGACCTGGCGCTCAACGACGCCGACCGCTACCAGGAGCTGGTGACCGACGCGCACCCGTCGATCGCCGCCTTCGGTGGCATGTTCCTGCTGATGATCTTCCTCGACTTCATCTTCGAGGACCGTGACATCCAGTGGCTGCGCTGGATCGAGCGCCCGCTGGCCAAGCTCGGCAAGGTCGACATGCTGTCGGTCTGCATCGCCCTCATCGTCCTGCTCGTCAGCGCCATGACCTTCGCGACCCACGCCCACCAGCACGGCGGCACGCACGTCGACAAGGCGCAGACCGTCCTGATCTCCGGCATCGCCGGCCTCATCACGTACCTCGTCGTCGGCGGTCTCTCCGGCTACTTCGAGAACAAGCTGGAGGAGGAAGAGGAGCGCGAGCACGAGGCCGAGGAAGCGGCCAAGCGCAGCGGCAAGAAGGTCACCGCGGTCCAGCTCGCGGGCAAGGCCGCCTTCTTCATGTTCCTCTACCTGGAGGTCCTCGACGCCTCCTTCTCCTTCGACGGTGTCATCGGCGCCTTCGCCGTCACCAACGACATCGTCCTGATGGCGCTGGGCCTCGGCGTCGGTGCCATGTACGTCCGTTCGCTGACGGTCTACCTGGTCCGCCAGGGCACCCTCGACGACTACGTCTACCTGGAGCACGGCGCCCACTACGCCATCGGCGCCCTCGCCGTGCTGCTCCTGGTCACCATCCAGTACGAGATCCCCGAGGTCATCACCGGCTCGATCGGCGTCATCCTGATCGCCTGGTCCTTCTGGTCCTCCGTCCGCCGCAACAAGCGGATCGCGGCGGCCGGGGGCGGATCCGGCTCGGACGAGAAGACCGAGGTGCCGTCCGGGGTGTGACACCCCCGGCAATGAGGAACGCTCTCTGCGGGGCGGCCGGTGCACCCGGCCGCCCCGCAGGCATGTGTGCGGCACCGGCGATCGGACGCCGGTGGCCGGTGGGGTCGCGAGCAGTGGGGGTGAAGGAGCCATGGCCTTCTGGGACAACCTGTTTCCGGGGAGGGCGGCACAGTTCGACTCGGGCAGCGCCGCGTCGAACTCGATCGACCTGACGAGACGGCGCCCGTCGGTCTCGCTCACCAAGCAGGGCGCCGCCACCGGCAACCTCCGGGTGAACCTCTCCTGGCGGATGCGCACCTCCGACCTCGAGGGCCGCTCCCGCCAGAGCGGGCGGCTGCTGCGCAACCCCTCCCAGCTCTTCAAGCCCGAGGTCGTGCAGGCGCACACCCAGGGCATGGTCAACGTCGACCTGGACCTGGGCTGCCTCTACGAGCTGGCCGACGGCAGCAAGGGCGTGGTGCAGCCGCTCGGCGGCTTCTTCGGCGACCTGAACGCCGCGCCGTACGTGAAGCTCAGCGGCGACGACCGCTTCGGCGGCTCCTCCGGGGAGACGATCTTCGTCAATCTGGACCACAAGGACGAGATCAAGCGGCTGCTGTTCTTCGTGTACATCTACGACCAGACGCCGGCCTTCGACCGTACGCACGCCAAGATCACGCTCTACCCGAGCAACGGCCCCCGGATCGAGATCGAGCTGGACGAGCGCGCCCCGCAGGCCCGGTCCTGCGCGGTGTTCTCCGTGGAGAACGCCAAGGGCGAGCTGACGGTCCGCCGCGAGGTGCGCTTCGTGTACGGCTTCCAGGCCGAACTGGACCGGCTGTACGGCTGGGGCCTCCAGTGGGGGCGCGGCTACAAGACCAAGGCGTAGCCGTTGCCCACGGGCCGGAGGCCGTCGGGGACGTCAGGACCGGACGAACTGGGGGCCCATGGGAGGCATCCGGAACTCCGGCGCCGGGTTCTGCTCGGGCCCGGTGACCGGCTGCGGATAGCCGTACGCGGGGGCCGCGTGGTTCACCGGCGCTCCCCCCGGGCCCTGCGGCCCGCCGGCCGCCCCCTGCGGGTATCCGTAGGCGGGCGCGCGGTCGGGCATGGGCGGCGGCATGGTCGGCTGCGGCGGCACGGGGCCGGGTACGGGGGCGTGGGCGACGGTCAGGTCGAGGTCCGGGCCGGGAGCGGGCGCGGGGAGGGCCGTGGTGGCCTCCAGGTCGTCGCCGGCGGTGCCCCGGCCACCGGGGGCCTCGGGGAAGCTCCCGGGGCCGCTCCGGGCCCCCTCGCCCGCTTCCCGGGCCTGGCCAGGGGTCTCCCGCGCCTCCCGTGCCTCCTGGGCCTCCTGCGCGTCCTCGTCGACCGAGATGCCGAAGTCGGTGGCGAGGCCGACCAGGCCGGTCGGGTAGCCCTGGCCCACGGCGCGGAACTTCCAGCCGTCCCCGCGCCGGTACAGCTCGCCGCAGATGACCGCCGTCTCCTCGCCCGTCTCCGCCGTCACGGAGAACAGCGCCAGCGGCTCGGCGTCGGGCCCGGCCGTGGCGTCGTACAGCAGGATCCGCAGGTCGGAGACGGAGCGGAAGGTGCCGCCGTCGGAGGAGGCCGCGATCACGACCCGGTCGACCGAGACGTCCAGGCTGCCGAGGTCGGCTTCCACGGTGTCCGTGAGACCCTGGGAGTCACGCTTCTTCGGCAGCCGTCGCACCAGGCCCGAAGGGTGGCGCGGCTGGTTGTAGAAGACGAAGTCCTCGTCGGACCGCACCCGGCCGGAGGGCCCGAGGAGCAGGGCCGAGGCGTCCACGTCGGGGACCCCGGAGCCCGGGGTCCAGCGGAGCACGGCCCGTACGGCCGCGGTGTCGAGAGGGACGTTGGAGCCCTTCAGCATCGCGTGCGTCATGACCGTCATCCTGCCCTCCCGCCCGACCCGCGGACAACGCGGGGGCAGTACCTATACCGGGCCGACACGACGGATGCTGACGAGTTACCTGAATTTCATACGCGAAGGGAACTGAGGACACCCGCACCTACGTACTATTACCGGCCACATGTCGTCAGGGTCCAGAGAGGTAGACGGGGGACTTATATGCGTCATTTCGGGCACATCCCGTCCGTGACACGGGCCGGCCTGTTCCATCGGGAACCGGTCGTGTTCACGGCAGATTCGCCCGCGCGCACGCTCGCCACGGCCCTCGGAGCCACGCTCTACAGCCCGGCCACCCGGCCCCGGCTCGCCGACGACGTGCGCAAGCAGGCAGCCCGTGGAGTGGTCTCCATGGTGCTCTGCCTGGAGGACTCCATCAGCGACGCCGACGTCGAGGCGGGCGAGGACAACCTCGTCCACCAGTTCGCCGACCTCGCCGCCGGGACCGTGACGGACGCCGACACCGCCACGGACACCACCACCGACCTGCCCCTGCTCTTCATCAGGGTCCGCGAACCGCGCCAGATCACCGAGCTCGTCGACCGGCTCGGAGAAACGGTCCGCCTGCTGTCCGGATTCGTACTCCCCAAATTCACCGAGACCCGCGGCCACGCCTTCCTCGAAGCGCTCACCCAGGCCGAGCGCACCAGCGGCCGGCGCCTCTTCGCCATGCCCGTCCTGGAATCCCCCGAACTCCTCCACCTGGAGACCCGGGCCGAGACCCTCGCCGGCATCGCCGCGATCACCGAGAAACACCGCGACCGCGTCCTCGCCCTCCGCCTCGGCGTCACCGACTTCTGCTCCGCGTACGGACTGCGCCGCTCACCCGACATGACCGCCTACGACGTCAAGATCGTCGCCCACGTCATCGCCGACGTCGTCAACGTCCTCGGCCGCTCCGACGGCACCGGCTTCACCGTCACCGGACCCGTCTGGGAGTACTTCCGCCCCGGCGAGCGCATGTTCAAACCCCAGCTGCGCCGCAGCCCCTTCCTCGAAGGCCGCGCCGAAGACCTGCGCACCGCGCTCATCGAGCACGACCTTGACGGCCTGCTGCGCGAGATCGAACTCGACCGCGCCAACGGCCTCCTCGGCAAGACCTGCATCCACCCCACCCACGTGGTGCCGGTGCACGCCCTCTCCGTGGTCAGCCACGAGGAATGGAGCGACGCCCAGGACATCCTGCGGCCCGACCAGGGCGGCGGCGGGGTCCTCCGCTCCGCCTACACGAACAAGATGAACGAAGTGAAGCCGCATCGCGCGTGGGCCGAACGCACCCTCCTACGCGCCGAACTCTTCGGCGTCGCCAAGGAGGACGTCGGCTTCGTGGATCTGCTCACCGCCGGACTTGCCGGCTGACGAAGGGACGTCGACGACGTGGTGTGGACCGGAACGTGGGTCGCGGAGCGACTGGGCGTCGAACTGATCGGCGACGAGGCGCTACCGGCCCTGTTGGGCCTCGCACTGCGCCGCAACCCCAAACGCGCGCACCTGCTGGTCTCCAGCGTGCTCGGCAAGCACGTGCCCCAGCGGCCGTCCGTGGTGTACGGCTCCGGCCTCGACCTCGGCCGGCGCGTCCGGGCCCTCCTCGGCGACGAGGAGACCGCCCGCGCGGTCGTCCTCGGGTACGCCGAGACCGCCACCGCCCTGGGCCACGCCGTCGCCGACGGCCTCGGCCTCGCCCCCTACCTCCACTCCACCCGGCGGCCGGTGGCCGGCGTCGCCCGCGCCGGCGGCTTCGAGGAGTCCCACTCCCACGCCACCTCGCACCTGCTCCTCCCCGAGGACCCCAAACTCCTCGCCGGCCACGGCCCGCTGGTCCTCGTCGACGACGAGTTCTCCACCGGCAACACCGTCCTCAACACCGTCCGCGCCCTGCACGAGCGCTACCCGCGCGACCACTACGTCGTCGTCGCCCTCGTCGACATGCGCTCGGCCGCCGACCTCGGCCGCCTGGACGCCTTCGCGGACGAGATAGGCGCCCGCGTCGACCTGATATCCGGCGCCGCCGGGACCGTACGGCTCCCGGACGGCGTACTGGAGAAGGGGCAGGCACTGGTCGCCGCGCACGACACGGCCTACCGGCCCGCCCCCGCGACCGGCCCCACCCCCGTACGCATCGCACTCGACTGGCCCGACGGGCTGCCCGACGGCGGCCGGCACGGCTTCACCCCCGAGCACCGGGAAATCCTCGAAGCCGCCCTGCCCGCCCTCGCCGACCGCGTCGCACGAGAGCTCGACGGCGCCACCCGCCCCCTCGTCCTCGGCTTCGAGGAACTGATGTACGCGCCCCTGCGACTCGGCACCGCCCTGGAGGACGCCGGGCTCGACGTCCGGTACTCCACCACCACCCGCTCGCCCGTCCTCGCCGTCGACGACCCCGGCTACGCGATCCGCACCCGGCTCGCCTTCCCCGCCCACGACGACCCCGCCGACGGCCCCGGCGAGCGCTACGCCTACAACGTGGCCGGCGCCGGCTTCGACGCCGTCGTCCTCGTCGTCGACTCCACCGCCGACACCCCGGCCCTGCACGCCCCGGACGGCCTGCTCGCCCAGCTCGCCGCGCACATCCCGCACGTCGTCCTGGCCGTCGTCCCCTCGTACACCCCGGCCTACGCGACCACGCCCACCGAAGCTCCCGAAAGGAGCTCCATGCTGCCCGAGCCCCTCCGCGGCCCCGCCTTCTCCTCGTACGCCCCCCAGGAGGTCGGCTGGCTGCTCCAGGACCTCTCGGACGTCGAGCTGGAGGCGCCCACCGAGGAACGCGAGGAAGCCATCCAGAGCGGCGGCGCCCACTACGCCGAATCGCTCCCCGTCGAATACCAGCCCAGCGCGCGCTACCAGGAGCTGTTCCACGCGGCCCTCGAGACCTCCGCCGCCCGGATCGCCCGCGCCGTCGGCACCGTCACCGAGACCGTCCTCGCCGAGCGCGAGCGGCCCGGCCACCGCCCCGTCCTCGTCTCCCTCGCCCGCGCCGGCACCCCCGTCGGCGTCCTCATGCGCCGCTGGGCGCAGGCCCGCCACGGCCTCGACCTGCCCCACTACGCCGTCTCCATCGTGCGCGGCCGCGGCATCGACGCCAACGCGCTGCGCTGGCTCGCCGCCCACCACGACCCCGCCGACGTCGTGTTCGTCGACGGCTGGACAGGCAAGGGCGCCATCACCCGCGAACTCGCCGAAGCCGTCAAGGAGTTCGAGGCCACCGAGGGCGTCAAGGGCTTCGACCCGGAGATCGCCGTCCTCGCCGACCCCGGCTCCTGCGTCCGCACCTACGGCACCCGCGAGGACTTCCTCATCCCCTCCGCGTGCCTCAACTCCACGGTCTCCGGCCTGATCTCCCGCACCGTCCTCCGCGCCGACCTCGTCGGCCCGAACGACTTCCACGGCGGCAAGTTCTACCGCGAGCTGGCCGGCGCCGACGTGTCGAACACCTTCCTCGACGCCGTGGCCGCCCGCTTCGACGAGGTCGCGGCGGCCGTCGACACCGACGTCAAGAACCTCCTGGCCGCCGACCGCACCCCCACCTGGGAGGGCTGGGCCGCCGTCGAGCGGATCAGCGAGGAGTACGGCATCCACGACGTCAACCTCGTCAAGCCGGGTGTCGGCGAGACCACCCGCGTCCTGCTCCGCCGCGTCCCCTGGAAGATCCTCGCCAAGCGGGGCGCCGACGCCGACCTCGCCCACGTCCGGCTGCTCGCCGAGCAGCGCGGCGTACCGGTCGAGGAGGTCGACGAACTCCCTTACAGCTGCGTGGGACTGATACACCCTCAGTACACGAGGGGCGCGACGGGCGCCGACGGCAAGGCGGTGGTGTCCCAGTGACCACGACGACAACCCCCGCCCCGGTGCCGCCGCCCGACCCGTCTGCCGTCCCGGCGCCGGAGCCGACCCCCGTACGGTCTCCCGTCCCGTCCGCTGCCCCTGTCGCGGCTCCGGTGCTGGTCGCGAGCGACCTCGACCGCACCCTCATCTACTCGTCCGCGGCCCTCGCCCTCGGCATGCCAGACACCCACGCCCCCCGGCTGCTCTGCGTCGAGATCCACGAGTCCAAGCCGCTCTCCTACATGACCGAGCACGCCGCCGGACTCCTCGCGCGGCTCACCGACGAAGCCGTCTTCGTCCCCACCACCACCCGCACGCGCAAGCAGTACCAGCGCATCCAACTCCCCGGCCGCGCACCCACGTACGCGATCTGCGCCAACGGCGGCCACATCCTCGTCGACGGCGTCTCCGATCCCGACTGGCACGCCTCGGTGATGCGCCGCATCGACGACGAATGCGCGCCGCTCTCCGAGGTCCGCGCCTACCTCACCGCCACCACCGACCTGTCCTGGGTGCGCAAGCACCGCGTCGCCGAGGACCTGTTCGCCTACCTCGTCGTCGAGCGGGAACGGCTCCCCGAGGAGTGGACCGAGCGCTTCGGTGCCTGGGCGGGCGAGCGCGGCTGGACGGTCTCCCTCCAGGGCCGCAAGGTGTACGCGGTCCCCAAGCCGCTCACCAAGAGCGCCGCCGTCCGCGAGGTCGCCCGCCGCACCGGCGCCACGCTCACCCTGGCCGCGGGCGACTCCCTGCTCGACGCCGACCTGCTGCTCGCCGCGGACCGGGCCTGGCGCCCGGGCCACGGCGAACTGGCCGACAACGACTGGACCGCCCCCCACCTCGACGTCCTCGCGGAACGCGGAGTGGCGGCGGGCGAAGAGATCCTGCGCCGCTTCAGAGCAGCGGTGTGACGCGGCCTACGGCCTAGCCGCAGCATCCACCGCCGCAGCACCCGCCCCCGCCCCCGCCCGGCGCGGGGGCGGAGCTGCCGGCGGAGCCGCCGACGGCCACGGCCGAGAGCAGCTTCACGGTGTCGTCGTGCCCGGCGGGGCAGGAGGCCGGGTCGGAGGACTCGGCCATCGGACGGCTGAGCTCGAACGTGTCGCCGCAGGTGCGGCAGCGGAATTCATAACGAGGCATGGACACAGGCTAGAGCCTGCGAAGAACTACGGGCAGGGCCCCGCGGCGCCCCGCGGCCGCTCACTGCGCGCCGCCGCCCCGATCCTCCCGGATCTGCCCGACGACGTGCGCGGCCGTGGCCCGTACGCCCTCCAGCTCGGTCAGGAAGTGCCAGTAGTCCGGGTGCCGCCCCTCCAGGCCGTCCACCGCCCGGTCGAGCCGCGCGACCGCCTCGTCGAGGGGCCGGGCGTGCCGGGGGTCGGGGGTGCTGCGCCCGGCCATGGCGAGCCGCTGGGCGTCCCGTACGGCGAACCGGGCACGGTCGATCTCCGCCTTCGGGTCCTTGGCGACGGCGTCGAGCCGCCGGAGCCGGTCCCCGGCGGCCGACACGGCCTCGTCGGTGGAGTCGAGCAGCGCGCGGACGGTCGACAGGAGCGAGGTCGCGTCGGGCCAGCGCTGCTCGGCCCGCGCCTTCCCGGCCTCGGCGAGCCGCTCCTCGGCCTGCCGGAGCGTGGCGGCGGCCTGCTCGGGCACGTGCTGGAGGTCCTGCCAGCAGGGCGCGGTGAAACGCCGCCGCAGCTCGGACAGGACCGGCTCGACACCCCCGGTGCGGGTGGTGAGCGCCTCGGTGCGGGTACGGAGCGAGACGAGGCGCCGGTCGATCTCGGCGGCCCGTTCGGGCAGCCGCTCGGCCTCGGCCCGTACGGCCTCGGCGTCCCGCAGTACCCGGTCGGCCCGCTGGAGGGTCTCGGGGACGCCGTGCCGTCCGGCGCCTTCGTTGAGCCGGGTGAGCTCGGGCCCGAGCGCGGCGAGCCGGGCGGCCAGGTCGTCGGCGCGCAGCCCGCCGTCCCGTACGGAGTCGAGGGCGCCGCTCGCGCCGCGCAGGGCCTGCCGGGCCCGCTCGACGGCCGGGGCGAGCCGGGCGAGCTGGGTCTCGGCCCGCCCGAGGAGCGGCGCGAGCCCCTCCTCGTACCGGTCGAGCTCGCCCTTCACCCGGTCCAGCTCCTCCTTGGCGCGGGCCAGTTCGGACCGGGCGCGGTTGGCGGTGGCGGCGTCGAGCTCGTCGCGGTCGAGGTCGTGGGCGTCCACCGCCGCGATGTAGGTGTGGCTGACCTCGTCGATCCGCCGCCCGAGGGCCTCGAAACCCTCGACGGCCCGGCGGGCCTCGGGGGAGCTGTCGACGGCCGTGATGGTCTCGACGGAGATGCGCAGCCCGCGCTGGGCGGTGTCCAGCTCGTAGAAGGCCGCGGCGGCGGCGTCCTTGGCGGCCTGCGCCTCGGCCCGCTGCCCCTCGCCGCGCCCGCCGAACCAACGACGGGTCCCGCCGCCGGCGAACGCGTGCGGCACCAGGGCCCCGACCAGCAGAGGCAGAACGAACGCGAGCCGCACCCCGGAAGGCACCCGCCCCCCACCACCGGCCCGCCCGCCCCGCCCGAAGCCGGACCCGGCCGCCCCCCTAGCCTCGCTCGCCGCCACGTACCTCTCCCGTGCTGTGTCCGCCGTGCCCGGTCCGGTTCATTCTCCCACCCGGTAAGGACGAACACACGACCCGATCAGTTCACCCCACCCCCCCCCGCCACCCCAGATACCGGATTGCGGCACCCACCCGTGCGCCATGTAGGCTGTTGCCTCTTCCACGGGTGCGTAGCTCAGGGGTAGAGCGCTGCTCTTACAAAGCAGATGTCGGCGGTTCGAAACCGTCCGCGCCCACCGTGTTGACCTCGCGAAAGGTCGAAGAAGACCCAGGTCAGAGCGTTCTTTGGCCTGGGTCTTCTGCTTTGTGCGGCACTTTGAGTACACCTTCACTACCCTTCTAGGCACTCTCAGTACAGCGGTTCGCCCCCTAAAAATCCCCCAAGAGGATCGGGTGAACCTGCAGGTGGGAGCACGAAAGCGGCGACCCCCCTTCTGCCGTCGAAGGGGGGTCGCCGTGTGTGCCGAGCCCGCCAACATGGGGGCCACCCTGAGAGCCGACTCGGCACGTCTATGAGAACGACTCCTCACCCTGTCTAACGGATGCAGCCCCGGGGAGTTGTTCACCCTTTCGAGTGAACAAGCGTTCGAATCATGGAAACTACACGTAGCCCTGCGGCTGGCGCTAGGTGCCGCAGGGCTGTCGGTCTTGCGTTACTTCCGGCCATACCCTTCCAGCCTCGCTTGAATCATGATCATAAAAAGCCGCAAAGTAGCTGCTGACAAATGATCTTGATCGGTCGACCGTTTGTCTGGTGCCCGCCGATCAGCCCGAATGGATCACCAGCGCCCAGCAGGCGCTAGGGCGGCGGATCCGTGATGCCCGGCTCTATGCAGACCTCACGCAAGAAGAGCTCGCGCACCGGGCCGAGATCGATCGGTCCACGATCCAGCGCATCGAGGGCGGCCAGAACGATGCCAAATTCAGCCACCTCCTTCGCGTAGCTCGCGCGCTTAACGTCCCCACGCGCGATCTCCTCCCCTAGCTGTGCAGCCACGGCCCATCGACCGCGACACCCCTTACGGCAGAGCATGACGACTCCTGCCCTCCGGCAACAGTGGCTCAGGGCATCTATTTGGAATCAGACATTCCCCTGGCGTGTGTCCGTGGCGGAACGCACGCCCGATTCCTGCCAGCTTTGTCAGACCCGGGCCCTAGCCTTGGCTGCATGCCCGACCGCCCCAGAGAGACCCCGAGCCTCGAAGCCCTGAACGACGCCATCCGCTGCCTCTACGCGCGCGCCGGCGAACAGCGTCGCCCGCTGACGGCGGACGAGCAGCGGATCTACCAGGTGCTCGTGGCCGCGTGGACCGAGGCGGTACAGGACGACCAGGAACTCGCCGCTTAGGATCCGTGCCGTGCCGATCAAACTCTCTGACGAACTCATCCAGATCCAGCAGGCTGCTGTCGATGCCCAGCGGGAAGCCCAGGCCGGGCCGTACAGCGCCGAGGCGTGGACGCCCTGGCTCGAGGCCGCGACGGTCATCCAGGCCGCGATCACGGAGCACGCGAAGGCCACGGGCCAGTCGCGCTTCGACGTCGAAGCCGAGGTGAAGCTCGCCGTGCTCAACCCGGAGGGGTACGCGGAGAAGAAGCGCAAGGAAGCCGAGAAGGCGAAGAAGTAGGGCGCCGACAGCTACGGCCGCCACATGTCCTGATAGTCCGGGTGGTCGGCATAGGCCAGGGAGAGGCACTCGATCGCGGTCCGCAGGGAGCTGACGGACCCGACCATTCGGTCGTAGCTCACCATGCCGGGCCCAATGTCCTGGAACTCGGTTGCGGCTTCCTCGTAGGCGGTCACGATCCGCCGTTTGGCGTCGACGTCGGCCAGCACCCGCGCGGGATCGTGACGGGCGGCGTGCGCCTCTACGGCGTCCTGCAAGGCATCCGGTACGCCCTGCTCGGCCAGACGGCGACGCGTCTTGAGGCCGGGAAGCAGCAACACATCGGCGGCCGAGTCCCAGGAAGGCGCACCGCCCAGCTGCTGCGCCTGGAGAGCCAGTTCCTCGTCTTCGTCGAGGCGGGCGCGGAGGAACGCGATCAGGTCTTCCATGGAGTCTCCAGAGGGTGTCCCGCCCCGGTGCATCACGCCGGGGCGGGTCCGAGTGCCGCATCAGCCAGTAGACGCGGATGGATGGCCTCACTGTACGAGCAGCCGCTGACAGCCGGGGGCGATCCACAGGACTAGAATCGAACATGTGCCCGATGAGCCGACGTCGCCCGAGCTGGAGAAGCTGCGGTTCCTGTATCGCGTGCAGTGCTCCCAGCTCGCCCAGACCGAGCGCTGGATCGAAGCCGAGCTCGCGAAGGTACGGGAGCGTGCCTCCCGCCGGCCGCTGCCCGAAGGTCCCGCCTTCGTCCTCTCTTACCTGCGCGTCGGCGGCAAAGCGTCTGCGGACTCCGTGCACCTCGGCGACTGCCGCATGGCCAGCCACCACACGAAACCCCTCAGCCAGGAACAGGCCCGGCAGGCCATCACCAGCGGCGGCCTCCGCGCCTGTGAGATCTGCCGGCCCGACTCCGAGCTCGGGGTGCTCGAGTAGCTGACCCCGGTGCACCCTGGAGGCATGGGTGCTCCGATAGTCGTCCACCGTCCCAGCCCGACGGGCGGCCGCCGTGTCACCGCCGGCGGCGAGATCCTCGGCCTGGCCCATGACGACCACGATCTCGTCGAGTTCCTGCGCCGGGCCGGGCTGCCCGACGGCGAGCGGATCCTAGACGACCCAAGCTGGGTCGAGTGGCGGGGCGGGCGGGCGCACCAGTACCAGGCGGCGTGAAAGTCGCAGGCTGTTTCATTCGCAAGCCGAGGTGGCGGCAGTCTTCGGGTCAGGAACGGCGAAGAGCCCCCTCCCGTGGGAGGGGGCAAGGTGCTTCGGCCTCAGCGTCCGAGGTGCAAGGAAGCGGCCGGCTGCCAGGCCGCGCCGTCGGTTCGCTGTACGAGGTACACGTCGGGCCACTGCCTTCGGCTGTCATTCAGGATGGTCTCGGCGCGTCGCTGGGTGATCTGCCCCAGGGGCTCGATGTCTTCGAGGGACTTGGAGGCGAGGCCGTACTCGGTGGCGGTGATCTGACTCATCATGCCCTTCCTTGGAGTGTTGTTCCTGTCGACGGGTCAGGTGCGCGGCTTCAGTTTGATCAGGCGGACGGGCTGGCCGTCGAGGAAGAATCCGTCGATCTCGGCGTCGCTGGTGTCTTCGTCGTGCTCGCCGGTCTGCAGCAGGTCCAGGGTGATGTGGAAGGCGCGCAGCGCGTCCCGGATCCGCGTCGGCAGGGAGGGGTAGTCGGGGGTCTCCTCCGGATCTGCTGCAGGGATCAGCCGCGCTTCGCGCGGCGTGTCGATACCGCTCACCAACACGTCGGCGGCGAAAGCGAGCCCAGCCTCATCCAGGGCCTTTCGGGCCTTGTCCGCCAGAGCGACGGCAGACAGGTACTGGGTCACCTGGTCCCGGCTGAAGGCCGGTGCGACCGTGCGGGCGATCTCCTTGGCCGGTGTGCCGGCGCGGAACTCGCGTGCGATCGCGTCGACCAGCGCGCGCTTCTCGCCGAGGAAGTTGTCGAGTTCGGTCCTGATGTCCATGGATCCAACCTAGCACGCGGACTGAATTCAGGCCAGACGTAATTCAGTCCTTTTGCGTCCCGCCAGCGCATGCAGCACAGCAGAAGGCCCCCGCCGCGTAACGCGGCGGGGGCTCTGTCATTTCTCAGGGATCGGCTCGGGTGCCGGCTCGTCCGGCGGGGGTTCGGGCTGCGGCTCGAGTACGCCCAGGTCGACGAGGGCAGCCACGTCGCCGCCGGTCTCGTCGACCCTCAGGTAGACACGCCGCTCAGACAGCGGTTCGCTCATAGCAATCCAGTTCACACGTCGTGGTGGATGAACTCGCGGGCCCGCTCCGGCACGGGCGGTGCGGCCGGCGGCTCAAGGCCCGCAGCCCGCACCCATGTCGTCAGCCCGCGGACCCGCTCGATGAGATAGCTGATCGCGACACCGGCGCCCTCCAGGCGCTGGTCCTGCCGGTCGGAGCTCTGCTCCAGCTCGGCGATCCGCTTCTCCTGCCGGACGATCGCGGTCTCCATTCGGTCCGTGACGACAGTGAAGTCGTCGCGCCTTCGGTCGCCTCTCGTTCGGCGGGCCGCCCATCCGCCCCAGAAGGTCGCCACAGCTGAGGCGGCCCCCACCACGCCCCCGGACACTGCGGTCCACATCTCGGCGTTGCTCATGGGCTCACTCCAGATTCTTGGGGCGTGGAGGCTCGCGCCATCCCGCCACCACGATCACCGGCACTGCGGCTACCGCCCAGATCAGCGCCGTCACCCACCCCCTTGCGTTGTCTCCGAGAGGCCACCACGACACGAGGTACGCGAGCATCCAGGGAACGACGATGGCCAGCAAGGCGGGGAAGGCAAGCCAGTCCCGCCCTTCCGGCAGCGCAGACGACGCCACAGCGAGCAGGCCGGACACGATCCAGCAGCAAGCCCAGGCGTCGAGAGGCATCAGGTTGAGCAGCAGCCGGATGCCGCGGGTGTCCGGCAGAGGCTCGACGAGCTGCCCGAATCCGTACAGCGCCCACAGCGTCCCGAAGGAGGCGAGGAACGCGCCGCGGCGGCCGAGGATCCGGGACAGACGCCGGGCTACGCGGCGCGGCACCTACACCCCAGACAGCGGTCGGCTGCTGGCCGAGACCGGGCTGACCTGGCCGCGGGTGACGAGACCAAGCACCGCCAGCACCACCGCGTTCAGGGCGCCGACGGTCTCCGGGGCCACGTTGAAGTTGTAGGCCGCGAGCAGGGCGACGCCGGCGGCGACGAGACCGGTGAACGCCGACGGGGCGACCGGTCGGGTCACGGCCGCGGTCGCGGCTGCCAGGACGGCGGAGATGACGGCGACGATGGCGCCTGCCTGCTCGCCTGACAGGCCAACGTTGAAGGTGACGAGGAGGGAGAGGCCGGCCGAGACGGCGGCGACGACGAGCGCGGGCTCGCGTCCGAGAATGCTTCTCATGGGTGGGATCCGTTCTGGTCAGGAGTTGGTGGGGCCGGTGACGTCGACGGACACCTTCACGACGGCGTCCTTGATGGCCTTCTCGACCGCGGCCACGACGGTGGCGGTGTCGACGTCGTCACCGAGCTGGCCGGCAAGTGCCTTGATCGCGGCGGTCTGGGCGGCGACCTGGGCGGTGAGGTTGTTGAGCAGGCCCCATGCGTCGGTCTTGCCGGCGCCCTTGTACTGCCAGCCCATGTAGGGCACGAGGACCTTGTATACCTCGGCGAGCTGCTTCGCCTGCGTGGCGTCCATGTCGGGGACCTCCTGGGGTGGTGTGCCGCCCTTGGCGACAGCGAGGATGCGGGCGAACGGCAGGGCGCCGGGGTCGCCGTGGTCGTTCTCGGGGACGTGTTGGTGGCCGCACCAGCCCTTGAAGCTGGTCCACTCGGCGAAGCTCATCCGGACGCGGCTGTTGCCGTAGCTGGCCGGGTACGCCATCCACTCGGCCCGGCCCGTTAGCGGGATGCCGTGCTGCTGGTTGAGCCACCGCATCAGGGCGGCTACGTCACGCACGGCCCAATCGGGCGGCTCCGGCCAGTAGATGTGGGCGATGCCCTGCCGCGTCCACTTCGAGTGGGTGGCTGGGTCGCAGGTGCCGACGAGCTCCCACTGGAACACGTTTGCCGTGTTGGTCTGCACGCCGCCGGGCTTGTTGACGAGGGCGCGTGCGGACTCGTCGACGTCGAAGTGCTGGTGGTGGACGAGCCGCTTGTTCTTGAAGTCAGGCACCGAGGTGACCGTGGGCGCCGACGCGCCGTCCTGGTAGTCGTAGAGGGTCGGGCCCTCGGTGGTGTGAATGACGCCGCAGTTGACCTCCATGTCGGACCCGCTGTACCGGCCCGTGCCGAAGAAGAGGTCGAAGACGGCGCCGGGAATGCGCTGCGGCCCGGTCATGGCCATGTGGGCTCCAGGGATGACGAAAGCCCCGGCCTGAACGGCGCGGGGCGGACGAGGTGCGGACTGTTCGAGCTACTGGGGCGGCGGGCCCGTGACGGGGAGCTCGCTGCTCACGGACTCGTGGCGGATGATGCTCGTGATGTCGGTCCCGAGGCGTGTGGACAGGGCCCGCGCGAAGGCGCCGACCTCTTCGACGACGGCCTCGGCGTCGATGTCGCCGCGGGTCGGGACGCCGATGACGACGGGCACGCCGCCGGTGAGTTCCGACCAGAGGTTGATCTTGTAGACGATGCCGTCCGGGTCGAGTCCGGGGAATCGGATCACGTGAGGTCTCCTGTCAGGTGAGGGAGTATCGGACGTTGTCGAGGGATGCCCACGAGGCGGCCGTGCCGGTCGATGTCGGAATGACCAGCTGGACGTCGCCGTCGGGGGTTACCTCGATGCGGCAGTAGACGTCGGCGGCGAGCTCTGTCGCGCAAGTGAAGTAGCGGTAGGCCGGGGGGTGTACAGCCGCCGGCAGGTTGATGATGGTGAGCGCGACACCCTTGGTGAACGGGGTGCCGTCGCTCTTCTCGAAGTTGCCGCGCATCTCGGCCGCGCCGTTGACGACTCGGTAGGCCGGGCTGCCGAATCGGGCCACGAACCCGGAGGCGAACTCAATCGGGATCCACGGGCCAGGCGACAGCGCCTGCCAGGTGCCGTCTGCCATCCGGCCCTCGTACCGGTCCTCGGTTGCCAGGTAGGTGACCATGCCGGCGACCGGGGCAGCCGCTCCTGTGAGCGCCGCTGTCCGGGCCGACGCGGAGGTGAACCGCATGACGGTCCGCGGTGCGACGGCGTCGGCAATGCCCGCCGCGAGGGCCTGGGCGTTCGGGGCATCCGTGAGGGCCGCGATGCTGATGGACTGCCCATACGGGTCCGTTGTGGACATGGAGAGCTCCCGTCAGGCGATCTTGTAGGTGAAGCCGAAGCTGGCGTAGTCGCCGTTGGCCCAGGTGAAGGGTGTCGTGGCGCGCCATTCGGTGGCCGCGCTGCCAGTAGCCGTGGTGGGGCTGATCCCGACCACGTAGTTGGTGCCGCTGCTGATGCGGCAGATGCCCGAGTAGTAGGCGAGCCCTGCGTCGCTGCACATCGCCGACCCGGCCCAGAACATGTTGGCGCTCGGCAGGCTCGCGGCTGTGACGGGTAGGCCCCAGCGCAGGCCTCCCGACCCGAACGTCGTGGTGCTGCCAGCAACGAAGGAGATCCGGCCCCGGCATTCGTCGCCGTCGAGGGTGTACTCGGCGTCCAGGAGTCCGTTGCCGAGCGCGGCGCCGCCACCCGACGCGGCGTAGGTCGGCGTGTAGGGGATCCATGCAGAGCCTGACCCGGAGGCGAACCGGCCCCAGCACGCCCAGCCGCCGGCCTGCGAGACGGTGATGACCACGACGTCACCTGCCTTGGCGCCCACGTAGGGCTCCATACGGCGGGCGATGATCCCATCGGTGGTCGTGACGGTGCCGTCCGAGCCGACCGTGGCGACGACGGCGTGGCGCCAGTCCGCACCCCGGATGCCGGAGTCTGCTGCCGCGGCCCTCTTGCTCTCCGCCGTCAACGCCTCGACGAGGCTGACCCCGAGCGATGTCATGCGCCCTCCTTCGCGGAGACGGTCTGCACCGTGAAGGAGCCGCCAGCGGTGAGCGGCACCGTGAACGATGCGACCTGGTGCAGCTCCCGTGTTCCGTCCGGATAGACCACGCGGAGGACGTCGCCGGGGGCCAGGGCGGGGTTCGGCAGGGTGGAGAAGTCGGCCCTCGCGTTCGGCGCCTTCGCACCCCGCAGCAGCACGGTGGCCGCCTGGGTGCAGGCGCCGGTGGTCGTCAGGGTCGTTGAGCTGTGAAACGTGGGCCGCCTGCCGAACGGCCCGCCCCAGTAGGTGCTCGAGGTGGGGTCGGAATCGGTGACGAGCGCGGACACCGGGGCCGCGCCGGTCTCAGTGGACTCGCCGCGGGCGTGGACGGCGTTGAAGACGCCCTCGGCGGAAGTGCCGCGGACCGCCGAGATGTACACGCCGCCCTCCCCGCCGGCGACGGTCCACACAGGCGTGACGGTGGTGATGTCGGGCAGCTCCCGGATCACGAACTGGCCGTCCGCGTCGCAGTACACCTGGGCGCCCAGGACAGCCGCGATCTCCTGGGCGGCAACCCACGGGTCGTCGCCGACGTCCCACGTGCGAGCCCCGATCGCGGCGTCGGCGACCATGCTGACGACTGCAGCATCAGGGAGGCTCCGCAGGACGAGAGCAGTGATCGCCGCCACCGCAGTACCAGCTGCCCGATACGGGGTCGTGAACTTGTCGTCAGAGACGACGCATTCCAGGCTCTTGCCCCCGAGGGACACCGGTCCGACGTCGACGTCGCCCTCGACCTCGTCGATGCGGAACACGCCGAGCGGCACCAGCTCGGACGAGCCGTCGGAGTAGCGCACGCCGCGGCTGATCCGCAGCCGGGCCCCGTTGGCCAGGATCTCGTCCAGCGGGCTGCGCGGGATCAGCCCCAGATCGGTGGCGCCGACCGAGCAGGTGCGGCGGCACACCGACCGCTGGTCGACCGTGACTGATCCGCCCTCGTGTTCCAGCAGCTCGGCACTGCCATCAGTACGCAGGAGGACGACCTCCGTCACCGGCACATGGTCGCCGGCGAGGGTGGCCAGGAAGCGATCAGAGACCGGATACACGTCACCCCCCGATCGGACGGTTGAGGAAGACGTCCTCCCACGTGGCGTACCGGTTCAGAACGTCCTCCCACGTGGCGTTCTCGGTGAGGACGTCCTGCCAGGTACGGCCCGCCGACCCGGCGACGCCGACCGTGGTCGGCATGTCGGCCTCCCGCAGCGGCAGCTGCCACTCTCGCCACGGCTCCGGCGCGTAGGACGTGACCCGCGCCTCGTCGACCTGGCCCACGTTGACGTACATGTCGGAGACGCCCATCCCCGGCATGGCCTGCCACAGGAGGACGTTGCCGGAGTCGAGGAGCCAGTGCAGGGCTCCACGTTCCTCGTCGGTGCGCGTCCAGAGGGCAAGGCCGCCCTCGAGTCCGCCCCGGACGTCGGACAGGACGACGCTGTTACGCCGGCCCCTGACGCGGTACTCCGCTTGGGCGATCGGGCGCTGCCAGTTGGGGCCCTGCTTCACCAGGACTCGCAGATTTCGCTGCGGGTTACCGGGGTCCTTCAGCCAGCACTCGTTACGGTCGGCGAGACTGATCGTCACCGTGTCGCTTGTGCGATGGCTTGCCAACGTTGCTCCCGGAGCAAGCATCTCCGCGTAGTAGTAGACCGGTATGCCCAGTGGCGCCTCGTAGTCCTCGATCACCATGGAGCTGGAGGTCACCGTCGTACCGCTGATGAGCCCTGCGGTGCCGCGCACGTGCGTTCTGCGGCCGTCCGGAGTGACGCGCCACAGGCTGACGGCGTCGCCGAGGTTCAGCTCTCGGAGCGTGATCCTGACCGATCCGGTGGCATCGTCCGGTTCGACCTCGAATGCCGGCAAGACGGGCCAGATCGCTGCAACATCGACCCGCAGAACGGAGGATGGCGCCGTCGCTACGAGGGTCCATTCGAATGCGACCTGCGTGGCCCCTACGGGCCGGACGAAGTCGTTGGAGAGTTTCCACCAGCCCGGTGTCGGCGCAGCACCCGCAAGGCCCGTAGTCAGGCCGAGGCTGGCATTGGCTGCGTCGTACCAGCGCAGTCCGCGTGTCAGGGTCCACCCGCCAGCGGTGACTGTCGCCGTGAGAGAGGACCGGAAGTTCACCTCTCCGTCAGGGAGGGGGTACCGACCGGACCGGATCACGGATGTGGTCGCGGTCGACGACGTGATCGTCATCGCGTAGAAGGCGTCGATCGAAGGCGCCCACGGAGAGGTGCGGCCCAGAGTGGCCACGCCAGAAACGACCGTCCAGGTCCCCACTCCCGCCTCGAAGCTTGTGTCGGAGTAAGGGACAACGGAGTCCGTCACCAGGACGGGAGCGACGGTAATGGCCGAGGTGTCGGTGCGCAGCACCTGCCCCGCGGTGGCGCCCGTCAGCCCGAAGGCGACCGACGCATAGACGGCCGTGGGCGGCGCCACGTCGGAGACAGACTGCATGTAGTAGTTCGTGCCCGGCGCAGCCAGATTCGCCCGAGTGGCCTGGATCTGGGAGTGCGCCGCGTCGTAGAACCGGAGCTCGATCCAGGCGGTGGACCCGCTGGTCGGCGGATTCAGGTGCGAGGAAGCCAGATACTCCTGGCCGGGCGTGACCAGCGCCTGCTCAGTACACCTGAACGACGCGTCGCCGTTGGCGGTAACGGTCATCGTCGCGACTGCCCCGCCGCCGACATAGTTGATCGTCGGCCAGGAAACGGGCGGCATGGTCCGGGCGATCGAGCAGTTCGTCGCCGCGACATAAGGCCAGTTGGTCGCCAGCTCGTGGCCTTCTGCGCCGTGCGTCAGCAGGTTGCCGCCGGTCCGGATCGGGAGGCCGAAGTACACGTTCTCCAGATACGAGGACACGGCGCCGGCGGCGGGCGTCGAGGAGAACAGCACCTGCGCCATGGTGGCGTCGGTCGGAGCCGTGGCGGTGACCGCGATCCGGTGCCACGACGCCGACGCCGAGGACGTCGTCATCGACCAGCTGACGCTGATCTCCACGTTCGAGGCGGTCATCCACCGGATGCCGATGCGCTCCGGAACGGTGCCGCCCGCCGCGTCCGCGAACACCTCGTAGTCGTTGCCCGCGACCACCGCATACGAAGAGACCGTGCGGCACTGCATCTCCCCAGCCGCCACCGACTTCATGGTCAGGCAGCCGTCACCAACCCGGCCGCCGGTGCCCATGAGCAGCGTGCAGTTCGTCTTCGGAGTCCAGCCGGTGATGGCCGGATCCATCGACGATGTCGACTCGCTGAGGAAGTTGCCGGGGATCGCCATGCTCTACCCCTTCCTGCCTGCGCGTGCTGCGGCGATCGCGGGCATCAGCGTGTTCGAGACCTGCAGGTTCGCCCGGTCGTCGACGTAGGCGGTGAACTCGTGGCCGTCGACGACGAGAGCAAGGGCGTCGCCCGGCTGCAGCCCGCCCGGCCCCTGGCTTGCCGCCCTGGTGAGGGCGTTGGCCTGCGCCATGGTGAAGACGGGCTCGGGCCGGCCGGTGCCGTTGTAGGCGAGGTTCAGGCCCGGCTGCAGGTAGCCGCCGCTGTCGAATGTGCCCTGGTAGGCGTAGTGGTGGGTGAACAGCTTGTCGTTCCAGGCCCTGGCCCCCTTCCCGATGACGACCCCGTCGCCTCCGCGGGACTCGACGTTGACGCCGTTGATCGTTCCTGCGGTGTGGCCGACGCCGGCGTTCGTGATGCCGATGCGGTAGGGGCTGCGGCCGTTCAGGACCCATCCGGGCGGGGCTGTCTTGCCGGAGAAGGCGCCTGTGGCCCATCGGCGGTGAGGGGTCTGGCCGCGGATCACGGACTCGATGGCGGAGACGAGGCCTGAGCAGTCCCAGCTGGGGTTGCCGTTGCCGCCCCACTGGTAGGGCAGGCCTGCCTGGGTCCGAGCCCAGGACAGGCCGCGAGTAAACCCGCCGCCGCCGATACCGGCCGCCTCGAGCCGCTCGTCGGCCTCCCCGGAGAATCCCACGATCGTCTTCACGATCTTGCGGGGGATGCCGGTGACCATGTCGCGGTACAGCGACGCCGATCCGGAGATCCGCTTGATCAGCGGTTCCACCACACTGTTCAGGCCTGCGGTTGCGGACGCCTTGACGCCGTCCTTCAGCCATGACGCGCCCGTCTGGGCGAGGTCGACCACCTTGGACGTGGCGTCGCCTACCCAGTCGAAGATGCCGCCGCGGGCGAACCCCTGGTACTGGTCCAGCGGCTTCCCGGCCATCGCCGCACGGTTGACGGCGTGGAGTCGGGCCCGTTCGTAGGGGTCCCGCATGGCCTCCGAGACGTAGACGCCTTCGCCGCGGCGCATCGGTACGAGCTGGTCGTCGCCCTGCCGGAATGAGGACTGTCCGGGGAGGATGCCGCCACGTGCCCAGCCCTTGGTTTCCATCTTCTCGATCGCGGGGGCGCCGAACGCCTTCGCGATCAAGTTCCAGGTCGGCACGATGCCCGCGTTGTAGATTTTGTCGATGATGAAGCGGACGGGCTTCTTCGCTATGTCAGCGATCTTCGACCAGGCCTGGTCGATGAAGCCGCGGGCGGAGTCGAAGCTCTTCCCGACGGATTCGATGCCCGTCTTGATGTTGGCGAAGGCGGGCTTGAGGGCTCTCTGCCAGAGCCAGTTGGCCTTGTCGCCGATCCAGCCGAGCACGGGCTGCAGGGCGTTGCCCCACACCCACTTCGCCACCTCGCCGAGCTGCTTGAAGCCCCTCTTGAAGTGCTCGAAGACAGGCTTAGCCACGTTCTCCCACAGCCACCTCAGCGCCGCGGCAATCGCCTGGAAGACAGGCTTCAGGATCGTCTGCCACAGCCATGTGGCGTCCTTCGCGATGCCCTTGAAGGCGGGCGCCAAGACGTTGTTCCACAGCCACTCGGCAACCGCGGCCAGAGCCTTGAAGGCGAGCACCAAGGGCGCGATGAGGATCGTCAGGACGACGGTGGCGAGGATCGCGGCCGCGTCGGCGATGAACGTGAAGACGGGCTTGAGGATCGTCTGCCACAGCCACACCGCAGCTGCCGCGACCACCTTGAACGCGACCACCAGAGCCGCGAACACCGGCTTGAGGACGTTCTCCCACGCCCACTTCGCAGCGACCTGGATGCCTGCCCACACTGCCTGAACGGTGTCCCGGAACCAACCGAAGTGCTTGTAGGCGTAGACGACCGCGGCGACGAGGGCCACGATCCCGATGATGATCAACGTGATGGGGTTGGCCGCCAACACGAGATTGAACGCGATCATCGCGAGCGTCCACAGCTTCGTCACCACCCACGCCGCGTACATCAGCTGGATCAGCCACGGGAGCGTCTCGGCGATGCTTGCCAGCGCCGAAGCCACCGCACCCAGCGCGGTGAGGACCGGCCCGGACAGCGGCGCAGCAGCCTTCGCGATCTGGTAGAGAGCCGAGCCGATGTCGCCCAGGACCCCAGCAAGGATCGGCCCCTGCTTGGAGGCGTAGGCGAGGAAGCGCTCAAACTTCTCCGAGCCCTTCAGGCCAGTGCCCCAGGTCGCGAACCTGCCTGTGATGTCCTGCATCCGCTGGCTGATGGAGTCCATGTGCGGCAGAAATGCCTGGACGATGCCGGCCGCGCCCTTGAAGATCCGGCCGAAGCCGACTCCGAACCCGATGAGAGCCGGGTACACCGAGCCGGCCAGGTCCTTCTTGAACTGCAGCCACCAAGGCGACTTGAAGCCTCGAGAGACCCGGTCCTGCAGGTCTCCGATGGCCCGCGCCGCGGCCATGACGAACGGCGTGAGCCCCGGCAGGCTGTTCTTCAGGCCCTCAAGGGCACGGGTGAAGATGGGCATGACCTGCGGCTGCAGCGCTGTCGACCATGCCTTGAACATCGTCCGCAGGGACTGGAAGGCGTCGAACGTTGCCCGCGCCGACGGAGACAGCTTGTCGAGGGCCGCCTGGTATTTCGCCTGCGCCAGGGCAGCCTGATCTATGCCTCCGGCCGCCGAGAGCGACGCGGAGGCGATCTGGCGCTGGGCGGAAGCCACTGCCTCAGCAGCGGACTGCTGCGCCTGGGCCACATTCGCCGTTGCTTCGCCGACCCGCTCCTGGGCTTGAGCGATCTGCCGGGCAGTCTCGACCTGCGTCCGAGCGGCCTCGATCTGCGCGTCCCGTACCGCGCGCGACTTGTCGGCCACTTCCTGCTGAGCGTCAGCGAGTCGCTCCTGCGCTGAGCGAACCGTGTCCGACCCCTCGATGCCCGCCCGGTTCGCCTCCGTGGTCTCCTGCTTGAGCCGCTTGGTCTCGGTGGACTGCTCCTTGAGGCGCTGCACAGCCTGGTCGTAGGCGAGCTGGGCACGGTCCTTGTCGATCTGCGACGCGCTGGCGTCCCGCATGGTGGCGTTGAGCTCGGCCTGAGCCTCCTTCACGCCAAGCACAGCGTCCCTCTGGGACAGCTCGGCTCCTGCCAGGCGGGAGTTCAAATCCTCGAGCTCCTGCGCCGCCTCCCGACGGGCATCCGTGAGGTCTTCCTGCGCGCGCTTGGCGTCCTTCTGGGAGCGGGCCAGGGACCGCTCGGCGTCCTCGATTGCGCGAGCCGCCTGAGCGTTCCGTTCTGCGGCCTGCACGACCGCATCCGCAGCCGCGACGCGAGCCTGCCGGACCTGCTGCTGTGCCTGCGCCACCTGGCGTGCGCCGTTTCGCTCAGCCGCCGCCAGTGCCTGCTGCGCGCCGGCCATCTGCAGCACCTGAGCCGCGCCTTGACTGGCCGCCTGGGCGCCCTTGAGCGACGAGGCAGTCGCAGCGTCTTGGGCGGCCTTCTGAGCCTGCAGGGCGCCTGCTATGCCGACGAAGGCCGGGATTGCGACGGCAGCTAGCGCGCCCACGCCGACGCCCGCCGCGATGGCAGCCGAGCCGATCGCCCCGATACCTGCAGCGAGAACGGGGATCGCGGGAAGCGCCGCGAGACCGCCGATCGCCACAGCGAGGTGGAGGACCGCTGACGTCGCGCCGGCCGTGTCGACGTCGATGCGTGCCCGCTTCCCGTCGACGGCGTCGATGGCCGCATGGACGGCGCCGAGCTCGGCCAGAGCCCTTGCCGTATCCGCCCGGACCTGTACGTTCGGGTGGCTGGCGCCGAGACGGGTCAGCTCCGCCTCGATGAGGCGGATTTCGGCGCGAGCGTCAGTGGCCTCGATGTCGATGCCGATGCGCTGGTTGGCCAGCGTCTCCATACGGAAGCGCAGGGCCTGAAGGTCGGAGTCCGCCTCAGACGTATCGGCGTCGATCGTGAGCCGGGGAAGCGCCCTGAAGGCGGCCTCCAGGCGGGTCCTGAGAGCCCTGGAGAACGCCCCGGCTGTCTCGTCGCCCTGGCGGGTGGCGGCAGGCCGCGCGGTGCGTCCCGCCTGGTTGACGCCGTCGCGGACCGAATCCCGCAGCGACGCGGTGAGGCGGGTAGCGATCTGCTGCCCGATCTCCTCCCCGATCCGCAGGCCGACGTCACCGACCTGCCGCTGCATGGCCGGCCCGAAGCTTCGCCCCGCCGCTGCACCGGCATCCTCGCCAGCTCGGGTGGCTGCCGGCACAAGACCTGCCCGCAGTTGGGCGTAGATGCCGCGAGTGTTCGGGACGACATCAACCTCGACGGAGCCGACCTGGATCGCCATCGGGAGGCCTCCCCTCAGCGCGTCAGGCCGCGCCTCCGTTGATGAGCGAGAACAACCGGTCCGCGTTGGACTGCGTGAGCCGCGCCGTCTTGGCCTTCTTCGGGGCGGCCCCGGGGCGTCGCAGGGGCTCCGGACGAGCCGGCCATGCCGCCTTCTTCTCCGTGTTCACGCAGATCAGGACGTGCTCGATTCGCCGCAGCGCGTCGTAGCAGGACGCGAGCAGCTGCTGGTCCTGCGACCAGCGGCCCTTCTCTGGCTGCCCCTCGTCCGCCTGTGCCTCAAGCTCTTCCGGCGTGAGGGCGTTGCGTAGCGCGGTCATCGTCGACGACTCCGGAGGCAAGTGCTGGATCAGCACCCGCAGCCGGCGGGAGGTCATCTCGCCCCGCCACCAGGCGTCGATCTGGTCGGAGTCGCGGGGGTAGTAGCGGGCCAGGTCGGCCTCTACTTCCTCCGCGTGCGCCTCGACGATGCCGACGGTCCACTGGACTTTCCCATCGTCTCGCCCGACGCCTCGCCAGCCGCGTTGGCGAACTCGCCGACCTCGTCGTTGGTGGGATCGAGGTCCAGGTACATCTCGTAGGAATCGGGGCTCAGCACGTCCTCCATGAAGCCGTCGATGTCGCCGGCCCGCAGCTTGCGCATGGTGGACTGGCGCCAGGCTCCGCCCGGGACGACCTCGACGTCCTTGCCGGCGAGTTGAGTGGTGATGAAGTGCCCCTCGGCTTCGGCTTCCTGAGCCGTGGCAGGCGTGGTGCTCTGTGCGGTCATGGCGCGGACCTCCTAGGTTGATGGCGCGGGCGAAGTGCAGGTGGACGGGCCGGGCCCGCGCCGACGGTTGACGGCCCGTCCACCCGATCAGGAACCCGTGTAGGCGGGGGTCGCCGGGACGCGGTCGGCGTGGTAGACCGTGTTCCCGGACTCGTCCGGGTAGGACGTGATCGTCCACTGGAAGCCGGCGACCTCGTCCTGCTTGTGAGTGACGTCCGACCTCTCGGTGATCTCGCCCTGCGGGATGTAGAAGCCGCGCTGCAGCTCACCGTCCAGGACGACGAACCAGAAGGCTCGGCGGTCCGGCACCGGCGACGCGGTCTCGGCGAACGTCGTCAGGCCCGACGCCGGCTCCAGCTCCTCGACCGGGATGCGGTACTGCAGGGACTGCACCGTGGTCCGTCCTGTCTCCCAGGCGGTCACAGCGAACGTCCTGATGGAGCTGGTGATCGTCGTCCGGATCGGCGACGTGTACCCCCACGGCGTGAACGACTGGGAGTCCTCCTCGAAGCCCTGGACGAGGCCATCGTCGGACAGGGCGCCGAGCGGGAGCCAGGGGGCGAGCGGCTGGACCTGCGGGTCGCCGGGCGATGCGGTGCCGAGCGGCGCGACCCAGCCGCCTCCGTTGGCGCCGACCTCGAGCAGGTCCGCGGCGCGGGTGATGTTGACCATGACGTCTCCAGACGTGAGGAAGCCCGCGCACGGGCGGGAGCTGATGGGTCCGGCGCGGGCCCAGGCCGGTCAGGAGACCGGGTGACTGTAGATTTCGTAGGTGGCGCCCACTCGGCGCAGAGCCGTGTTCTCGTAGGGGCGGACTGCCGGCGGAGGTGACGAGGTGACCCGGCCGAAGACGGCAGCGGCGGTGACGCTGCCGGGCAGGTCCGTAAGCAGCCAGCCCCGGACCTGGGCGGCCAGAGCGATGGCCGCGGCCCGAGTCGAGTGGTAGACGTCGACGTCAACCAAGGCTCTGTCGAGCCGGATGCCGTCGTCACCGCCAGCAGGCAGCCGCTGGACCTGGATCGTGGGGAGTTCGCCAAGGAGACGGTTGTCGACCTCGTCGCGGACGACGACATCCGGCCCGGTTCGGGCCTGGAGCCACTGGATGAGCTCAAGCTCGATGTCGACGCTCCCGACCGCCGCCATCAGCGGCCGCCTGCCTGAGCGGCGCGCAGAAGGACGTGGTGGGCGCGGACACGTTCCGTGCCGTACTCGACGTGCGCCCCGTGGGGAGCCGTGTTGCCCACGACCGCGACAGCTCGATCCCGTCGCCGGCCACCGCGGCGTACCGGCTGCACGAAAAAGCTGTCCTTGTACAGGCCGCGGTGCGGATCCTCTGGGCCGCCGACAGGCGCGATAGCCTCCGCGACTCCCTTGATGACCTCAGCGCGGCGGACCATCTCAGCGAGCACCAGGTCGCTGCGCAGGAGCTGCCCCACTCCCCGCCTGGACATCCTGAAACGAGCTGCGGCCACGGCAGCCTCCTTGTCTCGGTTGGCTATCCGGTGACGCGGTCTGCCGCGAACTGCACAGGCCCCGCGGTGCCGGTGAACACCGAGCGTCCCCAGTCGCCCGGCTCGCCCGTGATCTCGCACGTCTCGCCGCGGATCCTGACCTGGTCGGTGGTCAGCCAGTTCGTGCCGGGCGGGGCGTACACCGTCCAGCCGACGATCACCGTGTCCCGGGCCTGCTGTTCGTCGCCGCCGACCTGAGGAGCCGCCTGGCGGGGAGTCACCACACACCCCAGGACCAGGGTCTCGACGAGAGGGCCTGGGATCGGCTGGCCTCGAGGATCACGGCCTGGCGAGGGCCCGCGCCGTAGACGTACCACGGTCTCGCCGAACGGGTACGGGCCGGGCATCAGCGGTACCCCCAGCCTGGTTCGTAAGGCTCACCCGGAACTCGCCCGTCGATCACCGGCCACGTAGGCGACGCTGTCGCCTCGTCGGGAGTCGGGTCGACCGTGAAGGCCCCGCCCCTACCGGCCAAAGCCTTCAGAGCCGCCTTGTCCGCCTTCGTGAGGTACAAGCCGCCAGACCCGGCCGGGCGCTGCACAGACTGCGGCCCGATCGTCTCGTAGGTGACCTGCTGCGGGTTGATGTAGGCACGGCCGGCGACCGAGAGGACTACTGCCGTGGCCTGATCGGGAAGCGGCTTCACCACCGACTCGGCCAGTGCGACAGCCTGCTTGATCAGCAGGTCAGCCCGCTCGCCGTCGATCTCCGCCAGGCCCAGATAGAGGCCCAGCTCCTCAGCCGTCGGGGGTACGAAAGTCACCGCCGCCTCCTTACTGGGCTTCTACTGAGACGGCACGGGCTCTCGCCCGTGCTGCGACCTTGTTCTGTCGCTTGCACGTCCGGCACTGACGGCCGCGGCCGTCAGGCTCCAGGTATGTGTTCTCGGTGTCGTATGGGTGCCCTTTGGGGCAGTGCGTCTTGTCTCGGTTGTAGACCTCGGCTGGCCTGCCCAGCTTCTTCTCCCTGTACCTCTTGAAGGAGGCACGGCGGCAGGCCTTGCACTGCCTACTCCCCGCCTTGTTGAACGAGGTGTTCTCCGGCGTCATCTCGTGCCCGTGCTTGCACCTTCCAGTGCGGTAGCTGAGGCCGGGCGGGCTGTCGCTGCGCAACACGTTCTCTCGCGGAGTTACCGGTTCGAGGTGCTCCGGATTGACGCACTGACGAATCCGACACAGATGATCGATCTGCATGCCAGCGGGTATGGGGCCCACCCAGTACTCGTAGGCCCATCTGTGAGCGGGAACCTTGCGGATCCCGTCCCAAAAGTTTCCGTACCCATTAGAGAGCACCCCGGCCCACACCCAGTGGCCATTGGGGGACTTGCCGACCTGCTCTTCGAACCGTTCGAGAGGATCACGTCTGACGTTGGATGCCATGCTCCATTCTATCGCCTAGCCAGACTCTCTACGGCGTCAACCCAGGCGGATAGATCGGCAGTTGGGTCGAGCTCCGCCGAGCGGGCCTTAGCCCGTTTAGACACCAGCCGGTACTCCGCAGGATCCGACAGGAGCTTCCGGATCACCGACTCGTACCCCTCGGCATCGTGAAGATCGACGAACACGCCAGCCTCGCCCAGGGACTCACACAATCCAGGCGTCGGGTGGGCCACCACGGGCAAACCGCTCGCGAGCGCCTCCACGCCTGCCCTACCCCACGACTCATACGAGGACGGCATCAGCAGCACCTTCGTGCGGCTGTACACCTTCTCCCGCATGTCGTGGCCGCACATGTGGCTGATCACTTCGACGTTCGGCAGGTCGGGAACGATCTGCTCGCCGTAGGCGCCGGTCACCGCGAGAAACTCGACGTCCGGCATCCGGCGTGCGAGCTCCCCGAAGAGCCGACCGCCCTTCTCCTCGTTCAGGTTGATGAGCGTCACCTTGGAGCCTGGCTTCGTCCGGTACTCCTCGGCGAAGACCGGCGGCCTGACGATGACTTCGCTGCCCGGCCGGATTCCCTTCGGGTACTCGGCGAAGAACAGCTCGGCTTCGCGCTTCATCCAGTTCGAGTTGTAGACGGCCAGGTCACAGCCGCCCGCCATCTCCCGGAAGCTCTGCCGGTGGGTGTTGTGACAGACCACCGCCAGAGGCTTCCCGTACCCGCGGGCCAGCGCACCGGCTGCGGGCACGTTCTCCAGGTGAGAGACCACGACGTCGGCCTTGCGGATTGCGGATCCGGCGTCGAGGCGAGACTGGAGCGGGATGACCTGGACGCCGTCGAGCTCGTAGTCGGCCCTGTCATCCGTGTAGCGGGATAGCCACACCGACACGTCGTGGCCCCGCTCGACGAGGGCCCGGAGCTGGGAGTGGACCATCCACTCGGCACCGGCGTTGTGGCGCGGCGGGTAGCCGTGCAGCCGGGCGACGATCCGCATCGGCGCCCGGCCACCCTCCACGCCCGGCATCAGGAGGAGCCGCCGGCCGCCAGGTACTTCACGAAGGCCTCCTCGTCGCCGAGGACGAAGCCGTAATAGGCCTCCGCGAGGAGGAGCACGAGGTTCTCCTGGAAGGCGGAGTGCACGCCGCCATCCTCGTCGATGTACGTCGCCTCGCGGGAAATCTTGACGGTGATGTCCATGCCGACGCCGTAGGCGGTCTGCGACCAGTCGCCGCCGATGCCGCGCAGACCAGTGTCGATGGTCCCGGACTGGCGACGGAGCTTGCCGGACACGCTGCGGGAGTATGCGACCGGCTCGCCGACCAACGTGCCGGCCAGTGCGGCGCCGGTACCCGGCTGGGTCGTATCGACGAAGATGGGACGGCCGGTGGTGTCCGTCGCTCCGAGGAGGCTGGGCTTCATCCGGTGGTCCAGGACCGTGCCGGTGTAGTCCCAGTCGTCGTCGATGGTCTCCTTCATACCCTTGACGATGTCGCCGTAGATGCCACCGTTGGCCTGCGTCGTGCCGCCGATGGTGACCGACTTCGTGGTCATCGCCAGGTAGTCCGCGAAGGGCCCGGTGGCGCCCTTCATCGTCTTGCCGTGGATCGTGGCGCGGTCGAAGGCCCGGGCGAACGCGGTCGGCAGGTCGCGCTGCAGCTGCGTCCACAGGCCCGCCGCGTTGGAGTCGGCGACCTCCATGGCGACCGGGATCAAGACCGCGATCTTCTTGCCGGTCATCTGCTTGATGTCGACGCCGCCGGTGCTGATCGGCTTTCGGCCGGCCTGCTCGACCCAGTCAGCCGTCGGCACGTCGAGCGGCACCGGGACTGCGGTGTTCGCCGTCATCGCCAGCGGTACGCGCTTGGCGAGCGACATGACCGCCGACTGCTCGACGGACTTCTCGAAGATGGGCCCGACGAGGGTCTCGGGCAGGAAAGTGCTGTCGATGTCCGACAGCTTGATGGGCGGCGTAGCAGCCATGGTCTACCTCTCTCAGCGGCCCCCGTTGAGGGCCCTCTTCATGAAGCCCGCGAACTCTTCCGCCGGGCTGTTGGGGGTTCGGTTGCCGTTGCCTGACGAGCCCTGCGTGCGGTCCGGTCGCGGGGATCGCGGCCCTTCGGGGGCCTTGGCCCAGTGCGGCTTGCGCTTGAGGAGGTCGGCGAGGTCGCTCTTGATGGCGTCGGTGTCGATGGCCCCGTCGTCGTCGACATAGCCAGACAGGTCCAGCGCGCCGGCGGCGTCCTCCGGGTCGGCGAACTCCTTCGCGGCGAGCGCCTCCACCTTCGAGGCCACGGCTGTGCGGATGGCCTTAGCCGCCTTCTCCTGCTGGGCGGTCAGCTGCTCGGAGAGCCGTTCCTGCTCGGACTTCTGGGCGTCCTCGAGCTCCTTCGCCTTGCGGGCGAGCGGTTCGAGCTCCTTGAGGCGATCGCGGAGGCTCTTGTTCTCCGCGTTCTTCTTGTTGATCGCCTTTTTGGCGCGGTCCGCGTCGAACGGCTCCTCCTCGGCGCCCTCCGCCTCCGGGGCGGTGTCGAGCTCCTGCGGCTGCTCTTCGACCTGCTCGGTCTGGGTCTCTTCAGGCATGGTGAACTGGCCCTCCAGGGGCTGAGAAAGGCCACCTCCAGGGCAGCCGCGGGTTTACAGAGCGGGCGAGTGCCCGTGTTCGGCGAGGGCCAGGCGGAACCGCCTCAGCTGATCGCCCGAGTGAGGCGCCGCGAACTCGCGGTACAGCCGCTCCCACTCGCGTGCGTGGTCGGACAGCTCGAACCGCTGCCCTTTGAACACCGGCACGACGCCGCAGTGGCAGCCGTCGTGGGCCTGGAAGTCGGCCGTGTCCTCCTTGTAAATCGCTCCGCGGGTCGCCAGGAGCTTGCAGAAGCTGCACGCGCCCAAAGCCGCAGAACGCGCCCATGCGGTGGCCTGCCGGTCGCGTTGCACTGCACCTTGAACCGTGCCGCGGCCCTGGTCAGAGACCAACTTCTGGGCGACCGCCTCAGCCTTCTTCTCGGCCTGCTCAAGGCGGACGTCCATCGGCTGGCGCTGGGCGTCGGTAGTCTCCGGGTCCTCCGGGTCTCGCGGCCACAGATCCTTCGTCGCCCACCGCAGGCTGTTCTCGACCTGCTCCTCCGGGGGCGGGTCGACGAGCGGGACGGTGAAGCTTCCCGTGACGCGGGCCGCGGCTCGCTGCGCTTCGTAGTAGTCCGCCGAGAGAGCGGACGACGCGGCGCCGTACTGGTCCACCAGGGACCTGACTGCCGTAATCCATTCGGGCACCGTGGCCTGGAGCCGGGAAGGGATGATGATCCGCCGCAAGGAGCGCATGTCGCGGACCAGCAAGCGCGTCACCCCGCGCTGGGCCTGCCGCTGCCGTACCGCGGCAGGCCCAGAATCAGAGGTCGTACTCGCCATCGCCAGCCTCCGGTACCGCGGTCTCCTCGGCGCCCTGGCCCACAAGGGAGGCCAGGACCTGGCGGCCCTGGGCCCGGCGTCGCTCGGCGGCGACACGCTCGCGCTGGTCCTCGGTCAGACCAGCCATCTCCAGCGCCACCTCGGAATCTGCAGGCAGCAGGCCGGCGGCGACCATCTTCACCGCCGCGTCGGTCTGGGCCGCGATCGTAGGCGTCGCCGGGTTGCGCCACACCGTCTCAATGCGGCGTGACGGATCAGGCTGTTCGCCGTCCCGGACCCACAGCGCCAGCTGCATCGTCGCCTTGTGCGTGGCCCCGAACCGTCTGATTCTCCGCTCGGCCTTCTTGACCAGGGCGCCCTCGGCTGAGCGGATGGCGTCCGCACTCGCAGGGTTGTCGCTGGTGTAGCCGAGCATGTGTGGTGGGACCGACAGCTGCGACGACATGATTCGCGCATACAGGTCGATGATCTTCGTCTGGCCCGACGGGTCATGCGCCGTGAACGCGCCTACCGTCGGGACGTCACCGTCCTCGTCCCGCTCCAGGGCCAGAACGCGCCCGATGTAAGTCTCCCACGCGCTCTTGGCGTTGCCCTCGGCGTCCTGGAACGCGGACTCGCTCGCGCCCAAGATGTAGCGCTGAGGGGCGCCGAAGAACTCGGCAGCCACCTCGATGCCCATCAGCCGGCGGCATGCAGCATCCGTGATGGACCGGACCTCGGGAGTGATCTCCGACTTTCCGACCCGGTCACCGGTTCGCTGCCGGTTCGCCATACGCAGGACCGTCACCACGCCGAGACCGTGCTCGTCCCGGTCGATGACTTCCCAGTCGTTCCCCTGCTGTACCGCGTAGATGTTCTGGTCTGGCAGGTACAGCGTGACCAGCCGCTCGTCCGGCGTCAGACCGAAGTCGTAGCGGTCCTGGCACTCCCGCAGCGCGTATAGCGGCTTGCGTAGCCGGGCATCCCAGGCGAGCGTCATGTCGAGCGGCGACTCGTAGGTGATGATCGGCGGGGCGCCGTCGTCGTCCGCCGTGCCGACCGTCACGTACTCGTGGCCGTAGGTCAGGGCGTCCAGATGGGCCAGGCTCGACTCGTCATACAGGTCGTTCGCCTCGGCGATCTCCTCCAGCTCGGTGGAGTCCGACCCGTCAGCCCAGCGAAACGCCTCCAGGTCGAGGCGTTGCTCCAGAGCCTCCACCCCGACTCGCGGCCAGCCGATGACCGTGTGCAGCGTCTTCAGTTGCGGCGGGATGCTGATCCCCAGGTCTCGGATGATCTGCTCGCCGTTGAAGTAGGCGTCCAACACCTCCAGCTTGAATCGGTGGGCCAGCAGATCGGTTCGGAGAAGGGTAAGGATCTGCTGCTCGTCGTCCGACAGGCCGACCAGGGGCAGGGTGGGAATCGTCATCGCAGGACCACCACCCTTCCCGCACCGCGGGCCTTCGACCGTTTCGTCCAAGCCGGGCTGTTCATGACCATCCGGCGGAGCATTCGGGCGCCGATTGCGCACACCGCCAAGTCCACCTTCCGGGCGGACTCGCGATGCTCCTTGCCGATCGTGTAGCCCCAAGCGTTCGTGCGGCGACGCGCGTTGGCGATGTGCTGCCGGAGAACCTTGTGGCCGTCGTGGGTCACCTGCCGCTCCAGCACATCCCGGTAGAAGCGGTCCACGGCCTCTGTGAAGGCCTGCTGGCGCCGGCGGTCACGCATGTCCCACATCACCGCGTGAGCACCGTGCCCGGACGAGACCGCCTTCAGTTTCAGCCGCTTGCCGTACCGCTGCGCCCACGTGTCGATGTAGCTGTCCCAGTACCGTTCGCCGTCGGCGTCGTCGAAGCCTGACCCTGGGTCGGCGAAGAACGCCAGCGGCCTGTACGTAGCGAAGGTGAAGTCCACGACGCCGTCGACCTCCTCTCGCGGCACCCGCCAGGGCACCCCATCCGGCCAGTTCGGCCGCCTCTGCCACACGCCGAGCGTCTGCAGGTGACCGTCGGACAAACGGCATGCCACCAGGCCTGTCGCGTCGTCCGACTTGGAGCCGTCGAAGAAGAGGACGATCTCGTCGCCCGCCTGCAACTCGATGCCCTCGTGCGGGCACGCATTCCATTCGTAGGGCGCCAGATAGGCGTCCTCCGAGGCGGTGATCTGGTTGAACCAGAACCGGCGCGACCGACTGGGCGGGTTGCGGACATCGAGGATCGACGCCTTCAGCCGCTCGAGGTCCAGCCAGACCGAGTCGCCCCGGACAGCGCGCAGTGTCGGTTCGATCCACTCCTCGGACAGCTTCGCCTCCGCCGGCGCCTCCAGGCTGTCGTAGAACAGCCCGACCTCCGCAGCGCGGCCAGCCTCCGCCGATTCGAACGCCTCGCGGGTCCGCTCGGCGACACTGTCCTCGCCAGGCTCGTAGGCGTTGGTGTTCGCCAGCGTCCGGGACTGTCCGTCAGCCGACTTCGTGGCGTTGCGCTCGATGACCGCGGCCATCTCGTGCCCCTGGTTCGACTCCAGCCAGTGATGCGTCTCACCCAGATTCACCGCCGTCGGCCGACCGCCCTCCAGCGCGCGCGGCGAGCTCGTGACGGCTTCGATGCGGGCGCGGCCCTTGTCGGCGTAAATGATCTCCTTGCCGAGGTCGATGCGGAACTCCTCGATCGCCCGCTTCGTCAGGATCGACGGGAACAGCGTCATCGTGTTCCGCGTCTGGTCCTGGCTCACCGCGGCGATCTGCACCCAGGCCGCCGGATGCGGCTGGCCGAGCGGCTGGCCCGGAGGAACACCCCACTCATTACCCTCATCCGCGACCTGCCCGAACCGGCAGGGGCCCACGAACTCGAACGCCGACCAAGTGGCGATCAGGGGATCCTTGCCCCAGCCCTTCAGCCGCTGGATGACACCGTCGCGCCACACGAACCGGTTCGTCACCGGATCCATGGCGTACCACCACAGCGTCAAGCGGGCCTGCTCGGCCGTGTAGCGCCACGGAGCCCCGACATAGTGCTGAAGGTAGGTCGCTGTCCACGCCAGGGCATGCCATCCGAGCGTGTACTCAGGAAGGAGGAACTTGCCGTCCTCTCCGCGCTGCCACGTAGGACCGATCGTGAAGGGCGTGACGACCTCGGGGACCTCGTTCTCAGCCACCGATCGAAGCTCGGTAGGCGTCGATCGCTGTCACCGAAGCCGGGACCGCCTTGACGGCCGGCTTGCGCTCCAGCTCGATACGGACCCGGCGCCGGTCGCCCTCCGTTGTCAGCAGGCTGGCCATCACCGAGTTCAGGGCCGCGACGTACTGGCCGTTCGGGGGGCGGTCGCCTGTCAGGCCGCGGGACATGAGCTCGGCGGCATACCGGGCCATCGCCCAGTCTGACGGCTGGTAGAACGCAGCTTGGCCAGAGTCCCGCAGCGACAGGTACCAGTCAGCGGCGATCGGGTGCCACAGCGGATCCGGCTCGGGCAGGTCCGGCAGGTCGGTCGGCGTCGACGGCGCCTTCACCAAGGCGACGTCGTCGGTCTTGTTGCGTCGCCGGCGCGCTTCGGAGCGCTCCGGGATGGGTCCACGCGTGCCCATGGCGACCTCCAGGGTCTGACGCGCGCCTCCGGGACGCGCTGGGGGCGAGAGGTGGCGCCGTGGGGGGCGCCAGGGAAACCCGTACAGACAGTCGCTATCTATACGGCCCCGATCAGGGAGAACGCCGGCAGGGGGGTATCCCCCCACCCCGGCAGCCGGCCGACGGGCGAACCGGTCGGCAATGATCAAGGGTCGTCGTGCGTCCAGCTGTGAGCCCAGAGGTCGGTGTAGTCGGCCTCGACCGCGAGCTGCAGCACGTTGTGCTGGCTCGTCATGCCTCTGGCTTGCAGGGTCATCGGGACTGGCGTGCCGCAGTCGGGACACTGGACATGCACTGTGCCTACGTCGCCCATGGTCCTGCCTCCTGCTGCCCCGTGGCGCCGGCCGTGCTCTCCAGGTCCACTGCCTGCTCGCCCTGCGTCTGGAGCTGTTCAGCTGCGCTGCTGTCGACACGTTGGATGTGTGCTCCCTGGCCGGCCGGGACGGCAAGGCATACGCCTTGGCCGTCAGTGAAGACGGCCCATCCGCCGACGAAGGCGAGCGTGAGTTCGTCGTCCTCGATGAGCATGTCTTCGCGGCGCTGCTCTGCGGGGTGCTGGATGAGGTAGGACGGCATCACTTCATCCCGGGGTGGGGTTCGGGTGGGCGAGCACGTCCTGGTCGAGGGTTGGCCTTCTGCGCTGCGTTGCCCTCTCGGCTGCTCTTCTGGTCGTGGCATGGACCGCAGACGCCTTGCAGGCCCGTCTCGCTGTGGTCGTCGGCCTTGGCGACGATGTGGTCGCAGAAGGCGGACGGTCGGACGCCGCAGATTTTGCAGACGGGGTCTCGGGCGAGGATCTGGGCCCGGATGCGCCGCCAGTTTGGCGGCAGCCGGCGGGCTCGGTTCGAGTCTTTCCATCTGCCGCTCATGAGGGATGGCATGCGAGCGTCTCGACCCTGTAGAGCCCGGTGTCGTCGGGGTACGGCCTGATGCACGGCTTGGCATCTGCGGGGACGGCCAGGCCCTGTCTCGCGGCGAAGTAGCGGGCGTAGACGAGTACGACGTCAGGAGGAGGCGGTTGCTCGGGAGTGAGGACGTCGTAGTAGATGTACGTGTCGCCCATGGCTCGGCTCCTCTCGGTCAGGCGGCGAGTGCCCGCTCGATGCCCTCTTCGAGGGTGACGCGGGGCAGGTGGAAGTCGAGCATGCGGCTGGGGTCGCAGACCCTGTGGTGAACGCCTTGCGGTGCGGCCGGCAGGTGCTTCAGCTCGGGCCGGTAGCCAGCCGCCGCGGTGACCATCTTCGCGAGCTGGTCGAAGGTGGTCGCGCGCCCCGTGCCCAGGTTGACGGGCCCCGTGACACCTTCCTCCACAGCCGCGAGGGTGGCGTCGACGATATCGTCTACGTGGATCCAGTCGCGGGTGGAGGTGCCGTCGCCCCAGATCTCGAAGGGGTCCTGCCGCTCCCTGGCTCGCCGGATGAACGCGGGGAACGGGTATGCCTCGTCCTGGTCCCCGCCGTACCCGGAGAAGGGCCGCAGGATCGTCATGCGGGTGCCTTCGGCTTCGGCGTACTGGCAGAGCTGTTCGCCGGTCAGCTTGGCAAGCCCGTAGGTGGCGTCGGGCCGGCCGGGCTGCTGGTAGCCGATGTCGGTTTCGACGAGGCGCCGAATCGGTCCGGGCTGCTGCAGGGCGACCGGGTAGGCGGCGGAGGAGCTGAAGTAGACCGCCCTGGGCGTGCCTGAGCGGGCTAGCCACCGCATGTACCAGGCGTCGAGCCCGAGGTTCGTTCCGACGCCAAGAGGCGAGCCATCGATGCTAGCCCGGCCTCCGACGATCGCAGCGCAGTGGATGGCGAGGTCGTATGGAGCGCTGTTGAACCGGAAGAGGTCCAGCGCGTCGGGCCCGTTGACGATGTCGATGGCGGTGACGTTGTCGCCGCGGGCGTCGAGGGCAGTGTGGAGGTGGCGGCCGATGAACCCGGCGGAGCCGGTGAGGAGTACGCGCATCAGCTGCCTGCCTTCACGGCCCGGAAGACGGGCCAGGGCAGGTCGCTGTCGAGGCGCTTGAGCCCGATCCGCTTGCAGATGGCGTCCTGCTGTTCGCGGGACCAGGTGGTGACGCTGATCCAGCTGCTGCCTTCGGCAGGTTCGTCGGAGGCTGGCCAGTCGAGGACGAGGAGGCCGTTGATGCGGACTGCTGAGCGGAGGCCTTCGATGATGGCTTCGCCGGCTTCGTAGCCGTGGTGAATGACGACGGCGAGGGAGATGACGGCGTCGGCCTTCTTACCGATGACGGCGGCCAGGTCGAGCCCGTCACTGAGGACCCGCGGCATGTCGGGGTCGCGTTGGGCGAGTCGGTCGAGCATGGTCTGGGAGCCGTCGGCACCCGTGACGTCGTACCCGGCCTGCCTGAGGGGGATGGCCACACGCCCGTCGCCGCAGCCGAAGTCGATGACGCGGCAGCCTTCGGGGAGGACGGTGGCGAGGAGTTCCGCCTGCACTTCGCCCGAGATCTGGTAGGCCTCCTCGGACACCTCGCGGGTGGGGTGGATGGCGGCCGGGTCGGCCTCGTTCCAGGCCACGATGACGTCGTTGATGCTGCTCATGCCGCCTCCTCCACGAGTGCCCGCAGCTTCTCCAGGTCGGCTTCGAGGCCGCCTTCGTCGCGGTAGGCGTAGTAGGCGGTCGCGTCGGCCGTGGCCTGCTCGGAGCTGTTGCACTCCTGGTAGCCCGCATCCATCGCGGCTTTGCCGTTGGCGGGGTGCATGTGCTCCAGCACGACGTCGCCAAGGTAGGTGATGCGGCCCATGCCGCGGCCCCAGTCGAGCCAGACGAGGTCGAGGCAGAGGTGAACGAGGGCCGGGGGTGCCATGTAGCCGAGGGTCTGCACGATGTCGCTGGTCATGGCGACGGCGGTCGGCATCCGCTCGCCCATGAGGAGGTCGTTGCCGTAGACGACACCAGGCCCGCCGGAGAGGCAGACACGGAAGCGCTCGTCCCATCCGGCGCTCCTCGGCCGGTGGTCGTCGCCCATGAATGCGAGGAAGCGGTAGCGAAGAGCCATCTCGGCGGCGGCCTTGTTGAGGGTGCCGCAGAGCCGGAGCCGTGGGCCGGTGACCCAGTGGACGCGGGGGTCGTCGATCTGCTCCATGTGCTCGCGGTAGCCGGCGAGCATGGGGTCGTCGTCATCGACTGCGAACAGCAGGTCGGCGGTGGCGCCGGTCTGCCGCCAGCAGTCGAGGATGGCGGGGACGCTGTTGGGGCGGCCACGCGTGGGCACGATCATCAGCAGGTCGTCCATGTGGCGCCCTTCTTCGGTCGGGCGCGGGTGCTGCGGGGCGCCGGGAGGCGTCATCGCACCTCCCGGCGTCCTGGGTTTACTTGAGCGTCCACTCACCGGTCTGGTCGGAGAAGCCGCTGTTCATGCCGAACTGCACGGTGGTGATCTTCGAGTTCTTGGGCGCCTCGAAGACGAGCCAGCCGAGAGCCTTCGCGCCGGGCTTGAGGGTGACGCCGGCGGCCATGGCGGGGCCCGCCTTGATTTCGGCGATGACGCCGTTGAACCGCTGGCCGTCGGCGTCGGCGACTTGCATGCCGTTGCTGGGGCTGTCGTCGTACACGGCGGTGCCGCTGTTGACGATCTCGATCTGGATGCCGATCCAGCGGTTGCCTTCGTCGGGGTTGAAGAACTCGTCCTTCGGGACAGCCGGGTCGGAGACCTTCTTGAGCGTGACGGAGATCTGCTCCCCGTCTTCGAGGCCCTTGAGGGTGATGGTGTCTCCCAGGCCGGCGTCCTTCGGCGCGGGTGCTTCCGTCGTTTTGGCGGGCGCTTCGCTGGCTGCGGGCGAGGTCGGCTTGGGGTCGGGCTTGGTGGCGACCTCGGGCTCGGTGCCGGTACAGGCAGCGAGGGTGAGGGCGAGGGCCGCGGTGGTTGCGGCGATGGCGGTGCGTCGCATGGTCCCCCCAGGACTTTGCGTGATGAGAGGTCTCATCGTTGTTGCTGCTGTGGGGGTTGGAGGCGTTGTCTCCGTTTCGTGACCTATGCGGTACGCACCTCAGTCGATGCTGAACCGCGGGCTTGCGACGACGGGCTTCTCGGGTGGGGCAGTGATCTCAGCCCAGACGCGGTAGGCGCCTGGCCCTAGCTCTACGGCACCTCCGGGCCCGACGAGCAGCGCAGCGTGGTGAACGCCGTCGACGGTGCGCCACTCGGCGACGTGCCAGTCGCTGGCTTCGGGCCGCTCGCCGTCGAGGAGGACGGCGACGCGGACGCTGTACGAGGTGGGGTCGCTGGCGGAGTTGATCGGGGTGAGGAGCTCTTCGAGGCTGCTGCGGTCCACGGTGCCCCCTTACGTCCGTGGCGTCCCGGCGCTCCAGGCGGGTGCGCGGGTTCGTCCTGCCGTCCACAGGCTGTGGGGTGTTCCGGCCACGACCCTGTCGACGCCGCCCCCGCCTGCCGCCGCAAGCGGCCTCGCAGTGCTGGTCTCGACGGCGACGCCGAGGACCGCGGTCTTGGTGCCGGTCAGCGGCTGGGCGGTCTCGACGCCGGCGGCCGTCGTGAGGCTTCGGCTCGTCCCGCCAGTGAGGGCTTGCGCGGTCTCGGCGGCCACTGACGTGGCGAGCAGCCGCGCCTTAGCGCCTGCCAGGGCCTGCGCCGAACCGACCTCCGAGGAGGCGGTGAGTGCGGTCGTCTTGCTGCCGGCCAGCGCCTGGGCCGCGTCGGTCTCGCCTGCGGCTGCGAGCGCCACGCCGGCGGTCACGTCCGCGGCGGAAAAGTCGTCGAACCGGATGGCGCTGGCCGACGTGGACCGGAGGCCGACGCTGGTGCCCGTTGCGACGGCCGTGTTGACGACCGAGACCCGCTCGACACCGTTGACGAATCCCTTGATCGCCGACCCGACGGCCTGGACCTTGGCGACGTCGCCCGGGGCCGCGGCCGCCGCGTAGGAGCCGATGACGGTGAACGTGCCGCTGACGACGCTGAACAGGTCCCAGCTCGCGCCGTCGTTCCGCCACAGGTAGCCGCTGCTGATGTTCGAGTTCCCGCGACACCACACGCCGTGGCTGGCGGCCGTGGTGGCGGCGATGGTTATCTGGGCGGAGTGGTCGCTGCTGTCCATGGGGCTGGCCGCCCGCAGAATGATCGTGCCGCCGTCCGAGCCCGGGGACAGCTGGTTGGAGACGATCGACCAGAAGCCGCTGACCTGGACCCAGCCGGCGCCGAGGTCGGTGGAGTTGGGGCGGTTGAAGTCGTCAGCGAAGGCTGCCATGGCGACCTCCCGCCTCCGTCGGTGAGCCGGCCGTCACGCGGTGGAGGTCGCGCGGTAGAAGTCGGCGACGCTCAGGGTGAACGAGTTCCCGTCCGGGGTCAGCGACACGTCGTGCTTCGTCAGCGGTACGAGGTCGGCGTCGGTGCCGCCTGTCGTGTCGGGGTCGTAGCAGATGACGACGGCGCCGACCGCGTTGCCGGTCGCGGCGGTCCACGTAATGTCGGCGCAGTCGACGGCCACCCGGTCGTTGGCGTCGTCGACGGTGACGGTGACACCCGTGAGGGTCTTGCGGCCCATCGTCGTCTGCTCGTTGGAGGCGCCGGCGAGAAGGGATGCGAGGTCGTCGTAGTCGCGCATCGTCGTGTCGGTGACGAGGCCGGTCGCTTCGAGAGGGACTGCGACGAGGGCGTCGTTGGCTGCCGGGAGGGCAGCGAGGGCCGCGACGCGTCCCAGGGCGGTGTTGAAGACGAGGTTCGACATCGTCGGCTCCTCTCGCGGGGGTGGATCAGGCGGCTCGGGCCCGCTGAGGTGTGGGCTTGTACCGGGCGGCCAGCGCCTCTATCTCGGGGAGCGCGTACATGGTCTTGTACTCGTGGCCTTGACCGGAGTACTGGCGGGGGTCGCCTTCGTAGCGGGCGACCTTCCCGCGCGAGGCCCATTTCCGGATGACGGGCTCAGGCACGCCGGTGGCGGCCGAGGCTTCGTGGGCGTAGACGAGATCCGTGGGGTAGAGCTCGGTCGGGTCCATGACGCCCCCTGACATGCAGAAAGCCCCCGGCGGATGCTGGGGGCTCTAAGTAGCGGCGGACACACTGGTATCCGGATGGGGGCAGTGTGACATATGGCTGCTCGGCCTGACAACTACTGATCTGCTGCGCGCCTTCTCGCTGCTGTCGTGCGAGGGCGGCGATGCACCGGCCGCAGAGGTCTCCGGGCTCCTCGCCGCTATCACCGCTCCTTGGCGTGGCCGTTGGCGGTGGGTTAGCGGATGCGGGCCAGCTGCCGCCCTGAGAGTTTCGCCTCGGCCATGAGGACGTTGGTGGCCCGGATGACTCGCGGCCAGGACGCGCCTAGGAGTCGGCGGGCGTCGTCTTCGGCCTGGATGCCGGCCTGGGGGTTGGGCTGGTACTGGGCGACCTTGTCCAGGTCGGCTCGGGAGGATGTGCGGGAGATGCTCAGGCGGTGGCTGGTGATCAGCCCGTACTGACGCATCCAGAGGTCTTGGGCAATGTGCCCGCCGTGAGCGCAGACGAGGTTAGCGTGGATGTCGTGATTCGGTGCGCACACGACCCGCCCTCCGTGGATTCTGCCCTTCCTGGCGTTGATCTCGATCTTCCGCACCTTCATTCCGGCGGCTTCGCCGGCGACGGCGTGTCCGATCTCGTGGATCGCCGTCCAAGCGATGTACTGCGCGTCGGTGAAGCCGAGGGCTCGCTGGACGTCTGCTGTGGTCGTGACGCTCACTGGGCCACCTCGTGGGCAGCGGCGCTGTGGATCAGGTGCAGGATGTCGTCAAGGGTGCGTTCGGACCGGTCGTTCCATCGGTGGTAGGGCTCGTTGATGCCGCGCCGCCGGAGGGCGTTCTGGAGGCGGGCTCCTGCGGCCTGGGCTGTGTGTTCGTCGCCGTAGCCGAGTCGGTAGAGGACGGCTTGCGCGCCGAGAATGCACCGACGCCCCCCTCGGGAGCGGAGTCCGCCGCGGTGGTGTCCGTACTGCTGGATGACGAGTGCGGTGAGTTCGAGGTGCTGCTGGACGGTGATCTGGCGGCCGGCGCCGTGGAGCCGGCGGGCAGGGGTCAGAGCGAGGGCCCAGTCGGGGATGATCCGCCACAGCCGCCGCGGGGCGGCCAGGGCCGGGGTGGCTTGCTCGGTGGCGGCCTCCAGCGTGGCGAGGGCTTCGGCAACGAGCTGGGCGGTGGTCTTGGTGACGAGCGGGTGCGCGGTCTTCGGGGCCTGTTCGGCGAGGTAGGCCTCGATGGAGGCGATGAGCGCGGCCGCGTCAACGGGTAATGCCCTGGGTGGGGTTGCTGTGAGGGGCATGGTCGTGGTCATCTCGAAGTCCTCCTGTACGTGGGTGTGCGGGTGGGGTGGGGCGCTCCCGTTGCTGCCAGGCGGAGGGGGCGCCCCGTTCATGGCGTGTTGTCTCGGGTCAGTGCTTCTTGCACTTGCCGCGGCTGCAGTTGGTGCAGCTCGCGTTGATCTGGTTGCGGATGGGGGCCAGGACGGCGTTGGCGATGGTGTCGCCAACTCGCCCGCCGGCGTTTCCGGCGACCTTCTTGCCGGTGTCGTGGAGAGCGGCTGCTGCGTTATCGAGGGCGGCGGCGGCCTTGCGTCCGAACATGGGGTCCTCCTGCTGGTCTGTGGTTGGTCCGGGTCTGTCCCGGCTCCCTGCCCGTCCCCGATCCGTGGTGGCGGCGGGGGCGGACAGGCAGCCGTCAGGCTCAGCGGCTTCCGGCGTAGCGGCGGATGAGGGCCTTGGCGGCGTCCTCGGCGTGCTTGTTGGCGACCTTCTGGGCGGCCTGGTGGGCGGCGGCGCTGTAGGTCTCGTGGGTGACCATGGCTGCCCGGTTGGGGATGCCGGCGGGCCGGGCGGTGTGCACGGCGCGTTCCTGTGCGAGGAGGGAGGGCACGGGGATGGTGGCGCCGCTGGTGGGGTTCTGGGCGATGCGGTTGCCGGTGAAGGGCATGGTGTCGTCGGTGACGATCCATTCGGTGTAGGTGGTGCTGGGCTCGCCCTTGATGGCGACGTGGTCGTGGATGACGTAGAGGGGGGTGCCGGGCTTGGCGTCGCGGCAGAGGGCCTTCTTGTCGCCTCGGGTGGCGTGGTAGGTGGTCTTCATGTCGGGTCCTTTCGGGGGTGGTCAGGCGTGGGTGGGGGGCTGGGTGAAGATGCCGCCGCAGCGGGCGAGGAGTTGGGCGAGGGTGATGGAGCCGGGGCCAGCGGCGTCGATGGGCCGGACGAGGTGGCTGCCGAAGGCGGGGCTGGTGTCGTCGGTGACGATGAACTCGCCGTTGAGGGCGTAGAGCCGGTCACCGGGCTGGGCGTCCCGTGCGAGCTCGGCGGCGTCGGCGCGGGTGGGCTGGTAGTGGGGCTTGAGGGGCATGTCGGGGTCTCCTTTCAGGTCGGGATGTTCTTCGCATATGGGGCGTGGCACGGCCTGGTACGGCCCGTGACGCTGCAGGTCAGGGCGTTGTGTGGGGGTGTGACGGGGGTGTGACGCGTCACGGCCTGGAGGGGGTCGTCACGCCCCCGTCACGGGGTGCGTCACGGCCGTGACCTGCGACGTCACACCCACCAGAGGCCGTTTAGACGAGCAATCCGGCGGTGAGGGCTTCGATCGTGGAGAGGTAGTAGCCGCGGCCTCCACGCCACTGCTTGGTCTTCATGTCGGCGTGCGGGTCGAGCTGGGCGGCCTGCTTGCGGAGGGCCTCCTGGAAGCGGGCGAGGGCCTGCTTCGGCTCTTCGTCGTCCTGCGGCGCCCAGGTCTCGGAGGCGGAGGAGACGTAGTCGTAGATCTCCTCGCTGGTCATGCGCTCGGGGTCGTTGTTGGCGGTGAACGCGAGCCGGGCGAGTTCGACGGCCTCGGGGAGTTCGATGCGGGGCTTGACGGTGTGGAGGTCGTCGAAGGTGACACCGGCGGCCTTGAGGGAGATGTCGTCGATCCAGGGGCGTCCGGCGGCGGCGCGGGCCGCCGCGCGCTCCTTGCACTCAGCGGGGGTCATGGAGATGAACTTGTGGATGAGCGGGTCGCGTTGGCCGGCGCCCATGATGTACGCCTTGCCGGCGTCGGCCGGGTCCTCGCCCTGGGCGGGGTGCAGGCGGTCGGGCCTGTAGCCGTTGGCGCCCGCTCCGGCGCCGCAGACCTGGACGATGTCCTGGTGCCGGGCCGGACCGACAATCTTGAGGGCGATGCTGTCGGCGATCGCGGCGCCGATCGAGTCCTTCGTTGCTTCCTGGGCGGCGAGACCGACCTGGACGCATGCCTTGCGCCCAACGCGGAGGATCGCGACGACGAGCGCTTTGGCCTTCGGGGACAGCTGCGGGTACTCGTCGATGAGCGCGACGATCGCCGGATAGTCCCAGGACGGGACCCAGTTGTCGCCCATGCCGAGCTTGCCGAGGAGTGTCGCCCGCGCCTTGGCGACCTTGAGGAGCTTCTCCAGGACGGCTTCGATGACGTGCATCTGGTCCGCACCGACGACTCGCACGCCCACGGCTTCCGCGAGGGGTTCGAGCCCGTTGCCGCCCGGGTCGAGGTCGATGACGACGACGTCCTCGCAGGCAGTGAGGACGTCACCGATGGACCGCATGGTGACGGACTTCCCGCCGCCGGACGAGGCGATCACGATGAAGTGCAGGCCCAGGAACGACAGTTCGGTGGGCTGGCCGTCCATGCGCAGGGCGAGCAGGGCCTTGTCGCGCAGACGGCCGCTGTTGGGGGCCCGGTCGGGCAGGGGCGGCATCTTCACGAACGGGTCGCCTTCGACGAGTCGGAGGGTGGCGCGGGCCCGGCTGGCGCGCAGCGGCTGGCAGAGGAGGCCGTCGACGGGCAGGTCGAGCGGGGTTTCCAGGTCGCCGGCCTTGGCGATGAGGTCGGCGGGGGTGCCCTTCTGGAGGCGGACGTTGATTTCCCAGCCCCAGTCGTAGCGGCGGCCGGCCTCGACCTCGGCGACCGCGATGCCTTCGGAGACGAGGGCGCGGCGGACACATTCGGCGGCTTCGGTGCGGCTGGTGGCGTCCGCGATCGGGAACGGCGCGCCTTCCTCGGCGAGGATCTCGATGCGGCCGGGGTCGTCCTCGGCGGCGATGATGGCGGGCCGGCCATGCCAGGCTCCGTAGGCGACGGTGGCGATGCCGAGGAGGAGGCTGGTCCATACTCCGCCGGCGGCGACGCCGACGGCGCTGGCGGTGCCGGTGGTGGCCATCCAGGCGCCGGTTTTCGCGCCGTAGACAAGCCGGTGGTGGGTGTACTCCTGGCGGAGGCGCTGCACGGTGCGCTTGGCGCTCTGTTCGAAGTCGGCGTCGCCTTTGGCGGCCTTGAGGTCGGCACGGGCGGTGTGGATCATCTGCGGGTAGTCGTCGCGCCAGCCGTCGGTCCAGCGGGCGGCGAGGCGCCAGTAGCCGCGGGCGGTCCAGGGCAGGTAGCCCCAGTTCGTCAGGGCGTGGCGCCGGGCGAGCTGGGCCCGCTCGGCGGCGGACACGGCCCACGCGGGCCGGGCAACGACGGTGCCCTGGTGCTCGACGACCGTGCCCTCGACGGGGGTGCCGCCGTTGTCCTTGACGATCGTGAGCGTGGGCCGCTCGGCGCTCTGCTCGGCGTGGGTGGCGGTGGTCACTGCTCCTCCTTCTTGGCGGCCTCGCGGGCGGTGATCGCTGCCTGCCGGCGGGCGACTGCCGCGTACTTCGGGGTGTCTCCGGCGCGGCGCGTGGCACGAGCCTTCGGGCCCGGGTGCCGGGCAGGGGGCATTTGAGGCGCACGCTGGGCGTTCGTGACCTTGACGGGCTTCTCGCCGGGGGCTTCGGAGCGGGCCGCGAGGACGCGCCGGGCGGCTGCGTTGCGGCCGCGGATGATGTCGACGGACTCGCTCGGGTCGGTGCCTTCGATGTCGTTGTGCGCGCGCTTCCAGACAGCGTCGGTGACGGTGGTCTCGCCGAGCGCGGCCGCGAGCTTGACGGCGTGCTGCCACACCTTCGGGAAGTGCTTCTCGCGCTGGGTGGCCAACTCCTGGTCCCGCTCCTCGGCCGCCTTGCGTGCGGCCTCCTGCTCAGCCGCTGCCTGCTTGTCCGCAGCCGACTTCTCGGCGGCTGCCTTGCGGCAGGCCTTCTCCTCGGCGCGTCGTTGCCGCCAGGTGAGGGTGCCGTCGCGGCGGGCGATGCGGCCGTGCTCGTGGAGGTCCCACATGCCGGGGCCGGCGATCGAGGCGAGCGCGGTACCGAACGCGGTGGCCGGGTCGAACGCCTCCAGGCCGTGCACGATGTTGATCGTTGCGGCGGTGAGCGCGCCGCCCCAGGCGACGAGCCGGTAGTGCCAGTGCGGGCGCCCGGCAGTGACTGCGGCGGCGGCGCCGACGAGGGCGACGAGGGCGATCACCTCGATGAAGACCGGGGCGACGAGGAGGTACTTGGCGTCGGGCTTGTAGAAGGCGGCCATCTGGACGGGGAGGGCGACGGCGGCGCACAGGGCGTAGAAGCCCTTGGCGGTGTTCCTCCAGCGGCCGGTGGCGGTCTCGACGGCCTGGGCGGTGGCGGCTTCGGCTTGCTTGGCGGCTTCGGCCTGCTCTCGCTCTTCGGCTGCGGCGCGTTCCTCGGCTTCCTTCTTCCGGTTTGCCTCGGCGATCTTCGCGAGTTCGGTGGCCTTCTCTCGCTCGAAGCGGAGCGCGGCTCGCTCGTTGGCGAGACGCTGCCGCACGGCTTCCTCGGTGGCCTTGATGCGGATGGCGTCGGCTTCGGCTTCGGCCTTGATCCGGCGGTCTTCCACCTCGGCGGCGGTGAGTGCGCGGATCTTCTCGGCTTCGGCGTCTGCAATGCCGGCCCGCGCCCACGACTCGGCGTGCGAGGTCTCGGGCAGCACGTGGCCGTTGACCTTGTCGAGGGGCGTGATGCTCACGGTGATCGCTTCCTTCCGGGTTAGGCGGGGGTGCGCTGCGGCGGGATGGTGGTGGTCTGGGTGGGGGTGCGGGTGCGCTGGTTGTCGAGGAAGCCGTCGAAGGCGACCGCGACGGCGGCGAGGAGGACGAGGGCGAGGCGGGTGAGGAACGGGACCTGAAGGCCGACGAGCCATGCCAGACCGGTGAAGATCAGGAAGACCCTGGCGCGGGTGAGGCCGATCAGCCAGCCGAGGCTCACCGGACCGCTCCCGCCAGCGCGGGCCACAGCCGGTCGTCGCGGCCCCATTCGGTATCGATGATGTGGAGCCTGGCGCCGTGCTCCTTCAGCTCGCGAAGTGCCTGACTGCCCACTCCGCGCCACGTGGCGTGGATGTCGTTACGGCGCATCCGCCAGCCGCCGATCGTGGTGACCGGGCGGCGGGCGTCCTCGGTGAGGACGATCTGGCGCTTCGGCCAGCCGCGGACCACGGTCAGCCCCTGGTCCTGCAAGGCGAGGAGCCGGTCGAGGAGCGGGCTGTGGTCGTGGACGACACCTTCGACGCAGGCCCGCTGCCGGTAGCCGCCGCCGATCTCGCCGGGCTGGGAGGCGACGGTGACGAACCCGGCCCGATTCAGGGCGATCAGGGTGGGGACGAGATGACGGGCGCCACCCGTCTCCTCCTGCCCGAACGGGCCGTCGTACCCGGGCCAGGACGAAATCCGGCCCTCCAGCCAACCGGCCATGTTCTGACCGAGGTCGGCGATCGTGCGGGCGTCACGCCACACGTTGCTCACTGGGACTCCTCTCGAATGTCTCGGGCGATCAGGGCGGCGGCATCGTTCAGGGCTTCGATCTGGGCGCCGGCTTCCGGGTCTCCCTGCTGCTGCTTGACCGACAGGACGGCGAGGCCTGCGCAGGCCGCGGCGAGTGCCTGGTCGGCGGTGACCATCAGGCGGCGAGGTTGCGGAGGGCGTCGAGCTCGTCGCGAAGCCGCGGGCCGTCGGGGGTGGACTCGTCGATCCGCTCGGCCAGGTACTCGGCGGCGAACCGGTCGAGGACGCTGCCGGTACGCAGGGCGGCCAGGTAGTCGGTGATGACGCCGGCGCGGACCGACGCCTCGACCTCGGCGAGCTGCTCGGACGGGCCATCGGACGGGATCAGGACGAGAGCGGGCATGGCGTGCTCCTTCAGGTGAGCGGGGTGGCCGGGTGGAGTGCCCCGGGCCGGATTCGATCCGGCAGCGTCACGCCGGGTCCGGGGCTGGGGAAGTCGGAGCTCCCACAGCTAGCGCGGAGTGAAGACCGCGCTCACGATCCGGATCTCCGAGAGGGGGACATGCCGCCGCTCAGCGCAGACCCGACGGATGTGCTCGAGCTGCTCGTCCTCGGTCTCTCCTGATCCGAGGACGTGCCCCCAGTGCTCCTGCCGAATCTGGCCGACCTGGCTGGTAACCATCCAGTCGTAGGTCGTGCCGGCGATGAGCCTGGACTTGGACATGGCAAATCTCTCCTTGTGGCAGAGGTGCGGGATGGGGTGGGTAGCCGGGGCCGGCAGCAGGGGGATGGACCGCCGGCCCCGGCGGCTAGAGGGGGATGGACGGGGCTAGCGGGTGAGAACCGGCTTCGCCAGGTCCCTGTGCTGCACATCGACCAACAGGCCGCGGCGGCGCAGACGGCGGGCGAGGTAGTGGGCAGTCGTCGCGCTCCTGTGCCGGCCGCCGACGCATCCAACGGCGACGACGACCTGGCCGGCGGACGGGCCCTTGCGGAAGGCGAGGACCTGGCCCACGGTCGCCTTGAGCAGCGCCCGGATACCCGGGGTACGCAGGACGGCCTTGCGGACCGGACGGTCGACAGCGGTCATGTAGCGGAGCCGGGGGTCGACGTGCGGGTCACGGAACGCGTGCCGCAGGTCGAGGGTGATCGTGGCGTCGGGGGCGGCCTCGTGGCCGTACCCGAAGGAGATGACCACGACGTCAATCTCCGCCTTGGGTTCCGAGCGGGACATGGGTGTCTCCCTGGCTGTGGCTTGGGGGCGGTCCAGGCGCGCCGCACGGCGGCCTGTCCGGAAGAGGAGGGGGTGCTAGCGCTGGGCTTCGGCGGCGAGCCGGGCCTGGCGAGCGGCCTCGGCGTCGGCGGCAGCCTGCATGGCGGCCTGGATCCGCTGCTGGGCGAGAGCCTCGGCGGCCTGCTGCTCGGCGATGTCCGACACGGCGATCACCGACCCTTGCGGACAAAGGAGGCGGCGGCGTGCGCGGCCTTGTCGGCCTCGGACATCGGCGGGTACTCCATCACGATCGACCCGCTGCCCTTCTTGCGGCCGACCGCGATCAGACGACGCGGAGCCGGGACGGTGGCGGCCTCAACCGCGGGGGCGGTCACTTCGCACCGCCGTAGGTGCGGACATCCAGCGACGGCGGGACCGGGCGCATCGGGGCGCCGGCCAGCTTGCCGACGAGGATGCGGATCACGGTGTCGCGCTCGAAAGCCGAGCGGCCGGTCGGCATCGTCAGACGGGCGGCGCCGAGGCGGCCCTCGATCCGGCCGAGGGCCTCGTCGGTCGCCGGGGCGTCGATCAGCTCGGCGCCTACCTCCGCCAGCAGCTCCGACAGCGGGGCCGAGAGGAGGCGGTCGACGGTGAGGGTGTTCGAGGCAGCGGGCACACGGGTGCCGCTAGACTTCTGCGTAGCCATGAGGGTGACCCTTCAGAGATTCCTCGTGGTGGGGCCGGCCTGCGATGTGAGAGTCGCAGTGTCCGGCCCGTTCTGTTCTGTTGTGATGTCGCCCGCGGACTGGGTCCGGTGAGAGTGGGCTATGACCAACTTCAAGCGTTTGCTTGGAGCCTGTCGCTGAGGAAGACAGTAGGGCTCTCGCGAATCCCCGTCAAGCAGAAGCTTGTAGCGAGTCGAGAAGTTCCCTACGCTCACCTCATGACCGAACTCCTCGAGCAGCAGCGCGCGGCGCTGATCAGCGATCTGGCCGCTCTGACCGATGGCCCTGCCGACCGCTTCAAGAAGCTCGACGAGCTCGGCAAGCTCCTTGCCTCGGACATCAAGAAGGCCAAGGCCGACGCGGTGATGGAGCTCCACGAAGGTCGCTCCTGGAACCAGGTGGGGGTGCTCCTTGGGGTCACCGGCTCGCGAGCGGAGCAGATCTCGCGCGCCTCTCGGTAGCAGCGTTTTCCTCATGCCTGAAAGTCAACCGGCATGGAGGCACTCAAGCCATGGCCGCCCAGTGCGATGCCGATGCAGCGCGAGCGCAGCGACAGTGCAAGATCTCGGATTCGATCTCGCGAGGGGCGGACAGTGGAAGTCGTGACCTGGACTGGCCGCACGGCGTGCGCCCTGCAGCAGGCTCTCCGGATGACCAACGAGCAGTTCGCCGAGCACCTCGATGTTGGGGTCCGCACGGTGGCCAGCTGGCACAGTGCACCGGACAAGATCCCGAAGAACGACACCCAGCAGCTCCTCGACACCGCCTACGAAAGGGCCCCCGCATCGGTGATCCGTCGCTTTGCCGCCTTATCCCGCCCGACCCCAAGTGCCGCTCAGGCGCAGGCTTTCCGCGTGGCGGTCGCGGTCGTAACCAGGGGCGCCGATGTGCTCCTGGTCTGCCGACGGGGCGACGATGCCCTCACCTGGCAGTTCCCAGCTGGCACGGTGAAGCCCGGCCGCAAGGCCGAGGTGGTCGCCGTCGAGGAGACCCGAGCGGAGACCGGCGTGCGGTGTGCGGTCCGGCAACGGCTCGGCGAACGCGTGCACCCCCGGACAGGGGTCCTAGTCGACTACTTCCTCGCGGAGCACCTGATGGGCGAGGCCGAGAATCGAGACCCCGACGAGAACAGCGACGTGGCTTGGGTGCCGCGCGCTGACCTGACCCGTTTCATCCCTGAGCAGCAGATCTACCCGCCGATCCTGGAGGCACTGGCGTGACCGAGCAGACGACTGAGCAGGGCATCTCCACGGCCATCATCACGAGGGACGACCGTGTCTTGATGATCAGGCGCCGGGAGCGGGAGGGGAAGCTGCTGTGGGCGTTCCCGGGCGGCGGCATCGAGGCCGGGGAGACCGCCGAGCAGGCCGCGGTCCGGGAGACGGCCGAGGAGGTCGACCTGGAGGTGAAGGCGGTCCGGTCGCTCGGTGAGCGCGTGCACCCGCAGACCGGCCGGCACATGTCCTATGTCGCCTGCGAGGTCGTCGGTGGCGACGCCAGGGTCGCCGACGAGGAGGAGCTGGCCGAGGTCGCGTGGATCCGGCTGGACGAGATCCCCGACTACGTGCCGTGGGGGCTGTTCGGGCCAGTGCAGGAGTACCTCGACGAGACGCTTGGCGCCTGACGCCGCACGCAAACGAGCCCGCCACCGTGAGGTGGCGGGCTTCGTCGTGCTACCCGGTCGCAGATGTCTCGCCATGATCGGCTTGTGACCTGCAGGTTTGGGGTATATCTTTCGAGGTATATACCATGAAAGGTATGGTGGAGCTGTATGCGGTGGAGGCGGAGCCCGAAGTGGTCTCCTGGATGACTGGTCTCATCGACAGGCATCACGCTCACGTGGATTTCGCGGTCGGGATGCTGGCCGAGCAGGTCGAGACCCTGCGCGGCCCGTACTGCAAGCACCTCGGCGGCAAGACGTGGGAGCTCCGCTTCAACCTGGGCACGCAGGCGCACCGGGTCTCGTACTGGGTGGCCCCTGGGAAACGGATCGTGCTCTTGACGCACTTCCGCAAGACGAAGATGAACGAGAAGGCCGAGGTGGCCCGCGCGATCGCTGCGCAGGCCGCGTGCGAGGCCCGGCACGCAGGTGAGGCCACTCACGAGTACAGCCGCGCGACCAAGAAGGGAGAGTAGGCGTGAACCACACTAGTTGGAGGTCAGTCCGCTCCCAGCGGCTCGCTTCCGCCGACACGGATGAGTACGAGAAGGCCCACCAGGATGCACGCCTCGCATTCATGCTGGGGCAGATGGTCTATGACCTGCGTACCAAGCTGGGGCTGACGCAGACGGCGCTAGCGGAACGTGCGGGCATGAAGCAGCCGGCGATTTCCCGTATTGAGGGTGGCGGCACCGTGCCGACGCTGCCGCTGCTGCGCCGGCTGGCGGACGCCTTGGATGCTGACCTCAACATCAGCTTCACTCCACGGAACACACCTGCCGAGGCTGAAGTGCCCGCCGAGGTTGCACGCGGGCTGACGGTGGCGGAGGCTGCTGAAGAATCCGTTGAGCCGGAGATCACCGAGGCCGTCGAGCAAGACGAGCCTCTGTTTCGATCGACCATGGCTTGGCTGGAGGGTTCCGGACAGGTTGATATGGGCTCCTTGCCTGAGGCGTGCCTGGTCTATGGGGCTGGGGAGTTGGTTGCTCCGACTCGGCGCCTAACTCGCCATGCCAGCAGTCTTCGTCTGCATCACTGGCTGGTCCGAGCCGCCTTGCTACGGCGTGATGATCCCTCTCGGCAGTTCTTCTTCCAGAGGAGCAAGGTCGTGAGGTTGCTAGCTCAAGAGTCGTCCGAGCGTAGGAGCGAGCAACTGCACTCGTCCTTGCAGTCCGTGCGCGAGCTGTTCGACTCGCTAGCGGCGGAGTTGGAAGACGAAGCGGAGCGCTTGGCTGACGCATGACCATCGTGCGTGGCATGCGTGCAGTGGCGCCCCATACGGGGGACCGCCACACGATCGTGTGGCGGTCCTAGTAGTGCCTGTTCGCAACCGTGCGCGTTGCTCTTGTCGTGGATACCTCTGAGCCCGTCATCGGCAGCTACCCGACTGGCCCCCGCTTGCCGCTTCTCACCGCCGCCGAGGCTCACAGGCTGATTGAGCTGTTGCTGTATGTCGAGCTGTTGTTGCGCTTCCACGACGACTTTGAGAAGGGTGCGGCGGCTGGCCAGCTCGCGTCGGAGCTGGCGCGGCGGCTGCCTGCGGAGTAGGTCACCGGGTTTGCATGATGGCTCGGCATGCGATGGTGTCGGCTTCGGTGTCGATGGCTGCTGCGGTGGTGAGGAGGTCGCAGTCGGGGTTACCGCCGTGTTCGCGGCAGCCTCTCGCGATGGCGCGGAGAAGTAGGGCGACGTCGGAGGCCTTGATCCAGGCGCGACCGTTGCGGTCGGTCCGTATCGGGATCGTGTTGCAGACGCGTTCGATCGGCCGTCGGTCGTTCACGCCGCGGCCCGCCTGTCCGCCAACGGCAGTCGCAGCACTTCGCTGTGTCCGTACTCGGCGCCGCATCGGGGGCAGGTTTCGCCGCGGGTGTCGAGGGTGATGCGGAGGGTCTGCTCGCAGGGGCAGGTGACGGCGATGCGGCGGGGCGCGGTCTCGCCGGTGACGGTGCGGCTGAGCATGCGCCAGATCGAGGCGATCTCGTCGGCTGCTTCGTCGATCGCCGGATGCTGGGCGGCGGCGCGGGAGAGGTTGAACCGCAGCGTCCGGCAGGCGTGGGTGACCCTGTCGGTGGCGGTGCCGGCCTCGTTGACCTCGGCGTATCCGGCTTCCTCCCAGTCACGCACCCAGGTTTCCAGCGGTGCGAGGATGGGGCCGCGTTCGGTCTGCATGTCGAGGATGCCGATGCGGAGCGGGGCAGGCGCAGTCTTGCTGCCGGAGACAGTCGGGCCGCTGCTGCTGCCGCGGGCGAGGTGCTGGTCGAGCTGGACGAACAGGCCGGGGATAGCTCCGAGATGAACAGCCACCCGGTCCTCGCAGTGGTTGCACAGGTAGCGGCCGGCCTCGTGGTCGCGGAGCTCGCGGCGGCAGCGGAGGCAGGTGTCGAGGTCGTTCACGGCGGTCTCCTTGCAGCGGTGCTGGTGCGGGCGGGGCGGTCAGGCGGGGGTGTCGGACTGCTCGCCCTGGACGGCAAGTACAGCGGCGACGATGGCCTGTTTGCCGTCGGCGGGGAGCCAGTAGCCGGCGGCGTTGAGGGCGGTGGAGATGGTGTCGAGGAGGACGGCGCGGGGGTCAGCGTCCTGAGCGGCCGTCTGCGGGCCTGGCGTCGCGCCGACGTCGCGGACTGCCTTCTCGCCTCGTTCGGCCGCCTCGCGGGCGCTCAGGCCCCCTGGCGGGGTCGAGTTGGGGTTCACGCTGCCTCCCCTTGCGTCTCGGCGGGGATCAGTCCCCGCTTCCGGGCCACACGGACCGCTGCTGGCCGGCGATCGCTTCGTTCCATCCAGGCGACGTCCAGTCGGCGGTACGCCTCGGAGAGTCGAGCGGCGACCTGCTCGCGGGTTGTTCCGAGCCGCTGGGCCACAACGGTGAGGGTGGAGCCGTCGGCGGCTGCGGTGAGGACTTCGGCTTGGCGGCGGGTCAGAGGCTGTCGTGCGGGTCCACTCATCACAGGCTCCTGATGACGTTGACGACGCGGCGGTGGGGTATCTGGGGCCGGGTGCAGGGCCGGCCGTGGTCGGTGGGTACGGACCGGGCCCAGCGGCGGGGCTGGCGGTGGGTGCCGGCTTTGGCGTCGGCTTCGTGTTCCCAGCCGTCGGGCCAGAGGGGTGGCTGTTCGACGATCACGGCAGTCCTTCCTGAGCTGGGTGGGGCGCGCCGCGGGTAGCGCGCCCCAGGGTTTGTCAGGGGTTTGTGGGTGGTCAGGTGGTGGTCGGCCCGGTGGTGTGCGCGTCGATGGCGGCGCGGATGGCGCTGGCGAAGTTGCTGTAGCTGATGTCGGAGCCCTCCCAGTCGGCGAGGACGGCGCGGACGGCGTCGAGGGCGGCCTCGGCCCGCTCGGCACGCTGCTGCTGCTCCAGTGCCTGGCGCTTCCATGGGTCGCGGTTGGCGACGTGGCGGAGGACGCCTTCGCCAAGGGCTTGGGCTCGGTCCCGGGCGCTGTTCCAGCAGAACCTGTAGCGGTCCCTCTCGGCCTCGGCCCGCTCGGCGCGGAGGTTCTGCGTGGCGGCTTCGGCAGCCCACGTGTCCCGGGCAGCTTCGGCGCCTCGGTAGCGGTCGGCGAGGTGGTCGACGGCCCGCTCGGCCTTCTCGGCGCGGGTGACGGCGTCGGTGGCTTCCTGCTGGGCGGCGAGGAGCTGTTCGCGGGTCCAGGCGAGGTCGTCGTCGACGGTGTGCCGGGTCTGAGTGGGCTCGGGCTGGGTCATCGCCGTCCGGCCTTCCAGCAGTCGGGGCACAGGTCGCGACCGCCGGCGCGCTGCCGCCAGGCCCGGTTGAGGCGGCGGACGTCGGCGATGGTGTGGGCGTCGGGGTGGGTGGCGGTGTTGGTGCAGCCGGGGGTGGAGCAGTGGATGGTGGGCGTGGGCTGAGTCATCGGTTGGCCTTCCGGGCGAGGGCCCGCTCACAGGCCGCGCAGGTGACGGGGGTGGTGTCGGGCAGCCACTGGTGAGGTGCCTTGGGGTCGAGCCAGATGAGGCAGGCGGTGTTGTGGCCGCCGGCGAGGATGGAGCGGGCGGCGTGGACGGGGTCTGTTCCGGCGTGCTTGGCGCGGAGCGGGTGGGCGGGGGTGGTCACTGGGCTTCTCCGTTCAGGGCGCGGGCCACCGCGAGGGCCCAGGGGTTGATGACGCCTTCGTCGTCGCCATCGGCCTGGTCGTCGAGGAGGTCGGCGAGAGCCGTGCCGACGCCGGGGTGCATGAGAGCGATGTACGTGGCGTTGGCGCTGGGGTTGGCTTGGAGGGGCCAGACCTCGGCCATCTCCTCACGGCCGGCGGTCTCGACGTTGTCCCACTGGTTCACATGCCAGGGCGCGGGGCTGGTCGTGCTGGTGTAATCGCGCAGCTTCTCGGCGGCGGCCCGGAGTTCGTCGGCGGGGCTGGGCTGGGTCATCGGGTTTCGTCCTCCACGACGGCGCGGGTGGTGGTCTCGCAGATGATCCGCATGGGCCTGGTGCCGACCTTCGCGCGGAGGCGCGTGCGCTGCTGTCGGGTGGCGACGAGGGTGTCGAAGATGGCGGTGATCTGGGTCCACCCGTCGGTGGAGTGGACCTCGACGGCGTAGCCGGTGGTGGGCGGGTGGGCTTCGGTGGCCGGCTGGTTGTCGTCCAGCCCGGCAGCGGGGGCGGCTTCGGAGTAGTCGGGTGCGATGCCGAGAATCGCGGCCGGGTCCATCGGGGGCTGCTTCGGCCGGTTCGGGTTGGTGAGGCAGGTGTCCGGATCGATGCCGTCGCAGTTGCCGCAGCAGTGCGCGGTGTCCTTTGAGGCGGCTTTGGGGTCGGCCTCGCTGTCCATGGCTGCCTCAAAGACACCCGGGTCCGGCTGCTGTCCGCTGGCCTGGTGGGCGGCGTCCTGGATCCCGGCGGAGAGCATGAACTGCAGCAGCAACGGGCCGAGGGTCTCGCCTCCCGCACTGCCTTCCTGAGCGAGCCAGCAGTCGGTGTAGCCGCGCATGGTGAACTCGCCGCCCTTCCAGCCCGTGAAGGTGGTTCCGAGGGCGCTGCGGGCGTCGGCCAGCATGTCGGCGACGCTCACGTTGGTGGCGGGCTCGAAAGCCAGCTCTTCGTAGTAGCCGCGGTAGGAGTGCGGGTTGGTGAAGCCGTGCGGGAGGACGAGGGTGGGGTCGGCCGCGTCGAGGGTGGTGATGAGTTCGTCGAGGGTCACGTGGTGGCTCCTTGGGTGGGCCGGGCCGTGGTGTGCGGCCCGGCAGCAGGGCGGGGGGTCAGGCGGCGGGCTGGAGCGCGTCGAGAAGCGGCTCCCACGTGGCACGCATGGTCTGAGCGCACTCGGTCAGCCACGCGTGGATAGCCGACTCGTCGACTTCGGTAACGGGCATCTCCACCGAGCACAGCCACGCTTTGCGCTGGAGGACGAAGAACAGCAGCAGCGTCTCTTCGCCCTCCCACTCGTAGTGGCCGGGCTTGCGCCAGTCCCAGCGGATGAGCAGGTTCTGGTCCCGGTCTCCGCGGTAGAAGAGCGTCTCCTCGGTGAAGTCCGTCCACGAGGCGAACAGCGTGTGCTGGCCGCTCTTGAAGTAGTTGCCTTCCTGGCAGTAGTACGGGTGGTCGATCTCCCAGAGGTGGGCCATGGGTGTTGCTCCTTCGGTGGGTAGGGTCGAGGTGTCCAGACCGCCCCGCTTGGTTGCGACGAGCGGGGCGGTCTGCGGCATGTCAGGCGCCGGGTCGGGTGGGCACCGCGGCGTAGTCGAAGGTCTCGGCGTGGGCGGGTGCCGGCTCGAAGCGGGCCATGGGGTGCGGCTCGTCAGCCTGCTGCGGCCACAGGGACACCCGCAGCGGCCCGAAGTAGTTGTGCGCCAGGCGGGTTTCCTGGGCGATGTCGATGGCGATGGCCTCGGTGGGGGCGTTGCGGCGGGCCGGGGCCCATCCGCCGCTGAGGGCACGACGGTCGGGGGCGGTGTCGTCGTTGCGTTCGACGAGGTAGGTGTACATGGCGATGATCACGGGGTTCTCCTGGGTGTGGTGGCGGTCAGCGGGCGGGGGTGATGGTCCAACCGGACGAGGCGAGGTAGAGGGCGGCGCGTTCGGCGCGGGCGTGGCCGGTTTCGCCGAGGCGGTCGGCGTCGTCGAGGGCGGCCTCGATGTCGGCGACGGCGGCGGCGGGGATGGCGAGCTGTCCGGGGACGGGGGTGACGGGCGGCTGGTCGAGGAGGGCGCGGGTGGCGGCCAGCCGCCGGGCCGGCGTCACGCGGCGCCTCGGCGGCGGCGGTCGGTGCCGGTCATGGCGACGACGGTGGTGTCCTCCGACAGCCGGGACACGATCCGCTCGCCGAGGGCGGTGGTGAGGTCCGGACCGAGCGGACGGCCCTGCTCGTCGAGGACGGCACGAGCGGGAAGGTTCGAGGTGTAGATGGTCGGTCGGCAGGCGTTGTACCGCTCGTTGACCAGCCGGTAGGTGACCTCCTCGGTCCACTCGGTGGCCTTGGCGGAGCCGAGGTCGTCGAGGAGGAGGAGCGGGACGCGGGCGAGGCGGCGGCGTAGGGGAGGGCGTGGCGGTTCATGCGGGCCGCCCGGTGGTGAGGAGGAGGTGGGTGCGGGCGGCGGCCTCGGTGATGGTGTCGGCGCCGAGGGGCTGCGGGTCGGGGACGTGGTCGGCGCGGCCAAGTCCCCAGTCGATGCCGGCCCGCTCGGTCCATCCGATAACGAGCTGCTCGCCCGGGTCGGCGTCGAGGGTGCGCATCGTGGTGGGGGTGAGGTTGATGACGATGGCGGACTCGTGGCAGTCGGTCACCTTGTGGCCGCGGGCCTCGATGGCGGTGGTGAGGGCCTGGACCCAGGTGTCGGGCATCTCGTCGGTGATGGGCAGGTCGGTCATGGTGTGGCTCCTTCGGTGGGTAGGGTCGAGGTGTCCAGACCGCCCCGCACTTCGACCGCGGGGCGTTCTGCGGCATGTCAGGCCGTGGGCGAAGCGGGCGGGAAGACCTCGTCCAGCACGGCACGGATCTCGTCCGCGTCCCGCTGCGTCAGCTCCACCGTCCGCAGGTTCCGGGACCGGCCGAGGTACTTGGGACCCATCAGCCGGTAGCCGTGGCCGTGGTTCTCGTCGCGCATGGCGTTGATGCTGATCTGGTAGATCGGGAACTCGCGGTCGCTGGTAGCGGAGTCCAGGGTGATGGTGGCCTTGCGGGTGGGCTGGTCGGTCATGTCGGGTCTCCGGGGTGTGGGTTCCGTTGCAGCGTCGGGGCGAGGCGGCAACGGAACGGGCGGGTTCGTTGCCCGGTGGGGGCCGCCCGGGTGCGGGGGCGGCCCCAGAGGGACGGGCAGGATCAGGTGGCGCGGAGGGCTTCAAGGAGCGTGGCCCGGTTGGCGGCCTGCTGTGCGGGCGAGGTCGGCATGCGGTCGGGCCGGTAGTCGCGGACCTGCCCGGTGGGGACTTCCTCGGCGTACAGGCGGTCGATGGCGGCGAGGGCGCGGCGGTTCTCGTTGGCGGTGCTGCGGCCGCAGTTGAGGCGGTGGGCGATGGAGGCGTCGGTGTGGCCGTCGCGGACGAGGGCGGCGATGTCGGGGCGGATCTTCACGCGGCCGTCTCCTCGGCTACGAGGTAGCGCCGGGCGTGGACCTGGTCGGGGAGCGGGATGCCTTCGGTGTGGCAGGGGGTGCCGGGGGCGACCTGGCAGTGGGGGCAGACGGCGGTGGTCTCGGCCCAAGCGGAGCGGCGGGCGGGGTGGATGTCGGGGAGGGGGTGGCCGGTGGCCTTGACGCGGCAGGGCCGGTGCGGGGCGGCGTCGCAGTGGGGGCAGGCGACGGAGCGGGCGGGGTGCTGGCCGGCGCGCATGAAGTGGCGGAGTTCGGCGGGCATCGGTGCGTTGCGGCGGATGGTCACTGGTCCTCCTTCTGGGTGGGCGGGGTGCAGCCGGTGCAGCCGCAGGTCTGGCCTTGGTCCATGAGCTCGGGGTGGTTGGTGGTGGTGAGCCACTGGCGGTACTCGTCGAGGGCTCGGGTCCAGTCGGCTGCGGTGTGCCGTGAGGGCGTCTGGCTGACGGGCGTGGCGTTGGTGGGCCAGGCGCCGGGCGGCCGGCCCGTGGGACGCCTGGGGGCGGGGATGACGGGCTGCTCGCGGCGGGCGCGTCCGGCCCGGAGCTGTTCCCGGAGGAAGCTGGACAGGTCGCCCTCGCGTCGCATGGCCGCGATGTCCTCGGGGGTGAAGTCGTCAGGCACCAGGTGCCTCCGGGAGGTCGAGGCATTCGCCGTCCGGAGGCCGCCAAACCGCGTCGAGGAGGCGGGCGATGATGCGTCGGGCGGTCTCCTCGACTGTGCCTTCGCCGTAGCCGGGGAAGGCCGCAGGGTTCTTGGCTCGGGCTTCACGGACGGCGAGGAGTGCCTCGACGTGGGGAACGATCCATCCCTCGGCGATCTCGATGCCGCTCTTGCCGCTGGCGTATCCCAGCTGGGCAATGGCGCAGACGACGTCTGCCATGCGCGCGTTGTCGCTCATGCGGCACCCCGCCGCCGGCTGGGTCCGTCCATCGGGACGATGCGGGTGATCTCCCGAAGCCGGTCCGCAATCCGCTCGCCGAGCTTCTCAATGAGGTCGGGCCCCTGCTTGACGCCCTTCTGGTCGCGCGAGTCGGCCGGCAGGTTGCTGGTGATGAGCGTCGGCAGCGACTCGTTGTACCGCTCGTTGAGGAGCCGGTAGGTGGCTTCCTCGGTGAACTCGCTGACCTTCTCGGTGCCGAGGTCATCGATCAGCAGGAGCGGGATCTTCTTGAGCCGCTTCACTTCGTACTCGGTGCCGCGCTCGCTGCCGCCGGGGCGCATCAGGGCGTACATGTCGGGCGCGGTGGTGGCGATGACTTCGTAGCGGTCGGGGCCGGCGTCGGCGATGCGCCGGAAGGCGCCGTAGGACTCGTGGGTCTTGCCGGTGCCGAACGTGCCGGTGAGGAGCAGGAAGCCGGCGCTGCGCGGGTCGGCGGCGACCTTGTCGGCCCACTGCTGGAGTGCGGGGTGGGTGCAGGTGGCGTGCTGGTAGCGGTACGGGGTGACTGCCGCCCATCGCTTGAGGTTCCATTCGGCGCGTCGGCGCCGGTGGTACTCGGGGTGGCCGGGCTCGTCTTCGGCGGGGGTGTTGTCGATGGGGCCGGGGTCGATCTGGTCGAGGCCGCGGGCTGCGAGTGCGCGCTGGAGGCGGTCGGTGATGTTGCCGCCGAACGCGGGGCTGGGTTCGGGCATGGTCAGAATCCGTTCGCGTAGACGGAGGTGTCGGCGGGCGGTTCGAAGGGCTTGTGGCGCTGGCTGCCGACGGCGTGGAGGCGGGGGCGCTCGGTGCCGGGGGCGGGGGTGGGCGGGAGTTCCCCCCAGCCCTTGAGGAAGTAGTTGGCCGACTCGACGGAGGTTCGAGAGGCGGCCTTCACGGCGTGGTCGACCATCGCGGGGACGCCGGACTTCTGGATGAGCGCGAGAACGGGGAACCAGCTGTTGCCCTTGAAGGGCCAGCGGACGTAGATGCCGGCTGCGGTGATGCCGTCGACGAGTGGGCGGGCGGCTTCTGGGATGCCGTGGCCGAGTGCGTCGGGCTGGCTCTCCTGCTTGCTAGCTAGAGGGGTAGTAGTTGAGGGGTTAAGAGGGGTAGGGGTCCCGGATTCCGGGACACTGACGTCCCGGATTTCCTGACACTGAGACGCGTCAGTGTCCGCATTTCCGGGACGCTGACCGTTCGCGTCAGTGTCAGGGATTCCGGGACTCTGAGGGGCTTCAGTGTCAGCGTTTTCGGGACGCTGAGGGGTGGTCTCAGTGTCAGGAAATCCCTGACACTGAGGGCCGGGGAACTTGGAAATCTGGTATTTGGCGGTGCCGTTCTTCTGGCCTGCCGTGAGCTTCGCCAGGACCCCCTTGGCGGTCAGCGACTTGAGGACGGCGTACAGCTGCGAACGGCTGAGTTTGGCGCCGCGGAGGACCTCGGGGCGCTCGACGCTGTTCCACGTCACGCGGGTCTCGTCGTTGGCGTCCTCGGCCAGGACGACGAGGAGGAGCTTCTCCCTGTGCGTCAGGGCCAGGGGTGCGCTGGTGAGCACCTCGACGATCAGACGGATTCCCACGGTGTCTTCTCTCGATCATGGCTGGCGGGTGGGTGGTCTAGGCGGCGGTCTGCTGCCGCTTGGCGGCCCGACGCTGCCTGGCCGCGTCTCGGGCGCCTGTGCGGCAGCGGAGGCAGCGGCAGCCCTTCGTGTAGCCGGAGCGGCCGTGGCTGGCGTTGCCGATGTCCAGGGGCGCGGTCTCGACGGAAGAGCTGGGTACGACCCAACCGTTCTTCGCCCAGGCCTGGACGGTGGAGAGGCTGAGGCCGATGCGTCTGCTGATCTCCGCCTGGGGGACGTCGCGGGCCTGGAGCCTGCGGCCGGCCTCGGCCTTCTCGGCGTCGGTGAGGTCGGCGTTGCCGCCGTTGACGACTCGCTCCACGGCGATCAGGTCGAGGCCGTCGGCGAAGGTGAGGGTGGTGGAGATGGCGATGTGCTCGCGCGCTCCGTGCCCCACCCGGATCCCGGGGATCATGCCGCCTCCCCGAGGTCGGATCGCCGCTGACTGGCGACGCGCCACACGGTGCGGGTACTGCATCCGACGATGTCGGCGACGGTGTCGGCGGGCAGGCCGCGCTTGACGAGGTGGACGATCTGCCCATGAGTTGTCTGCTGGGGCGCTGTGGGGTCGGCCGCGCGATAGCGGTCCCGACCGGTCTGTCCGGCCCAGGTTCCGACGCGCTGGTCCCGGGAGAAGCCCTCCTCCAGGAGCTGGGTGTGGGCCTCGCAGTCCAGCTTGACGGGGCAGGCGTGGCAGACCTTCCGGGCTTCTGCGACGTTCCCGCTGTCGGGAAAGAAGAGCTCGGGGTCTGTCTGGGCGCAGGAGGCCTGTTCCATCCAGTCGAAGTTGCGGGTCACTGTCCGGTCTCCTTCCGGTCGGGTGTGCGTGCGGGGAGGACCCAGAGGGCCTGGCAGGTGTGGAGGTCTCGTGCGGCTCGCCATCGGCGGAGGTCGTCGAGGATGCGGATGGCGGCGAGCTCTCGGAGGCAGTTGCGTTCCGGGCGGCGCCGGAAGTCCTGGAAGCTCATGCCGCCGGCCTCTGCTGGGTGCGTGTGCGGCGCTGCTCGGCTATCAGCAGGCCCTTGACGGACAATCGCCACAGGGCGATGGGGTGGCCGTGTGTGGCCGGCGACGTCGAGGGCACGTACTGGCCGGTGTGCTGCAGGATGCCGCCCTGCCGGAGGGCGTTGATCGCGGCGCCGAGGAAGCCGTGGCCCAACTCGGGCAGGACGTCTCGCAGCTGGTTGCAGCTGAACGTGTCGTGCTCGGCGCCGTAGACGAGGACGGCCTGCATGACGAGGAACTGGGACCAGCCGGACTGCTCGGAGATGCGGTCGAGGAGGATGTCCTTCTCCTCGGAGGCGAGCTGCTCGGCAACGGTGAGACGGCGGGCCATGACGATGTCCTTCCGGTCGAGGTTGGGGTTACTGCGCTGCCTTGAGCGCGAGTCCGCGCTCCTTGATGTAGGCGCCGAGGCTGGTGGGCTGGCCGGTCTCGGGGTGCATGAGCGGGGTGGCGAGGGCGCTGGCCGCTTCGATCTCGCGGTACAGGGCGAGGAGGCTGTCCGCAGTGGCGGTGGCGGAACTGGCGTGGTCGACCCAGGCGGTGGTGTCGATGTCCTTGGCGCCGGCGCGCAGCCAGTCGAGGTACGGCTTGGCGATGTCGCGGGCGCCGTCGGGCTTGTCGATCTCGCGGCCGTTGAACACGGGGCAGCGGGACTTGATGAACCGCATCGTGTTCGCCCGGTTCAGTTCGGCGGCGACCCCGAACTCGAACTCGATTCCCTGCCGCTGCTCGGCGAGCATCCCCTTGCTGACCGGGGTCTTGCTGCCGTTCTCCAGGACCATCTTGATCGAGGACCTCATGGTCGCGACCACGTGTCCGGGGTAGGACATGAGGGCTTCGACCATTTCGTCCTGGATCTCGCCGCCGTCCTTCCAGGCCGCGAACGTGTTGCCGCGGTACTTGCTGTCGGCGACCTGCGAGACCTGGTCGAGGGTGCCGTCCGCGCCCTTCCAGAAGTGGGTGAGGGAGTCGACCATGACGACCGGGTAGCCGGCCTGGACGGCGACGGCGAGCGCCTTGACGAGGCCGCGAGGGTTGTACCGGCGCATGGGGAGGACGTCGTAGGGGGCGCCGACCTCGTTGACGTAGAGGCCGGAGGCGCCACGTTCGGTGTCGACGACGGCGAACCGTTCCCCTTCGGCGAAGCCCGCGGCGGCGTGCAGTCCGGTCCACGTCTTGCCCGATCCGGAGGGCCCCTGGATGGAGAGCCGGGCGTAGTGGCCGTCCTTGCTGGCGGGCCGGAAGGTGGCCGGCCCGTCGTCGTACTCGTCGACGGCCGGGGCCTGCGGGGCCTGTGCTCGGCGGACGGGCGGGGGGAGCTGGCTCACGAGTTCTCCTCGATGTACTTGCGCTCGAACCAGGGCGGGAGCGAGACGTGCAGGGTGGTGAGGCTGTAGCCCGGCCACTCGCCTGTGGCCTGGCAGTCGCGGTAGATGTCGATGGCCTCGCGGTTCATCTCGTCGCCGATGACGCGGGCCGGGAAGTCGATCTCGACGACCTGCACCAGGTACGGCGGCTCCTTCTCCTGCATCACGAACTTGAAGGCGCCGTGCGGCGGGATGAGGCCGAGTTCGATGGCCACTCGCCGGTAGTGCGGGTCTTGCTGGAAGTAGCCGTGCTGGTAGATGGCCTTCTGGATGGCGTCGGGATGGACGGACCGGGCGCTCTTGTAGTCGACGATCTCCTCGTCGCGGAGCCAGTCGAAGCGAGTCCGGAGCCAGGTGCCGTGCTCGTCGGGCCAGAAGGCGGACTGCTCGGCGATCCCGCTGCCGGGGGTGAAGAGTTCGGAGGCTTCGGTGTGGCGGGCGAGGACTTCGGCCATGTCGTCGATCCGCTGCTTGGCCTCGGGCTTGAGGGGCACGTTGCCGGCGGCGCGGATCTCGGCGACCTTCGCCTTGGTCTCCTTGGTGTCCCAGCGGGCGGCGTCGACGACGATCAGTTCGGGCCCGTCGCCGAGGACGACGGTGTGGGCGGCGGTGCCGAACTCGTAGGCGGGCTTGTAGGGCTCGGGGTTGTCGAGGTGGTGCTTGAACCGGGCGGGGCAGTCGGTGAGGCGCCGGATGCCGGTGGAGGAGAGGCTGCCGCCGGGGACGGGGTCCTGGTGGTACAGCTCGGCGGGGATGTCGTACAGGCCGGGCTCGACCTCGCCCCCGGCGGCGGTCACTGGGTCACCTTCTTCTCGACGCAGTCCTCGCAGCGGACGCCCTTCGGGGTGCGGACGAACGGGCCAGCGGTGTCGCCGCACGGGCAGGTGATCATGCGGCCACCTCGCCGGGGTTCGCGACGGCGGTGAGGCGGGCGACGCCGTCGGGGTCGCCCTTGATGGCGACGACGGCGGCCACGTACTCGGGGAAGCCGAGAGCGAGCTTGTCGCGGTTGGCCGGGTCGGCCATGTCGATGGTCGTGATGAGCTGCTCGGTGAAGCCGCCGGCCTGGTAGCCGCCGCGGCCGTAGTGGAACAGGACGTGGTTCGCGACTTCCAGGGTGATGGCGTGGTCCATGAAGGGCTCCTGAGGGTGTGAGGAACCAGGCCCGCCCCGGAACGGGGGGATAGGGCGGGCCTGGTCGGCGCGGAGCTGGGGGCTCGACGCGCCGGTCTGGAGGGGGCTAGGCGGCGTAGTGCTCGGGGTGCACGATCCGCATGACCTTGCCGAAGGCCTCGTTGAACGTGTCGGTGCCGAGGCCAGCGAACTTCGACGACTGGGCCATGGCCGAGATGATGGCGAGCCCGTCGGTGGTGTCGCCCTGGTGGTAGGTGGCCGCGGCCTGGATGTCGGCGTCGGTGTACGTCGCCGGCAGCTGCGGCATGTGGCGCTCGGGGAGGGTGGCGCTGGCCTCGTAGCTGATGAGGAACCGCAGCTCGTCGAGGGAGGCAGCGACGGTTTCGTCGCCGCGGATGTCGTCGGCGGACCGGGTCCAGTCCGTGAAGCCAGCGATGAGGCGGGCCGTGTCCTCGGCGTGCTGCTGGTCGCGGCAGTAGGCGAGGGCGAGTCCGGAGTGGTGGGTGAGCCGCCACTCGGTCTGGCCGGGGATCTGGTACGCGAGGAGGCCCGGGGCGGGCTCGATGGCGTCGACGGTGGGGCGGGTGCTGATCACGGGTTCTCCTTGGTGGCTTGTGCGCCGGGCCGGCGGGTCGGTTCACCGCGGGGCCCGGCGAGCTAGGCGGCGGCGCGGGGGCCAGTGATGGGGAGGAGCATCTGCGCCTGGTAGCTGGCGGAGACTTCGGGGAACTTGTGGACGGCGACGAGGTGGTCGGTCATGTCCTCGGCGGCCCGGGAACCGAACGCGGCCACGCGGTGGTCGCAGTGGGGCGCCGGGCAGCGCAGGTAGGCACTCACGAGGGCTCCTTGGAGAGGTGGCGCCCGAGCGCGAGCAGGGCGAGGGATGCGGCGGTGATGGCGGCGAGCTGCAGCCAGACCCGGGTCATGCGGCGTCCTCCGGCCCCAGAACCCGTGTGGCCCACGTGTCGAGGTCTTCGATGTGGCCAGCGGCGAGCGAGGCGGCGTAGTCGGGGTCGACGACACGAAGGGCTCGGAGGAGCGGGCCGCCGACCGTCTGCCGGACCGGGGCGGGCGCGGCGTCCAGGTCGCACAGGAGGGCGGACACGATCGCCGTCTGCGGGGTCATGAGGCGGACTCGGCTGCGGCCAGCTCCGCGTTGGCCTCGTCCATGAACCGCTCGAAGCGCTCACGCGTGCAGCCGGGCTTCGGGCAAGGCCACGGGTCCACGACCATGAAGACGTTGTCGCTGATCGGGCCCATGACCAGGACGCCGTGCGGGCAGTACGTGCCCCGCTCGTTCGGCGTAGGCATTCCCGGGTTGTCGAAGTAGGTCACGACGCCACCGCCTGCCGGACGTAGAAGCTGCCGTCGGCACGCCGGATGATCATGTCGCCGAACCGGGCGACCACCCGGTCTGCATAGTTCGAGCCGATCCGCAGTCCGGTGACGGCGAGCTTCCCATCGACGGGCTCCCAGTAGGGCTTCGCGAAGACGCCGAGCTTGTCGAGCCAGTTGTCGAACCGGGTCAGGTTGTCGACGGTCAACGTGTGGGCAAGGAGCTCGCCGTCGCCGAGCGGACTGTCGTGGTCGATGTCGACGTGCTCAAGGCTGATGCCGCCGGCGTAGCCGTGGACGGACACGACAGGCTCTCCGCATCCGAGAGACCAGGCCGGGGTGCGGGTCGTGGTGACGAGCCTCTCGAAGAGGCTGGGCGTGTTGTCCTCGGGGCGCGTCAGCGGGTAGGCGACGACACGGGTGCCCACAGGGTGGACTGCGTTGAAGGTGTCGGCCAGCCGCTGGCCCTTGGCCTTGAGTGCTTCACGCTTGGCGTGGGAGCTCATGCCGACACCGCCCCGGTCTTGCGGGCCGCGCCGTACAGCTCGATGCCGTACCGGATGGCGTAGCAGGACCACAGGAAGGCCGGCGAGAACTCGGTCAGGCGCCACTCAGACCAGTCGTCGAAGGCGTAGGGGTAGTCGCCGGGCTTGGCGTCCTTCGGCCGGAAGGAGAAGTCGTGCAGCGCCCGGTTGGCTTCCTCGCGGTACTCCAGGTTGTACTCCGGCCACTCCCCGAAGAAGTGCTCCTGGACCGCCTCCCGCAGACCGGCCACCGGGGAGCCCTGCTCCCACTGCTGGACCGTGTCCTCGATCTCCTTCTTGAGGAGTTCCTCGGAGAACGCCTCGATCTGGTCCCGGCCGGCGGTGACCTTCTCCTGCCAGTAGCTGGGGTTGATCTCGCCGGGGAAGGACGTGCGACGGAACAGGTCGAACATGTCCTCAGTGGCGTCGATGCTGAACGTGAACGTCCAGCCGCCGCGGATGACGAGGTTGTACGGCCAGGTGATCAGGTCGTAGCCGTAGGAGCTGCCGTTGCCAGGGGTTCGGAAGCGGAGGTGGCGGTAGAGGCCGTCCTCGTGCAGGACGGTCACCTGGTGGCCGGCTGTGGCGCTCTTGAAGTAGTCGGCGGCCTCGGCGTACTTGTTGCTCATGCGGCCTTCCCAGGGGTCCAGTCGGGGTACGTGTCGGCGGTGGAGCAGCGGTCGCCGTGCTCGCAGGCGAGGCGGGCGAACGCGGCGTCGAGGGCGTCCATCTGGTGGGCCTGCTCGGCGAGACAGCCGGGGCGGAGAGCCGCCAGCAGTTCGGCGAGCGGTACGTCCAGGCGGGCGTTGTCGGCGGCGGTCATGCCGGCACCTCGGCATCGGTCCCGTAGCTGTGGCCGGGGCACCAGACGTGCGGCTGATCGGCCCACTCGTGGGGGTCGTGGTAGTCGCTGTAGCCGCACTGCCCACCCGTGGGTTCCGGCAGGTCGTCGCGTCGCGTCGGTTCCTGGCGGGCGTTCATGCCGCGCTCCCGGGGGTGACGGCGAGCTTGGGGTTGTACTTGGCGAGCGTCTTGTTCGCGCGGGCCAGTTCGGCGAGGGCGTACTCGCGGGCCTCGGCGTACTCCGGCTTCCGGCAGAGGCTGATGACGTAGGCCTGGTTCGTCGCCTTGATCTCGGCGTCCAGCACGTGCTCGGGGACCTGCCGGCCGATCATCACGGCCACCGCGTCGGGGACGGGCACCTGGGTGGAGGGGAGGGCGATCACCGGGCCACCTCCGTCCAGACGGTGGAGTCGAGGTGGCGCTCGTACACGAGGGCGTGCGGGCCCTCCGCGGCGGCGGCCTTCGTGATGGCCTTGCGGCTCGCTCCGGTACGGACGATCAGGGCGTTCGGGCCGTCGACGTCGACGAACGGGATCGCGACGCCATACTCGCGGCGGGCGGGGACGGGGACACTCGTGAGGTCGCGGGTGTTCACAGGGAGACCGCCTCGGTGCGCATGTCGAGGATCAGGCCGAGCTGCTTGTGCTCGAGGCGGTTGAGGCGGCCGATCGCCCTACGGCGGTCGGCGGCGGCCTCGGTGGCCGCGCGACAGCGGCCGCAGTGCTTCTCGTGGGCGGCCTGGGCGGCGTCCCGGTACTTGGAGGTGAGCCCGGCGCTAACCGGGTGGGAGTTAACGTTGCTGGACACGGGGTCCTCTTCTCTCTCGCAGGTGATTGCGGTGGAGGGGTGGATCTCGGAGGGCCGGTCGTCGGGTGTAGGAGCCCGGCGTCGGCCCGCATAGCCGCTAGGCGGCGAGGGGAGCGACGAGCGTCCTCGCGTGCTCGGCGCGGATCGACATGGGGCTGAAGGTGATCCGGCCGCCGTCGTTGTGGTGGAAGACCTGGCGCTTGTAGCACTTCTCCCGGAGGACCCGGGCGCTCCTGTACGGCAGGAGCTTCTCCTTGACGACGTACTCGGCGTCCCAGCGGATGAGGTCCGCCTTCTCGGCTGCCTCCACCGCGGCGAGGTCCGTGGTCGAGGCGGCTTCCACGCTGACAAGGTGCTTGGACTTGGCGGCTCGCGTGGCCTTCCGTGCCTTGTTCTGCACCGGCTGGGCGGTCACGTCTTCTCCTCCTGGGTGATGGCCGCGGGCTTCACCTGAAGCGCGTCGGCGATGGTTCGGACCCGGTGGTCCGCCGACCTGCGAATCTGCCCACGTTCCATGCGGGACAGGTATCCGCGGTCGAATCCGGTCAGCTGCTGGAGGGTGCGCAGGCTCATGTTCTGGGCCCTGCGTACCCGCCTTATCGCGGGTCCGTCTGGCGTCACACCCAGAATGTACGCACAGCCTCCCTACGTGCGCAAGCAAGCTGCCTACATTCAATGCATGGATTCTATGCGTGACACGCAGTGACAGGCCCGCTCGACGCATATGCCAGTGCGCCCCCTGCAACCGCCGGTGCTTGAAATGTCTACTTAAGTGCAGGTCAAGGCGTGGGATGTGGGCTTCGCGGTTGCATGGACTTAGGGCATCATGACCACATGGACCTGGACTGGACCCGCCTCGGAAAGGCACTGCGAGACGCTCGCAGGGCCGCCGCCGTCTCCCTGACGCAGGAAGAGATGGCGGAAGAGATCGGCGTCGGCCGCTCTGTCATCCAGCTCATCGAGGCCGGCAACGAGTACAAGAAGCCCACTCCCAGCATCCGCGCCTACGCGACCCGCGTCGGCTGGGCGGAGGGATCCGTTGAAGCCGTCCTCGCCGGAGGTGAGCCCACCTTCAAGGAGATTGCCGCGCCCGCGCCGGAAACTGGCCCTCCGGTCGACGCGGGGCTGCCGCTGCGGATCGTCCACGAACTCAAGGGCAAGGGTGACCTGCTCGACACCGCGGTCATCCCGCTTGGCGACGACGCCAGCATGGTCGTCGTCGTGAAAGGCAAGCCGGGGGCCAGTCTGGCGGAGATCGAGCGCAGTCTCGAAGCCTGGCGGAAGGCGCAGGGGCAGCTGCTCGAGATCGACTATCGGGACGAACCGGACCCCTCGTAGCAGGAGTTGAGATCGCTTTTTGCAATCCATCCACATGTGACTCAAAAGTGTGGTTGCATGACTGAGCGCTGACGTTGGGGGCCACCAATCGGACAAGTGGGGTGCCGATGTGTGTCCATGTCTTCTGCGTCGACGATCTGCCGCTCGGAGTATCGGTGTGGGTGGACTCCCGTGAGGCCCACACCCTCGTGTACGCCGACAGATCCCTCACCCATCAAGGCCGGCTCACCGACGCCGGTGCGACTGCCGTCAACCGCGCGCTCGGTGCCCGGCCCGGTAATCCGTCTCTCGCTACCGCCAAGCCCTGCCACTGAGTCAGTTTCGTGGTCCAGGATTGGATCAGGGGATCAAGCGAGGAGGCACCATGGCCTACGCGGAGAAGGTCTACAAGGTCCGCAACGGCAAGCAGACCAAGCAGTTCACCTGGAAGGCCGTCTACAAGAAGCCCGACGGGACCAAGGGGACCGCATCTGGATTCCCCACGAAGAAGACGGCCGAGGACTGGGGCAACGCCCAGGAGGCCGCGATTCGGACGGGCCGTTGGATCGACCCCAGCCTCATGCAGCGGACGTTCGGTTCCTGGGCCCGGGAATGGATGAAGGGGCAGGCGCCCCGAGGCACGACGACGGCCCGGCGCTGGGACCGCCTCGAAGCGGTCATCTTCCCCCGCTGGGGGAACGTGCCGATGTCCCAGATCACCTGGTACGAAGCAGAGTCGTGGGCCAACGCCCTGGCGATCGACGACGTCTCCGTCACCCACGCACTGTCCCTGATGTCGACGATCCTCAACGGCGCCGTGGATGCCAAGCACTTGCTGGTGAACCCGCTGGCCGGCCGGAGACGCCGACGAACCGCCGCGGCCAAGGAGGCGCTGCAGGCGAAGGAGGAGGCCAAGGGCAACCAGTACGCGCCGCCGGAGGTCGTTCTTCAGCTCGCACGCCGGGCCGGGCCTCTCGACGGCATGCACATCCTCACGGTCGCCTTCACGGGGCTGCGGTGGGGCGAGAGCATCGGCCTTCACCGCGACAACGCCCTGCTGACTCGCAGCGAGCACTACGACGGCGGCCTCTTCGAGTGCAAGGTGCTGCGGGTGGTCGAGGAGGTTGCCGAGTACCAGGAGCGCCTTCCTGACGGCAGCAAGGGCCCTCTTGTGCTCGCGCTGGAGCCGGTGAAGACGAGGGAGTCCAACCGGCGGATCGATGTGCCGCCTTTCCTAGAGGTGCTGCTGCACCAGCATCTCGAGAATGTGAAGACGCCGCAGCTCTTCATGACGCGGTCCGGCGCGTTCTGGAGGCGCGGCAACTTCGGGCGGCAGGTGATGAAGCCGGTAAGCGGTGGGAGGGCTGCGGCGCCGGCGGTTCGCGGGCACGCGCAGCGGGAGGGGTGGGAGCCGATCATGCCGGGCCTCACTATGAGGGCGATGCGGCATACGCACGACACATACCAGGCGCAGATCGGGGTGAAGCCGATCTTGGAGTTCGAGCAGGCCGGGCACAAGTACCCGGGCATCAAGGGCCGTTACCAGCACCCCACTCCGGAGATGCGGCGTGAGAGACTGGAAGGGCTGCAGGAGATCTACGAGCGCGCGATGCGGGCGCTCGGGTGGACGGAGATCTGGCCCCCGGCGGAGCCCAGCCCCCAGGATTCCCCTAAATGATCTCTGTGGTGGGCATGGTTGCAGGTCAGGGCCACGGTAACCCGGCTCTTACAAAGCAGATGTCGGCGGTTCGAAACCGTCCGCGCCCACCGTGTTGACCTCGCAGAAGGTCACCGTAGGCCCAGGTCAGAGCGTTGCTCGACCTGGGCCTTCTGGTTTTCTCCAGCGGCGCTCCCGGGATGGCCGTGTCGGATCCCACGCTCGTGGAGTGCTGGGTCTGTCGGACCTGGCGCCTACGCTGGAAGGCATGTCTGATACCCGCCTGCACAGAGAGGCCCCTGGCCCTGCCGCGCTCAATGACGCCATCCGTACCCTCTGGGTACGCGCCGGCGAGGAGCAGCGGCCACTGACGGCGGACGAGCAGCGGATCTATCAGGTACTCGTGGCCGCCTGGACCGAGGCGGTGCAGGTCAAGCAGGAGCTCGCGGCTTAAGGGCCCGACCGGCTCCTGCAGTGCCTAGGCCTGGCGCACGGTCACGGTCTGGTGCAGGTCGTTCACGCATTGTTTGCGGTGGGCTACCTTGAGCGTCTGTGTCGGCACCACCGGGGGGAACCCGTGCGAACCCGCATGCTCACCACTGCCGTGCTCTGCGTCACGCTGAGCGGCGCCGTCGCCTGCCAGCCCTCCGACGACTCCAAGGCACCATCGGCGCCCGCCGCCCCGACGACGACGGCGGCCCCCACGACCAGCAAACCTGCCAAGGCCAAGAAGGCCATCGTGCCGAACTTCGTCGGCATGGGCCTGCAGTCCGCTCAAGACGCGGCGCAGGAACGGGGCTTCTACGGCCTCACCTCTCACGACGCGCTCGGCCGCGGCCGCATGCAAGCCTTCGACAGGAACTGGAAGGTGTGCAACCAGAACCCCCCGGCCGGCGTGACGACGGCCACCAGCACCGTCCTCGACTTCGGGGCCGTGAAGCTGGAAGAGACGTGCCCGGCGAAGGAGGGCGAGGCGCCCTCCACCGCCGAAGGGAAGATGCCGGACTTCACCGGTAAGTCGATGAAGGCCGCTCGGGCGGCCCTCGACTCCAGCACGTCCATCACCGCGACCGACGCCACGGCCGAGGGGCGAATGGTCCTGATGGAGTCCAACTGGCAGGTGTGCGGCCAGACCCCGTCGCCGGGTGCTGCACTCAACGGACAGCCCGTCGAGTTCCTGGTCGTCAAGTTCGGTGAGGACTGCCCGTAGAGGCTGCTGAGTACGACGAACATCCCTCCCGCCAGCGGCGGGAGGGCTTGTCGCCTGAGCCCGTTCCCCGGGTCGTGCAGCGGTGGCGGCCTTACGAGCGACCACCGGCAGGGTGCCGAACTTCTCCTGGTCCAGGCGGTAGAGCGCCTCGGCGTGCCGCTCGGCGAAACCGACGCGTACCTCTGGAGGCGTTCGAGGCGGAGGTGCGTGGGTGGCTCGGGGTGGAGCCCTCCGGCGAGGAGGGCTTCGAGGTGATCGAGAATGTCGTTCTCGCGCTCAATGCCGGACCAACTCGGGGAGGGGTGAAGGTGGCAGGTGGTCTGCGGTTCAGCTGGGAGTTGGTCGGTGTCGGGGGTGCCACGTATCGGATCGGCGATGGTGCTTCGGAGCACGGGGCCCATGTCGGTTACTGCACGGACGCCCTCGCCGACCTGCTGTACGCCATGACCGGGCTCTACGGAGGCTCGTCCGGTGAACGCTTCTCGTTCGATTGCGAGCCCATGGAGGTGAGGTGGCTGCTCCGGCGCCAGGGGGCGGATGTCGGCATCGCCGTCTTCGAGTTCCCGGACGGGGGAACGACCTGGGGCTCGTCCGACGAGACGGGCGGTGTTCTTCTCTGGAGCTCGACCCAGCCCCGTACCGTGCTGTGCCACGCCGTGATGGAGGCCGCCGAGACAGTACTGCGGGAGCACGGTGAGGAGGGGTACCAGGAGATGTGGATGATGCACCCGTTCCCGGTTGCCGCTCTGCAGGATCTGCGGCGCATGCATCGACGGAGCGACGACTGCCGCCATCCGCAGTGCCGGCCGGCGCCGGCTACAGGCGGCTGAAGGTTTTCGGGGCGAACCAGGTGGACTGTTTGACCGCGTCGGCGAAGTCGATCGACAGGCCGTGCGGGCGTCCCTGCGTGAAGGTTCCCAGGTAGTGGACGGAGCCGATCTCGAACGTGATGTCCTTGTCGGTGACCGTGCCCGCCACGGGTTCCGTGGTCTGGACGCCGGAGGCGTCGATTTCCGCCTCGCCGGAGAAGGAACCGCCGTCCTGGGTGAGAGACAGGTTGATCGTCAGCCCGTTGCTCTGGGCCAGGCCCCAACGCCCCTTCACGTTCATGGGCATGACGTGCTCCTTAGCCGGGTGGCGTCATTCCCCTCTACGGTCCAGGTTAGCGCCGTGACCAGGCTCGCACCTGTCAGGGACGGGCCGGCGGGCGACCGCACCCCTGGGCGGCTGGATCGCGGTTGACGGGGGACCGACAAGGCCGGTGTACTCCGGGGTATGGCTGAGGTGGGGGACGCGCCCGGATCCGGGGTGCAGGGCGGTGAGATGACGCCGCAGCGGTACGTCGAGACGCGGGTCTCGCAGTACCAGGAGTGGTACGACGTCAAGGCGACGCGGATGAAGGCGATGCACCTGCGGATGCGGACCGTGTCCGTGGTCGGCGGGGCGCTCGTGCCCGTGTTCGTCAACCTCGACCTGGGGTTCGCGCGGGTCACCGCCACCGTGCTGAGTGTCGTGGTCGTCGCCGCCATCTCCCTGGAGAGCGTCTACCGCTACCGCGAGCAGTGGAAGAACTACCGGTCGACCGAGCAGCTGCTCGGGCACGAGCGGGTCTACTTCGAGGCGCGTGTGGGGCCGTATCACGGGCTGTCCAGGCGGGAGGCGTTCCAGACGCTCGTCGCCCGGGTGGAGAAGGCCATCGCCAACGAGAACTCCGCCACCCTGAACGTCATGACCCTCGGCGGTCAGGTCAGTGCCGACGTGCAGCAGGGGCTTCCGGCCGCGCGGGCCGCCGAAACCGTGGAGGCCGTGGAGGCCGTGGAGGCTGTCGAGTCCGTGAAGGCCGTGAAGGCCGTGACCGTCGTGAGGGCCGGTGAAGTGTCCCAGGAGGCGCCCGAGGGTGCGCCTGGAGCCCGTCCCTAGCACCCCGTCCCGGTTTCGGCGTCACGCGTCGAAGTCGTACTCCAGGACGTACGACGACGAGTCCAGCGTCATCTCGTTGAGCTCCACCGCCACCCCCGGGCCGGTGAACGCCGTGCGCCCGATCAGCACCACCGGCGTGCCGAACTCCAGGGCCAGCCGCTCCGACTCGTCCGCCGTCGGCATCCGGCAGCGGATCTCCTCGCGGAACCGCACCGGCCCGTGCCCCAGTTCGGCGAGCCGCGCGTAGGTTCCGCCCGGTCCCGTGTCCGGCTCGGTGATCGGCGTACCGCGCACCAACTCCGCCGACAGGTACGAGACCGACAGCAGGACCGGCTTGGCGTCGAGGACGAACCTGCGGCTGCGGACGCAGACGGGCGCGCCCGGTGCCAGGTTCAGCGCCCCCGCGACCCGCGCGCCGGCCTCCGTCTCGCCCACCTCGATCTGGTCCACGACCAGTTCCCGGTCCTCCACGTCCGCCGACCAGACGGAGCGCCCGTTCCCCCACCGGTCCCCGGCCAGGCGCGGGATGCCCCGGCGCCGCAGCGGACGGAAGACCCGGACGAAGACCCCGGCGCCCTTGCGCGCCTCCGCGAGCCCCTCGTTGCGGAGGACGGAGAGGGCCTGGCGGGCCGTCATGCGGGCCACGGCGTAGGTGGTCATGAGGTCGTTCTCGCCGGGGAGCCGGTCGCCCGGCGCGAAGGCGCCTGACTGGATCGCGGTTCTCAACTCATCGGCGATGCGCTGGTACTTGGGCCGACGAGCGCTGTCCTGGTCAGTCACGGGTGGACCACTCCCTTCATCTGCGGACACCCTACGGCGCACCCCGAGGCCAGGGTGCACGCGTGTACGCCGTCCCACCGGGTCGATCCATCCATCGGGGGACATCTCTAGAGATACGTTGACAGGGAGAGGGCGGGGGGCTTCTCTGGTTCTCCCCAGCTTCAGGAATCGGGACGGAGGGGATGCGTGCAGCCACTGCCCGAGGTCGGTGACCTCGTCCGTGACACCGCCACCGAGCGGGTCGGCTTCTACGTCGGGAGCGCCTCCGGACGCCTTCTGATCCGCGCCGTCCACGGCGGCGCCGAGTGGGAGGCCGACCCCGGCGACGTCCAGCCCGCCACCCCGCTGCGCGAGCTGCGCGCCCGCGCCGCCGAGATCAACGCGCGTAGCCGGCGTGGGCTTGGGGCGTGAGCCACGCCGCCCCCGGGCCTGAGTACGGGGCCGAGGCGGGCGTGGGTACGCGGCCGACGCGGGCGTGGGTACGCCGCCGAGCCGGGTGTGCGTACGGTGCCGAGCCGGGTGTGCGTGCGGTGCCGAGTCCGGGCCGCCGGTTCTGGTCGCGGCGGTTGTCAGTGGGGCGCGCCACACTGGAGGCATGTGCCGCAGCATCAAGACGCTCCGACCGCCCGCGCTGCCCGAGGAGGCGACCGAGGACGACATCCGCGCCGCCGCCCTGCAGTACGTCCGCAAGGTCTCCGGCTTCCGCGCCCCCGCCGCCCACAACCGCGAGGTCTTCGAGCGGGCCGTGGACGAGATCGCCGACGCCACCGCGAGACTCCTCGACGGCCTGGAGGTGCGCGGCGCGCACCCCGCCGTCAGGAGGCAGGCGCGGGAGCCGCAGCCGGACGCCGTATGAGGTAGGCGGCGAGGCCGCCCGCCAGGAAGAGCGCGAGGGTCGACACCCCCGCGCTGAACCAGGTCGCGCCCAGCCACTGACCGCCGAGCCAGCCGAGCCCCACGCTGTACGAGGCCCAGGTGACGCCCGCCAGGGCCGACCACGGCAGGAACTCCTCGGCGCGGCGCTTCGCCGTGCCCGCGCCCAGTGAGACCACCGACCGGCCCGCCGGGGCGAACCGCGCCAGGACCACGAGCAGGCCGCCGCCCCGTGTCAGCGCGGTGCCGAGACGTTCCTGCGCCATCGACAGGCGGCGGGACCGCGCGATCGTCCGGTCCAGCCGGGCGCTGCCCCGCAGCGCGAGCCGGTACGCGAGGAAGTCGCCGAGCACCGAGGCCGTGGCCGCGCAGAGGAGGAGGGGGAGCAGGGAGGGCACGTCCGGGGTGGCCGCGGTGGCGGAGGCGGCCGCCGTCGCGGCGGTGATCACCAGGAAGCCGCTCGGCAGCACGGGCAGGAAGACGTCGAGCAGGATCGACGTCGCCACCACCGGGTAGATCCACGGACCGGCGGTGAGCGACCGCAGCGATCCAAGGCTGTCGAGCAGATTCACAGGGCCAGAGCCTACGCGGGGGCCGGAGACCGTTCGGCGGGTGGGTGCCGGGGGCGTGAGCGGCGGACGGGTGCGGCGGCTGCGTGAACCTGTGCGGCTTTGCGGGAACCCGCCCGGTGCGAGGGGCCGGTTCCGGCGGGTGGTGCGACGGGAAAGGGCCGGAAGACGTGCTGCGGGTTCCGGCCCTTTCCTGTACGGCGATCCTCGGCTCACGGTGACCTCAGGCGGAGGTCATGGTGAGCTCAGGCGGAGGTCACCGTGGTCTCAGGCCGAGGTCACCGTGGCCTCGTGCCGGGTCAGGCCGTGACCGGCGTGGCCTTCTCCTCGCGTTCCGCGCGCGGCGCCGAGCCCGCGCCGACCCGGCCGCCGAAGAGCCGGTCGAGGGCCAGCGCGCCGGGGCCGGTGAAGACGAGCAGCACGAAGGCCCAGCAGAACAGGGCCGCGGTCTCGCCGCCGTTCTGCAGCGGGAAGAGGGACTCCGGCTGGTGGACCTTGAAGTACGCGTACGCCATCGAGCCAGAGGCCAGGAACGCGGCGGTCCGGGTGCCCAGGCCCAGCAGGACCAGGCCGCCGGCGCCGAGCTGGATCACGGCCGCGTACCAGCTGGGCCAGGTGCCGGCCGGGACCGTGCCGCCGCCCATCGCGCCGCCGAGGACGCCGAAGAGGGAGGCGGCGCCGTGGCAGGCGAAGAGCAGGCCCACGACGATGCGGAAGAGGCCGAGCGCGTACGGCTGCGCCTGGTCGAGACGGCCCGTGAGCGTGCTCGCGCCGCTGCCGGACGCGCCGGAGCCGGTCGGACCGGTCGGACTGGTCGGACCGGACGGACCGGTCGGGCTGCCCGTGGTGCTCGTGGTGTTCGGGTTGTTCATGGGGGGACTCCTTCGGCCTGACCTCGTCCGTGGGGCGGACGGGGAGTGGGGGACGGAAACCGATGAGGCCGTAAGGTTAGGCACCCCTCACTAGTACTTGCAAGTTCAACATTCAGCCACCGGGAAGTGTGCGATGCGGTGCGCTTCCCGGTGGCTGAGGCTGATGCGGCGTCAGGAAGCTTGTTGTCAGCAGCCGTTGAGCACCGACTGCAGCGCGCTCTTCTCGGCGGAGTCGACGCTGAGGTTCCAGTAGTACTTCACGTGCACCCAGGCGCGGGCGTACGTGCAGCGGTAGGCGGTCCGTGAGGGCAGCCACTCCGCCGGGTCTTGGTCGCCCTTCGACTGGTTGACGTTGTCCGTCACGGCGATCAGCTGCGGGCGGGTCAGGTCGTTCGCGAAGGACTGGCGCTGCGAGGTGGTCCAGGAGTTGGCGCCCGAGCGCCAGGCCTCGGCGAGCGGGACCATGTGGTCGATGTCGAGGTCGGAGGCGACGGTCCAGGTGGCGCCGTCGTACTGCGAGTACCAACTGCCGCTGGTCGCCGCACAGCTGGAGTCGGTGACGACGTTGACGCCGTCGCGCTTGAGGACGGTCTCGCGGGTGTTGCAGGCGCCGGACTGGGTGATCCAGTGCGGGAAGAGATCCCGGCTGTAGCCGGAGGAGGAACCTTCCGCCTTCACGGTCAGGGCGGCCAGGTAGGTGCGGGCGGTGGCGGCGCTGACCGGCGTGGGCATGGCGGCCTGGGCGGCGGGGGCGGTGGCCAGGAAGCCGGTGCCGGCGAGGGTGGCGGAGGTGGCGAGTACGGCGAGTCGACGCGCGTAGATCATGCCGACGGGCATGTGAACTCCCTTGATGTGGGGGGACCTTGGCGGGTGCCGTCCCCGTGGGGGCGCCGGGCGGCGGCCCGGTCATCGTCGCGGCGCGAGGTTTCGGTGGGGGGTGCGCCAGGTAACAGAGTGGCGACATGGACACGTCACATCAAGGGGTGTGAGGGGTCCGGTGGTGCGCCAAGTCGGTTCGGGGCGTGTCGGGTGGGCATGTTGCGCCGGGTCGGCGTGGTCGCGTCGGGTCGGCATGGCCGCGTCCGGGGGCCATGACCGCGGCCGTTGCGGCGGTTCGCGGCGAGTGCGCGACCAGGCCCCCGGATCACCCCGTGCGGGAAGGTTCCTGACGTTCCGTCCGGAACGGCTCGAGAACGGGCGGACGACGAGACCCCGGGCCGTTCCCGGCCCGGGGTCTCGTCGTCGTACGGAGCCTGGAGGCGCTACGGAAGGACGGTCAGCGCGATGCCGCCGTCGGCGGCGGGCTCCACCCGCAGGTGCGTGAGGTCGGCGACGTGCACGTCCGGCGCGAAGGCCGCCGCGCGCGGGCCCACGCCCACGACGCGCATGCCGGCCGCGCGGCCCGCCTGGATACCGGCCTCGGAGTCCTCGAAGACGACGCAGTCCGCGGGGGCGAAGCCCAGCTCGGCCGCACCCTTGAGGAAGCCCTCCGGGTCCGGCTTGCTCGCCCCGACGCACTCCGCGGTGACCCGGGTCTCCGGCATCGGGAGCGCCGCCGCGCCCATCCGCGCCTGCGCGAGGGCCTCGTCCGCCGACGTCACCAGGGCGTGCGGCAGCTCCGCGAGCGCGGCCATGAAGGCGGGGGCGCCGGGGACGGGTACGACTCCGTCGAGGTCGGCGGTCTCCTCGGCGAGCATCACCCGGTTGTCGGCGTAGTTCTCTTCCATCGGGCGGTCCGGGAGGAGGACGGCCATCGTCGCGTACCCCTGGCGGCCGTGGACCACCTTGAGGGCGGCGTCCGCGTCGAGGCCGTGCCGCTCGGCCCAGCGCCGCCAGCAGCGCTCGACGACGGCGTCCGAATTGACGAGGGTGCCGTCCATGTCGAGGAGGAGGGCGCGGGCGGTGAGCGTTGCCGGGGTGGTGGCAGGCATCAAGGGTCTCCAGAGGGGGTGGCGCGGAGAACGAAGCGGTCCCGCCCACCGGTCAGGGATTGCGGGCGGGGCCACTTTGTTTTTCCACGATACAAAACCGTCGGCCATCTTGGCCAACCCGTCCGCATGACGGGACCCCGGGACCCCCGGGCCCCGCGCCGCCGCCGGGGTCACACCTCGGGGGTCACACCTCGGGCGTGTTCTCCTCCAGCAGCCTGCGCGTCGTCGGGCCGTACACGCCCTCGGGGTCGTCCTGGACGTACCGCCACGACTGGTAACGGGCCACGGCCTCCTGGACCTCCTCGTCGAACCTGCCGTTGATGCGGCCGTGGTACGCCCACACGGCCTCAAGGCGCCGCTGGAGCTCCCTCACCTCGGGCCCGGAGGAGCCGAGGCTCAGCGTGACCGCTTCCTCCTCGCCCTCACCCGGCACCTCCGCCGGAGGCGTCGTCGTGGCCGGGCGCGTGGTCGTGGGCGCGGTGACCGGGGCCGAGGAGGAGGCCGGCGGCGCCGCCGCGCCGGTCGTACGTGCCGGGGCGCTGGGCGTCGACGTGGTGCGGCTCGCCGAGGGAGAGGGGGAGGAGGACGTGGGCGTCGGCGTCCGGCTGGGCGTGGGGGAGGACGTGCGCGGTTCCGGGCTCCCGGAGCTCGCGGACGGAGCCTCCGAGACGGCGAGGTTCAACGACGCGCTCGTGGTCACGTCGGGCACGGCCGCGCGGTCGTCGGTGCCCTCCCCGCCGCCGAGCACCGCCGCGGCCAGCGCCGCGGTGCCCGCCACGGCGACGGCGGCCACCGCGGCCACCAGCATGCCCCGCCTGCGGCCCCGCCCCCGCCCCTCGCCCCGCTCGTGGCCGGGCGGCGGGGGTACGTCGCTGACGCCGCGCAGGAGCAGGGGCATGGTCTCGGACGGGTCGCCGGCGGGCCCTGTCGGGTACGCGTCGGCCGGATGCGGCGCGGTCGGGTACGCGCCGGTCAGGTGCGTATCGGTCGAATGCGACGCGGTCGACGCGGTCGGGTACGCCTCAGGCCCCCCGCCCACCCCCTCCGGCCGGATCGCCGCGAGCTGGGCCGTCGGCGGGCCGTCCGCCCCGTACGAGCCAGGCCCCCCGACCCCGCCCCCCGGTGCGTCCTGCGCCCCGCCCCCCGGTGCGCCCCCCGGCAGGTCCTCCGGTGCGTCCAGTGTCACGTACGGCCTGATTCGGAGCGGATCGAAGTCTTCCGCCGCCGCCAGTTCTGCCTGGGCGCAGGCGCAGCCAGGTCTCTGTACACCGCATTCAGGACAGGCATGTCCGGTCATGATGGGTCCCCTCCCCGAGACAACTGCTGGCGATTATGCAGCCCGTCCCCTCCCGGAGGGCGAACAGTCGTGCGCTTCCGCAGGCCATATCCGGACATACGGACCAGGATGGGAATGCCGTACGCCGTGTTGCCCGAGGAGACGCCCATGGCCCAGGAAGTTCGCCCGGCCCCGCCCGGCGGCGGTGCGCCCGCGCCGGGGGAGGCGCAGAGCCACCGCACCGTCCTCGTCGCGATCGGCGCGCTGCTGCTCGGCATGCTGCTCGCCGCGCTCGACCAGACCATCGTCTCCACGGCCCTGCCGACGATCGTCAGCGACCTGGGCGGCCTGGAGCACCTGTCCTGGGTGGTCACCGCGTACCTGCTGGCGTCGACGGCGGCGACTCCGCTCTGGGGCAAGCTGGGCGACCAGTACGGGCGGAAGAAGCTGTTCCAGGCGGCGATCGTCCTCTTCCTCATCGGTTCCGCCCTCTGCGGCATGGCCCAGAACATGCCGCAGCTCATCGCCTTCCGCGCCCTCCAGGGCCTCGGCGGCGGCGGGCTCATGGTGCTGTCGATGGCGATCGTCGGCGACCTCGTCTCGCCCCGGGAACGCGGCAAGTACCAGGGGCTCTTCGGCGCCGTCTTCGGCGCCACCAGCGTCCTCGGCCCGCTGCTCGGCGGCCTGTTCACCGAGCACCTCTCCTGGCGCTGGGTCTTCTACATCAACCTGCCGATCGGCATCGTCGCCCTCTTCGTGATCGCGGCCGTGCTGCACATCCCGGTGCGCTCCACCCGGCACACCATCGACTACCTCGGCACCTTCCTCATCGCCTCGGTCGCCACCTGCCTGGTCCTCGTCGCCTCCCTCGGCGGCACCACCTGGGCGTGGGGTTCGGCGCAGATCATCGGTCTCGCCGTGCTCGGAGCCGTACTCCTGGTGTGGTTCGTGTACGTCGAGCGGCGGGCCGCCGAACCGGTTCTGCCGCTCAAGCTGTTCAGGATCCGCACCTTCAGCCTGGTCGCGGTCATCAGCTTCGTCGTCGGATTCGCGATGTTCGGCGGGATGACCTATCTGCCGACCTTCCTCCAGGTCGTGCAGGGCGTGACCCCGACGATGTCCGGCGTGCACATGCTGCCGATGGTCGCGGGCATGCTGATCACCTCGACCGCCTCGGGCCAGATCGTGTCGCGCACCGGCCGCTGGAAGGTCTTCCCCATCGCCGGCACGGCCCTCACCGCCCTCGGCCTGCTCCTCCTCAACGAGCTCACGGAGACCACCTCCACCTGGGTGATGAGCGTCTACTTCTTCGTCTTCGGCGCGGGACTCGGCCTGGTGATGCAGGTCCTCGTGCTGGTCGTGCAGAACGCCGTCGCCTACCAGGACCTCGGCGTCGCCACCTCGGGGGCCACCTTCTTCCGCTCCATCGGGGCCTCCTTCGGGGTCGCCGTCTTCGGCACGATCTTCACCAACCGGCTCACGCACAAGCTCGACGACGTGTTCGCGGGCGCCGCCGCCTCCGGGCAGGAGCTGCCGCCCGGGGTCGGCGCCGACCAGGTCGCCGCCGACCCCCGCGCCATCGGACAGCTCCCGGCCGCACTGCGTCCCTCGGTGCTGCACGCGTACGCCACCTCCATCACCGACGTCTTCCTGTACGCGGCGCCCGTCGTGCTCGTCGCCTTCGTCGTCGCCTGGTTCCTCAAGGAGGACAAGCTGCGGGCCTCGGTCACCGCGCCCGACACCAGCCAGACGCTCGCCTCCAACCCGGTCGAGCGCTCCTCGTACGACGAATGCGCCCGCGCCCTGTCGGTCCTCGGCTCCCGCGAGGGACGCAAGGCGATCTACGAGAAGATCACCGCCCGCGCCGGCCTCGATCTGCTGCCCGCGGCGAGCTGGTTGCTGCTGCGCATCCGCCGCCACGGCACCGTCGAACCCGCCCGGCTCGCCGAGCACGTGCCCGTACCCCTACGGGTGATCACCGAGGCCTCCCGGCAGGTGGAGGAGCGGCAGCTCGCCACCAGGGAAGGGCTCCAGCTGGTGCTCACCGAGGAGGGCGTGGCCGTCGCGACCCGGCTCGCCGCCGCGCGCGAGGAGTCACTCGCCGAGCTGCTCGGCGACTGGTGGGGGCCGGACCGGCCCACCGACCTGGTGAAACTCGTGGAGGAGCTGACGGCCGAACTCAGCGGCTCGGACGGGGAACGGCCGCACGACCCGGAGCCGCCCCGCGACCACCACGCCTGACCGCCGTGCTCCCCGACTCGGCGGCCCCCAGCCCGGTATGACAGTCATTCAGGAATCGTCGTTACGCTGTCCACCGCCCAAGATCACATCACAGGGGGACGGACAGCGGTATGAACAGCGAAGAGCCACGACAGGGCTGGCCGGCACCACCGGGACACCCGCCGACCGGACCCGCCGGCGGGCCCGGCGGCTACGGCGGACCCCAGGGTTACGGCGGCTACGCCGCCCCCGCGGCCCCACCCACCCCGCCGCGTACGACCTCGCACCGAGGGGCCTGGATCGGCGCGGCCGCGACCCTGGTGGCGGCGGTCATCGGCGTCGTCGGCACGTACCTCGTGAGCAGCAACAACAGCAACAACAGCAACAACGCAGCGAAGCCCACGCCCCCTCAGGCGCAGGGCCCGGCGACGTCGGCCGGCAGCCCGCAGACCCCGGAATCCACCGCGACCGCCGGGTCCACCCCGGGCGCGGAGTCCTCGGCGACCCCGTCGACCGAGCCGCCGGCCACCCCCACCGGGAAGCCCTCGGGGAAGCCCGCCGGGACGGTCGAATGGCAGGGCCCGCTGGCGATCGAGTACGCGGAGCCCAAGGACCTGGACTCCGCGCCCCCGGCGGAGTCCGAGATCAGGGAGGAGAACGATCTCTCCGTCTACCCCTTCGGCGACCACATGCTGCGCCCCGAGGACGGCACCAAGGTGCTGGTGTGGAAGGACGCCACGAACAAGACGCCCTCGTACGAGGAGTGCGCGCGGGACATCGAGACCCTGGGCACGACGACGGACCTGAAGCTGAAGACGGGCCTCGTCGTCTGCGCCACCACGGACGACGGCCGCCTCGCCCGACTGACGGTCAAGGAGCTGAGCGGCCTCGCCAGCGACACCCGCGGTGTCTTCGACGTCGTGGTGTGGAGCCGCTGACCGGCGTCCGGGTCACAGCTCCTTGCCGTACCAGATGTCCATGTAGGGGCCCGTGCAGTAGGCCGGTATCTCCGCGTACCCGTGCCGCGTGTACACGGCGCGGGCCTCGACCAGGTCCAGGCGGGTGTTGAGGACCATCCGGCGCGCGCCGAGGGCGCGCGCCGCGTCCTCCAGGTTCCGCATCAGCCCGGCGGCGCCGCCGAGGCCGCGGAAGGCGTGGCGGAGGAAGACCCGGGTCAGCTCGGCGCGTTCCGCGTCGAGCAGGAGCACTCCGCCACAGCCGGCCGGCTCGCCCTCGTGCCGGGCGACCAGGAACTGACCGGTCGGCGGGGTCAGCCGCTCGACCCCGTCGCCGGCCAGGCCCTCGTCGATCTCCGCCTCGGTCGCGGGGCGCTTCCAGTAGCGGCTCGCGACGTCGTCGTAGTAGCCGCGGCGCAGGGCGACGGCGTCCGGGGTGTGGACGTGCTCGGGGGTGAAAGTCCAGGTCATGCGCGCCATTGTGCGGCGCGCACGGCCGGGGACGCAGCCGGGTTTCCGGGCCGAGGCGGGTCAGCCCTTCGGGGAGGCCTGCTGGACGACCTCGAAGGACCAGAGGGTGGAGCCGGACGCAGCGGGCTTGGGCCGCTCGCCGCCGCCCTCACCACCGCCCTCGCCGCCGCCCCCGTGGGCGGCCTTCATGGAACCGTTCATCCAGTTCTGGAAGTCCTCCTCGCTGCGCCACCGGGTGTACACCAGATACTGGTCGGTGCCCTCGACCGGCCGCAGCAGCTCGAACCACTCGAACCCGTCGGACCCCTCCACGGCCCCGGCCCGAGAGGCGAAACGCTGCTCCAACACGGCCCGCTGCTCGGCCGGCACGGTCAGGACGTTGATCTTTACCACACTGGGCACTTGACACCTCTCAGAAGCACAGGCCGGGCGCTGCGCCGAGCCTTGATCGCATACGTGCAGTCTCGTACATCCGCCGGTCAAAGCGGCGTGAGGACGACTCGCAGGCGTCACTCGTGGCGCAGCGCGAGTGGGCTGGACTGCCCCGACCGTACTGAGCAGCGCCGATCGGAGACGACCCCTACCGCTGCGCCCACCACGTTCCCGCTGCCCCGCCGGCGGTGGTGATCAGGGCGACGAGCAACGGCGGGATGCGCTGCACGGTCAAGTGCAGGCCTCCGATGCGGAGTTCAAGGGCCGGTCGAATCGTGTGCTCTGAGGCGCCGCGCTTCGTCGTCATGGTTTGCAGTCCTCTCGATGGCTGGGGTGATGCGGTTCGCGCGTTCTCTGGCTCCTGTCGCGCGCCGTTGCGTACATCGAGAGATGAGGGACGCAACGCCACGAGGCGACGTGGGGTGCCCGGTGCGCATCACCCTTGTGCGGCAATGGCTGAGGGCCAAGGCCATGTAAAGCGAGTTCATGGGGTGCGGGGATCAGGAGCACTAAGCGTGGTCGTGTCCTTCGAACCAACCCCGGGGGCTGCGCTGGCCCCTCGGCGTATCGCGCTGATCACGAGAGAAGGCTATCGCTCCTGACCCCCGTGCCGTCATGAGCCGTATGCGTACAAAGCAAAGGCGGAAGTTTGACGCTATGGACAGCGCGGCCTCTTGGGGGCACGTCTGACATGCGGTTATGGCCTAGCCGGCGCCAGAGGTCCGCAGCGGCACCGTAGGCATTCCAGCGCTACTACCTGCACACCGAGGCACGGGCGAAGTTGGGCACGCTCGACGGCATCGCACGCCTCCCGGATCATCGAAAGAGGGGGGCCCGCGCCTGGACGCGTCCGGTGAGGTGCCGCTGTTCACCGGGCCGCGGCAGAGCGCGCCCGGTCAGGCGACCACGCGGGCGAGCAGTAGGCCGTCGTAGCCCTTGGCGCCGACGGTCTGGAGGGCCGTCGCGTCCAGCCGGGGTTCGGCGGCGACCAGGTCGAAGAGTTCGCGGGTGCCGGTGATCGCCGGGTCCTCCGGGTGCGGGGTGGTGATCTTCCCGCCGCGCACCACGTTGTCCACGATGATCAGCGTGCCGGGGCGGGAGAGCTTCAGGGCCCACTCCACGTAGCGCGGGTTGTTGACCTTGTCGGCGTCGATGAACACCAGGTCGAAGGGGCCGGCGTCCTCCGCTTCGAGGAGCGGCAGGCTGTCCAGGGCCGCGCCGGTGCGGACCTCGACGATTTTCTCCAGACCGGCGCGGGCGATGTTGGCACGGGCGACGTCGGCGTGCGCCGGGTCGTACTCCAGGGTGATGAGCCGGCCGTCGGCGGGCAGGGCGCGGGCCAGCCAGATCGTGCTGTAGCCGCCGAGGGTGCCGATCTCCAGGACCGTCCGCGCGCCCTGGGTGAGGGCGAGCAGGTGGAGCAGTTTGCCCTGGTTGGGGGCGACGGCGATCTCGGGCAGCCCGGCCGCCGCGGAGTCGGCGAGCGCGGCGGTGAGCACCTCGTCGGCGGGGGCGATCGTCTCGGTGAAGTAGGCGTCGACTGCGTTCCACTGAGGGTTCGTCATGGGGCCGAACGTACACCGGTGTCCGCCGTCGGGCGGCGCCTCGCCGCGCGTACGGCGAGCAGCGCCGCGACCGCCGCGAGGATCACGGCGCCGCCGACCGTGAGGAGCCAGACGGGGATTCCGTCGCCGACGGTCAGCAGCCGGTCGGTGTACTCGACCTGGCGGTACGGGGTGTCGGCGACGGCCCGCAGGTGGTGGTCGTCGTCGATCCGCTCCGGGTGCGGGAACTCCTGTTCCAGGACCGTCAGATGGACGGGGCGGTCTCCGGCGAGCGCGGCGAGGGCGCCGGAGGGGCGCTCGATCCGGCCGGCGAAGGTCACCTCGGGGGCGTCGCCGCCGATGGGCGAGCGGGGTTCCATCCGGTGCTCGGAGAGGATGGAGAGGCCGAGCGACTGGGAGGTCGTGGCGAGCCGCGAGAGGCGCATGGGGTAGACGAGTTCGGTGGACGCGAAGGTGATCCGCAGCGGGGTCAGTTCGCCCTGGAGGGTGGCGTCCTTCTCGTCGGGGGCGAGGCGGACGGCGACGTACTCCCACCGGCGGTCGACGTACGGCTGGAGCGCGCCGGTCAGCCGTTCGGGGAGTTCGTAGCCGTGGGTGCGCAGCCAGTCGCCCAGGGCCTCCGGGTCGGTGGCGGTGAGCCGGGCGACGTCGAAGGGGCCGAGCCGTTCGCGGCCGACGACGCCGACGGTGCCCGCGCCGGGAGCCGGGGCGCCGGCGCCGTCGCCGTAGTCGGTGTCGAACGGCCAGTCGTCGGCGCGCGGCCAGAAGTGGAAGCGGTCGCGCTGCTCGGGCTCGGTGAGCCGGCCGATCTCGTCGAAGAGTTCCGGGTCGCCGAGGCTCACGTCGGCGCGGTGCGGCACCGGCATGATCCAGGCGGCGTGCCGGGCGTTGCCGTGGACGTTGAAGCGCATGACGACGGTCTCGGTGCGGCCGTCCCAGCGGACGGCCGATTCCTCGCGGTCGACGCCGATGCGCTGTTCCTTCGTCGGGATCATGGCGCCGCAGCCGCAGGCGTACGCCGGTGCGACGAGCGAGCCGAGCTGGAGCGCGAGCAGCGCGACGATGGTGGCCAGAATTCTGTGTGTCCCCCGCATGCGGGGTGGGACGTGTGAGGTGACCTTCCGGTTCCGGCCGGGTTCCGGCGCCGCCGGGTCGCTTCCGGCCGGGCTCCGGTTCCGGCCGGGTTCCGGTTCCGGCGGGGTTCCGGCGGTCGCCGGGCCCCCGCCACGCCCCCGCCCCGCCCTCGCCCCACCCCCTACGGCTCACGCGGAGGCGCGGACCCGGAGTTCCTTGACGCCGTTCAGCCAGGCGGCCCGCAGTCGGCGCGGTTCGCCCGCGAGGGTGAGGTCGGGCAGGGCGTCCGCGATCGCGTTGAAGATCAGCTCGATCTCCTTGATGGCGAGGGACTTGCCGAGGCAGAAGTGGGGGCCGCCGCCGCCGAAGCCGAGGTGGGGGTTGGGGTCGCGGGTGATGTCGAAGCGTTCGGGGTCGGTGAAGACCTCGGGGTCGTTGTTGGCGGAGGAGTAGAAGAGGCCGACGCGGTCGCCCTTGGTGATCTTCTGTCCGCCGAGTTCGGTGTCCTGGGTCGCGGTCCGCTGGAAGGAGACGACGGGGGTGGCCCAGCGGACGATCTCCTCGGCGGCGGTCGCGGGCCGCTCGCGCTTGAAGAGCTCCCACTCGTCGGGGTGGGTGAGGAAGGCGTGCATGCCGTGGCTGATGGCGTTGCGGGTGGTCTCGTTCCCGGCGACGGCGAGCAGCAGCACGAAGAAGCCGAACTCGTCGGAGGAGAGGTTGCCCTGGCCCTCGGCGGCGACGAGCTGGCTGACGATGTCGGCGGCGGGGCACTCCTTGCGGGCGGCGGCCATGTTCATCGAGTAGCCGATGAGTTCCATGGCGGCCTCGGCGCCGATCTCCTCGGTGATGGCGTATTCGGGGTCGTCGTACGCGACCATCTTGTTCGACCAGTCGAAGATCCGGGAGCGGTCCTCCTGGGGGACGCCGATGAGTTCGGCGATGGCCTGGAGGGGCAGTTCGACGGCGACCCGGGTGACGAAGTCGAAGGTGCCGTCGGCGTCCGCGCCGCGCCGGGCCTCGTCGACGATGGCGTGGGCCCGGTCGCGCAGGGCGGTTTCCAGGCTGCGGATCGCGCGGGGGGTGAAGCCGCGCTGGACGATCTGGCGGACCCGGGTGTGCTCGGGCGGGTCCATGTTGAGCATGATCAGCTTCTGGACCTCGATCTGGTCCCGGGTGATGTGCTCGTTGAAGCGGATGACGGCGGTGTTCTCGTTCGAGGAGAACAGCTCGGGGTGGGTGGAGACGTACTTGACGTCGGCGTGGCGCGTGACGGCCCAGTACCCGCCGTCCGCGAAGCCGGTGACGCCGGGCGGCTGCGGGCACCACCACACCGGTGCGGTCTGCCGCAGCCGGGTGAACTCCGGGAAGGGGACGCGTTCGCGCAGCAGGTCGGGGTCGGTGGCGTCGAACCCCTCGGGAAGGTGCCCTTCGGGGAGATGGGGGCAGGCGGCCATCGGCAACACTCTCCAAATCTGATGGACCATCAGAAGTTGCCGGGAAAGTTAGTAACGAGTTCTACAAGTAGCAAGGGTCGGAACGGGAACTGTTGCCTCCCGGACCCTTGCGTACCCGCGGTAGCAGTCATAAGACTGCACTCAGAACTAGAACGCGTACTAGTTCCCCCGTGACGCCGACCGACGGGCTGCCGGGACGCCCCGTCCGGTCGAGGAGAGGACGAGCTCATGGCCGCGGAACCCGTCATCGTCGAAGCCGTACGCACCCCCATCGGCAAGCGTGGAGGCGCACTCGCCAACCTCCACCCCGCCTACCTCCTGGGCGAGACCTACCGTGAACTCCTCGGCCGCACCGGCATCCACGCCGACTGCGTCGAGCAGATCGTCGGCGGTACGGTCACCCACGCCGGCGAACAGTCCATGAACCCGGCCCGCACCGCCTGGCTCACCATGGGCCTGCCGTACGAGACCGCCGCCACCACCGTCGACTGCCAGTGCGGCTCCTCGCAGCAGGCCAGCCACATGGTCGCCAACATGGTCGCGGCCGGCGTCATCGACATCGGGATCAGCTGCGGCGTCGAGTCCATGACCCGCGTCCCGCTCGGCTCCGGGTCCAAGCACGGCCCCGGCAAGCCCTTCCCCGACGAATGGAACGTCGACCTCCCCAACCAGTTCGAGGCCGCCGAGCGCATCGCCCGCCACCGCGGCCTCACCCGCGAACGCGTCGACTCCCTCGGCCTGCTCTCCCAGGAACGCGCCGCGAACGCCTGGTCCGAGGAACGCTTCAAGCGCGAGACCTTCGCCGTCCAGGTCCCCACCACGGAGGAGGAGCAGGCCGCCGGACAGGGCATGTGGCGGCTCGTCGACCGCGACGAGGGCCTGCGCGACACCACCATGGAGGGGCTCGCCCGGCTCAAGCCGGTCATGCCGACCGCCGTCCACACCGCCGGGAACTCCTCCCAGATCTCCGACGGCGCCGCCGCGATCATGTGGGCCTCCAAGCGGATGGCCCGCGCCCTCAAGCTGAAGCCCCGCGCCCGGATCGTCGCCCAGGCCCTGGTCGGCGCCGACCCGCACTTCCACCTCGACGGGCCCGTCGACGCCACCCGCGCCGTGCTCGGCAAGGCCGGGATGTCGCTCCGGGACATCGACCTGGTCGAGATCAACGAGGCCTTCGCGTCGGTGGTGCTCAGCTGGGCGCAGGTCTTCGACCAGGACCTGGAGAAGGTCAACGTCAACGGCGGCGCCATCGCCCTCGGCCACCCCGTGGGGGCGACCGGCGCGCGGCTGATCACCACGGCGCTGCACGAGCTGGAGCGGACGGACAAGGAGTTCGCGCTGGTCACGATGTGCGCGGGCGGGGCGGTGGCGACCGGGACGATCATCCAGCGGCTGTAGGGACCTGTAAGGACCGGAAAACGCCGCAGGCCCCGCCCTCCCTGACGGGAGGCGGGGCCTTGCGGAGGGCGCTGGTGCGGCGGTGACTCTTAGTACCAGCCGTTGGCCTGCCAGAACGCCCAGGCGGCGTTCGGGGAGCCGTAGCGCTCGTTCATGTAGTTGAGACCCCACTTGATCTGGGTGGCGGGGTTGGTCTTCCAGTCGGAACCGGCCGAGGACATCTTCGAGGCCGGCAGGGCCTGGACCAGGCCGTAGGCGCCGCTGGAGGAGTTGGTCGCGGTGTGGTTCCAGTGCGACTCGTGCTCCACGATCTTGCTGAACGACGCGTACTGCGAAGCGGGGACGATCTCTCGGGCGAGCTCCTGCGGGCTGGCGGCCGAGGCCGAGCCCGTCGTGCCGAGCACCGCACCCGACGCGCCCAGCAGCACGGCTGCGGAGGCGGCGAAGGTCTTCTTGCGGGCAGAGACGCGAGTGGCGAGCGAGCGGATCAAGGTTTCGACCTAACGTCGGGGACAAGGGGCGCGCCAGGCGTTTTCGGCAAGCCGGAACCAGAGCCCGGGGAACCCGGGAACTGGGGGGAACCGGCCGTCCGAGGCGCTGCGGTGAGCACCGGCTGCCTGGCGACGTCCACCAGAGAAGCAGGGCCGGAACGCCGATGCAACGACCCCCTGTACGAGGAAGGTTCGGACCCCGGGGGAAGGTCCCGGACCTGGTCCGGTGGGCGTTTGCGCAGGTCATGCCCTGCTGTGGGCGATTTGGGAGGGTACCGCCCGGCTACTATTCCGGCTCGTACGTGACGTAGGTCCTGTGGGGCGCCTCACCCGCCGGGGGCTTTTCGAGGCCCCCGAATGTGACCTGGGCCTCGAAGTTGGCCCGCCGCGTCGCCCGCCGCAGAGCCCTGAGGAGGGTGCCGCCGATGGTCAGGGTGAGGACCACGGTGAGAACGGCGCGGCCCAGGTCCCAGCCGAGGGAGGTGGCCGTGACATAGGCGAGGAAACGGACCAGGTTCTCGTACGGCGGGGCGCCCGGCTGGAACGAGATGCCGCTGCTCAGGCCCTGGAGCAGCACCCAGCCCTGCAGATTCATGATCGTGCCGTACGCGAACGCCGCCGCGAAGCCGTACGCCGAGAGCATCAGCAACTCGCCCCGGCCCCGCAGCCGGCCCGGCCCCGGCAGCAGCCCGGCGCCCATCGTGAACCAGCCCATCGACAGCATCTGGAACGGCATCCACGGCCCCACACCACCCGTGAGCAGGGCGGACGCGAACATCGTCACCGCGCCGAGGACGAAGCCGAAGCCCGGGCCCAGGACCCGGCCGCTCAGCACCATCAGGAAGAACATCGGCTCCAGACCGGCCGTCCCCGCCCCCAGCGGCCGCAGGGCCGCGCCGACCGCCGCGAGCACGCCCAGCATCGCCACCGCCTTCGCGTCCATCCCGCAGTCGGCGATCGTCGCCACCACCACCGCGACGAGCAGCGGAAGCAGCGCGGCGAACAGCCACGGGGCGTCACCGGCGTGCGAGGTGACGGCCGAGCCGGCGTCCGCGAAGAGGGGCCAGCAGAAGGCGGCGAGCCCGACGAGGGAGACGAGGACGAGGGCGGTCACGGAACGTGGACCGAGCCGTACGGGGCGTGCGCCCACCTTGCCGCCGCGGCCGCCCGCCGGGCCTCCCGCCTTGCCACCGCGGCCGCCCGCCGGGCCTCCCGCCCCGCCGCTCGCCTTCCCGCCGCGCTCGCCCGCCGGTCCGCCCGCCTTGGTTGTTTCGCTCACCGCAGTGCCTCCGCCACCTGCTCGACCGTGAGCCACGGCTGCGGGGCCAGGATCTTCGCGACCTGCGGCGAGAACGCCGGGGAGGAGACCACCACCTCCGCCGTCGGGCCGTCCGCCACCACCTCGCCGTCCGCGATGATCACCACCCGGTGCGCCAGCTCCGCCGCCAGCTCCACGTCGTGCGTCGCGAGCACGATCGCGTGCCCCTCGGCGGCGAGCGTACGGAGCCGGGCGACCAGCCGGGCCTTCGCCGCGTAGTCCAGGCCCCGGGTCGGCTCGTCCAGGAGCAGCAGGGGCGGGCGACCGGTCAGGACGACGGCCAGCGCGAGCGCGAGCCGCTGCCCCTCCGACAGGTCCCGGGGATGGGTGGCGTCCGAGACCCCCGGCAGCAGCTCGGACACCAGCGCACGGCACGTCCCGGGCTCCGCGCCCGCGTCCGCGTCGGCCGCGACGCACTCGGCCGCGACGGTGTCCGCGTACAGCAGGTCCCTCGGCTCCTGCGGTACGAGGCCGACCTGCCGGATCAGCTCCCGGGGGCTGGTGGCGTGCGGGGCCCGGCCGGCGACGCGGACGGTGCCGGAGGTGGGGGCGATCATGCCGACGAGGGCGGAGAGCAGGGTGGACTTGCCGGCGCCGTTGCGGCCCATGAGGGCGATGGTCTCGCCCGCCTGGACCCGGAGGTCGACGCGACGGAGCGCCTCGACGCGGCCGCGGCGGACGGCGAGGGCGTCGGTCAGGACGAGGGGAGTCGTGGCGGGGGCCGGGGCGGGGGTGCGGCGCCGCTTGAAGGGGTTGATTCCCCCACCCCGCCCCTTCCCGAAACCAGGGGCTCCGCCCCCGGACCCCCGCGCCTCAAACGCCGGCGGGGCTGAATTTTCCGGCCCGTCCGAACCCCGGTCCTCAAACGCCGGACGGGCTGGATTCCACGTCCGCCCCTCCAGCTCCGCCTTCAGGCCCCCCGCCCGCCGTCGCGCGTCCCGCACCGTGAGCGGCAGCGGGTCCCAGCCGGCCAGGCGTCCGAGGCCCACCACGGGCGGATGCACCGGCGACACGGCCATGATCTCGGCGGGGGATCCCATCACGCCCTCCGGCAGCGTCAGCACCTGGTCCGCGTACTGCACGACCCGCTCCAGGCGGTGCTCCGCGAGGAGGACCGTCGTGCCCAGGTCGTGGACCAGGCGCTGGAGCACCGCCAGGACGTCCTCCGCCGCCGACGGGTCCAGCGCGGACGTCGGCTCGTCGAGGACCAGGACCTTCGGGTGCGGGGTGAGGACGGAGCCGATCGCGACCCGCTGGCGCTGGCCGCCGGAGAGCGTGGCGATCGGGCGGTCGCGGAGTTCGGCGAGGCCCAGCAGGTCCAGGGTCTCCTCGACGCGGCGCCGCATGACGCCGGGCGCCAGGCCGAGGGACTCCATCCCGTACGCCAGCTCGTCCTCGACCGTGTCGGTGACGAAGTGCGCGGACGGGTCCTGCCCCACCGTGCCGACCAGGTCGGCCAGCTCACGCGGCGGATGCGTGCGGGTGTCGCGGCCGTCGACGGTGACCCGGCCGGTCAGGGTGCCGCCGGTGAAGTGGGGGACGAGGCCGGAGACCGCGCCGAGGAGGGTCGACTTGCCGACCCCGGACGGTCCGACGAGCAGCACGAGCTCGCCCTCGGGGACGGTGAGGTTCACGTCCCGCAGGGTGGGCTCGTGTCGCTCGTCGGCCCCCTCGTATGTCACCGAGACGTTCTCGAAGCGGATCACGTCTTCTCCTTCGCGGGGGGTACGGGGGCCACGAACGCCGGCACCAGGCCCACCAGGACCGACACCGCCGGCCACAGCGGCAGCTCCGGCGCCTCCAGCGGGACGACCCCCGGGTGCAGTTCCTCCGGCGCGTACGCGTTCGCCCAGATCATCAGGACCGCGACCGCCACCCCCGAGCCCGCGACCAGCCAGGCCCGGGCCCCCCAGCGGTCCGGCCGGTAGCGGGTGCGGACCGTGCGGCGGCCGCCGAGCCGCAGCCCGGCCATGGCCGCGAGCAGCCCGGCGCCGAGCAGCGGCAGCCCGTACCCCGCGCCCTCCGCCGCGAGCAGCCCGTACGAACCGGCGCAGACGCCGAGGAGCCCGCCCAGGGTCAGGACGTTCGTGGTGCGCCGTACCGAGGCCGGGACCCGGGCCGTCCGCCCGTAGCCGCGCGCGTCCATCGACGCCGCCACCGCGATCGACCGTTCGAGGGCGCCCTCCAGGACCGGCAGGCCGATCTGGAGGACCGCGCGCACCCCGCCCGTGGGGCGGCCGCGCAGCCGGCGGGCGGTCCGGAGCCGGGCCACGTCCGCGACCATGTTCGGCGCGAAGGTCATCGCCACGACGACGGCGACCCCGGCCTCGTACAGCGCGCCCGGCAGCGACTTGAGCAGCCGCGCCGGGTTGGCGAGCGCGTTCGCCGCGCCCACGCAGATCAGCAGGGTCGCCAGCTTGGCACCGTCGTACACCGCGAAGACGAGCTGCTCGGCCGTCACCCGCCCGCCGATCCGTACCCCCTGCGCCCAGTCGGGCAGCGGCACCTCGGGCAGCGTGAACAGCTGGTGCGTCCCGGGGATGGGGGAGCCGAGGATCAGCGAGAACACGACCCGCAGCGCCACCACGAACAGGCCTAGCTTGACGAACGCGCCGTACGAGCGCGCCCAGGGCGCGTCCGTGCGGCGGGCCGCCACGACATAGCCGGCGACCCCCACGAGCAGCCCGAGCAGGAGGGGGTTCGTCGTGCGGGAGGCGGCGACGGCGAGGCCGAGCGCCCACAGCCACCACGCGCCCGCGTGCAGGGCGTTGGCCCGGTCCGCCTCGGGCGCACGGAGGGCGACGCGCAGGTTCATCCGCGGCGGCGGGCCTTCCAGACCGCCGCCCCGCCCAGCGCCAGGACGGCCGCGCCGCCGACGAGCACGCCGAGCGACGGGCCCCCGCCGCCTTCGCCGGCGGACGCCGAGGCGCTCGGCGCGGCCGACGCCGCGGCCTGGTCGCCGACCGGTTCGCCGCAGCCCCGCGCCGGGTAGCCCGCGATGCCGCACAGCATGGCCGCGCTGTCGTACCGCAGCGGCTTCGCCACCGCCGCGAGCGCCTCCGCGCCCGTCGCGTCCTCGCGGACCTGCGCGCAGCCGACCTTGATCAGCTTCTCGGGCGGGGTCTCGCCGGGCGGCGCGTCCGCGGGGCCGCCGAAGTCGACGACGACCGCGACCCGCTTGGTGCCGTCCTTCTGCGCCACGCCTCCGCAGATCCCCGGGAAGTCGGGGGTGACGGTCGGCTGGGAGGTGTCGTTCGTGCCGTTGCTGATCGCGAAGCGGAAGCCGATCGCGTCGCCGTCCGCGGGGCGGGCGGTGGCCGGGCCCTGGGTGGCGTACGCCCACGGCTTGCCGCCGGCGCTCTCCCAGAACGACCAGTAGCGGTAGCCGGCCGCCTGCGCGGGGGCCGCCGCGGCGACCACCCCGGTCAGGGTCAGCAGCGCCCCGGCCGCGGCGCCCGCGACCCGGGCGCCGTTCCTTCTCGCGAGGGTCACTTCTTGCGGCCGCTCACGAGGAAGCCGATGCCGACGCCGACGACCATGCCGATGCCGATGATCCACCAGACGTCGAAGCCGCCCTCGTCGTCGCTCGTCGAGGAGGCCGAGGTGTCCGGGGTCTTCGGCGCCGGGCCGGTGGCGTTGAGCTGCTCCACCAGGTCCGCCGTGCCGAACTCGCGCGGGTCGGTGTCGGTCGCGCGGGCCGCCAGGATCAGCTGGGCGTACGCGGCCGGGCCGCCTTCCTTCGCCCAGGCGGCGGAGTTCTTCTCCAGCCACTCCAGGGCGGGCTTCGCCTCCTTCGCGGCGCCGGACGCGGCGAGCGCGACGACGGCGTCGGCGGTGTTGCCGACGTCGGGCTGCTCGCTGGTGTCGGTGGCGCCCGGCATCGGCGGCAGGTTCAGGTGACCGGTCTTGGCGAGCGCCTTGGCGAGGTAGGAGGCGCCGTTGAGCGAGGCCCGCTCGATCGTCGGCTTCGACAGGTCGTTGCAGACCGGCGGCTGCTCGGGGGAGGCCTTGGTGGCGACGACGCCCTTGCCGAGCCCGGCGAGGGTGGCCGCGGCGGTGGCGTCCGCGTTGGCGAGCAGCTTGCCCGCCTTGTCCGGCTGGTACGCGAAGGCGCCCGGGCCGGCCTTGTCCGAGCAGGGCAGCGCGAAGGTGAGGAGCGCGTCGTACGGCGTGCGGCCCTCGGCCGAGGTGAACGAGGCCGGCCGGGCGCCCGTCGCGGCGAGCGCGCCGATGACGACCGAGGTGGAGTTGGCGTCGCTGGCGCCGCCGGGGTTGTAGCCCCAGCCGCCGTCCTTGTTCTGCACGCTCCGCAGCCAGTCGCTGCCCGCCTTGACGGCCTTGTCGGCCTTCTCGGGGAAGGTGGACTGGTTCCGGACCGCCTGGAGCGCCTGCACGGCGAGCGCGGTGGCGTTGGTGTCCCGCATGGTCTTCGCGTCGCAGGGCGCCTTGTCGTCCGCGCGGAACGAGCTGAACGAACCGTCCTCGCACTGCTGGTCGAAGAGCCAGCCCACGGCCTTGTCGGAGGGCTGGAAACCGGCGGCGCGCTGGGCGAGGAAGGCGAGGGACTGACGCCAGACACCGTCGTACGTCGGGTCCTTCGTGCCGTACAGGCCGTCGGGGATCGTGACGGGCGAGGGGGAGGGGGACGGCGCGGCGGTGGCCGCTCCGGCCGCTCCGGTGCCGAGCAGGGCGGTGGCGGCGGCGAGCGCGGCGGCGCCGCGGCGGACGGTGTTCATGGGGCCCTCTCCTGCGGCCGGGCACCGGCACGCCTCTGGGGCACCAGGCTCCGGCTCCGTATTCCTCGACGGTGCCGGCGGTCACGTCCCGGACGGGGCCTTCCGACTCGCGTCTCCCGGCGGGGAGCGCTCACGGGCCGGGGTGTCCCCTGCTCGAGCGGAGCCGAGAGCTTGGGGAGGGGTCAGGGCCGGATTCGCACCGGCTTCCCCCCCGTACGGGCATGATGACGACCCGCCCACTCTACCGGCCCGTACGCCCGCCGCCCGGGCGGGTGCGAGCCGCCTCACACCGGCCGCCCGGGCGGGTGCGAGGCGCCTCACACCGGCCACCTCGGCGGGTGCGAGCCGCCTCACACCGCCACGTACGCCACCGGCTCCGTCCCCGGCACCGCCTCCGCGCGGCCGAGTTTCACCAGGCGGCGGACGTGGGCCTCGGCCTCGCTGACGGCGATGTTCCGGGAGCCGTAGGGGATCTGGTCCCAGGGGCGGTTCCACTCCATCCGTACGGCGAGCTGCCAGGGGGTGAGCGGGGTGGCGAGGAGGCCGAGGAGACCGGTGAGCCGTTCCTCGTGGTGGTCGAGGAGTTCCCTGACCCGGCCCGCGGCGTCGGTGAAGGAGTGCTGGTGGGCGGGGAGGACCTCGGCGACCCCGAGGCGCCCGATCCGTTCGAGGGAGTCGAGGTAGTCGCCGAGGGGGTCGGTCTCGGTCGCGTCGTCGGGGTCCTCGTAGAGGCCGATGTGCGGGGTGATGCCGGGCAGCAGGTGGTCGCCGGAGAAGAGCCGGCCGTGGCCGGGCCGTCGGGCGGGGTGCTCCTCCTCCAGGTGGAGGCAGACGTGGCCGGGGGTGTGGCCGGGGGTCCAGATGGCGCGCAGCCGCCGGCCGGCCAGGTCGAGGAGTTCGCCGGGGACGATCTCGCGGTCGGGGAGGGCGGCCCGCAGCCCGGGGAGGGTGCGCGTCCGGCCCGGGGCGCGGGCGGCCCGCAGCGGGGCGAGGTGGTCCTCGGGGGCGCCGACGGCGGCGAGTTTGCGGGCGAGGTAGTCGAGCCAGGTGCCCGGCTCGGCCTCGCGGGTGCGGCGGACGACGGCGGTGTCGGCGGCGTGCATGGCGATCCAGGCCCCGGACTCCTCGCGGACCCGTCCGGACAGGCCGTGGTGGTCGGGGTGGTGGTGGGTGATGACGACGCCGTGCACGTCCCGTACGGAGAGCCCCAGCGCGTCGAGGCCGGCGGTGAGTTCGGTCCAGGAGTCGGGGTCGTCCCAGCCGGTGTCGACGAGGACCGGGCCGCGGTCGGTGTCGAGGACGTGGACGAGGGTGTGGCCGAGCGGGTTGTCGGGGATGGGCACCCGGAGCGCCCAGACGCCTCCGCCGTGCTCGGTCACCCGGGGGGCGGGTCCCTGCGTGGATCCCTGCATGGGTTCCTCATCTCTCCACGGCGGTACGGGGTGCGTGCCTGAACCGTTGCCCATCATAACTAGAACTGGTATCAGTTCTGAGGCATCGTCAGGGAATTCATCTCCTCGTGAAGGCGGCGGTCATGACCGAGCTTGTGGAGCACGGAAAGCTGTTCATCGGCGGGGAGTTGACCGACCCGCTCGGCGCGGACGTCATCGAGGTCGTCTCCCCGCACACCGAGGAGGTCATCGGCCGCGTCCCGCACGCCTCCACCGCCGACGTCGACGCCGCCGTCGCCGCCGCGCGCCGGGCCTTCGACGAGGGGCCCTGGCCGCGGATGACGCTGGAGGAGCGGATCGCGGTCGTCGGCCGCATCAAGGACGCGATCGCCGTCCGGCACGAGGAGATCGCCCGCTCCATCAGCGCGCAGAACGGCTCCCCGTACTCCTGGTCCGTGCTCGCCCAGGCGCTCGGCGCGATGATGGTGTGGGACGCGGCGATCACCGTCGCCCGCGACTTCACGTACGAGGAGCGGCGCGGCGGCGTCCTCGGGCCGCTGCTCGTGCGGCGCGAGCCGGTGGGGGTGGTCGCGGCCGTCGTCCCGTGGAACGTGCCGCAGTTCACCGCCGCCGCCAAGCTGGGGCCCGCGCTGCTCGCGGGCTGCACGGTGGTCCTCAAGCCCTCGCCGGAGTCGCCCCTCGACTCGTACATCCTGGCCGACATCGCCACCGAGGCCGGGCTGCCCGAGGGGGTGCTGAGCATCGTGCCCGCCGACCGCGAGGTCAGCGAGTACCTCGTCGGCCACCCCGGGATCGACAAGGTGTCCTTCACCGGCTCGGTCGCCGCCGGCAAGCGGGTCATGGAGGTCGCCTCCCGCAACCTCACCCGCGTCACCCTCGAACTCGGCGGGAAGTCGGCCGCCGTGATCCTGCCGGACGCGGACCTCGCGACCGCCGTCGCCGGGATCGTCCCGGCGGCCTGGATGAACAACGGCCAGGCGTGCGTGGCCCAGACCCGCATCCTCGCCCCCCGCTCGCGGTACGAGGAGATCGCCGAGGCCTTCGCGGCGGCGGCCGGCGCGCTGGTCGTCGGCGACCCGCTCGATCCGGCCACCCAGGTCGGCCCGCTGGTGGCCCAGCGGCAGCAGCGGCGTTCGCTCGACTACATCCGGATCGGCCAGGACGAGGGCGCCAAGGTCCTCGCGGGCGGCGGCCGCCCGGCCGGGCTCGACCGGGGCTGGTACGTCGAGCCGACCCTCTTCGGCGGGGTCGACAACTCCATGCGGATCGCCCGCGAGGAGATCTTCGGCCCGGTGATCTGCCTCCTGCCGTACGGGGACGAGGCCGAGGCCCTGCGGATCGCGAACGACTCCGACTTCGGGCTCAGCGGCAGCGTCTGGACCGGCGACGTGGAGCACGGCGTCGACTTCGCCCGGGGCGTCCGCACGGGCACCTTCAACGTCAACACCTTCAGCCTCGACATGCTCGGCCCGTTCGGCGGCTACAAGAACTCCGGCCTGGGCCGGGAGTTCGGCCCCGAGGGCCTCGGCGAGTACCTGGAGCACAAGATGATCCACCTGCCCGCCGGCTACGAGGGCGGCGCGTGATGGGAGACCGCTGGCACGTCGAGGTCGACCGGAGCGTCTGCATCGGCTCCGGCATGTGCGTCAACCACGCCCCGGACGGCTTCCGCCTCGACACGGCCCGCCAGTCGCACCCGGTGGAACCGGAGTCCGACGCGGGCGAACGCCTCCTCGCGGCGGCCGAGGGGTGCCCGGTGGAGGCCATCACGATCACCCTCGCGGACGGCGGGGAACCGGTGTTCCCCCCGGAGGAGTAGCCGGCTGCCCCGCCCCGGCTGCCCCGGTTCGGCGGCCCCGACCGGCTGTCCCGGCCCGGCCACCCCCGCCCGGTTCGGCTCAGGAACCGCCGTGACCTGCGCGTACCGCGTGTGTGAGACTCCCTCGGCACATGTACACAGGCGCAGGGAGCGGGGCAGTCATGCGGGGTCGGGGCAGCGGGTGGGTGACGGTCGCGGGAGCGACGGCGGCGGTGGCCCTCGTGGCCGGGTGCGGGACCGGCGCGGGTACCGGGGGCGGGGCCTCCGCCGCTTCGGCCTTCGGCCGCGAGGAGGCGCAGGCCGAGATCGTCGCCGCCGTCGAGACGTCGGGGCTGCCGAAGTCCGGCCGCGCGGGAGCCGGCGCGACCCCCACGGCCGCCACGCCGCGTCCCACGCCGTCCACGGAGCGGGAGCGGCTCGAGGAGCGGGCCGCCGCCTGCACCGCCGCCTGGCAGTACCTCGGCCCGTCCGTCGACGGGGTGAAGGGCGCCTTCGAGAAGGCGGTCACGGCCCTCGCCGGCGAGGACTGGGTGCAGGGGGAGCGCCAGGTGGAGAAGCTCGACGAGAAGGGCGGCAGCACGGTCCAGATCACGCTCAGGAAGCGCGGCTGGGTGTTGTACGCCCGGCACGTCGGCTCCGGAGGGTCGATGGACATGGAGATGGTCTCGCTGCAGGCGACGGAGACCGCGTGCTGGAACCGGTTCACCGAGGAGGAGCAGAAGACCCTGTTCGGGGAGGACGCCGAACAGGGCTGAGGAAAAGCCCTGTTGCGTACGCGGTCCGTTTCCACGTGCAAAACTGTGCCCTTGAAAACGGGGGCAACAGGCCTTCGTGCGTGCGTATTCGGGAGTGTTGTGCGCAAGGCGATGGTGGCGGCCGCGGCCGCCGGTGTGGTGCTGCTGGTCGCGGGCTGCGGGAGCGAGGGCGGTGCGGACAAGGGCGGTTCGGCGTCCGGCGGTTCGTCCTCGGCCGGCTCGTCCACGACGGGCGGCTCGGGCGGTTCGAGCGACGGGCGGCTCACCGTGGCCGCGGTCACGAAGGAGCTCACCGACGCGGCGACGGGGGCCGGCTTCACCCAGGACAGCTCGGGCGACCCGGTGCCGGCCGAGGCCAAGGAGTGCATGGTCAGCTGGACGGCCGACGCCGAGAAGGCGAAGGACCCGGCGAAGTCCTACACGGACACGGTCGCGACCCTGACCAAGGGCGGCTGGAACGAGGAGCGGAGCTCCGGGCAGGGCGGCTCGGTGATCAAGTCCCTGAAGAAGAGCAGCTGGCAGCTCCAGGCCAGCAACCACTCCGCGGGCCCGCTGAAGCTCGTCATGTTCGTCGCCGTCGACAGCGGCCCGGACTGCGCGGCCGCCCTCGCGGAGGCCAACGCCAAGGCGGGAGCCAAGACCTCCTGACCCGCGGCCGCCCGCGCCCCCGGTGGACCGGCCGCCGGGGGCCCGGGCGGGACGGCTCAGCTCGCCGGGGAGTCCGTCCCCGGGGACGGTGCCGTCAGGTCGATCAGCCGGCAGACCGTCTCGATGTCGATCTTCACCTGTGCGATCGAGGCGCGCCCCGAAAGCCAGGTGATCAGCGCCGAGTGCCAGGTGTGCTCGATCACCCGCACCGCCGACAGCTGCTCAGGGGTGGGGTGCTCCGCGCCCATCGCGTCCAGGATGATCGCCGTCGTCAGCCGCGAGACGGTGTCCACCTCGGGGCTCACCCCGCGGTCCGCGAAGGTCAGCGCCCTGACCATGGCGTCGGCGAGCTGCGGCTCGCGCTGGAGCGCCCGGAAGGCCCGCATCAGGGTCTCCGCGACCCGGTCCGCCGGGTCCGCGCCGGCCGGCGGCCGCTTCCGCAGGGTCGTGTGCATGTGCTGGAGCTGGTCCTGCATCGTCGCGACCAGCAGATGGATCTTGGACGGAAAGTAGCGGTACAGCGTCCCCAGGGCCACCCCGGCCGCTTCGGCCACCTCCCGCATCTGCACGGCGTCGAAGCCGCCGCGGGCCGCGAGCTGGGCGCTGGCGTTCAGGATGCGGCGGCGCCGCGCCTCCTGGCGCTCCGTGAGGGGCGGCGACGCCGGTCTGTGGTCCGCCCTGATGTCTGCGGTCATGAGGTCCCGTTCCGTGCGGTGGGGAGCGACAGTATGGCGGGGCCGGGGCCGTGGCGCGAATCACCTGTTCCGGCTCTCACCACGGAGCTACCTGCCGGTAGATTCTGTGGCTCTCGGACGATCGAGAACGATCAAGTCTGTAACTTGTTCTAGATTAGCGCGAGCGGTTACGCTCCGGCGAAACGCACGCTCGAAGGGGGTCGCGCAATGACCGCTGAGGCCATAGAGGCGAGCCCCCGACAGGGCGTCACCGCGACGGGCCGCGATCCGCTGCGGATCGCTCTCCTCACGTACAAGGGCAACCCCTTCTGCGGTGGCCAGGGCGTCTACGTCCGCCACCTCTCCCGCGAACTCGTCCGCCTCGGCCACCACGTCGAGGTCATCGGCTCCCAGCCGTACCCCGTCCTCGACGAGGGCGAGGACCTGGCGGGCCTCACGCTCACTGAGATCGCCAGCCTCGACCTCTACCGCTCCCCGGACCCGTTCCGTACGCCGAAGCGCGAGGAGTTCCGGGACTGGATCGACGGCCTCGAGGTCGCCACCATGTGGACCGGCGGCTTCCCCGAGCCGCTCACCTTCTCCCTGCGGGCCCGGCGGATGCTCGCCGCCCGCCGCGGCGACTTCGACGTCGTCCACGACAACCAGACCCTCGGGTACGGGCTCCTCGGCGGCCCCCGCGCGATCGGCGCCCCGCTGGTCACCACGATCCACCACCCCATCACCGTCGACCGGCAGCTCGACCTCGACGCGGCCGCCGACTGGAAGCGCCGCGCGTCCGTCCGCCGCTGGTACGCCTTCACCCGCATGCAGAAGCGCGTCGCCCGCCGCCTGCCGTCCGTGCTCACCGTCTCCGGCACCTCCCGGCGGGAGATCGTCGACCACCTCGGCGTCCGCGAGGACCGCATCCGGGTCGTCCACATCGGCGCCGACACCGACCTCTGGTCGCCCGACCCGGCCGTCGCCGAGGTCCCCGGCCGGATCGTCACCACCTCCAGTGCGGACGTTCCCCTCAAGGGCCTGATCCACCTGATCGAGGCGCTCGCCAAACTCCGCACCGAGAACCCCGACGCCCACCTCGTCGTCGTCGGCAAGCGCGCCGAGGACGGGCCGGTCGCCGCGGCGATCGAGCGGTACGGACTTGACGGGGCGGTCTCGTTCGTCAAGGGCATCAGCGACGCGGAACTCGTCGACCTGGTGCGGTCGGCGCAGGTCTCCTGCGTGCCGTCGCTGTACGAGGGGTTCTCGCTGCCGGCCGCCGAGGCGATGGCCACCGGGACGCCGCTGGTCGCGACGACCGGCGGGGCGATCCCCGAGGTCGCGGGCGCCGACGGCGAGACGTGCCTGGCGGTGCCGCCGGGGGACGCGGGGGCGCTCGCCGTCGCGCTGGGGCGGGTGCTGGGCGACGCGCAGCTGCGGGCGCGGCTCGGCGCGGCCGGGCGGGCCCGGGTCCTGGAGCGGTTCACGTGGGCCCGTGCCGCCCAGGGCACCGCCGAGCTGTACCGCGAGGCGGTGGCCCGTCAAGGCGCCGGGGCCCGCCGGTGACCCCTCGTCGCCCCCAACCATCCTCCCACCGCGAAAGGCAGACCTCGTGCTGACCGTCGACTTCACCCGCTTCCCGCTCGCCCCCGGCGATCGTGTGCTCGATCTGGGCTGTGGGGCCGGGCGGCACGCCTTCGAGTGCTACCGGCGCGGCGCCCAGGTCGTGGCCCTCGACCAGAACGGCGAGGAGATCCGCGAGGTCGCCAAGTGGTTCGCCGCCATGAAGGAGGCCGGGGAGGCCCCCGCGGGTGCGACCGCCACCGCGATGGAGGGTGACGCGCTCAACCTGCCCTTCCCCGACGCGTCCTTCGACGTCGTCATCATCTCCGAGGTCATGGAGCACATCCCGGACGACAAGGGCGTGCTCGCCGAGATGGTCCGCGTCCTCAAGCCGGGCGGCCGGATCGCGATCACCGTGCCCCGCTACGGCCCCGAGAAGATCTGCTGGACGCTCTCCGACGCGTACCACGAGGTCGAGGGCGGCCACATCCGCATCTACAAGGCGGACGAACTGCTCGGCAAGATCCGCCAGGCCGGCCTCAAGCCGTACGGCACCCACCACGCGCACGCCCTGCACTCGCCGTACTGGTGGCTGAAGTGCGCCTTCGGCGTCGACAACGACAAGGCGCTGCCGGTCCGGGCGTACCACAAGCTCCTGGTCTGGGACATCATGAAGAAGCCCGCCCTGACCCGGGTCGCCGAGCAGCTGCTCAACCCGGTCGTCGGCAAGAGCTTCGTGGCGTACGCGACCAAGCCCCACCTCCCCAAGGCCGACACCCAGTGACCTCACCCGAGCGGATCGCGGAACACCTCGTCCTGCCCGGGGTGCTCACCGCCGAGCAGGCCGCCGAGACCGTGGCCGGCATCCTCGCCGTCCAGCGCGAGGACGGCGCCCTGCCGTGGTTCCGGGGCCACCACCTCGACCCCTGGGACCACACCGAGGCCGCCATGGCCCTGGACGCGGCCGGCGAACACACCGCCGCCGCCCGCGCCTACGAGTGGCTCGCCCGCCACCAGAACGGCGACGGCTCCTGGTACGCGGCCTACCACGACGGCGAGCCCGACCAGGTCACCGACAGCGGCCGGGAGTCCAACTTCACCGCCTACATAGCCGTCGGCGTCTGGCACCACTACCTGTCCACCGGCGACGACGCCTTCCTCGACCGGATGTGGCCGACCGTATACGCCGCCGTCGAGTTCGTCCTCGGCCTCCAGCAGCCGGGCGGACAGATCGGCTGGAAGCGCGAAGCCGACGGCACCCCCGTGAACGACGCCCTGCTCACCGGCAGTTCGTCGATCCACCAGGCGCTGCGCTGCGCCCTCGCCATCGCCGAGGCCCGCGAGGAGCCGCAGCCCGACTGGGAGCTGGCGGCGGGCGCGCTCGGCCACGCGATCCGCAGGCACCCCGAGCGGTTCCTCGACAAGTCCCGCTACTCGATGGACTGGTACTACCCGGTCCTCGGCGGCGCGATCACCGGGCCCGAGGCGAAGGCGCGGATCGAGGCGGACTGGGACACGTTCGTCGTGCCCGGCCTCGGCGTGCGCTGTGTGGTCCCCAACCCGTGGGTGACCGGCGGCGAGAGCTGTGAACTCGCCCTCGCCCTCTGGGCGGTGGGGGAGTCCGACCGGGCCCTGACCATCCTCCAGGACATCCAGCACCTGCGGGCGGCGAACGGCATGTACTGGACGGGGTACGTCTTCGAGGGCGAGACGGAGAGCGACAAGGCCATGTGGCCCGAGGAGCAGACCAGCTGGACGGCCGGCTCCCTGCTGCTCGCGGTGGCGGCGCTCGGCGGCGAGGAGGCGACCGTGGCCGTCTTCGGCGGCGAACGCCTCCCGGCCGGCCTCGAACCGGACTGCTGCGGGACCTGAGGCGCCCTGGGGCAGGCGCCGCCCGTACGGGGGAGGGCGGCGGCACCCGTACGGAGCCGCCCCGGTGGCGGGGGCGCGGGGGCGGGGCGAGGCTGGCGCCACAAGCCCCAGGGAGGTCCTGTCGTGCCCAGAAGTCTTTCGCGCGGTGTCGTGGCGCTGCTGCTGTCGTGCACTCTGCTCATGACCACCGCCGCGTGCAACGACGGCGACGACACACAGAGCGCGAGCAGCGCCGTGACACCCACGAGTTCGGCCGGCTTCGAGCAGCAGAAGCTCGCCAAGACCCGGTTCGTGGCCAACGCGGGTCTGGCCGCGGGTGCCGCGTACCAGTGGATCGTGAAGCCCTACCGCGCGGGCAAGTTCAAGAAGGGCGCCGACGGCCGGACCTTCGCCCTGGTGAAGGCGGGTCTCGCGGGCGCGTTCACGTACAACCGGCTCAAGGCGGCGGTCAACAACGCCAAGGGCGACCCGCTGCTCTCGAAGGCGGTCGCGCCGCTCACCGCGGGGATCGACTCGCTCAAGGACCTCGGGACGAAGCTCCGCAAGGGCGAGGCCGGCGACGCCGACGTCGGCGCCTTCGAGAGCGTCATCAACAGCGTGAAGGACGCGGGCAAGAGCGCCGGCGCCGAGGTCGTCGACAAGGTGCCCAGCGCCTCGCAGCTCAGCGGCGGGTGACCGGCGGCCCAGTCGGGCTCAGGAGTTGAGCTCCGCGAGCAGGCGGAGCGTGGCAGGGTCCGGTGAGGTGACCAGGAGGTCCGTCACCGGGCCCCGCCGCCATGTCTCCAGCCGCTCCGCGATCCGCTCCCGGGGCCCGACCAGCGAGATCTCGTCCGCGAAGGCGTCCGGCACCGCGAGGACCGCCTCCTCGCGCCGCCCGGCCGCGAACAGCTCCTGGACGCGCCGGGCCTCCTTCTCGTACCCCATCCGTCCCATCAGGTCGGCGTGGAAGTTGCGGGCCGCGTGCCCCATGCCGCCGATGTAGAAGCCGAGCATCGCCTTGACGGGCAGCAGCCCGGCCGCCACGTCCTCGCAGAGCTGGGCGCGGACCATGGGGGCCACCAGGAAGCCCTCGGGGAGCCGCTCGGGCAGCGCGTACACCTCGGCCCAGCGCCCGGGCGACCAGTACAGCGGCAGCCAGCCGTCGGCGATCGCGAGGGTCTGCGCGATGTTCTTCGGCCCCTCGGCGCCCAGCAGGATCGGCAGGTCGGCCCGGAGCGGGTGGGTGATCGGCTTGAGCGGCTTGCCGAGTCCGGTGCCGTCGGGGCCGGTGTACGGGTGCGAGTGGTGGCGTCCTTCGAGCCGCACCGGGGCCTCGCGGCGCAGGACCTGGCGGACCACGTCCACGTACTCGCGGGTCGCCGTCAGCGGGGAGCGGGGGAAGGGCCGCCCGTACCAGCCCTCGACGACCTGCGGCCCCGACAGGCCGAGTCCGAGCATCACGCGCCCGCCGGAGAGGTGGTCAAGGGTGAGCGCGTGCATCGCGGTGGTGGTCGGCGCCCGGGCCGCCATCTGCGCGACGGCGGTGCCCAGCCGGATGCGGCTGGTGTGGGCGGCGATCCAGGTCAGCGCCGTGAAGGCGTCCGAGCCCCAGGCCTCGGCCGTCCACACGGAGTCGTAGCCGAGCCGCTCGGCCTCGCGGGCGAGGTCGAGATGAGCGGCGGAGGGGCCGCGGCCCCAGTAACCGAGGGCGAGTCCGAGGCGCATGCCCACACCCTTTCTGACGCTCCGTCAGTTCACGCGGATGCGGGGACTGTACGCCAACGGCCCCCCGCCCGGAAGGGATTCCGGGCGAGGGGCCGTCGGGGAGCGAACGCCGGGGAACGGGCCCCGGGGGTCGGCGGTGCGGGCCGGCAGGCGGTGGATCGGCGGTGCGGGACCGGCCGCGCGCGGGATGAGCCACGCTGGGCCGGCCGCGGCGTGGGATCAGCCGCGCTGGACCGGCCGCGGTGCGGGGTCAGCGCGCTCGACCGGCCGTGGCGTGGGATCAGTCGCGCTGGACCGGCCGCGGCGCGGGGTCAGCCGCGCTGGATGCCCGTCGTGTCCTGAAGGACGCCGCGACGGCCGTCCTGCGTCTGCGCCACCAGCGCGGCACCGCGCTGCTCGACCGCCAGGTACCAGGTACCCGGGGCCAGTTCGGCGATCGGCGCCTGCGAACCGTCCTCCGCGTACAGCGGACGGGCGACCGGCACCGCGAACCAGAACGGCGAGAAGTCCCCGGCCGGCTGCGCCTGCGGGGCCGGGGCGGCCTGCCCCTGCGGCTCGGACTGCTGGGCGGCCTGCGGCTGCGCGGCAGCGGCCTGCGCGCCGAACGGCTGACCCGCACCCTGCGAGGCGTCCTGCGGACCGCCGTACTGCGGGTGCTGCGCGCCCGGGTAGCCGTAGCCACCGGGGACGCCCTGCGGGCCGGGCTGGCCCGGCTGCATGCCGTACGGCTGCGGGGTGGGCGGCTTCGGGGCGCCGACGAGCGGGGCCTTGAGGGCCGGGACCATCGGACCGGCCACGGCCGCGCCGGCCAGGACCAGGGCGGCGATCAGGCCCAGGACCAGGCCCGCGCCGGCGTTCTCCGCCTCGAAGATCCACATGAGCAGGTTCCACGCGGCGGCGACGGTGAACGCGGCACCGACCTGGCCCAGGTCGAGCCCGGCCACCTTGAGGGGCTGCGGCAGGCTGCGGGAGAAGACGACGAGCGCCGCACCGGCGAGGCCGAGGAAGAAGGCGCCCCAGCCGAGGTAGGACAACTCCCAGGAGTTCGGGTTGTTCACCTGGTCGCAGATCGCCTCGGGGGCGTCGCAGCCGGAGATGCCGAGGAACGAGGCGATGAACAGCACCACCGCTGCACCGATCAGCACGCCATCGCCTCGGGTGAGGGAGCGGATATTCACGTAAGAGTCCTTCGTCGGGTCGTCGCGTCGGGGTGGCGCTCAAGGTCATGGCACGGGGGGCGGCACGGGGGCGGCCCCCATCGTACGGAGCGAATCTATCGCTCGCGGGTCCTACCCCTTGAGGTAGGTGGCGATGCCGTCCGCGATCCCCTGGGCCGCCCGCTGCCGCCACGCCGCCGACGTGAGCAGCTGGGCGTCCTTCGGATCACGCATATTGCCGCATTCGACGAAGACCTTGGGCACGGTTGAGAGATTGAGGCCGCCGAGATCGTCCCGTACGTCCAACCCTGTACCGGAACCGAGGTAGTTGGCGGGGGCCGTTCCGGTCGCGCGGGCGAACTGGGCGGCGATCCGCTCGCCCAGTTCGCGGGAGGGGCCGACGATCTTCGCGGTGTCGGCCGCGCCCTCGCGCACGCGTGCGGGCAGGATCACATGGAAGCCGCGGTGGCCCACGGCGGAACCGTCCGCGTGGACGGAGACGACGGCGTCGGCGCGGGCCGCGTTGCCGATCTTCGCCCGCTCGTCGATGCAGGGCCCCCAGGCGCGGTCGGCGTCGTGGGTGAGGACCACCTTCGCGCCGCGCGCGGTGAGGAGCTCGCGCAGCCGGCGGGAGACGTCGAGGGTGAACGAGGCCTCGGTGTAGCCGCCGTTCGTGGACGTGCCCGTGGTGTCGCACTCCTTGCGGTTCGTACCGATGTTCACCTTCTGGTCGATCTCGGACGAGTGGCGGAAATTGCCGGAGTTGTGACCGGGGTCGATGACGACGGTCCGCCCGGCGAGCGTGCGCGCCCCCGCCTGGACGCTCGGCCCGCCGTGCCCGGCCGTGGGACTCCCCTGCGGGGCGGGCGCGGTGGTGGTGGCGCCGCCGTTGGTCGTCCGGGAGGCCGTCGGGCTCTCCGCGGACTTCCCGCCCGGCGGCGACACCTCCGGCGCCCCACACCCGGCGAGCACGGCGCAGCAGCCCGTCGCGGCGAGCACGAGGGCGAGGGTACGGGGGCGGGCGCGGCGGGAGGTCTTCCGGTGGTCGTACGGCACCTGGCGACTCTAGGCCCTGCGTGGGGCGAAAACCGGTAGCGGGTACGTCGCAGGTTGGTCACCGGCTTCCCGGAACGGTGGACGCGTGTGAGGAGACCGTGAAGGGTAGGCCCATGAGGCGACGGTGGGGTGCCACCGCGCATGGGCCCACGAGGGGGAACCGTGGTGGGGGAAGAACCGAACGACGCACGTCCCGAGCCGTCCGACCGGCCTGTGGGGGACGACACATCGACCAGACCGGCAGGACCGGCGGACTCGTGGGGGAGCTCGAACGTGGAGGATTCGCCGGGAAGCCCGGGTAAGGCGGACTCGCCGGGGAGCCGGCATGTGGCGGACTCGCCGGGGAGCCCGCACGTGGCGGGCTCGCCGGCGAGTTCGGACGCGGACGTGGCGGACTCGTCGACGCGGATGCTGAAGGCGGCGTCTCCGGCACCGTCCGCGTCCCCGTCGGACGAGGGGCCCCGGGCCTCGGGGGGCGGGGCGCCTGGGGCGCCGGGGAGCGGGGGTGCGGCTTCCGGGCCGTCGGGCGGCGGGGCCGTGACGCCCGCGCCCTCGGGCGGCGGGGGTGCGGCCTCCGGGCCGCCGGACGGCGGGACGCTTGCTTTCGGGCCGTCGGTGGGCGGCGCTGCCGCCTCCGGGCCTCCGGCGGGCGGGGCTCCCGCCGCCGGGCCGTCGGGCGGCGCCGCGACGCCCGCGCCCTCGGGTGACGGGACTCTCGCTTTCGGGCCTCCGGCCGGTGGGGCTCCCGCCTCCGGGCCTGCGGCCGGTGAGGGTGCCGTGGGGCCCGCGCCCTGGGAGGCGCGGCCCTCGGCGGGCTTCGGCCCGCCCCAGGCCGCCGCAGCGGACCACCCCGCCGGCCCCACCGGTCCCGCGGCCTCCGGCCCCTCCGGCCCCGCCGCCTCCGGGCCCGGCGGCGGCGGGCCCGCCGTGGCGCCCGGCTGGGCCGGGGTGGGGGCGCCTCCGCCGCCGCCCGGGGCTCCGCCCGGCTTCGGGCCGCCGCCGGGCTTCGGGCCGCCGCCGCGCGGGGAGGCCAACCCGGCGCAGGCCGTCATGACCGGCCTGCTCAACCTCTCCTGCCTGGGCCTCGGTTACGTCCTCCTGCGCAACTGGATCGGCGCCGCGCTCTGCTGGATCGCCACCGCCGCGCTGCTCGTCCTGGCCCTCCCCGCCGACGTGGACGGCGTGCCCGTCGGCGTCCTCGCCGGATACGGCGTGTTCCTGCTGGCCGTCGCGGCCGACGGCGCCCGGCGCGGGCTGCGCGCGACCCTCCGGGTCGGCGCCTCCCTGCGGCGCCTCGCGCTGCCGCTCGCCGTCGTCCTGCTCGCCGTGCCCGCGGGCGGTTCGCTCGCGTACGGGGCGGCCCGCGACGAGGCCAGGGAGCAGGCCCTGCTCGAACGCCTCGCGGCCGCCGACGCGCTCGTGAAGTCCGCCGAAGGCCTCGCCTTCGACAAGGCCGAGCCGACCTTCCGCAAGGCCCTCGGCGAGTACGAGGAGCTGGGCACGAAGCACGCGGGCTCCCGCGCGGGGAAGCTCGTCCCCGCGCGCCTCGACAGCTACTTCGCGACGGTCTCCGCCCCGTACGCCGACAAGAAGTACTGCGAGGCCGTCCCGCAGCTCACGTTCCTGCGGGGGCTCCAGGGCACGTCCGACAAGCCTCCTGGGCACCCGGCCGGCCAAGACCGAGGACCCGCTGGCGCACTCGCTCTACGAGTGCGGCGCGGCCGCGCTCGGCGTCGCGACCTCCGACCCGGACGCCAAGGAGAGCTTCAGCACGCTGCTCACCGAGTTCCCGAAGTCGAGCTACGCGACCCGCGTCGCCCCCGCCGTCGAGGCGTCGGTCAAGACCCGCTCGGACGCGCTCGCCGGCAGCGCCGAGCCCTGCGACACGACCGCGGAGCTGCGCGTGATCCGCGCGTCGGTGAGCGGCATCACGGACCCCTCCCTCCAGAACGCCACCGAGCAGGCCGCCGCGGCGGTCCAGAAGGGTGACTTCGCCTGTGGGACGGACCAGTTCAAGGACAAGGAGTTCAAGGCCGCGCTCGACACGATGACGGCGTACGCCAAGGACTACCCGAACAGCCCGCAGGCCGCGCACGCGCGCTCCATCGCCATCGCCGCCGAGATCGCCGAGGAGGAGGCCGACGCGGGCCGGACGCTGCCCTCGGCCGACGTCCCCGGCGGTACGCGGATGGTGATGGTGGTGAGCAACGACGGCCCCGGCGAGGTCGAGCTGCTCTACACGGGTCCGATGACGGGCAAGATCACGCTCACCTCGTGCGGGACCTGCACCAAGTACCCCGGCCCGATCTTCTCGCAGGGCAAGAAGATCAAGGCCTGCACCGGTCCTGCCTCGAAGTACCCGAAGGCGACCCTGTGGCTGCCCGCGGGCGACTACCACTTCCTCCAGAAGCGGGCGTCGACCGGTACGTCCACGGCCGGTGACACCAAGTCGAGCAAGGCGAAGATCGAACCGGGCTACAGCTACACCAACTGCCTGTACGTGACGTCCGGGTACTGAGCCCTGGTGGCCGGCCCGCCCCGGCGGGCCGGTCAGCGGCGGCGCAGCACCCGCAGCGAGTCGGTGACCGAGACCTCATCGAAGTCACCCGACTCCAGCGCGCGCAGGTAGATCCGGTACGGCGCCTGGCCGCCGTCCGCCGGGTCGGGGAAGACGTCGTGGATGACGAGCAGGCCCCCGGGGGCGACCTTGGGGGCCCAGCCCTCGTAGTCGTTGGTGGCGTGCTCGTCGGTGTGCCCGCCGTCGACGAACACGAGGCCGAGCTGTCCGCCCCACACCTTCGCGACCTGCGGCGACCGCCCGACGACGGCGATCACGTACTCCTCGAGGCCCGCCTTGCGCAGGGTCCGCCGAAACGTCGGCAGGGTGTCCATGAGCCCCACCTCGGGGTCCACCACGGTCTCGTCGTGGTACTCCCAGCCCGGCTGCTGCTCCTCGCTGCCCCGGTGGTGGTCCACGGTCACCGCGACGGTCCCCGCCCGGCGGGCCACGTCGGCCAGCAGGATCGTGGAGCGCCCGCAGTACGTGCCGACCTCCAGCAGCGGCAGCCCGAGCTTCGCGGCCTCGGCGGCCGCCGCGTACAGGGCGAGCCCCTCACCGACGGGCATGAACCCCTTCGCGGCCTCGAAGGCGGCGAGGATCTCGGGCGCGGGCTCGGACATGGTGACTCCTACTGGCGGGTACGCGGGTGACGGCGCCCATCGTGCCCTACGCGTCGCACTCGAACCACACCGTCTTCCCGTCGGCCCGCTCGTCGACCCCCCACCGGTCCGTCACGGCCTCCACCAGGACGAGCCCCCGCCCGCCCGCGTCCAGCGGATCGGCCGCCTTGGCGTGTACGGCACCGGGCACGGCGTCGGCGACCTCGACCCGGAGCCCGTACGGCTCGCGCAGGATCAGCACCGCGCAGTGCCGGCCGGGCACGTGCCGTACGACGTTGGCGACGAGCTCGGTGAGCGCGAGGCCCGCGGCGTCCGCCAGCCGGTCGAGCTCCCACCGCGTGAGGAACATGCGCAGGATGCGGCGCATGTGACCGGCGGAGTGCTCACCGACGGTGAACCGCATGCGGTAGCTCGTCGCAAGTACCGCAGGATAGAGGTCTGTTGCCTGATTCATGCCACCAGAGTGGGCTCGGTTCGTTACGCTCGGCTACGGCCTGAATACAACGCCTCACCGCGTGAACTTGGGGGTGACCTCGCCGTGGTCAACATCCGCAGCCTGGATCCGAGTGCCTCGCCGCTGGACTACTACGGGTACGAACTCCGCCGCCTGAGAGAGGAGGCGGGCCTCGGCCAGGCCGAGTTGGGTTCGATCCTCTACTGCACGGGCTCGCTCGTGGGCCAGATCGAGACGGCGAGAAAGGTCCCGACCAGGGAGTTCTCGGAACGGCTCGACGCGGCGCTGATGACGGGCGGATTCTTCACGCGGCTGGTGGGCCTCGTACTGAAGAGCCAACTGCCGTCGTGGTTCAGGCCGTACGCGGAGATGGAGGCGAAGGCGACGTACCTATGCTCGTTCCAGGCGCAGCTGGTCCACGGACTGCTCCAGACTGAGGACTACGCCCGGACGCTGATGGGGTCCCGCTTCGAGAGCGATCTCGATGGACAGGTCGCAGCCCGCATCGAGCGTCAGCGAATCCTGGACCGGGAGAACCCGCCCCTGTTCTGGGTCGTCATGAGTGAGGCGGCCTTGCGTCAGGAAGTCGGAGGGTCGGAGGTGATGCGCGCGCAACTGACCCACCTGTCGAGGATGCAGGAACGCGAGTGGGTGAAGATCCAGATCCTTCCGTTCGAGGTCGGCGCGCACGCGGGGTCACACGGATCCTTCACTCTCCTCCGCTTCGAGAGCGACCCCGATCTCGTCTACACCGAGGACTTCGTCCAGGGGCATATGACCGTGGATTCGGCCGCGTTCAGGGAGGGGTCGCTCCGTTACGATCACCTCCGAGCGGCCGCTCTCTCGGTGGAGGATTCGTCCGCGCTGATCACCCGCGTCATGGAGGAACACTATGGAGACCAACCAGAACCTGGCGGGAGCGCGCTGGCGTAAGTCCTCGTTCAGCGGCGACAACGGCGGTGAGTGCATCGAGTGCGCTCCCCTCGGCTCTGCCGCCTGGCGTAAGTCCTCGTACAGCGGCGACAACGGGGGCGACTGCATCGAGGTCGCCGACCTCGCCGCCCACGTGGCCGTCCGTGACTCCAAGAACCCCGAAGGCCCCGCCTTCCTCGCCACCCCCGCCGCCTTCACGGCCTTCGTGAGCGCCGCCGCCGAGGGGCGCATCGGCAGTCGCTGATCATGGCGACGCTCATAGGGACGATGATCCTCGCCATCGGCCTGCCGGCCTGGGCGGGGATCACGTACGTCGGTCTCGTCCGGGCACGGCGGGGCGACGAACTGCCCCAGCCGCGACCGCCCCGGCGCCCCCGCTCGCCCGCCAGGAAGGCGGCCTGGGGCGCGGGGCTCGCCTACCTCGCGGGCGGGGCGCTGCACCTGTACGGGCTGTCGTACATGCCGTTCCTCTTCCCCGAGGACGCGTGCTGGTTCGGCGTGGGGATCAAGGCGTACCCGGACTCCAGCAGTGCGCTGCCCGTGAGTCTGGTGTGCCGGGGCATCGAAGTCGTCCCGTGGTGGGTCAACCCGGGGCTTCTCGTCCTCGCGGTCACGGCCGTCGCGGCGACCGTGGCGAGTGTCGTCCTCGCCGTCCGGGGGTCGCGGCGGGCGGCGGCTGTCAGGCGGGGTGCCTGAGGCTCTCGAAGATGCGGGCGAAGCCCTCCGTTCCGTGGCCCGCGTCGATCTGGCGCTGGATGAGCCGCTGGACCATGTCGACGACCTCGGTGCTGATGCCCTGCTCGGCGCTGGCGGCCTGGAGGTCGCCGAGATGGGAGAACTCAAGGCTCTGCTGGCCCGCGACGGTGTAGTCCCCGCCGTCGATGACCTCGGCGAAGCCCGCGAGGCCGCCGGTCATGGCGGACAGCCACGGGGCGGCCGAGGCCGCGAACTGGCGGGCGGTGATTCCGGCGGGGGCGACCATGGCGGCGCCGTGGATGAAACCGGCGAACATGACGTACATGCCCGCGAGCAGGGCGAGGTCGTACAGGGACGCGAGACCGGCGTCGTCGCCGTAGTAGGTGCTGGTTCCCCACAGGTCGAGCAGCGGCTTGTGCTGGTGGAAGGCGTCGGCCGATCCGCTGTAGAGGATGGACGACCCGGGCAGGCCGATCATGTGCGGTACGGCCATGATGCCGCCGTCCAGGTAGGTGACGCCGGCGCGGGCGGCCCAGGCGGCCAACTCCCGTGACTGGGTGGGGGAGGTGGTGGTGACGTTGATCAGGGTGCGTCCGGCGAGGTCGTCGGTGAGCGGGTCGAGCACGTCGTGGACGGAGGCGTGGTCGAGGAGGCAGGCGATCACCAGCGGGCTCGCGCGGACGGCGTCGGCGGTGGTGCCGGCGGGCGTGGCGCCGAGGGCGACGAGGTCGTCGGCCCGGCCCGGGGTCCGGTTCCAGACGGTGGTGGGGTGCCCGGCCTTCAGCAGCGCGGTGGCCAGGGCGCTCCCCATCGCTCCGAGTCCGAGGACGCTCACCTGGAGGCTGTTGTCGTTCGTCATTTCTTGGGCTCTCCCTCGTGTTCTTGTCTCTGAGGGAATGCTCTTCGCCACCGGTGAAGTTGACCAGTACGGACTAATTAGTGGGGTACGCACCCGGGGGTAAGTACCCCTTGATGGTGGACGGTTCGAGGAGGGGCGGATGGCGGCATCGGCACGGCGTGGCCCGTACTTCTGCGGCATCGACGCGGCGATGGACGTGGTGTCCGGGAAGTGGAAGGTGCTCATCCTGTGGGAGCTGGACCACCACGGGGTCCGGAGGTTCGCCGAGCTCCGGCGGGGGCTGCCGGGCGTCAGCGAGAAGATGCTGGTCCAGCATCTGCGGGAGATGGAGGAGGACGGCCTCGTCCACCGCGAGGTGTACGCGGAGGTGCCGCCGAAGGTCGAGTACTCCCTGACGGCACGAGGCACCTCCCTCAACGCCGCACTGGCCCCCCTGGGGGCGTGGGGCGGCGAACGCATCCGGGAGATCGGGGCGGAAAAGGTCTCCGTCGGCAGCTTCGGCTGACGGGTTCCACGCACGGAACGCCCCCCGCTTCCGGCTGGGAAGCTGGGGGAACGCCTTGCCGATCAGGCCTGAGGAGATGGACGTGGAAACCCACGCGGAAGACCCGTACCCGGACGTGACCGCCGCGGGTGGCCTCGTCGCGGCCCTGCGGCAGACGGCGGAGGCGCGAGGCCGTGACATCGGCCTGTCGCCCTACGTCACCGAGGCCGTCGGCATGGAGAGCCGACGGGGCTACCTGTCGGTCGACACGGCGAGCGGGGAGCGGCTGTTCCGGCTCCGCACGTCCATCCCCGACTTCGGCTGGTACATCGGCGGTACGGACGACCTGGGAACGCTCGTGGACGCGATCGCCGCGTGGCGGGAAGACGTGCCGTTGGACGCGCTGAAGGCGAGGTTCGACTTCCTGGACCTCGACGAGTTCACCAGGGCGCTCGCGTCCGGAGAGCCCACGTCCTCGCAGTGGGCGCATCTCCTGTCGTCCGAGTACTACCGCCCGCAGCGGAACCTGCTGCGCCGCCTCCACGCGGACGAGGTGCTGCGGAACGCCTTCCCGACCATGACCCACCGAGCCGTCCGCCTGCGGGTGGACCCGATGGACTACACGAGCCGTCAGGCCCTGGTGGAGGAGACGGACGAGGGACGGTACTCCACCGTGACCGTCGGAGCCCCCGGCGCGACCTGGACGGAGGTGCCGGACGAGCAACTGATCGCCTACCTCCGCACCGCCCTCCACGAAAACCGCCTCCAGTGTGAGAAGAGACGATGACCGAGTTCGGATTCGCCCGTGCGTCAGATGACGTCATCGCCAGGCGCGGGGAGTTGGCCGAGCAGGTCGTCCAGGCGCTCCGGCGCGCGGGCCTGCCCGCGTTCCGCGACGGGGGCTCCGGCAGCCCGGATCGTGTGGGCGCCGTGGTCCACGTCGATCCCGACGCCGAAACCGCCTCGGCGGCCGTGTCGGTGGGATGGCGGTGCGACCCCGGCGTTGCCCGGGCCGCCCTGGACGCGCTCGCCGCCGGAAGCCCGGCCGACGCGCCGGTCGTCCGGCGGCCCGGATCGATCGGTCTCCGCATGCAGGGTGCGCTGGTCGGGATCCTGCTCTCGGCGGGGCTCATCGCGACGCCGGAGCACGATGAGATGAACCCGGATCACGTCCTGGTCTTCGGGCAGATGTCGGACCTCCCGCCCGCTCTGCGGCCCACGTTCGTTCCACCGGGGAGCTAGTCCGGGACCTTTGAGGGCGCGGCCCGCCGGATCCTTGGGCGGGCCGCGCCGGCTGTTCCTGGACCGGCGGGCAGACGTCTGCCCATCGCGGAGGCCGCGGGACGGGTGTCGGCTTCGTCGACGCCTACCGGACGCTGCGTTCCCTCGGTCTGTCAGATGAGGCCATCGCCGACATCAGCAACACGCAGTTCCAGCGGCTCAAAGCGACGCGTCTGACAGGCCTGGCCCCGCTCAAGGCACATAATGAGTGATCTCGAAGATGTCGCGGACAAGCTGACGGCGGGGTGATGGTGCGCTCTGGGGCGAACGGTCACCAGGTCGAGGTGCGAGGGGTGCATGAATAAGCCGAGGTTCGACCTCCCTCCCCAAGCCCCGCCCGAACTCATCGCCCAGTGGAACGAGCTGGCCGCTCAGGTCTGCCGTGAACTGGCCCGGGCCGGACTTCCCGCCCGCAGAGCCGACCTCGACGGTGGCTCGCTGGACAAGCCCGGGGCGGACGTCCACGTGGACAGGGTTCTCGACGGCGGGGTGTACGTGGACTGGAGGGCGAATGCAGAGCTGCGGGCCGCTGCCGCGGAACTGTTCGCGAAGGGGATCGACTACGCGGATCCGCCTGCCGTCGTGCGCCACTTCGAGAACGTTCAGAATTCCATGCAGAAAGCTCTGTTGGGTATCCTCGCCTCGGCCGGATTCCAGGTTGAGGAATCGGACCCCTTCACGCACGGCAGCGCGGTGTACGTGAAGGGTCTCCGGCCCTGATCCACTGAGCGTCGGCCCGACAGCCTGACGCAACGGAAACCCCGCCGGTCCCCGGCGGGGTTTCTTCGTCGTCCCCGCTCGGCGGGTCACGTCCCGGCGAGCACCGCCCGGAGCTGTCGGACGCCGGCCTTCCACTCCTCGCCGTCCGACTCCTCCCAGAGTTCCAGGAGTTCGGAGGGCTCCGTGAGGATGCGGTCCAGGGCCGTCACGGCCTGGGGGCGGAGGTCCGTCGGGAGGGGTGGCAGGGGGTGCTTCGGGCCGTACGAGGTGGTGACGGGGGTGCCGCCCGGGCACTGGGCCGCGAGCAGGGCCGCCGAGGCGATGGCCTCGTCCGCCAGGTCCGCGTCCAGGTACTCGTCACCCGTCTCGATCACCTCACGGAACGCCGTCCGCAGCACCTCGGCCTTCTTCTCCGCCGGGGCCTCGTCCACCCGGTACGAGAAGTCGGCGGCGGTGTCGTTGTCGAAGGGGCCGATGTCCCAGGTGCCCATGGCGTGCTCGCTCTCTCCGCGCTCGGTCGTTCCGCTGTACCGACAGCCTGGCAGGCACCACTGACAACGCCCCGTGGGGCTGTTCTCAATGACCCTGCGGGGGGACGGCCGCCAGGGCCGCGCGGGCGATGCGTGCGGCCTCCGTCTTGCAGGTCGCCTCCGGATGCTCGTCGCCGCCCAGTTCCACCCAGAGGGTCAGGTTGCCGTCACGCACGCGCAGGTCGCAGTGTTCGTCGGGGCCGTCGGGCCGGTCCCAGTACGCCTCGTCGCCGATGCCGAGTCCGCTGTCGCGGGTGCCGTCGGCCGCGCCCTCGGCGAACTCCGCGCGCTGCAGGCCGGTCGCGTTCTTGTCGTTCTCCACGGTGCGCTTCAGCGTCCACTGGACGTAGGCGAGCGTATAGGCGTTCTCCAGGACGTAGCCGCCCCCGAGGTCCAGCGTGCCGATCCAGGTGCAGCTCGTCGAGGCCTCGTTGGTGCGGTCTCCGTACGCGTCGCGGTCCTTCTTCCGCTCCGGCAGCCCGAGTCGACCGGCCGCCTCCGCGCAGGTGGGGATCTTCGCGTACTTGTCGGGTGGCCCGGACGCACCGCCCGCGCCGTCGCCGCGAGTCGTCAGTACGTACGCGCCGACGCCGAGGCCCGCGACGGCGAGCACGCCTGCGAGCACGAGGGCCGTGATCTTCCTGGCGCGTCCGCGTCGGGGCGTACCCGCGACAGGCAGCGGTGGCCCGAAGCCGGGACCAGGAGCGGAGGGGGAGACCCGGGTGGGGGAGTACGCGTCCGGGGCGGGGGTGCGGTCCGTGGTGTCGAGCAGTCGGTCGATCTCGGTCTGCTGGGTGGCGATCAGGCCGTGTACCGAGGGCGGCCAGGGCCGTTCGGCGGCTGGGATCGGGCCGAGGAGGGCGAGGAGTTGCCGCGGGGTCGGCCGGTCGGCGGGGGCCTTGGCCAGGCACGGTCCGACGAGGGCGGCAAGACCTGGCGGCAGCGTGGTCAGGTCGGGCTCTCTGTGGACGACGTTGTAGAGGGTCCCCGCCATCGACGTGCCGGAGAACGGGCTGTCGCCGGTGGCCGCCATCGCGAGGACCGCGCCGAGCGCGAACACATCGCTCGCCGGCGTGAGTTCCCGGCCCTCCGCCTGCTCCGGCGACATGAAGGCGGCCGAGCCGACCACCCAGCCGGTGTGGGTGAGGGCGGTGGCGTCCGCGCCCTCGGCGACGCGGGCGATGCCGAAGTCGATGACACGTACGCCGTCCTCGGCGAGCAGCACGTTCTCCGGCTTGAGGTCGCGGTGGACGATGCCGGTGCGGTGGATCTCGACCAGCGCGGTGGCCAGGCCCGCGGCGAGACGGCGTACCGCCTCCTCGGGCAGCACCCCGGCGTCCTCCACCGCCGCGCCCAGTGACGGACCTGCCACGAACGCCGATGCCAGCCAGGGCAGTCGGGCCTCGGTGTCGGCGTCCAGGACCGCCGCCGTGTAGGCGCCGGAGACCTGGCGCGATGCGGCGACCTCGCGACGGAAGCGGGCGCGGAACCCGTCGTCGGCGGCGAACCGGGCGTGCACCTGCTTGACCGCGACGAGGCGGCCGTCCGGTGCGGCGCCGAGCAGCACCCGGCCCATGCCGCCCTGGCCGAGCTCGGCGAGCAGCCGGTACGGTCCGGCCGTGGCCGGGTCGGCCGGGCCCAGTGGCTTCATCATGCCGAGCCCGCCTCGTAGGTCCCCTTGGCCACGGAGACGGCGAGGGCCTCGCACTTGTCGCCGGTGGGGTAGGCGGTGCCCTCCACGGCCACGAACACATAGAAGTTGACGTCCCGCGCGTACAGCACACAGCCGCGGTCCGGCTCGCCGTGCCAGAACGCCTCCTCGCCGGTCCCGATGTCTTCGCGGTGGGTGGTGCCGGCGATGTAGAGGGACTCGTAGTGTTTCTTCGCCCGTTCCGCGCCGGTCTTGTCCTTCGCTGTCCGGTACTGGTCCCACGTGAGGTCGATCTTGTCGCCGGAGCGGCTCTGCCAGATGCAACGGCCCTGCTGGTAAAGGGCCTTGTCGTCGAAGTCCTCGTGGTCCGAGATCTCGGAGCCGTACGGCATCGGCTGGAGCGCGAACTCGGCCGGCACCTTCACCTCGCCCGAGATCTCCTTGCAGGACGGGGGAGTGCCGGTGTACTTGTCGGCGACTTGGGCGAGGGGCGTGTTGCCCGGCGTCGGGACGGCCTCCGTGTGGAACGGGTTCATCTCCGGCGGCAGGAACGTGGCGAGCAGCGCGATGGCGGTGGCCAGCGCGGCGACGGAACCGCCGGCGATCCAGGCGCGGCGCTTGCGCCGTAAGCCGGGGGTGGGAGGGGATGCGGGGGGCGACGGATACCCCTGTTGCCCCTGATTCCCGTCGTACCCCTGATACGCCGGATGTGGCGGAGCGGCGGGCAGGTGCGGGGCCTGGGCGGCCGCCGTCATGGTGGGGGCGTGGTGGAGGGAAGCGGGGGCGAAGGGGGCCGCATCGGCGGGCGGAGGCGCGGCATCGGTGCGCGTCGCGCTTCCGCCGGCCCCGGCGACGTACCGGTCGATCTCGGCCCGCTGAGCGAGCGCGAGTCGGTGCACCGCCTCCGGCCACGGCCGCGCCGAGGGCCGTACCGGCCCGATCATGGAGAGCAGGGCCTGCGGCGACGGACGCTGGGCCGGATCCTTGGCCAGGCACGCCTCGATCAGGGGCAGCAGGGCGGGCGGCACAGCGCTCAGGTCGGGCTCGGAGTGCGCGACGTTGTAGAGGATGCCCGGCACCGAGGTGCCCGTGAACGGCGGCCTACCGGTACAGGCCATGACCAGGGTCGAGCCCAGCGAGAACACGTCGGCGGCCGCGGTCAGTTGGCGCCCGTCCACCTGTTCCGGCGCCATGAACGGGGGCGACCCCACCATGGCCCCGGTGTGCGTGAGCTTCGTCTGCCCCTCCGCCGCCCGGGCGATGCCGAAGTCGATGACGCGGACGCCGTCCTCGGCGAGCAGCACATTGGACGGCTTGAGGTCCCGGTGGACGAGACCGGCCCGGTGCACGTCGGCCAGCGCCTGCGCGAGACCGGCCGCGAGCAGTCGGCTCGACTCCAGCGGCAGCGCACCCACGGCGTCCAGGGCCTGGCTGAGCGAGGGCCCGGGTACGAACTGGGCGGCGAACCACGGGGTTTCCGCGTCCGGATCGGCGTCGACCACGGGCGCGGTGTAGGCGCCGGACACCTGCCGGGAGGCCGTCACCTCGCGCCGGAACCGGGCCCGGAAGCCGTCGTCCCCGGCCAGTTCGGCATGCACCTGCTTGACCGCGACGAGCCGTCCGTCGGGGGCGACGCCCAGGAGAACCCGGCCCATGCCGCCCTGTCCGAGCTCGGCCACCACCCGGAACGGCCCTATGTGCGCCGACCCCGGCACTCCGGAAACCCCCATGTCGCCCCGCCTTCCCCCGCAGACCGTCGAAGCGAGGCGATCATACGGGTAGTGCGGTTCCCGCACGGCCTTTCCCGGCGCTGTGCGGATGCCCGAGGATGAGCCGTCTTCCACCGATCATGAAAGGACGTGCTGATGCGCGCGTCGTTCAGAACGCTGCTCGCGGCGCTCTTCTCGATAGGCCTGCTCCTCGGCGCCGGTCCCGCTCAGGCTGACGTGGTCACCCCGCAGGACGCGAAGCCGCTGCGGTTCATCTCGTACAACGTGTGCGGTGCGTCGTGTCCCCTCCCGGCGGAGACGGACGCGGCCAGGGCCGCGTGGGTGTCCGGTCTGGTGGCGGAGATCGACGCCTGGGACTCGGACCTGATCATGCTTCAGGAGCTCTGCTACGGGCAGTGGACGCTGATCCGCGACCGGCTGGCCCAGCGGACCGGGGAGGACAGCTACGACTCGGTGTGGGGGGCGGCGCTGCCCTCCGCCGCCAAGTGCGGCCAGTGGAACGCGAACGACCGTCGGTTCGGCCTGGCGATCTTCTCGAAGGGCAAGGCTTCGTTCGTCGACGGCACGAGGTCCGTCACGTTCCTCCCCGAGGACCCGCTGAACCCGACGGAGGACCGCATCCTGCTGTGCGCGCAGACCGCGCTGCGGGGGGTCGCGGTCAGGGCGTGCAACACCCATGTCGACTTCAACGACACGACCACGGCGCTCCAGGTCCCGAAGGTGGCGGAGCTCGTCGATGCCGCCAGGCAGGGCGGCGAGCCGGCGATCCTCGCGGGGGACTTCAACCAGGTTCCGGAGCACGCGGACATGAACGCCCTCTACAACCACGGCGGGGGTTCGGCCGGGCGGTTCCAGGAGGTCGACGAGAACGACAAGGAGCAGTTCAAGGGCGACGGCTGTCCGCAGACGGCGGACCGCTGCCGCAGCGGTGAGCCGACCGCCAGCCCGACCTGCTCGGATCACACGAAGGAGACCAGCAAGATCGACTACGTCTTCCTGAGCTACGAGTGGTTCAAGACCGTGCAGGGAGACGCCCTGCCCTGCCCGCCGGGGATGTCCGACCACCACCTCCTGCGCGGCGCCGCCGCCTGGGAGCGGTAGCGGCGCGCGGCGTTACCCGTGGCTAGTCGAGCCAGATGAGCATGGCGTCTCCGGCGCGTGCTGCCGCTTGGAAAAACGGAACCAGTTCCTGGTAGTGGCCGGTCACGTAATCCAGCGATTCGCCGCGTTCCCAGATGACGTTGGGATAGATGTCAGCCTCGGCAAGGTCTGCCGGACTCACGTCCTCGGTCAGAGCATGGTGCGGCGTGATGGCGAGTGCCTCTGCGGCGACACGGACGCGTTCGGGGGTGAGGTAGCGGGGCGGTCCGTAGCCCCAGTCTTCGGCTTGGGGGAGGTCCTTCTCGCCGTGGATGATGTCGACGGGAAAGGTGATGCGGCGCAGTAGGAAGTCCAGGGCGTGCCACGCTTTGTCGACATCGTGGCAGCGCGCTTGGGGCACATCGGGTTTCTCGTCCAGCTCCGCCTCGATCAGCTCGTTGACGAACTCTTGGACCCAATCGGGGTCGCGAACAGCGCGATCGAGTTCGGCAGGGGTCAGGCGGGCGTACTCGCCGATCATGCTCATGGCTGGATGCTAAAGGCAGGTACTGACAGCAGCGGTCAGCTCAGGTGGAGCTGTTCTCTCGGTGGCTGAGGCGTGAGGGTGCTGCGTAGCCGGTTGATGGTCGCCTCCCGTGGGGCGCCGTCCGTGTCCGGATGCCGAGTCCCCGATCCCGTATCTGACCTTCCGTCAGACTGGAACGTGTTCTAGTCTGCCGCGCATGGGCATCGCCATCACGCACGAACAGCGGGAGCTCGCCCGATCCGTCCGGGGCTGGCTCAGTCGCGCCGTACCTCCCGAGGAGGTCCGCAAGCACCTGGACGTCCCCGACACCGCCACCGGCCGACCCGGGTACTGGGACGCCGCCGCCGAGCAGGGGCTCCTCGGGCTCCATCTCCCCGAGGAGTACGGGGGAGGCGGCGGCGACCTCCTCGACCTCGCCGTGGTCGTGGAGGAGGCCGCCCGGGCGCTGCTGCCCGGGCCCTACCTGCCCTCCGTGCTCGCCGCCGAGCTCCTCCACCGGTCCGGCCACGGCGCACTCGCCACCGCCCTCGCCCACGGCGAGCGGATCGGGGCGGTCGCCTTCAGCGGCGGGACAGACGCCGGGGCCGGCGGCGGGGCGGGCAACAGCGCCGGGGCCGGCGCCCGTACCGGCAGCGGCGCCCGCGCCGGCTCCCGTACCCCTGCCGCCCCGCCCGCCCCCCTCGTCGCCGTGCACGCCGTCGGCGGGTGGCGGCTCGACGGTGTCGCGCCACCCGTCCTCGGTGGCGCCCAGGCCGATCTCGTCCTTCTGCGGGCCGCCACCGCCGACGGTTCCGTCTGGCTCGCCGTCGACGTCGACGGGCTCGCCGTCCGGCCCCACGAGAGCGCCGATCCGACCCGGCCCACCGCCGAGATCACCGCCCGCGGCCTGCACGTCCCCGCCGCCCGTGAACTCGCCCTCGACACCGCCCTCGTCCACGACCTCGCCGCCGTCCTCCTCGCCGCCGACGCCTGCGGCACCGCCGCCCGCGCCGTCGAGACGGCCGCCGAACACGCCCGTACCCGCGAGCAGTTCGGCCGCCCCATCGGGCAGTTCCAGGGCGTCAAGCACCTCTGCGCCGACATGCTCGTCCGGCTCGAACAGGCCCGCGCCCTCACCTGGGACGCGGCCCGCGCCCGGGACGACGAGGCCCGTTCGCTCACCGCCGCGCTCGCCGCCGCCACCGCCCTCGACACCGCGTACACCTGCGCCAAGGACTGCATCCAGATCCTCGGCGGCACCGGCTTCACCTGGGAGCACCACGCCCATCTGCTGCTGCGGCGCGCGGTCGTCGCCCGTCAGCTCCTCGGCTCCGGCGACCGTCACCGGCTGGCCGCCCTCCGGCACGCCGCCGACGGCGTCCGGCGCGGCCTCCGCCTCGACCTGCCGCCCGAGGCCGACGCGTACCGGCGGGAGGCCCGCGAGGCCGTCGCCCCCGCCGCCGGACTCGACCCGGCCGCCGCCCGGCGGGTCCTCGCCCCCACCGGGTACGCGGCCCCACACCTGCCGGAGCCGTACGGGCTCGGCGCCGGCCCGCTCCAGCAGCTCGCCGTGCAGCGCGAGCTCGACGAGGCGGGGATCGGCGTCTCCGGTCTCGGCATCGCCACCTGGGTGGTGCCCTCGCTCCTCGCCCACGGCACCGCCGCCCAGCAGGACGAGCACCTCGGCCCGACCCTGCGCGGCGAGCGCCTGTGGTGCCAGCTGTTCTCCGAGCCCGGCGCCGGTTCCGACCTCGCCTCCCTCCGTACGCGGGCGGAGCGCACCGAGGACGGCCGCTGGCGGATCAACGGCCAGAAGGTGTGGACGAGCGCCGCCCAGTGGGCCCACTACGGCATCCTGCTCGCCCGGACCGACCCGGCCGCCCCGAAGCACAAGGGCCTCACGTACTTCCTCGTCGACATGCGGAACACCCCCGGGATCGACATCCGGCCGCTCAAGGAGATCACCGGGGAGTCCCTCTTCAACGAGGTCTGGTTCGACGACGCGATCCTCCCCGCCGACGCCGTCGTCGGCGAGGTCGACGACGGCTGGCGGGTCGCCCGCAACACCCTCGGCAACGAACGCGTCCACATGGCCGACCAGGTCGCCTTCGACACCGGCCTCGAAGCGCTCATCGAGCGCGCCGGACAGCAGGACGCCTCCGTGCGGGTACGGATCGGGGGCCTGCTCGCCGAGGCGCACGCGCTCGCGTGCATCGGCCTGCGCACCACCCTGCTCCAGGTGTCCGGGCTCGAACCGGGCGCGGGCGCCAGCGTCCGCAAGCTCGTGCAGACCCTCCACCAGCAGAAGCTCGCCGAACTCACCCTCGAACTCCTCGGCCCCGAGGGCGCCGTGCGCGAGGGCCCCGGCGAACGGGCCGTGCACGGCCTGCTCATGTCCCGCTGCCTCACCATCGCGGGCGGCACCACCCAGGTACAGCTCAATGTCGTCGCCGAGCGGCTGCTCGGCCTGCCGCGAGACTGAGGGGAACCGGAGATGACCAGGGAAACGACCGGCAAGGCGTATGTCGTCGGGGTCGGGATGACCAAGTTCGAGAAGCCGGAGACCCGGGACTGGCAGTACTGGGACATGGCCGAGGAGGCCGGAACCGCCGCGCTCGCCGACGCCGGCGTCCCCTACACGCGCGTGGAGCAGGCCGTCGTCGGCTACTGCTTCCAGGCCTCCACCGCCGGACAGCGCGCCGTGTACGCACTGGGGCTCTCCGGCATCCCCGTCTACAACCTCAACAACAACTGCGCGACCGGCTCCACCGCCCTCATGACCGCCCGCCAGTTCGTCGAGGGCGGCGTCGCCGACTGCGTCCTCGCCCTCGGCTTCGAGAAGATGAGCCGGGGCTCGCTCGGCGGCGGAGCGGCGGCCGGCGACTTCTCCACCTCGCCCGTCGCCCGGCACTACGGCATCATGGCCGCCCGCCACGGCTTCGAGGCGAGCCCGCCCACCGCGCAGATCTTCGGCAACGCCGCCCGCGAGCACATGGAGCGGTACGGGACGACCGAGGTGCAGCTCGCGGCCGTCGGCGCCAAGAACCACCAGCACTCGGCGAACAACCCCCACGCCCAGTTCCAGGACGTGTACACGGTCGACGAGATCCTCGCGGCGAAGACCGTCCACCGGCCGCTCACCAAGCTCCAGTGCTCGCCCACCTCGGACGGCGCGGCGGCGGTCCTCGTCGTCTCCGAGCGCTTCGCCGACGAACACGGGCTGCGGGACCGGGCGGTGGAGATCGCCGGACAGGCGATGACGACGGACACCGAGGAGTCCTTCGCCTCCGGCTCCTGCATCGACGCCGTCGGCCGCCCGATGTCCCGGGCCGCCGCCCGGCAGGTGTACGAGCGCTCCGGGCTCGGCATCGAGGACGTCGACGTGATCGAGCTCCACGACTGCTTCTCGATCAACGAACTCCTCACCTACGAGGCGCTCGGCATGTGCGAGGAGGGCGCCTCCGGCAAGCTCGTCGAGTCCGGCGCCACGACGTACGGCGGCCGCTGGGTGGTGAACCCCTCCGGCGGCCTCATCTCCAAGGGCCACCCGCTGGGCGCCACGGGCCTTGCGCAGACCGCCGAACTGGTCTGGCAGCTACGGGGCCAGGCCGGCGCCCGGCAGGTGGCGGGCGCGCGGGTCGGGCTCGCGCACAACATCGGGCTCGGCGGTGCGGCGGTGGTGACGCTGCTGCGGAAGGCGTAGGACCTTCTCCCGATGTACGGGGCGGATGCGGTCTGCGACCATCACACTCATGCCGCAGACCGACTCCCCACGGACGACCCCCGCCCCCTCCTCCCTCCGCACGCCCCGCGCCTGGGCGGTCGTCCTGACCGCCTGCGCGGGCCAGTTCCTCGTCGTCCTCGACGTCTCCGTCGTGAACGTGGCGCTGCCGTCGATGCGGACCGACCTCGGGCTCTCGGCGCTCGGTCTGCAGTGGGTGCTCAACGCGTACGCGATCGCCTTCGCCGGCTTCATGCTGCTGGGCGGCCGGGCCTCCGACCTCTATGGGCGGAAGGCGATGTTCCTGCTGGGGCTCGGTCTCTTCACCGCCGCCTCGGTCGCCGGCGGCCTCGCCCAGGAAGGCTGGCAGCTCGTCGCCGCCCGGGCCGTGCAGGGCCTCGGCGCCGCCGTCCTCTCGCCCGCCACGCTGACCCTGGTCACCGCCGCGGTCCCGGCCGGCGCCGCCCGCACCGGGGCCATCGGCACCTGGACGGCGGTCGGCGCGGCCGGCGGCGCGGCGGGCGGCTTCGTCGGCGGCGTCCTCGTCGACCTGCTGTCCTGGCGCTGGGTCCTCCTCATCAACGTCCCGGTCGGCGTCCTCGTCCTGGCCGGCGGGCTGCTCTGGCTCCGCGAGTCCCGCACCGGCGCGGGCCGCCGGCTCGACCTGCCGGGCGCGGTCCTCGTCACCGCCGGGCTCGCCACCCTCGCGTACGGCATCGTGCAGACCGAGGAGGCGGGCTGGACGGCCCCGGCGACCCTGCTCACGCTCCTCGGCGGCCTGCTGCTCCTCGGCGTCTTCGTGGCGGTCGAGGCCCGCACGGCCGGCCCGCTGATGCCGCTGAAGATCTTCCGTACGCGTGCGGTGTCGGCGGCCAACGTGGCGATCCTGCTGTGTGGTTCGAGCTCCTTCGCCATGTGGTTCTTCATGACCAACTACGCGCAGAGCGTCCTCGCGTACACCCCGCTCCAGGCGGGTCTCGCGCTGGTCCCCAGCTCCCTCAGCGTCGTTCTGGGCTCCAAGCTCGCCCCGCACCTGATGCCGGCGGTCGGCGCCCGGAACCTGGCCGTCATCGGCGCCCTCGTCGCCGCCGTGGGCTTCGGCTGGCAGTCGACGCTCACGGCCGACGGCACGTTCCTCGGCACGATCCTGGGCCCCGGCATCCTGATGATGGCCGGCATCGGCCTCGCGACGACCCCGCTCGCCACCCTCGCCACCTCCAGCGCCTCACCGTCGGACGCGGGCCTGGTCTCAGGCCTGGTCAACACCTCCCGCACGATGGGCGGCGCCCTGGGCCTCGCGGTGATGTCCACGATCGCCGCGGCGGCCACCCCCGCGCACGCGACCCCGGACCCGTCGTCCCTGGTCCCCGGCTACGCGATGGCCTTCCGCACGTCGACGGCCGTCCTGGTCGGCGCGGCGGCCCTGATGTACCTGTGGCTGCCGAAGCCGTCCAGGGCGGGCGCCGTCCAGGGGTGACAATGCCCCGGTGATATCGATCAAGAGCAAGTTCAGAACGACCGTGACCGCGCTGGCCGTCGGCGCCTCCCTGCTGGTCGCGCCCTCGGCCTCGGCGGAGCCGGTCCTGGCCGTCACCACCGGCCCCGTGTTCAACGACCCCAACAGCGCCGACGCCTCCGCCAGGGGGCGCATCCTCTCGCACCTGGCGGGCCTCGTCGACGGGGCGGAGCCGGGCTCGTCCATCCGGATCTCCCTGTACCTGTACCAGTCCGTCTACCTGGCCGAGAAGCTGGGCGCCGCCCACCGCAGGGGCGTCACCGTCCAGGTCGTCGTCGACGCCGACAGCAGGTCCACCGGGCTCGACACCCTGAAGAGCCGGCTCGCGGACCCGACGGGCAGCCCGGACTCCTGGGTCCGGACCTGCAAGGCGGAGGAGGCCTGCCTGGCCCTGGACCCGGGCACCACGGCGGCGGACCCGAACGGCACGTACGACAACGTCAACCACAACAAGTTCTTCCTGTTCTCCCGTACCAAGGGCAAGGGCACCGTCCCGGTCGACGACGTGGTGGTGCAGGGCTCCGGCAACCTCACGAGCAACGACACCGACGACTGGTGGAACGACGCGCTGACTGTCGCCGGCAACACCGAACTGTTCGCCGCGTACACCCGGTACTTCGACGACCAGGCGGCCGCCGCCGCCGGCCAGGCGCCCCAGGTCGCGGACTACCCGCACGACACCCAGGCGGGCAAGGCGAAGGTCTACTTCTTCCCGCGGTCCGGCACCGACACGGTCGTCAACATCCTCGGGACGGTGGCGCCGGTCGGCACCCCCGACTCCTGCGCGGGCAACTCCGCGGGCTACGGCACCCCGGACGGCCGCACGAAGATCCGGATCGCCCAGGGCCACATCACCCGCACCGAGGTGGCCAGGAAGCTGTGGGAACTCGCCGAAGCGGGCTGCGACATCGAGATCGTCTACCGGTCGCTCGACAACTGGACGGCCGACGACAAGCCCATGGGACAGGTGGCCAACTGGCTGACCAGGCCCGTGACGGGCAAGGGCCGCATCACCCTGCACCAGCTCGACAACGACAAGCGCGGCGGCTCCGACTCCCACACCAAGTACCTGCTGGTCGAGGGCACGTACAACGGCGGCGTCAACAAGAAGATCGTCTTCACCGGCAGCCACACCTACACGACGACGGCGCTCAAGTACAACGACGAGGCTCTGCTCAAGTACGAGGACGCCGCCGTCTTCGACGCGTACGTGGGGAACTTCGAGGCCCAGCGGGCGGCCGCCCTCGCGGGCCTGTAGCCGACGGGCCGGGACACCCCCCCTACAGCCACCCCTGCTGCCGCGCCGCCCGGACCGCCTCCATGCGGTTGCGGGTGCCGGTCTTGCCGATGGCCGACGACAGGTAGTTGCGGACCGTCGACTCCGACAGGTGGAGGGCCGCCGCGATGTCCGCGATCGTCGCGCCGTCCACCGCCGCCGCCAGCGCGTCCCGTTCGCGGGCCGTCAGGGGGTTCGGGCCGGCGCCCAGGGCCGCCGCGGCGAGGGCCGGGTCGATGACCGTCTCGCCGCGCAGCGCCTTCCGGACGGCCTCGGCCAGCTCCTCCACGGGGCCGTCCTTCACCAGGAAGCCCGCCGCGCCCGCCTCCATCGCGCGGCGCAGATAGCCCGGGCGGCCGAAGGTCGTCAGGATCAGGACCCGGCAGTCCGGGGCCTGGGCGCGCAGGTCCGCCGCCGCGTCCAGGCCCGAGCGCCCCGGCAGCTCGATGTCGAGCAGTGCCACGTCCGGCCGCGCGAGCAGCGCCGCGTCCACGATCTCGTCGCCCCGGCCCACCTGCGCGACGACCTCCATGTCGTGCTCCATGCCGAGCAGCAGGGCCAGCGCCCCGCGCATCATGCCCTGGTCCTCCGCCAGCAGCAGTCGGATCATGTCGTCGGCTCCCCCTCGTCCGGCCCGGGGGCCTCCACGGGGAGCTCCGCGGTGACCCGGAACCCGCCCCGTGGGGCCGGTCCCGAGTCAAGAGTGCCGCCTGCCGCCGCGACCCGCTCGCGCAGGCCCCGCAGACCGCTCCCCGGAGTGGTGGTGCCGGCCGTGCCCCGGCCGTCGTCGGTGACCGTGAGGCGGACCCGGTCGGCGGTGCCGGAGAGGGTGATCTCGCAGTGGGCGGCGCCGCTGTGCCGGATCGCGTTGGTCGCGGACTCCCGGACCACCCAGCTGAGCAGGGCCTCCGTCTGCGGCTCGAGGAGCGGTCCCGAGCGGCGTACGACCGGTTCGATGCCGGCCGAGGAGAGCGCGTCGCGCGCCCGGTCGAGCTCGGTGGCGAGGCTGCCCTCGCGGTAGCCGGTGACGGCCTCCCGGATCTCGGTGAGCGCCTGGCGGCCCACCGACTCGATGTCCGCGACCTGCGCGAGGGCCGCGTCCAGGTCGCGCGGGGCGAGCCGGCGTACGACCTCGGACTTCACCACGATCACCGAGAGCGTGTGGCCGAGGAGGTCGTGCAGGTCGCGGGAGAACCGCAGCCGTTCCTTCTCGACCGCCGTGCGGGCCAGTTCCTCGCGGGTCCCGCGCAGTTCCCGGACCGTCTCGTCCAGGGCGAGGATGGCGGCCGTCACCATCACCGAGATGAACGTTCCGTACACGACGCCGAGGGAGTCCCAGCCGTCGCGCCAGTACGTCACCACTCCGACCGCGGCGACCAGGGGGAAGACGATGAGCCGCAGCCGTTTCCTGCCCCGTACCACCGCCCCGACGGCGAGGCCCAGGAGCGGGAAGAGCAGCAGCCATCCGCTGCCGTAGCCGATGGCGAGGGCGAAGGTCAGCGCCCCGAGGGCGACGAGGAGGACCCGGGTCAGCGGTGCCTCGCGGCGGGGCGGGTCGAAGGCGCGGAAGACGATCGCGATGTAGAGGGTGTTGAAGGCGAGGAGGCCGAGGGCGCCGAGCCAGGGGTTGGCGGCCTTGCCCTCGATGAGGTGGGAGAGCGCGCCGAGGCCCATCAGGAGCCAGGGGAGCAGGCTCAGCCCGCTGGGTCCCCGGTCGGGGCGCTCGCACCGCGCCTCCCGGCGCCGCTGCCGGTTCGTCATGTCCCGCTCCTTACGCCGTCCTCGCCGAACGACGGTACGAGGTCGCGGCGTACACCCCGAACAGTGCCGCCCAGACCGCGAGGACGGCGAGCGCCGCCACGCCGGGGGCGTGTCCGTCGGCGACCGAGACGCCGAGTTCGGCGAAGCGGTGGGTGGGGGTGTACTCGGAGAGGGCGCGCAGCCAGCCGGGGAAGAGGCTCACCGGGAACCACAGTCCGCCGAGGACGGCGAGGCCGAGGTTGCAGGCGATGTTGACGACGCCGGTCGTCTGGGCGGTGAGCCGGTAGCCGTTGCCGATGCCGAGGAGGGTGAAGGGGAGCGAGCCGAGCCAGAGGGTGAGGGCGACCGTGGCCCACTGCCAGGCGGCGAGCCGGACGTCGTTGAACAGGCCGCCGGCGAGGAGAACTCCGAGGATCGCCGGGAGCACCACCACCGAGCCGGTCAGGGCGCGGCCGATGACGACCTGACGCGGTGACATCGGTGTGATCCGCAGCTGTCGCAGCCAGCCGGTGCCCTTGTCCTCGGCGACGCCGGTGCCGATCGACAGGGCGGAGCCGAGCGCTCCGTACGCCGCCATGCCGACCATGGAGGCGGCCTTCCACTCCGGTTCGTTCTGGCCGCCGAGGTTGGTGAAGAGGAGGTACATCATCACCGGGACGGCGACGGTGCCGATGGCGAAGCCGGTGTCGCGCAGGGTGCGGCGCACTTCGAGGCGTACGTACTCGGTGATCATCGGGTCGTCTCCAGGGTGCGGGTGCCCGCCGCGGGGGCGTGCGCGGTGAGGGTGAGGAAGGCGTCGTTGAGGGAGACGGGGGCGACTTCGAGGCCCCGGATCGCGTTCCGTTCGGCGAGCGCGCGGACGGTCGCGTCGGAGTCGTCGGTGTGCAGCCGGGCGCGGTCGCCGCGGATCTCGACGGAGGTCACTCCGGGCAGCAGGGGCAGGTCCTCGCTGGGGGCGCCGGCCAGGTCGAAGGAGACGAGGCTGCCGCCGGCGGCGCGCTTGAGCTGTTCGCCGGTGCCGTCGGCGAGGACGCGGCCGGAGTCGATGAGGACGATCCGGTCGGCGCTTGCGTCGGCCTCCTCCAGGTAGTGGGTGGAGAACAGGACCGTGTTGCCGCGCCGGGCGTAGCCCCGCATCGACGTCCAGAAGACCTCGCGGGCCTCGACGTCGAGGGCGGCGGTGGGCTCGTCGAGGACGATCAGTTCGGGGTTGCCGACGAGGGCGACGGCGAACCGGACCCGCTGGGTCTGGCCGCCGGAGAGCCGGTCGACCCGGCGGCCGGCGAGGTCGGTGAGGTCGGCGAGCGCGAGGGCCTCGGAGACCGGCATGGGGTGGGGGTAGGTCCGGGCGACGAAGGCGACGAGCTCGCGCACGGTGACCCGGGGGACGGGGCGTCCCTCCTGGAGCATGGCGCCGACCCGGCCGGCCGCGACGGCGCGGTCGGGGGAGCCGCCGAAGAGGGTGACGCGGCCGGTGTCGGGCTCGTCGAGGCCGAGGAGGAGGCTGATGGCCGTGGACTTCCCGGCGCCGTTGCGGCCGAGCAGGGCGACGGTCTCGCCGCGCGGGATGGTGAGGTCGATGCCGTCCACGGCGCGGACCGGCCCGAAGGACCGGGTGACTCCGGTGAAGGCGACCGCTGTCTCGTTCGTCATGGGTACGACGCTACGAATCGGGGGCCGGGGTCCGGCAGGCGTGGATGTACGGACCTGGCCGTGACAAATGTCCCGGGTGCCGCCGCGGTGCGCATCCCGCCATACCTGACGTACCGTCAGTTGACGCCTGTCGGGAGGGTTCCCAACTCCCCCCGCCTCGGCTATACATGGGGTCCACCGACCTAGAACGCGTTCTAGAACGGCCGCGTACGGGACGGTCCCCGCACGGCCTCGGTGCGGCCGACGGTGCGGACGGCCGCGCCGAGGTCTTCACCGCCACGAGGAGCAGCAGCCCGATGCCCATCGACCCCGCCAAGGCCGTCGCCGCCGAACCCCGCAGCGCCGAGATCTCCTGGGACCACAAGGACGTCCAGCTCTACCACCTGGGACTGGGCGCCGGCAGCCCCGCGACCGACCCCGACGAGCTCCGCTACACCCTCGAATCCAGGCTCCACGTCCTGCCCAGCTTCGCGACCGTCGCGGGCGCCGGCATGGGGGTCGTCGGCGGGCTCTCCGCCCCCGGCATCGACATAGACCTCGCCGCCGTCCTGCACGGCGGCCAGTCGATCACCCTCCACCGCCCCGTCCCGGCCGGCGGCCGCGCCGTCTCCACCTCCCGCGTCGCCGCCGTGTACGACAAGGGCAAGGCCGCCGTCCTCGTCCTGCGCTCCGAGGCGTCCGACGCCGACGGGCCGCTCTGGACCAGCGACGCCCAGATCTTCGTCCGCGGTGAGGGCGGCTGGGGCGGCGACCGCGGCCCCTCCGAGCGCCTCGCCCTCCCCGACCGCGAACCCGACAAGACCGTCGAGCGGCCCGTACGCGAGGACCAGGCGCTGCTCTACCGGCTCTCCGGCGACTGGAACCCGCTCCACGCCGACCCCGAGTTCGCCGCGCTCGCCGGCTTCGACCGGCCGATCCTGCACGGCCTCTGCACGTACGGCATGACGCTCAAGGCGGTGGTGGACACGGTGCTCGGCGGCGACGTCGCCCGCGTCCGCTCGTACCGCACCCGATTCGCCGGGATCGTCTTCCCCGGCGAGACCCTGCGCATCCGGATGTGGGCCGACGAGGGCCGCGTCCAGGTGACCGTGACGGCCGTGGAGCGCGACGACGCCCCCGTGCTCGCCGACACCCTCGTCGAACACTCCTGATCGCGATTGGAGCCGCACCATGCGCGCAGCCGTACTGCACGAGATCGGCCAGGACAAGCTCGAAGTCCTCGACGACGTCGAGGCGGTGGGCTTCGGCCCCGGCAAGGTGAGGATCCGGGTCCGGGCCACCGGCCTCTGCCACTCCGACGTCTCCGCCATGAGCGGCGTCCTCCCGCAGCCCGCCCCCTTCATCCCCGGCCACGAGGGCGCCGGCGAGATCCTCGACGTCGGCGACGGCGTCACCGGACTCGACCAGGGCCAGCGGGTGCTGCTCTGCTGGCTGCCCGCTTGCGGCAGCTGTCCCGCCTGCAAGCGCGGCCAGACCCAGCTCTGCCTCGCCGGCTTCATGAACGCCGGAACGCCCAACTTCAAGCGTCCCGGCGGAGACGTCTTCGGCTTCGCGGGCACCGGCACCTTCACCGAGGAGGTCGTCGTCGACGCCGGCTGCGCCGTCCCGATCCCCGACGACGTGCCCTTCGACATCGCCGCCCTCATCGGCTGCGGCGTCACCACCGGACTCGGCGCCGCCATCAACACGGCGAAGGTGGAGGCCGGTTCGTCCGTCGCCGTCATCGGCTGCGGCGGCGTGGGCATCTCCGCCATCCAGGGCGCCAAGCTCCAGGGCGCCGCCCAGATCGTCGCCGTCGACCCCGTCGCGTCGCGCCGCGAGGCCGCGCTCCGCTTCGGCGCCACCGAGGCGGTCGCCCCGGACGCGCTCGCCGACGCCAAGCAGCGGATCACCGCGGGCGAGGGCTTCGACTACGTCTTCGAGGTCGTCGGCAAGTCCGCCACCGCCCGCACCGCCTACGAGAACACCCGGCGCGGCGGCACCCTCTGCGTCGTCGGCGCGGGCGCCCTCGACGACTACTTCCAGGTCAGCATGTTCGAGCTGTTCTTCGACGAGAAGCGCATCCTGCCCTCCATGTACGGCGGCGGGGACGTGCTCCGCTCCTACGAGCGTGCCATCGCGCTCTGGCGGGCGGGCCGCATCGACCTGGAGTCGCTCATCACCCACCGGGTACCGCTGGCCGGGATCAACGAGGCCCTGGAGCAGATGCGTACCGGCGCCGCGCTCCGTACCTGCATCGAGATCTGAGTGACCCGCATCGAGATCTGACCCGCACCGAGATCCGACCCGCATCGAGATCTGACCCGCATCGCGATCTGAGAGGACTTCTGCGAGATGTCACTCCCTCTTGAGGGTTTGAGCGCGATCGTCACCGGCGCCGGGCGCGGCCTCGGCCGCGCCGAGGCCCTGGAACTGGCCCGGCTCGGCGCCGCCGTCGTCGTCAACGACTACGGACAGCCCGGCCGCGACGGCTCCGGGGCGGCCTCCGCCGCGCCCGCCGAGGAGGTCGCGGCGGAGATCGTCGCGGCGGGCGGCCGGGCGGTCGCGCACCTCGGCGACGTCTCCGACTTCGAGACCGCGCGGGGCCTGGTCGACCTGGCCGTGACGGAGTTCGGCAAACTGGACGTCCTGGTCAACAACGCCGGCATCCTGCGCGACCGGATGGTCTTCTCGATGACCGAGGACGAGTGGGACTCGGTCGTACGGGTCCACCTCAAGGGCCACTTCAACACCACCCACTTCGCCGCCGTGCACTGGCGCGGCCGGTCCAAGGCGGGGGAGACCGGCGTGTACGGCCGGATCGTCAACACCTCCTCCGAGGCCTTCCTCGCCGGTTCCGCCGGACAGCCCAACTACGCGGCGGCCAAGGGCGGCATCGTGGGCCTCACCACCTCGTCGGCGCTGGCGCTCGCCCGGTACGGGGTCACCGCCAACGCCATCTGCCCGCGGGCCAGGACCCGGATGACCGAGGACGTCTTCGCCGGCTTCGCCGAGCCGACGGCCGAGGGCGAGCTCGATCCGCTCTCCCCGGAGCACGTGGCACCGCTCGTCGGCTACCTCGCCTCCCCCGCGGCGGCCGGGGTCAACGGCCAGCTGCTCGTCGTGCACGGCGGGATGGTGGCGATCGTGGAACGGCCCAGGGTGTCGGCCAAGTTCGACACGGCCAAGGAGGCGTTCACGTACGAGGAACTGGACGGACTCCTGACCCCGCACTACGCGTCCCGTCCGACGGGCGAGACCTTCGCGGCGTCGGAGGTGCTCGGCCTGAAGAAGGGCTGAGTCCGCCAGGGCCGTCAGAGCTGTCAGGAGCCGTCAGGGGTTCACGCCGGGTTTCCACCGGCCGGGGTGCGGTCCGGCCGGCGGAATGGTGGGGAATGAAGGGTGGGGAAGCCGAAGGGCCCCGGGTCGCCCCGGGGCCCTTCGCCTTGCCTGCCCGCCCGTTACTGCCCGTCGGGCTCGCGGCGGTGGCGGCCGTGCGGGGAGGACGCGGAGTCCTCCGTCGGCGCGGCCTCACCGCGGTGCTTGCCGGAGCCGCTCGGCTCCTGCCCGTCCGTGCTGGTGTGCGACATGGTCCAACTCACCCCGTTGACATCGGTCCTGCTGTGCAGCCCGAGATTCTAACCAGCGGGTCTGCGGTCCGTGAGAGGCGCCTGCTGCAGAGGCACCGGACGGCACACCCGGGGCTCCTCGGCGACCGCCGCCACCGGCCCGGGCTCCGGTTCCGGTTCGGGCGGCACCTCCACGTCCGCGAGTCCGCACGGCGCCCCGGGGGTCGCGTACGGCAGCCGGAGCACACCGCCCGCCGTCCACAGGCCCGCACCGGCCAGCCAGCCCACGGGGGCGGCCAGTTGACCCATCCGGCGGGCCGAGGGCTGCCAGGTCCCGACCCAGCTGCCGCCCGCCGCGTCGATCCGCAGGGCCACCGCGCAGCTCTCCGGCATCAGCACCTGCCCCGGCTGGACGGCGAACGGCGTCACCGCCGCGTCGTCCAGCCGCAGGCACTCCGGGAACCGCACCGGCAGCAGGCTGCCGAGCACGCCCCAGCCGAGCCGGTCGTGCCCCGGCGACGGCGCGTCGGAGCGGATCAGCAGCAGCCCGCTGTCCGGGTCCGCGAGGAGCAGCCGGTCGTCGCTGTCCTCGGTGATCTGGAGCAGCGGCGTCACCTCCCCGCCCCGCTCCAGGTCGACGGCGACCGCCTTCACCGGCCCGTCGCCGAGCCGCCGGTCGAGCGCCAGCATCCGCCCCGTACGGTCGAGCCAGACCCCGCCCGAGCAGCGGCCGGGGACCTCCGCGACCCGCTCGGGGCCGAAGGCGCCGCCCGCGACCAGCCAGAGCGTGCTCGTCTCCGCGCCGACGCACAGGGCGTACGCGCAGATGCCGTCCGGCGAGGGCGGCAGCAGCACCAGGTGTTCGGAGCCCGGCGCCTCGACCGCGCCGAGCTGGAGCTCCCCGGTGGCCGGGCCGGTGGGGTAGAGCAGCGAGAACGTGTTCCGCCGCCCGTCCACCCGGCGCGCGACCAGGACCCGTCCGTCGGCGAGCGGGAGCAGCTGGGTGCCGGGTTCCTCCGGCTGGTCGAGGGGGAGCGGCACGGCGTACGGCTCCGGGCCGTCGAGGGTCCACCTCTCCACGTACAGGGCGGCACCGCCGCCCGCGAGCCTGGCCGCGTACGCGCCGTTGGCCGTGATCGTGAATCCCGTCGGCCAGGCCGCGCCGGGGTCGCGGTCGTCGTCCTCGGCCGTGGTCTCGATGGCACACGCTGTCATCGACTCGTCACCTCCGGCCACGAAGCTAGTTTTCGCACTTCCAGCCGAACAACACGAGCAGGGTCACTTCACACATAAGGGTGGCCGTCCGGCGGTTCGGCTGAAGGGCGGGGGGTGGTTGTGCTGGAGTGACCCGTGATGAGTAAGGTAAGGCGAACCTAAACGGAGTCTCTGGCTCCGGCCGGCCAGGACCCGTACAGGAGCCTTCTCATGTCCCTCCGCCGCCGCGGCACCGCCGCCGTCGTCGCCCTCGCCGCCGCGCTCTCGCTCGCGGCCTGCGGAGGAGGCGACGGAGGATCCGACGCCTCCAAGAAGGAGGACACGGGCAAGAAGAAGGACGTCGCCACCGGCGGCAAGGACTTCGGCGACGCCGCCGCCAAGACCGCGGCCATGGGCACGGACGCCAAGGCCGGCCAGTTCCCCCGCACCGTGACCCACGCCCTCGGCAAGACCGAGCTGAAGGCCGCCCCGAAGCGCGTCGTCGTCCTCGACGTCGGCGAGCTCGACAACGTCGTCTCGCTCGGCCTCAAGCCCGTCGGCTACGCCCCCTCCGAGGGCGACGACGGCATCCCGGGCTACCTCGCGAAGGACGCCGGCTCCCCGAAGTCCGTCGGCACGATCAACAACCTCAACCTGGAGGCCATCGCCAACCTCCAGCCCGACCTCATCCTCGGCAGCCAGCTGCGCGCCGCCGACAAGTACGACGAGCTGTCGAAGATCGCGCCGACCGTGTTCTCCATCCGCCCGGGCTTCACCTGGAAGGAGAACTACCTCCTCAACGCCGCCGCGCTCGACAAGACCGCCGAGGCGAAGGAGAAGCTCGCCGCCTACGAGACCAAGGCGAAGCAGCTCGGCACGGACCTCGGCCCGAACAAGCCGACCGTCTCCATGGTCCGCTACCTCCCCGGCAAGATCCGCCTCTACGCCAAGGCGTCCTTCATCGGCACCATCCTCGAGGACACCGGCGTGCCGCGGCCCAAGAACCAGCAGATCAACGAGCTGGCCGCCGAGATCAGCCCGGAGAAGATCGACGAGGCCGACGCCGACTGGATCTTCACCGGCGTGTACGGCGACGCCAAGGCCACCAAGAAGGACGCCGCCCAGGCCAACCCGCTCTGGAAGAACCTCAAGGCGGTCAAGGCCGGCCAGGCCAAGGACGTCCCGGACGAGACCTGGTACCTCGGCCTCGGCGTGACCGCCGCGAACAGCGTCCTCGACGACCTGCGCGAGGACCTGGTCAAGTAGGTCCGGACGAGGTTGTCCACAGGCCGGGACCTCGGCCAGAGCAAGGGGGCGCGGGGGACAGGTAGCCTTTCCCTCGTGCCCCGTCTGTCTGAAGTCATCGCCGCGCTCGACGCCCTCTGGCCCCCGGAGCGGGCCGAGTCCTGGGACGCGGTCGGGACCGTCTGCGGCGACCCCGACGCCGGGATCACCCGGGTGCTCTTCGCCGTCGACCCCGTCCAGGAGATCGCCGACGAGGCGATCGCCCTCGGCGCCGACCTGATCGTCACCCACCACCCGCTCTATCTGCGCGGGACGACGACCGTCGCCGCCGGCCACTTCAAGGGCCGCGTCGTGCATACGCTCATCAAGCACGACATCGCCCTGCACGTCGCGCACACCAACGCCGACACCGCCGACCCCGGCGTCTCCGACGCCCTCGCCGGCGCCCTCGACCTCCGCGTCACCGGCCCCCTCGTCCCCGAGACCGGTCTCGGCCGGATCTGCGAGCTCGACCACCCCGAGACCCTCGCCGAGTTCGCCGCCCGCGCGGCGAAGCGGCTGCCGGCCACCGCGCAGGGCATCCGGGTCGCGGGCGACCCCGGCATGACCGTGCGCCGCGTCGCCGTCAGCGGCGGCTCCGGCGACAGCCTCTTCGACGCCGTACGGGCCGCGGGCGTGGACGCCTTCCTCACCGCCGACCTGCGCCACCACCCCGTCTCCGAGGCCACGCAACAGTCCCCGCTGGGCCTGGTCGACGCCGCCCACTGGGCCACCGAATGGCCCTGGTGCGAGCAGGCCGCCGCCCAGCTCGACGAGATTTCCGACCGCCACGGCTGGGGCCTCCGGGTCCACGTCTCGAAGACGGTCACCGACCCCTGGTCCTCCCACTACACCTCCCCTGGAGCCCCCAACTGAACGCCGCGCCCGCCGACCAGATCCGCCTCCTGGACGTCCAGTCCCTGGACGTCCGCCTCCAGCAGCTCGCGCACAAGCGCCGCTCGCTGCCCGAGCACGCCGAGATCGAGTCGCTGACCAAGGACCTCACCCAGCTGCGCGACCTGCTCGTCGCCGCGCAGACCGAGGAGAGCGACTGCGGCCGCGAGCAGACCAAGGCCGAGCAGGACGTCGACCAGGTCCGCCAGCGGGCCGCCCGCGACCAGCAGCGCCTCGACTCCGGTGCCGTGTCCTCCCCGAAGGACCTGGAGAACCTGCAGCGCGAGATCGTCTCCCTCGCCAAGCGCCAGGGCGACCTGGAGGAGATCGTCCTGGAGGTCATGGAGCGCCGCGAGTCCGTGCAGGAGCGCCTCGCCGAGCTGACCGAGCGGGTCGGCGCCGTGCAGAGCAAGGTCGACGACGCCACCGCGCGCCGCGACGCCGCGCAGGCCGAGCTGGACTCCGAGTCCGCCTCCGTCACCAAGGAGCGCGAGCTCGTCGCGGGCTCCGTCCCGGCCGACCTCCTGAAGCTGTACGAGAAGCTGCGCGAGCAGCAGGGCGGCGTGGGCGCGGCCCGGCTGTACCAGCGCAAGTGCGAGGGCTGCCACATCGAGCTCAACATCACCGAGCTCAACGAGGTCCGCGCCGCCGCCAAGGACGCCGTCGTCCGCTGTGAGAACTGCCGCCGCATCCTGGTCCGCACCTCGGAGTCCGGCCTGTAATGACGGCTTCGTCTTCGCGTGAGGTGATCGTCGAGGCGGACGGCGGTTCCCGGGGCAACCCGGGGCCCGCCGGGTACGGCGCCGTCGTCCTGGACCCGGTGACGGGCGAGACGCTCGCGGAGGCCGCCGAGTACATCGGCGTGGCGACGAACAACGTCGCCGAGTACAAGGGCCTGGTGGCCGGCCTGAAGGCGGCGCGGGAACTCTTCCCCGATGCCACCGTCCACGTCCGGATGGACTCCAAGCTGGTCGTCGAGCAGATGTCCGGCCGCTGGAAGATCAAGCACCCGGACATGAAGCCGCTGGCGGCCGAGGCGGGCCGGGTCTTCCCGGCGGGCCGGGTGCGTTACGAGTGGATCCCGCGCGAGCGCAACAAGCACGCGGACCGGCTGGCGAACGAGGCGATGGACGCGGGCAAGCTCGGCCGCGCGTGGGAGCCGTCCGCGTCGACCGCCGCCCTGGACTCGGCGGCCGCCCGCAACGCCGCGACCCTCCCGCCGTCGGGCCCGCCGGGCGACGCGACGGCGGGCGCGGCCCGCGCACGCGCCGCGCTCGCGACCGCCGGAGGCCTGGAACCGGGCGGTACGCGTACGGCCCCGGGCGGTACGCATCCGGCCCCGGGCGGCGGTACGGCCCCGGGCGGCGGTACGGGCACGGGTGCCTGGCCGGGCGCGGTGTCGCGCCCGACGACCCCGGACGTTCAGACCGGTCCGGGCACCGGCGCGGCGGACGGCCTGTTCGCCGCCGAGGAGGCGGCTCCGCCCGCGACGGCCTCCGGCGACTTCGAGGCCGAGGCGGCCGCCGCGCGGCCCGCCGCCCTCCAGCCGCCGCCCGCCGCCGCCCCCCGCCAGGGCTGGTCCGGTGGGCCCGACATGGGGGCGCCCGCCACGTTCGTCCTGCTGCGGCACGGCGAGACCGCCCTCACCCCCGAGAAGCGGTTCTCCGGGAGCGGGGGGACCGACCCCGAGCTGTCGCCGGCCGGGCTGCGGCAGGCCGAGGCCGTCGCGGAGGCGCTGGCCGCCCGCGGCACCGTCCAGGAGATCGTCAGCTCGCCGCTCACCCGCTGCCGCCAGACCGCCGCCGCCGTCGCCGCCCGCCTCGGGCTCGACGTGCGCGTCGAGCAGGGGCTGCGCGAGACCGACTTCGGCGCCTGGGAGGGGCTGACGTTCCGCGAGGTGCGCGAGCGGTACGCCGAGGACCTCGACGCCTGGCTGGCCTCCCCGAAGGCCGCGCCGACCGGCGGGGGCGAGAGCTTCGCGACCGTCGCCCGGCGGGTCGCCGCGACCCGGGACCGGCTGACCGCCGCCTACGCGGGCCGCACGGTCCTCCTCGTCACCCACGTCACGCCGATCAAGACCCTGGTCCGGCTCGCGCTCGGCGCCCCGCCGGAGTCGCTGTTCCGGATGGAGCTGTCGGCCGCGTCGATCTCCGCGGTGGCGTACTACGCCGACGGCAACGCGTCCGTCCGCCTCCTCAACGACACCTCCCACCTCCGGTAGCGGAACCCCGCGCAAAGGGGTGGCGCGACGCCCCGTCCCCGTACCACCATCACCGTCCATGACGTGGCACTTCACCGAGGACCCGGCCGTCTTCCGGGCGGGCGCCGCGGCCCTGCTCGCCGCCGAGCCCGCCCGCAACACCGCCGTCCTCACCCTCATGGACACCGCGGACCGCCTGGGCTGGTGGACCGAGCCGGACGGCCGCGTCACCGGGGTCCTCGCGGTCTCCCCACCGCGCGTGCCCGCCCTCGGGGTGGTCACGGTGGAGGCGGCCCGCGCCCTCGCGGCACTCGACGGCGAGGAGGAGGAGGAGGCGACGGCGGTGCGGGGCGAGACGGCGGCCGTCGAAGCCTTCGCCGAGGCCACCGGCCGCCCCTGGGAGCCCACCGTCCGGATGCGGCTCTTCCGGCTCGGCACCCTCACCCCGCCGGACCCCGCGCCCGCCGGACGCGCCCGGGTCGCGGGCCCCGCCGACGTCCCGCTCGCCGCAGCGTGGGCGCGGGAGTTCTCCCGGGACATCGGCGAGGACCCCACGGACGACCCGGACGCCTTCACGGAACTGGTCACGGACCGGATCTCCGGAGGCCGGCTGCTGCTCTGGGAGGATCCCGAGGGGCGCCCGGTGTCGACGGCGAGCGTCTCCCGCACGATCGAGGGCCAGGCCCGCGTCTCTCTCGTCTACACCCCGCCGACCGCCCGCGGGCACGGTTACGCGGCCGGGGTCACCACGGCCGTCAGCCGCCGCGCCCTGGAGGCCGGAGCCGAACAGGTGCTGCTCTTCACGGACCTCGCCAACCCCACCAGCAACGCCCTCTACCAGCGCCTCGGCTATCGCCCGGTGACCGACCACCTGGGCGTGAAGTTCACCGGGACCGTACGGTGAAGGGCTCTCCCAGCGCCGCCGCCTCCCGTGCCAGCGCCTCCACCCGGCCCCAGTCGCGGGCCGCGAGGGCGTCGGGCGGCAGCATCCACGTACCGCCGACGCAGCCGACGTTCGGCAGGGACAGGTAGGAGGGGGCGGAGGCGAGGGAGACGCCGCCGGTCGGGCAGAAGCGGGCCTGGGGGAGCGGTCCGGCGAGGGACTTCAGATACGGGACGCCGCCGGCCGCCTCGGCCGGGAAGAACTTCATGTCGTGCACGCCCTGTTCGAGCAGCGCCACGACCTCCGAGGTCGTCGACACCCCGGGCAGGAACGGTACGCCCGACGCGCGCATCGCCCCGAGCAGCCGCTCGGTCCACCCCGGGCTGACCAGGAACCGCGCCCCGGCGCCGACCGCGTCCGCGACCCCCGCCGCCGAGACGACGGTGCCCGCGCCGACGACCGCGTCGGGCACCTCGGCCGCGATCGCGCGTACGGCGTCGAGCGCGGCCGGGGTGCGCAGGGTGACCTCGATGAGCGGCAGGCCGCCGGTCACCAGGGCGCGGGCCAGGGGGACGGCGTCGGCGGCGTCCTCGATCACGACCACCGGGACGACCGGGACGGGGGTTTCCGGGGCAAGGGCGAAGACGCTCGTCATGGGCCTCATCCTCCCCACGGCGAGCGTCATGCGCAACGAGCGTTGCGCCCTCTGCAATGACGTCTCAGTGGATCTCGTCCACCAGCACGTCGAGCGCCCCCGGCTTCCCGCTCTCCTCCACCACGTACCCCAGATCCCGCAGCGCCACGACCAGCTCCTCGGGCGAACGCGGAACCGCACCCGCCGTGAGGAGACTGCGGACGATCCGGCCCTTCGTCGCCTTGTTGAAGTGACTGACCACCTTCCGGGTCGGCGCGTGCAGCACCCGCACCGTCGCCGTCCGCGCCGCCACCTCCCCCTTCGGCTTCCACGCCGAGGCGTACGCCGACGAGCGCAGGTCAAGCACCAGACCGTCACCGGCCTCCTCGGGCAGCACCGACGCCATCGCGCCCCGCCAGTGCGCGCCCAGCGCCCCGAGCCCCGGCAGCTTCACCCCCATCGAGCAGCGATACGACGGAATCTTGTCGGTCACCCGCACCGCGCCCCACAGCCCCGAGAAGACCAGCAGGGACCGCCCCGCCCGCCGCCTGGCCGCCGCGTCCAGGGTCGCCAGACCCAGCGCGTCGTACAGCACGCCCGTGTAGATCTCGCCGGCCGGCCGCGCGCCCGCCGTCCGCAGCTCCACGTTCTTCGCGATCTCGCCGCGCAGGCCCTCGCTCAGGCCCAGCACCTCACGCGCCTTCTCCTCGTCGGCCGCGCACAGCTCGACCAGCTCGTCCAGGACCGCCGCCCGCGCCTCCGCGAGCCCCGGCAGGGACAGCGACTCCGGCTTGAGCGGCGCCCCGCGCCCCGAGGAGGCCTTGCCCTCGGAGGGCGGCAACAGCACGAGCACGGTGGTTCTCCTTCGTCGTACGGGGATGGGGGTGCGGCCCCAGGAGCCCAGCGTACGAGGTTCCGGAACCCGCCCCCCACGCACACGGGCCCCGGCACCGTCCGGCGCCGCGCCTCGCATGAGGCGCCCCCCCGCACGAGGTGCCGCCCCCCGCCCCTCCCCATACGCTCGGTCCATGCCCCGCCGCCACATCCACGTGACCGGCGCAGCCGAGGCTCCGCTGCGGGCCGCCCTGCGCGCACTCCGTACCGAGCTCGCGATCCCCGAGGACTTCCCGCCCGCCGTCCTCGCCGAGGCCGAGGTCGCCGCCAAGGCCCCCAGACTCCCCGCGCACGACGCCACCGACCTGCCCTTCTTCACCGTCGACCCGCCCACCTCCACCGACCTCGACCAGGCCATGCACCTGGCCCGCCGGTCCGACGGCGGCTACCGCGTCCACTACGCCATCGCCGACGTCGCCGCCTTCGTCACCCCCGGCTCCGCCCTCGACGCCGAGGCCCACCGGCGCGTCCTCACCCTCTACTTCCCCGACGGCAAGGTCCCGCTCCACCCCGCCGTCCTCTCCGAAGGCGCCGCCAGCCTCCTCCCCGGCGAACCCCGCCCCGCCCTCCTCTGGCGGATCGACCTCGACGCCGAAGGCCGCCGCGTCGCCACCGACGTCCGCCGCGCCCTCGTCCGCAGCCGCGCCAAACTCGACTACGCGGCCGTGCAGCGGCAGATCGACACCGGGACGGCCGAGGAGCCCGTCGCCCTGCTCCGGGAGATCGGCCGCCTCCGCGAGACCCTCGAAGCCGAACGCGGCGGGATCTCCCTCAACGTCCCCGAACAGGAGATCGTCGAGCGGGACCACACCTACTCCCTCGCCTACCGCGCGCCGCTCCCCGCCGACGGCTGGAACGCCCAGATCTCCCTCCTCACCGGCATGGCCGCCGCCGACCTCATGACCGCCGCCGGCACCGGCATCCTCCGCACCCTCCCCACCGCCCCCGACGGCGCCGTAGCCCGGCTGCGCCGCTCCGCCGAGGCCCTCGGCGTCGACTGGCCGCACCACGTCTCGTACGCCGACGTCGTCCGCGCCGCCGACCCCGCAAACCCGCGCCACGCCGCCTTCCTCCAGGAGTGCACCACCCTGCTCCGGGGCGCCGGATACACCGTCTTCACCGACGGCCACATCCCCAGCCCCGCCGTGCACGCCGCCGTCGCCGACGAGTACACCCACTGCACCGCGCCGCTGCGCCGCCTCGTCGACCGGTACGCGGGCGAGCTGTGCGTGGCGGCGGTGGCGGGCGACGAACCGCCCGAGTGGGTACGGGCCGCCCTGCCCGCCCTCCCCGACGAGATGGCCGACGGCTCGCGCCGCGCCAACACCGTCGAGCGCGAGAGCGTCGACATCGTCGAGGCGGCCCTGCTGCGGGAACGGGTCGGCGAGGTCTTCGACGCGTACGTGATCGACGTCAAGGACCGCGAACCGGCCGTCGGCACCGTCCACCTCGACGAGCCCGCCGTCGTCGCCCGCATCGCGGGCGGCGACTCCCGCCTGCCGCTGGGGGAGTGGCTCCGGGTCAGGCTCGCGGAGGCGGACCCGGGGACGGCGAAGGTGCTGTTCGCACCCGCGTGACGGCCTCGTCGAGCGCGCGGTACAGGGCACGGGCGTCGTCGGCGTGACAGCGGATCAGCCGTACGGGCCGGGACGCGCCGAAGAACCGGGGCGCGTCGACCGGCTCCGTCAGCTCGACGGTGACGGAGGTCTGCGAGCCGACGGCGAGGTTCAGCTCGCCCTCGGCCTTCTTGTCGTGGGTGAACAGCAGCTCGTGCCGGACCGACGCGATCCGGTCCAGGGGCACGGACACGTCGACGTGGGCGGCCTGGCGCAGCCGCAGGACGTCCCCGGTCAGCGTGTGCGGGCGGGTCACGGCGGCGGCCTGCAGCCCGAGCACGAAGAGCACGGTGTAGACGTCGAGGACGAGGACGATCGCGTGGACCACGGGCCAGTCGGCCAGCAGGTACGACATGCCGGCGGACTCCACCAGGCAGACGAACGCGAAGCCGTACATCAGCGCGGCCTGGTCCCGCGCGTGGGGGAACACCGCGTCGGCGTCCGCCACGTCCACCGGGCGGCGCGCCACCCACCGCCCGAGGCTCGCCATGATCCGCAGCTCGTGCCCCATGATCCGCAGCACCGACTCGGGCACCAGCTCGGCCACGGCCGCCCGCCGGGACAGCCCGCGCCGGCGCAGCCGCAGATAGGTGAGGCCCTCGGCGAGGAGCAGGGCGAGGAGGACGACCTCGGAGACGGCGAAGACGCCCCGGGGGATGGGTACCCCGCCGAGCAGGACGACGAAGAGCACGAGCTCGGCGGGGAGAGCGACGTACGCGACGAGCCGGAGCAACCGCACGGCCCGGGAGCGGACGGGCGGCGCGGGGGGCTCGACGGGCTCGGCGGGCTCGGCGGCGGGCCCCGGGGCGGGCGTCACCGGCTCGGCGGCGGGCTCCGGGGCGGGCGTCACCGGCTCGGCGGCGGGCTCCGGGGCGGGCGTCACCGGCCCGGCGGCGGGCTCCGGGGCGGTCTCCAGAGGCTCGGCGGAGGCCGTGGACGGCTCTCCGTCCCGCGCCCCCGCTGGGCGGGTCTCCGCGAGGTCGGTCATCGGGTCCGCTCCCGTCGTTCCCGGACCAGGCGCATCGCCTGGTGGATGGCGGCGGACTGCGCGGGGGCGAGGTCCGCGAAGAGGGCGTCCGCGAGGGAGGTGTCGGAGGAGCCGGCGCCGTCCGGGCCCCCGGACGGCACGTCCACTCCCAGCTCGTCCGGCAGGCAGGCGGCGAGCACCCGCGCGGCCTCGGCGACCCGGGGGTCGTCCGCGTCCGCCCCGGAGAGCGCGTCGAGCAGCGGGTACACCTCACGCGCGTGTTCGGCCGCCCCCGCCATCAGGCCCATCAGCCGGGCCCGCTCCTCCTCGGGCACGACGACGTCCATCAGGGCCAGGATCTGCCGGTCCTTCGCCGCCATCGGCGACTCGGGCAGCTCGCCCAGGCCGGCGAGCAGCGCCGTGAGCTCCGGCGAGAGAGGCCCGTCGGCGGGCAGCCGCCCGGCCCGGGCCTCGTCGAGGAGGGCGGACAGCCGCTCCCGGCGCGCCCGGATCTCCTCCTCCTGGCGGGCCAGGTCCTCCGCGAGCTCCTCCAGGACCTCGGCGAGCCCCCGCCCCTGGTCGTCGGCGAGCACGCCCCGCACCTCGTCGAGGCCGAGACCCAGCTCGGTGAGCCGCCGGATGCGGGCGAGCAGGACGGCGTCCCGGATGCCGTACTCCCGGTACCCGTTGGCCCGCCGCGCGGGCTCGGGCAGCAGACCCGACTGGTGGTAGTGCCGCACGGCCCGGGGGGTGACCCCGACCAGGGCGGCGATCTCGCCGATGCGCATGCGCTCAGTAGAAACCCTGACGCTGCGGCAAGGTCAAGCGTGGTCCGCCGCCCGTCCGGATCATCCGCCGCGGCGGGTAGCATGGTCGGCACGGCAGACGAGCCGGGCGGACGGCCGCGTGGAGATCCTTGGATCTCCCCGAGGAACGTCCGGGCTCCACAGAGCAGGGTGGTGGCTAACGGCCACCCGGGGTGACCCGCGGGACAGTGCCACAGAAAACAGACCGCCGGGGACTTCGGTCTCCGGTAAGGGTGAAACGGTGGTGTAAGAGACCACCAGCGCCTGAGGTGACTCAGGCGGCTAGGTAAACCCCACTCGGAGCAAGGTCAAGAGGGGACACCCCGGTGTCCCTGCGCGGATGTTCGAGGGCTGCTCGCCCGAGTCCGCGGGTAGACCGCAGGAGGCCGGCGGCAACGCCGGTCCTAGATGGATGGCCGTCGCCCCGACGACCGCGAGGTCCCGGGGCACAGAACCCGGCGTACAGCCCGACTCGTCTGCCCCTCAGGCTTCTGACCTGCAATATCGCAGGTCAGCGGCCTTTTCTCGGAGAATCGTGGGCGTCGCCCCACCCCGTTCCGCACCGGTCCAAACTGGACCTCGCGGCTACGAAAGTAGCCATGAAGGTAGCCACGCTGGGTGGCTTGGTGCGGGTGTTGGCCGAGTCGGAGCCCTCCGCGTTACACGTCTACGCCTCGGTGTCCTCTGTTGCGGTCCCGGGGTCGGCGGAATTCTGCTCGTCAAGCCAAGCTTGAATGCCACCAGGGTTCTGCGCGGGCGCGTCGAAGGGGATGATCGGAACAGGGGGCAAGGTGGCCAGCAGCGCCGCCATGTCCGCGGGGAGTGCGGCCACCGAGGGCTCAAGCTCCTCGATCTGGGTCAGGAGTCGCTGAAGTTCCTCAGTCATGCAACGCAGGTCCAGGTCCGCGCCGGCGACTTGGATCGTTCCGGACTCTATGTCTATGAGGCGCATGGGAGGAGCCGGGAATGTGGGCTTGGTGCCCGCCTGCCACTCTTCGACGGTGGGGCGAGGCCGGCTGACGACCCACTCGTCAAGACGCTCGTCGAAGTGCTCACTTCCGTTACGGACTTCGCGGGCCTTCAGCGGGGACGAGTCCTCCACCTCAAGAATCTTTCGTAGAAACGGACCTCGCTGCGTCCGCCACTCCAAGCCCTTGTCGGTTCCGTTCGGACCCTTCCCAGGGGCGGGCCACAGAGTCCGGGAGACCTTTCCGAGGAAGGAAAGGAAGTCCTCGAAGCAGACCCAGGCGGCTGGCGGGACCGGAGTGCTCTGCGCATAGGCGATCAGGGCGGTCAGGGAGGTCAGAGCGTAGCGAGTGTCACGGGCCAGCCACGTCAGATACACCCGCCGGGCCCACGGGTCATCGGATATGTCGTTGCTCACGGGCGTCATTGTGCCGCCGGTGGTCTACCGGGTGGGAGCAGATTTCAGAGGTATGGCATGGCCGCTAATCTCCCGCCGAGTTATCAGGGCGTCGGAGGCTTCCGATGTCTGCCGGTCCCGGGCCCGAGCTTCGGTGACGCCTCAGGAGTGGCGGTGGCCTCGGCGTGGGGAAACAGGATGCGCCGTGCTTCCGCGAGGTTCGCCGCGAAGCCGTGCGCCTCCCACAGATGGCCGTTCCACCGCTGGATCGCCCGGGGCGCATCGGGGTTCAGATGCGATGCCCTCGGGCCGTCGCCGGTCACGAGGGGTACGGCGCGGAGCTGCCCGATCCTCGCGTCGCGACGCTCGGCCCACTGGGAGAGCGGTTCGTCGTCCATGTTCGGAGCGTAGTGGGTCAGGCGAGCCGGTGCTCCCAGCGTAGGGAGGGGACCTGGTCGATCCAGTACTGGTGGGACGCGGGCGTCACACGGAGCCGTACGGAGTCGATCTCCGGCGCCCCGGCGTCCTGCCAAGCTACGAGGGAACGTTCCACGTCGTCCCACAGGGCCACGGGCCCGCCTTGGCGGACGGTCCAGCCTTCGCCGTCGACGACGAACTCGGCGAACGACTCCTTCTCCGGATCGAACAGGTACTGCAAGAGCAACCCGTCACCGTCCGTCGCGCGGACGAACTGAACGCCTGGCGCGGCCAACTGTGCCAGGAAGGCGGGCATCCATTCCTCAAGGACCAGAGGGGACAGCAGAGTGGGCCGCTCACTGTCCGCGTACGCGGTCCGGGCGGAGAGATCGCCGGCCACGGGGGTCACTGCCTGGGCACGTGCCTGCATGAAGGAGGAGCGCCCGACGAACGAGCCCTCGGCGGTGCCGTCATCGCCGACGGTCAGTTTCGCGAGTCCTGTTCCCCACGGCCACGAGCCGACCGTGCTGAGGATAACGCCTCCGGGTCTCGTCTGTCTGATCCACGCGTACGGGATGCGGCGGACCGCGCAGGTGGCGATGACCCGGTCGTACGGTGCCCGGTACGGGTGGCCGAGGAGTCCGTCGCCCGTCACCGCCCACGTCGAGAAGCCGACGGCTTCGAGAGCGGCATCGGCGCGTGCGGCCACCTGTGCGTCGACCTCGACCGTGGTGACGTTGTCCTCGCCGAGGTAGTGGCACATCAGGGCGGTGGAGTAGCCGGTGCCCGTGCCGATCTCCAGGACTCGGTGGCCCCTCGCGAGATCCAGGGTCTCGATCATGCCGACGACGGTGGCCGGGTCGGTCGAGGAGGACGTGGGCACACCCACGACGGGTCCGCCGGCCTGGTCGGCGGTGAGGTGGCCGTCGAGCTGGGTGGTGAGGGTGTCGACGCTGTATGCGATCTTCAGCCACTCGGCCGGGTCCGTGTCGGCGGCGGTGACGGGCCGCCAGGTCCGCCCCTCGTCCAGGAAGACTCCCGGGTGGAGAAACCGCTCGCGGGAGACGGTCTCTACGGCTGCACGCAGCCAGGGGGATTTCAGAACCCCTTCGACCATGAGCACGGTCGCCATGCGGCGTCGCTCGGATGCCGGGTCGGCCATCGGCGGTCTCCTTGTGTGAGTAGGTCGGCGAAGGCGGCGGACATCGGGAGGCCGGTCTCGGTCTCCAGCCACCCCCACTGTCCGTTGGGGTTCAGTTCCAGCCACCAGTAGTCCCCGGCCCGGTCGACCGCGAGGTCGAAACTTCCCGATACCAGATCCAGTCGGTCCAGGTAGGCGTGCAGTGCCTGAGCTAGCCGGTCGGGTAGGTGCTCCACGGTGTAGGTCAGGGCGCTGTAGTCCTTGCGCCAGTCCAGGAGGTCGGAGTCGATGCGTACGGCGAACGTATGCCGACCTACGAGCAGTACGCGAACGTCGGCGACCTTGTCCACGCGGGCCTGGAACAGGTGGGGCGCGACCCGAACGCTGTCGTCGATCTCATCGGGGGTGACGGGGGCAGCCCATCCCGTCACCGGCATGTCGTCACGCGTGTAGGGGGTCCATCGCAGCGTCTTGAAGATCGCCCGCCCCTGAGCGTGGACGAACTCGCGAGCTTCGTCCGGGTCGTTGGTGACAAGGGTGGGCGGGATGGTGAAGCCGAGCTGCTGGGCGAGGACGAGTTGTGCGGGTTTGTAGTCGGCTGCGGCAACGCGCAGGGGGTGGTTGACCCAGAGCGGGCCGCCCAGGGCGTAGAGGGTGCCACCGAGTCCGTAGCGGACCTGCGCCGCCGCGAACCGGGAGTCGTCAGCGGACAGGTGGGGAAATGTGGGCCACTCCGGGCGGCGCCAGTACACCGACCGGACCTGGGTCACATCAGCGGTTCTCGACGGGGTGCGGACCTGCCCGACCACCGGGGCCGGGCAGGTGCCGAACCGAGCCGAGACCGTGAGGTTCTCGCCGATGTCGGCGGGGTTGAACCGGACCACCGGCACCTGGCGCCGGTTGAGTTCGGTGATCACCATGTCGGCGGTGATGTCGTCCGCCTCGGTGGCCACCAGAACCGGCCTCTCCTCGGTCATGGCCATCAATCCTGATTGCTGTCCTGGTCGTGACCCTGGTCGTTCCGGGAGTCCGAGTTCGTCGTCGTGGAGGTCTCGGTACCGGAGCTGGTGCCGTGCTTGCCCATCTCGACCACCTGCCCGGCGCGGTCGCGGAACACTCCGAGCTGTGTCGTGGGGTCGATGGCGACCGTGGCGTGGGGGCGGCGGGTGATCGTCGGGTAGGGCGCGAGTCGGCCCGCACCCCACGGCCGCGTGGGGGAGGGGAGTGCGACAGCGGTGGTCATGAGACTCCTTGGGGTGAAGGGGGTGGTGCGGGAATCCGCGCCAGGGGCGCGGACGGCGTATGCGGGCCGCGGCTCAGGGGTGAGCGGCCTGGATGTTGTCGGCCGCGGTCGTCCATTCGACTCCGGAGGCGGGCCGGATGTGCGCGATGCGGACCGTGCCGTGGCTGTGGAGCTCGTGTGTGACGGCGACGAGCACACCCTCCCCACGCGAAGCGATGTCACGGACGTGCGTGTCCAGGAGCGGGTGGTGCTCGTAGCCGTCGGAACCGACCGGGTTCACTCCTCCGGCTCCTGCCGGCCCTCGATGCGGCGCATGAACTTCTCCCAGCCGCCGGCCGCTCGCACCCGAAGAGCCCGGCTCGGCGCACCCAGCCGGGGCTCCGGTGGCGTGTACGTACGGCCACTCGCGCCAGGGTTCCTGCGGGGCAGTCCGGAGGTTGTCACTCGGTCGCTCCTCTCCGTGGGGAGCCGCCCGGAGGGTCCTTCGACCTCCGAGCGGTGTGTGACCAGTGAACGACGATCCGTTACCTTCTCCCAGAGCGCACCTCGCGCAATACCCGGGCGTTTTCCAGGCGTTGGCGCGTGGCGGGTATGAGTGCGTGAAAGGGTTCTCGTGAGGGGAGACCTATGACGTCGAGGCGTAAGCACTTTGCGGAACGGCGCGCGGCCCGGGGTTACTCTCAGGAGGAATTCGCAGAAGCGCTCTCAGTGGCCGCGTCCACCGTGGTCCGTTGGGAAAGCGGTCGCGCCACCCCGCGTCCCCACCAACGGCCGAAGATCGCAGCGCTGTTGGGAGTGACCCTCCCCGAGCTGGCAGATCTGCTCTCCGACGAACAGCCGGCCGAGACAGCCGGGCTCTCCGCTGCTCCACCCCTCCTCCATGGTGATGATGACGACATGAAGCGCCGCGAAGTCCTGGGTCTGCTCGCCGTTACGGGTGCGCTGGTCACTCTTCCCGATTCCGGTGAGGCCGCCCGAGGGCGGGCAGTATCGACGCTCCTGGCGTCGGGGGACGCCTTGCACCGCAGCCTCTGGCAGGTCTACGCGCTGTCGGACTCCAAGCAGGTCGTCTTCCCTGCGGTGCGCGCGCAGCTCGATGTGATGGCGAAGGGGCTGACCGAGACCCGTACTGCTGCGGATCGGTCCCGACTGTGCCGGATGACGGCCGACGTCTACCAGCTCGTCGGTGAGCTGTTCTTCGATGCCAACCGGTACACCGACGCCGCGCAGTGCTACACACTGGCCGCCAACGCGGCCTACGCCGGTGGCGACCACGATTTGTGGGCCTGTGCCATCACCCGCCACGCGTACGTCGAGCTGTACGCGCGCCGCGGGCACGCTGCCCAGCCCCTGCTCGCGGCAGCTTTCCGCATCGCCCGGAGGGGCGACGACACTCTCTCCACACGTCACTGGGTCGCGGCCGTCCAGGCGCAGGCGTACGCGGCCGTGGGCGATCTCGATGCGTGCAACCGGGCTCTTGACGAAGCCGAGAAAGTGCACGCCCTCGACGGCGCTCACTCCCACAACGGCGGTTGGCTCCGCTTCGACGGCTCCCGCCTGGCAGAGGAGCGAGGAGCCTGCTACCTCCAACTGGGCCGCCCTGATCTCGCCGAGGAAGCGCTGACCGCGGCCCTTGCCCAGACTCTGTCCCTGCGTCGCCGCGCCGCTGTTCTGAGCGACCTCGCCGTGCTCGGGGCGCACAGGCGGGACATCGATCAGGTCGTGCACTACGCGGAGCAAGCACTCGGACTGGCCGACCGGTCGAATTCGGGATTCATCGGCAAGAAGCTGGACGGGCTTCGGGGGCGTCTTGCCCCGCTCATGTCCGATGACCGAGTCTCGACTCTTGATCACCGAATCGCGGCGCTTCCGCGCACCGCATGACGAGAGGGACACGCGCATGAATGACGGCCGGATCTTCCGCGAAGCGTGGATCGACGGAGTGAACAAGCACTACCCCGGCGAGCCCAAGCCCGGCTACGTCACGCCGTGGGACGAGACGCCCGAGTGGGAGCGCGATGCCGCCGCCGCCGTGTGCGGGCAGGTGCGCGACTTCATCGCGGTCAGCGGCGGGCATGCGGCCCGGCTCACCCGCGAGCAGAAGGGGCGATTCGTCGCGATCTGCTGGACTGCCCAGATGTTCCGGCATTTCGAAGACCCGAAGCCTGGATATGTCGCCGACTGGTCCGATCTGCCGGTCTGGCAGCGGGAGACGGACGCGGACATCTTCGAACGCATCGAGGGGACCGTCTGAATCTCAGGAGCGGTCCCCGGCGTACAGCCCGACTCGTCTGTCGGCCCACGTGGGGAGGGCCCCCGGCCAGGCGACACGCCTGGCCGGGGGCCCTTCTCGTCCGCCGGGGCCGGTCAGCCGGGCAGCCCGGGAGGGGCGCCGAGCTCCGGGGAGACCGGGCGTTCGAAGAAGGTCTCCAGGACGACCGTGGCCTGCGTTCCGCTGACCCCGTCGATCGCATAGATCCGGCGCAGCACGTCCTGCAGCTGCTCCGTGGTCGCGGTCCGCACCTTCACGAGGACCGAGGCGCTGCCGGCGATGACGTGCGCCTCCAGGATCTCGGGGACCGCGGCGAAGTCCGCCGCGGAATCGCCCATCCAGGAGACCGAGTCGACCATCACGTAGGCCAGGACGGCGCCGCCCACCGCCGCCGGGTCCACCTCGACGGTGGTGCGCCGGATGGCGCCGCGTTCCCTCAGCTTCCGTACCCGCTCGTGGGCCGCCCCGGCCGAGAGGCCGACGGCCTGGCCCAGCGCGGCGTAGGACTGGGTGGCGTCCTGCTGGAGCTGCGCCAGCAGGGCACGGTCGATGTGATCCACAACTCTCCGTTCGGTGTGATCTTGCGATGACCGTACCTCATTCGGATATCTTCGCTGTGAGCCGTACGGGATTCGGTAACGGTATCCGTGTGAGGGGAAGGAACCCGCATGCCCAGCGAGCGCCCGGCACTGTACGAGATGTTCGACGACCGGTTCCGTACCGGCCGCTGCATGAACGGCGACGACGGCCTGGAGGTCCTGTACACCGGCTGCCGCTGGGCCGAGGGGCCGATCTACCTGCCCGCCTGGAAGCAGCTCGTCTGGAGCGACATCCCCAACGACCGGATGCTGCGCTGGGACGAGGAGACCGGCGCCGTCAGCGTCTTCCGCCGCGACGCCGGACACACCAACGGCAACACCCTCGACCGCCAGGGCCGTCTGATCACCTGTGAGCAGGGCAACCGCCGGGTCACCCGCACCGAACACGACGGCACGGTCACGGTGCTCGCCGACCGCTGGCAGGGCAGGCGGCTCAACAGCCCGAACGACGCGGCGGTCAGGTCCGACGGCTCCATCTGGTTCTCCGACCCGGACTTCGGCATCACCAGTGACTACGAGGGCTACCGCGCGGAGAGCGAGATCGGTGCCAACAACGTCTACCGCATCGACCCCGGCACGGGCGAGGTCCGGCTGGTCGCCGACTGCTTCGCCGCCCCCAACGGCCTCGTCTTCTCCGCCGACGAGCGGCAGCTCTACGTCTCCGACACCCGGGCCGGCGTCATCCGCGTCTTCGACGTGCGCGAGGACGGGACCCTGTCGGACGGTGACGTCTTCGCCGAGGCCAAGGCCCGGGACGCGGCCCGCTTCGACAACCTCCGCTTCGACGACGGCGGCCGCCTCTGGGCGGCCGCGATGGACGACGGAGTGCACTGCTACGACCCCGACGGCACCCTGATCGGGCGGCTCGTCGTCCCGGAGGCGGTCGCCAACATCGCCTGGGGCGGCGCCAAGCGCAACCGTCTCTTCATCGCCGCCGAGACCAGCCTCTACTCGGTCGTCATGGCGGTCACGGGTACGCACCCGACCGGGCCGGGCCGCAGGCCCTGGCTGGACGGGCGCGCCCGCTGACGCCGCCTCAGGGGCGGCGGACCTCGAAGTGGAAGCAGCCGTACTCCACCGCTCGGACGTGGACCAGTGCCACTGCCGGGTCGGCGAAGGCCTCCGCGAAGGCACGGTCGAAGCCCTCGGAGGTCTCCTCCGGGATCTCCAGGAGCCGGCCCCCGACGATCCGGCCCGCCGCGTCGTACCGGCGGACGGTGCGCAGCGCCCCGGCCCGGGCGAAGGGGTACGTCTCCGAGGGTGCCGGGCCGCCGCACTCCTCGGCGTGCAGGAAGACGGGGCCCTGCTCGTCGTACGCCCCCGGGTCCGCCCCCGTCCCGGCGGCCCAGCGCCGCAGCGGCGCGTAGGAGACGAGGGCGATCCGCTCGCCCGGCGCGGCGAGGCGCAGGCAGCAGCGGAGCGGCTCCCCGCCGTCGGGGGTGGCGTACGGCGCGCAGGCGCGGCCGGCGTCGTCGGTGACCCGCAGTTCGGCGAGGGCGGCGGGCGGGACGGGCCGGGCGGCGTAGGCCGTGGCGGTGGTCGTGGTCGTGGTCGCGGTCGTCGTCATACGTTCAGGCTCGCGGCGCGCCCGCCCTGCCGCTGGCGCAATTCGGACACGGAGCTCCGAGCACGCCCACGCCTCCCCTGACGGTCAGCCCTCCGGATCGGGCCGGACAGCCGTAGGACCCTGCGCGGCCGCTCCCGATGGGGGTGTGGTGACCGTGACCGACAGGAGGCGTTGTGCCAGGGCGTGGCAGTGGGAGGCGAGGTCCGGGGGGTCGAGGGCCTCGAAGGGGTGGCCCAGGAGGAGGACGCGCATGATCAGGAAGTCGAGGTCGGCGGCGCCGGTCACCAGCTCGCAGCGGTCGTCCCCCAGGGGCCGAACGAGGGCCGCCGAGGGCGGGACCTGGCCGCGGACGACCGACGCCGGGGCGTGCACGAGGAAGCGGGCCTGCCGCGCGTAGACGCGGCTGGCCACGCCCTCCTGCACGTACTGCGCCGCGTCGGGGGCCGGCCGGGGGCGGAACCGCCAGGTCCGGGGGGCGACTTCGGTCATCCGGTCGACGCGGAAGGTGCGCCAGTCGTCGCGGTCCAGGTCGTACGCGAGGAGGTACCAGCGCCGGTCGGAGGCGACCAGGCGGTGCGGCTCGACCCGCCGCCGGCTCGTCGTGTCCCCCGACGGGTAGTCGAAGCCCGTCTCCACCTCGTCGCGGCACGCCCTGGCCAGGGTCATGAGCACATCGGGGTCGACCGGGGTGCGGCCCGAGCCGAAGAACTCCACCGTGTCCGACAGGGCCCGCACCTCGTGCCGCAGCCGGCTGGGCAGCACCTGGTCGAGCTTGGTGAGGGCCCGCAGCGCGGCGTCGCCCGTGCCCGAGGCCGCGCCCGCGAGCAGCGCCACCGCCGTGGCGATCGCCTCCTCGTCGTCGAGGAGGAGCGGCGGCAGTTCCTGCCCCCGGCCGAGCCGGTAGCCACCGCCGACCCCCATGCCGGCGTGCACCGGATAGCCCAGGGCGCGCAGCCGTTCGACATCGCGGCGCACCGTGCGCGCGGTGACCCCGAGGCGCTCGGCGAGTTCCGGGCCCGTCCACACCTGACGCCGCTGCAACAGCCCGAGCAGGGTGAGCACCCGCTCCGTCGTCCCCCGCTCGTCCATGTGGCCCAGCCTGCCAGAGATGGCGGACCGATCCTGTCCGCCATGGGTGTCAGGGTGGCTTCACCACGACGAACGGAGCCGCACGATGAGCCGCCACTTCCAGGTCACCTTCGACGCCCATGACCCCGGGGCCCTGTCGGTCTTCTGGGGTGAGGTGCTGGGGTACGTCCACCCCGGCCCGCCCGGAGTCGAACTGCCCGAGGGCGCCGACGCGCTGGCCGCCTGGGACGAGTTCCTCGCGAAGATGGGCGTACCGGAGGAGCAGCGCAACTCGCGGTCGGCCCTGGAGGACCCCGACGGGGAGGGGCCCCGGATCTTCTTCCAGCAGGTGCCGGAGGGCAAGGCGGCCAAGAACCGCGTCCACCTCGACGTCAGGGCGGCGCCCGGTCTCGAGGGGGAGGAGCGGATGGCGGCCCTGGAGGCCGAGTGCGCCCGGCTCGTGGCGCTGGGCGCCGAGCGGCTGCGCCGCTTCGAGCCCGACCCGCCGATGAGCACCGGGTGGATCGTGATGGCCGACCCGGAGGGCAACGAGTTCTGCCTGGACTGAGGGGGCGGGATACGGGGGAGGGGGGCGGGGTCCACGCCGGGCCCGGCCCCCGCCCCACTCCTCTCACCCGCACAAAGCCGTGTCCACCACCCCGGTCACCCCCTTCACGGCCTCCGCCTCCGTCGGGATGCTCGTCACCGCCACGTTCGCCGCCCGTCCGTCGTCCGTGACCCCGCCCCTGGTCTCGTAGCCCGTGATGTCGCCGCCGTGGCCCCAGTAGAAGCCTCCGCACGACAGCGGCCTCTTCATGAGCCCCAACCCGTAGTGGAACTCCGTCCCCGCGATCGGGACCGTCGTCCGCATCTGCTTCCGCTGCGCCTCGCGCAGCAGGCGGTCGCCGCCGATCAGCTCGCCGAAGAAGCGGTTCAGGTCCGAGTTCGTCGAGATCATCTGCCCCGCCGCCCAGCCGGCCGAGGGGTCGAGCCGTGTGACGTCCCGCAGCGGCTCACCCTTCTTCATCCGGTGGTAGCCCTTCGGGTGCGCCTCCCTGATGCCCCTGTCCCCCTGCCCAGGGAAGTACGTGTGCCGCAGTCCGATCCTCCGCACGATGCGGCGGTCGATCTCCTCGGCCAGCGGGCGCCCCGTCACCTTCTGGACGATCAGGCCCGCCAGCACGTAGTTCGTGTTGCTGTAGCTCCACTTCTTCCCCGGTTCGAACTCGGCCCCGTGCTTGAGCGCCACGTCCACGAGATCACGCGGCTCGAAGTACCGGTGCAGCATCTCCTCGTCGCTGATGTCCGCCCCGTAGTCCGGAATCCCGCTCGTGTGCTGCAGCAGCTGACGTACGGTGATCTTCCCTCCGTCGAGGCCCTTCCCCCGCACCACCCCCGGCAGGTACGTGTCGACCCACCCGTCGAGGCCGATCTTCCCCTCGCCGACCAGCTGCAGCACCACCACCGCGGTGAACGTCTTGGTGTTGCTGCCGATCCTCACCTGGCCGTCCCTGGGCACCTTCGCGCCCGTGGCCAGGTCTCCGACCCCCGCGGTGTACGTACGGGCGCGGCCCCCGGCGTCCTCGACGCTCGCCAGCGCCGCCGGCTGGCCCCCGCGCACCAGGGCGTTCAGGCCCTGCTGCACGGCGTCCGGCCGAGTCGCGGCGACCGCCGCGGGCGGCGCGAGCGCGCCCGCCGTCATCACCGCGGCGACCACCGCCGCCGCGGCCGCGGCGCCCCCGCGCCGGAGACCCTTCCGCGGTCGGGAGAGGCGGAACCTCGACGTCCCCGTCTTCATCGCTCGCGTGCTCATCGCTGTCCTTCCGTCGATCGGGCAGGACACGATCATGTTTTCCGGGGCCCCTGAGCGCATCGCGGAAAGGCGGGAGAAAGTGCTCCCCCGATCGGGGGAGGCCGGCCGCGGGCGGCCCGTCCATACTGGCCGATGATGATCAAGGCACTCCGGCCGCTGCTGCGCCGTTCCACGTACACGGGCGCGCTGTTCGCCTACGCGGCCGCCCTCGCGAGCCTCCCCCTGCTGTCCTTCGCGCTGCTTCCGGCGCTGGCCTGGCGATCGGCCCCCGAGGGCGTCCTGTTCGGCGTGGTTCTGGTCGTCTGGGCCGCGCTGATCGCGCTGGTCGGCCTGGCCCGCACCACACGGCGGGTGCTGGTCCTGGCCGCCCGCCGACTGCTGCACGTGGTCCTGCCCGCGCCCTCGGCCGCCCGCCCGCCCGGGACGCCCCCCGGGGCCGGGCAGCGCTGGCGGACTCCTCTCTGGCTGCTGCTGCACGTGACCGTCGGCTGGACGGGTGCGCTCGCGAGCGGGCTGCTGCTCTTCCTCGCCGTGGCCCTTCCCGGGGGCTGGCTCCGGGCCGAGCTGGCGTTGAGCCTGTTCGGCCGGTCCACGCGGGTGACGGGCGGCTGGCAGAGCTGGGCCGCGGCGCTCGGCTGTCTGCTGCTCGCCGCGGTCGTCTGCGTCCTCGTGACGCGCGCGCTGCGGTGGTCGGCGCCCCGGCTCCTCGGGCCGTCGACGACCGAGCGGCTCGCGCTCGCGGCCGAGCGGGAGCGGCGGCTCGCCGAACGCAACCGGCTGGCCCACGAGTTGCACGACTCCATCGGGCACACGCTGACGACGACCACGATCCAGGCCGCGGTGGCGGGCGAGCTGATGTCCACCGACCCGGTGGCGGCGCGGGCCGCCCTGCGCAGCATCGAGGAGTCCGCCAGGGCCGCGTTGGAGGACCTGGACTACGTCCTCGGCGTCCTGCGCGAGCGCGAGGCGGAGAAGGCCGGGACCGGTACGGCCGCGCCGATCCGCACCTTGGCCGACCTGCCCGAGCTGCTCGAACGGGTCCGGCACACGGGCGCGGTGGTGGAGTGGGAGCGGTCGGGGGACCCGGCGCGGGTGCGGGGGACGCTCTCCCGGGCCGCGTACCGGATCGTCCAGGAGGGGCTGACCAACGCCGTCCGGCACGGCTCCGGCGGCCCGATCACGGTACGGGTGGCGGCCGGCCCGGACGCGCTGGAGCTGGCCGTGGTCAACGAGACGGGGGCCGCGCCGCGTACGGGCCGGCCGCGGGCCTTCCCGACCTCCGGGCACGGGCTGCCCGGTCTCACCGAGCGCGTACGCCTCCTGCACGGCGAGATCGACGCAGGACCGGACGGGCCGAGGCACTGGCGGCTCGCGGTCAGGCTGCCCGTACGGTTGTCGGCATGACCGGCCCCGACGGCACCGAGACCCCGACGACGCTCCTGATCGCGGACGACGACGAGGTGACCCGTACCGGTCTGCGGATGCTGCTCGCCGCACAGCCGGGCATCGAGGTGGTCGGGGAGGCCGCCGACGGCGTCGAGGTGGTCGAGCAGGCGCGGCGGCTGCGGCCTGACGTGGTCCTGATGGACGTACGGATGCCCCGCCGCGACGGGATCGAGGCGACCCGCCGGCTCCTCGCGGGGACGGACGAGCCGGCGGGGCCGGGGGGCGGCCCCGCCCCGGCGCCGCCGAAGGTCGTCGTGATCACCACCTTCGAGAACGACGACCACGTCACCGCCGCGCTCAGCGCCGGTGCCAGCGGATTCGTGCTCAAGCGGCTTCCGGTCCGGCAGATCGCGGAGGCGGTGCGGGTGGTGGCGGCGGGCGAGGCGATCCTCTTCCCCGCGACCCTGCGCCGGATGGTCGCCGTCCGTCCGCTGGACTCCGCGGCGGCGCTGCCGAGGGCGGCGCTGACCGGACGGGAGGAGGAGGTGCTGCGGCTGATGGCCACGGGCCTGTCCAACCCGGAGATCGCGGAGTCCCTCACCGTGAGCCTGGAGACGGTCAAGACGCACGTCGGGAACGTGCTGACCAAACTCGGCGCGCAGAACCGGACGCACGCGGTGGTCATCGCGTACGAGTCGGGCCTGGTCGTACCGGGCTTCACCGGCTGACGTGGAGGCCGCCCGGCTGCCCACCCGGACCCCGGACGGGGCACGCGCGGGCGGTCGGCTCAGCCGAGGACCTCGATCCGCCACTGCGGGTCCCGGTCGTCGGTGCGGACGAAGATGCGCTTGGGGAGCAGGGAGCGGTCCTCGAACAGGTCGCGGCCGAGGGCCAGTCCGTTCTGGTCGATCACATAGGTGCCGTCCCGGAGGTCGGCGAGCGAGGTGATCGTGGTGGTGTCGCCGTCGCGGCCGACGCGCTGGAGACGCCAGACGGAGGCGGGGGAGTCGTCGGGGCGGACGGCCACGGGCGCGCGCTCGGGGCCCTCCGCGGTGACGGTCTCCTCCGTGCCCTTGGCGGTGAGGCGGAAGCCCTCGTCCTGCCGGGTGACCAGCCACTCCCCGGCCTGCGCCGGGTCGGTGAGGAAGCCGACCAGGGCCCCGTCCAGCACCCCGACCGGGGCCTCCTTCGCGTACAGCTTGACGACCTTGCCGGCGTTCGGCATCGCTCCTCCAGGGATGTGTGCGGTGGTGCGCGGAAGCTGTGCCGGAGCCTGCCCGGCCGACCCGGACCGGTGCCAGCGAACACGCGGCCCATAGGGCTGTGTGGCGCTGAGAAGCCGCCTCGGGCGGCGCGCCGCTCGGCCAGGTGGCGGAGTGCGGCCGCCGACACGCGGCGGGTGTGCGGCGGGTTCGCGGGGGGAGGGGGTCGCCGGGGTGTACGGGTAGGGCATGACCATCCCCGTGGACCGGCTCACCGATCCGGCCGTGCGCGCGTTCGTCACGGCCCTCAACGCCCAAGACCAGGCGGCTTTCCAGGAGGCCCTGACTCCTGGTGCGACCATGTCCGACGACGGGTCCGACCGTGACCTCCGGGACTGGACCGAGCGGGAGATCTTCTCCTCGCGCGGGCACATGGAGATCGAGTCGGAGAAGGGCGACGGGCTCGATCTCGTGGCCCGCTTCCGGAACGACACCTGGGGCGAGATGAAGACGCGCTGGCGCTTCGTCGTCGACGGCGGCAAGGTCGCGCGGTTCGAGACCGGCCAGGCCTGACGCCGGGCCGGTCCTCAGGGGGTCGGCCACGCTGACGCCGGATCGGTCCTCAGCGGATCGGCCGGTCTGACGCCCGGCCGATCCCTCCGGGCGGGGGTTATCCCCGGCCGATGTACGGCATCGTCGTGGCCATCACCGTCGCGAACTGCACGTTCGCCTCCAGCGGCAGGGCCGCCATGTGCACCACCGTCGCCGCCACGTCCGCCGCGTCCATCACCGGCTCCGCCGCCAGCTGTCCGTTGGCCTGGAGGATGCCGGTCTGCATCCGGGCGGTCATCTCCGTCGCCGCGTTGCCGATGTCGAGCTGACCGCACGCGATGCGGTACGGGCGGCCGTCGAGCGACAGGGACTTGGTGAGGCCCGTCATCGCGTGCTTCGTCGCCGTGTACGCGATCGAGTGCGGGCGCGGCACGTGCGCGGAGATCGAGCCGTTGTTGATGATGCGGCCGCCCTGCGGTTCCTGTTCCTTCATGGTGCGGAAGGCCGCCTGGGCGCACAGGAACGCGCCCGTCAGGTTGACGTCGACCACCGCCCGCCAGGTGTCCGGGTCCAGGTCCTCGACGGGGACGCCGCCGCCCGCGAACGTACCGGCGTTGTTGAAGAGCAGGTCGACGCGGCCGTAGCGGTCCCGTACCGCCGTGAAGAGGGCCGCGACCTCGTCCGCCGAGGTGACGTCCGTGGGGACGACCAGGAAGTCCCCGGCCGGCGCGGCCGCCGCCGTCTCCTCCAGCGCGGCCGCGCGGCGGCCCGCCAGGGCCACCGACCAGCCGGCCGCCGCCAGGGCGAGGGCCACACTGCGGCCGATGCCCGATCCCGCTCCCGTCACCACTGCGATGCTCATGGGCGCGCAGCGTACGCGAGACCCGTGCCCCATGAACTCATCGTTCCGACACGTGGATGTTCTGTACCCGACAACGCGAGGTCGTCCGGCCCCCCTCGAATGACGGACGGACAGCATCCGTCTGGGGAGGGGCACATGAACCGCGTACACCAGGACATACACGAGCATTCCGAAGAACTCCGCGCCGCCGCCCGGCACTTCGGCCGCCGCCGCTTCCTCACCGTCACCGGCGCCGCCGCCGCGCTCGCCTTCGCCACCCAGCTCCCGGCGGCCGGCTCCGCGGCCGCCGCTGAGCTCGACGGGCGGCGCATATCCGAGGACCCGTTCACCCTGGGGGTGGCATCCGGCGACCCGCTGCCGGGGTCCGTACTGCTCTGGACCCGGCTCGCGCCCCGCCCCTTCGAGCCCGGCGGTGGACTGCCCGCCCAGCGGGTCTCCGTCCACTGGGAGCTCGCCCGCGACGAGCGCTTCACCCGGACCGTCCGGCGCGGCCGGGCCACCGCGCACCCGGAGTTCTCGCACACCGCGCACGTCGAGGTCGAGCACCTCGACCCCGGCCGGGAGTTCTTCTACCGCTTCCGCGTCGGCGACTGGACCAGCCCCGTCGGCCGCACCCGCACGGCACCCGCCCCGTGGGCCCGCACCGGCGGTCTGAAGCTCGCCGCCGTCTCCTGCCAGGCCTACCACGACGGATACTTCACGGCCTACGGGCACCTCGCCCGGGAGGACGTCGACGTCGTCTTCCACCTCGGCGACTACCTGTACGAGTACGCCGTCAACGCCACCGGCGGCGCCCGCGCCTACACCGACCGCACCCTCCCGGCGGTCTTCAACCGCGAGACGCTCACCCTGGACGACTACCGGCTGCGGTACGGGCTCTACAAGTCGGACCCCGACCTGCGCGCCGCGCACGCCGCCCACCCCTTCGTCGTCACCTGGGACGACCACGAGACCGAGAACAACTACGCGGGCGGCACCCCCGAGAACGACGTCCCGCCGGAGGAGTTCCTGCTCCGCCGCGCCGCCGCCTACCGCGCCTACTGGGAGCACCAGCCGCTGCGCGCGCCGCAGCGGCCCGAGGGCCCCGACATGAGGCTGTACCGGCGGCTGCGCTTCGGGCGGCTCGCCCAGTTCGACATCCTCGACACCCGCCAGTACCGCTCCGACCAGGCGTACGGCGACGGCTGGCAGGTCCCGGGCCCCGAGTCGGAGGACCCGGCGCGGACGCTGACCGGGGCGGCGCAGGAGCGCTGGCTGCTCGACGGCTGGCGCGCCTCGGACGCCCGCTGGAACGTCCTGCCGCAGCAGGTCGTGTTCGCCGAGCGCCGCGACCGCGCCACCGCCGACTTCAAGCTCTCCATGGACTCCTGGGACGGCTACCCGGCCTCCCGGCAGCGGATCCTCGCGGGGGCGGAGGCCGCCGGGGTGGAGAACCTGATGGTGCTCACCGGGGACGTCCACGTCGGCTACGGCCTCGACCTCAAGGCCGACTTCCGCGACCCGGCCTCGCGGACCCTCGGCACCGAGATCGTCGCCACCTCGATCAGCAGCGGCAAGGACGGCGCCGACCGCCCGTCGAACTACGACAAGCTCATGGGGGCCAACCCCCACCTGAAGTTCTTCAACGGCCGGCGCGGATACGTGACGGTGGCGCTCGCCGAGGACGGCGCCCGCGCCGACTTCCGTACGGTGCCGTACGTGACGTCCCCGGGCGCCCCCGTCACCACGGCCGCCTCCTTCGTCACGGAGGCGGGCGACCCGGGCCTCAAGCCGGCGTGACGGCCGTCTCCCGGGGATCGGCCGTCTCCCGGGGACGTACGACCGCTTCCTGCGGGTAGCGGACGCCGACGCGGTCCCGTACCGCGTCGAGCGTCCGCATCACCGCGAGCGAGCCGTCGAGGGGGACGAGCGGGGATTCGGTCTCGCCCGCCCGCAGGCAGCGCATGACCTCGGCGGCCTCGTGCCGGAGGGAGTGGGGATCGTCCGAGGTCGTGAACTCCTCCGGCTCGTGGCCGGCCCGGTGGAGCGTGAAGCGCTCCGGGAAGAAGAAGCCGCTCGGGACGTCGATGCGGCCCAGCGAGCCGGTGACCGAGGCCGTCATCGGGGTGCCCGCGGCGATCGAGCAGGAGAGCAGGGCGGAGGCGCCCGAGTCCGACCAGCCGAGCAGCATCCCGGTGTTCAGGTCGACGCCCTCCGGCGAGAGCAGCGCGTGCGCCTGGACGCGGTCGGGTTCGCCGAGGAGCAGCTGGGCGAACGACACCGGGTAGACGCCCAGGTCGAGCAGGGCCCCGCCGCCCACCGCCGGGTCCCGCAGCCGGTGCCCGGCGTCGAAGGGGCCCGCGAGGCCGAAGTCCGCCTGGACGGTCCTGATCTCGCCGATCGCGCCCTCGCGGACCAGCTCCGCGATCCGCCGGATCAGCGGGTTGCAGTACATCCACATGGCCTCCATCAGGAAGAGGCCCCGGTCCCGGGACAGGGTGACGAGTTCCTCTGCCTCGCGGGCGTTGAGCGTGAGAGCCTTCTCGCAGAGCACCGCCTTGCCCGCCTCCAGGGCGCGGCCGGCCGCCTCCCGGTGTGCGTGGTGCGGGGTCGCCACGTACACCACGTCGACGTCCTCGTCGGCGTAGAGCCCGGCCCAGTCGCCGTAGGCCCGCGGAATGCCGAACCGGTCCGCGAAGGCCTTCGCGGAGGCCTCCTTGCGCGATGCCACCGCGACGACCTCGGCGCCGTCGAGCGTCCGGAGGTCCGTGGTGAACCGCTCCGCTATGCCGCCCGTCGCCAGGATTCCCCAGCGCACCGTGTCACCCATGTGCCCCACCCGTCCCATGTGTTCCGCAGAGGTCTCGACCATGCCGGTCGAGCTGAGAGCATAGGCAAGAATTCAACGAAAGGAAGCGGTCGATGCCGGAGAGCGGCCAGAAAACAACACAAGGACACATAACCGAAAGAGTCCCCGAGCCGATCGCCGGCCCGGCCGCCCGGCGCACCGGGCTGCTCGTCACCCTCGTCCTCGGCGGGCTCACCGCACTGCCCCCGCTCTCCATGGACATGTACCTCCCGGCCCTGCCGGAGGTCACCGGCGCGCTCGCCGCCCCCGCCGCCACCATCCAGCTCACCCTCACCGCCTGCCTCGCCGGGATGGCCCTCGGCCAGCTCGTCGTCGGCCCCATGAGCGACAAATGGGGCCGCCGCCGCCCGCTGCTCATCGGCATGGTCGTGTACGTCCTCGCCACCGCCGCCTGCGCCTTCGCGCCCACCGCCGAGACCCTCATCGGCTTCCGGCTGCTCCAGGGCCTCGCCGGCGCCGCCGGCATCGTCATCGCCCGCGCCGTCGTCCGCGACCTCTACGACGGCGTGGAGATGGCCCGGTTCTTCTCCACCCTGATGCTGATCTCCGGCGTCGCCCCGATCATCGCGCCCCTCATCGGCGGCCAGATCCTGCGGGTCACCGACTGGCGGGGCGTCTTCCACGTCCTCACCGTCATCGGCGTCCTCCTCACCCTCGTCGTGTGGCGCTTCCTCGGCGAGACGCTGCCGCCCGAGCGGCGGCACGAGGGCGGGGTCGGCCAGGCCCTGCGCACCATGCGGGGGCTGCTCGCCGACCGGGTCTTCGCCGGGTACATGCTGACCGGCGGCCTCGCCTTCGCCGCCCTCTTCGCGTACATCTCCGCCTCGCCGTTCGTCGTCCAGGAGATCTACGGGGCCTCGCCGCAGACCTTCAGCCTGCTCTTCGGCCTCAACTCCATCGGGCTCGTCGCCGTCGGCCAGATCAACGGCAAGCTGCTCGTCGGCCGCGTCAGCCTCGACAAGGCGCTCGGCTGGGGCCTCGGGACCATCCTGGTCGCCGCCCTCGCCCTGCTCCTGATGACCTCCGGAGCCTTCGGGAAGGTCGGGCTCGTGCCGATCGCCGCCGGACTCTTCGTCCTCATGTCGGCGATGGGCCTCGCCATGCCCAACACCAACGCCCTGGCCCTGATGCGCACCCCGCACGCCGCCGGGTCCGCGTCCGCGCTCCTCGGCACGACCTCCTTCCTCGTCGGCGCCGTCGCGTCCCCGCTCGTCGGCATCGCGGGCGAGCACACCGCCGTCCCGATGGCCGTCGTCCAGCTGACCTGCGCGGTCCTGGCGCTCGTCTGCTTCCTCGGCCTGTGCAGGCCGTGGCGGGCCCCCGCCGCGACCGCCGGGACCCCGGCGGCCGGCGCCTAGACTGTCTCGGTGAACGTCTCCGCCGCCTCCGCCGACTCCCTGCGCGCCGCCCTCGCCGGGCTCCTCGCCGGACTGCCGCCCAAGCAGGCCACGCAGGCCGTCGACCGGCTGATCGCCAACTACCGGGGGACCACCCCGACGGACGCCCCCGTGCTGCGCGACCGCTCCGACGTCGCCGCGTACGCCGCGTACCGGATGCCGGCGACCTTCGAGGCGGTACGGGGCGCCCTCGACGCGCTGCGCGCGGCCGTGCCCGACTGGGAGCCGCGTACCCACACCGACGTCGGCGGCGGCACCGGCGCGGCGAGCTGGGCCGTCGCCGAGGCCTGGGAGGAGGCGCCGCCCCGCACCACCGTCCTCGACTGGGCGGAACCCGCCCTCGCGCTCGGCCGCGAACTCGCCGCCGGGACCCTGGACGCCGAGTGGCGCACGGCGAGGATCGGCGGCGCGCTGCGGCTCGACGACACCGACCTCGTCACCGTCTCGTACGTGCTCAAGGAGCTGACCGCGGCCGACCGGACGGCGCTGGTGACCGAGGCGGCGCGGGCCGCGCGGACGGTCGTGATCGTCGAGCCCGGCACCCCCGACGGCTACGAGCGGATCATCGCCGCCCGGACCCTGCTGATCGACGCCGGGTTCACCGTCGCCGCGCCCTGCCCGCACAGCGGGGCCTGCCCGATCGAGCCGGGCACCGACTGGTGCCACTTCGCCGCCCGGGTCAGCCGCTCCTCGCTGCACCGGAAGGTGAAGGGCGGCTCGCTGCCGTACGAGGACGAGAAGTACAGCTACGTGGCGGCGACCCGGGTCCCGCCGGCGCCGGCGGTCGCCCGCGTCACCCGCAGGCCGCAGATCCGCAAGGGTCTCGTCCTCCTCGACCTGTGCGGCCCCGACGGCCTGACCCGCGACACGGTCACCAAGCGCCACGGACCCCTGTACAAGCAGGCCCGTGACGCCGAGTGGGGCGACGCCTGGCCGCCCGAGGGCGGCGAGGGCACGGCCTAGGGCCGCAGCTCCTGGGTGCAGCACTTCACGCTGCCGCCGCCCTTGAGGAGTTCGCCGAGGTCCATCCCGATCGGTTCGAAGCCGCGCTCGCGCAGCGGTGCGAAGAGGCCCACCGCCGCCTGCGGGAGGAGGACGTTCCGGCCGTCGCTGACCGCGTTCAGCCCGAGGGCCGCCGCGTCCGCCTCCGTGGCGATCAGCGCGTCGGGGAAGAGCCGGGCGAGGACCGCGCGGCTGCCGGGGGAGAAGGCGTCCGGGAAGTACATGACCTCGTCGCGGGCGTCGTCGAGGACGCACAGCGCCGTGTCCAGGTGGTAGTACCGCGGGTCCACCAGCTCCAGACCGATCACCGGCCGCCCGAAGAACTCCTGGGCCTCGTCGTGCGAGAGCGGGCTGGAGCGGAAGCCGCGCCCGGCGAGGATCCAGGAGGCGGTCACGGCGAAGTCGCCCTCGCCTTCGTTGACGTGCTCCGGGACCCGTACGGCGTCGTCCGCCCAGCCGTTCCGGCGGAACCACGCCAGATGCGCCGCGGCCTCGGCCGCGCGCTCCGCGTGGGCGAACTTCGCGCCGAGGACCCGGCCGTCGACGACGGTGGCGCCGTTCGCCGCGAAGACCATGTCGGGCAGCGCCGGGTCGGGGACGAGGAGCTCGACGCGGTGACCGAGCGCGCGGTAGCGGTCCCGCAGGTCCTCCCACTGGGCGAGGGCGAGCGGCAGGTCGACCGGTTTCGTGGGGTCCATCCAGGGGTTGATGGAGTACGTCACCGTGAAGTGCGTGGGTGGGCACATCAGATAACGGCGGGGCGAGGACGCGCGCGGAGTGGTGCGCAATGAGGGCTCCTCACGGACGGGCGGACGGAGTCACCGGCGGGCGAAGATCCGCCGGATCGGTGACCCCATGGTCCGCCTTCGAGGCCTCCGGCGCTGTGGACCGTTCGGGTGGTTCGGCCCTGGCCACCAGCCCGCGAGACGTGGCGTCTCGTACGCTGTTAGATTGGGCCCATGTCCGACACCAAGGCCCCCGACGCCTCCCGCCGCAGCGAGCGCTCCCGCCGCGCCATCTTCGACGCCGCCCTCGCCCTCGTCTCCGAGACCGGCTACGCGAAGACCACCATCGAGGGCATCGCCGCCCGCGCCGGGGTCGGCAAGCAGACCATCTACCGCTGGTGGCCCTCCAAGGCCGCCGTCCTCCTCGACGCCTTCCTCGACCTCGCCGCCCGGGCCAACGAGGCCTTGGGGGGCGACGCCGACAGTGAGATCCCCGACACCGGCGACCTCGCCGCCGACCTGAAGTACGTCCTGCGCGCCACCGTCGACGAGATGAACGACCCCGCCTTCGACGGCCCCACCCGCGCCCTCGCCGCCGAGGGCATGGTCGACCCCGAGCTCGGCGCCCGCTTCACCGAGGCGCTCCTCGAACCCCAGCTCGGGTACTACGCGCGCCGCATCGAGGCCGCCCAGGCCGCCGGTGACGTCGACCCCGACGTCGACCCCCGGATCGCCCTCGAACTCCTGGTCGGCCCGCTCCACCACCGCTGGTCGCTCCGCACCCTGCCGCTCACCCACGACTACGCCGACACCCTCGTCGACCTGGCCCTGCGCGGACTCGCCCCGAGGGCCTGAAAGGTCCGTCGCACACCGGTTCCCCACCCCGGTTCCGCACTCCGGTCACCCGAGGCGCAGGATGGTGGGACCATGGGCAGAGCCGAACGGGCGAGCATGAGGTGTGAGGGGATAGATGGGCGACGGCATCGGCCGCTACCGCGGCACGGAGAGCAAACTCGCACAGTGGCTGCGCAGGCGCCCCAAACGCACCGCGGCCGAGGACGAGAACGACCGCGAGAAGCTGCTCCTGGCCACCGCCGCCGCCGGGCTGCCCCTGGCCCCCGCCGCGTACCCCGTCGGCTACAGCTGCTCCTGTGAGCGGATCGGCTGTCCCACCCCCGCCCGCCACCCCGTCTCGTTCGCCTGGCAGACCCAGTCGACCACCGACCGCGCCCAGATCGAGCGCTGGGCCCGCAACGAGCCCGCGGCGAACTTCGTCACCGCGACCGGCATGGTCCACGACGTCCTCGACGTCCCGCTCGCCGCGGGCCGCGCCGCCCTGGAGCGCCTTCTCGCCGAGGGCGTCGAGGTCGGGCCCGTCGCCGAGGCCGCCGACGTCGACACGGTCGGCGGCCGGATGCTCTTCTTCACCGCCACCCGGGGCACCCCCGAGGACGAGGACGAGTGGTGGCCGTGCGAGCTCGACTGCCACCCCGAGACCATGGACGAGCACCCGGGGCTCCGCTGGCACTGCCGCGGCAGCTACGTCCTCGTACCGCCGGCCCGGCTCCCCGGCGACGAGAGCGCCCATCCCGTCGTCGCCTGGCTCCGCGGCCCCGAGCACCCGCTGCCCGACCCGCTGAACCTCCTGGAGACCCTCCAGGACGCCTGCGCGCGCCACGCGGCCGCCCGCGAGGCGGAGGGCGACGGGGAACACGGAGCCCACGAGATCGCCTGGCCCCTGACCCGCTGATCCCCGCGGTCCGGTCACGAGCCCGAGGGCCGGTCACGGCCCCCCGCGCCGGTCGCGAGCCCGAGGGCCGGTCACGGCCCCCCGCGCCGGTCGCGAGCCTGCGGGCCGGGCACAGCAGCCGCGCCCGTCACGGCCCCGCGGTCCGGTGACGAGCCCGCGCGCCGGACATGGCCCCGCGGTCCGGTCCGGTCGCGAGCCCCCGCGCCCGTCACGAGCCCTGTGCGCCCACCACGCCCTGGAGCCGGGCCTTGATCGTGACGCCGTCATGGGCCGTGCCCGCCGGCTTCACCAGGGCCGCCTGGTTGGACACCCATTCCTTGGTGACCGTGTTCTTGACCTCGCCGGTCAGCAGCGCCTTGACGGACGGGTCGACCTTGGGCCGGTAGCCCGGCGCCGCCGTCTGCCGCTCGAAGAACCGGGTGGCGAAGAAGACGAACGCGTCGCCGTCCTCCGTCCGCAGCCCCAGCGGCGCGAAGTCGCCCTGGTTCGCGACCCGGTCGAGGTACTGGGTGGCGAGGCCCGGCCGCTTGGCGCCCTTCTGCCGCTGCTCCCGCCAGAGCGTCGTGTGCGGGCCGGCGGCGAGCGCCCCCTGCTGCCCGTCCTTCAGGAACGAGACGTACCCCGCGCCGAGCTCCTCTGGCGCGACCGCGTACGCGTCGCTGCCGGCGGCGACCGGCACCGCGTAGCCGTCCTCCTCGGCGAACCGCGGCACCTCGGACGGGGCGAGGATCACCAGGTGGGCGACCTCCCACAGCTCCTGGGGTCCGTTGCGGACGAAGACGAGCAGCCAGCGCTGGTCGCCGGGGCCCGCGTCGGTGTCCAGGTTGGAGTCGGTGTCCGCGAGGAACCAGCGCGGCCAGCCCGCCTTCCTGGGCAGCACGAACCGCGCGTCCGTCAGCTCCAGCGGCCGGTGGGCGGCGTTGCCCCCGGGGCTGGTGGCCGCCCGGGCGCGCAGCCCCGCCTGGTTGATCTCGCCGAACGGCCCGGTGACCCGGCGGGCGTCGAAGGCCGGATCGTAGGCCTTGTCGGCCTGGTTGTAGGCGCTGGTGAAGTCGGCCAGGGCCTGCGCGGCCTCGGCCGGGGTGGCCGGCGGCATCAGCGCGAGCTCACCGTGCACGGTGACGCAGCCGCTCGCCGTCAGCGCGAGGACGGCGGCGGCCGCCGTCACGCCGAGCAGCCGGGCGGGTCTCAGGGGTCTCGTGGACCGTCGGGCCGTGAGCCGCTCAAGCGGTCGTCCCGGCGCTCGCCTCAGCGTCAGCCTTCTCATCGGTCGCCTTCTGCTTCTTCACCCGCACGGACGGACCCGACCCTATCGGGGCCAGGAACAGCGCGAGCGTCGGGACCAGATACAGCGCCCACACCGTGACCTGAAGGACCGTCGGGTTCGGCTGGAAGTTGAAGACGCCCTTGAGGAGGGTGCCGTACCAGCTGTCCGGCGGGATCGTCGCCGAGATGTCGAAGGCCTTGTCGGCGAGGCCGCCGAGGAAGCGGGCCTCCTGGAGGTCGTGCACGCCGTACGCGAGGACGCCCGCCGCCACCACGACCAGCATGCCGCCGGTCCAGGTGAAGAACTTCGCCAGGTTGATCCTCAGCGCGCCCCGGTAGAACAGCCAGCCGAGGAGCACCGCCGTGAGCAGGCCGAGCAGGACGCCGGTCAGCGGCGCGTACGAGCCGTCGGAGGAGGCCCGTACCGAAGCCCACACGAAGAGCGCCGTCTCCAGGCCCTCGCGGCCCACCGCGAGGAACGCGGTGGCGACCAGCGCGCCCGTGCCCATCCGGAGGGCGGCGTCCAGCTTGCCGTGGAGTTCCGCCTTGAGGTGCCGGGCGGTGCGCCGCATCCAGAAGACCATCCACGTCACCAGGACCACGGCGACGATCGACAGGGAGCCGCCGAGCAGTTCCTGGGCCTCGAAGGTCAGCTCCTGGGAGCCGAACTCCAGGCCGGCGCCGAAGGCCAGCGCCACGGCGACGGCGACGCCGATGCCCAGCCAGACGGGCTTCAGGGCGTCGCGCCGGCCGGTCTTCACCAGGTAGGCGATGAGGATGCAGACGACGAGGCTGGCTTCGAGGCCCTCGCGCAGGCCGATCAGATAGTTACCGAACACGCCGGTTCCCTCCCGGGGTTGCGTGGTGTGTCACGAGAAGAGCGCCCGGCCCCACCAGTCGTCCTTGTCGCGGACGCCCGGCGGGATCGCGAAGAGCGCCGAACCCACGTGCTGGATGTACTCGTTGAGGGCGTCGGCCCGCGCCAGGGAGGTCTGCACCGGGACGAAGCCGGTCCGCACGTCCTTCTGGTACGCGAGGAAGAACAGCCCGGCCTCCAGGCGGCCGAGGCCGTCGGTGCCGTCGGTGAAGGAGTAGCCGCGCCGCAGGATCGTCGCCCCGGCGTTGGTGTCCGGGTGGGCGAGCCGGACGTGGGAGTCCGGCTTCATCGCCTTCAGGAACGGCTCGTCGTGCTCCTTGGCCTTGCCGACGGGCGCGCCCTCGCGCTTGTCGCGGCCGAAGATGTCCTCCTGCTCGGCCAGCGGCGTACGGTCCCAGGTCTCGACGTTCATCCGGATGCGGCGGGCGACGAGGTACGAGCCGCCGTCCATCCAGGCGGCCGCTCCTTCGGCGTCCTTGCCGGAGACCCACACGTGCTTCGCCAGCCGCTCGGCGTCGGTGCCCGCGATGTTGCGGGTGCCGTCCTTGAAGCCGAAGAGGTTGCGGGGCGTCTGGGCGTCCGGCGTCGTCGAGGACGTCTTGCCGAAGCCCAGCTGGGACCAGCGCACCGCGACCTTGCCGAAGCCGATCCGCGCCAGGTTCCGGATGGCGTGCACGGCGACCTGGGGGTCGTCCGCGCACGCCTGGACGCAGAGGTCGCCGCCGCTGCGCGCCGGATCCAGGTTGTCGCCCGGGAACTTGGGCAGCTCCACCAAGGCCCCGGGCCGCTTGTCCTTCAGCCCGAAGCGCCCGTCGAAGAGCGAGGGGCCGAAGCCGATCGTGAGGGTGAGACGGGAGGGCTTGAGGCCGAGGGCCTCGCCGGTGTCGTCCGGCGGGGCCTCCGGGAGACCGCCGTAGGCGCCCTCGCCTACCTCGGCGCCCGCCGTCATGCGCTCGGCGGCCCGCGTCCAGTCCTTGAGGAGCTGGACGAGCTCCGCACGGTCCTTCGTCTTCACGTCGAAGGCGGCGAAGTGCAGCCGGTCCTGCACGGCGGTGGCGATGCCGGCCTGGTGCGGTCCGTGGAAGGGCACGGCGGCGCCGCTCTCGGCGACGGGCACCGCGGTGTCCCCGTCGCGGGTGAGCGCGACGGCGCCGCCGGCCACGGCGGCACCGAGCGCGAGCCCGGCGCCGCCCCAGCCGATGACGCTGCGGCGGGAGGGCGCGGCGGCCCCGGTTCCCGTCGTCGTCTCCTGGGTGTCCTCGGCCATGTCCGCGTCTCCCGTCTCTCGGCGCTCGTTACTTGACGACGGCGGCGGCGAGCTTGGAGAGCGGCTCGGCCAGCGCGTTGACGCCGTCCGACAGCTCCTTGCGCTCGGGCTTGCCGACCTTGTCGTACGAGGTGAAGTCGTAGCCGGTCTTGTCCGCGCGGTACTTGTCGAGCAGCGTGTTCAGGGCGGCGAACTGCTTGTCGAGTTCGGCGACGAGCTTCGGGTCGTTCTTGGTGGCGACCGGCTTCAGCAGGTCGAAGGACTTCTGCGCGCCCTCGACGTTCGCCTTGAAGTCGACGAGGTCGGTGCGGGAGTAACGCTCCTCCTCGCCGGTGACCTTGCCGGTGGCGACCTCGTCCAGGAGCTCCTTGGCGCCGTTGGCCATCGAGGTCGGGGTGATCTCGGCCTTGCCGACGCGCTTCGCCCAGTCGGCGAGGTCCTTGTCGAGGGTGTCGGCGAGCTGCTTCTCGCGGTCGCCGATCTTCTTGTCCTGCCAGAGGGCCTTCTCCAGGCGGTGCCAGCCGGTCCAGTCCTTGGCCGGGTCCTGGCCCGCCTCCAGGCCGTCCTCGCGGACGTCGACCTTGGGGTCGATGTCGCCGAAGGACTCGGCGACCGGCTCGGTGCGCTCCCAGCCGATGCGGGAGGCGGCGTAGGCCTTCTTCGCGGCCTCGACGTCTCCGGCGCGGACGGCGTCGGTGAAGACCTTCACCTTGGGGAGGGTGGCGTCGGCCTGCGCCTGGACGTACTGGCGGTAGGCGGCGACGGCCGCGTCCATCTCGGGGGAGCGCTTGGCGCCCGCGGCGCCGCCGGTGGCCTTGACCTGCTGGCGGATGCCGTCGCCCACCATGCCGGGCTTGCAGGCGATCTCGTAGTCGCCGGCCTTGATCTCGGCGGTCAGGCTCGCCTTGGTGCCGGGGCCGATGTTCTCGCGCTCGGTGACGATCCGGTCGTCCGGGTAGAGGACGTAGACCTCGGTGACCTTGGAGCCGCGGTTCTCGACGGCGAGGTTCACGTGACCGGCCGGGAACTCCTTCTTCGAGACCTCGCAGGAGTCGTCCTTGGCGACGACGGTGACGGTGCCGTCGTCGGCCTTGGCGTCGCTCTTCTCGGTGCAGCCGGTGACGGCGGCCAGCGCCGCGGCGGTCGCTGCGGCGGTGACGACGGAGAGGCGAACGGCTCGCATGAGGGCTCCAGGAACGCGGGAAGGGGACTGAGGCGGACCTAACTTAACCGAGGCTTACCTGAGCCATACCCGCCCGTCCAGTGATTCAGCTCTCAGGTCCCGGGGCCCGGACACAGCCGGATCACAGGCTTCTCATGGGGTCCTCATGGCAGGGTCAAGGGCCGGTCAAGCGTGGCGAATTGTCCGCATTTTCATTACGCCTCGGTACGACGAGGGGCACCCCGGTCCGCGGGTGCGGGAACACCTCCACCGGCTGCCGGTACACCCGGCTCAGCAGCTCCGCCCCGAGGACCTCCGAGGGCGGCCCCGCCACCGCGACCCCGCCGTCGTGCAGCACCGCGACCCGGTCCGCGTGGGCCGCCGCGAGCCCGAGGTCGTGCAGCACGACGACCACGGCGTCGCCCGCCGCCGCCCGCTTCCGGCAGACCGACAGGACCAGTTCCTGGTGCCGCAGGTCGAGGGCGGCGGTCGGCTCGTCGAGCAGCAGCAGCCCGGTCCGCTGGGCGAGCACCCGGGCCAGCGCCACCCGGGCCCGCTCGCCGCCCGAGAGCGCCGAGAACGGGCGCCCGGCGAAGGCCTCGACCTCCGTGGCCGCCATCGCCTGGGCGACCGCCGCGTCGCCCTCGGCCTCCGGCGGCTCCGGCTCCACCGGCGGCGGCACGGCCGGCGGCCCGTCCACCACGGGCGGCGGGACCGCCGGCGGCGCGGGCTCCGTAGGCGGCGCTGGCTCGGTGGGCGGTTCGGGCGCCCTCGCCTCGACCGGCTCCGGTGCCCCGACCGGCCTCCTGCTCGCCGCCTCCGGCACCCTCGCCGCCGCCGGCGCGGCCGTCGTCGTCGCCGTGCGCCGCCGCGCCACGGAGTCCTGAGCGGCCGCTCCTCCCGTAGACCGCCACCCCCCGAAAGGCGCAGGGCCGCACCCGATTACCGGGTGCGGCCCTGCCGCGCGCTCCGAAAATGGTTGAATTCCCGCCATGAACACGACTGTGCCCGGCGCCGCCACCGACATCGACGTCCTCCGGGTCTTCTGCTCGGCCGACGGCCGGTACGGCAACGCCCTCGGAGTCGTACGGGACGCCCGGTTCCACCCCGACGAGGCCTCCCGGCAGGCGCTCGCCAAGGAACTCGGGTTCAGCGAGACGGTGTTCGTGGACGACCCGGAGCGCGGGACCGTCGACATCTACACCCCCGGCGTGCGGCTGCCGTTCGCCGGGCACCCGCTGGTCGGCGCCGCCTGGCTGCTCGACCTCGAGGTGGTCCGCCCGCCCGCGGGCGAGGTGTGGGTGCGCGGTGACGGGGAGTTCACCTGGATCGAGGCGCGCGCCGAGTGGGCGCCGCCGCGGACCCTGCGCCGGTACGGCTCCGCCGCCGAGGTCGACGCCCTCGACGTGCCCGAGCCGGGGGTTGGGGCATCCCCTGGACGGAGTCCTTGGGGAGGGATCTACGCCTGGGCCTGGGAGGAGGAGGCCGCCGGGCGGGTCAGGGCGCGGGCGTTCCCGGGGCGCGGCGACGGCATCGACGAGGACGAGGCGACCGGCGCGGCGGCGCTGCTGCTCACGGCGGAGCTCGGCCGGGCCCTGAACATCACGCAGGGCCGGGGTTCGCAGCTGCTCACCGCGCCCGGCCCTGACGGCATCGTGGAACTCGGCGGACGGGTCCGCCTGGAGGGCACCCTCACGCGCTGAGGCCCTCCGGGTGCACCCTCACGCGCTGAGCGGGAACTCCCCGCCCAGCTCGTGGAAGACCGCGCTGTTGAAGGCGAACGCGCGCTTGCACTCGTCGACGATCCGCTGCTTCTCCAGGTCGTCCGCGTTCACCCCGTCGAGCAGCTCGCGGTACGTCCGCTTGAACGCGGCGGGGTTGGAGATCGCGTCGAAGACGTAGAAGCGGACGCCGTCGCCCTTGCGGGCGAAGCCCCAGGTGCGCTCCGCCTTGTCGCGGATGATCTGGCCGCCCGACAGGTCGCCCAGGTAGCGGGTGTAGTGGTGGGCCACGTATCCCGCGGGCCAGTCACGGGCGCACTCGGCGACCCGCTCGGCGTACGCGACGGTGGCGGGCAGCGGGGAGACCCCGGCGCGCCAGCCGGTGCCCCGCAGATGGGCCAGGTCCTGCTCCAGGGCGGCCGTGCGGAACAGCTCGGGCTGTATGAACGGCCCGGCGACCGGGTCGTCGCGCAGGGCCTCGGCGCCGTCCTCCAGGGCCTTGTACACGAACCAGAGCTGCTCGGTGTACCGCGCGTAGGCGTCGACGGCCAGGCGTCCGCCCAGGAGGTCGCCCATGAAGGACGAGGTCTCCGCCTCCGTGTGCTGCTCGTGGGAAGCCGTACGGATGAGCGTGGAGAAGGGCGTGTCCAAGGCGTGCCTCCGAGACCGATGGGACGGGAACCAGTGACGATCCTGCCAAGTTAGGCTTACCTAAGTCAACTGGTTCCCGACGTCCTGTCGGTAAAAGTGGTACCCACCCGAGGGACTACGGCAACGTGAGGATTTCGGCCCCGGTCTCCGTCACCACGAGGGTGTGCTCGAACTGGGCGGTCCGCTTGCGGTCCTTGGTCACCACGGTCCAGCCGTCGTCCCACATGTCGTAGTCGTGCGTCCCGAGCGTCAGCATCGGCTCGATCGTGAACGTCATGCCGGTCTTGATCTCGGTGGTGTGGTGGGGCGAGTCGTAGTGCGGCACGATCAGGCCGGAGTGGAAGGACGAGTTGATGCCGTGACCGGTGAAGTCACGGACCACGCCGTAGCCGAAGCGCTTGGCGTACGACTCGATGACCCGGCCGATGATGTTGATCTGGCGGCCCGGCTTCACCGCCTTGATCGCGCGGTTCAGGGACTCCCTGGTCCGCTCCACGAGCAGCCGCGACTCCTCGTCCACGTCGCCGCAGAGGTAGGTGGCGTTGTTGTCGCCGTGGACGCCGTTGATGTACGCCGTGACGTCCAGGTTCACGATGTCGCCGTCCCGCAGGACGGTCGAGTCGGGGATCCCGTGGCAGATGACCTCGTTGATCGAGGCGCACAGCGACTTCGGGAACCCGCGGTAGCCGAGGGTGGACGGATACGCGCCGTGGTCGCACATGAACTCGTGCGCGACCCGGTCGAGCTCGTCGGTGGTGACACCGGGAGCGATGTGCTTGGCGGCCTCCTCCATCGCCTGAGCGGCGATGCGGCCGGCGATCCGCATCCGTTCGACGGTGTCGGAATCCTGCACCTCGGGCCCGGTGTACGGGGACGGGGCGGGCTTCCCCACGTACTCGGGGCGGCGGATGGAGCCCGGAACGGAGCGGTGGGGGGAGAGCTCCCCCGGGACGAGAAGCGACTGGCCAGACATGCCAGCGAGTCTAACGACCGGGTCTGGGGCAGCATGGTCTCGGAGGAAGGAGCCGACGACGATGGCCCTGTTCAAGAAGCGCACCGTGGGCAAACCGGGTGAGTGGTACTACTGCCTGGAGCACAAGAAGGTCGAAGAGGGCCCCGAGTGCCCGGCGAAGAACCGCTTCGGCCCGTACGCCACCCGTGAGGAGGCCTCGCACGCCATGGAGACCGCCCGCGAGCGGAACCTGGAGTGGGAGACGGACCCCCGCTGGCACGACAGCGGCGGGAAGCCGGAGGCCCAGGAGCCCCCGGGCTAGGGACGGACCGATACGGCCGGGACCGCTCAGGCGGTCCCGGCCGCCTCCCGCGGGTCCGCCCCACGGGCGGCCTCCTGCTGGGCCTTGCGGCGCAGCGAGTCCTCGTCGGTCTCGGAGTCGTACGTGAGGAGCTTCGGCAGCGCCAGGCACAGCAGGCCCACCGAGGCGACACACGCCACGCCGCCCGTCCAGATCGCCGACCGGGTGCCGGTCCAGCCCGCCATCGCACCCGCCCGCACCTGACCCAGCTGCGGCCCCACGCTGTAGGAGAGCACCTCGATGCCGGCGAGCCTGCCGCGCAGCTCCTCCGGGATCGTCTGGTTCCAGATGGTCGAGCGGCCGAGACCGCTCAGCATGTCGCCCGCCCCCGCGAAGGCCAGACAGAGCAGCACCAGCCAGATGTTCCCGAACCATCCGGCCGCCGCGATGGCCAGCCCCCAGCCCGCCGCGCCGCCGACGACGAGCAGCCCGTGCCGCCGCACCTTCGAGGTCCAGCCGCTGGTCAAGCCCAGCACCAGGGAGCCGGCCGAGCCCGCCGCGTACATCAGGCCGAGCGACCAGTCGGCGTCCAGCTCGTCCGCGAGGAACGGGAAGATCGTGTTCGGGAAGGCGAAGAACATCGCCGCCAGGTCGATCGCGTACGTGCCCAGCAGCACCGGCCGCGACCAGGCGTACCGCGCGCCCTCCGCGATGCCCCGCAGCGAGGGCTTCTCCGCGTCGTGCGCGGGCGGCGCCGGGGAGAGCCGGCGGCACAGCAGCACCGAGACGGCGAAACCGGCGATCGTCACCCCGTAGGCGTACGGGTGCCCCGCGTAGGCCACGACGAGGCCCGCGAGCGCCGGACCGGCGATCGCGCCCATCTGCCAGCGCAGCGAGTTCAGCGCGGCCGCCGCCGTCTGGTGCTCGTGCGGCACGATCCGGGCGAGCAGCGAGTCCAGGGCCGGGCGCTGGAGCCCCGCGAGGGCCGAGACCCCGGCCGCGACCACGTACAGCGGCCAGAGCATCGGCTCCGGGAGCAGCGCGTTGACAAGGAGGACCGCCGCCAGCAGACCGAGGCCCGCCTCGGTCAGGAGGATCACCTTGCGCCGGTCGACCGCGTCCGCGAGCGCCCCGCCGTACAGGCCGAACACCACGAGCGGCACCAGCTCGACCGCGCCCATCGCGCCGACGGCGAGCGGCGAACCCGTCAGTTCCTTGATCTGCAACGGCAGGGCGATCATCGCCATGGCGCTGCTGAAGAACGTCACGAGCCCCTGGACCCAGAGGAGCCGGAAGTCGCGCGAGGCGCGCCACGGCGCCAGATCGGGCAGAAGGGCGGAAAACTTCGCGAGAGCGGGGGACACGAGGGGCCATGCTCCGACGGAGAGATGCCGGAGGCAACCGAATTTCCGCCCGGGCCGGGACGGCGTCCCCCGGGCTCCCCGGCCGGCCGGTCGCTACCAGCGGGGCGGCGGCGGGGCCGTCAGCCGGTCCGCGAGGCCCGACAGCCGGTCACGGAAGCGCCGGGTCCCCCGCGGGGAGGGCAGGCTGTTCTCCCCGGCCGCCGCGCTCACCAGGTGCTGCACCGTGTCCAGGTCCACCTCCGCCCCCTCCGCCACGGTGAGCGTCTCGTGCGCGAGCCCCCGCACCTCCTCGTCGCCGCCGTCCAGGGACAGCACCGTCGCCCCGGCCCGCCGGGCGTCGTGCACCCGCTGCAACAGCCCCGCGTCCGGCCGCTCCGGCGCCACCATCAGCAGCGTCACCCCGCGCCCCGCCCCTTCGAGCCGGCCGAGGCCGACCGCCAGGTGCGCCGGATCCCCGGGCCGCACCCGGTGCCGCACCAGCGTCGGCGCCAGCTCCGGCAGCCCCGACCAGGCCGACTCGTCGACCAGGTGCGCGGCCAGGTGCCACGGCTCGTACTCCGCCGTGCCGACGAGCAGCAGCCCGCCCCGGTGCGGGACGACCGAGGACCGCAGCGCCCCCGCGAACCGGCGGGCCGCCCGGGGCCACTCCGTCCCGGCCAGCACCTCCCGCAGCAACGCGACCCGTACGGCATCCATGGGTCCGCATCCTGCACCAGACCGGGGCCCGCGCGCGGCCGGTCGCGGGAGTTCCACCCGTACGGGACAGGCCCGGCGCGAGTCCGCCCGTACCGGACCGGTCCCGGCGGCCCGACCGGTCGGTAATGTCGGGTCCATGACTTCCTCCACTCCCAGCACCCCCGCCTCCGGGACCGCCCCCAAGGCCGCGCCCAAGGACCCGTGGGACCTCCCCGACGTCTCCGGTCTCGTCGTCGGCGTCCTCGGCGGCACCGGCGACCAGGGCCGCGGCCTCGCCTACCGGCTCGCCAAGGCCGGACAGAAGGTGATCATCGGCTCCCGGGCCGCCGACCGCGCCCAGGGGGCCGCCGAGGAGATCGGCCACGGCGTCGAGGGCGCCGACAACGCCGACTGCGCCCGCCGCAGCGACATCGTCATCGTCGCCGTGCCGTGGGACGGACACGCCAAGACCCTCGAGTCGCTGCGCGAGGAGCTCGCGGGCAAGCTCGTCGTGGACTGCGTCAACCCGCTCGGCTTCGACAAGAAGGGCGCCTACGCCCTCAAGCCCGAGGAGGGCTCCGCCGCCGAGCAGGCCGCCGCGCTCCTCCCCGACTCCCGGGTCGCCGCCGCCTTCCACCACCTCTCGGCCGTCCTCCTCCAGGACACCTCGCTCGAGGAGATCGACACGGACGTGATGGTCCTCGGCGAGGAGCGCGCCGACGTCGAGCTCGTCCAGGCCCTCGCCGGCCGCATCCCCGGCATGCGCGGCGTCTTCGCCGGCCGGCTGCGCAACGCCCACCAGGTCGAGTCGCTCGTCGCCAACCTGATCTCGGTCAACCGCCGCTACAAGGCCCACGCCGGGCTCCGCGTCACCGACATCTGAGCCGGCCGCCGAGCCGGAGTCGGGACGCTTCAGGGCATGGGGGACACTGGACGGGCACAGCAGCCGCACCCCGGACAGGAGCCGACCCCCATGCCCCGCCTCGCCCTCTACGCCCTCGTGGTCTGCGCCCTGGCCGTGGCCGCGGCCGTCGTCTCCTTCGTCGAGGGCAGCTTCCTCGGCGTCGTCTGGGTGCTCATCGCCGGCCTCTCCTCCAACATGGCCTGGTACTACGTCCGCCGCGCGAAGATGGAGAAGGCCGCCGCCACGGAGGCGTGACCCCCGGCCTCGGACCGGCCCGCGGTCTCAGACCTGGCAGAACTCCGGCGTCTCCTGCCAGAACCGGAACAGCTGCGATCCGCAGTAGCGGGAGAGCTCCGGCACCCCGAGCGACCGCATCAGCGCGTCGATCGCGTCGAAGAACCCGTCGTTGATCGCGGGGACGAACAGCAGCGCGATCACGATGAAGAAGCCGTACGGCGCGTACGGCTCGATCTGCCGCTTCACCTTGTACGAGAGCCAGGGCTCAAGGACCCCGTAGCCGTCGAGACCCGGCACCGGCAGCAGGTTCAGGATCGCGGCCGTCACCTGGAGGAACGCCAGGAACGCCAGCGCGAACCGGAACGCGAGCGGCACGCCGTCGAGCGCGTCCAGCCAGAACGGGGCCGTGCAGACCAGCGCGAACAGCACGTTCGCCAGCGGTCCCGCCGCCGAGATCAGACTGTGCTTCCAGCGGCCGCGGATCCGGCCCTGCTCGATGAAGACCGCACCGCCCGGCAGACCGATCCCGCCCATGATCACGAACAGCACGGGCAGCACGATGCTGAGGACGGCGTGGGTGTACGCCAGCGGGTTCAGCGTCAGATAGCCCTTCGCGCCGACCGTGATGTCCCCGCCGTGCAGGGCCGTGCGGGCGTGCGCGTACTCGTGCAGACACAGCGACACCACCCACGCCGAGGTCACGAAGAGGAAGACGGCGAGCCCGGGCGAGGCGGCGAAGTCCGTCCACACCGCCCAGCCCGTGACGGCCATGACGGCGAGGATCGCCAGGAAGACGGGGCTGATCCGCCGTTCGTGGCGCCGGGTGGTGGCCGTGGTCATCGCGGAAGCTCCCAGGGGACGGAGACGGGCTCGTACGGTGCCTGATGTGCGGGAAACGTACCGGGTACCGGGGCGAGTTCCGGCGGCGGGGGCCCGTTCGACGAGAATGGGGCCGTGCTCTACTCCGTCCTCGGCCCGACCCTCGCCCGTACGCCCGACGGCACCGACGTGGCCGTCGGCGGCCCCCGGGTCCGCGCGCTCCTCACCGTTCTCGCCCTGCGGGCCGGCCGGACCGTGCCCGTGGGCGAGCTCGTCGCCGAGGTGTGGGCGGGCGACGAGCCGCCCGCCGACGCCGTCGCCGCGCTCCAGGCCCTCGTCGGGCGGCTCCGCAAGGCCCTCGGCCGCGAGCGGGTGCTCTCCGCCGAGGGCGGCTACCGGCTCGACGCCCGGCCGGAGGACGTAGACGCCCGCCGCTTCGAACGCCTCACCACCGAAGGCGCCGCCGCGCTCGGCGCCGGAGACCCGGCGCGGGCGGCCGCCCTCCTCGACGAGGCCCTCGGACTCTGGCGCGGATCCGCCCTCGCCGACCTGCCGGACCGGGACGCCGAGGCCGCCCGCTGGGAGGCCCGCCGCCTCGACGCCCGCCGTGCCCGGCTCGACGCGGCCCTCGGGCTCGGCGCGGCCCCCGCGGCCCTCCCCGAACTGACCTCCCTGTGCGCCGCCCACCCGCTGGACGAGCCGCTGCAGGCGCTGCGGATCCGCGCCCTGCGGGACACCGGCCGCGTCGCCGAGGCCCTCGTCGCGTACGAGTCGGTCCGGCGGGCCCTCGCCACCCGCCTGGGCACGGACCCGTCACCGGCCCTGCGCGCCCTGCACGCGGAGCTGCTCGCGGGCGCGAAGGCCCCCGGACCCGCCGGCCCGACGGCCCCCGGACCGGCCGCCCCGACGGCCCCCGGACCCGCCGCCGTCCCGCCGCCGGAGAAGCCGGTCGTACGGGGCAACCTGCGCGCCCGGCTCACCAGTTTCGTCGGACGCGACGAGGACATCGCCGCCCTCCAGGACGATCTGCGCGGCGCCCGGCTCGTCACCCTGCTCGGGCCCGGCGGCGCTGGGAAGACCCGGCTCGCCCAGGAGGCGGCCGAGCGCGGCGCCGCCGACGGGGCCTGGCCGGACGGCGTCTGGGTCGCCGAACTCGCCCCCGTCGCCGACCCGGAGGCGGTCGTGGACGCCGTCCTGGCGGCCGTCGGCGCCCGCGAGACGGTGCTGCGCGGCGCCGGAGCCGAGGAGCTGCGACAGGCCGAGGACCCGGTCGACCGGCTCGTCGAGCGCTGCGCGGGGCGCCGGATGCTGCTGCTCCTGGACAACTGCGAGCACCTCGTGGCGGCCGCCGCCGCACTCGCCGAGACCCTGCTCGCCCGCTGCCCCGGTCTGCGGGTCCTGGCGACGAGTCGGGAGCCGTTGGGGGTGCCGGGGGAGGTGGTGCGGCCGTTGGGGCCGTTGCCGTTGGGGATGGCGTTGCGGTTGTTGGGTGAGCGGGGTGCGGCGGCGCGGCCGGGGTTCTCGGTGGGGGAGGACCGGGGTGCGGCGGAGGAGGTGTGCCGTCGGCTGGACGGGTTGCCGTTGGCGATCGAGTTGGCGGCGGCGCGGTTGCGGTTGTTGTCGGTGCGGCAGATCGCGGATCGGTTGGACGACCGGTTTCGGTTGTTGACGTCGGGGGCGCGGACGGTGTTGCCGCGGCAGCAGACGTTGCGGGCGGTGGTGGACTGGTCGTGGGAGTTGCTGGAGGACTCGGAGCGGGCGGTGCTGCGGCGGTTGGCGGTGTTCACGGGGGGTGCGGATCTGGCGGCGGCGGAGGCGGTGTGCGGGGCCGGGGACGGGGCCGGGGCCGGGGCCGGGTTGGACGTGCTGGATGTGCTGGGTGCGCTGGTCGACAAGTCGCTGGTGGTGGCGGGGGTGGGCCGGGACGGTGAGGAGACGCGGTTCCGGCTGCTCGAGACGGTGGCGGAGTACGCGGGGGAGCGGTTGGCGGAGTCGGGGGAGCGGGCGGCGACGGAGCGGCGTCATCTGACGTACTACCGGGAGCTCGCCCGGCGGACCGATCCCGAGCTGCGCGGAGCCGGCCAGGTCGCCGCCATCGCCCGCTTCGAGCGCGAGTACGGCAACATCCGCACCGCCCTGCGCCGGGCCGTCGACGCCCACGACGAGGACGAGGCGCTCGTCCTCGTCCACTCCCTGCTCTGGTACTGGCGGATGCGCGACCTGCGCTCCGACGCCCAGCACTGGGCCCGGGCCGCCGCCGCGCTCGGGCCCGACCCGTTCGCCCCGCCCGCCGCCCCCGTCGTCCCCCTGCACGAGCCGTGCACGGCGGCGCCGCCGCCGCTCTCCGAGGAGCAGCGCTGGGAGGCCCGGCGCGGAGTGCGGCTCGTCGAACTCCTCAACATGGACCACGAGACGGCCCGGTGGACCCAGCCCGAGGGCGTCGCCCAGCTCCGCCGGATGACCGGCGTCTACACGCCCGGCATGCCCCAGACCTGCCGGCTGCCCGGCTCCTTCGCCGTCTTCGCGGTCCTCCTCATCGGCGAGGCCGGCCGGCTGCGCGAACTCCTCGACACCACCGTCGCCGCCTGCCGCCGCCACGGCTACACCTGGGAACTCGGCAACGCCCTCCACATGCGGGCCAACATGTTCGCCAACCGGACCGACCGGGCCGAGGAGGCGGGCGCCGACGCCGACGAGAGCCTGGCGATCTTCGAGCGCCTCGGCGACGCGTGGGGGGCGGCCGAGGCGCTGTCCGCCCGCGCCGAATCCCGGGAGCGCCGGCTGGAGTTCGCGGGCGCGGCGGAGGACTACGTCGCCGCCATCGGCTACGCGGAGCGGATCGGCGCCCAGTCGCAGATGGCCCTGCTGCGCGCCCGGTACGCCGGGGTCCTCGTCGAGGAGGGCCGGTCGGAGGAGGGCGAGAAGATCCTGCGCGAGGTCATGGACGGGGTGCACGGCCTGGGCCACGAACCGCAGGTCGGCGCCCGGCTGTTCCTCGCGCTCACCCTCGGCCGCACCGGGCGGACCGCCGAGGCCCGGGAGCACCTGATGGCGCTGCGGGAGGAGTTCAGCGCCGCGACCCTGGCCATCTTCGAGGGCTTCACCCTCGGCAGCCTGGGCTGGCTGGACAACCTGGACGGGCGGTACGCCTCGGCGTTCGCCCTGACCAAGGAGGCGTACGACCGCTCCCTCGGCTCCCTGTCGATGATGGTGGCCCCGCAGATGCCCTCGGTCCATCTGGCCGTCGCGGCCTGGGCGCTGGCGGGTCTCGGCGGTGCCGAGGCGCGGACCGCCGCCGTGCTGCTCGGGGCCCGGGACGGTCTCCTCCCGCCGGGGCACCTGCCGCCGCCGCTGGAGGCGCAGAACCTCCGGACGGCGACGGAGCTGACCCGGTCCGTCCTGGGCGAGGAGGCGTTCGCGGCGGCACACGCCGAAGGCGACGGCCTCTCCCTGGAAGAGGCCGCCGCCCTGCTCGGTCGCGCCGCCGACGCGATCAGTGAGCGCGCCGAGTCCTGAACCCCCGTGCCGGACTCAGGTCTTCTTGCGGAACTTGGTCACCGCGAGCGGCGCCGTGACGACCGTGATCACCAGCGCCCAGCCGAGGGTCATCCACACGGAGTGGGCGACCGGGCCGCCGTTGATCAGGTTCCGGGAGGCGTCGGCGAGGTTGGACAGCGGGTTGTAGTCGGTGAAGCTCTTCAGCCAGCCGGGCATCGACGTCGGCGGGGCGAAGATCGAGGAGCCGAACTGCAGCGGCATCAGGACCAGCATCGCCATGCCCTGGACGGCCTGGGCCGTCTTCAGGGTGAGACCCAGCAGGATGAAGATCCACATCAGCGACGCTCCGAAGACCATCGACAGGCCGATCGCGGCCAGCAGGTGGAAGAACGAGGTGTGGATCTCCAGGCCGAGCAGGAAACCCATGCCGAGCAGGATCGAGGTGGCGATCAGCATCCGGCCGACCTCGACGACGATCTTCGCGATCAGGACGGAGGACCGGGCGATCGGCATCGTCCGGAACCGGTCCATGACCCCCTTCTTGAAGTCGTCGTTGATGCCGACGCCGACGGCCATCGCGATGTTCATGCCCATCATCGCCATCAGGCCAGGCGTCACGTAGTTGACGTAGACGTCGTTGTTGCCCTTGCCGGAGATCGCGCCGCCGAAGACGTACACGAACAGCAGGATGAAGATGATCGGCATCAGGACGGCGTCGAACATCGACTCCGGGTCCTGCTTGATCTGGAGCGCGTTGCGCCGGGCCAGGGCGCCGATGTGGCGGAGGTTGGCCCGCAGGCCGATCCGGCCCTCGGCGACCGGTGCGCGCCGCTCGGTGGCCGGACCCGGGGATCCGACGGGGGACTTGGTGACCGTGGTCGTGCTCACGCGGCGACCTCCTCGTTGATCGCGTCGGAAACGGTGGTCTTCTGGCCGGTGATCGCCAGGAACACCTCGTCCAGGCTGGGCAGGTGGGTGCCGATGTGGGCGATGCCGAAGCCGCGCGCACCGAGCAGGGAGACGACCGCGGTCAGCTGCTGGTCGGTGAGGATCGGCACGTACAGCGCGCCCTCGTCCGGGACGACGGTCGCGCCGGCGACCCCGTCGAGTCCGGTCTCGCGGAGCGCCGCGGCCATCGCGGGCAGCTGGTCGGGGTCCACCGGGCGGACCTTCAGGGTCCGGCCGCCGACCTTCGCCTTCAGCTCGTCGACGCCCCCCTTGGCGATGACCTTGCCCTTGTCGACGACGGTCAGCTCGCTGGCGAGCTGCTCGGCCTCCTCCATGTACTGGGTGGTGAGGAGGACGGTGACGCCCTCGGAGACCATCCGCTGCACCTCGTCCCACACCTCGTTGCGGGTGCGGGGGTCGAGGCCGGTGGTCGGCTCGTCCAGGTACAGGACGGCCGGCTGACCGATCATCGAGGCGGCGAGGTCGAGGCGGCGCCGCATGCCGCCGGAGTAGTTCATGGCGGGCCGCTTGGCGGCGTCCGTGAGGGAGAAGCGCTCCAGCATCTCGTCGGCCCGGTGGCGGGCGTCGGCGCGGGAGAGGTCGAGCAGCCGCCCGATCATGTACAGGTTCTCGAAGCCGGAGAGCTTCTCGTCGACCGAGGCGTACTGACCGGTGAGGCCTATGGTGCGGCGCAGCTGGCGGGGGTGCTTCACCACGTCGTACCCGGCGACGGTGGCGGTGCCCGCGTCCGGGACGAGGAGGGTGGAGAGGCAGCGGACGAGGGTGGTCTTGCCGGCGCCGTTCGGCCCGAGGACGCCGAGGACGGTGCCCTCCCGGACGTCCAGGTCGACCCCGTCGAGGGCCTTGGTGTCGCCGAAGTGCTTCACGAGGCCCCGGACCTCGACGGCGTTGGTGTGTGATCGCGTCATGGCCACCACTAGACCAGGTGCCACCGACAATCCCCCGACAGATGACCGACAGCCCGCCGATGGGGGATGTCGGCGGGCTGTCGGTGTCGTACCGCGGTGGTCAGCGGGGTGTCACGGCGGTCAGTGGAAGGTGTGCTCCTCGGCGGGGAAGACCCCGCCGCCGACGTCCTCGGCGAAGGCGCGGGCGGCGTCGCCGAGCGTCTCGCGGAGGTTGGCGTACTGCTTGGTGAAGCGCGGGACCTTGCCGCCGGTCAGACCGGCCATGTCGGTCCACACGAGCACCTGGGCGTCGGTTCCGGCGCCCGCGCCGATCCCGATGGTCGGGATGTGCAGCGAGCGGGTGACCTCGGCGGCCAGCTCGGCCGGTACGAGTTCGAGGACGACCGCGAACGCGCCGGCGTCCTGCGCCGCCTTCGCGTCGCGGAGCAGCTTGTGCGCGGCCTCGTCGGAGCGGCCCTGCACCCGGTAGCCCATGGTGTTCACGGACTGCGGGGTGAGTCCCAGGTGGGACATGACGGGGATGCCGGCCTGGACGAGCAGCTCGGTCTGCGGCAGCGAGCGCTCGCCGCCCTCCAGCTTGATCGCTCCGACGCCCGCGTCCTTGACGAGCCGGGTGGCGTTGCGCAGGGCCTGGACGGGCCCTTCCTGGTACGAGCCGAAGGGGAGGTCGCCGACGACGAGGGCCCGCTTGGTGCCCCGGACGACGGCGGCGGAGAGCAGGGTCATCTCGTCCATCGTGACGGGCACGGTGGTGTCGTAGCCGAGGTGACAGTTGCCCATGGAGTCGCCGACGAGGATCACCGGGATGCCGGCCTCGTCGAAGACGGAGGCGGTCATCGCGTCGTAGGCGGTGAGCATGGGCCACTTCTCGCCGCGGGTCTTGGCGGCGGCGATGTCGTGGACGGTGATGCGGCGCGTGCCCTTGCCGCCGTACAGCGCCTTGCTGCTGTCGGCGGGCGGTTTCTGGGCAGCCTGAAGCGTCATGGTGCACGGCTCCTTGTGTCATCTCGAGGCGCCCTGACGGCGTCCCCGGACCACATCCATGGTGGCACTTCGCCGGGCGGGCGGGGAAGTGGGCCGGAGTGGCGCTGTTCACACCGGCGTGGCGGTTGGCGCGTTCCGGTGCCCCGCAACGTAAAGGCTCGGTCAGGATTTCCAATACGAGACGGTCTCGTATCGTAATCACCCCTAGGCTGGTGCCATGTCACAGCCGTCCTCCGCACCTGCCGGGCCCCGCGTCCCCGAGGCCGTCCACCGGCGCCGCTGGGCCGTCCTCGGCGTCCTGATGCTCAGCCTGCTGATCGTCGTCCTCGACAACTCGATCCTGAACGTCGCCGTCAAGACGATCGCCGCCCCCGCGCCCACCGGCCTCGGCGCCACCCAGAGCGAGCTGGAGTGGGCGATCAACTCCTACACGCTCGTCTTCGCCGGCCTCCTCTTCACCTCCGGGCTGCTCGGCGACCGGCTCGGCCGCAAGAAGGTGCTGCTCTTCGGCATCACCGTCTTCGGCATCGGCTCCGCCCTCGCCGCGCTCTCCGGCTCCCCGGGCGAGCTCATCGCCTTCCGGGCCGTGATGGGCCTCGGCGCCGCGTTCGTCATGCCCGCGACCCTCGCCGTCCTCATGAACGTCTTCGAACGCGACGAGCAGCCCAAGGCCATCGGCATCTGGGCGGGCAGCGTCGGCCTCGCCATCGCGATCGGCCCCATCACCGGCGGCATCCTGCTCGAACACTTCTGGTGGGGATCGATCTTCCTCATCAACGTCCCCGTCGTGCTCCTCGCCCTCGCCCTGATGATGTGGCTGGTTCCCGACTCCCGCGACCCCAGGCCCGGCCGGGTCGACGTCCCCGGCGTCCTGCTCTCCGTCGTCGGACTCGTCCTCCTCGTGTACGGGATCATCCGCGGCGGCGAGCTGGCCGACGCCACCGACCTCACCGTCCTCGCCCCGGTCCTCGGCGGCCTCGCGGTCCTCACCCTCTTCGTGCTCCACGAGCGGCGCAGCGACCACCCGGCCATCGACATGACGTACTTCAAGCGGCCCGCGTTCTCGGCGGCCGTCGCCGCGATCGCGCTCGTCTTCTTCGCCCTCATGGGCGTGACCTTCTTCTCCGCCTTCTACCTGCAGAGCGTGCGCGGCTACAGCGCGCTGCAGTCGGGGCTGCTCATCCTGCCGCTCGCGGTCGCCCAGATGACCTTCGCGCCCCGGGCGCGGCTCGTCGTCGAGCGCTTCGGCGCCAAGGCCGTGTGCACCGGCGGCATGGTGCTCGTCGCCGTCGGCCTGACCGCCTTCGCCTTCTTCGACGCCTCGACCCCGCTCTGGGTCCTGGAGGTCGTCTTCTTCCTCCAGGGCGCGGGCATGGCGCACATCATGCCGCCGGTCACCGTCGCGATCATGCAGGCGCTGCCCCGGGAGAAGGCGGGCTCCGGCTCGGCGATCAACAACACCTTCCGGCAGGTCGGCGGCGCCCTCGGGGTGGCCGTCCTCGGTTCGGTGCTCTCCTCCGCCTACCGGGGCGGGATCGAGGGACACCTCGAAGGCGTGCCGGCCGCCCTGCGCGGCACGGCGGGCGAGTCCATCGAGGCGACGCTCGCGGTCGCGGAGAAGCTCGGCCCGGCGGGCCGGGACCTGGTGGCCCCGGCGTACGACGCCTTCCTCGGCGCCATGCACGTCACGGCCCTCGCCTCGGCGGCGATCGCCGTGGCCGGCGCGGTGGTCGTCGCCCTCTTCCTCCCGGGCCGCACCCCGGCGGGCCACGCGGAACCGGGGCCGGGAGCGGGGCCCGCGGCGGCCCCTGGAGCCGGGCCGGGAGCGGTGCCCGAGCCGGACGGAACCGACCGCGCCGGTGACGCGCGGCGGGCCTCGGTGCCGGCTCCCGCCGCCGAGGCGGGAGAATCGGCCCGACAGTAGACCGCGGACCCGGGCGCGCCCCGAGGGTCCCGGACCGGACGGAGAGGCGGAGCTCACGTGTCGCGGCAGGACGGCGGGACCCCCGGAACCCCGGAACCCCACGAGGACGTACGGGACCCGCTCCCCTGCGGGACCTCCGGAGCGACCGGCCCCGGTTCCGGCGGGGCCGCCCTCGGTCCGGGAGCGACCGCCCCCGGCCCCGGAGCGACCGCCTCCGGTCCCGGCGGGGCCGCCCCCGCGCGGCGTGGGCGGCCCCGGAGCGAAGGGGTCGAGCAGGCGGTCTTCGACGCGATCGTCGGGCTCCTGGAGGAGGGCGTCCCGCTCGCCGAGCTGTCCATCGAGCGGATCGCCCGCACCGCCGGCGTCGGCAAGGCCACCCTCTACCGCCGCTGGGCCGGCAAGGAGGAGCTCCTCGTCGACCTGATGCGCTCGGTCGAGCCCCCGGAGCCGGTGCTGCCCGGCACCTCGGCCCGGGACGACCTCGTCGCCCTCCTGGAGTCGATGCGCGAACGCGGCCTCGCCAAGCGCAACTCCGCCCTGCTCCACAACGTGTTCGCGCAGATGCGGCACTACCCCAAGCTGTGGGACGCGTACCACGCCACCGTCATCGAGCCCCGCCGCCGCCTCGGCCGGGACGCCGTGCGGCGCGCGATCGAGCAGGGGGAGATCCGCGGCGACCTCGACATCGAGTTCGTCAACGACCTCCTGACCGCGCCCCTGCTCCTGCGGACCGTCATCCGCCCCGGCGGCTCCCTGGAACCGGGTCTCGCCGAGCAGGTCGTGGACGCCGTCTGGGAGGGCCTGCGCCCGCGCGACTGACCGGACCGGATCGGTCCGGACCGGAGCAGGCCGAATATGCGCGTTCTGTCACAGCCCGCCCGCGGGCGTCACCTGCAGGAACCCGCCACGCCGCCGGTGTCGTCCTCCGGGGGGTACGAGTGACCCGTCATCGCCTAGTGTCGACGTCGGGTCACGGAGCAAGTCGGCAAGACAGCACGGCAGCAAGGCAGTGAGGACGGGCGATGGCGCGGGTGGACATGACGGAGACCGAGCAGGGCGGCGCGGAGAACGAGCGCCGCACCTCCCGCTTCCGGACCGCCCTCGACAGAATCCGCCGCGATCCCGGCATCTGGCGCCGCGGCATCCTGCTCGCCGCCTGCGCGGTGGCCCTGACCCTGCTGATGGGCCTGCACGCCGAGATCCCCAACCGGATCGGCAACCTGGGCAGTCTGACCGAGACCTTCCTGCCCTGGCTCGGTCTCTTCGTCCCCCTGCTGTTCGTCCTCGCCCTGCTGCGCCGGTCCGCGACCGCGCTGATCGCGCTGCTGCTTCCGGCCGTGGTGTGGCTGAACCTCTTCGGCGGTCTGGTGGCCGACAAGTCGGCGGCCGGCGGCGACCTGACCGTCGCCACCCACAACGTGAACGCCGACAACCCGGACCCGGCGGGCACGGCGGCGCAGCTCGCCGCGTCCGGGGCGGACGTGCTGGCCCTGGAGGAACTGAAGGGCGACGTGGTCCCGGCGTACGAGAAGGGCCTCGCGGAGGCCTACCCGTACCACTCCGTGCAGGGCACGGTCGGCCTGTGGAGCAAGCTGCCGCTGCGCGACCCGCAGCCGGTCGACATCCAGATGGGCTGGACCCGCGCCATGCGGGCCACCGTCGTCAGCCCGAAGGGCGAGGTGGCCGTGTACGTCGCCCACCTGCCGTCCGTCCGGGTCAGGCTGAACGCCGGGTTCACCGCCAACCAGCGGGACAACAGCGCCAACGCCCTCGGCGAGGCCATCTCCCACGACCGGCACGAGCGGATCGTCCTCCTCGGCGACCTCAACGGCACCATGAACGACCGCGCGCTCAACGGCGTCACCTCGCAGCTCCGCTCCACCCAGGGCGCGGCCGGCGACGGCTTCGGCTTCAGCTGGCCGGCCTCGTTCCCGATGGCCCGCATCGACCAGATCCTGGTCAAGGGAGTCGAGCCGATGTCGTCCTGGGCCCTGCCGGAGACCAGGAGCGACCACCTCCCCGTCGCGGCCCGGGTGAAGTTCTGACCGGTCGGGGCCGGCCGGGTCGGACACGGGACGAAACCTTCCCTTCACGCCCCGGCGGCCACGGGGAAGAAAACATCTGAGAGCCTTTGTTCCGTTGAAGAACTTTTTCACCGGAAAGGCCCTCCCCATGCCCCTGGCGCTGCTCGCCCTCGCCGTGGCCGCCTTCGGCATAGGCACCACCGAATTCGTCATGATGGGCCTGCTCCCGCAGGTCGCCGACGACCTCGGCACCTCCGTCCCCACCGCCGGACACCTCGTCTCGGCGTACGCGATCGGCGTCGTCGTCGGCGCCCCGCTGCTCACCGCCCTCGGCTCCCGCGTCCCGCGCAAGCGGATGCTGCTCCTGCTGATGGCGCTGTTCACGGTCGGCAACCTCGCCTCCGCGCTCGCCCCCGGCTTCGGCTGGCTGGTGGCAGGCCGGGTCCTCGCCGGGCTCCCGCACGGGGCCTTCTTCGGCCTCGGCGCGGTCGTCGCCGCCCGGCTGGTGCGCGAGGACCGGCAGGCGCGGGCGGTCGCCACGATGTTCCTCGGCCTGACCGTCGCCAACATCCTCGGCGTACCGGCCGCGACGCTGCTCGGACAGCACCTCGGCTGGCGGGCCACCTTCCTCGTCGTCTCCGCCGTCGGCCTCCTCGCGATGGCCGCGCTGGCCCGGCTCGTGCCGTACGTCCCCGTGGACGAGCGGCAGGGCCTGGGCCGCGAGCTGCGCGCGCTCGGCCGCCCCCAGGTGCTGCTCGGCCTGCTCACCGCCGTCTTCGGCTTCGCGGGCGTCTTCGCCGTCTACTCGTACCTGGCCTCGATGACCACCGAGGTGATGGGCTTCGGCGACTCCACCGTCACCGTCGTCCTCGCCCTCTTCGGCCTCGGCATGACCGGCGGGGCGCTCGCCGCCGGCCCGCTGACCGACCGGGCGCTGCGCCCCACCCTGTACGGCTCGCTCACCGCGCTCGTCCTCGCCCTGGTCGCCTTCCGCTTCACGGTCCACGTGCCCTGGCTCGCCCTGGTCACGGTCGTGGTGCTCGGCGCGGTCGGCTTCATGACCACCACCCCGCTCCAGATGCTGGTCATGAACAAGGCCAAGGACGCCCCCACGCTCGCCTCCGCCTCCAACCACTCGGCCTTCAACCTCGCCAACGCGGGCGGCGCCTGGGCGGGCGGCGCCGCCGTCGCCGCCGGCTGGGGCTGGACCTCGCCGACCCTCGTCGGCGCCGGCCTCACGGTGCTGGGCCTTGCGGTCGCGATCGTGGCCGGCCTGCTCGACCGCGACCGGGGGAGCGGAGAGGGGGCCTCGCGCGTGGTCGCGCAAAGCCCCCTCACCACCGCCGGACAGCAGGTCAGCCCGGTGTCTCCCGCCAGCGGTTCGTGATCGGCAGCCGGCGGTCCTTGCCGAAGCCCTTCGCCGAGATCTTGGTGCCCGGCGGGTACTGGCGCCGCTTGTACTCCGCGGTGTCCACCATCCGCAGCGTGCGGGTGACCAGCTCCTCGTCGTAGCCCGCCGCCACGATCTCCTCCCGGCCCCGGTCCTGGTCCACGTACAGCGCGAGGACCGCGTCCAGGGTGTCGTAGTCCGGCAGCGAGTCCGTGTCGACCTGGCCCGGGCGCAGCTCGGCGCTCGGCGGCTTGCTGATCGAGCTCTCCGGGATGGGCGGGGTCTGGCCGCGCTCCTCGGCCGCGCGGTTGCGCCAGCGCGCGAGCCGGAACACGGTCGACTTGTAGACGTCCTTGATGGGCCCGAAGGCGCCGACGGAGTCGCCGTACAGCGTCGAATAGCCCACCGCGAGCTCGGACTTGTTGCCCGGCGCGAGGACGATGTGCCCCTCCTGGTTGGAGAGCGCCATCAGGGTGGTGCCGCGCAGCCGCGACTGGAGGTTCTCCTCGGCGAGGCCGGTGAGACCGAGCGAGCCCATGTACGCGTCGAACATCGGCTCGATCGACACCGTGCGGTAGTGGAGTCCGGTGCGGCGGGCCAGCTCGGCGGCGTCGCCGCGCGAGTGGTCGGAGGAGTACTTCGAGGGCATCGACACCCCGTACACGTTCTCCGCGCCGAGCGCGTCGCAGGCGATCGCCGCGACGAGCGCCGAGTCGATGCCGCCGGAGAGACCGACGAGCACCGAGCGGAAACCGTTCTTCGCGACATACGCGCGGAGGCCGATGACCAGCGCCGAGTACACCTCCTCCTCGTCCTCGAGACGGTGCGCGTAACCGCCCGTCAGCTCCGGCTCGTACGCCGGCAAAGGCTCCTCAGAGACCACCACCCGGTCGACCGTCAGACCGTCGTTCACCAGGCCTTCCGGCGCCTCCGGGTCGGCCGCCGGCAGCTCCAGGTCCAGGATCACGCTGCCCTCGACGAACTGCGGGGCGCGCGCGATCACCTCGCCGGCCGCGTCCACCACGATCGAGTCGCCGTCGAAGACCAGCTCGTCCTGGCCGCCCGTGCTCGCCAGGTACGCCGTCACGCACCCCGCCTCCTGCGCCCGCTTGCGGACCAGTTCGAGGCGCGTGTCGTCCTTGTTCCGCTCGTACGGCGAGGCGTTGACCGACAGCAGCAGCCCCGCCCGCGCGTGGCGCGCCGCCGGGACGCGGCCCCCCTCCTGCCACAGGTCCTCGCAGATCGCCAGGGCCACGTCGATCCCGTGCACCCGGAGGACCGGCATGGTGTCGCCCCGCACGAAGTAGCGGTACTCGTCGAAGACGCCGTAGTTGGGCAGGTGGTGCTTGGCGAACCGCAGCACCACCTCGCCGCGGTGCAGCACGGCCGCGGCGTTCTCCGGCGAACCGGCGGGCAGCCCGAGCTTCGGCTCCGCCCGCTCCGAGCGGTCCAGATAGCCGACGACCACCGGCACCTCCCCGAAGCCCTCGTCCGCGAGCCGCCGGGCGAGACCGCGCAGGGCCGCCCGGGACGCCTCGACGAACGAGGAGCGCAGCGCGAGGTCCTCGACGGGGTATCCGGTCAGCGCCATCTCGGGGAACGCGACGAGATGCGCGCCCTGTCCGGCGGCGTGCCGGGTCCAGTGCACGATCGCCTCGGCGTTCCCGGCGATGTCTCCGACGGTCGAGTCGATCTGATTCAGGGCGAGGCGTAGTTGAGGCACCCCGCCAGTGTAATCGTCAGACCGACGCGATGTCCTGGGAAACGACCGCGTCCGGCCCCTCCCGCTCGACATGCGGCCCCGCCCCACCCCATTGATCATGTCTCCATGACGACCACTGACGACCCGGCAGAGTCGGCACGCCCCGCCGGGACCGACCCGACGGCCCTCCAGGACGACGGCACCAGACGACAGTTCATCTCCTGGCTCACCCTCGCGTTCATGACCACCGCGTCCGTCGCCAGCCTGCGGCCCTCGCCGTCCATGGCCATCTACGGCCTCGCCGCGATCTTCCTCTACCTGCTGCCCGCCGTCGTCTTCCTGCTCCCCACCGCCCTCGTCGGCGCCGAACTGGCCTCCGGCTGGAACGGCGGCATCTACCGCTGGGTGAGCGAGGCACTCGGCAAACCGCTCGGCTTCCTCGCGGTCTGGTGCCAGTTCGCCATGACCATCGCGTACTACCCGAGCCTCCTCGCCTACGTCGCCTCGACCTTCGCGTACGTCATCGACCCCTCCCTCGCCGAGAACGGCCTCTACGTCGCGATCGTCATCATCGTCATCTACTGGAGCGGGGTCTGGATCTCCTCCCGCGGCACGAAGACCATCGCCGGGCTCTCCTCCTTCGGCCTGATCATCGGCACCCTCATCCCCGGAGTGCTCCTCGTCGTCCTCGGCATCGTCTTCCTCGGCCAGGGCAACCCCTCCGCGCAGCCCATGAGCCCCGACCACTGGCTCCCGCCGTGGACCGGCCTCGCCAGCCTGGTCCTCATCGTCAACAACTTCCTCTCCTACGCGGGCATGGAGATGAACGGCGTCCACGTCTCCTCGCTGCGCGAGCCCAAGCGCGAATACCCGAAGTCGATGTTCCTGGCGACCGGCCTCGTCCTGCTGATCTTCATCCTTCCGGCCCTGGCCATCGCCTGGGTCATGCCGTCCTCGCAGCTCAGCCTCACCGCCGGACTCATGCAGGCCTTCCAGGCCTTCTTCGACCACTTCTCCATCGGCTGGATGACCAAGGTCGTCGGCGTCATGCTGGTCTGCGCCGCCCTCGGCGGCATGCTCACCTGGCTCGCCGGACCCGCCAAGGGCCTCGTGCTGCTCTCCCGGCAGGAGGGCTACCTGCCGCCCGCGTTGCAGAAGTTCAACAAGGACGGCGCCCCGCAGAACATCATGATCGCGCAGGGCGTCGTCACCACCCTGATCGGCGTCCTCTACGCCTTCAGCGACGACGTCTCCAGCGCCTACTGGATGTTCTCCGTCATCACCGTGCAGATCTACCTCATCGCCTACCTGCTGATGTTCGTCGCCGTCGTCCGGCTCCGCAGGACCCAGCCCGGCGTCGAACGCGGCTTCCGCGTCCCCGCCGTCCAGTGGGTCGCCGGCGTCGGCTTCGTCGCCTCCGTCGCCGCGCTCGCCATCGGCTTCGTCCCGCCCGACCAGTTCGGCAACCAGCCGCTCTGGCGCTATCTGCTGATCGTCGGCGGCGGCCTGCTGCTCCTCGGCCTCGCCATCCCCGCCGCACTCCTCAAATACCGCAAACCCAGCTGGATCCACCCCGACCACCGGCAACCCTCCGGCACCCCCTAGCGTCACACCCACCATGCCCGGAAACGTGACGCGCGCCTCGGCCGCCCTGCTCGCCCTCGGCGCGCTCGCGTACACCGCGTGGGTCCTCGAAGTCCTCGTCAGGACCGGGCTCGACCCGGTCCGGACGTACGTCTCCGAACTCGCCGCCGCCGACCAGCCGCTGGGCGCCTTCTTCCGGACCACCGACCTGGTGTCCGGCGCGCTGGTCCTCGCCGGGGCCGTCCTCGGCGCCATCGGCACCCGGCGGCCCGGCCGGCCCTGGGCGCTGCTCGGCTGGGGCGCGCTCGCCCTCTTCGGGGCCGCCACCGTCGCCGACTCGCGCCTGCCGCTCAGCTGCGCCGCGACCGCCGACCCCGCATGCGCGGCCCGCGAGACCGCCGGACTCGTGCCCGCCACCCATACGGCCCACGCCGTCAGCTCCGGTCTCGCCATGACCGGCGCCCTCGTCGCCCTGGTCGCCCTGACCCTCGCCGCCCGCCGCTACGGCCGCTGGCCGCCCCTCGCCCGCACCGGCCCGGTCGTCGTCGCCCTGGAGCTCGCCGCCACCGTCTGGACCCTCGCCGCCGTCGCCGCCTTCGAGGCCGGGCACGGCACCTGGGCGCTCGGCGCGGCCCAGCGGGCCCAGGTGCTCCTCCTCGCCGGGTGGCTCGCCCTCCTCGCCTACTCCCTCGCGACCACCGCGCCCGAGGAGACACCATGACCTTCGAGGGGTTCCGCCGGATCGGCGGCGTCGCCCACCACGTCCTCGTCGACGGCTCGGGGCCCGTCTGCGTGCTGAGCGCGGGACTCGGCCTGAGCTGGTTCGACTGGGACCCCGTCGTCCCGCTCCTCGCCCGGCACCGTACGGTCGTCCGCTTCGACCGCCCCGGACACGGCCTCTCCCAGCCCGCCGCCGGACCGCCCACCGCCGCCGGCGAGGCCCACCGGATCGCCGCCGTCCTCGACGCCCTGGAAGTCCCCGGGCCCGCCACCGTCGTGGGGCACTCCATCGCCGGGTTCCACGCCGAGGCCTTCGCCCGGCTCCACCCCGACCGGACCGCCGCCCTGCTGCTCGTCGACCCCTCCGTCGAGGAACACCCCCGCACGCCCCGCGCCCCCGGAGCCGTCACGGGCGCCCTCGGAGCCGTACTCTCCGCCGCCGGAGTCCCCGCCGCCCTCGGCCCGGCGGTCCGCCGCGCCGCCGTCCGCCACGACCCGGCCCCCGCCGCCCTCGTCCGCCGCGTCTACCGCACCTCACGGGTGCTGCGCGGCACCCTCCTGGAGAACGCCCACTACGGAGCCGTCGCCGCCCAGCTCCTCGGCCTGCGCGCCGGCCACCCGCTCCCGCCCCGACTCCCCGTCACCGTCCTCGCCGCGCCCGACGGCTCCGCCCGCTGGGAGCGCCGCCAGCGCGCACTGGCCCGCCGGCTCGGCGCCCGCTACGAGGCGGCCGAGCCGTCGGGCCATCTGGTCATGCTGGACCGCCCCGACGCGGTCGCGGACGCGGTCCTGCGCCCGGCTCAGGACGGCGCGTAGACGCTCTCGCAGAACGCCTTCAGCTGCTCGTCCGACAGGTGCTGGGCCAGATCCGCCTCGCTGATCATGCCGACCAGACGCTTGTCCTCGATGACGGGAAGGCGCCGGATCTGGTGGCCCTGCATCTCCTCCAGGACCGCCCCCACGTCCGCGCCCGACTCGACCCAGCGCGGGGTGCCCTTGCACATCTCACCGCAGGTCGTCCGCGCCGGGTCGTGGCCCATGGCCACACAGCCGACCACGATGTCGCGGTCCGTGATGATGCCGCAGAGCCGTTCGTTCTCGTCGGCGACGGGCAGTGCGCCCACGTTCAGATTGCGCATCAGCTGGGCGGCGCGGTCGAGCGTCTCGTGTGCCGGGATCCACTGGGCCCCGGGATGCATGATGTCCTTCGCCGTGGTCATGGGGTGCGTACCTTTCCTCGGACGTGGTCACACGTACGTCCCCGAGCCCACTCATTGTCGGCGCACGGCACGGCCCCCGCGACCGCAGCGGGTCACGGGGGCCGGCCGGGAACACCGTCCCGCTCAGGCGCCGCGCTTCCTCAGCATGTCCGCCATCAGCAGCATCTCGGACTTCTGCGCGTCGACCATGCCCTGGGCGAGGCCGCGCTCGATCTCCACCGAGCACCTCTGGACACAGCCCTCGGCCATGTGGACCCCGCCCCTGTGGTGCTCCGTCATGAGCTTCAGGTACAGGACCTCGGCCTCGCGGCCACTGGCCTTCCGCAACTCGTCCAGCTGCGCGTTGGTCGCCATGCCCGGCATGAGGGCCCCGTCGAGCGGACCGGTGTCGCCGGAGCCGCCCATGCCCATCCAGGTCATCGGCTCGACGCCGGACTCGACCTTGGGCAGCCCCCACAGGTCGAGCCAGCCGAGCATCATGCCCCGCTGGTTGGCCTGGGTGTTGGCGATGTCGTACGCGAGGCGGCGCACCTCCTCGTCCTGGGTGCGGTCCCGGACGATGAACGACATCTCGACGGCCTGCTGGTGGTGGACGGCCATGTCACGGGCGAAACCGGCGTCCGCGGACAGCGACGTGGGCGTCCGCGGGGCCTCCTCCCGCTCGGCGGAGGCGACGGTGACCGCGCCCCCGGCGAAGAGCAGCGCGAGCGCGACGGCGGTGACCGCCGCCCACCGCGTCCGGTCCGTACGCCGGGAGGGTTCCGGCGCCGGGAACTCCTCGTCCGCGCTCACTGGGCGAGCCCGCCGGTGCAGGCCGCACCGGGCTCGGGGGTCTGCGTACCCTGCACGTACTTGGTGAAGAAGGCGTCGATCCGCGGGTCGCTCGCGTTGTCCACGGTGACCTGCTTGCCCCAGGCGGAGAGCATGATGGCGCCGGCCTGGTCGTCCACCGGGCTCATCAGCGTGTACTTCGTCTTGCCGACCTTCTCCTCGAGCTTCTTCACGTCGTCGGCGGCGGCCTTCTTGTTGTACGTCACCCAGACGGCGCCGTGCTCCAGCGAGTGCACCGCGTTCACCTCGGCGATGGCCTTCTTGTAGACCACGCCGTCGCAGTTCATCCAGACCGGGTGGTGGTCACCGCCGACCGGCGGCTTCATGTCGTACTTCACGGCCGTCTCGACGTGGTTGCGGCCGAGCTTCGCGGCGTCCCACGACTTCTCGGCGGCGATCGGCGCCTTCGCGGCGGCGTCCTTCTTGTCCTGCTCGTCGGACTTCTTCATCAGCACGAAGGTGCCGAAGCCGACGAGACCCAGGACGACGACGCCCGAGATGCCGATCGTGATGAGGCGGTTGCGGCGCTCACGGGCCTGCTCGGCGCGGCGCATCTCCTCTATTCGGGCGCGGCGGTCGGCGTTGGCGGAGCTCTTGGCGGCCATGGTGATGTCGTCCTTCTTCAGGGATGGGGTGGAGTTCGGGGGTGGACGTGCGGGGGCGGGGACGCCCGCCGCCGCTACGTCCGGAGAACTTGAAGGACGTGCAGATCCGGCGCGCGCGGCCGGACGCCGGCGCGACGCGCGGGGCCGTCACCGGAGGGCGGGTCGAGGCGCGGCAGGCCGTCCGCCGCGTGCAGCGGCGGGTCGAGCGGGGGCGCGCTGAGCACCGCGGGGGAGAGCGAGGGGAAGAGCGAGCAGCCGCCGCGGTCGTACGGGCAGACGTACTCGGCGGTGGCCGCGGACACCGGGTGCGTGGCCCGGGCCGCCGCGGAGGGCGCGGCCTCGTGATGCCGCTCCGGCCCCGAGCCCAGACAGAAGAAGAGCGCGGCGAGGAGCGTCGCCACGGCACTCACCAGTGCCATGGGACGCGCGTGCCGGGACGGGCGTACGAGCCGTGGGGCCCCCATGGGCCGAGATCGTAGTGGGCGCGGGGCCTCCGTGGGCCGAACGGGGTACCACTCGGTACCGGCGGGCGGGCGGCGGAGGGGCGTACGGATACCCGGACGCGGCCGTTCCCGCGTTACCTGAGTCACACCCGAGCAGGCACTATGGGTGTGCAACGTGCGCGAAACCATGTGGTGGGATGCTCAGGTGCCCCCCGATGTGCCCGAGGCGGTGGGAGCAGGCGGCCTGACCAGCGAGGATGGGTGTGGAAATGGACAAGCAGCAGGAATTCGTGCTCCGTACGCTCGAGGAGCGCGACATCCGCTTCGTACGCCTGTGGTTCACCGACGTGCTCGGTTTCCTCAAGTCGGTGGCCGTGGCGCCCGCCGAGCTGGAGCAGGCCTTCGACGAGGGCATCGGCTTCGACGGCTCCGCGATCGAGGGCTTCGCCCGCGTCTACGAGTCGGACATGATCGCCAAGCCCGACCCGGGGACCTTCCAGATCCTGCCGTGGCGCGCCGAGGCACCGGGCACGGCCCGGATGTTCTGCGACATCCTCATGCCCGACGGCTCGCCGTCCTTCGCGGACCCCCGGTACGTCCTGAAGCGGGCCCTGGCCAAGACCTCGGACCTGGGCTTCACCTTCTACACCCACCCCGAGATCGAGTTCTTCCTGCTGAAGGACAAGCCGCTGGACGGCACCCGCCCCACCCCGGCGGACAACTCGGGCTACTTCGACCACACCCCGCAGAACGTGGGCATGGACTTCCGCCGCCAGGCGATCACGATGCTCGAATCGATGGGCATCTCGGTGGAGTTCAGCCACCACGAGGGCGCGCCGGGCCAGCAGGAGATCGACCTGCGGTACGCGGACGCGCTGTCCACGGCCGACAACATCATGACCTTCCGCCTGGTCATGAAGCAGGTCGCGCTGGAGCAGGGCGTCCAGGCCACCTTCATGCCGAAGCCGTTCTCGGACTACCCCGGCTCGGGCATGCACACCCACCTGTCGCTCTTCGAGGGCGACCGGAACGCCTTCTACGAGTCGGGCGCCGAGTACCAGCTGTCGAAGGTCGGCCGCTCCTTCATCGCGGGCCTCCTGAAGCACGCGGGCGAGATCTCCGCCGTCACCAACCAGTGGGTCAACTCCTACAAGCGCATCTGGGGCGGCTCGTCCCGCACCGCCGGCTCGGGCGGCGAGGCCCCCTCGTACATCTGCTGGGGCCACAACAACCGTTCCGCCCTCATCCGCGTCCCCATGTACAAGCCGGGCAAGACGGGCTCGTCCCGCGTCGAGGTCCGCTCCATCGACTCGGGCGCCAACCCGTACCTGACCTACGCGGTCCTCCTCGCCGCCGGCCTCAAGGGCATCGAGGAGGGCTACGAACTCCCGGCGGGCGCCGACGACGACGTCTGGGCCCTCTCCGACGCGGAGCGCCGCGCGATGGGCATCGAACCGCTCCCGCAGAACCTGGGCGAGGCGATCGCCCTGATGGAGAAGAGCGAACTGGTCGCGGAGACCCTCGGCGAGCACGTCTTCGACTTCTTCCTCCGCAACAAGAAGCAGGAGTGGGAGGAGTACCGCTCCGAGGTCACCGCCTTCGAACTGCGGAAGAACCTGCCGGTGCTGTAGGCGCAGGTCAGAGCGGGTAGAGCTTGGAACTGGCGATCAGGGCCGACGGCGGCGAACCGTCGGCCCTGACCCGTCTCACTCGCCCTGGGCCGTCCCTGGGCCGTCAGGGGCGGAACCGGGCCCCTCATAGAGTCCGTCCACGGCCCGTCGGGCCCGCCCGTCGCTGCTCGGCATCAGGTGCGTGTAGACCCGGAGCGTGAACCCGGGGTCGCCGTGACCGAGGTACGTGCTGAGGGCCTTGATGTTCTCGCCGGCGTCGAGGAGCACGGACGCGTAGAAGTGCCGCAGCGCGTGCATTCCGTGCTCGCGGGCCGCCTGGTGCCGCTCGCCCTCCTTGGGCTCCGGAATGACGCCGGCCCGGACGAGGGCGAGCTTCCACACACGGGTGTTGAAGTCGGTCCGCCGCACGGCGCCGCCGCCGGTGAGTGAGAAGAACAGCCGCTTCGTGACGAGTGGTCCGTCCGGCTTCAGCCACGGCAGGGAGACGTCGACGGGTGGGAATTCCTCGGCGTGCTCGCGGAGAACGCGGGCGACCTGACGGGGGAGCGGGACGTCCCGCTCCTTTCCGCGCTTCGGCGGGCCGAAGACGAGATGCCCGTTGACGACCTTCACCTGATTCGCGACGTGGAGCCAGCCGGTGTCGAACCTGACGTGCTCCTCGGCCAGGCCGAAGATCTCGCCTTGGCGGAGACCGCAACCGCCGCCGACGTCGACCATCGCCTGATAGCGCTTGGGGAGCGCCGCGCGAATGGCGAACACCCGCTCCGGTGTCCACGGCCTTACCCGGGGATCACCAGGCGCCGGCGCCCGGACCGAACGGGACCTGCACGGGTTCTTGGCGAGCAGCTCGTCGTCCACGGCCGCAGCGAGCACGGCCGAGACGCTTGCGAAGATGACCCGGCGGTACGAGGAGACGGGCAGGGGCTTCTCCAGTGCCGCGAGCCACTCGCGGATGTGCTCGGGCCGGAACGAGTCGATCGGCCGCGTCCCGAGGTACGGGAACGCGTGCAGCCGAAGGTGGACGCCCACCGTCGTGCGTGTCGTCGGGTCCGTGGTCTGGGAGGCGAGCCACTTCTCGCCGTACTGCCGGAACGTGATCCGCCCGGCGGACGGATCGATGTACCGCCCCCGGGACATGTCGGCCTCGGTGGTGGAGAGCCACTTCTCGGCGAGCCGCTTCTTCTTGTTCGGGAAGCTCTTGGACTTCTCGGTGCCGTCGGGGCCGATGTAGCGGGCCCGATAACGCATGCCGATGCCGTAGCGGTCGGTCTTGACCCGGCGCTCCTTGCCGTCGGCGTCGGTCTCGGTCTTGTACCAGCGGTCCTGCACGTGGCCGGCCATGGGTGGCTGCGGTTCCTTTCGACGTACGGGAAGGCCCGTGCCGCCCTGGTTGGGGACGGCACGGGCCGGTGCGGGACGGGTCAGGCGGCGGCGTCGAACTCGCTCTGCTGGGCTACCCACGCTCGGACGGCGGCGGGGTCGTAGCGGACGTGCCGACCCACGCGGAATCCGGGCGGTCCGGTGCGCTGCTTGCGCCAGTGGTAGACGGTCTCCAGGGGGACGCCGAACAGCTCGGCGATGTCGTCGGGGGTGAGGTAACGGTCGGGGAGTCCCGCCCGCAGGGCGGTGACGGCGGATGCCATGGGCGGCTGTCCTCTCGGGTGTGTCCGAGGTCGGGATTTCTGCGTCATCGCGTCATTCGCGTCACTCGGCCGTCTGACCTGCGGGTTTCAGTGACGCAGGGGTCCTTGGTCTGCGTCATTGGTGACGCGGGGGCCCGTCACCGAGGTGACGTGGGTGACGCGGAATGACGCAGACTTTGGCGTCTGCGTCACCGCTGTAGCAGCAGGTCAGGTGCCGTTTGGGGCCGCCTGTGACACAGGTGACGCAGCGTTTCTCTCTTAGGAAAAGAGAGGGGCGGGTGTCTGTGGTTGTGCGCGCCTCAGGGCGTGAAGAAGGAGCCGCTGCGCGGCACGACCATTGAGCGGCGGCGAGCCGCCGAAGAACAAGAGGAGCACCGCTGCGCCGGGGCGGGCCCGTGCTCCTCTTGCTTGTGCGGCGGCCCGTGCGGCCGGTCTAGAACATCCCGCCCTGCTCGCCGGGCGACGGTTGCGGCGGGCGGGCCATCTCGATGTAGCGGGCGGTCTTGGTGCGGCCCCAGTCGATGACGACGCCGCGGGCGGCCAGGACGGGCTGGAGGCGCTTGAGGCGGTCGGAGAGGACTTTGCCGGTGGTCGGCCAGCCCTTGGGGGCGGGCCGCAGGCCTTCGCGGGTGTAGAGCTGGGTGAGGCAGTGCAGCCACTCGGACGACGTCATCCTCACGTCCGCGCCCGGCTCGATGCCGGCGGCGTGGTCGAGGACGGTCTGGGCGAGCACGTCGCCCTCGATGACGTCGTCGTTGAGGTCGTCCAGGCTGGCCCGGTAGGCGTCCAGCGCGCCGAAGCCGGTGGCGGTGTCGAGCTGGGCACACAGGTGGGCGAAGTCGGCCATGCGCAGGTCGGTGGGGATCTGGGCCTGGGCGGCGCGGACCTTGACGGTGAGGTCGAGCAGGGAGCCGAGGATGACGGGGAGGATCTCCTCGAACTCCGCCCACAGCTCCGCCTCGGTCCGCCGGACGCGGGGGCGCTCCAGGCGGAGGGGGAGGAGGCGTTCGGCGAGGTCGGGGCGGATGACGCCGACGTCGATGCCGGTCAGGAGCAGGGGCTTGCGGTAGCGGGAGCGCACGACGTCGCCGTCGGTGAACAGGGCCCGCTTGATGGTTTCGGCGCCGGTGACGATGCAGCACATCAGGTCCGAGAGGTCCGGGCCGAGGTGGGAGAGGTTGTCCAGGGCGGTGACCCACCCGGCCGCGACGGCCGCGATGAGGTTCTCCTCGTCCTTCGGCGCGCGGCGCAGGTCACTGGTCATGCCCTCGATGATCCGCAGCAGCATCCGGGCGCCGGTGGACTTGCCCGCGCCCTGCGGCCCGGTGAGGAACGGGGCGGGGACCGGCACGGACGGGCCCAGGCAGCCGATGAGCCAGGCGATCGCGAGGGACTCGGTCTGGGCGTTGGCGAAGTTGCACAGCCGCATCAGCAGGTCGATGCCCTTGCCGTCGGTGTCCTTGACCGGCAAGGGGAGTTCGCCGGTGAGCTGGGTGCGCCGCCAGCACACCTCCTGCGGGTCGGGGGTGAGGATGTCCCAGCCGGTGGGGTGGATGCGTACGGACTGGCCGTCGTTGCGGCCCAGGTCGAGCCAGGTCGCGCCGTCGAAGCCGGGGGCGACGCGGATGTGGACGGGCTGCACCTGCTCGGTGATGGCCAGTGCCTCGATCAAGTCGAGTGCCTCCTTCAGTGCGGTTCCGTTGAAGACGCCGTAGCCGTCCCTGAACAGGCCGACCATGAGTTCCTGGCGGTGGCTCCCGGTCGTTCCCTGGGAGCGGATGGGGCGGGCCACGGGGTGGCCGTTGCGCTGGGCGTAGACGGTGCCGTCGGCAGTGCGGAAGTACCGGAAATGGGCCTGCGCGTAGTTGGAGATGACCTCACGGGCCGGGCTCTTCTCGTCCTCGGACATCTCACATCCCCAGCACGGTCTGGGCATTGGTCCACGCGTCCGTGCAGTGCCGGGGGGACTCACCCTTGGCCTGCGCGGCGGTGAACAGGCGGCCGACGTGCGCCTCGGTGAGACAGCCGCACCGTCCGTGCGCGGACAGCACCGCGAGGAACGTGCGGTACACCGTGGCGTGGACCGCGCTCGTGGCGTCGGTGATGCGCTGCTCGGCCATGGCGATACCGCGCTCCAGGTAGGCGGGCGTCCGGTGGCGGCACGACCCGCCCCCGGCCGGCGCGGGCACCGCGACCGCACGGGGCGCGGGCCGGACGGCGGTGGGCGCCTTCTCGGCGAGCGCGCGCACCACGTCCGGCAGGTTCGTCAGGGTGCCGTTGCCTGGGCCGAGCCAGCGGGCGTAGGACATAAGGGACTTGAGGTCGACTCCGGGTCGGACGCCGTTCACCGACCGCATGGCGCCCCGGTAGATCCAGTGCTCCCCGCGCGTGGTGGCCACCGTCGCGGTGGGCGGCAGGGCGGCGCGGGCCCAGTCGACGGCGGCCGGGTTGTCGAGGTCGACCACGGTCACGTCGGCGCCGCCGGGGTGGTAGCCGATCGTCCGGGCGCGGCGCCAAGCAGCCGTCCACTGCGGGGAGGCGAGAACGGTCGAGTCGGTGGTGGCGGCGGCCCAGCCGTGGCACGGCCACGGGCAGACACACGGCCCGGGGGTGGCCATGTTCGGCCGGCCGCCGCAGGCCAGGTCCTCACACTCGGGGCAGTTCCCGAACGGGCGCTTGTCGGCCCGCAGCGGCAGGACCGGCAGCCCGCTCTCGGCGAGGCCCAGGGCGGTGGTGGGGATGCTGTTCACGCGATCCCCTCGCGGTCTCGTCGGATCGGGGTCGGATGGGTCATGCTAGGTGTCTCCAGTTCTGTGAGAAGTGCTGGCAGGTGAGGGCGGCCCGAGGCTTTGGCGAGACGCGGGCCGCCCTCGGCGTTGCTAGAACGGCGGCTCGTCGCTGTAGCCGTTGCCCCACGGGTCGACGTGCGGCTGACGACGGCGAGGGAACCGAGGGAGCGGGAGGAGAACCCAGGAGCGGTCCTCGTCCCAGCAGGGGCACGGGTCCCACTCGGTGCCGACGTACTCGCCGGTCTCGTGGTCGCCGTAGTCGTAGGCGCGTCCGCCCTCGCCACCGCAGCGGGTGCAGCCAGGGCGGGGGGTGTCGGCCAGGACCAGGGCCGGACGGGGCCACGTGATGGGACGGATACGGAGACGCATGTGGGCTCCTCAGAGGTGGGAGAGGGCGTCGGCGAGGGAGGCGGTGAGCCGGTTGATGGGTTCGGCGGCGCCGGTGGAGGCGAGGAAGAACCCGAACCCGGCGGCGATGAACGCGGCGCCGCCGCTGAGGGTGCGAGAGCGCAGGAGGAAGAACAGGACGAGTCCGAAGAGCGCGACCATGGAGACGGTCACGGCCATGGCGGTACCTCCTTCGATGTGAGTCAGCGGGTGCCGGCGCGGTAGGTGGCGGTGGCACGGTTGTAGAGCCGGCGGCCGACGCGGATGCGCTTGCCGGTGGCGTGGCAGCGGCGGCAGTCCTTGCCGCGCTTGGGGCGTCCCTTGCGGTCGGTCCGGGTCAGGTGGCCCATGCCGTGGCAGGTGCGGCAGGTCCCGAACGGCGACGCCACACACTTCCCGGCATAACCGAGGGTGACGGCTAGCAGGCAGGCGATAGCGAGCAGGGCGGGGGTCATGAAGGGCCCTCCCAGGCGGTTTCCAGGGGTTTTCGCAGGTGGGCCGCTATCCGCTAGCGGCCTGATCAGAGCGGGTTTGGGGCGCTAGCGGGGCCGCTAACGTTAGCGGGGGTGGCCGCTAGCGCTAGCGGCCCCGGAGGGTCAGCTCGCGTCTCGCTTTCCGTCACGCTCCGCGACGGTGGTGGTGATGTGGGCGCGGGTGATGCCCCGCCGGTTGACGACCTTGCCCTCCACCCGGCGGCCGACCTGGACGGTGGTGATGCCGTGCGGCTTGAGGGCGGCGGCGAGCGCGTCGGGCTCCCATCCGCCGTAGACGTCGGGGCGCAGTTCGGCGAGGCGGGCGACGACGGTCTCGGACCACACCTTGGTCTCGGCGGCGGGGACGACGGCGAGGATGTCGGCGAGCAGGTCGTAGGCCGGGCCGGTCACGACCTCCGCCGCCTCCCCGGCCGCGTAGCCGGTGAGGAGTCCGGCCTTCTTGCGGGTGGTGCGGGCGCGGGCGGCGATCGCCTCGGCGCCGGGGGCGTCGACGTAGACGGAGGAGACGATCCTCGCGTCGGAGCCCTCGCCGACGAAGTAGTGGATGCCCTTGTCGCCCCAGGCGAACATCGTGGCCCGCACCCCGCGCTTGTAGGCGGAGGTGCCCAGGACCATGTCGTTCTCGGTCTGCCCCATGACCTTGAGACACCAGCGGGCGCCGGCGTTCGCCGAGATGCCCGTGGGCAGGGACTTCGCGTCGGGCCGCTGAGTGGCGAGCAGCAGCACGATCCCGGTGGCCGGGCCGCGCTTGACGAGGTCGGTGGCGATCTCCTCGAACTCCTTGCCGTGCGCGGGATGCTCGAAGAGCACCTGGCACTCGTCCACACCGATCACGACCGGGTGCAGGCCCAGGGAGGCCTTGTCCGCGAGCTGGGAGGTGACCTTGTTCTCCGGGCAGATGTCCCGGGGCAGGGAGCGGATCACCCCGGTGCGGCGGCGCAGTTCCTCACGCAGCGCGCGGAAGTCGGCGAGCGCGTACTCGATGGCCTCGTCGTCGTCGCCGGCGGCGTGCCGGTGGGAGACGGCGTTGCCGACCGGGTCGAGGTCGCCGGTGCCCTTCATGTCGTAGGTGTGCAGCTCGGCGCGCGGGTCGAGCGCGGCGATGAGCAGCAGCAGCCGCAGGAGGAACGTCTTGCCCATGCGGGGGATCGCGCCGATCACCCCCGCGATGTACATGAGGGTGACGTCGACCCAGCGTCCGCGCTGGTCGGTGCCGTACGCCACGGACTTGAACAGGTCCACAGACCCGGACTTGGCCAGCGGCCACGCGGGCTTCTTCGCTTTGGTCAGGTCCTGGTCGCCGACCCAGAGGACCATGCGGCCGGGGTGTTCCTCGGACGCGGGCTCGGGCCACACGCAGCCGAGCGGACGCCTGAGGCCGGAGGCGAGACGCTCGCGGCGCTCGATGACGTCGGTGACCGTGACGCCGTAGGGGAGGTTGCCCTCGGCACGCCAGCCGGGGCCGTCGCGGGTGATCGGGGCGGTGAACTCGAACCCGTCCCGCCCCTTGCCCTGCGCCTGGTTGATCGCCGGAATGCCGAGCGCTCCGAGCGCGCGGAGCACGATGTCGGAGGTCAGCCTGGCCGCCCGCGGCAGCTCCACCGCGCGGTGGGCGACCGGGCTGTCCGCCTTCCGGCCGGCCGCACCCAGGGCGAGCAGCACCGTGCCCACCGACACCGCCTGCACCCAGCCCGGGGCCAGGACGTAGACGGCGAGCGCGGTCATCAGACCGACGAACAGGGCGAGGGCGGCGATGATGCCGCGCAGTCGCACTCGGCTGTCGCGCTGTGCGGACAGCCGCAGGTACTCGGCGGCGTCCTCGCGCCGCACGGCGGCGAGCCGGACCGCCTCACCCTCGCGGTCGGTCACCCAGCGCATCGCACCGCCGACGAACCGGGCGGCGCCCACGGGCGATTGCAGCCCGAGCCGGGCCGCGTAGACCGGGGCGCGCAGCGCGTGGTATCCGACGGTGTGGGTGTAGTGGCGGGCCACCCACCCGGCGGCGGTGCGCAATTCAGCGGCCGACCGCAGCCAGACCGGAATCACGTCCCGGCGCTTGGCTCCGGCCAGTCGACCGAGGTAGCCCGGACCGGCCGCGACCGGGGTCGGCCGGTCGACCACCACCCGATCGGTCTCCGGCTCCTCCGGGTCGGCGATCGGGAGCGTCTCGCGGGCGGCGCGGGCCTTGTCCAGGTCGACCACATCGGCGTCGTGGTCGGCCCATTCATCGTCGGCCATCTCGGCTTCCAGCCGGGTGAACAGCTCGTGGTCGTCGTCGGGGTGCTTCACTGAAGGGTCCTCTCCTCGCGAGGGAACAGATGGGCCCGGGGCGGTCGGGATGCTTGGCGGCTGTCGGCCGCCCCGGGGCACAGCTACTTGCGCTTGGCGTCCTTCTCGGCGCGCTCGCGGGCGCCGTCGAGGATGCGGTCGACCTTCGCTTCCAGGTCGCCCTGGTAGACGGACTCGCCCGCCAGTCCCCGCTTGGCCATCCGGCCGACGTACCAGGCGAACTTCGCCTTCTCGCCGGTGGTGAGCGGGGGATGCTTCGGGTCGTACTCGTTCTTCTTGCCGGCCATGACGCGGACCCCTTCTGGGGCCGGGGCTGTCCCGACTCCCCACCCCCCCCGACCCGGTGGGCTGGGGGCGGGCAGGCAGCCGTCAGCGGCGCTTGCGCGTCTTGGCGAGGGTCTTGGCGGCGGCCTTGCCGTCCGTCCCACCGACCGACTTCACGACGGAGACGACGCCCCAGGCGAGGACTGCGGCGAGGAACGCGAGCAGGGCCAGGTTCGCGGCGATCGCGGTCAGCGCCCCGACCAGCAGCGGGCCGAAGTAGACCCCGGCGGCCACCGTGCCGGCGCCGATACCGGAGCCGAGCGCTATCCGCTGCACCGTCCGGTCCGGTGGCGCCTGGTGGATGTGCTGGTGGACCACGTGCGGCACGGCGTTGGGCTGGATAGAGGTGGGACGGTGGTCGGCGTACGTGTAGGTGCCGTCCGGGAGCTGCACGACTCGGACCGGCTCAGGGAGGTTGTTCATGACCGTGCTCCCTTCAGAGCCGATTGGGCTCCAAGGAGAAGAAGGCGACGTTGGCGCGGGCGTACTCAGGCAGCTCGGCCGTGACGTGCTTGCGCAGGAAGACGTACAGGTCGTGGCGCGTGTCCTTGGCGCCGGGGGTGATGGTGCCGGTCCACGTCGCCGCCATCCGACCGGGCAGATCCAGGGTCAGCACGTAGTGGTGCGTGCCCTGCTGCGGGACGGCGGGAGAGGCGTTCTGCACGGTGGTGCTGGACATGCTGGTCTCCTTCGATGCCGCTCAGGCGGCGGACGTCGCGGGGTAGGCGCAGGGGGTGCACATGCCGAGCGAGGGCGGGATGCGGTACCCGGCGTCCCGCCCGCACTCGGGGCAGACCCGCCGGGCGGCGTTCGCCCGCTCCAGCGCCGCCCACCGGGCCGGAGTCATCGGCCGGACCGGCGCAGCGAGGTCGATCTGGTAGAGGAAGGCGACCAGCGGTCCGCGCCGGCGGCGGGGGCGTTCGAGCTGGGCCACGACCGGCTGACCACCCGGGCGGAGCCCCAGCGCGCGGAGCTGCCGGAACGTCGCCAGCCCCTCCGGGGCGAGCCGCCACGGGTAGACGGGGAGGATGCTCATGCCGCGTCACCGCGCTCGCTCTTGAGGGTGTCGCGCAGCCAACGGCCCTTCTCCGGCGACGTCCGCACAGCCTTACGGATGCCATCGGCGGTCAACTGCTCCACCGGCCAGGACTCAGTCAACTGCCGCGCCTCGGAAAGCAGTTCATCCTTCGTTCGGCGCTGCTGAACCGATCGGGCGACCTGCGGAACGCGACCGGTCGCCCGGCGGCGAACCGGCTGCTCGGCGGCGACCGCCCGGACCGGCGCCCGACCGGTCGACTCCTCCACGGCGTTCCCCGAGATGCGCGGGGTGGGCTCTTCCTGCTCGCTCGGGGCGGCAGCGACCGGCGCCGGGTCCAGAGCGGGTACGGGCAGGTCAGAGGTAGACCGTTCTGTAATGTTCCGGGTAGATTCCTCCGCATTCGCGGAGTCGATCGGTCGGGTGGACCGGTCCACCTCCAGTTCGACCACCGGCGCAGCGGTACCGGCGGTCATGTTCGGGGCGACGGTGGTGGCGCCGAACATGGCGGCGAGGGCGGCATCGGCTCCGGCGGTGACCCGCTGCCGCTGGACGTCGAGCAGTCGATCGCCCAGCGCAAGGTCACCGACGCCGACCTTGCGGGCCAGCTTCCAGGACTTCTCCTCAGCCCGCTTGCGGACCTTCACGTCCGGGTGGTTCGCGGCCATCGCCTGATGGAAGGCGAGGGCCTGAACCACCCCGGCGGCGTGCGCTTCAGCCTCGGCGTCGCGGCCGTCGCGGTAGACCACGATCCGGCGGGCGAGGAACGCGGCGCCCTCGGCGGAAGCGGTCATGCCCATGGGGGTGAGGGCGTAGATGACCATCTCGCCGGGGGTCTTGGCGGCGGTGGCGGACATGGCCGACGCGGCGGCGGGCAGCGCCCACAGCCCCGCCCGGATCACGCGCGGCGAGGACTGCCCCAGCATCGTCAGCCCGAGCAGCACGATCGCCAGCACGGCGGTCGCACCCTCACCGGCCGCGACCGCACCGACCGCCGTCCCCGACCCGAACATCGTCGAGATGTTGGAGTAGGTCCCGACACCGCCGGCCACACCCGTGCCGAGCATCGGCACGAACGCGGCACCCAGCACGACCTTCTGCCCCCGGCTCAGGGGCTTGCCGGTGACGCTCATGCCGCCCCGCCCCTCAGCATCACGCCGGCGTGGTTGGTCAGGTCGCGGCGGGCCGCGAGGACCCGGTGGCGGGCCCGGCGCATGCGCCGCTCGTCCAGCACGGTGACCGGACGGTCCAGCATCCAGATCTCCACGTCGAGCAGGTCGACCTCCGCCAGGATCAGCGGGATCTCCTGCTCGATCGCGTCCAGCTCGGCGTTCGTCGGCTCACCGTCGAACGGGGCGGCCGTAACAACGGCCTGAAGTGCAGCGATGGACTTCATTGGGTGTGTTCCTCTCAGACAGGAACGGCCCGAACCGACCCCCCGGTGCTCCAACACCGGGGGGTCTCGCCGTTTGGAACCATCCGGCTCCCCTCAGCCCCGCCCGTACGGAACCCCAGGTGCGGGGGCCGGACGGGCAGGGGAGGCAACCGGCCGCAGCACGGCGGCTGCGAAGGGAAGGCGGCGAGACGCTCACGCCACCGGCACCGTGGGGTTACTTGCGGCGGAGCCAGCCGCCCTTGGTGTCGGTCCAGCCCCGGCTCTGGGCCTCGTCGATCATGCCGTTCAGTACCTCGTGGAACTCGCTCTCGCGCTTGCGGTTGCCGTCCTTGCGCGCCTGATCGGCGCAGTGGCTGGCCATCTCCATGCTCTGCTGGAGGTCGGCGTCCGATGCCTTCTTGAACCAGGCCATGTCTGTCTCCTTGTCGGGTGAAGCCGCAGGACGCGGCAGTGCCCCGGCCGGGAGTCGAACCCGGCCTGCCGACCATCGGGGCGGAAGGATCACAGCGCGGCGGCGGCCGCGTGAACGAGCTGGTCGGCCGCCTCGATCGCAGCGGCGCGGCGCGCGTTGAGGGTGTCGGCGTCCGGCGCGTGCCGCAGGGCGTAGACAGCGCTGGCAGCGGCCGACGCGGCGTCGGTCAGCGAGGGGGCGAGAATCCGCACGGCGGTGAGCGGGGCAGTGATCGCGGCCCGGGTGGCGTGACTCTCCGCCCGCGCCTGGTCGTACGCCGCCTCCTTCGCACCGGACAGCCGCAGGTCCTCGCGAACCCACATCGCCCGCCGGTGCTCCGACAGCGCCGCGACCAGATCCGTGACCGCGCCGAGCCGCTCGCGACGTAACTCGCCGGCCTGGACCTCGACACGCTCCTGGCGGGCCAGGCGCCGCTGAAGCACTCCGGCGACGATCGCGCCGAGCAGGGTCCCGAGAACGGCGATCACGCTGGTGACGAGAGCTTCCATGACATCTCCTTCAGAAAGTGGATGGGGTGTTCCGGCTCCCCTCGACCCCGCCCGTACGGAACCCCAGGTGCGGGGGCCGGACGGGCAGAGGAGGCAACCGGCCGCGACACGGAAGCGCCGCGAAGCGGTGGCGTGGATCAGATGTCTCCTCCGGGTGCGAACCCAAGGCGTATGGAGACGTGGCCTTTCGGCCTCAAGCCCTCCGGTTAATGACAAGGCGCCGGGTCGCCTCCCCCCGTCCAGTGCGGGGCTCCTGGTAGAGCACGCCTCAGCGAGCCCCTTCGGGCCGATCTGGTGCGCACCAGTAGATTGGCATCTGGTGCGCACCAGATGCAAGCCCTTCGGTCTACTTACCTTCGGTGTGCGTCTCCAGAGAACGACCGAAGTGGGGTGTCCCGGTAGCCAACTGGGGTTAACCTCAAGGGGGTTAACCGGCTCTCACCTGGGGCTTTACAGGAGGTGGCGTGGCTAAGGGGTTAAGGGCGCTCAGGACGGCGCGTGGCTGGTCGCAGGATCGACTCATCCACGAGATGCGGCGGTTCGCAGAGCAACGGCTACTCGACATTGCCTCGGCAGCCAGCCTGAAGACCTACGTGTCGGAGTGGGAGAACGGTCGACGAACCATCACGGATCGATACGCCGGTATCCTCCGGCCGCTCCTCGGCGCCACCGATGTCGAACTGCGGGGTGACGCCGAGGCGCCCGAATCTCAGGTGGATGGCTACTCGGACCTGCTGAGCCGGATCGACGCGGCAGGCAGTCTTAGTGAGTCCATGGTCCCTTCGTTCCTGGCTCAGACCGAGCTGCTCAGGACCATGGACCGACAGATGGGCGCGACCGGCCTGGTAGACCAGATGAACGGCCATCTGGCGGCGATGGAGGAAGCGTTGACCTTCGCTGTGTTGCCAGGGGCGCGAAAGCCTATTGCGACCGCGCTCGCGGGAGCGTCCACTCTCGCCGCGTGGCAAGCGCTGGACGCCGGGGCAGTGGACAGGGCATGGCGAAGATACGAGCTGGCCAAGAAGGCCGCTCTGGATGCCGAGTCTCCGCTCTACCTGGCGCACGCCATGGGCGAGCAGGCGTACGTTCTCGCGGACGCCGGCCGTCCTCACCTCGCCGTGGAACTGGTGCGGGATGCCCAGCGCACCCACACCGAGCGTCAGTCGCCTCGGCTGCGGGCGTGGCTCGCGGCGGCCGAAGCCGAGCTGTGCGCTGCTGTCGGCCCCGGGATGGAGTCCGCGGCGCGGGCCGCACTTGAGCGGGCGACCGAGCTCCTGCCCGACGATGGCGAGACGCGCGACGCCGACATGCTGAGCATCTTCCTCAATACCGGTCACCTGATGAGGTGGCGCGGAAACGTGCTCGCCAAGCTCGGTGACGCCTCAGCGATGGAGGAGCTGTACGCGTCGCTCGACCGAGCCGACGAGTCCTTCGTGCGCGCGACCTCCGGCCTGCACTGCGACCTCAGCCAGGCGCACCTGGCCCGGGGCGAGCTGGACGACGCGCGCTCGCATCTCCAGAAGGCCAGGTTGCTGGCGAACCGCACGGGCTCCGTGCGGTTCCGCCGACGGGTGGAACTCCTTACCGGTCGCCTCTAGTTCGGGTGGCAAGGATGTGGAGCAGGGCCACGAGCGTGCCGGAGCCCATGAGCTTGCCCTCGGACATGAGACGAGGAATGTCGTCGAGGGGGATCCAGGCGATCTCGCCTGCCTCCTCGGCGTCGGTCGGCTCGCTGACCTTCTCAGCTCCCCGGGCCACGAAGATCTCATGCGGGGAGTCGACCATGCCGATCATCGGCTGGTAGCTGACGACGTGCTTGACAGGGCCGGGCCGCCAGCCGGTCTCTTCCTCGGTCTCTCGGGCCGCCGTGGCGGCGGCGTCCTCGCCCGCGTCCACGATTCCGCCGGGCAGCTCCCAACCCCACTGCTCCGGAACGAAGCGGTAGCGCCACAGCATGAGTACGCGGTCTTGGTCGTCGATCACGGCGGTGATGGCCACGCGGAAGAGCCGGACGACGTGATGCTCGAAGCGCTCGACGCCGGGAGGCTCGACGTCGACCAGGTCCAGCGTCACCCATGGGTTCTCGTAGACGTGGCGAGAGCCGTGGATCTTCCACGGCTCCATCTCCGCTGGCGTCGGGACGCTCGCGCTACCAAGGACGCGGTAGGAGCTGCGGTCGTGAGCCTTGATGAAGTGCTCGTTCGCCAGACGTGCGAGTACCTGACGCAGTGCGGTACGGCCGATCTCAAGCTCGCCGGTCAGCGTCCGCTCGGACGGCAGCTTGTCGCCGGGTCCGTAGCGGCCTGACTCGATCCAGGATCGAATCGTCTCGTAGACCCTCTGCGTCTTGGGTCCCATCCTTGGCGCACTCTCCCGGGTAGTCGGTTCCTGCATCTCAGCGTAGCGGCGAACAACCCTGAGGGTCTCCCCCATATGACTTTCCCTCACAACCTAGGACGGTTCAGGATCATTGTCCGACATGAATCGCTCCAGGGCCGCAGCCAAATCTACTGGTGGATTTTCAATAGCAGCAGCAAGTTCACCTCCGTCTTTTGTCTTTTTGAAGCGGCGCCCAAGGAAATGCATATAGATGCCGTCTAGAATCTCTTCCCCAGGTGCCCACTTGATCAACTGCTCCTCTGTCATTTCCGACACTTCGCGGCTAGCTACCTCCCAGAGGTCGCGAAGGTCAGAGCGCATCCGATTAGGGTCAGGAAGGCGCCCCTTAATTACTTCCCAGAAATCCTCCTCGGATGCCCCAGACTTCGCCAAAGTGCCACGCATCTGATTATCTACAAGCCGGACCCCAGGGAGCCGGCGCGCAACTCGATTGACGACCATGAAAGGCTTCAACTCTTCAATGCTCTGGTGAATCAACTCCTGCACGGCCTCAGGAGTTGCCTCACACTTCAGGCCCGACTCGCGAGCCAGTACGGAAGTAATCGCATCAGGGGAGAGTAGGTAGTTTTCGATTTCTCGACAGCCGAGAACGTACACGTTCCCTGCTCTCGTCAACTTATCCACGACCTCAGGGGTCAGCTCATCCCTATCGCGAAGATAGAGGACGTGTCGCGCCCCAAGGCGATCTGAGTGCGTCAACCACTCAACAAAGAGGTTGGCGAACCGTGCGTTATCGCCACCACCTCCAGGGATTACCGACACCCTCGGATTTCTCATTATCTCGGGGAACCACGTGTTGAGAACGTCTATATCGGAGGGTCCCTCGACTACCAGGATGCGGTCAGCCGACAGGACGTCGGAAATCCGAACGCCGAGAGAACGGAGTAGTTCTAGCGGTGGCTCGTCAATCATAGAAAGTTGTGAAATTCCGTTACTTCGCGTAATTTGCCAAAGCTGATTTCCGCCGGGGGCCCAGTCCAACATTACCGGGCTGTGTGTGGCGGCAATGATCAGTCGATCTGATGCCCACTCTTTCAAGAGGCTTAGCAGTGCCCGTTGTGCAGCGGGATGCAGGTTCGTCTCCGGCTCCTCGACAACAAGAGTTGAGGGAGATTTTTCTGTTAGGCCGACGACGAGAGTCAGCAGTAGCTGCTCGACGCCCGTACCCAACTCCTTAAGGTTGTGCTGAAAACCTCCATTGAAGGGATCAGTGAAGGCGACAGAGAGCCGATTACTTTGCGTTGGAGTTTCCAGTCTGCCGACATCTGGGACCATTTGCGAAATAATCGAACGCAATTTATCCATAAGGAGTGAGCGGTTCGTTTGAAGGTCAAGTAGAACCGCAGGGAGATTACTTCCAGTAGGATCGAGGAGGCTTTGGCTAGAAAGCTCCATGGACCGGGGTGATCCTCCCCGTAGCGCCTTAAAGTGGTAGAAGCGAGATCGCCAATTGTTGAATGCATCCCATAGCGGGCGCAGTTCGTTTGAGTGAACATGGAGGCTCTCCAGTGCACGATCCACTGCTCCCTCTATGCGCTTAGACAAACCGATGCTGCCGAGAGGGGTGCCAGACTGGTCAGGGCCAATTGCGAAATAGCTGTACTGGTGGCCGTTGGGAGATTCGGCATACGCTACGGCGACCATCCCGCTTTCCGGCCACTCGGCTGTGATCTGGGAGATGATGAACCCCTTGTCTGGAATGAGGTCGAATATGAATTCGACTTTCCTGAAGGCCTCCTCTTCCCTTTTGATTCCAGTAATGCGTGAGAGTATCTCTTTCCGCGTCCCCTTTGATAGGCTGAATGTGGCTATTATGCGGGCAGGGGCCTGGCATTGGGCGTTCTGGTATCCCATTCCAGGTCCAAACTCGGCAATTCCAGCAATGATATCCAAGCTGGACAGTAGGGACGACTTCCCTGCGTTATTAGTTCCCGCTACGAAGACAAGGCCCGTGGGCGGCAGTTCCCATTCGGCTTTCTGGAAAGCTCGGTAGCCTTCGAGGGTGACACGGCACAGTTCCATGAGTGAATGCTGTCATGCGAGCCACCGTGACGCAGCGTTTTCGATGGTTGGGAGCCTGAGTTCCGGCCGTGGTGCGGCGGGTGCCGTTGGAGGTGCAGGGAGTCTGGTGTTTGGGTGCAAGCGCCCAGTTGGACAGGCTCCGCGGCTCGTCGGTGTGCTGTCGTAGCCTCATGGGGTTGATCTCATCGACCCAACGGGGGTGGGCATGGCGACGTGGCTTCTGGCGTGCAACCAGGAGATGTTCGAGCTCGACAGGTACCGGCAGGATGGGCACAGCCTCAGGTCCTGGAGCGTCGGAAGGCACCTGAAGGAGCTGGCTGCCGGCGACCAGTTCGTTATGTGGGTCACGGGACCTCGCGGAGGGCTTGTTGGCCGCGGGCGCATCACCGGAGTGCCGACGCAGCAGCCGAGCGCCCCGGATGAGTACTGGCAGCAGGACCCTGGAACGCGCTGGTACGCGCCGCTGGTCATGGATGAGTGGCTTGCGCAGCCGATACCGCGGCAGCGATTCAAGGAGGACCCGCGCTTCGGGGAGCGGTCGCCTCTGGGCACCCTGTTTGCCTCAAATCCGCACCGGGTGACGGAGGAGCAGTGGAGTGCCTTCGAGGAGGCTTTCACTGACGGACAGGTTATGGACACCACGCCTGCCTGGCACCTCCTGCCTGGCCAGACCATCAAGCGCAAGGAGCTGCACGACCGCTACGGTGGTAGCCGCCAGGGCGGTATGAGCAAGTGCGCCAAGTCGAACAACGTGCTGCTGTTCAGCGATCCCAAGACGGGGCACCAGCACGGCTACTTCGACAAGTGGGCTGAGGACGGCACCTTCCACTACACCGGCGATGGACAGACCGGACCGCAGACCTTCGACAGCTTGGGCAACGCGTCTACTCGCGACCACGTGAAACTCGGGCTCGCCTTGCGACTCTTTGAGGGGTCGCGCGGCATCGTTCGGTACGTCGGCGAGTTCGCGGTGGACCCGGAGCAGCCGTACTCCTGGGGCGAGGCACCGGAGACGGGCGGCGGCCCGCTCAGGCCTGTCATCCAGTTCCATCTCGCGCCAGTAGGCCGCTCTACTCAGCCGGCGAGCGTCCCGGTCGGTTGCGGATATCGCGAGGCGGACGAGTCAGTCGCGCCGTCGCCTGCTCAGCTCAGCCCTTCTGACTCGGATCTCGTCGGGAGGAACCTCAAGGCGCACCGCAAGCTGCAGAACGACCTGGCCAAGGCTGCTGCCGCGCGTGGACTGGATGTGTTCTCGCCAGGTGTCGCGGACCCCGACTTCGACCTCGGATGGCGTCTGACTACTGACGAGCTGACGGTGTGCGAGGTGAAGTCGCTGACACCGGCCAACGAGACACGTCAACTGCGCGCGGGGATCGGTCAACTGCTCGACTACCACGACAGGCTCAGGGACAGGGCCGCTTCTGTAAGGGCCGTTCTGTGGGTGGAGCGTGAGCCCTCGGACTCACGATGGGTCGCCCTGTGCGAGAGAGTTGGGATCACCCTTGCTTGGCCCGGTTGTGAGGACGACGTGCTCGCGTGAACTCCTGCCGGCGCGAGAACCATCAGGCGCGCGTCCCAGCCGAACCGGACAGGACTGGGCCGTCTGTGGGCCGTCCCGGGGCCGCCATCCGTAGCCACAGATACCCAACAACAACCACATGGGAGACGATCTCAAGTGCTCGTTTCAGCTGGAGCTGAGGTGCCCTCAGCGTCTCGTCACTTCCTCCGCAACAAGAAGCAGGAGTGGGAGGAGTACCGCTCCGAGGTCACCGCCTTCGAACTCCGCAAGAACCTGCCGGTGCTGTAGGCGCGGAAGGGCCGGTGCGGGGCGTGCGCGGTGCCGAGCTCGTGCCCACCGTCGCGAACCGGGTGGCCAACGCCCTGCTCGGCGCCCTGCTCGCGGCCGGGTGCGCCGCGTACGCCGCCGAGGCCGACGGGGCCCGGGTGTGGGCGGCCGTGGGGCTCGGGGCGGGGGGCGTGGTGCTCGCCGTGCGGGGGTACCGGGCCGGCGTCCGGTGCGAGGCCGAGCGGCTCGTCGTGCGCGGGTTCCTGCGCACGCGGGTCGTCCCGCGCGCGGCCGTGACCGGCGTGACCGGACTTCCGGCCGTCCGGTGGGTCTCCGCACGGGGGCGGAGCCGGTGGACCCCCGTCACGGCGTTCGCGGTGGTGTCGGGGGAGACCGGCGCCGCGCGGGCGCGCAAGCGGCAGAACACCACGAGGCTGCGGCGCTGGGCGGCCGGCGGGCGGGCCGGCTGACGCCCGGTGTCGGCCGGCGGGCGGGGCACCTGGCGCCCGGTCGCGGCCGGCGGGGGGGAAATGCGTTGCCCGGCGGGCCGGTGCCGTCCCAGACTGCGCGGGTGAAGATCCTCTCCGTCGCCACCGCGCGACTCCTGCTGCATCCGCTGACCGTCGCCGAGGCCGAGCGCATCGTCGCCCGGGAGCCCGGCGACGGGGACCGGTGGGGGGAGGGGTATCCGTCGGACGGAGACGTCCGCGCGAACACCGGGTTCCTGCGGGGCGCCGCCGAGCGGGGCCATCCGGGAGAGTTCGGGCTCTATGAGATACGGCTGCTCGACACGGGTGTCGCCGTCGGCGGGATCGGGTTCCACGGCCCGCCCGACGAGGTCGGCTTCGCCACCGTCGGATACGGTCTCGTGCCCGCCGCGCGCGGGAAGGGGTACGCCTCCGAGGCGCTGAGGGCGCTCCTCGAGATCGCCCGGACGGCCGGCGCCGCCGGGGTGAAGGGCGACGCCGACCTGGACAACCCGGCCTCGCACCGGGTGATGGAGGCCGCCGGGATGCGGTGCGTGGCCGAGGACGACAAGCTCCGGCACTTCTCCGTGGCGTTCTAGTCCGGACACGGCCCGGGGGGCGCCCGGCCCGATCGGCGAGGCGCCCCCCAGCGGCTGTCTCCGGCTCAGCGCTCCGAGAGCTCCGACGGGGCCTCCTGGACCACCCAGCCGTTGCCGTCCGGGTCCTCGAAGGTCATGAAGGAGTTCCAGGTCTCGCCCTTGCCCGGCTCCCAGCCGTTCTCACCCACGTGCTGGACCGGGGAGACGTCGATGCCACGGCCGACCAGCTCCGCCCGGGCCGCCTCGATGTCCGTGACGCAGAACTGGAGGCCCTGCAGGGTGCCGGGGGCCATCTCCTTCGTGCCCGGCATCGCCGGCATCCCGCTCAGCAGCGTCAGCGAACAGCGCGAGCCCGGCGGCGTCAGCTGGACCAGGCGCATGCCCGGTGCCAGCTCGGTGTCCAGGTCGACCGTGAAGCCGCACTTCCCGGCGTAGAACTCCTTGGCCTCGTCCAGGTCCGTGACCGGGACGGGAACGACTTCGAGGGTCCAGTTCATGGGGGGTCTCCTTCACGCGCGACCGCGAACACCAGGGCCGTACCACCGTCGCCCAGGAACGCGCCGTCGCGCACGCCGAATCGCCATTCCCGCCCGGTCTTTTCCCGGACTCACCGGCCGGCGGGCGTCCAGTACAGACGGCCGTCCAGGCCGATCGCCGCGACCCCGTCCGTGCCCGCGTCCGGCGCCCCCGCGAACAGGAACTTCTCCAGCTTCCAGGCCGGCGCCGCGCCCGTCCTGCCGTGCGAGGCCGTCGCCAGGTACCCGGTCCGGGAACGGACCGCGAGCAGGGAGTCGCCGCCGCTGACCGGGCCGAAGCCCGCCACCCGGCCGCGCAGCTCCTTGATCGGGGAGACCGGGCCCACGCCGGAGAAGTCGGCGCTCCGCAGGTCGCCCGAGGACGGCTTGCGGAACCAGAGCCGGACGCCCTTGCCGGTCGGGTCCGGCGCCGCGCTCAGCGCCTGCGTCGTCGTCGGAAGCCCGGTCAGCGCCGGGCCCGTGAGCGGCCCGCCGGGGACGTGCTGCGACCAGATCAGGACGGTCTTCGGGGTGCTCGCGAAGACGTACGTCCGGCCCTTCGCGTCCTTCGTCGCGACCGGGTCGCCGGTCACCTCCGTGCCGCCGAGCACCTGCCACGGCCCCCAGCCGCCGTCCGCGCGCTGCTCGCGGGCGGTCAGCCGGCGCTTGCTGTCGCGCAGGAACACGGTCGTCCGCCCGTCGGCGCCCACGGCCACGGCCGGCGCGCTGATGTCGGAGGTGCCGAGCGCGTCGTTCTTCTCCGGCGTGCCGAGCGAGCGCCACGGGCCGAACGCCCCGCCCGGGGTGGTCTGCGTGGTGCCGACCACCTCCCGGTGGTAGTTCGTGAGCACCGTGCGGGTGCCGTAGACCGCGATGCGGCCGTCGGCCAGCCGCACCGAGGTGACCCCGCTGTCCAGGCCGCCGTCGCCGGGCAGCAGCTCCGGGCCGCGCCAGGCGCCGCCGCCGGCGGGCTTGCGCCAGGTCGCGAGGCGTCCGTCGAGTACGGAGAAGGCGTGGAGTCCGCCGTCCCGGTCCCGCTGGACCCAGGAGGTGGAGGTGCCGCGGGCGTAGCGGATGGTCGAGGTCCAGCCCCGGCCGGCCGGCCGGGCGGCGACCTTCAGGTCGCCGCAGCCCGCGATGGTGCCGCAGTCCTCGGCGCCGTCCATCCAGGCGTAGGTCTTCACGGTCTTGAGCTTCTCGCCCGCGGTCTGCGGGTCGAGGGTGTGCGGCAGCCAGGTGGTGGGGTAGCCGAGGTAGTTCTGCACGGCGACGTGCGGGTGGCCGGGGAGCTCGCCGTACCGGGCGAGGGCGGCCTGGGTGAAGCGGGCCCCGTACAGGTGGTCCTGGTGGTCGGTGATCTTCCCCTTCTTGTTCGTGCCGGGGCTCGGGTCCTGCATGCGGACGAAGGTGGGCCGGAAGCGGTCGAGCAGCCCCGCTATCGTGGCGACGACCTCGTCCTTCGTGTACCGGAAGTCGGCGGTGACCGGGGTGCCGGCGGAGAGCTGCGACTCCAGCGTGCTGATCCGGCCGTGCCAGAGGCCGTTGAGGCTGTGCGGGCGGTCCTGGTTGGTCGCGCCCGCCTCGCGTATCTGGAGCCAGACCAGCTTGATCTTCGGCTTCGCCCGCAGGGTGTCCATCTCGGCGGCCCCGCCGCCGGCGGTGGGTATCGCGACCCGGTCCCAGGGGCTGGTCCGGTCGCCGGTCACCATCTCGGCGTACGCCGCGCGTATGCCGTTCTGGCGGGCCTCGGCGTAGCCCGCCTTGTCGGGCTCCATGCCCTTGGCGTCCCGCGGGCGGGCGTTGACGCCGTCCGACTCGCCGGCCGTCAGGTAGACGGCGGTCAGGGGGTCTCCGGAGCGAAGCGACTGCGACACGTCCGGGTTCATGAAGTACAGGTCGTCGTCCGGGTGCGCCACTATCTGCATCACCGACGCCCCGGCCTTGTCCCGTGCGGCGCCGGTCGGCGGGACCGGCATCGGCTTCACGTACATCACCGGGTCGTCCGTGGGCGCGGGCGTCTTCGCCGTCGGCACCGCCTGGGCCGAGGGCGTGCTCGGCGTGCCCGTGACGGTGAGGAGACCGGCGACGGTGCCGGCCACCAGGACGGCGGAGACCGTCGTGGATATGGCCGTGCGGCGGGACGGGAGGCGGCGGCGAAGACGTACGGGCATGGTGGGTGGGCGCTTTCCAGAGGAGTCGGGGCGGCGGGGCATGCGGAGCCGGGTCGTGGCCGACCGGGGTGGTCCGCCCCGAGCAAGACGGACTTTCAAGGAATACGGTTCATCGCCCGGGAAAAGCCATTGATGTGCGGGACATCACGTGTGATCCGCTCCGGGGTGAAGCTCTGAACGCCCCCGCCCCCGGCTCCCGATAGGCTCGATCCACCCCGGTTCCACCACGGGGCTGACGTGCTCGGAAGGAGCGGCGGAATGACGGTGCCGGGACGCAGGAGCAGCACGTTCTCACGTCTGCTGCGGCACGGGTTCACCGACCCGTCCGGGGCCGAGCGGCTCCTGGACGTGCCCGGGCTCTCGGCCCTGCGCGGTGATCCCGTCCTCCTCGACGCCCTCGGTGCCACCGCCGACCCCGACCTCGCCCTGCGCGGCCTGGTCCGTCTCGTCGAGGCGCAGCCCGAGACCGAGCGGCAGACCTTCACGGCCACCCTGCTCGCCGCCAAGCCGTTCCGGGACCGGCTCCTCGGGGTCCTGGGCGCGTCCGAGGCGCTCGCCGACCACCTGGCCCGGCACCCGCGCGACTGGGAGTCGCTCGTCACGTACGAGGCGGTGGACCTGCATCCGGGGGTCGCCGAGTTCGAGCGGGGGCTCGCCGAGGCCGTCGACGCGGTCTCGCTGCGGGTCGCCTACCGCCGGTGCCTGCTGGCCATAGCGGCCCGTGACGTGTGCGGCACCACCGACGTCGCCCAGGCCGCCGCCGAGCTCGCCGACCTGGCGACCGCGACCCTGCGGGCCGCGCTCGCCATCGCCCGTTCGGCCGCACCCGCCGACGCCGCCATGTGCCGGCTCGCGGTGATCGCGATGGGCAAGTGCGGCGGCCACGAGCTGAACTACGTCTCCGACGTGGACGTGATCTTCGTCGGGGAGCCCGCCGAGGGCGCCGACGAGGGCAAGGCGATCCAGGCCGCCACCCGGCTGGCCTCGCATCTGATGCGGATCTGCTCGGAGACCACCGTCGAGGGCACGATCTGGCCGGTGGACGCCAATCTGCGCCCCGAGGGCCGCAACGGTCCGCTCGTCCGTACGCTCTCCTCCCACCTCGCGTACTACCAGCGCTGGGCGAAGACCTGGGAGTTCCAGGCCCTGCTCAAGGCGCGCGCGGTCGCCGGCGACCCGGAGCTCGGCGCCCAGTACATCGACGCCGTGTCCCCGCTCGTCTGGCAGGCCGCGGAGCGCGAGAACTTCGTCACCGACGTACAGAAGATGCGCCGCCGGGTCGTCGACAACATCCCCGCCGCCCAGATCGACCGGGAACTGAAGCTCGGCCCCGGCGGCCTGCGCGACGTCGAGTTCGCCGTCCAGCTCCTCCAGCTCGTGCACGGCCGCAGCGACGCCGGACTGCACAGCGGCACCACCCTCGACGCGCTCGCCGCCCTGGCCGCCGGCGGCTACGTCGGCCGGGCCGACGCCTCCCAGCTCGACGAGGCCTACCGCTTCCTGCGGGCCATGGAGCACCGCATCCAGCTGTACCGGCTGCGCCGCACCCACCTGGTCCCCGAGGACGAGGCCGACCTGCGCCGCCTCGGCCGCTCGCTCGGGCTGCGCACCGACCCGGTCGCCGAGCTCAACAAGGAGTGGAAGCGGCACGCGGCCGTGGTCCGCCGGCTGCACGAGAAGCTCTTCTACCGGCCGCTGCTCGACGCCGTCGCCCAGCTGGCGCCCGGCGAGATCCGGCTCAGCCCGAAGGCGGCCGGCCAGCGGCTCGAAGCGCTGGGGTACGCGGACCCCGCCGCCGCCCTGCGCCATCTGGAGGCGCTGGCCTCCGGGGTCAGCCGGAAGGCCGCGATCCAGCGGACGCTGCTGCCGGTGCTGCTCGGCTGGTTCGCGGACTCGGCCGATCCGGACGCCGGTCTGCTCGGCTTCCGCAAGGTCTCCGACGCCCTCGGGAAGACCCCCTGGTACCTGCGGCTGCTCCGGGACGAGGGCGCCGCCGCCGAGAACCTCGCCCGGGTCCTCTCCGCCGGGCGCCTCGCCCCCGACCTGCTGCTGCGGGCCCCGGAGGCGGTGGCGCTGCTCGGCGACCCGGGGGGCCTGCGGCCGCGCGGCCGGGACCATCTGGAGCAGGAGGTCCTGGCGGCGGTGGGCCGCGCCGACGACGCCGAGCAGGCCGTGGCGGCGGCCCGCGGGGTGCGCCGCAGGGAACTGTTCCGTACCGCCGCCGCCGATCTCATCGGCTCGTACGGCACCGAGGACAGTCCCCGCGAGCCCGATCCGGGCGCCCTGGTCGACCGGGTGGGGGAGGCGGTCACCGACCTCAACGCGGCGACGATCGCGGGCGCCCTGCGGGCCGCCGTGCGCGCCGAGTGGGGCGAGGAGCTGCCGACCCGGTTCGCGGTCATCGGCATGGGCCGCTTCGGCGGTCACGAGGTGGGGTACGGCTCCGACGCCGACGTGCTGTTCGTGCACGAGCCGCGCGAGGGCGTGGACGAGCAGGAGGCGGCGAGGGCCGCCAACCGGGTGGTCGCCGAGATGCGCCGGCTCCTCCAACTGCCCACCGCCGACCCGCCGTTGCTGATCGACGCCGATCTGCGGCCGGAGGGCAAGAGCGGGCCCATGGTCCGCACCCTGAAGTCGTACGCGGCCTACTACCACCGCTGGTCCCTCGTCTGGGAGAGCCAGGCGCTGCTGCGCGCCGAACCCATGGCGGGCGACCGGGAGCTGGGCGACCGCTTCATCGAACTCGTCGACCCGCTGCGCTATCCCGCCGAGGGGCTCGGCGAGGACGCGGTCCGGGAGATCCGCCGCCTCAAGGCCCGGATGGAGTCCGAGCGGCTGCCGCGCGGCGCCGATCCGACGCTCCACGCCAAGCTGGGGCGCGGCGGTCTGAGCGACGTCGAATGGACGGTCCAGCTCCTCCAGATGCGGCACGGCTGGGCGGAACCGGGGCTGCGGACGACCCGTACCCGGGAGGCGCTCGCGGCGGCCCACGCGGCCGGTCTCATCCCGACGGAGGAGGCGCAGACCCTGGACGAGGCCTGGGTGCTCGCCACCCGGGTGCGCAACGCGGTGATGCTGGTGCGCGGCCGGCCCGGCGACACCTTCCCCTCGGACCCCCGTGAACTCGCGGCGGTCGGCCGCTACTTGGGTTACGAGGCGGGGCACGTCGGCGAGATGGTCGAGGACTACCGGCGGATCACCCGCCGGGCCAGGGGGATCGTCGACGAGCTGTTCTACGGCGCGTAACCGCGGCCTCAGGTCTTCAGGTAGGGCTGGAGCAGGGTGCTCCAGGCCCGGTTGATCTTGTCGTACTCGTCGGGGCAGCGGACGGCCCGGGACTCCGGCAGCGGTGCTTCGGGGTTGGCCGAGGTCTGGACGACGACTCCCTCGTACACGGCGGGGTCGGAGCCGTACAGCCAGCAGATCGCGTTGTAGTAGCGCTGGGCGTCGAGCGAGTGCTCGTCGGCCAGCTGCCCGGTGAGGTCGCCCTGCTCCGAGGCGCGGGCGAGGGCGCCCCAGGCCTCGATGGCGCTCACCGCGTATCCCTGGTGCAGGGAGTCGCCCGCGAGCAGCAGGGTGGCCAGCTGGTCGGCCGCGTCCTCCTCGCGCCCGGTGCTGGGCAGCTCGTAGATGTCGATCAGGGCGTGCCCGAACTCGTGGAAGACCACGCTGTTGGAGATGCCGATGAGGTCGTCCTCGGTGGCCCGGTTCTGCTGGGCCTCGGTGCCGGTGGTGTTGAGTTCGCCGAAGAGGCCGCGGTAGGCGGAGACGAGTCCGTAGCAGAAGGTGATCGACCCGGTCTCCGGGTCCCAGAAGGCGTTCACCTCGTCGCAGCTGGTGGCCGTCAGCGGGACGTCGGCGGGCAGTCCGATCAGGGCGTTGGCGTGCGCCGCCGCGCTCTCCAGGACCTCGTTCTCCTGCAGGAACTCCTGTTCCACCAGGTCCTGGGATGTCGCGGCGGGTTGGTAGTCCACGACGAGAAGTCCCGGTCCGGGGGCGGCGGGTGCGGCAAGTCCCGGTCCGGGGGCGGCGGGTGCGGCGGCCGGGGCGGGCACGGCGGGTGAGGTGAACGCGAGGGCCAGCAGGGTCGCGACGGTCGTCAGCGCGGCCGCCCAGGTCCGGCGGAACAGCATGCTCGTCTCCGATCGTCACCGGTCCCGTCCGGGTCCGGGGATGCCAGGAGCGGAGGGCACGAGCCACCTCCGTGGTGCGGCCGAGGCGCCAGGGCGACGGGTCCCGACGGACCGCACACAAAAAGCATAGGCCTCTACGGGGCGTTCAGCAGCCTCCGGACGTGCGCCAGGTAGCCCGCGAGCGCCAGCTCGAAGGACCGGTCCGTGGGGCCTCCCGCCACCGCGGCGAGGGCGCGGGCCAGTTGCGGGGTGGCCGCCTCGTCCGTCAGCTCCCACATGGCCTCGGGGGCGGCCATGTCGAGGGCCGAGCCGAGGACCAGGTTCTCCAGGGCGATGATCACCGGCATGACGTCCGGGAGGGCGAAGCCCGCGTCGAGGAGGAGGGCGACGGCCTTCTCGTACTGCTCCAGGACCCGGGGGGCGCGCACCGGTGAGGTGGTGAGCAGCGGAATCGCCTTCGGGTGGGCGGCGAAGGCGGCCCGGTAGGACCGTGCCCAGGCGGCGACGGCCGTCTCCCAGGGGCGTTCGTCGAGGGTGCCGCTGTCGATGGCGGCACAGACCCGCTCCCGCAGGAGCTCGACGATGCCGTCCCTGCCGTCCACATGGTGGTACACCGACGCCGTCTGCACGCCGAGTCGCCTGGCGATCTGGGGGACGCTGAAGTCGCCCTGTTCGTCGACGAGTTCGAGTGCCGTGGTGGTGATGCGCACCCGGTCGAGGAGGGGCTTGTGGGGCCGGCCCATGGACGTTCTCCCGCTGTTCAGGTCTTCCCGAATCGTTGGACACGAGGCTACATTGCGCCAACCGAAAGCCTTTAGGTTTACGAGAAGGGCTTCTCCCGCATGTCCTCACCCACCCCCGACGAGCCCCCACGACTGAGAACCGGCACCCTCACCACCGCCGACATCTCCTTCTTCGTCGTCTCCGCCGCCGCCCCGCTCACCGTGATGGCCGGCGTCGCCCCCATCGCCCTCGTCCTCGGCGGCATCGGCGCCCCCGCCGGCTACCTCCTCGCCGGCATCACCCTGGCGATCTTCGCCGTCGGCTTCACCACCATGAGCCGCCACGTCCGCAGCGGCGGCGCCTTCTACGCGTACATCGCCCAGGGCCTCGGCACCCCGCTCGGCATCGCCGCCGCCCTCGTCGCCATGGTCGGCTACAACGGCATGGAGATCGGCGTCTACGGACTCCTCGGCTCCGCCACCAACGACACCGCCCACGCCCTGTGGGGCGCCGACCCGCCCTGGCTCCCCATCGCCCTCGCCGGCCTCCTGGTCATCTGGTACGGCGGCTACCGCTCGATCGACTTCGGCGCCAAGGTCCTCGGCATCCTGCTCGTCGCCGAGACCGGCATACTCGTCCTCCTCGCCGGCGGCGTCCTCATCGAGGGCGGCGCGAACGGGCTCTCCCTCGCCTCTTTCGCCCCCGGCAACGTCCTCGTCCCCGGCACCGCCGCCGTCCTGGCCTTCGCCTTCTCGGCCTTCACCGGCTTCGAATCCACCGTGATCTACCGCCGCGAGGCCCGCGACCCCGCCCGCACCATCCCCCGGGCCACCTACATCGCCGTCGGCTTCCTCGGCCTCTTCTACGCCTTCGTCGTCTGGACCGTCATCCAGGCCTTCGGCGACGACCGGGTCGTCGAGGCCGCGGCGGGCGACACCGGCGGACTCTTCTTCGCCGCCATCACCACCTACGTCGGGTCCTGGGCCGCCGACCTGATGCACGTCTTCATCGTGACCAGCATCATCGCCTCGCTGCTCGCCTTCCACAACGCCATCAACCGCTACTGCCTGGCCCTCGCCGAGGAGGGCGTCCTGCCCGCCGCGCTCGGCCGGATCCACCCCCGCCACCGCTCCCCGTACGTCGCGGGCCTCGCCCAGACCGCCCTCGGCGCGGCCGTCGTCCTCGGCTTCGCGGCCGCCGGCGCCGACCCGTACACCCAGCTCCTGCTCTGGGTGAACACCCCCGGGATGCTCGGCCTCATGGCGCTGATGCTGCTCGCCGCCCTCGCCGTCGTCCGCTACTTCCGGCGCGTCCCCCACCAGGAGGGCGCCCTGCGCACCCTCGTCGCCCCCGGCACCGCCGCCGTCCTCCTCGCCGTCGTGATCTGGCTGGTCGCCTCCAAGGTCGAGCTCTTCACCGGGGCGTCCCCGACCGTCAACGCGGTCCTCGTCGCCGTCGTCCCCGCCGTCCTCGTCCTCGGGCTCGTCCTCGCCCACCGGCTGCGCCGCACCCGCCCCGAGACCTACGCCCGCTTCGCGGCGGAACCCACCACCGAAGGAGAAGCGGAACCGTGTCCGCACCCGACCTCGTCCTCGTCAACGGCCGCGTCCGCGACCCCGAGCTGACCGGCGCCACCGCCGTCGCCGTCCGGGACGGACTGATCACCGCCCTCGGCGACACCACCGACGCCCGCGGCTGGCGCGGCCCCGGCACCGAGGTCGTCGACCTCGGCGGCGCCACCCTCACACCCGGCCTCACCGACGCCCACAGCCACCCCGTCTGGGGCCTGGAGATGTTCACCGGCACCGACCTCTCCGGCGTCACCGACCTCGAAGGACTCCGGGAGGCACTGCGCACCGCCGAGCGCCGCGACGGCTGGATCACCGGCTTCGGCCTCGACCACAACGTCTTCGGCGGCCGGCCCGTCCACCACGACCTGATCGAGGACGTCCTCGACGGCGCCCCCGCCCACCTGCGCCTCTACGACGGCCACTCCGCCCTCGTCAGCGCCACCGCGCTCAAGGCCGCCGGCATCACGGGACCCCGGGCGTTCGCCCAGCTCTCCGAGGTCGTCTGCGACGCCGACGGCCGCCCCACCGGGCACCTCGTCGAGCACGCCGCCATGGACCTGATGACCCCGGTCCTGCCCGCCCAGCCGTACGCCGAGCGCCGCGACCGGCTCGTGGAGCTGCTCACCGCCATGGCCGCCACCGGCCTCACCTCCGCGCACGTCATGGACCTCGGCGGCCACGACGTACCCGGGCTCCTGACCGCCCTGGAGGAGGACGGCGAGCTGCCGCTGCGCCTGAGGCTCGCGCCCTGGTGCATGCCCGGCGTCGGCGAGGAGGAGCTGGACGGGCTCGTACGGCTCCAGGGCCGGGCCGGCCGGCTGTGGGCGGTCGGCGGCGTGAAGTTCTTCATGGACGGCACCGTCGAGGGCGGCACCGCCTGGCTGGAACACGCCGACTGCCACGGCCGGGGCACCGACGCCTTCTGGCCCGACCCGGCCGCGTACTCCGCCGCCGTCGGCCGGCTCCACCGCGCGGGCGTCGGCACCGCCACCCACGCCATCGGCGACGCCGCCGTCCGGCACGTCCTCGACACCGTGGAAGGCCTGGGTACGGGCGGTCCCCGCCACCGGATCGAGCACATCGAGACGGTCCCCGACGACCAGCTGGGCCGCTTCGCCGCGCTCGGTGTCGTCGCCTCCATGCAGCCCCCGCACACCGCGTACACCCGCGCCGACCACACCGACGAGTGGTCCAGGCGGCTCGGCGAGGAGCGGGCGGCCCGCGCCTGGCGCTGCCGTGACCTGCGGGACGCCGGGGCGCACCTCGCGCTCGGCTCGGACTGGCCCATCGCGCACTTCGACGCCCGTCAGGTCCTCGCCACCGCGCGGGCCCCGCGCGGCGCGGCCTCGGCCCGGCACGGGCTGACGGGGCTGATGGCGCTGGAGGGGATGACCACGCACGCGGCGGTCGCGGCGGGGGAGGAGCGGTTCGCGGGCCGGATCGCGCCCGGCTACCGGGCCGACCTCACGGCCTTCGCCGTCGACCCGGTGGAGGCGCCGGCGGACGAGACCGGGCAGGCCCCGATCCGGCTCACCGTCGCCGGCGGCCGGATCACCTTCCGGAGCTGACCGACTCCTCGGAGCCGCTCTTCTCCCGGACGGCCTTCGCCGCGGCGCCGGTGTCCGTGGCGTCGTCCGCGTCCTCGCGGTCCGCCTCCGTCTTCGGGGGCGGGCCGCTGCGCGTCACCGCGCCGGGGACCGGTTCGACGAGCTTGGGCAGTCGGTGCGGCCGGGAGCCGTACCAGAAGTAGGAGACGGCGAAGCCGAAGGAGAGGCAGATCATGCCGCCGACCGCGTCCAGCCAGAAGTGGTTCGCGGTGGAGACGATCACGACGAGGGTCGCCGCCGGGTAGAGCAGGCCGAGGATCTTCGCCCAGGGCGCCTTGGCCAGCAGGAAGATCGTCAGGCCGCACCAGAGCGACCAGCCGATGTGCATCGACGGCATCGCCGCGTACTGGTTCGACACGTGCTTGAGGTTGCCCGAGGCCATCGAGCCCCACGTCTGGTGGACCAGGACCGTGTCGACGAAGTCCTGGCCGTTCATCAGCCGGGGCGGCGCGAGCGGGTACAGGTAGTAACCGACCAGGGCCACACCGGTGGTGGCGAACAGCACGGTGCGGAACGCCGCGTAACGGCCCGGGTGCCATCGGTACAGCCACACGAGCACACCGATGGTCACGACGAAGTGCAGCGTCGCGTAGTAGTAGTTCATCGACACGATCAGCCATGTCACCGAGTTCACGGCATGGTTGACGGCGTGCTCGAAGGCGAGCCCGAGGGACTCCTCCGCCTGCCAGATCCAGTCAGCGTTCTTCAGCGCCTGGGCCTTCTGCTCCGGCACCGCGTTGCGGATGAGCGAGTACGTCCAGTAGCTCACCGCGATGAGCAGGATCTCGAACCAGATCGTGGGACGCCGGGGCGCGCGCGCACGCAGGCGCGCGAACCTGCCGTCGGCCACGATGGGTGACGACGGGGTCGTCCGGTTGTCCAAACTCTTCACGGTCGTTTCACCCATAGGGAGAGAGTCTGCCAGATCCCTTCCCCCCGACCGATCATCCCTCGGACGGGTTCGGGGCGCACCCGGTCCACCTCAGGAATGACACCGGCGGGGCGGGAGCCGTAGGGGTCAGGCGCGTACGGGGGGCGGGGCCGACGCGGTCGATCCGCGGACGACCAGCTCGGGCATGAAGACGAACTCGGAGTGCGGGGCCGGGGTGCCCCCGACCTCTTCGAGCAGCGCGCGGACCGCCGCCTGCCCCATCGCCTGCACCGGCTGCCGGATGGTGGTCAGCGGCGGATCGGTGAACGCTATGAGCGGGGAGTCGTCGAAACCGACGACGGAGACGTCCCTGGGCACGTCGAGCCCCTGCTGCCGGGCGGCCCGGATCGCGCCGAGCGCCATCATGTCGCTCGCGCAGACCACCGCCGTGCAGCCCCGGGAGATCAGCGCCCCGGCCGCCGCCTGGCCGCCCTCCAGGGTGTAGAGCGAGTGCTGGATCAGCGCCTCGGACTCCTCGGGGGAGAGCCCGAGCCGCTCCGCCATGCCCTGCTGGAAGCCCTCTATCTTGCGGAGCACCGGCACGAACCGCTTCGGTCCGACGGCCAGCCCGATCCTGGTGTGCCCGAGCGCGGCCAGGTGCGTCACCGCGAGGCGCATGGCGGCCCGGTCGTCCGGGGAGACGAAGGGCGCCTGGACCTTGGGGGAGAAGCCGTTGAGCAGGACGTACGGGACGCCCTTGCCGCGCAGCTGGTCGTAGCGCGTCATGTCGGCGGTGGTGTCGGCGTGCAGCCCGGAGACGAAGATGATGCCGGCGACGCCCCGCTCCACCAGCATGTCGGTGAGCTCGTCCTCGGTGGACCCGCCGGGGGTCTGGGTGGCGAGGACCGGGGTGTATCCCTGCCGGGTCAGGGCCTGCCCGATGACCTGCGCGAGCGCGGGGAAGATCGGGTTGTCCAGTTCGGGGGTGATGAGCCCGACGAGCCCCGCGCTGCGCTGGCGCAGTCGCACGGGCCGCTCGTAGCCGAGCACGTCGAGCGCGGCAAGGACGGATTCACGGGTGGCCCCGGCCACACCGGGCTTGCCGTTGAGCACGCGGCTGACTGTGGCCTCACTGACCCCCGCCTGGGCTGCGATGTCGGAGAGCCGCGCGGTCATGAGGATGGACTGTACCGGTCACAGGGCGTATTGCCCACCGCACAGGTGATGCAAGCCACCCTGCAAGGTCTTGCAGGAGTTGCGGGGCGCCCGGGGCGGGGCGGGGGCGTGCGCGCGGGGCCGCGCGCCGCCCGAGGGGCGTGTGTCAGCTGGTGTCAAGCGATTCAACGGCAACCTTCGGGACACGCGGATGTAACGATCGCCGGTCCTTGCAGAAAGTTCTCGCAAGGTCTTTCGGCTCGTTTTCATCCCTGTTACGTTCCTGGCAACCCGGAGCGCCGCGAGGGAGCGGTCGCATGAGGAAGGTTCCTGCCCCTCGTCACCCCGGGATCAGTTGAAGGAGTTCACATGCGGCGTGGCATAGCGGCCACCGCGCTGGTCGCCGCCCTGGGCGTGACCCTGGCGGCGTGCGGAAGTGACAGCGGTTCGGGCGGCGGCTCGAAGGGCTCGGGCGAGCTCTCCGGCACCGTGACCTGGTGGGACACCTCCACGGTCGGCTCCGAGGACAAGGTCTTCAAGAAGGTCGCCGAGGACTTCAAGAAGAAGCACCCCAAGGTCACCGTCAAGTACGTGAACGTGCCCTTCGGCGAGGCGCAGAACAAGTTCAAGAACGCCGCGCAGTCCGGCTCCGGCGCCCCCGACGTCATCCGCTCCGAGGTCGCCTGGACCCCCGAGTTCGCCGACCTCGGCTACCTCGCGCCGCTCGACGGCACCCCGGCCCTCAAGGACGCGGACGACTTCCTCAAGCAGGCCTCCGCCTCCACCCAGTACAAGGGCAAGACCTACGCGGTCCCGCAGGTCATCGACTCCATGGGCATCTTCTACAACAAGAAGATCTTCAAGGAGGCCGGCGTCGAGGTCCCCAAGACCATCGCCGAGCTGAAGACCGTCTCCGCCACCATCAAGCAGAAGACCGGCAAGACCGGCCTGTACCTGCGCGGCGACGACCCGTACTGGTTCCTCTCCTTCCTGTACGGCGAGGGCGGCGACCTCGTCGACGCCGAGAAGAAGTCGATCACCATCGACAACCCGGCCGGCGTGAAGGCCCTCGCCACCGTGAAGGACCTGGTCGACTCGAAGGCGGCGATCACCGACGCCACCAACGGCTGGGACAACATGCAGGCGTCCTTCAAGGACGGCAAGGTCGCGATGATGATCAACGGCCCGTGGGCCGTCGCCGACACCTTCGCCGGCAAGGAGTTCGCCGACAAGGCCAACCTGGGCATCGCCCCGGTCCCGGCCGGTTCCGCCGGCCAGGGCGCCCCGCAGGGCGGCCACAACCTCGCCGTCTACGCGGGCTCCAAGAACCTCGACGCGTCCTACGCCTTCGCCGAGTACATGACCTCGGCCGAGACCCAGACGACGATCGCGAAGGAGCTCAGCCTGCTCCCGACCCGCCAGTCCGTCTACATCAAGCCGGACGTCGCGACCAACGAGCTGATCACCTTCTTCAAGCCGGTCGTCGAGAAGTCGGTCGAGCGCCCCTGGATCCCCGAGGGCGGCAGCCTCTTCGAGCCGGTCAAGGTCGAGTACACCAAGGTGCTCACCGGCCAGACCACCCCGGAGGCCGGCGCCAAGGCCATCGGCGACTCGTACCGCAAGCTCCTGAAGGACTGGAAGTAGAAGGAAGGCAGGCCGGCTGATGGCTGTGGACACTCCCAGCCAGTCGGTGGCGAAGGCCGCGGGTGACGGTGTCACCCGCGGCCGGAGCCGCGGTACTGGTGACAACGGCGGCGCCGTGCGTCGATCCCTCTCCACCCACTGGTACGCCTGGGCCATGGTCGCCCCGGTGGTCGCCGTGCTCGGCGTGATCATCGGATACCCGCTGGTCCGCGGCGTCTACCTGTCGTTCACCGACGCCAACGAGCGGAACGTCGCCCGCAGCATCGGCGTGAACGAGATCCCGGCCACCTACGAGTTCGTCGGCCTGGACAACTACGTCGACGCGGTCACCGGCAGCCAGTTCCTCGCCACCCTGGGATGGACGGTCCTGTGGACCGTCTCCTGCGTGGCCGTCACCTTCGGCCTCGGCCTCGCCCTCGCCAACGTCCTCAACCGCAGGATCGCCGGCCGCTCCCTCTACCGGATGCTGCTGATCCTGCCCTGGGCCGTCCCCGGCTTCGTCTCCGTCTTCGCCTGGCGCTTCCTGTACGACGAGCGCCGCGGCATGCTCAACCAGATCCTCTCGGGCGTCGGCATGGACGGCATCCCGTGGCTCAACGACCCCACCTGGGCCAAGTTCTCGGTCATCGCCGTCAACGTCTGGCTCGGCATCCCGTTCATGATGGTCGCCCTCCTCGGCGGGCTCCAGTCCATCCCCGGCGAGCTCTACGAGGCCGCCGAGATGGACGGCGCCAGCGCCTGGCAGCGCTTCCGGCACATCACCATGCCCGGGCTGCGGTCCGTCAGCACCACGGTGATCCTGCTCAGCACCATCTGGACCTTCAACATGTTCCCGGTGATCTTCCTGCTCACCCGGGGCGGGCCCGGCGAGGCCACCCAGATCCTCGTCACCCAGGCGTACAAGTTCTCCTTCGAGATCAGCCCGCGCGACTTCGCCCAGTCGTCCACCTGGGGCGTCCTCATCCTGGTCCTCCTGATGGTCTTCGCCGCGTTCTACCGGCGCGTCCTCCGCAAGCAGGGAGAAGTCTGGTGACCACCACGACCCCCGCCCCCCGTACCGCGGGCACCCCCCAGGTCATGAACGCCCCGGTCCGCAACCGGCGTTCGCCGCTCGCCTCGGTGGGGCTGCACGTCACGCTGATCGTGACCTCCGTGATCGCCGTCTTCCCGGTGCTGTGGGTCCTGCTGACCTCGCTCAAGCCGGCGAAGTACGCGACCACGACGGACTTCGTCAAGGAGACGACGCTCGAGAACTACACGAACCTGCTGAACGACACCCCGTTCCTCACCTGGTTCGGCAACTCGCTGCTCGTCGCCGGCCTCACCACCGTCATCGGCGTCTTCATCGCCGCCACCACGGGCTACGCGGTCAGCCGCTTCCGCTTCCCCGGCAAGCGCGGCCTGATGTGGACGCTGCTCATCACCCAGATGTTCCCGGTCGCCGTCCTCATCGTGCCGATCTACAACATCATGGGCACGATGGGCCTGCTCAACCAGCCGGCCGGCCTGGTCATCACGTACCTGACCATCGCCGTCCCGTTCTGCGCCTGGATGATGAAGGGCTTCTTCGACACCATCCCGCGCGAGATCGACGAGTCCGGCTACGTCGACGGCCTCACGCCCTTCGGCACGTTCTGGCGGCTGATCCTGCCGCTCGCCAAGCCGGGCATCGCGGTCACCGCGTTCTACTCCTTCATCACCGCCTGGGGCGAGGTCGCCTACGCCTCCGCCTTCATGGTCGGCGACGAGAACCTCACGCTCGCCGGCGGACTGCAGAAGTTCGTCAACCAGTACGGCGCCCAGTGGGGCCCGATGTCCGCGGCCTCCGTGCTCATCGCCATCCCCGCCGCCCTGGTGTTCCTCTTCGCCCAGCGGCACCTCGTCACCGGCATGTCCGCCGGTGCCGTCAAGGGCTGACGGCCCTGAGCCCGCCCGCCGAACGCAACCCTGTACGCACCTCCTTACCTCCCAGGGAAGACATGACCCAGCATCTCGCCACCCCGGCCGACGCCCCGACCACCGGCACGCACACGGGCTGGTGGAGAGACGCGGTGATCTACCAGGTCTACCCGCGCAGCTTCGCCGACGGCAACGGCGACGGCATGGGCGACCTGGAGGGGATCCGCAGCCGGCTGCCGTACCTCAAGGACCTCGGCGTCGACGCCGTCTGGCTCTCCCCGTTCTACGCCTCCCCGCAGGCCGACGCCGGCTACGACGTCGCCGACTACCGGGCCATCGACCCCATGTTCGGCTCGCTGCTCGACGCCGACGCCGTGATCCGCGACGCCCACGAACTGGGCCTGCGCATCATCGTCGACCTGGTCCCCAACCACTCCTCCGACCAGCACGAGTGGTTCCAGCGCGCGCTGCGCGAGGGCCCCGGCTCGGTGCTCCGCGAGCGCTACCACTTCCGCCCCGGCAAGGGCGAGAACGGCGAACTCCCGCCCAACGACTGGGAGTCCATCTTCGGCGGCCCCGCCTGGACCCGCACCGAGAACCCGGACGGCACCCCCGGCGACTGGTACCTCCACCTCTTCGCCCCCGAGCAGCCCGACTTCAACTGGGAACACCCCGCCGTACGCGACGAGTTCCGCTCCATCCTGCGCTTCTGGCTCGACATGGGCGTCGACGGCTTCCGCGTCGACGTCGCCCACGGCCTGGTCAAGGCCGCCGGCCTGCCCGACCTCGGCGCCCACGACCAGCTGAAGCTGCTCGGCAACGACGTCATGCCCTTCTTCGACCAGGACGGCGTCCACGAGATCTACCGCTCCTGGCGGCAGATCCTCGCCGAGTACGACGGGGAGCGCATCCTCGTCGCCGAGGCCTGGACCCCGACCGTCGAGCGCACCGCCCACTACGTGCGCCCCGACGAGATGCACCAGGCCTTCAACTTCCAGTACCTGGGCACCCACTGGGACGCCGCCGAGCTGCGCCGCGTCATCGACGACTCGCTGGCGGCGATGCGCCCGGTCGGCGCCCCCACCACCTGGGTGCTGTCCAACCACGACGTCACCCGGCACGCCACCCGCTTCGCCAACCCGGCGGGCCTCGGCACCCAGCTCCGCGAGCCCGGCGACCGCGAACTCGGCCTGCGCCGCGCCCGCGCCGCCACCCTGCTGATGCTGGCCCTGCCCGGCTCGGCCTACGTCTACCAGGGCGAGGAGCTCGGCCTGCCCGACGTCACCGACCTGCCCGACGAGGTCCGCCAGGACCCGTCGTTCTGGCGGGCGTCCGGCCAGGACGGCTTCCGCGACGGCTGCCGGGTGCCGATCCCGTGGACCGTCGAGGGCGGCTCGTACGGCTTCGGCGCCGGCGGCTCCTGGCTGCCGCAGCCCGCCACCTGGGGAGCCCTGAGCGTCGAGGCGCAGACCGGCGACCCCGGCTCCACCCTGGAGCTGTACCGCAGCGCGCTCGCCGTGCGGCGCGCGCAGCCCGGACTCGGCGCGGGCGAGACCGTCGAGTGGCTGGAGGCACCCGAGGGTGTGCTCTCCTTCCGCCGCGACGGCTTCGCCTGCGTCGCCAACACCACCGGCCGGGCCATCTCCGTCCCGCTGCCCGGCCGGTTCCTTCTCTCCAACGAGGAGATCTCGATCGTCGACGACGAAGCCGTTCTGCCCGCCGACACCACCGCCTGGTGGGCGGTGTGACGATCCCCCTGCCGCGGGGCGCCGGGAACGGCGCGCCGCGGCTCGCGGACATCGCGGCCCAGTCCGGGGTGAGCGAGGCCACCGTCAGCCGGGTCCTCAACGGCAAGGCGGGGGTGGCCGGGGCGACCCGGCACAAGGTGCTCGCCGCGCTGGACGTGCTGGGCTACGAGCGTCCGGTACGGCTGAAACGCCGCAGCGCGGGTCTCGTCGGGCTCGTCGTGCCCGAGCTGACCAACCCGATCTTCCCGGCCTTCGCGCAGGTCGTCGAACAGGTCCTGGCCGGGCACGGCTACACCCCGGTGCTCTGCACCCAGATGCCCGGCGGCGCCACCGAGGACGAGCTCGTCGAGCAGCTGGTGGAGCGCGGGGTGGCCGGCATCGTCTTCCTCTCCGGCCTGCACGCGGACGCCTCCGCCGACCCGGCCCGCTACGCCCGGCTGACCGCCCGGGGCGTGCCGTACGTCCTCATCAACGGCTACAACGAGCACATCGACGCCAACTTCGTCTCCCCGGACGACCGGGCGGCGGCCCGGATGGCCGTCCGGCACCTGGTCGAGCTGGGGCACGAGCGCATCGGCCTCGCCATCGGCCCGACCCGCTACGTGCCCTCGCGCCGCAAGGCCGAGGGTTTCACCGCCGAGCTGTACGAGCTCCTCGGCATCGAGCGCGCGGACGCCGAACGGTTCATCAGGCCCACGCTCTTCGGCGTCGAGGGCGGCCACGCGGCCGCCGACATCCTGCTCCGCGAGGGCTGCACCGGCATCGTCTGCGGCTCCGACCTGATGGCGCTCGGCGTGATCCGCGCCGTCCGGGCCCGTGGCCTCGACGTGCCCGGGGACGTCTCCGTCGTCGGCTTCGACGACTCGCCGCTGATCGCCTTCACCAGCCCGCCGCTGTCCACCGTGCGCCAGCCCGTCCAGGCCATGGCGACGGCGGCCGTCGGCGCGCTCCTGGAGGAGATCGAGGGCAATCCGGTGCAGCGCACGGAGTTCGTGTTCCAGCCGGAGCTGGTGGTGCGCGGCTCGACGGCGCAGCCGCCGCAACTCCTTGCGTAACGCGTTGCATTGCGGCGCGCGAACCCTTGACCGCACGCCTGTACGCCCCTAGCGTCGCGGCTGAAAACAGTTGCTGAACTTTTCGGCAACTTCTTGCGAGCCGCTCTTGCGACAGGGACGTCGTACAGGAGGAAACATGGCAAGGAAGTCCGTGGCCGCCGCACTCGCCCTCGTGGCGGGAGCCGCCGCCGTGGCCGTCACGGGAAACACGGCGGCGCAGGCCACACCGCCCGGGGAGAAGGACGTCACCGCGGTGATGTTCGAATGGAACTTCGCCTCCGTCGCCCGCGAGTGCACCGACCGCCTCGGCCCCGCCGGATACGGATACGTCCAGGTCTCCCCGCCCCAGGAACACCTCCAGGGCGGCCAGTGGTGGACCTCCTACCAGCCGGTCAGCTACAAGATCGCCGGACGCCTCGGTGACCGCACCGCCTTCAAGAAGATGATCGACACCTGCCACGCGGCCGGCGTCAAGGTCGTCGCCGACTCCGTCATCAACCACATGGCGAACGGCTCCGGCACGGGAACGGGCGGGACCCCGTTCTCCAAGTACGACTACCCGGGCCTCTACTCCGGCGCCGACATGGACGACTGCCGCGCGACGATCTCCACCTACCAGGACCGGGGCAACGTCCAGAACTGCGAACTGGTCCAGCTCCCCGACCTCGACACCGGCGAGGACCACGTCCGCGGGAAGATAGCCGGCTACCTCAACGACCTGCTCTCCCTCGGCGTCGACGGCTTCCGCGTCGACGCCGCCAAGCACATGCCGGCCGCCGACCTCGCCGCCATCAAGGCGCGGCTCAGCAACCCCGGCGCGTACTGGAAGCAGGAGGCCATCTTCGGCGCGGGCGAGGCCGTCTCCCCGAGCGAGTACCTCGGCAACGGCGACGTCCAGGAGTTCCGCTACGCCCGCGACCTCAAGCGCGTCCTGCAGAACGAGAAGCTCGCCTACCTCAAGAACTTCGGCGAGGCCTGGGGGTACATGCCCTCCGCCCAGTCCGGCGTCTTCGTCGACAACCACGACACCGAGCGCGGCGGCGACACCCTCAGCTACAAGGACGGCGCGAACTACACCCTCGCCTCCGTCTTCATGCTCGCCTGGCCCTACGGCTCCCCGGACGTCCACTCCGGCTACGAGTGGACCGACAAGGACGCCGGCCCGCCGAGCGGCGGACAGGTCAACGCCTGCTACACCGACGGCTGGAAGTGCCAGCACGCCTGGCGCGAGATCTCCTCCATGGTCGCCTTCCGCAACACCGCGCGCGGCCAGGCCGTCACCGGCTGGTGGGACAACGGCAACAACGCGATCGCTTTCGGCCGCGGCTCCAAGGCGTACGTGGCCATCAACCACGAGACCTCGGCGCTCACCCGCACCTACCAGACCTCGCTGCCCGCCGGCACCTACTGCGACGTCCAGTCGAACACCCCCGTGACGGTGAACGGCTCCGGCCAGTTCACCGCCACCCTCGGCGCCCACACCGCCCTCGCCCTGCACGTCGGCGCGATGAACTGCGGCTCCGGCACGACCACGCCACCGCCGACGACCCCGCCCGCCACCCCGGGCGCGTCCTTCAACGCCACCGCCACCACCGTGGTCGGTCAGGACATCTACGTCACCGGCAACCGCGCCGAGCTCGGCAACTGGTCCCCGGCCGCCGCCCTCAAGCTCGACCCCGCGACGTACCCCGTCTGGAAGCTGACCGTCGGCCTGCCCGCCGGAACCGCCTTCGAGTACAAGTACCTCCGCAAGGACGCCGCCGGAAACGTCACCTGGGAGTCCGGCGCCAACCGCACCGCGACCGTCCCCGCCTCCGGGCGCATCGTCCTGAACGACACCTTCCGCAGCTGACCTCCCGCACCTGACAGGGCCGCCCCACCGGGGCGGCCCTCCCACCCGTACCCCCGTCCCTCCTCCAGGGAGCACCCCCGTGACACGCAAGAGAACGGCGGTCGCACTGGCCGCCGCCCTGTGCGCCGCCCTCGTGCCCGCCGTCCCGGCGGCCGCCGCGCCCAGGCCCCCCGCCCCGCCCTCCGACCGGGCGCTGGCGGCCGAGCCCGCCCGCCAGGACCTCACCCGCGAGCAGTTCTACTTCGTCCTGCCCGACCGGTTCGCCAACGGCGACACCTCCAACGACCGGGGCGGCCTCACCGGCAGCCGTACCCAGACCGGCTTCGACCCCACGGACAAGGGCTTCTACCAGGGCGGCGACCTCAAGGGCCTCACGGAGCGCCTCGACTACATCAAGGGCCTCGGCACCACCGCCATCTGGATGGCGCCGATCTTCAAGAACCGGCCCGTGCAGGGCGAGGGCAAGGACGCCTCCGCCGGCTACCACGGCTACTGGATCACCGACTTCACCCAGGTCGACCCGCACTTCGGGACCAACGAGGACCTGACGAAGCTGATCGCCGCCGCCCATCGCAAGGGCATGAAGGTCTTCTTCGACGTCATCACCAACCACACCGCCGACACCGTCGACTACGCCGAGAAGAAGTACGGCTACCGCCCCAAGGGCGCCTACCCGTACCTCGACGCCTCGGGCCGTCCCTTCGACGACCGCGACGGCGTCGGCAGGGTGGACGCGGACTCCTTCCCGTACACGCCGACGACGACCGGCGGGAAGGTCCCAGCCTGGCTCAACGACCCCACGATGTACCACAACCGGGGCGACTCCACCTGGGCCGGCGAGTCCGCCGAGTACGGCGACTTCGTCGGCCTCGACGACCTGTGGACCGAGCGCCCCGAGGTCGTCGAGGGCATGAAGAGGATCTACGAGAAGTGGGTCCGCGACTTCAAGATCGACGGCTTCCGCATCGACACCGTCAAACACGTCGACCTCGACTTCTGGACCCAGTGGGCCACCGCCCTCGACGCCTATGCCGAGAAGCAGGGCCGCGAGGACTTCTTCATGTTCGGCGAGGTCTACTCCGCCGACACCGCCGTCACCTCCCCGTACGTCACCCGGGGCCGGCTCGACGCCACCCTCGACTTCCCCTTCCAGGACGCCGCCCGCGCCTTCGCCTCCCAGGGCGCCGGAGCCGACCGCCTCGCCAAGGTCTTCGCCGAGGACTACCGGTACACCACCGACAAGGCCAACGCCTACGAGCAGGTGACCTTCCTCGGCAACCACGACATGGGCCGCATCGGCGCCTTCCTCAAGCAGGACAACCCGGGCGCCTCCGACGCCGAACTCGTCCGCCGCGTCACCCTCGCCAACGAGCTGATGTTCCTCTCCCGTGGCAACCCGGTGATCTACTACGGCGACGAGCAGGGCTTCACCGGCCCCGGCGGCGACAAGGACGCCCGCCAGACCCTCTTCGCCTCCAAGACCGCCGACTACCTCGACGACGACCAGCTGGGCACCGACCGCACCCACGCCACCGACGCGTACGACCCCACGCACCCGGTGTACCGGTCCGTCGCCGCCCTCTCCAAGCTGACCCGCGACAACCCCGCGCTCCGCGACGGCGTCCAGCAGGAACGGTACGCCGAGGGCTCCGTCTACGCCTTCTCCCGTACGGACCCGAAGACGCGGACCGAACACCTCGTCGCCACCAACAGCGCCACCACCGCGAAGACCGTCACCGTCCCCGTCGACTCGACCAACTTCCGTGTGCTGTACGGAGGTCAGGGCACGGTCGCGGCGAACGGCGGCAAGGTCACCGTCACCGTCCCCGCCCTCTCCTCCCTGGTCCTCAAGGCCACCGGACCCCTCCCGGCACCCGCCGTGAAGCCCTCCGTCAGCCTCAAGGCCCCCGCCGCCGGAGCCACCGGCACCGTCGAACTCACCGCCGACGTCAGCGGCGGCGGCCTCAACCGCGTCGTCTTCGCCGCCCAGACCGGCAACGGCCGCTGGCAGACCCTCGGCACCGCCGACCACGCCCCCTACAAGGTCACCCAGCACGTCACCGCGCCCGCCGGCACCGCCCTGCGCTACAAGGCCGTCGTCGTCGACAGCGCGGGCCGCACCGCGAGCGCCACCGCCGCGAGCACCGCGGGACAGACCCCCGCGCCCGAGAAGCCGGTGGCCGTCGAGCGCCCGTACGCCGTCGTCCACTACCGGCGCGAGGACGGGAACTACGACGGCTGGACCCTGAAGGCCGCGGGCCAGGAGGTCGCCTTCACCGGCCGCGACGCCCACGGCGCCTTCGCCTGGGTCAAGGTCCCCGAAGGGGCCTCCACCGTCACGTACACCGTCGAGAAGGCGGGCGCCGCCGACGGCCCGCAGCGCAGCGTCAACCTCGGCCGCACCGGCGAGGTCTGGATCACCCAGGGCCAGGACGGCCAGTCCGACACCAACCCGGCCCCCGCCACCCCGGACAAGACCAAGGCCGTCCTCCACTACCAGCGGCCCGACGGGAACTACGACGGCTGGGGCCTCCACACCTGGACCGGCGCCGCCCAGCCCACCGACTGGTCCAAGCCCCTCATGCCGACCCGGATCGACGCCTACGGCGCCGTCTACGAGGTCCCGCTCACCGAGGGCGCGACCTCCCTCTCGTACATCCTCCACAAGGGCGACGAGAAGGACCTGCCCACCGACCAGTCCCTCGACCTCGCCACCTACGGCCACGAGATCTGGGCCCTCTCCGGACAGCCCAAGTACCTCCTCCCGACCGTCGGCGGCGCCCCGAACCTCGACCTCGGCAAGGCCGAGGCCCAGTGGATCGACCGGACCACCGTCGTCTGGAAGGTCAAGGCCACCGAGGCCACCAGCCAGCAGCTGGTGTACGCCGAGGACGGCGGGATCACCGTCACCGACGGCGCCCTGAACACCGAGGGCCAGTGGATCCGGCTCGCCCCCTCTTCTCTGAGCGACGCCCAGAAGGCGAAGTTCCCGCACCTCAAGGACTACCCGGCCTTCACCGTCGACCCGCGCGACGCCGACCGCGTCCGCGACTCCCTGCGCGGCCAGCTGATCGCCACCCAGCGCGCCGCCAACGGCGCCCTGCTCGCCGCCACCGGCGTCCAGACCGCGGGCGTCCTCGACGACCTGTACGCGAGGAAGGCGACCGGCGCCGCCCTCGGCCCGGTCTTCCGCGGCGGCAAGGTCGGCCTCTCCCTGTGGGCCCCCACCGCGCGGTCCGTCGCCCTCGAACTCGACGGCAGGACCGTGCCCATGCGGCGCGACGACGCCTCCGGCGTCTGGTCCGTCACCGGCCCTCGCAGCTGGGCGGGCAAGCCGTACCGGTACGTGGTGAAGGTCTGGGCGCCCAGCGTCCAGAAGATCGTGGTCAACAAGGTCACCGACCCCTACTCCACCGCCCTCACCACCGACTCCGCCCGCAGCCTCGCCGTCGACCTCGCCGACCCGAAGCTCGCCCCGCAGGGCTGGAAGACCCTGAAGAAGCCGGCCGCCGTGCCGCTGCGCGACGCCCAGATCCAGGAACTCCACGTCCGCGACTTCTCGATCGCCGACCCGACGGCCGAGGAAGCCCACAGGGGCACCTTCCTCGCCTTCACCGACAAGAACAGCAAGGGCTCACAGCACCTGAAGGCGCTCGCCGCCTCGGGCACCTCCTACGTCCACCTCCTCCCGGCCTTCGACATCGGCACCATCCCCGAGAAGAAGTCCGCGCAGACCACCCCCGCCTGCGACCTGTCGGTCTACGCCCCCGACTCCGAGGAACAGCAGGCCTGCGTGGCCGCCGCCGCGGCCAAGGACGCCTACAACTGGGGCTACGACCCGCTGCACTACACCGTCCCCGAGGGCTCCTACGCCACCGACCCCGAAGGCACCCGCCGCACGGTCGAGTTCCGGCAGATGGTCCAGGCCCTCAACGGCGACGGCCTGCGCACCGTCATGGACGTCGTCTACAACCACACCGTCGCCGCCGGACAGTCCGACAAGTCCGTCCTCGACAAGATCGTGCCCAGCTACTACCAGCGGCTCCAGGCCGACGGCACCGTCGCCACCTCCACCTGCTGCGCCAACACCGCGCCCGAGAACGCGATGATGGGCAAGCTCGTCGTCGACTCGATCGTCACCTGGGCCAAGGAGTACAAGGTCGACGGCTTCCGCTTCGACCTCATGGGCCACCACCCGAAGGAGAACATCCTCGCGGTGCGCAAGGCCCTCGACGCCCTCACCGTCGCGAAGGACGGCGTCGACGGCAAGGCGATCATCCTCTACGGCGAAGGCTGGAACTTCGGCGAGATCGCCGACGACGCCCGCTTCGTCCAGGCCACCCAGAAGAACATGGCCGGAACCGGCATCGCCACCTTCTCCGACCGGGCCCGCGACGCCGTCCGCGGCGGCGGCCCCTTCGACGAGGACCCCGGCGTCCAGGGCTTCGCCTCCGGCCTCTACACCGACCCCAACACCTCCACCGCCAACGGCACCCCGGAGCAGCAGAAGGCCCGGCTCCTCCACTACCAGGACCTGATCAAGGTCGGCCTCACCGGCAACCTCGCCGACTACACCTTCACCGACACCTCGGGCCGTACGGTCAAGGGCAGCCAGGTCGACTACAACGGCGCCCCCGCCGGATACGCCGCCGCCCCCGGCGACGCCCTCGCCTACGCCGACGCCCACGACAACGAGTCCCTGTACGACGCGCTCGCCTTCAAGCTCCCGGCGGGCACGCCGGCCGCCGACCGGGCCCGCATGCAGGTCCTCGCCATGGCCACCGCCACCCTCTCGCAGGGCCCGGCGCTCTCCCAGGCGGGCTCGGACCTGCTGCGCTCCAAGTCCCTCGACCGGAACTCGTACGACAGTGGCGACTGGTTCAACGCGATCCACTGGGACTGCGCCGACGGCAACGGCTTCGGCCGCGGACTGCCCCCGGCCCCCGACAACAAGGCCAAGTGGGGCTTCGGCAAGCCGCTGCTCGTGAACCCGGCCCTGACGGTCGGCTGCGCGCAGATCGACGGCGCCTCGGCCGCCTACCGCGACCTGCAGAAGATCCGCACCACCGAGCCGGTCTTCTCCCTGGCCACGGCCGGGCAGGTGCAGGAGGCCCTGACCTTCCCGCTCTCGGGCACCGACGAGACCCCCGGCGTCATCACGATGCGCCTGGGCGACCTGGTCGTCGTCCTCAACGCGAGCCCGCGGAGCGCCGCCCAGCGGGTCACCGGCCTGGCCGGCTCCTCCTACGCCCTGCACCCGGTGCAGGCGGCGGGCTCGGACCCGGTCGTGAAGTCGGCCTCGTACGAGGCCGGTTCGGGCACCTTCACCGTCCCGGCGCGGACGGTGGCGGTCTTCAAGGCGAACTGACGCCTACCGAGGGGTGAGCGCCCGTTCCATCAGGACCACCCCGTACGTCGTGCCGTCGGCGGCGAGCTTCCCCGGCTCCTCGCCGACGGCACGGTACCCCGCGGCCTCGTAGTACGTACGGAGCCGCGGATTGTTCGACAGACAGTCCAGCCGCGCCACCGACCGGCCCCCGGCCGCGATGCGCCCCTCCGCGTGCGCGAGCAGCGCCCGCCCCGTCCCGCTCGGCGCGGACGCCCGGTCGGTCATCAGCCGGTGCACGTACCCGGCGACCGGCGGCTGCGGCCCCCACGCCTGCTCGTCCTCCCACCACAGTTCGTACGCCCCCACGGCCGCACCGTCCCGAGTGGCCAGCCACACCTCCCCGGCGGCGACGCGGGCGCGGAAGTGCGAGACGGGCTTCCCGCCGGGCTTCCACTGGTCGATCCCGTTCCGCAGCATCCACCGGGCCGCGCCGTCGTACATTCCCGCCAGCAGGTCCAGGTCCCGCTCGTCCGCCTGCCGGAAGGTCACTTGTGCCGTCATGGAGATCACCGTAAGGGTGTGGCCAGACGCCTTCACCACCGGGAGCGAACCCATGCCGCAGATCACCGTCGACCACTCCGCGCCCCTCGACCGGCGCGGCTTCGCGCTCGCCCTGCACCCGCTCGTCGTGAAGACGGTCGACACCACCCTCGACGCCTGCAAGACACGGTTCCGCGAGGCAGCGGAGACGGTCGTCGGGGACGGAACGACCGAGGACGCCCTCGTCCACGTCGAGATCGCGCTCCTGGCCGGCCGCGCCGACGAGCTCAAGGCGCGCCTTTCCCAGGCCGTCCTCGACCTGCTGCCGGAGTTCCTCAAGGCACCGGAGAACGTACGGCTGTCCGTCGAGATCCGGGACCTCGAGCCGTCCTACCGCAAGCGCTGACCGGGCACGGAGGGCGCCTCCGGCGAGGCCACGGGCACCAGCGCGACGAGCCGGGCCACCAGGTCCCCGAAGGGGCCGTCGGCCGGCTCGTCCGCGAGCAGCCCGACCAGGATCTCCGCCATGTCCGCGTCGTACGCGGCACTCACCGCCGCCAGCGCCGCGAAGTCGTGCACCAGCTGCAACTCCAGCTCCGCGCGCGGCACCCGGCGCCCGTCCAGCCAGATCAGCGCCGTCGACTCGGCGAGCGACACCCAGGAACGGACGACCAACTCCAGCCGGGCGGACGGCTCCGCGACCCCGAGATGGGCGAGGATCTGCACGTACGCGGCGTGCCGCACCTCGTCGATCATCGCGTTCGTCGTGGACGAACCCACGGCGGGCCCGCCCCGCATCAGCGCCGCGAAACCCGGCCCGTGGTCGTCCACGAAGTCGAAGAACCGGCCCATCACCCGCAACAGCCGCGCCCCGAGCGGCCCCTGCGGCGGCTCCACGAACCGGGCCGCCAACTCGTCGGCGGCCCGTCGCAGCGCCGCTTCGTACAGGCTCTGCTTGCCGGGGAAGTAGTGGTAGACCAGCGGCCGCGAGATCCCCGCGGCCGCGGCGATCTCGTCGATGGAGACCTCGTCGGGAGAGCGGTGGCTGAAGAGTTCGAGAGCCACCCCGATCAGCTGCTGCTTGCGCTCCTCGACGCCCATCCTGCGGCGCACCCCGGTCGTCATACGAACAGCCTAACGGGGTCGGATACGCTCCTGCCCCATGAGCGCTTCCGACCGCGACACCCCGGCCACCAAGGCCCCGGAGGCCCCTGTGGCCGAAGAGGCCGACGACGTACGCGAAGAGACCCCCGAGGCCGCGCGGGCCGCGGACGCCGCCGAGGCTGCGGAGGCCGCCGACGAGGGGGACGGGCCGGCCGGGCAGGACGAGCTGGACGAGCTGGACGAGCAGGACGGGCTCACGCCCAAGCAGGCGCGGCGGCTGCGGGTCGCCGTCGCCTCCGTCCTGCTCGTGGCGATGGCCGTCGTCCTGGTGATCCGCCTCGCGAGCCGGACCTCGGTCCTGGTCGTCGGCGTCTACGGGCTCGCCATGATCCTCTGCGGGGTCGTGATCGAGCTGTCCCGCAACGGCCGTACGCGGCTCGGCACCTGGCTGCTCGTGGCGGGCCTCCTCGGCGCGCTCGCCCTCGACTGGCTCGTCCTGCCGTAGCGCTCACGGCGCCCAGGCCGCTCACAGGTCCAGGACGAGCCGCTTCCCCGCGCAACGCGAGACGCAGATCAGCATCGAGTCGCTCCGCTCGGCCTCGGTGAGCAGCTCGTCCCGGTGGTCGACCTCGCCCTCCAGGACCCGCTGCCGGCAGGTTCCGCAGAAGCCCTGCCGGCAGGAGTACATCAGGCCCGGGACCTCCTCGCGGACCGCCGCGAGGACCGACTGGTCGGCGGCCACCCGCACCGTACGCCCGGAGCGGCGCAGTTCGACCTCGAAGGCCGTGCCGCCGGTCGTCGCCGCCGCCGAGAAGCGTTCGAGGCGCGGGGTCCGGCCCGTCGGCAGCGCCGCCGCCACGGCGTCCATCAGCCCGTCGGGGCCGCAGCAGTAGACGAGGGTCTCGGCCGGCACGTCGGCGAGGAACCCCAGGTCGGGGTGGCCCGACTCGTCCTCGGCGACCACGGTCACCCGGTCGGCGGCCCGGCCGAGCGCCTCGATCTCCGCCAGATACGGCATGGTGGCCCGGCTCCGGCCGCAGTACACCAGCCGCCAGTCGGCCCCGGCGGCCTCGGCGGCCCGCAGCATCGGCAGGACCGGGGTGACGCCGATGCCGCCGGCGACGAAGACGTACGCGGGGGCCTCGGCCAGCGGGAAGCGGTTGCGCGGGCCCCGGATCTCGATCTCCACGCCCTCGTGGAGCTGTTCGTGGACCTCGCGCGAGCCGCCCCGGCCGCCCTGCCCGGCCCCGATCAGCCGGGTCGCGACGGTGTACGCGGTGGGGTCGGCCGGGTCGCCGCAGAGCGAGTACTGCCGCACGAGCCCGGAGGGCAGCACGAGGTCGATGTGCGCGCCGGGCTGCCAGGCGGGCAACCCGCGCCCCTCCAGGCGCAGTTCGACGACCCCCTCGGCGGGTGTCGTACGCGAGGCGACGCGGACCTTGCGGGGGACGGTGCTGCCCCGGCCGTAGCCGGAGACGGGCTCGTCGAGGGCGGGCATCGGCCACAGCGGGGCCGTGGTCATCCGGCTGCGGACGGCCCGGCGGACCAGCAGCGCGGCCCCGGCGACGAGGGCGACGGTGGTGAACCGGGGCATCAGCGGCCTCCGTTGGCGCCGGGGGAGGAGGCCAGATAGGCCATCGCCTGCGCCGTGTCGCCCTCCTGGGAGGGGTGGTAGGCGCGGCTGAGGTAGCGGGGTATCGAGCGCAGCATGTCCGGGGTGGAGGGCAGCACGCCCTGGCGGCCCTTGCGGACGAACTGGCCGAACGACGCCTTGCGTTCGAGGAGCGTCGGGTCGTTCTCCATGAAGAAGCGGACGCCCCGCTGCCAGAGGAAGACCAGCGCGGAGAAGGCGAGGGCCCAGGTGCGGGCGCGGCGCCGGTAGCCGCCGTCGAGGTGCATGAACAGCTCGAAGGCGACCGAGCGGTGCTCGACCTCCTCCGCGCCGTGCCAGCGCAGCAGGTCGAGCATGGTCGGATCGGCGCCGACCCGGTCCAGCTCGTCGGCGTTGAGCACCCAGTTGCCGAGGAAGGCGGTGTAGTGCTCGATCGCGGCGATCAGCGCGACCCGCTCCAGCAGCCACCAGCGGCGCGGCCGGCCCGGCGGCAGGGTCCGGTCGCCGAGGAGCTTCTCGAAGAACCAGTCGACCTGCGCGGTGTACGGGGTGGGGTCGAGGCCCTGCTCCCGGAGGTGGGGCAGGACGTCGTCGTGGGCCTGGGAGTGGATGGCCTCCTGGCCGATGAAGCCGATGACGTCCGCGCGCAGCCGGTCGTCGGTGATGTACGGCAGCGCCTGCTGGTAGACGTGCACGAACCAGCGTTCGCCGGCCGGGAGCAGCAGGTGCAGCACGTTGATGGTGTGCGTGGTGAAGGGATCGCCGGGCACCCAGTGGAGCGGGGTCTCCTCCCAGTCGAAGGAGACCTTGCGGGCCTTGAGCTCGACGTGCTCCGACGCCACCGGTGCAGGCTGCGTATTAGACATGGCGTCAATGTACTGAGGGGTAAGGCGGTGACAACAGGCCTGTGCACCGTCTTTTTGGCGCCACGACGGGCGAGCGCGGCGGGCGGCGGGCGGCGGGGGCCCGCCGACCGCCCGCCGCCCCCTCGCCGCCGCCCGGGCTCACCTCAGCGCGCCCACCCTGGTCCCGTCCGCCAGGGTCCCGCCCAGGTCGGCGCGCGCCCCCGCCGCCGCCCGCACCGCGAGCACGGGACCGTCGGACCGGCCCTTCACCCCGCCCGAGACCTCCAGGGCCGTGAACCCCGCACTGCCCGCGGCGAGGACGTACCAGCCGCCGCCCGGGGCCTGCCACAGCACGCCCGCCAGGACCCGGGGCTCCCGCACCCCGCACGCGGGCGAACCCTCCGAACGGGCCGCCAGCGCGGCGGGCACGGCGGGCGACGGGACCAGGAACTGGGCGAGGACCCGGCTCCCCGTACCCCGCCAGGTCTCCGCGCGGGTGCACAGCCAGGTGCCGTGCCCCGCGCCCTCGGGCAGCGCCTGCCGGGCGAACCGCCAGGCGTTCACGGACCGGACGCCGTGCGCCCGCACCGCCGTCAACTGGCACGCGGTCCGCGCCCAGGCCCCCCGGGCCTCCGCGCCCGTGGCGTCGGCCGGGGCGGCGGGCGGACCCCACAGCAGCCTCGCCGGGGTCAGCTCGCCGAGATCGGTGAGCAGCCGCCGCCCCGAACCGTCCACCACCTCAAGGGTGTTCCAGCGGGTACAGCCCTGCGCCAAGGCGGGGCTCGTCATCGGCTCGGTCACCCCGGCGGCGTCACGGGGCAGCGGCAGCGGGGCCTTGCCGGGTACGAGGAGGTCCCGTACCACCGTCTCCTTCACCCAAGGGGCCGTCAGGTAGCGGACGTTGCCCGCCGCGCGGGAGACGACGAGGGCCGCCGAGCCGACCGTGTCCGCCCCGTCGGTCCGCGCGAAGTCCAGCGCCGTGCCCGCCGTCCCCTCGACCGGCTCCGCGTACCGGACGGCCCGCAGCCCGTCGTGCAGGAGCACCACCCGGGCCCCGTCGACCACCCCGGCGAAGAGCAGCTGCGGCGGCCCCATCGGCGGGCCCACGGGCGTCCCGGGCGTGGCGGACGAGTGCACGGACGTCCCCGGCCGCGCCCACACGGCGAGCGCCCGCCGCAGCAGCGCGCGGTCGCCGGTGAGCCCGCCGCGCGCGGGCCACACGGAGAAGTCCTGCCGGGTGGAGACCGGCCAGACGGCCGGGGGCACCCGCTTGAGCGCGGCGGGGTCGAGAGCGGCCTCGGCGGCCGGGTTACGCGCGTACGAGGGCGCGGCAGCACCGTTTCTGCCCCACCCGTCCCCGGGCAGCCCGAGCAGCGCCCCGCACACGAGCAGCGCGACGACCCCGACGACCACGGCCCGCACGTGCTGCCGCCGCCGCACGAGATCGGTGGGCCGCGCCTGCAGAGCACAAGGATCAAACTCATCCGACTCGAGCAAGGCGACCCCACTACGCCGCAGCCCCGGATCGAACACCCCGGCCCGCGAGCCGCCGACCCCGGCCGGGTCCCCGGTTCCCGGCCGCCCGGCGCTGCCACCGGCCGTTGGCCCGGCCTCCGGCCGCCCGCGGCCGACCCCGGCCGGGTCCCCGGCCCCCGGCCGGCCGGCGCCGCCGCCGGCCGCTGGCCCGGCCCCCGGCCGCCCACGGCCGACCCCGGCCGGGTCCCCGGCCCCTGACCGTCCACCGCCGCCACCGGCCGACGGCCCGGCCTCCGGCCAACCGCCGCCGACCCCGGCCGGGTCCCCGGCCCCCGGCCGACCGGGGCCGCCACCGGCGGCTGGCCCGGCCGCCGTCCGCCCACCGCCTCGGGCCCCAGGCCCGGCTTCGGCCTCGCCGCCTTCCGATCCGGTGCCGTCCGCCGGGCGGCCGGCACCGCCGCCGGTGCCGTGGCCGCCGGGGCGGCCCGCGCCGGCGCCGGCGCCGAGGGCGGATGGCCCGGTTGCGGTCCCCGTGCCGGTCGGGCCGGGCGTGGGGCCCCGGTCGCCGGGGCCCGGCTGTTCGCCGACCCGCTCCGGGTGGTCGGTAGGCGTGCCGGGGGCGCGCCGGGTCTCGGGGGCGTCCACCGCGTCCACCGCGTCCGCCTCCGCCAGGGCCGACTCCGGGTCCTCCACGCCCGCCGCGGCGAGCACCCGCAGGACCTCCGGGTCGCCCTGGCGCTCCAGGCCGCGCAGGACGTAGGCCGCGCGGCCCGGCCCCGAGAGCCGGGACAGCCGCTGGTCCAGGGCGAGTTCGTCGGCCCCGCCCACCCGGGGGAACAGCCGCAGCCCCCACACGTGCGGAAGCAGCGGCGGGAACTGCGCCCGGCGCGGCAGCGCGAGGCGCCGCAGCGGCAGCCCCGCGACGAGCGCCTGCCGCAGCACCTCACCCCGTACGTACGCGTAACCGGGATCGACCGCGTCCTCGGCCGCCCGCGGCTGCGGCACGGCGGGCCCCGGCACCCGTCGGCGCGGCAGCGAACGCTGGACGAGCGCGTGCGCGGTCAGCACCCGGCGGTTGCGGCCGAGCGACGGCGGCAGCACGAGATAGGCGATGCGGACGAGACGCGGATAGCGCTCGACGAGCGCGGCCTCGGCCTGCTCGACGTCAACGGGGCCCACGGGCGAGGGAACGAGATCCTGGGTGCTCACGTTCAGCAGAACGAGCGATTCTTCCGATGGTCACCCCGGCCCGCCGGGTCCCGCCCCGCCCCCGCTCAGCCCACCCCCGCCGTCAGCCGCTCCCGCATCCGCCCCGTCACCGAGTCCGGGACGCCGAGCCCGTCCCGTACGTACGCCTCCATCGACCCGTGCCGGATTGCCACCTCGTCGAGCGCCGAGTCCAGGTACTCCGGCAGGACACCGATGAGGTCGAGCGCGAGGTCGGGGTCGCCGCCCTGGGTGATGAACCCCTCGATCATCGGCGCGAACGCCTGCCGTACCGCCGTGTTGACCGACAGGTACTCCTCCCGCACGGTCGCCTCGTCCGCACCGAGCAGCGTCAGGACGACCGTCGCCGCCCATCCCGTCCGGTCCTTGCCCGCCGAGCAGTGGAACAGCAGCGGCCCCGCGTCCGGCGCGCCCAGCTCGGTGAGCAGCGCGCGGTAGGCGGCGCGGGCGGCCTCGCCGGAGACGAAGGTCCGGTAGGTCCGGGCGAAGGCCTTGCGGACCTGGCCCCCGCCGAGGTGCTCCTCGGCGAGCGCCGGATCGGCCAGCAGCGCCTTCAGCCGGGCGGCGGGCGGCAGTCCGCTGATGGCCAGGTGGTCGGCGAGGACGTCCGCGACGAGCAGCCGGGCACCGGTGGGCAGCCGGTCGGGCCGTTCGGCGCGCTCGTGTTCGGTACGGAGGTCGACGACGGTACGGATGCCGAGGCCGGCCACGACCGGTTCGGCGGCGTCCAGCCGGTCGAGCTGGGCGGCCCGCAGGACGAGGCCGGGGCGGACGGAGTGCCCGGCGCCGAGCGGCAGGCCGCCGAGATCGCGGAGGTTGGCGACGGAGGTGGCGGGGATGGCGGGCATGGCGTCGACTCCTCCGGTACGTGCGCGTTCGAGTCGACGTTAGTGGATCACCCGGATATGAGCAGTTTGAGGTGGTTCAGGACTGACGTCTCCTCGGGGAGCGTCACTCCGTCCCCAGCGCCGCCCGCACCTCCGCCTCCCGCTCGGGGGAGAGCCCGACCTCCGGCCGGTCGGGGCGCCGGGGCGCCACCCCGCCGATCGATTCCAGCCAGGCCCAGGTGTCCGCGACCGTCTCCTCGACGGGGCGGCAGTGCAGCCCGGCCGCCACGGCCCGGGAGACGTCGGCCCGGTGGATCGCGTCGTACGTCTCGCCCGGCGGCAGCCACACCGGCAGTTCCGACCAGGGCGCCACCCCGGCCGCGACGAGCGCCTCGGGCGCGGTCCAGCGCAGTTCGGCGCCGGCGCCGGTGGCCCGTACGCAGGCGTGGAGCAGCTCGCCCATGGTGGTGTGCCCGGGCGGCGAGATCAGGTTGTACGGCCCCGAGAGCCCGGCGGACACCGCGTCGAGCGTCCACTCGGCCAGGTCGCGGGCGTCGACGTACTGGATCGGCAGCGAGGAGGGCCCGGGGGCGATCACGGAGCCGCCGCGCGCGATCCGGCCGAGCCACCAGGGGAGCCGGCCCACGTTCTCGTACGGGCCGAGGATCAGACCCGCGCGGACGAGCAGCGTCCGGTCCGCCCCGAACGCCGCCGTGGCGGCGAGCTCACCACCCCGCTTGGCCTCGGCGTACGGCACGTCACCGTCGTCCGGCGACCCTTCGACCAGCGGGCCGTCCTCCGCGAGCCCGGCGGCCGCGGGCCACGCGTACACCGAACGGCTCGACACGTACGCGTACCGCCCGGCCCGGTCCGTGAGCAGCCGCGCCGCGTCCCGCACCGCCGAAGGCGCCGCCGACCAGGTGTCCACGACGACGTCCCAGGACCCCGTGGCGAGCGCGGCGAGCCCGTCGGGACCGGTCGTGCGGTCGCCGATCAGCGAGGTGACGCCCGCTGGGGGCGCGTGCCGGCCGCGATGGAAGACGGTCACCTCCCATCCCCGGTCGAGCGCGGCCTCGACGACCGCGCGGCCCACGAACTCCGTACCACCGAGCACCAGAAGTCTCATGGTCCCGAGCCTGCCCGGCGGCACCGCCCGGGACCAGGACTTTCGCTTCCGGAGGATTCCGCCGCGGGAGGAACGTCATCACTTCCCGAGGGGGTCTCGTCCCGCGTGGGGCGGGGTGACACCATGACGGGCGATGACGAATGCCCGATCGCCTCTGCGCGTGTTGCGAGCCGCCCTGTTCGCGGTGGTGTGCGTGACATTGGCCGCCGTGGGGCATTCGTCCATGTCTGCGCATCAGCTTCCGGCGCTCACCCTCCTCGGCGCCTTCGCCGTGACGGCGGTCGTCGCCTGGGCGGCGGCGGGCCGGCGCCGGGGCGCGGCGACGATCGCGGGCGCGCTGTTCGCCCTCCAGGGGGCCCTGCATCTGATGTTCTCGATGGCGGGGTCACGGGCGGGGGACACGGGCCACCCGGTGGCGACGCCACCGCGGGAGCCGACTGGGACGCACGCCATGCACGCCATGCACCACACCATGCCGACGGCCCCCACCATGCCCGCGGACATGAACATGGAAATGGGCGGCGGCATGGACATGAGCTCTGGCATGGACATGAGCTCCAGCACCGGCATGCTCGCCGCCCACCTCCTCGCCGCACTCCTCTGCGGCCTCTGGCTGGCCCACGGCGAGGCCGCGTTCCTCACGCTCGCCCGAGCCGCCCTCGCGTACGCCTTCACACCCCTGCGCCTGCTCGTCGCGCGCGTGCGGGTCCCCGACCTCCCGCGCCGCCCGGTCCGCCGGGCCCGGCGCGACGCCCACCGGCCGCCCACGGTCGTCCTCGCGCACACCCTCTCCCGGCGCGGTCCGCCCCGGCTGTCCGTACCCCGCGCCACGGCCCTCGGAGCACACGTCTGACCCGGGGGTCCCTTCCCCCTGTCTGCACCGAACTCCAAGGACAGCCACGTCATGACCATCGACGATCCCGCACGCCCGGAAACCACCGAGGCGCCACCGTCGCACCCCGCCCCCGCCTCCCCCGCCGCCCCGGCGAAGCCCACGGCCTGGAGCGCACTGCGCCCCCTCGTCCTGCGCATGCACTTCTACGCGGGCGTCCTCGTCGCCCCGTTCCTCCTCGTGGCCGCCGCCAGCGGCCTGCTCTACGCGCTCTCCTTCCAGGCCGAGAAGGTCGTGTACGCGCACGAGCTGGAGGTCCCCGTCGGCGAGACCACCCTGCCGCTCTCCCAGCAGGTGAACATCGCCCGCAAGGTCAACCCGAACGGCACCGTCACCGCCGTCTGGCCCGGCGCCGAACCCGGCGCGACCACCCGGGTCCTGATGGCCGACCCCGACGTCCCCGAGGACACCCAGCTGGCCGTCTTCGTCGACCCGTACACCGGTGACGTACGCGGACAGCTGCCCAGCTACGGCAGCTCCGGCGCCCTGCCGCTGCGCACCTGGATCGACGGCCTGCACCGCGATCTGCACCTGGGCGAGACCGGCCGCAACTACAGCGAACTCGCCGCGAGCTGGCTCTGGGTCATCGCGCTCGGCGGCCTGCTGCTCTGGCTCGGCCGGCGCCGCAGGAACCGCCGCGCCCTGTTCGTACCGGAGGGCGGTCCGGCCTCGCGCCGCCGCACCCTGTCCTGGCACGGCTCGGTCGGCCTGTGGGCCGTGACCGGTCTCGTCCTGCTCTCGGCGACGGGCCTGACCTGGTCGCGGTACGCGGGCGAGAACATCGGCATCGTCCAGGACGGCCTCGGCGGCGCGACCCCCACTCTCACCGCGACCGTCGGCGGCGTGGCCGGCGGCTCCTCGGAGCACGAGGGCCACGGCGGCGCCCACACCGGCGGCGCCGCCGCCCAGGGCCCGGACATCGGCCTCGACAAGGCACTCGACGCCGCCCGGGCGGCCGGCATCGACAGCCCGAAGATCTCCCTGGTCCTGCCGACCGGGGGCAAGGGGTACGTGGTCAAGGAGACCGACACCCAGTTCCCGCTTGAGCTCGACTCGGTGGCGCTCGACCCGGCGGACGGCACGGTCCTCGACCGGCTCCGCTTCGCCGACTACCCGCTGCTGGCCAAGCTCACCCGGATAGGCATCGACGGGCACACCGGCGTGTTCCTCGGCCTGTTCAACCAGCTGGCGCTCGCCGCCCTGGCGCTCTCCCTGATCCTTCTGATCCTGTGGGGCTACCGGATGTGGTGGCTGCGCCGCCCGGGCCGCCCGGCGGCCCGAGGGGCGTGGCGGAGGATCCCGGTCACCCTGCTGCTCCCGCTGCTCGCGGTCACGGCGCTGGTGGCCTGGTTCGTGCCGCTGCTCGGCATCAGCCTGCTGCTGTTCCTCGCCGTGGACCTCGTCCTGGGACTGGTGTCCAGGACGAGGGCGAAGGCGAACTGACGGATCAGGGCGTGTACTTGTAGCCGACCCGCCGCACGGTCTGGATCGTGTGGCGGTGCTCGGCGCCCAGCTTGCGCCGCAGCCGGGCCACGTGCACGTCGACCGTGCGCCCGTCGCCGACGTGTCCGTACCCCCACACCGTGGTGACCAACTGGTCGCGGGTGTGCACCCGGTGGGGGTGTGCCACCAGATGGGCGAGCAGCTCGAACTCCAGATACGTCAGGTCGAGCGCCACCCCGTCCACGACGGCGACCCGCCGCACCCCGTCGATGACCACGGGACCGGGCTCGTCGACCGCGGCGGCCACGGGCGCGGGAGCCGCGAGCGGCAGCCGCGCCTGCTGGTCGGCGGGGACGAGCACGAGGTAGCCGACCATCGGCGGCCGCCCCGGCAGCGTGGGCAGGGTGTGCGGGGGAGCGGGCAGCAGGGTGGCGCCGGGCGGCAGGAAGTCCGCGACCTGGGCGAAGTCGACGATCTCGTCGGGATCGACGGCACGCAGCCGATGACGGCCGGGGCGGACGGCGGTGGGGGTGCTGTGAGCGGTCTGGGCCATGAGGTCTCAGCTCTTTCGCGCGAAGAAACGAACGGACAGGAGTCGTACGTCGTGCGCGTCGGCCGAAGGCCGGGATCGGACCGTTCCGATCGGGGCGTTAGAGGGCCGACGCGTTCCTCGCGCGGCAACACACCCGGTCGAAGTCGTGGTGCTGCCGGGAAGGCCAGAACGGCTCGAGGTCGTGACGACCCGTCGCGGTGTCGTTCTGAGTGATGGCCATATCCCTATTGAACCAGAAGGGAATGCCGTCGACGACCCCTCTGCCGGCCAAACCCCGTGTCATCCTTCCCACATGCCGGGAGAGAGGGTGCCTCCCGGACCCCCGTGCGCATGCCGAAGGGGCGCCCCCCGTCCCTGACGGTGGGCGCCCCTTCAGAGGGTGCGGGTCAGACCTGGCCGGCCTTGGCCAGGGCCTCGCAGCAGGTGTCCACCAGGAGGCGGGTCACCACGTACGGGTCCACGTTGGCGTTGGGGCGGCGGTCCTCGATGTAGCCCTTCTGGTCCTGCTCGACCTGCCACGGGATGCGGACCGAGGCGCCGCGGTCCGAGACGCCGTAGGAGTACTGGTCCCACGGGGCGGTCTCGTGCAGGCCCGTCAGGCGGTCGTCGATGCCGGCGCCGTAGTTCTTGACGTGGTCGAGCGGCTTCGAGCCCTCGCCGAGGGACTCGGCGGCGGTGATGATCGCGTCGTAACCCTCGCGCATCGCCTTCGTCGAGAAGTTGGTGTGCGCGCCCGCGCCGTTCCAGTCGCCCTTCACCGGCTTCGGGTCCAGCGTCGCGGAGACGTTGAAGTCCTCGGCCGTGCGGTACAGCAGCCAGCGGGCGATCCACAGCTGGTCCGAGACCTCCAGCGGGGCCAGCGGGCCGACCTGGAACTCCCACTGCCCGGGCATGACCTCGGCGTTGATGCCGGAGATGCCGAGACCGGCCTTGAGGCAGTTCTCCAGGTGCGCCTCGACGATCGGGCGGCCGAAGATCTCGTCCGCGCCGACACCGCAGTAGTAGCCGCCCTGAGCGGCCGGGAAGCCGTTGACCGGGAAGCCGAGCGGGCGGGTGCCCTCGAAGAACGTGTACTCCTGCTCGATGCCGAAGATCGGCTCCTGAGCGGCGTACTTCGCGGCGACCTCGGCCAGCGCGGCACGCGTGTTGGACTCGTGCGGCGTCATGTCCGTGTTGAGGACCTCGCACAGCACCAGGACGTCGTCGCCGCCGCGGATCGGGTCCGGGCAGACGAAGACCGGCTTGAGAACACGGTCCGAGGCGTGGCCCTTGGCCTGGTTCGTGCTGGAACCGTCGAAGCCCCAGATCGGCAGCTCGCCGAGCGCGGCGCCCCCGCCCACGATGATCTTCGTCTTCGAACGAAGCTTCGCGGTCGGCTCGGTGCCGTCGATCCAGATGTACTCAGCCTTGAAGGTCACGGGCCTCATCCTTTGGGCGTGCTGCTGCGGGTGTCGCGGCGGCTCGCGACGCTGCGAGAAGCTGCGGTGTCTGTGTCCGGTCGCAGCTTCGCAACACGGGATTTCCCGTCGGTTGCCCGAATGTGAACCCCGTGTTACTCAGCTTTCCTGATCTTCGCGGAGCCGTTCCGTGACCACATGGGCGTTCAGGAGCGGGTCGAGCCCGGCGCTCCGGATCCGCCGCACGACCTCCGCGTACGAGGTGCCGAGCGCCTCCGCCGTCCTCCCCAGGTGCCAGTCGCAGTCGGCGAGCCGCCGCAGCAGGTGCCCCTTTCGGATCTGGTTCTCCGAGAGTCGGAACGTCTTCAGATAGACGGTCCGCCCCTTGCGGTCGGTGATCAGCTCCCCGATGTGCTGCTCCGCCCCGCCCCGCAGGAACGGCGGCAGGAACCGGTACAGGTCGAACGGCCCCATCCGCTGCACCCGCTCGAAGGCGTACGAGGTCTCCAGGAGGTCCCGCGCCATGAGGCCGTCGTGCGCCGCCGCCCAGGCCCGCTCCTGCTCCCGGGCCGCCGCCCGCAGGTCCGCGAGGCTCCGGACGCCGCCGGCCCCGTCCCGGATGCGCGCGGTGAACTCGGGCACGGGGGCGCCGTAGTACGCGTACTGGTGGACCAGCTCCCCGTACAGGTCCTCGACCAGCGTCGGGTGCAGCAGCCGGTAGTCCTCCGGATGCGGGACGACGAAGGCCGCGGCGAGCGCGTCGGCGACGTACAGGAGCATGCCGCACTGGCCCGGGTGCAGCTCGAAGATCCGCAGCGCCTCCGCGAGCCCCGGCACGCTCCACCCCGCGTACGCCGCCTCGGAGCGTGGCGAGAGGCCGTGCCGGACCGCCTCCCGGGACCACTCGTCCCAGACCACGGACGGCCCGCCGAAGTGCAGCGCGAGGTAGCCCTCCAGGGCGAGGTGCAGCGGCAGGAAGCGGAGCCTGCGCTCGGCGCGTCCGTCCTTGTCGCGGCGCCGCTTGGCCATCCGGTGGAGACGGCGCACGGGCATGCTGTCCGCCGCCGTCACCTCCCCGCCGAGCCGGGTCCCGTACGCGGCGGACTCCGCGCCCGACCCCGTCCCGGTCCAGTCGGCGACGAAGCCGTGCGGGACGTACGAGAGGTAGGTGGTGCGGTCGGGCAGGTCGACCGCGCCGAAGCCGCCGTAGACCTCCCGGTGCAGCCGAAGGCCCGGCACCGGCTCGGCCCGGACGAGCGGCACGAGCCGTACCCCGCCCCACACCTGCGCGGGCCGCACGTCGAGCCCGCTCAGATCGATCCGGCTCACCCCCGGGCCCCCTCTCCCGTCGCCCCTGCCAGGAACAGCTCCACCCGCCGGTCCAGATACGCCCGCAGTTCCGCGAACCCCGTCCGCCCCTCGGCGAACTGCGCGATCTCCACGAGCGCCGCCAGGTCCTCCGCGTCGCGGATTCCCGCGACGGGCACGCTCGGGGCCAGCCGGCGCACATCGAAGCCCTCCGCGTCGTATACGGGGTTCAGGTGCACCACGCTCGTCCGCCGCTCCGGGTCGAGCCGCGAGCGCCACACCCGCAGCACCTCGCCGGCGAGCCCCGGCGGCGCGTTGTCCCAGCCGTCCGAGACGATCACAAGACGCTCCGGGCCGGTGTCGAGCGCGTCCAGGATCCGGGTGCCGAGCGGCGTCGGGCCGTACGGCCGTACGAGCAGCGGATCGTCGCCGCCCGAGGTCCAGAGCGGGGTGTACGCCCCGGGCGCCGCGAGGGCCTCGAGGAGGTGGTGGCAGCCGAGGGCGACCGCCAGCGGACGGCGCCGCTTCACCGCGGAGCCGGAGGAGGAGAAACTGTCGTCGAGCACGGCCGCGACCCGTCCCCAGCTCCCGGCGTACGGCCCGGCCGCGCGCCGGGCGGCGGCCCGCAGCGCGGCCGTCAGCTCGGCCCGGCGGGCCACCCGCTCCCCGTACGGCAGCGACAGGACGTACAGCGCGAGGCGGGTCAGCGGCATGACGGTCAGGTCGGCGGCCCGCTCGGTCCTGAGCTGTTCGAGCCGGGTCATCCGGGGCGCGATCCGCTCCAGGAACAGCTCGCGCGGCACGCCGTGCCGGGCGGCGAAGCCCTCCGCGACGGTGAACGGCAGTTCGTAGAGCGCGCTCTGCTCGTAGCGGGCCCGGCGGAAGGCGTCGAGCGTCGGGTTCTCGTACCGGACGCGGCGGCCGGGCGCGAAGAGGAAGTCGCCGGTCTCGGGGTCGGGCAGCCGCCCGTGGACGTGCCGGAGGGCGGCCTTGAGCCCGCTCCGGTACTTCACCGCGTCCAGGGCCGGGTCGGGCCGGGCCGCGAGCCACGCGCGCGTGATCGCGCGCGTACGCCGGTTGTTGACCCCGGCGGCGCGCAGCGCGCGGAACAGCCGGTAGACCCGCTGCGGCGGCAGCAGCGCGAGCCGGGCCGCGATCAGCCGTCCCTCGGCCCGCTTCTCCTCGGGGCCGCCCGCCTCGTCGGCGGTGCGCAGCAGCTGCTCGACGATGAGGGCGGCGTTGTGGTGGTTGATGTCCAAGGCGAGGGCGGCGGCGTACACGGGGCGGTAGTTGACCCGGACGTACTCGTGGACGAAGCGGAGCGAGAAGTGCTGCGCGGCGGCCGTGGAACGGAACTCGCGCTGACCGGTGGCGGTCACGGCGGCGTTGACGAAGAGGAGGACGTCCTCGGCGGCGACGAGCTCGGACACGACCCCTCCCTTTCCCAAGCCGTGGGTGCCGGCCGGGGAATGGGGGTGCGAACAGCGAAGACGTTGCTTCAGAGGCAGGTTCCGGAAGTCGCACCGGAGTCCCGCGGCCGGCCCGGAAACGCTAGCACCGGGCGGGGGGAAGGAGTCGAGCGGTTTACGGCGCCGGGGCCCGAGCACCGGGCGGGGCACGGGGCGACGGACCGAGTGGGGCCTTGGGCCCGGACCGGGTGGGGAAGGCCGTTGTCGGACCCACCCGGCACACTGGGGGCATGGCGAAGCACCTGGGCGACAGGCCCCGCATCGGACTCCTCGGCACCGGCCCCTGGGCCGGTCGTACGCACGCGCCGGCCCTGGCCGCGCACCGGGGGATCGAGTTCAGCGGGGTGTGGGGCAGACGCCCGGAGGCGGCGGCCGCGCTCGCCGAGGCCTCGGGCACGCGCGCGTACGAGGACGTGGACGCCCTGTTCGCGGCCAGCGACGCCGTGGCCCTCGCGCTCCCGCCGGACGTCCAGGCCCCGCTGGCGGTCCGGGCGGCGGAGGCCGGCTGTCACGTCCTGCTGGACAAGCCGGTCGCCACGACCGTCGCGGGCGCGCGGAAGGTGGCCGAGGCGGTGGAGGCGGCCGGGGTCGCCTCGGTGGTCTTCTGCACGCTGCGCTTCGCGGAGCCGACGGCCCGCTGGATCGAGGAACAGGCGGCGGCCGGCGGCTGGTTCCTCGGCGAGGCGCACTGGCTCGGCTCGCTGTACGGGACGGGTTCGAGCAGCGCGTACGCCGCCTCGCCCTGGCGGCGGGAGAAGGGCGGCCTGTGGGACGTGGGCCCGCACGTCCTGTCGGTCCTGCTGCCGGTCCTCGGCGACGTCACGGAGATCACCGCCGCCCGGGGCCCGGCGGACACCCACCACCTGGTCCTCCGTCACGCCTCGGGCGCGGGCAGCACGGCCACCCTCACCCTGAGCGCCCCGCCGGAGGCGGCGGAGGCGGCCCTCACCCTGTACGGCACCGGGGGCAAGGCCGTACTGCCGGGCTGGGACGGCGCGGTGGGTGCGTTCGGCGCGGCGGTGGACGCCCTGGTCGGCGCGGCCCGCTCCGGCGAGCCCGACGCCTGCGACGCCCGTTTCGGCCTGCGCCTGACGGAGATCCTGACGGAGGCGGAGACGAAGGCGGAAGGCGCCACGAGCCCCGAGGCGTGACGGCGAGCCCGGCCTGACCGGCAAGGCATCCCCTAGGACGGCGCGTCCGCCAGCGCCTCCGACAGGGCGGCGCACAGCGCGTCGAGCGCCGCCCCGTACAGCCGCTCCGGCGGGGTGGCGTAGCCGACGACGAGCCCGTCGGGACGGGCCGGGCCCCGGGCCTCGGGATGGCGGTAGGAGGCAAGGCCCTCCACGGCGACACCGTGCCGGACCGCCGCGGCGAGGGCCGGCCGCTCCGTGCCCGGCGGCAGTTCCACCACGGCGTGCAGTCCGGCGGCGATGCCCGTCACGCGCGCCTGCGGCACGCGCTCGGCGAGCAGGGCCGTCAGCCGGTCGCGCCGCCCCCGGTACCGCTGCCGCATCCGCCGCACGTGCCGGTCGTACGCCCCGGAGACGAGGAAGTCGGCGAGGGTGAGCTGTTCGGTCGCGGAGGCGTACGGCTCCCGGAGGCCCTTCGCGGCGACCACCTCGTCCACGAGCGCCGCCGGAAGGCACATCCAGCCGATCCGCAGGGCGGGGGAGAGGGCCTTGCTGGCGGAGCCGACGAGGACGGTCCGCTCGGGGTCGAGACCCTGGACGACGCCCACCGGCCGCCGGTCGTAGCGGAACTCCCCGTCGTAGTCGTCCTCGACGACCAGTCCGCCGGAGGCCCGCGCCCACTCCAGGACACCGGCCCGGCGCTCGGGGTGCAGCGGCCCGCCGGTGGGGAACTGGTGGGCGGGGGTGAGGAGCACGGTCCGCGCGGGGCGGGGGATGTCGGCGACGCGCGCCCCGTCCCCGTCGACGTCGACCGGCACCGTGCGCACCCCGGCCTCGGCGAGGAGTCCGCGATGGAAGGGCAGTCCGTACGCCTCGACGGCCCAGGTGCCCGCCGGGCCGCCGAGGACCCGCGCGAGGAGCCGCAGGGCGTGCGCGGCGCCCGAGCAGATCACGATGCGGTCCGGGGTGGTGCGGACGCCCCGGACGCGCCCGAGGTACTCGGTGAGCGCCAGCCGGAGTTCGACCCGGCCCCGCGGGTCGCCGATCCCGAAGGCCTCGTGCGGGGCGGCGGTGAGCGCGCGCCGGGACGAGGCGAGCCAGGCGGCGCGCGGGAAGGCGGCGGGGTCGGGCTTGCCCTGGACGAGGTCGTACGGGAGCGGGGCGGGCGCGGGCGGCCGCGGCGGCCCGGGGGCGGGCGCGGCGACCCGGTCGGCGACCCGGGTCCCGGAGCCCTGGCGGGAGGTGAGCCACCCCTCGGCGACGAGTTCGGCGTAGGCGTCGGCGACGGTGTTGCGGGCGATGACGAGGTCGGCGGCGAGCGACCGGTAGGGCGGCAGCCGGGTCCCGGGGGCGAGCCGGCCGTCGCGCACGGCCGCGCGCAGGGCCTCGACGAGCGCGGCCCGGCGGCCGCCGGCGGCGGCGAGGTCCAGGTGCAGGTCGGCCCCGGGGCCCTGGGCGTCGGTTCCGCTCACCGCTCCTCCCCGGTGTCGCCGAGGAGGTCCCGTACGCCGCTCAGGAACCGTCGTACGGCTTCCTTCTCGTGCTCCTCGAAGGTGCCGAGCAGGGCCGTGGCTCCGTCGATGAGCGGCCCGAAGTGCGCCCGGCCGAGCTCCTTGGCCCGTTCCTCCACCACGAGGAGCACGCGCCGCCGGTCCCGGGTGTCGCGGACGCGGGCGACGAGGCCGAGGTGGGCGAGCCGGTCGACGACGGCGGTCGTGCCGGCCGAGTTGAGTCCGAGCCGCTCGCCGAGGCGCCCGGCGGTCGTGTCGGTGCCGGCCCGCTCGGCGTCGAGGAGGCTGATCAGGGCGCGGACGTCGGTGGGGTGCATGCCGTTGCGTGCGGCGAACTCGCCCTGCCGGAGGCCGTATTCGACGGTGACCTCGCGCAGCAGATGAAAGATGGTCAGCTCGGGTGACTCGGCCACCGCGTCCTCCTATTATCTCGCTGAGCGAGATTATCGCCGAACGAGAGGACAAGGGAATGCCCCCGGCCGCCGACTCCGCCCACGACTCCGCTTCCGACTCCGCCGCCCCCGCTCCCGCTCCCGCTTCCGCCCCCGCCTCCGCCTCCGCCTTCGACTCCGCGTACGACGAACTCCTCGCGGCCTGGCCCCGCTCCACCACCGTCGCGGAACTCCCCACCCCGTACGGCGCCACGCACCTCCTGCGGCACGGCCCCGAGGACGGCCCGCCGGTCCTCCTCCTGCCGGGCGGCGGATCGACCGCCGCCTCCTGGCGCACCACGGCCGAGGCGCTCGGCGCCACGCACCGGGTGTACGCCGTCGACCTCGTCGGCGGGCCGGGCCGCAGCCGGCCGGACGGCCGCCCCATCCGTACCGCCGCCGACCTCACGGCCTGGCTGGACGCCGTGCTCGACGGCCTCGGACTCTCCTCGGCGGCCTTCTGCGGCCACTCGTACGGCGGCTGGATCGCGCTCCGGTACGCCCTGGCGGCCCCGGACCGCACCGACCGCCTGGCCCTCCTCGACCCGACGGGCTGCTTCGCCGGCTTCCGCCCCGGCTACCTGCTGCGGGCCCTGCCGACACTGCTCCGCCCCACGGCCGCGCGCACGGCGGCGTTCCTGGCGTGGGAGTCGGGCGGCGCGGAACACGACCCGCTGGTACGGCGCCTCGACGCCCTGGCCGCCGAACGCCCGAGCCGCCGCCCGGTCACCGGTCCCCGCCCGACCCCCGCCGAACTCGCGGCCCTGCGCCCGCCGGCCCTCGTCCTCCTCGCGGAGGGCAGCCGGGCGCACGACGCACGCGAGGTGGCGCAGCGGGCGAAGGCCCTCGGCCTGCGGACGGACACCGTCCCGGGGGCCACCCACCACACCCTTCCGGCGACCCTGCCGCCGAGGGCTCTGGAGGTCCTGACGGCGTTTCTGACGCCCTAACGGGACAGGGCGTCCCGCACGGCCTCCTCGGACCGGCCGACGACGGCGGTGCCGTCCTCGGCGGTGATGATCGGCCGCTGGATCAGCTTGGGGTGCGCGGAGAGGGCCTCGATCCACCGCTCCCGGCTCTCGGCGTCCCGGGCCCACTCCTTCAGCCCGAGCTCCTTGGCGGCGTCTTCCTGCGTCCGCGTGATGTCCCACGGTTCGAGCCCGAGCCGGTCGAGCACCTGCCGGATCTCGTCGGGCGAGGGCACGTCCTCCAGGTAGCGGCGGACGGTGTAGTCGGCGCCCTCGGCGTCGAGGAGGGTGAGGGCGCTGCGACACTTGGAACAGGCGGGATTGATCCAGATCTCCATGCCCCCACGGTACCCCCCAGAGCCCTCTCCACCACCCCCCAAACCCCCTCTGGCCAGCGGCGATTGTCAGTGGGGGTCACTAAAATGGTGGGAGAAGGTGAGGGTCCCGGGGAGGGCCCGCACCCCGTCGTTCGCCAGGAGGTAGCCCATGGCTCTCGCCGTGATCCGGACACCGTCCCTCGAACCGTGGAAGCTGCTCCAGAGGAAGCCGCTCCCCGCGGGCCGCCCCCGCGAGTGGTACGTGACGCACAACCGCCGTCTGAAGGCCATGCGCCTCGCGATCGCCCTCCTCGACGCCGGCGTCTACGTCCCGTCGAAGGCGACGAACGCGACGATACGCACGACCGCCGAGACCCTCGGCATCCACCCGCCCTCCGACACCACCTGCCGCATGGTCAGGGCCCTGATCCGCTACGGGCGCTGACGGGGGAGGGGCGCTGCCCGGCAAGGCGACCGGGCAGCGCCGACACCGGGCGCCGCCCGTCACCGGACCGCGCCCGTCACCCGCCCACCGGCTACCAGGCCACCGGCAGCCGCTCCGGGAGCCGCTTCATGAAGTTGGTGCGCCACACCAGCTGCTCGACCGGCACCGCGAGCCGCAGCTCCGGCAGCCGGTCGAGGAGCGTCTCCAGGGCGATCTCGGCGTGCCGCTTGCCCAGCGCCGTCGCCGGGCAGTAGTGCCGACCGCCGCCGAAGGAGAGGTGGTCGGCGGCGTTCTCCCGGTCCGGCCGGAAGGCCAGCGGGTCCGGGAAGTGCAGCGGATCGTGGTTCGCGGCCTCCACCAGCACCAGGACCAGTTCACCGGCCCGCACCTCGACGTCGCCGAGCCGCACGTCCTCCAGGGCGAGCCGGGGCAGCCCGTCGCCGATGGACAGGTTCACCCGCAGCAGTTCGTCCATCGCCCCGGCGACCCCGTGCCCGCCGCCGGCGGTCAGCGCCGCCCGCACGTCCGGCCGGGTCAGCACCGACACGAGCGCCATCGTCAGGAACCCGGCGGTGGAGATCACCCCGGCCCCGAACAGCGTCACGCCCACCGTCGCCAGCATCTCGTCCGTCAGATGCGCGTACTCGGGATCCTCGCGCAGCGCCGCGAGCTCCGCCATCAGCCCGCCCGTCGCCGGATCGTCGAGACGCTCGGTCATGTACGCGATGTCCCGGTCCCAGTGGAGCCGGGCCGCCTCGATCTCGGACGGGGCGTTCATGAAGGCCACGTCCAGGCTGCGCAGCAGCCGCGGCCCGTCCTCCTCCGGGATGCCCAGCATCCGGCAGTGCAGCCCCGACGAGTACGGGTCGGCGTAGGCGCCCCGCAGCTCCCCGGGCGCGCCCTCGGCGACCAGCGCGTCCACCAGGGCCCCGGCCCGCGCCCGCAGCCACTCCTCCAGGCCGGGCGCCTTCGGGTTGATCGCCTTCATCACGGCCTTGCGCAGCCCGGCCCCGGTGATGTTGCCCATGTTGTTCACCACGTGCGGCGGGATCGTCAGCGCGTACTGCCGCGGCGCGCCCGGCGCCGAGGTGTCCTTCAGGCTGAACCGCGGGTCCTCCAGGACCTGCCTGCACAGCTCGTACGAGGAGACCAGCCAGGCCTCGGCCCCGGCGATCGTCCGCACCCGGCGTACGGGTTCGGCGCGGAGCGCCTCGACCTCGGCGGGCAGCCGGGTCCCGTCCCAGTCGAAGGGGAAGGCCGGCAGGGTCTCGACGGCGACGCTCATCGCGCGGCTCCTCGGTCGGGGGTGTCGGTGGGGGTGAGGATTCCGTGGCCCTGGTTGCGCGAGGCCCGGAGCCCGGGCCCGCGGCCGTACAGCAGATCGGCCAGCGGCAGTGCCTGGTGGTAGCAGTTGAGCGAGGACGGGACCCCGAGGATCGCGGGGGTGTCCAGGAACAGCGGCACCTCGGCGCAGATGTACGCCCGGCACACCTCCCGCTGCCGCTCGTCGGTCCGCTGCCCCGGCGCCAGCTTCCCGGCCAGGAAGATCCCGGTCAGCGCGTCACAGGTCTCGCGCACCAAGGGGTCCGCCGCCACCGCGTCGAGCACCGTGCGGTGCAGCGCGCGGTAGGCCGGGACGTCGCCGAACTCCGACATCCCGCGGCCCCGTACCCGTACCCCCGTGGGATCGGCCTCGGCCACGGCGGCCGCGACCTTCGCCCGCACCCCCCGCAGGTTCTTCACGGCTTTCCGTCGCGCCTCGTCGGCCCCGTACCCCAGCGCCTCGTACATGTCGGAGACGTGCAGATCGGTGTAGACGAGATCGACCTGGTCGAAGTGGTCCATGCCCCAGCGCGTCAGCTCGCGCAGCCGCTGGGCGGTGAAATAACTGTTTCCCGGGGAGACGCCGATGACCACGTGCGCGCCCTCGTCGGCGATGACGCGGCAGTGATCGGTGTACGGCTGGAGTCGGAGCGTCTCTGCAGGGGCGAAAGCCGCCTGAGTCACGTCGGCAGTCCTCAAGTCGCGCCAGCTAGTCCCAGCGGAGCCCTGTGCTCCGGGTGTGGCGGCCGCGACGACGACACGCTATCGACCAGTCGCGGAGCGTGAACCCCTTACCCGTAGGTACGCACGAGAGTTCGTCACCTGTTCGCATTCCTGTGATCTTGGCCGGAAACGGCGAGACCCGCCGCCCCCGGGAAGGGGGCGACGGGCCTCGTGACGAACCGCGGTACGGCTTAGAGGTCGAAGTACAGCTCGAACTCGTGCGGGTGCGGGCGGAGCTGGATCGGGGCGATCTCGTGGGTGCGCTTGTAGTCGATCCAGGTCTCGATCAGGTCGGAGGTGAAGACACCGCCGGCCTGGAGGTACTCGTTGTCCGCCTCGAGGGCGTTGAGGACGGCCTCCAGGTTGGTCGGGACCTGCTGGACGTTCGCGTGCTCCTCGGGAGCGAGCTCGTACAGGTCCTTGTCGATCGGCTCCGCCGGCTCGATCTTGTTCTTGATGCCGTCGAGGCCCGCGAGGAGCAGCGCCGAGAAGGCGAGGTACGGGTTCGAGGACGGGTCCGGCGCGCGGAACTCGACGCGCTTGGCCTTCGGGTTCGAGCCCGTGATCGGGATGCGCATGGCGGCGGAGCGGTTGCGCTGCGAGTACACCATGTTGACCGGGGCCTCGAAGCCCGGGACCAGGCGGTGGTACGAGTTCACCGTCGGGTTGGTGAAGGCGAGCAGCGACGGGGCGTGCTTGAGGATGCCGCCGATGTAGTAGCGGGCGGTGTCCGAGAGGCCCGCGTAGCCCGTCTCGTCGTAGAACAGCGGGTCGCCGTTCGACCAGAGCGACTGGTGGACGTGCATGCCCGAGCCGTTGTCGCCGAAGATCGGCTTCGGCATGAAGGTCGCGGTCTTGCCGTTGCGCCAGGCGACGTTCTTCACGATGTACTTGAAGAGCATCAGGTCGTCGGCGGCGGCGAGCAGCGTGTTGAACTTGTAGTTGATCTCGGCCTGGCCGGCGGTGCCGACCTCGTGGTGCTGGCGCTCGACCTGCAGGCCGACGTTCTCCAGCTCGAGGGAGATCTCCGAGCGCAGGTCGGCGAAGTGGTCGACCGGCGGGGCCGGGAAGTAGCCGCCCTTGTAGCGGACCTTGTAGCCGCGGTTGTTCTCCTCCGCACCGGTGTTCCAGGCGCCGGCCTCGGAGTCGATGTGGTAGAAGCCCTGGTTCGCCGAGGTCTCGAAGCGCACCGAGTCGAAGACGTAGAACTCGGCCTCGGGGCCGAAGTACGCGGTGTCGGCGATGCCGGTGGAGGCGAGGTACGCCTCGGCCTTCTTCGCGATGTTCCGCGGGTCACGGCTGTACTGCTCGCCCGTGATCGGGTCGTGGATGAAGAAGTTGATGTTCAGCGTCTTGTCGCGGCGGAAGGGGTCCACGCGGGCCGTCGACAGGTCGGCGCGGAGCGCCATGTCGGACTCGTGGATCGCCTGGAAGCCGCGGATCGACGAACCGTCGAAGGCGAGCTCCTCCGACGGGTCGAACGCCGTCGCCGGGATCGTGAAGTGCTGCATCACGCCCGGGAGGTCGCAGAAGCGGACGTCGACCATCTTGACGTCGTTGTCCTGGATGAACTTCTTGACCTCGTCGGCGTTCTGGAACCCGTGCGTCTCGGACATCCCACTCCTCCTACTCCCGGCCCGGGGAGGGGCGGGGTTTGCAGCTGGTTCGTGCGGCCAGTGCGGTGGCACACGCTGGACCCGACCATAGGCAGACGGGATTTCTCAAGCATGACCCAATTGTTTCGTCGAAGTTAACCGGGGTGGGTGCCCGCCCCGCCCGGCGGCGCCGTTCGCCGACCCGGGCCGAAGTGATCAAAAACGGGCGCAGTACCGTGGTCGGGTGGACAACAGGCAAGCACTCGGATCTTGGCTCTCCGGCCCCCGCGCGGCGGCCGAGGACGCAGGCGTCGACTTCGGTTACCGCGGCCGGCAGCTGGGGCTGCCCGAGGAGGGCCCCGGTTCGATCGCCCGCCCCGGCAGGCGCCTCGGCGCCCTCGCCGTCGACTGGGCCCTCTGCACGCTGATCGCATACGGCCTGCTCACCGACGGCTACAACCAGGCCACCGGCAACTGGGCCCTCGGCCTGCTGCTCGTCCTGAGCGTGCTGACCGTCGGCACCGTCGGCTCGACCCCCGGCAAGCGCCTCTTCGGCCTCCGGGTCGTCTCCGTGAACGGCGGCCGGCTCGGCCTGCCCCGCGTGGTCATCCGCTCCCTGCTCGTCTGCCTGGCGATCCCGGCCCTCATCTGGGACCGCGACGGCCGCGGCCTCCACGACCGCCTCTCGGGCGCCGTCCAGGTCCGCATCTGATCCACGGGGACACGAGAAGGGCCCCGGACCGTGTGGTCCGGGGCCCTTCTCTCGTTCAGGTCGGGCGCGTCAGCGCATCTTCCCGCCCCGCGGCATCCGCATGCCCTTCGGCATCGGACCCTTCGGCAGCGGCATGTTGCTCATCAGGTCGCCCATCGCCCGCAGCCGGTCGTTGGCCGCCGTCACCTGCGGGCCGGAGAGCACCCGAGGCAGCTTGAGCATGGTCGTACGGACCTTCTTGAGCGGCACCTGGCCCTCGCCGTCGCCGACGATGATGTCGGTCACCGGGACGTCCACCACGACGCGGTTCATCCGCTTCTTCTCGGCCGCCAGCAGGGTCTTCACCCGGTTCGGGTTGCCCTCGGCCACCAGCACGATGCCCGCGCGGCCGACCGCGCGGTGCACGACGTCCTGGTTGCGGTTCATCGCGACCGCGGGGGTCGTCGTCCAGCCTCGGCCGACGTTGTCCAGCACCGCCGCCGCCGCGCCGGGCTGTCCCTCCATCTGCCCGAAGGCCGCGCGCTCGGCACGCCGTCCGAACACGATGGCCGCCGCCAGGAGCGCCAGGACGAAGCCCAGGATGCCCAGGTAGACCGGGTGACCGATCAGGAAGCCGATCGCGAGGAGGACACCGAGTACGACGATGCCCACGCCTGCGACGACAAGCCCGACCTTCGGGTCGGCCTTTCGGGTCATCTTGTACGTGAGGGCGATCTGCTTGAGTCGCCCGGGGGTCGCAGCGTCAGCGCTGCCCGTGTTTGCCTTCCTCGCCATGTCCTGAAGTTTACGTGGCCCGGGAAGCCCGGCCCGACGCGACCTCCATCACGTGCTGGGCCTCGACCCGGTCCTTGGCGCGACGGCGGTCCTCCAGGACGGAGTTCCAGGCGTTGCGCCGGGCGGTGCGCTGCCCGGCGCCGAGGAGCAGGGACTCCACGGCCTTCAGGGCGTCGGTGACGGACGGGATCGCGGTGACGCGGACGTGCGTCGATGCGGCCGGCATGGGCGGGGTCCTCCCTCGATTGCGGGTGAGACGAGGCGGGGGTGTGAGCGAGTCGTGGCGGTGAGTGAAACCAGGCTCACAGACTGGTGTTACCAGGGCGTGACCCGGTGGTCAAACACTGATGAAACGTTGATGGGCCCATCTGGACGGCCGGGCGAACGCCGGCGCGGCCCGTACGTCCCCGCTGAGCTGCGGGGCCGTACGGGCCGCGTCCGATCCGGCCACTACCGGCCGGTAACTACTTGTGCTCCGATTCACACGGTCTGCGTGGCCGCGCGCTTCTCCATCGCCTGCTGGTACAGGCGGCCGGCCCGGTAGGAAGAGCGGACCAGCGGGCCCGACATCACACCGGAGAAGCCGATCTCGTCGGCCTCCTCCTTCAGCTCCACGAACTCCTGCGGCTTCACCCAGCGCTCCACGGGGTGGTGCCGGACGGAAGGACGCAGGTACTGGGTGATCGTGATCAGCTCGCAGCCCGCGTCGTGCAGCTGCTGGAGCGCCTCGCTGATCTCCTCACGGGTCTCGCCCATGCCGAGGATCAGGTTCGACTTCGTGACCAGACCGTAGTCCCGCGCCTGGGTGATGACGTCGAGGGAGCGCTCGTAACGGAAGCCCGGGCGGATCCGCTTGAAGATCCGCGGCACCGTCTCGACGTTGTGCGCGAAGACCTCGGGGCGGGAGGCGAAGACCTCCGCGAGGAGCTCCGGCACCGCGTTGAAGTCGGGGGCCAGCAGCTCGACCTTCGTCCGGCCGTCGGCGCGGTCCGCCGTCTGCTGGTGGATCTGGCGCACGGTCTCCGCGTACAGCCAGGCGCCGCCGTCCTCCAGGTCGTCGCGCGCGACGCCGGTGATGGTGGCGTAGTTCAGGTCCATCGTGACGACCGACTCGCCGACCCGGCGCGGCTCGTCCCGGTCCAGCGCCTCGGGCTTGCCCGTGTCGATCTGGCAGAAGTCGCAGCGCCGGGTGCACTGGTCACCGCCGATGAGGAAGGTCGCCTCGCGGTCCTCCCAGCACTCGAAGATGTTGGGACAGCCCGCCTCCTGGCAGACCGTGTGCAGGCCCTCGCTCTTCACGAGGCTCTGCATCTTCGTGTACTCGGGCCCCATCTTCGCGCGGGTCTTGATCCACTCGGGCTTGCGCTCGATGGGGGTCTGGGCGTTCCGGACCTCCAGGCGCAGCATCTTGCGTCCGTCGGGTGCGACTGCGGACACATCGGCTCCTGTAGCTTCGATTCTTCGGCGCACACCAGGGTACGCCCGTTGCTTCCCATGCCTTACGTGTGGCCAACCTGTGGCCGGGGCCCTGCATTCCTGAAGGGTCCGCCGGGCCCGGGCCGAGGCGGGACCTCAAGCCGGGCCGGGCCTCAGGCCGAGGCCGGCTCGATCTCGCGCGGCTTCAGCTCCGCGCCCTCCAGGACCGCCCGCAGGTGCTTCTCCACGACCGGCACCACCTCCTCGACCGTGACGTCCCGGCCCAGCTCGTTGGCGAGCGAGGTGACCCCCGCGTCGCGGATGCCGCACGGGATGATCCGGTCGAACCACGCGTTGTCCGGGTTCACGTTGAGCGAGAAGCCGTGCATGGTGACGCCCTTGGCCACCCGGATGCCGATCGCCGCCAGCTTCCGGTCCTCACGGCGCTGGCCCGCGTTGGACGGGGCGTACTCCGGGCCGTTCAGCCGGGGGTCGAACTCCTCGTCCGTCAGCCGCGGGTCGAAGTCGAGCGAGAGGCCGCCCAGCACCGGACGGTGCTCGACCGGGTCGCCCAGCACCCACACGCCGCTGCGGCCCTCGATCCGGGTCGTGTCCAGACCGAACTCGGCGGCGGTGAGGATCAGCGCGTCCTCCAGACGGCGGACGTGCGCGACGACGTCCACCGGCCGGGGCAGCTTCATGATCGGGTAGCCGACCAGCTGGCCGGGGCCGTGCCAGGTGATCTTGCCGCCGCGGTCGACGTCCACCACCGGCGTCCCGTCCAGCGGGCGCTCGCTCTCCGCCGTGCGCCGGCCGGCCGTGTAGACCGGCGGGTGCTCCAGCAGCAGACAGGTGTCGTCGATCTCGTCGGCGAACCGCGCGGCGTGCACCTCGCGCTGCTTGTCCCAGGCCACCTGGTACTCGACGGCTTCTTCGCCGAACCCAAGGCGGACGAATCGCAGCTCACTCACGGCCATGCCTCCTCCTGGGTGCCGAGGGCCGGACTCCGGGGATCATCCCGGGCCGGACCGGCACCATGCGTCATTCGCGCCCATGCCACTGTACGGCGGCGCAGGGGACGCCCCTCCGGCAGGTGGACGGGGGCGCCTACGTCAGCGGTGCCGTCAATCCTCACACGATCGGATGAATGTGGGGCGAAGGTGGCGGTACAGGCGGTGAGGACCGCTAAATTCGCGCCGTTCCATGAGGGTCCGACGGGGCTGCCGCCCGGACCCGGAAGGCAGGAGACCGCACAGCTGATGACGGAACGACCACCGCAGCGCATCCCGAACCGCCAGCTCGCCGCGCTCATCGCCGAAGCCGGGTTCTCCCATGCGGGCCTGGCGAGACGGGTGGACCAGCTCGGTCTCGAGCACGGTCTCGATCTGCGGTACGACAAGACCTCCGTGACCCGCTGGCTCCGCGGCCAGCAGCCCCGCGGCACCACCCCCGCCCTCATCGCCGAGGTGTTCACCCGCCGGCTCGGCCGCCGCCTCTCCGCCCAGGACCTCGGCCTCGACGCCTGCGCGCCGGTCTACGCGGGCCTGGAGTTCGCCGCGACCCCCGAGGAGGCCGTCGACATCGTCAGCGGGCTCTGGCGCAAGGACTCCGGCAGCCACGCCGAACTCCGCAAGATCGCCTTCACCCCGGCGGGTCTCGTCGTCCCCAGCCGCGACTGGCTCATCGGCCGCGCCGACGACCGGGTGGCCCGCGGGGACCTGCCCCCCGGCTCCCGCTCCCCGTCGCCCCCGGCGGCCACGGCCACCGCCACCGGCGTCGTCGGCGGCGCGGACGGCCGGCTCCCGCATGACGTCCGCCTCGCCCACGACCCCCGGGTGCCGCCCCAGGGCCGCTTCTCCGTGCCCCGGCAGCGCGGCACGGACCGGGCGCCCGGCCAGCGGGTCTCCAGCGGCGACATCGCCGCGCTCCGCTCCGTCGGCGAGCTCTTCCGCACCCTCGACCACGCCTACGGCGGCGGCCACGCCCGCCAGGCCCTCGTCCGCTACCTGGAGCACGAGGCCGAGCCGATGCTGCGCGGCACGTACGGCGAATCCGTCGGCCGGCGCCTCTTCGCCGCCGCCGCCGACCTCACCCGGCTGGCCGGCTGGACCTCGTACGACATCGCCGCCCACGGACTCGCCCAGCGCTACTTCGTCCAGGCACTGCGCCTCGCCCAGGCCGCCGGCGACCGGGCCTACGGCTCGTACGTGCTCCTCACCATGAGCTGCCAGGCCGTCTACCTCGGCCACGGACGCGAGGCCGTGCAGCTCGCCCGGGTCGCCCAGCAGGGCGTCGGCCCCGCCGCGCCGCCCGTCGTCCAGGCGATGCTGCACGCGGTCGAGGGCCGCGGGCACGCCGTGCTCGGCGAGGCGCGGGCGTGCAGTGCCTCGCTCGTACGGGCCGAGCGCGCGCTCGAAGCGGCGCGGCCCGGGGACGAGGTGCCGTACTGGGCCCGGATGTTCGACGAGGCCCAGCTCGCCGACGAGCTCGGCCACTGCCACCGGGACCTCCAGCAGTACCGCCCCGCCGCGCAGCACGCCGAACGCGCCCTCCAGCTCCGCGCCCCCGGCTTCGCCCGCAGCCGCCTCTTCTGCCGCGTCGTCCTCGCCACCTCCCGGCTGGCGCTCGGCGAACTGGAACAGGCGTGCGCGCTGGGGGCGGAGGCGGCGCAGCAGGCCTCGGAGATGCGGTCGGCGCGGGCCGTGGAGTACGTCCGCGACTTCGAACGCCGCCTTGAGCCCTACCGGGACGCGGCCCCGGCCCGCACCTACCGCGACCGCGTGGCCGCGATCGGCTGACCGCGATCGGCTGACCACGCGCCCCTGTGCGGCGCGTGCGGCGCTGTCGTGGGCGGTGCGGTGCGTCACGCCGCCTCCGTCGACTCCGATTCCCTCGGTGCCGGGATTCCCAGGTCCGTCAGGAGGGCCGTCGCCGCGCGGTGGGCCGAGGCGAGGGCGCCCTGGGGGGTGCTCGTCGCGCGGTGGTCGCCGCAGACGTACAGGCCCGAGAGCAGTCGGACCGAGCGGCGCCCGTCGTGCGGCGGCGGCATCGCCGGCACCGCGTGCGCCGTGTGCCGCAGGCCGAGCAGCTCCCATTCGTCGGTCGACGTCCCGTACAGCGTGGCCAGGTGCTTGCGGACCCGCCGTTCCGTGTCGTCCGGCGGCGTCCCGAGCACCGTCGACGTGATCAGGACCCGCCCCTCCGGCGCACGGCTCGGATCGACCGCGCTCATCACCGCCGTGTGCGCGACGGGCCCGCCGGGGTCGGACTCCAGGAGCAGGGTGGGGTCCGTGGTGGGGGCGACGGGCGCCGTGTGGTGGAGCACCGTCAGGGCGTGGAAGGCCGGGACGCGGAGCCCCGGCAGCAGTTCGGCGGCCGTCCGCGCCCCCGTCGCGAGGACGACCGAACGGCAGCGGATCACCCCGTGCTCCGCCGTCGTCACCCGCGAGATCGACGCCTCGGTGACCCGGACCCCGGTCCGCACCGTGCCCGCCGGCAGCGCCGCCGCCAGCCGCTCGGGCAGCGCCGCCGCCCCGCCTTCCGGTACGGCCGTCCGGCCCCGGGCGAAGGCGCGCAGCGCGAGGTCGGCGCGACGGCTCGACATGCCGAGGTCAGGGTCTCCGAGCAGCGCCGCGAGGAGCGGCCGGAGCACGCCCTGCACGGTCCGGGCGGGCAGCCGGGCCGTCAGGGCCTCGCGCGCGGTCCGTTCGGGCCGGGCCAGGATCCGCTGGGTCGGGGTCGCCGCGAGCCGCACGAGGGACGCGCCGAGCCGCGCCTGGTCGAGTGAGGCGGCCGGATGACGGGGGGCGCTCGCGAGGGCGCGCGCCACGCTGAACGCTCCCCCCACGCTCCGGTTGCCCGGGCTGCGGGGCCCGAGGGCGGCCCGGCGCGGATGCGGCGCGCCCCAGCGCGCGTACCGCCCGTCGCTGTGCACGAGCACCCCGGGCGCGAAGGGGCGCAGCACGAGGCCGTCCAGCCCCGGGGTGGCCCGCAGTTCCTCGTACGACTGGGTGAGCAGCGGCCCGACCCGGTCGAGCAGGAAGCCGTCGACCGATTCGGTCGCCATCCGGCCCCCGATCCGCGGCTCCGCCTCGAGGACGGCCACGGAGAGCCCGGCGCCGGTCAGCCGGTGGGCGGCGGCGAGCCCCGCGAGCCCGGCTCCCACGACGACGACGTCCACGGCCTCCACGATGTCGGGTTCGACGTCCGTACGCTGTGCGGTCCTTGCGCTGTCTGCGCTGTTGAGCACGTGCCCCTCCCCAGGTCGGCGCGGCCGGTGGGAGGCCTATGCCCCCAACGGGCCTCCGGAATGCCCGAGTTCGCCGTTCGTGTCGAGCCTAGGCAGCGCTCCCACGCGTGCCAGCCGCGCGCACCGGGGTGCGTGCGGCACGGGGGAGCGCAGGGGAGGGAGCGGGCGGGGTCGGGGCGTACGGGGTCAGCGCGCCGCCGCCCGGATCGCGTCGTCGATCCCCGGGAACGCGAAGTCGAAGCCCGTCTCCAACAGCCGTCCCGGCAGCACCCGCTGACTGCCCAGCACGTCCTGCGCGAAGTCCCCCAGCACCACCCGCAGGGCGGGCGCGGGCACGGTGAGGAGGGTCGGGCGGCGCAGGACCCGGCCCATCGCCGCCGTGACCTCGCGGTTGGTGACGGGGTCGGGGGCGGTGAGGTTGACCGGGCCGGCCAGGGACGGGGTGTCGACGAGGTGACGCAGGGCGGCGACCTCGTCGTGGAGGGAGATGAACGACCAGTACTGGCGGCCGTCGCCCATCCGTCCGCCGATCCCGGCGCGGAAGAGCGGGAACAGCCGGCCCCAGGCGCCTCCCTCGCGCGCCACGACCAGACCGGTGCGGGCGTAGGTGACGCGGATGCCGGCCTCCTCGGCGGGGGCCGCCGCGGCCTCCCACTCCACGCAGACCGAGGGCAGGAAGCCGGTGCCCGCGGGGGCGCTCTCGTCGACCGCGCGGCTGCCGGTGTCCCCGTACCAGCCGAGCGCCGTCCCGCAGACCAGGCTCTCCGGCGGGTCCGCGAGGGAGGCGAGGGCCTGGGAGATGGCGGTGGTGCCGAGCACCCTGCTGTCCCGGATCTCCCGCTTGTACGCCTCGGTCCAGCGGCGCTCGCCGACGCCGGCGCCGGCCAGGTGGACGACGGAGTCGACGCCGACGAGTCCGGCGGCGTCCACGTACAGCCGTGCCGGGTCCCACTCGACCTCGTCGGCGGTCCTCGCGGGACGGCGGACGAGCCGGAGGACGTCGTGGCCGTCGGCGCGCAGGGAGCGGACGAGGGCGGAGCCGATGAGCCCGGAGGCGCCGGTGACGGCGACGCGCTTGCGGAGGGCGGAACGCTGCATGGGGTCCATCCTGCCCTCCCCGGCGGGCGCGTGGCACAGTGGCCGTCATGATCGTGCCGGAGACCCTGATCCGTACCGCCGAACGGGCGGACGACGACGTCCTCGCCGAGCTCGACCGGGTCACCTGGTCTCGCCTGCACGCGGTCCTGCCCGCGCCGGTCCCGCCGTACGGACCGTTCTTCGACGACCGGCACCGGCCCGAGGACTACCTCGTCGCGGTGCGCGGGGGCGTGGTCGTGGGTTACGTCCGGACCGTGCCGCCGACGCCGCTCGCGGCCACCGCCCACGTCCGCCAGATCCAGGGACTCGTGGTCGCCGAATCCGCCCGGGGACTCGGGGTGGCGCGGGCGCTGCTGCGGGCCGCGATGGACCGGGCGCGGGCGGACGGCGCCGTCCGGATGACGCTGCGGGTGCTCGGCCACAACGCGCCCGCCCGCGCGCTCTACGCCTCGGAGGGCTTCGGGGTGGAGGGCGTGCTGCCGGGGGAGCTGTTCCTGGACGGGGAGTACGTGGACGACGTCCTCATGGGCCGTTCGCTGACCCGCTAGGGGTGTCAGCGCGGGGCCGTGTCGTCGGCCGGGAAGGCCGGGCCGTGGCCGGGGACGATGACGTCCGCGGCGGCGAGCACCCGGAGCCGGGAGTCGCGCAGGACCGTGTGGTCCGGGGCGACCGGGTCGTCGACGGGGCCGTTCGGCCGCCACCAGAGGTCGCCCACGAAGGCGACGATGTCCGTGTCGGTGCCGGCGAGGAGCGTGATGTCCTCGCGGCTGTGGCCGGGGGTGCGGATCAGGCGGAGTGACGGGGTGAGTTCGTAGCCCTCGGCGTCCCGGTCGGTCCACTGGTCGTTCTCGTAGATCGCGTGGTGGTCGTGGACGCGCGCCCGGCCGAAGAGGCCGACGTTCATGGTGTTGTCCGGGTGGTGGTGGCTGAGCACGACGTCGGTGATGTCGTCGGGGCCGAGGCCCAGTTCGGCGAGCGGTCCGAGGATCCGGTCGCGGCCGGCCACCATGCCGGGGTCGACGATCACGTGCCGGTCGCCGTCGTGCACGTAGGAGACGGTGGCGGCGACCCCAGGGCCGGTGGAGAGGGTGTAGCCGGTGGTCAGGACCGTGTAGCGGGCGGTGCGGCCGCGCAGTGCGTCGTCGTTGGTGTTCATGGACCCAAGTCTTCGCTTCCGGCGGCCCCTTCACGAGTGGCCGCACTGCCATCGATCGCGTGAATCGTGCCAGGTGTGGCGGCGGCCCGTGCCACACTCCTGGAGTGCCGCCCTTCGTGACCGTCGCCGCCTACGCCCCGCCCGGCGTCGGCATGCTCGGCGCCGGGATCGTCTCCGAGGTGTTCGACTTCCGCGGACAGGGCCTGCCGCGCTTCGACTTCGCCCTGTGCACCGACCGGCCCGGCCGCGTCCGCACCGACGTGGGTCTGCCGCTCGTCGTCGAGCACGGCCTGGACCGGCTCGCCTCGGCCGACCTCGTCATCGCCCTGCCCTGGAGCGACTTCCGTACGCCCCCGGCCCCGGCCGTACTCGACGCGCTGACCGCCGCCCACGGGCGCGGCGCACTGGTCGCGGCCCACTGCGTCGGCGCCTTCGCGCTCGCCGCCGCCGGGCTCCTCGACGGGCGGCGGGCCACCACCCACTGGCGGTTCGCCGGCCTCCTCGCCGAGCGCCACCCGGACGTCACCGTCGACCCCGACGCGCTGTACGTGGACGAGGGCAGCGTCGCCACGGGCGCGGGCGCCGCCGCCGGCTTCGACCTGTGCCTGCACCTCCTGCGGCGCGAGTACGGCGCCACCACGGCCAACGCCATCGCGCGGGACCTGGTGCTCCCGTCCCACCGGGACGGCGGCCAGGCCCAGTACCTGGCCACTCCCGTACCCGAGGACAGTCAGGACGAGAAGCTCGCCGAGGTGCTCGCCTGGGCCCGGGAGCATCTCCACGAGCCGCTGCCCGTTGCCGAGCTGGCCCGCCGGGCCCTGATGAGCCGGCGTTCCTTCGCCCGCCGCTTCGCCGCCTCCACGGGCACCACCCCGCACGCCTGGCTGCTCGGGCTGCGCCTCAGCCGCGCCGAGGAGCTCCTGGAGACCACGGACCTGCCGGTCGAGGAGATCGCCCACGCGGTCGGCTTCGGCAGCGCGGCCGTGCTCCGCGCCCAGTTCGTCCGCCGCCGGGGCGTCCCGCCCCGCTCGTACCGCCGCTCCTTCACGCGTACGCCCACCGTCTGAGGCCGGACAGGCCCTAGGGGTTCAGGAGCCGCATCCCGCCCATCAGTTCGCGCAGGCAGCGGACCGCGAGTTCCGCCGGGGCGCCGTCGCCGCCGGCCGGGGCGTCCGTCTCGGCCCAGCTCTCCAGGGCGATCCGGATGGCGTCCGTGGCCGCCGCGGCCGCGAGGCGCACCTCCAGGGGGTCGGCGTCCGGGCCGGCGAGTCCGGCGACGACCTCGCGCAGCCGCTCCTCCGACTCCTGGTTGACCCGGTACCAGACGGCGCGCAGGGCGGGGTCCTCGGTGGCCGCGCGCAGCAAACCGCGCGTCCAGCGCAGCCCTTCCTCCGCCGCCGCGTCCGCGGGGGTCAGGGAGGCGGCGATCGAGCGTTCGAGGGCCGCGGGGAGCCCCGCGCCGGGTTCCGTCGCGGCGAGCAGTTCGCGCCAGCGGTCGCCGCCGCCCGCCAGGAGCGGGGCCACGGCGTCCTGCTTGGAGCGGAAGTACCGGTAGAAGGTGCGCAGCGCGACCCCGGCCCGCAGGGCGATGTCCTCGGCCGTGGTGCCGTCGGGGCCGCGCTCGGTGAAGAGCTCGGCGGCGGCGCGCGCGATGTCCAGCTGGGTGGCGGCCTTGCGGCGCTCCGTCAGCGTCCGGGTGGGGGGCGTGGCGCCCTCGGGCTTGGTGCTCACCGTACGAAGCGTACGCCCGCGACTGCCGAGGGTGCACATCGTGCAGCTATGGCAAAACGTGCCACTTGGGCGTACGGTGGCATGGTTCCACCGGAGAGCCCTCCGGAACCTTGACTTCGAGAGGTTGCCGCCATGAACCAGCTGACCCGATACGCAGGACGCCGCGCGCTCATCACCGGCGGCGGCTCCGGCATCGGCCAGGCCACCGTCCTGCGGGTGCTCGCCGAGGGCGGCCGGGTCGTCGCCGCCGACATCAGCGAGGACGGCCTCAAGGACACCGTCGCCAAGGCGGGCGACGCCGCCGACCGCCTCACCACCGTCGTCCTGGACGTCGCGGACGAGGCCTCCGTGCGCGCCGGCGTCGCCGCCGCCGTCGAGGCGCTCGGCGGCCTGGACGTCCTGGTCAACGCGGCCGGCGTCCTGCGCTCCTCGCACACCCACGAGACGAGCCTCGACTCCTTCGAGCAGGTCGTGCGGATCAACCTCACCGGCACGTTCCTGGTGATCCGCGAGGCGATACCCGCCCTCCTCGAAGGCAACGGCTCCGCCGTCGTGAACTTCTCGTCCACCTCCGCGATGTTCGCGCACCCCTACATGGCGGCGTACGCGGCCAGCAAGGGCGGCATCCAGTCCATGACCCACGCGCTCGCCGCCGAGTACGCCAAGCAGGGCATCCGCTTCACCGCCGTCCAGCCCGGCTCCATCTCCTCCGGCATGACGGACGGCACCGGCGCCAGCCGCCAGAGCGTCGGCCCCGGCCTCCCCGAGGACACCGACTGGTCCCTCTTCGCGAAGCTCGCCCCCGCCCTCGGCCAGGGCTTCGCGGGCCCCGAGACCGTCGCCGGGGTCGTCGCGATGCTGGCGTCCGAGGACGGGAAGTTCATCACCGGCACCGAGGTCCGCGTCGACGGCGGCACGCACTTCTGACGACCGCCGCACGGCGCCGGTCCCGCTGAGCCACCCGGGGCGCGGATCCCTCCGTCCGCGCCCCGGGCCCGCGGCCGCGCCGCCCCGTCACGACGGGCCCGTCGTCGCGGGCGTACTCCCGGGCCCGTCACCCCGGCCCCGTCACCCCGTCCCGAACCGCTCCCACAGCCGGGGGAAACGGGCCGCGAGCACCTTCTCGTCGTCCAGGTCGAAGGGGGCGCCCAGCGGCTCCCCGCCCGGCATCGGAATGCCCAGGTCCGGGGTCTCGGCGCCGGTCAGCTGCTCGTACGCCTCGTCGGCCGCGAAGCCGATCTCCTCACCGTCCCCGTCGATCTCCACGTCGAAGTCGCCGAGCAGCTCCGCGAGCGCGTCCGGATCGTGCACCGCGCCCTCGTAGACCTCCCGGCCCTGGCCGATGAGCCAGCAGCGGAACGAGTCGAAGGTCTCCTCGCCCGCCCCGTCGAACAGCACGGCCGCCGCGCCCCACAGATCCCAGAGGTACGCGCGGTTGTAGCGGGCCTCGAAATGGCGGGCGTAGTCGAGCACGGAGTCGGGGTCCAGCCGGGTCAGCCGCTCCACGAGCAGGTCGGCCTGTTCCTCGGGGTCGCCCTCGGCTTCCTCGCGGCTGGCGTCGATGATCTCCCAGAACTCCGTCTCGTCCATCACGGGACCAGCATCCTGGTTCGGGGGGTGCGACGCACCCGGAAAGCCCGAAATGAAACCAGACAGAAGATGTCTGATTTCCCTGTCACGCTGGTGCGCATGACGACGGAGAAGAAGGACACGAACAGCCTGCGCGGACGGATCTGCCTGGTCGCCGGGGCCACCCGGGGCGCCGGACGGGGCATCGCCGTCCAGCTCGGCGCGGCGGGCGCCACGGTGTACGTCACCGGACGGACCACCCGCGCGAAGCTCAGCGAGGTCGGCCGGGCCACCGAGACCATCGAGGAGACCGCCGAACTGGTGACGGCCGCCGGCGGCGAAGGCATCGCCGTCCCCACCGACCACCTGGACGTCGAGCAGGTGAAGGCGCTGGTCGAGCGGATCGACCGCGAGCACGGGCGGCTCGACGTCCTCGTGAACGACGTGTGGGGCGGCGAGCACCTCCTCTCCTTCGGGAAGAAGACCTGGGAGAACGACCTCGCCGGCGGCCTGCGGATGCTCGAACTGGGCGTGAAGACCCACGCCATCACCTCGCACACGGCGCTCCCGCTGCTCATCCGGCACCCGGGCGCCCTGGTCGTCGAGATCACCGACGGCACCTCCGCGTACAACGGCACCCGCTTCCGCGAGAACCTCTTCTACGACCTCGCCAAGAACGCCCCGATCCGGATGGCGTTCGGCCTCGGCAAGGAACTCGCGGAGTACGGCGGCACCGCGGTCTGCGTCAGCCCCGGCTGGCTCCGCTCCGAGCAGATGCTGGAAGGCTTCGGCGTCACCGAGGAGAACTGGCGCGACGCCGTCGCGAAGATCCCCGACTTCGCGGTCGCCGAGTCCCCGGCGTACGTGGGCAGGGCGGTGGCGGCCCTCGCCGCCGACGCGGACCGCCACCGCTGGAACGGCCGGTCGCTCGACAGCGGCGGGCTCGCCCGGGAGTACGGCTTCACCGACGCGGACGGCTCACAGCCCGACGCCTGGGGCTTCATCCTCGCGGGCGAGACGGGCAAGCCGGACGTGAACGACTACCGGTGACCGCCACACCGGGCCGGGTCCGGGCAGCCGGTCAGCCGTACAGCGACGTCATGGCCCGGGCGGCGTCCCGGAACCGGGCGCGCAGGGAGGCGGGGGCCAGCACCTCGGCCTCCGCGCCGAGGGTGAGCAGCTGGGAGTACGCGACGTCCTCGCTCTCCACCGGCAGGACCACCCGGAGCAGCGGCCCCTCGGGGACCGCGGCCGCGAGCGACTCCTCGGCGGCCGCGCGGTCCGTCACGTACGGCAGCCGGCGCGCGCCCGCCTCCGTGAGCCGTACGACGACCTCGGCCCGCAGGATCGAGCGGGCGAACTCGGCCGCGCGCTCGGCCCAGAAGGCGGACAGGTCGAAGGCCGCGTCCCGCTCGAAGCGCGCCACGCCGAGGGCGACGGCGGTGAAGCGGTCGACCCGGTAGGTACGGAAGGCGCTGCCGGAGCGGGCGCACAGGTACCAGACGCCCGCCTTCAGGACGAGGCCGTACGGGTCGAGCTCGCGCTCCACCTCGCGGTCGCCCCGGCGGTAGCGGGCGGAGATCGTACGGTCGTCCCAGACGGCCTCCGCGATCGGCGGCAGCGCCTCCGGCGTCTCCGGCTCCTGGTACCAGCCCGGCGCGTCGAGCAGGAAGCGCCGGGCCACCGAGTCGGGGGCGTCGCGCAGCGACGGCAGCAGCGCGGCGGACACCTTCAGGCGGGCCGCCGATGCCGCGTCCTCCAGGCCCATGTCCCGCAGCGCGCCCGGCAGTCCGGACAGGAACAACGCCTCGGCCTCGCCGCGCGCGAGGCCGGTGAGCCGGGTCCGGTAGCCGCCGACGAGCCGGTACCCGCCGCCCCTGCCCCGGTCCGCATACACCGGAACCCCCGCCTCCGAGAGGGCGAGGGCATCACGGGTGATGGTCCGCTCCGACACCTCCAGCTCGGCCGCGAGTTCGGCCGCCGTCATCGAGGGACGGGACTGGAGGAGGAGGACCAGCTTGATCAGACGGGCGGCGCGCATGAACCCATCATGCGCGCCCGCACCGACAGGCCGGACTACAGGCCGTAGCGCTCGCGCGCCTCCTTCACGGCCGAGGCCGGGACCTCGCCGCGGCGGGCGAGCTGCGCGAGGGCCGCGACGACGATCGACTGGGCGTCGACACCGAAGTGGCGGCGGGCCGCGTCACGCGTGTCCGAGAGGCCGAAGCCGTCGGCACCGAGCGAGGACCAGTCCTGCTCGACCCACTGCGCGATCTGGTCCGGGACCTGGCGCATGTAGTCGGAGACCGCGAGGACCGGGGACTCGACGCCCTCCAGGGCCCGGCGGATGTACGGCACCTGCTCCTCGCCGCGCAGCAGCGCCGCGTCGGCCTCCAGCGCGTCGCGCCGCAGCTCCGTCCAGGAGGTCGCGGACCACACGTCGGCGCCCACGCCCCACTCGGCGGCGAGCAGCTTCTGCGCCTCCAGGGCCCAGTGGATGGCGGTGCCGGAGGAGAGCAGCTGGATGCGCGCGGCGTTGGCCGGCAGGTCGAGACCCGCGGACTCCGCCGTGTTGAAGCGGTACAGGCCCTTGACGATGCCCTCGTCGATGCCGGCCGGCTTGGCGGGCTGGGGCATCGGCTCGTTGTAGACCGTCAGGTAGTAGAAGACGTTCTGGTCCTCGCCCTCGGCGGCCTCGCCGTACATCCGGCGCAGACCCTCCTTGACGATGGCCGCGACCTCGTAGGCGAACGCCGGGTCGTACGTCAGGGCGGCCGGGTTGGTCGCCGCGATCACCGGCGAGTGGCCGTCGGCGTGCTGGAGGCCCTCACCGGTCAGGGTCGTACGGCCCGCGGTGGCGCCGACGAGGAAGCCGCGGCCGAGCTGGTCGCCGAGCTGCCACATCTGGTCGGCGGTCCGCTGCCAGCCGAACATCGAGTAGAAGATGTAGAACGGGATCATCGCTTCGCCGTGCGTGGAGTACGCGGTGGACGCGGCGATGAAGTCGGCCATCGAACCGGCCTCGGTGATCCCCTCGTTGAGGATCTGGCCGTTGACGGCCTCCTTGTAGTACATCAGCTGGTCGCGGTCGACCGGCTCGTACGTCTGGCCCTTCGGCGAGTAGATGCCGAGCGACGGGAACAGCGACTCCATGCCGAAGGTGCGGGCCTCGTCCGGGACGATCGGGACCCAGCGCTTGCCGGTCTCCTTGTCGCGGATCAGGTCCTTGACCAGGCGGACGAACGCCATCGTCGTGGCCATCGACTGCGAGCCGGAGCCCTTGTCGAAGGCGGTGAAGGCCTTCTCGGCCGGGGCCGGCAGCGGGGCGATCGCGTGGGTGCGGCGGGCCGGGGCCGGGCCGCCGAGCGCCGCGCGGCGCTCCTGGAGGTAGCGGACCTCGGGGGAGTCGGCGCCGGGGTGGCCGTAGGGCACCTGGCCGTCGGCGAACTGCGCGTCCGAGATGGGCAGTTCGAGAAGGTCACGCATGTTCTTGAACTCGTCGTTCGAGAGCTTCTTCATCTGGTGGTTCGCGTTCTTCGACGCGAAGCCCTCACCGAGGGTGAAGCCCTTGACGGTCTGCGCGAGGATGACCGTCGGCGCGCCCTTGAACTCGACGGCGGCCTTGTACGCGGCGTACACCTTGCGCGGCTCGTGGCCACCGCGCGAGAGGTGGAAGCACTCCAGGATCTTGTCGTCGGACAGCAGCTGCGCCATCGCGACGAGCGCCGGGTCCTTGCCGAAGAAGTCCTCGCGGATGTAGGCGGCGTCGCGGGTCTGGTACGTCTGGACCTGCGCGTCCGGGACCTCGCGGAGGCGGCGGACGAGGGCGCCGGTGGTGTCGAGCGCGAACAGCTCGTCCCAGGCGTTGCCCCACAGCGACTTCACGACGTTCCAGCCGGCGCCGCGGAACTGGGCCTCCAGCTCCTGCACGATCTTGAAGTTGGCGCGGACCGGGCCGTCGAGGCGCTGCAGGTTGCAGTTGATGACGAAGGTCAGGTTGTCCAGGCCTTCGCGGGCGGCCAGTGCGAGGGCCGCGGTCGACTCGGGCTCGTCCATCTCGCCGTCACCGAGGAACGCCCACACGTGCGAGGCGGAGACGTCCTTGATGCCGCGGTTGGTCAGGTAGCGGTTGAAGCGCGCCTGGTAGATCGCGGAGAGCGGGCCGAGACCCATGGAGACGGTGGGGAACTCCCACAGCCAGGGGAGGCGGCGCGGGTGCGGGTAGGAGGGCAGGCCGTTGCCGCCGGACTCCTGCCGGAAGTTGTCGAGGTGGGCCTCGTTGAGGCGCCCGTCCAGGAACGCGCGGGCGTAGATGCCGGGCGCGGCGTGGCCCTGGATGTAGAGCTGGTCGCCGGAACCGTCGGCTTCCTTGCCCTTGAAGAAGTGGTTGAAGCCGGTCTCGTACAGCCAGGCGGCCGACGCGAAGGTGGCGATGTGGCCGCCGACGCCGTACTTCGAGCCGCGGGTGACCATCGCGGCCGCGTTCCAGCGGTTCCAGGCGGTGATCCGGCGCTCCATGTCCTCGTCGCCGTCGAAAGCGGCGCCCGTCGGCTCGGCGGAGGTCGGGATGGTGTTGACGTAGTCCGTCTCCAGCAGCTTGGGGAGGGCCAGGCCCGCGCCCTCGGCGTGCTGGAGCGTGCGGCGCATCAGGTAGGCGGCCCGGTGGGGGCCGGCGGCCTTGGTGACGGCGTCCAGGGAGGCCGCCCACTCGGCGGTCTCCTCGGTGTCACGGTCCGGGAGCTGGTCGAGCTCGCTCGGAATCTTGCCTACGGGATCGGTCATGATCGCCGCCTTCCGGACAGGTGGGGGTGGAGAAGGGGTGCCTTGTCTGGCAGGACAGGGCGAAGGGCCGGGTAGCGGCCCGCCGAAGACTGTAAACCGGCGATCGATGATCGATCAAAGGGTTGAAGGGGAAAACCTCTTCAGATCGAGAAAGTCGGCACAGGGTGCCGCGAAACAGGGCACCCGGTGCCTTGTTTTCGCAGGTGAGGAAGGGTTTCTGAGACCCTGCCCGCACGAATGAGCGGGCCCACCCGAGGGTGGACCCGCTCACTGTCCGTGACGAGAAAAGAGGTCAGGCGCGCGGCGCGCACCCCAGCACATGCGCCTTCACCAGGGCGCCGATGTTCGGGTCGCCCCGCCGGAAGGCCTCCACCAGCTCCTGGTGCTCCTCCGCGTACGACTTCTGGACCGTGCCGAGCCAGCGGATCGACAGGGCCGTGAAGACCTCGATGCCGAGCGTCTCCCAGGTGTGCAGCAGCACCGCGTTCCCCGCGGCCTTCACCAGCTCCCGGTGGAACGCCACCGTGTGCCGCACCTGCGCCGTGCCGTCGGAGGCCGCGTCCGCCTCGTACAGCGCCGCCACGTGCGGTTCCAGGGTCGAGCAGTCCGAGGCGAGCCGCCCCGCCGCCAGCTCGGCCGCGATCTGCTCGAGACCGGCCCGTACGGGGTAGCTCTCCTCCAGGTCGGCGGCGGTCAGATTGCGGACCCGGACGCCCTTGTTCGGCGCCGACTCGATCAGCCGCAGCGACTCCAGCTCCCGCAGCGCCTCGCGCACCGGGGTCTGGGAGACCTCCAGCTCGGTCGCGATCCGGCGCTCCACGATCCGCTCGCCCGGCTTCCAGCGGCCGCTGACGATCCCCTCCACGATGTGCTCGCGGATCTGCTCGCGCAGCGAGTGGACGACGGGGACGGTCATGAAGCGGCTCCTCGGGGAGTGTTGACTCTAAAGACAATACGGCGGCGCCCCCGTCCGGAAACACTTCCGGACGGGGGCGCCGCAGGTGAGGCTCGTTACGTTGCCTCCGACCCTGCCTTTCGGCACGTGCCTTACAGGCCGAGGTCGACCTCGAACTCGCCGGCCTCCAGGATCGCCTTGACCGAGGTCAGGTAGCGGGCGGCGTCGGCGCCGTCCACCAGACGGTGGTCGTAGGACAGCGCGACGTACGTCATGTCGCGGATCGCGATCGTCTCACCCAGGTCCGGGTGGTTGATGACGACCGGACGGCGCACGGTGGCGCCGATGCCCAGGATGGCGACCTGGTTCGGCGGCACGATGATCGTGTCGAAGAGCGCGCCGCGCGAACCGGTGTTGGAGATGGTGAAGGTCGCACCGGCGAGGTCGTCCGGCGTGATCTTGCTGGCGCGCACGGCGCCGGCCAGCTCCGCGGTCTTCTTCGAGATGCCGGCGATGTTGAGGTCGCCCGCACCCTTGATGACCGGGGTCATCAGACCCTTCTCGGAGTCCACCGCGATACCGATGTTCTCGGTGTCGAAGTAGGTGATCGTGCCCTCGTCCTCGTTGATCCGGGCGTTGATGACCGGGTGGGCCTTCAGCGCCTGGGCCGCCGCCTTCACGAAGAACGGCATCGGGGACAGCTTGACGCCCTCACGGGCGGCGAAGGCGTCCTTCGCGCGGGCGCGCAGCTTCATCAGCTTGGTGATGTCGACCTCGACGACCGAGGTCAGCTGGGCCTGGCCGTGCAGCGCCTTCATCATGTTGTCGCCGATGACCTTGCGCATGCGGGTCATCTTGACGGTCTGACCGCGCAGCGGGGAGACCTCCAGGGCCGGAGCCTTGGCGGCGGCGGCCGGAGCGGCCGCGGCCGGGGCGGCGGCGGTCTTCTTGGCCTCGGCGGCCGCGAGGACGTCCTGCTTGCGGATCCGGCCACCGACGCCGGAGCCCTTGACGGCCGCCAGGTCGACACCGTTCTCGGTGGCGAGCTTGCGGACCAGCGGGGTCACGTACGCGCCGTCCTCCGCGGGCGCGGCCGGGGCCGCGGGGGCCGCCGGAACCGGGGTGACGACCGCCGGGGCGATCGACGGGGCCTGCGCGGCCGGCGCCGGAGCGGCGGGGGCGGCCGGCGCGGGGGCCGGAGCCGGAGCGGCCGGGGCGGCCGGGGCCGGAGCAGCGGCGGCCGGGGCCGGAGCGGCCGGAGCCGGAGCGGCGGCGGGGGCGGCCGGAGCCGCGGCCGGGGCGGCCGCCGGAGCGGCACCCGCGGCACCGATGACGGCGAGCTTGGCGCCGACCTCGGCGGTCTCGTCCTCGGCGACGACGATCTCCAGGAGAACGCCGGAGGCCGGGGCGGGGATCTCGGTGTCGACCTTGTCCGTGGAGACCTCGAGCAGCGGCTCGTCGGCCTCGACGGTCTCGCCGACCGACTTCAGCCAGCGGGTCACGGTGCCCTCGGTGACGGACTCGCCGAGCGCCGGCAGCACGACGTCGGTGCCCTCGGCGGAACCGCCGCCGGCGGCCGCCTCGGCCGTCGGGGCCGGAGCCGGCTCCTGGACCTCGGTGGACGGGGCGGCCTGCGGCGCCGGGGCGGCGGCCGGAGCCGGCGCGGCCTCGGCGGCCGGGGCGGGGGCCGCGGCGGGAGCGCCGGAGCCGTCGTCGATGATGGCCAGCTCGGCGCCGACCTCGACCGTCTCGTCCTCGGCGACCTTGATGGAGGCCAGGATGCCCGAGGCGGGGGCGGGGATCTCGGTGTCGACCTTGTCGGTCGAGACCTCGAGCAGCGGCTCGTCGGCCTCGACACGCTCACCCTCGGCCTTGAGCCAGCGGGTGACGGTGCCCTCGGTGACGCTCTCGCCGAGCGCCGGCAGGGTTACGGAAACCGACATGGTTTCAGTTGCTCCTAACGAATTGCGGGAAGTGGTCGTCGCGCCCTGTGATGACGTGAGCGTCAGTCGTGGGAGTGCAGAGGCTTGCCGGCCAGGGCCAGGTGGGCCTCGCCGAGCGCCTCGTTCTGCGTCGGGTGGGCGTGGATGAGCTGCGCGACCTCGGCCGGCAGCGCCTCCCAGTTGTAGATCAGCTGCGCTTCGCCGACCTGCTCGCCCATGCGGTCACCGACCATGTGGACGCCGACCACGGCACCGTCCTTGACCTGGACGAGCTTGATCTCGCCCGCGGTCTTGAGGATCTTGCTCTTGCCGTTGCCCGCGAGGTTGTACTTCAGGGCCACGACCTTGTCCGCGCCGTAGATCTCCTTGGCCTTGGCCTCGGTGATGCCGACGGAGGCGACCTCGGGGTGGCAGTACGTCACCCGGGGCACGCCGTCGTAGTCGATCGGGACGGTCTTCAGGCCGGCCAGGCGCTCCGCGACGAGGATGCCCTCGGCGAAGCCGACGTGCGCGAGCTGGAGCGTCGGGACGAGGTCGCCCACGGCCGAGATCGTCGGCACGTTGGTACGCATGTACTCGTCGACCAGGACGTAGCCGCGGTCCATCGCGACGCCCTGCTGCTCGTAACCGAGACCGGCGGAGACCGGGCCGCGGCCGATGGCGACCAGGAGGACCTCGGCCTCGAAGGTCTTGCCGTCGGCCAGGGTGACCTTGACGCCGTTGTCGGTGTACTCGGCCGACTGGAAGAAGGTGCCGAGGTTGAACTTGATGCCGCGCTTGCGGAACGCGCGCTCAAGAAGCTTCGAGCTGTTCTCGTCCTCGACCGGGACGAGGTGCTTCATGCCCTCGATCACCGTGACGTCGGTGCCGAAGGACTTCCACGCGGAGGCGAACTCGACGCCGATGACACCGCCGCCGAGGATGATCGCGGACTCCGGGACCCGGTCCAGGGTCAGCGCGTGGTCCGAGGTGATGATCCGGTTGCCGTCGATCTCCAGGCCGGGCAGGGACTTCGGCACGGAACCGGTGGCCAGCAGGATGTGGCGGCCCTCGACGCGGCGCCCGTCGACGTCGACGGAGGTCGGGGAGGAGAGGTGCCCGGTGCCCTCGATGTAGGTCACCTTGCGGGAGGCGACGAGGCCCTGCAGACCCTTGTACAGGCCCGAGATCACGTCGTCCTTGTACTTGTGCACGGCCTTGATGTCGATGCCCTCGAAGGAGGCCCTGACACCGAACTGCTCCGCCTCGCGGGTCTGGTCGGCGACCTCGCCGGCGTGGAGCAGGGCCTTCGTCGGGATGCAGCCGTTGTGCAGGCAGGTGCCGCCGAGCTTGTTCTTCTCGATCAGTGCGACGTCCAGGCCCAGCTGCGCTCCGCGCAGCGCCGCGGCGTAACCGCCGCTACCGCCGCCGAGGATCACTAGGTCGAAAACGGTGCTGGCGTCGTTCGCCACGTCACGTCCTCCATGCATGTGCGCTCGTCGCCGGTCGTCGATGACCGGGCGGCGGCTGGTGTCCGGCCGCATTATTTTCGGCCCTGTGGTGGGGGCCCTGTCCTGCCGAGAACCCATCTTCGCACTTGTTGACGGAAGGCGGGACGCGGGGCCGGTGTGTGAGACCGGCCGATCGCCCGTACGCACGCCCGATCGGGGTGTACGAACGTACGGATTTCGTCGCGGGCGAACGGCGACGGCGATCCCGCCCGGGGACGGCCACGGCGGTCCCGCACCGCGACGGCGGCGGCGGCGGTCCCGCACGGCGAACGGCGACGGCCCCGGGCACGAAGCCCGGGGCCGTCGCCGTCACGCGGCTGCTCAGAGCTCGCCGGCCGCCGTGCGCTCGGCCAGCTTCACCAGGGTGCGCACCGAGGAGCCGGTGCCGCCCTTCGGGGTGTAGCCGTACGGGGCGCCCTCGTGGAAGGCCGGGCCCGCGATGTCCAGGTGGGCCCAGGTGATGCCCTCGCCCACGAACTCCTGGAGGAAGAGACCGGCGACCAGGCCGCCGCCCATCCGCTCACCCATGTTGGCGATGTCGGCGGTGGGGGAGTCCATGCCCTTGCGCAGGTCGGCGGGGAGCGGCATCGGCCAGGACGCCTCGCCGACCTCCTCCGCGATCTCGTGGATCGCCGAGCGGAACTCGTCGTCGTTGGCCATGATGCCGAAGGTGCGGTTGCCCAGCGCCAGGACCATCGCACCGGTCAGGGTCGCGACGTCGACGATCGCGTCCGGGTGCTCCTCGGAGGCCTTGGTCAGCGCGTCGGCGAGGACGAGCCGGCCCTCGGCGTCGGTGTTGAGGACCTCGACGGTCTTGCCGCTGTACATGCGCAGCACGTCACCCGGGCGGGTGGCGTTGCCGGACGGCATGTTCTCGGCGAGCGCGAGCCAGCCGGTGACGTTGACCTCGAGGCCGAGGCGGGCCGCGGCGACGACGGTGGAGAACACGGCGGCGGCGCCGCTCATGTCGCACTTCATCGTCTCGTTGTGGCCGGCCGGCTTCAGGGAGATGCCGCCCGAGTCGTAGGTGATGCCCTTGCCGACCAGGGCGAGGGTCTTCTCCGCCTTCGGGTGGGTGTAGGCGACGCGGACGAGGCGCGGGCCGCGGGCGGCGCCCTGGCCGACGCCGAGGATGCCGCCGTAGCCGCCCTTCTCCAGCGCCTTCTCGTCGAGCACCTGGACCTTGAGGCCGTGCTCCTTGCCGGCGGCCGTGACGGCGGCGGCGAAGGTCGCGGGGTAGAGGTCGTTCGGCGGCATGTTGATCAGGTCGCGGGCGCGGTTGATCTCCTCGGCCACGGCCTGGGCGCGCTCGGCGGCGGCCTTGTGGGCCTTGTCGCGCGGCTTGGCACCGAGCACGGCCACCTCGGCGAGGGGCTTCTTCGCGTCCTTGCCGTTCTCCTGGTACGCCGTGTACGCGTACGCCCCAAGCAGGGCGCCCTCCGCGATCGCGGCGACGTCCTCGGCGGCGGCGACGGGCAGCGCGAACGCGGCCTTCTTCGAGCCGGTCAGGGTGCGGGCCGCGGTGCCGGCGGCCCGGCGCAGCGTCTCGGCGGCGTAGGAGTCGCCGTCCTCGGGGGCCGAGCCGAGGCCGACGGCCAGGACGACGGGGGCCTTGAGACCGGCGGGGGCGGGCAGCTTGGTCGCCTCACCCTCGGCACCCGAGGCGCCCAGGGTCTCCAGGACGGCGGCGAGCCGGCCGTCGAAGGCCTTGTCGACGGCTTCGGCACCCGGGGCGACGACGAGCGTCTTCCCGGACTTGGCGACGCCGACGACGAGGGCGTCGGCGCGGAGCGTCGCCGCGCCGGCAGTGCTGAGAGTGAGAGCAGTCACGGTGGTGAAATCTCGCTTCCATTGAGTTCTGTGGCGGTCGAGGGATGGGCCGACCGTGCCCGCCGCATCGTATTTCGGCCCGGTGAGCGCCGAGAACGAGCCTACGCTCGCTCACCCGCTTCGCTCACGGCGGCGCTGATTCACTCATCCGTGGTGTCTCTTTCATGTTTACCTTCCAGGCTCGGAGCGCCCGTTTCACACTCGCCTCAGCCACGCGAGGACGACCCGCTCGTCTTCGCATCATCTGCATCATCTCCACAGGTCCCCCGCCCCGGCCCCCGGCGCGGAGGGGGCCTGCCGAGGGGGGACACCACCTGATGGACTCCGGCCGAATCCGTACGCCCAGAACCGCTCACCGCGGCCGCCCCGGCGCCCGCACCGCACCCCGCGGCGCGCGGGTCGCGGCCCTCGCCGCCGCCGCGCTGCTCGCCACCGTCGTGCCGTCCGCGCAGGCCCTCGCGGCCCCCGTGCCCCGGATCGACCTCACCGTCCTCGTCGTCGACGACGGCGGCAGCGCGGTCGGGGCCATCACCGCCGAACTGAAGGGCTCCGGCGTCCCGTACCGCCGGATCGACCTGAACGACCCCGACCGGCCGGTGCTCGACCCCGCCTTCCTCAGCGACACGGTCGACGGACGGCCCCGCGCCAAGTACCAGGGCGTCGTCCTGCCCCACGAGAGCGCCTTCGGGCCCGACTCGGCCGAGCACACCGCCCTCCAGGCGTACGAACGGACCTTCGGCATCCCGCAGGTCGACGCCTACACCTGGTCGCACCCCGGCGTCGGCCTCGACTACACCAACGAGGGCGGCTGGTCCGGCGTCCTCGACGGGACCACCGCCGGCGTCACCGCCGCCGGGAAGGCCGGCCCCTTCCAGTACCTCGCCGGAGCGCTCACCTTCGAGGACAACGACCCCTCGATCGCCGAGAGCTACGGCTACGCGGGCCGCCCCCGGGCCGGCTACACCAGCTACCTCGACATCCCCGTCCAGGGCGGCACCCGGGCCAGCCTGGTCGGCGAGTACACCGCCGACGGACGCCGCGAACTGGTCGTCACCTTCGCCTACAACCAGTACCAGCGGCAGTTCCGGGCCCTGGCCCGCGGCATCGTCGAATGGCTCACCCAGGGCGTCCACCTCGGCCAGAGCCGCAACTACCTCTCCGTCCACGTCGACGACGTCTTCGCCCCCGACGCCCGCTGGGACACCGGCCTCAACTGCACCCCCGGCGACTTCGACTGCGTCGGCGACGACGGGGAGGGCGCCAATCCGATCCGGATGACCGTCGCCGACGCCCAGTACGCCGCCGCCTGGCAGAAGTCCGCCGGCTTCACCCTCGACATGGTCTACAACGGCGGCCAGGGAGAGCAGTGGAAGACCGAGCACGGCGGCGCCGACGCGCTCACCGACCGGCTCGTCGCCGACCGCGCCCAGTACCGGTGGATCAACCACACGTACACCCACCCCTTCCTCGGCTGCGTCCAGAACAACGCCGTCGTCCCTTGGCAGTGCGCCCAGGACGCCACCGGCAAGACCCTCTGGGTCAGCCGCGCCGAGCTCTCCGCCCAGATCCGCGACAACCACAACTGGGCCGTCCGCAAGGGCATCTCCGTCGACCGCACCGAACTCGTCACCGGCGAGCACTCCGGCCTGAAGACCCTGCCCCAGCAGCCCGCCGACAATCCGAACCTCGCCGGCGCCCTCGCCGACAACGGCGTCAAGTGGACCGGCAGCGACAACTCCCGCGAGCCCCAGCAGCGGTCGGTCGGCGCGGCCAGGACCGTCCCGCGCCACCCCATGAACGTGTACTACAACGTCGGCACCGCAGCCGAGATGACCGACGAGTACAACTGGATCTACACCTCCCGCGCCGACGGCGGCAGCGGCATCTGCGAGTCCAACCCGGCCTCCACCTGTCTGCCCGCCCCGCTGCCCACCTCCACCGGCTACGCCGACCACATCGTGCCGCAGGAGGCCCGCACCGCCCTCTCCCACGTCCTCGGCAACGACCCCCGGCCGCACTACGTGCACCAGTCCAACCTCGCCGAGGAACGCCTCCTCTACCCCGTCCTCGACCGCGTACTGGCCGACTACCGGGGCCTGTTCGCGCCGAGCGCGCCCCTGGTGAACCCGGCCCAGAAGGACGTCGGCACCGAACTGAGCCGCCGCACCGCCTGGGACCAGGCGCTGGCCGCCGGACAGGTCACCGCCTACCGCATCGGCACCGCGGTCACCGTCAAGGCCCCCGCGGGCGTCACCGCACCCGTCACCGCGCCCGAGGGCACCCGCAAGCGGCTCCTCCTCGGCACCACCGCCTTCGGCACGCCGTACGCCGGGACCCGCTCCGCCTGGACCTCGCCCGAGCTGCTCCAGACCAGCGTCACACTCACGCTCCCGACCGCCTGACCAGCACGTTCTGGGGGGAACCGCACATGCCGAGCAGTGGCCGTCACGTCACCATGCTCACCGAAGGCACCTACCCGCATGTCCACGGCGGCGTCAGCACCTGGTGCGACCAGCTCGTCCGTGGCATGCCGGAGGTCGACTTCGAGATCCTCGCCCTCACCGGCAGCGGCCGCGAACCCGTCACCTGGGAGCTGCCGCCCAACATCACCCGGCACACCGCGTACCCCCTCTGGGGACTCCCGCAGGGGCCGGCCGCCCCCGGCCTGTTCGCCGGAGCGCGCCGGCCCCTGCGGGGGCGCGCCCGCCGCCACTTCCTCGACACCTACGAGCGCCTGCTGCTCGCCCTCCTCGACCCGGACGCGGGCTACGACTTCGGCACCAGCCTGTACGAGCTCGCCGCCCTCGCCCGGCAGGGCCGGCTCACCGCCGCCCTGCGCTCCGAGGCCGCCCTGCGCTCCCTGATGTGGATCTGGACCATGCCGCACCTGCCGACGCTCGCGGCCCGGCCCACCGTCCACGACGCGCTCACCGCCACCGACCTGCTGGAACACGCCCTGCGGCCGCTCGCCGCCCGGATATCCACCGACGGCGTCGCGCACGCCGTCTCCAGCGGCCTCGCCACCCTCCCGGCGCTCGCCGCACAGCACTTCGAAGGAGTGCCCTTCCTGCTCACCGAACACGGCATCTACCTCCGCGAGCGCTACCTCGGCTACCGCACCGAGGCGCAACGCTGGCCCGTCAAGGCCCTCATGCTCGGCTTCTACCGCGAGCTCAACACCCTCGGCTACCGCAAGGCCGACCTCATCACCCCGTGCAACCAGTACAACCGGCGCTGGGAGGAGCGCGGCGGCGCCCCCGCCGACCGCATCCGCACCGTCTACAACGGCGTCGACCCGGCCCTCTTCCCGGAGGCCGGACCCGAACCCGAGACCCCCACCCTCAGCTGGTGCGGGCGGGTCGACCCCATCAAGGACCTGGAAACCCTGATCCGGGCGTACGCGATCTGCCGCGCCGAACTCCCCGCGCTGCGGCTCCGGTTGTTCGGACCCGTCCCGGCCGGGAACGAGGACTACCTGACCCGTCTTGAGAAGCTCGCCGCCGAACTCGGCGTCACCGACGGGATCACCTTCGAGGGCCGCGTCTCGGACGTGCCCAGCGCCTACGCGGCCGGCAGCGTGGTGATGCTCTCCTCCATCAGCGAGGGCTTCCCCTTCTCCCTCATCGAGGCCATGTCCTGCGGCCGCGCCACCGTCTCCACGGACGTCGGCGGGGTACGGGAGGCCGTCGGCGACGCCGGGCTCGTCGTCCCGCCCCGCGAACCGGCCGTCATGGCCGCCGCCGTCACCGCCCTCCTCCGCGACGGGGCCCGCCGCGCCGAACTCGGCCGCCAGGCCCGGCAGCGGGTGATCGACCGCTTCACCCTGAACCGCTCGGTGGACGGCTTCCGCCGGATCTACCGCGAACTGGCCGACGACCGCCCGCCGCGTCCCGCGCCGGCCGTCACCCCCGCGCAGCTGCGGCTGCGCATCCCCGCCCCGCGCCGTACCTCCGCGCCCCTCGTCACAGGAGGCACCCCGGCATGAGCGGCTCCCTCTGGCTGAAACCCCCGACGACCCCCCTCCCGGCCCAGCTGCCGCTGATCCCGCGACCGAGAAGGGAGAACGCGCCGGGACCGGCGGCCACCGCCGCCACCCCACGGCCCTCCACCGGCGACACCGGCCCCGTCGGCGGCACCGGGGAAACCGCCACGGACGGCACCCCCACCGGCGACACCGGCGGCGCCCTCGCCACCGACCCCATCGACGAACTCGCCGAGCGGCTCGACGGGTTCGCCGCCGTCGCTGTGCACCCCGACGAGATCGCCGCGATCCTCGAGTCCGACGGCATGACCGACGACCACATCCGGCTCACCTACGGCCGGGCCGACTCCTTCACCCTCGCCGAGGACCTCTACGCGCGCGTGGAGCGGCGCCACCCCGCCCCCGCCGCCCCACCCGGCGACGCCTGGCACGCCGGGCTCGCCGGCTGTCTCCTGCGCGGGCTCGTCTTCGCGCTGCCCGGCCTCGCGTACGTGCTCGCGGCGCCCCTGCTCGCCGGCGAACCCGGCCGGTTCGGGCTCCCCGGCGGAACGGTTCCGCTGCTCGCCGGCGCCGTCACCGGCTGGGTGTGGAACCAGGCCCTGTCCCACCGCGCCTACACCTGGCTCGGCCTCGGCGACCGGCGCGCCGCCGCCCGCGCCCTGCTCGTCGGCGCCCCGGCGGGCGCCCTCGCCGGCACCGCCGTCGCCCTCGCCACGGCGGCGCCCGGCGAGACCCCGGCGGCGCTGTTCGCCGCCGGGCAGTCCCTCTACCTCGCCGCCGCGACCGTGCTCCTGGTCCTCGGCCGCGAACGGGCCCTGCTCTGCGCCCTGTCGCCGCTCGCCGGAGCCGTCCCCGCCTTCCGCTGGGACCTGCCCGACCCGGTGCGCGCCGCGCTGCTGCTCACCGCGCTCACCGCGAGCGTCGCCTTCGCCGTGGCCGTCCTGCGGCCGGGCGTCCGGCGCGGCGCGGCGGGACGCGGCGGCCCACCGCGCGCGGCGTCCCTCCCGTACGGACTGTTCGGTCTCGGCAGCGGTCTGCTGGTGCTCCAGGCGGGCGTGGGCGACACCCTGGTCAGCGGCGCCGGGGCGGTCGTGGCGCTCACGCTGTCCATGGGGCCCGCCGAGTGGCTGCTGCACCGCTTCCGGGGCGAGAGCCTGAGCCGGCTGCGGACCCTCACCACCGCCCGTGAGTTCCGCCGCGCGGTCACCGGCACCCTGGTGCTCTGCCTCGGCGGCTACCTCACCGTGCTCGTCGCCCTCACCCTCGCCGCGACCCTCGCCTGGCCGGGAGCGCCGCTGCCGGAGCCCGCCCGGCTCGTCACCCTGCTCCTGATCGGCACGGTGCTCTGGCTGGGCCTGCTGCTCCAGGCCTTCGGGGCGGTGCTCAGCGCCGCCGCCGTGTGCCTGCTGGCGGCGGCGGCCGAGACGGTCGAGCCCGCGGCGGGTCCGGTGGCGGCCGGCGGAGCGGCGGCCGTGCTCGCCGTCCTCACCTGTGTCCTGCTGGTACGACCGACCGCCCACCGCGTCTAGGGGATCCGGCCCGTGAATCGTTTCCTCCTGGTGCCGTTCTACGAGCACCCGGCCGACCGCCCCGAGGCCTGGTCGGCACTGGTCGAGGCGGCGCCCTCCCTGTACGGCGTCGTCGTCAACCCGGCGAGCGGCGCGGGCGAGGCCCCCGATCCGGCGTTCGCCGCGGTGGCCGGCCGGCTGCGGGCGGCCGGCGTACCGCTCCTCGGGTACGCGGACACCGCCTACGGGCGCCGGCCGCACGCCGAGGTCGTCACCGATCTGCTCCGCCACCGCGACTGGTACGGCACCGACGGCGCCTTCCTCGACCAGGTGGCGACCGCGCCCGCCGCCCTCGCCCACTACCGCCGGATCGCGGTCGCGGCGAGGGCGGCCGGGGCGGGGACGCTGGTGCTCAACCACGGTGCCCACCCGGACCCGGGCTACGAGGAGTTCGCCGACCTCCTCGTCACCTTCGAGGGCCCCTGGGACACGTACCGGACGCTCGACCTGCCGGTCGCCGCCCACTACTGCCACCTCGTGTACGCGGCCCCGCCCGGCGTCCGCCCGGTCACGCCGGTGCACTGCGCCGTCCCGGGCACCGGCGCCCACCCCTGGGGCACCCTTCCGCACCTCCTGGAGCCCGCCCGATGAGACGAGTCCTTCCGCTGTTCGCGGTCCTGCTGCTGCTCGCCACGGCCTGTACGACGAGTCAGGACCCCGGCCCGGGCCCGGATCCGAGGCCGTCCGGCGAGCGGTGGCGGCCGAAGCCGGGCCTCGCCTGGCAGTGGCAGCTCAGCGGCCGGCTCGACCCGGCGGTCGACGTGCCCGTGTACGACATCGACGGCTTCGACCATCCGGCCGCCACGGTCGCGGACCTGCACCGCAGGGGCCGCAAGGTCATCTGCTACCTCTCCACCGGCGCCTGGGAGGACTTCCGCCCGGACGCCGGCGCGTTCCCGAAGTCGGTACTCGGCCAGGGCAACGGCTGGGAGGGCGAGCGCTGGCTCGACATCCGCCGGATCGACGTCCTCACCCCCCTCATGGCGAAGCGCCTGGACATGTGCCGGGCCAAGGGCTTCGACGCGGTGGAGCCGGACAACATGGACGGCTATCGCAACCGCACCGGCTTCCCCCTGACCGCCGCCGACCAGCTCCGCTACAACCGTCTGATCGCCCGGCTGGCCCGCGAGCGGGGCCTCGCGGTGGGCCTCAAGAACGACCTGGACCAGATCCCGCAGCTGCTGGCCGACTTCGACTTCGCGGTCAACGAGCAGTGCGCGGAGTACGACGAGTGCGGCCGGCTGGTCCCGTTCGTGAAGGCGGGCAAGGCGGTCTTCCACGTCGAGTACGAGCTGGAGACCGAGGAGTTCTGCCCGGAGGCGCGCGAGCTGGGCCTCAGCTCGATGCGGAAGAAGTACGAGCTGGGGGTCTGGCGCCGGGCCTGCTGAGGCCCGTCCACGGGCCCCTGCCCGGTCACCCCAGGGCGAGCGCCACCAGCCCCGCCGTCGCCGCGGTCTCCTCCACCGCGCCGAACACGTCCCCGGTGACCCCGCCCAACCGCCGTACGCAGCGGCGCAGCAGCAGGGCCGCCGCCCCGAGGGCCGCGCCGGCCGCCAGCACGTTGTGGACCGCGTCGTACGGCGAGAACAGCAGGCCCGTCGCGGCGAGCAGGACCAGGACGCCACCGGTCGCGAGCGTGGCCGCGCGGACCGGGACCGTCGCGGCGACGATCGCGCCGAGGCCCTCGGGCCTGGCGGCGGGGACGCCGTGACGGGAGGCGTGGGTGAGGGCGAGCCGGGCGACGGTCGCGGCGAGGACGGCCGCGACCGCGCCGTGCGCCCAGCCCTCCTCGTACAGCGCGAAGAGGGCGGCGACCTGGGCGAGCAGCACGAGCAGCAGCACGATGACGCCGAACGGGCCGACGTCCGACTGCTTCATGATGCGCAGCGCGTCCTCGGCGGGCTTGGCGCTGCCGAGGCCGTCGGCCGTGTCGGCGAGGCCGTCGAGGTGGAGGCCCCGGGTGAGGGCGGCGGGGACGGCGGTGGTGACGACGGCCGCGAGCAGCGGGCCGGAGCCGAGCGCCAGGAACGCGCCGCCGAGCGCCGCGGCGCAGAGGCCGACGGCGAGGCCGGCCAGCGGGGCGCAGAGCATGCCGGCGCGCGCCGCGTCCCGGTCCCAGCGGGTGATGCGGGCGGGGAACACGGTGAGGGTGCCGAAGGCGAAACGCAGGCCGTCCATCCGGGCAGGGTAATCGCCGCCTCCGGACGGTAGATTGCGCATACCGCTCAAATCGGAACGGGGTGGCATGGGTCACTGGTTCTCCCGCAACATCGTCGAGCCGGGCAAGCTCCCGATGCTCCTCGCCCTGACCTCGTTCATCGTGACGTTCCTGGTCACGAGGACCATCGTCCGTCTCATCAGGGCGGGGAAGGGGCCGTTCGGGAACGTCTCCTCCGGCGGCCTCCACATCCATCACGTCGTGCCCGGTGTGGTCCTCACCGTCATCGGCGGATTCGGCGCCGTCGGCAGCGACCGGCACGGGATCGGCGCGGCCGTCTTCGCCGTGGTCTTCGGGATCGGCGCGGGGCTCGTCCTCGACGAGTTCGCGCTGATCCTCCATCTCGACGACGTGTACTGGAGCGACGAGGGCCGCAAGAGCGTCGAGGTGGTGGTCCTCACCGCCGCCCTCGTCGGGCTCACCCTCAGCGGCTTCTCACCGCTCGGCGTCGACGACATGACCGCCGAGGAACGCCAGGACCGGGCCACCTTCATCCTCACCCTGGTGGTGAACTTCCTCTTCATCCTGATCAGCCTGGTGAAGGGGAAGTTCCGGATGGCGGTCTTCGGCGCCTTCGTGCCGTTCGTGGCGATCGTCGGCGCCGTCCGGCTCGCCCGCCCCGGCTCCTGGTGGTCCCGCCGGTTCTACCGGCGCCGTCACCGGGCCCGGGCCCGCTCCCGGATCCGCACCTACCGCCACGACAAGCGCTGGACGAAGATCCGGCGGGTGGCTCAGGACTGGATCGGCGGCTTCCAGGAGCGGGTCCCCGGCCGGGACTCCACGCCCTCCTGACCACGCTCCCGCCAGGACTGGACCGCGATCAGGACGAGGACGCCGGCGATCGCCGCCAGGTGCTCCTTGCCCGCCAGGTTCGGCTTGACGACGACCTCCACCACCATCGCCAGGACCACCAGCGCGCCGGTCCACCGGGCCCCGTACCGCCAGCAGACGTACACCGCGAGGCCCACCACCGCCGCCGACGGTCCGGTGTCGACGACCCGGGCGTCGGAGGCGGGCAGCCCGAACGGGCCGTCCGGGCCGAGGGCGATGCCCACCCGCGCGTACAGCGTCCCGCAGAGGGTGGCCAGATAGGCGACGGCGAGCGTGCGCCACCGCCCGACGCAGATCTCGGCGATCCCGAACACCAGCAGCACCTGGGCGAGGGCGCCCCACACCGGCAGGTCGAGCGCGGGCACGAACAGCGAGAGCGGGGTCCGCAGCAGCGCGAGCCACAGCGGGTCCTCGGCCCGTACGGAACCGATGTTCTGGACCGGCCGGTAGCCCCATTCCTGGTTCTGCACCAGCTGGAAGAGAGCGGTGAGACAGACGGCGCCGAGCGTCATGGCCACCGCCCGCCAGCGCCGGGTCACCAGCGCCGTCCGGACCGTGAAGAACAGCGGACCCCACTCGCGGCGGGCGAAGCGACGGACGGCGGACTCCTCGTGCGACCGGCTCAACGGCCGCTCTCCAGGTGGCGGCGGTGCAGCCACTTCGGCAGTCCCGGAGCCTCCAGGAACCCCTCGGCGCGGCCGGCCGCGAGGCCGATGCGCAGCAGGTCCGCACTCTTCTCGAAGAGCATGAATCGGGGCTCCCAGATCGGTCGGTACTTGGCGTTGGCGCGGTACAGCGACTCGATCTGCCACCAGCGGGAGAAGAAACTGAGCAGCGAACGCCACATGCGCAGCACGGGTCCCGCCCCGAGCTTCGAGCCACGTTCGAAGACGGACCGGAACATGGCGAAGTTCAGCGAGACCTGAGTGATCCCGATCTCCTTGGCGCGCTGGAGGAGTTCGATGACCATGAACTCCATCAGGCCGTTCTCGGAGTCCCGGTCCCGGCGCATCAGGTCGAGCGAGAGCCCCTTCGGCCCCCACGGCACGAACGACAGCACCGCCCGCAGCTCGCCCGCACCTTCCCCGTCGCCGCCGTCCCTGCACTCCAGCATCACGCACCGCCCGTCCCGCGGGTCCCCCAGCCGGCCGAGCGCCATCGAGAAGCCGCGCTCGGTGGCGCCGTCCCGCCAGTCGTCGGCCTTCCGCAGCAGCTCGGCCATCTCCTCGGCGGGGATGTCCTCGTGGCGCCGGATGCGGACCTCGTACCCGGCCCGCTTGACCCGGTTGAAGGCCTGCCGGACCGTCCGCATGGCCCGCCCGTCCAGGGTGAACTCGTCGGTCTCCACGATCGCCTCGTCGCCCAGCTCCAGGGCGTCCAGACCGTGCCGGGCGTAGATCACCCCGGCCTCCTCGCTCGCGCCCATCACGGCCGGGATCCAGCCGTGCTCCCGGGCCTCGGCCAGCCAGGGCTCGATCGCCCCCGGCCAGGCCTCGGGGTCGCCGATCGGGTCGCCGGAGGCGAGCGACACCCCGCCCACCACCCGGTAGGTGACGGCCGCCTTCTCGCTCGGCGACCACACGACGCTCTTCTCGCGGCGCAGCGCGAAGTAGCCCAGCGAGTCGCGGTCGCCGTACTTGTCGAGCAGGATCCGCAGCTTCTCCTCGTCGCCCTCGGTCAGCGGGTCGGTGGCCCGGCGGGAACGGAAGGCGGCGAAGAGGACCGCGAAGAGCAGCAGCGTCGACAGGACGTTGATGGTGACGTCGACCCAGCCGGGCGTGCTGATCCCGGCGAACCGCGAGTCGTCGGCGGCCAGCGTGATCAGCCGCATCACGCCGTACCGCCAGCGCTCGAGGAACGTCGAGGGGGCGGTGGAGGTGTTGGTGACGGTGACCAGGACGGCGGCGAGCAGCGAGGTGACGAGCAGTCCGCCCACGGCGACGACCGCCGCGAGCCACGGATTGGACCGGTCGCCCTTCGCGTAGAACTCCTTGCGGCCCAGCAGCAGCGCCAGGACGAACGCGGCCGTCAGGACCAGCGAGATCCAGTTCTGGGCGTGCTGCCGGATCTCCGGGAAGAACATCACCAGCGCGAAGAGCAGCAGGAAGAGACCGCTCAGCACCAGGTTGAGGATCCACGCGGCCCGTTTGCGGCGCCGCATGGTGATCGCCAGGAAGAGCGTGAACACCCCCGAGGCGAAGCCCGCCGTGAGCAGGTACGGGGTGAAGTAGTTGTCCTCGTTGTGGCGGCGCAGGTCCTGCCCGAAGGAGACCCAGACGGCACTCAGGAAATTGATGAACGTGACGACGCGCAGGTACCAGACGGCGAACGCGGCACTGCGCCGCGACCGCGGCGTGCTGCCCCGGGGCGCTGCTTCGGCGGACAAGCGGACCTCTCCCATGAAAAGCGATCATATGGGGCATCGCTTGTCGTGCGGCGACGCCGGAGGCGGCCGCACGCGCGTGGCGTGCGACCGCCTCCGGAGTCGCTGAGTCCGTCCCGCTCCCGCCCGTCAGACCCCGGGCGTCCCGTGGACCCCGGAGTCGCCCTCGGCGTCCGGAGTGGTCGGATCCGGACGCTCGGGGAGCTCCGCCGCGAACGCCGCCGCGGCCCTGACGAGGGGAAGCGCGAGCAATGCCCCGGTTCCCTCACCCACATGGACGCCGTGGTCGAGCAGAGGGTTGAGCGCCATCCGGTCCAGCGCCTTCGCCTGCGCCGGCTCCCCGCTCACCTGCCCCGCAAGCCACCAGTCCGGCGCCCGGAACGCCGCCCGCTGCGCCACCAGCGCGCAGGCCGCGCCCACCACACCGTCCAGGATCACCGGCATCCGCCGCACCGACGCCTGCAACAGGAACCCGGTCATCGCCGCCAGGTCCGCCCCGCCGACCGCCGCGAGCAGCTCCAGCTGGTCCCCGAGGACCGGCCGGGCCCGCCGCAGCGCGTCCCGGATCGCCGCGCACTTGCGCATCCACGCCAGGTCGTCGATCCCCGCGCCGCCCCGGCCCGTCACCACCGACGCGTCCGTCCCGCAGAGCGCCGCGATCAGCGTGGCCGCCGGAGTCGTCCCGCCGACGCTGAGATCCCCCAGCACCACCAGATCGGTGCCCGAGTCCGCCTCCTCGTCGGCGATCGCGATCCCGAGCCGGACCGCCGCCTCGGTCTCCTCGACCGTCAGCGCGTCCTCCACGTCGATCCGGCCGCTGCCGCGCCGCACCCGATGGCGCACCACCTCGGCCGGCAGCAGCTCCGGGTCGCAGTCCAGACCCGCGTCCACCACCCGTACCGGCACGTCCGTGGACCGGGCCAGCACCGCGACCGGGCTCGCCCCGTCCAGGACCGCGCGCACCAGCTCGTGCGCGGTGCCCGCAGGACGGCCCGACACGTCGAGCGAGGCCACCCCGTGGTCGCCCGCGAACAGCACCACCTTCGGCTGCTCGATCGCCCGCACCTTGACCGAGGCCTGGGCGGCCGAGAGCCACTCGCCGAGCTCGTCGAGCCTGCCGAGCGCGCCCGGCGGCACGGTCAGCCGCTCACGGCGCTCCTCGGCGTCCCGCCGGATCCCCCCGTCGGGGCGCTCGATCAGATCGGAGAAGTCGTCCAGGTTCACGGGTTCCGCCTTGGGAAAAATCAGCGAGGGCCATCGGTGACATCGGTGACCGCACCCTACCCGCGCAGCACCAGGGCCTGACCGGCGACCACGAGGAGGACCTCCTCGCACTCGTCGGCGAAGGCCGCGTTCAGCCGGCCCAGCTCGTCCCGGAAGCGGCGGCCCGCCGCCGTCGCCGGCACCACCCCCGAGCCGACCTCGTTCGTCACCGCCACGACCGTACGGCGGGTCGCGCGCACCGCGGCCACCAGCTCGGCGGTCCGCTCGCGCAGCGCCGCCTGCCCGCCGTCCGCCCACCTCTCGTCGTCCCAGGCACCCACCCGGTCCATGGCGTCCGTCAGCCACAACGACAGACAGTCCACCAGCAGCGCCGGCCCGTCCTCTTCGAGCAGCGGTACGAGATCACAGGTCTCGGCGGTACGCCAGGAGCCCGGCCGCCGCTCCCGGTGCAGGCCCACCCGCTCCGCCCACTCCGGGTCGCCCTCCCGGGTCCCGCCCGTCGCCACGTACAGCACCTCGGGGAAGGTCTCCAGACGCCGCTCGGCCTCCACGGACTTCCCCGACCGGGCCCCGCCGGTCACCAGCGTCCGCCGGGGCACGTCCGGCACCTCGTGGTACTCGCCCACGTACAGCGTCGTCCCGTCCGGCACCGCCCGGGCGCCCGCCGCCGCGAGCCGCCGGTCAAGCTCGGTCCCCGTCGGCACGTCGTGGTCCAGATGCACGGCGATCACATCGGTCGCCGGGCCGACCGCCCCGGTCGCCCGCAGCCGGGCCAGCGCGTCAGGCCGGCCCGTCACATCGGCGACCACCATGTCGTACGGCGCCCGGTGATCGTCCATAAGCCCGGCGGGGGAGCCGCCCGGCGGCAGATAGAGCAGCGTCTCGCCGTCGGCCGAGGTCACCTCGTACCCGGTGCCCGGCGAGTCCATCGGCACCGCCCGCACCCGGTGCCCCGAGATCAGCGTCAGCTCCCGCCCGTCCGGCACCCGGCCGGCGCTCGGCAGCCCCGCGGGCACCTCGACGGCCGGCCCGTCGTGCGGATGCGTGAGGAGCACCTGCCGCACGCCCACCAGCGAATGACCCGACCGGGCGGCCGCGAGCGCCGCCCCCGGGGTCAGATCCAGCAGCAGGGCCCCGTCCACGAGCAGCGCCGTCGCGGCGCGGACCCGTGGTCCACGGGAGAGCGCGCAGACGGCGCAGGGGCAGTCGGGACGGGGCAGTCCGAGCGGGGCGCCGGTGCCGAGCAGAGTCAGTTCCACCCTCAGATCCTCCCGCGCCACCGCGAGCCGTGCGCGCCCGGCTACTCTGCGGGCAGGAAACCGATCATCCGGTGAGCGCCAGGAGGCGGACATGGCATGGACGTGGCGGTTCGAGAAGTCCGACGGCACGGAGGTCGAGCCGGTGGTGACTCCGGAGGAGTTCACCACCCAGGGCGACGCCGAGAGCTGGATCGGAGAGCACTGGCGTGACCTGCTGGGCGGCGGGGCGGACCAGGTGACCCTCTCGGAGGACGGCACCAAGATCTACGGCCCGATGCCCCTGAACGCCGAGTCCTGACCGCTCCCTCGCGGTGGGCCCCGCCCGTGGGGGCGGGGCCCACCCGGTGGTGCCGGGGTCACATCTCGCCCAGGGTGACCTCGGTCTTCCGGGTCGACGTGCCACGGGTGTACGTCACCGGCACCACGTCCCCCGGCTTCCGCGCGGCCAGCGCCTCCGACAGCGACGTGATCGTCGTGATGTCCGTGTCCCCGAGCCGGGTGATCACGTCCCCCGGCTTCAGCCCGGCCTTCCCCGCCGCCCCGTTCGCCGGCGCTTCGACCACCGCGACGCCCGCCGGCTCGTAGTCGTCGTCGAGGACCGTGCGGCCGGTGATGTTGAGCGCGGCGCGGCCGGAGTCCGTCACCTTGCCGTCCTTGATGATCTGGTCGGCGACGGTCCGCACCATCGAGGCGGGGATCGCGAACCCGATGCCGGGCGCGGAGCTGCCGCCCATCCCCGGGTCGGTGGCCGCGAGCGTGGGGATGCCGACGACCTCGCTGTCGAGGTTCACGAGCGCGCCCCCGCTGTTTCCGGGATTGATCGCGGCCGAGGTCTGGACCATGTTCGCGATCGTCGCGCCGGTGCCGCCGCCGGTCCGGCCCTCGCTGACGGTGCGGCCGGTGGCCGAGACGATGCCCTGGGTCACGCTGCCGGACAGGCCGAGCGGGGAGCCCATGGCGAGGACGATCTGCCCCATGTCGACCGCCCCGGAGTCGCCGAACTTCGCGGGTTTGAGTCCCTGGGGCAGCGACTCCAGTTTGATGACCGCGAGGTCCTGCTCGGGGTACGAGGAGACGAGCCGCGCGGTGACCGGCTGCCCGCCCGTGGCGGCGGTGACCTTGAAGGACTTCTCCTGGCCGACGACGTGCGCGTTGGTGACGATGTGGCCCTTGTCGTCGTAGACGACCCCGGAGCCGAGGCTTTCGGCGGCGTCGATCTGGACGACGGACGGCAGGACGTTCTTGATGACGGCCTGGTAGTCGTCCTGGAGGTCGTTGGCGGCGAGCGGCGCCGCCGCCTGGGTGGAGCGCTCGGGCGCGGGCGCGTCCCCGCCGGCGGAGGTGCAGCCGCCGGCGAGCGCGACGGCGCAGGCGGCGGCGGTGAGGGGGAGGGCGAGGCGGGGGGTACGGCCACGGGCACGGGATACGTCCATGTCCGGAGTATCCGATTCCGCCCCGGCCCGGGCCCGGCGAGCGCACCCGATCAGGGGTGCGCGACCACCGGGCACCCGGCAGGGAGGCCGGCGGCCCCCTGCCCGGTGGAGCGGTCAGCGGCGGCCCGTCAGCCCCGTACCCCGCACAGATGGAGGAGCGCCGCCACCCGCCGGTACGGCTCGGTCCGGCCGGCCCGGTCCTCGGCGGCGAGCAGCCGGTCCAGTTCCTCGGCGGCCGGCAGGCCCGCCTCGGCGGGGACGCCGTCGGTGAAGACGCGTACGCCGTACCAGGCGTGCAGCGGCGCCGCGATCCCGGCGAGCGTCGCCGTCAGCGCGTCCAGGCGGTCGGCCCGCACCTTCACGCCGTTGTCGTCGGTGTAGACGTCCGAGTCGAAGCCGTGCAGCGCACCGGTCCAGTCCCCGGCGAGCCCCGGCCGCATGGCGAGGGCTTCGGCGTTGCGCACGACGAGGGAGAGGAGGCCGCCGGGGGCCAGCATCCGGGCCAGGCCGGCGAGGAGCGCGTCGGGCTCGTCCGCGTACATGAGGACGCCGTGGCAGAGGACCACGTCGAAGCTGCCGGGGAGGAAGTGCACCCCGGTCTCGCGGCCGTCGCCCTCGATCAGCCGGACCCGCTCGCGGATTCCGGCGGGCTCGGTCGCCAGCGACTCCCGGGCCGTCTTCAGAAGGTCGGGATCGGCCTCCAGGCCGGTCACGGTGTGTCCCGCGCGGGCCAGTCGCAGGGCCTGGGTGCCCTGTCCCATGCCGGCGTCGAGGATGCGCAGCCGCTGCCCCACGGGGTAGCGGCTGGATATCTGCTCGTCGAGCTGGCGGGCGACGATCTCCTGCCGGATGGTGTCACGCAGCCCGCCGGAGCCGGCGGGCCACTGCGCGACGGCGGGGAGCACCGGGCCCCCCGATTCCGAGGTCGCCGCGCCGAAGGCGCGCTCGACGGGCTCCGAGCTGTCGGCGCTCAGGGCCGCTCTCCGCGCTTGACCTGCGGCTTCGGCAGTCGCAGTCGGCGCATCTGGAGCGTCCGCATCAGGCCGTAGGCGATGGCGCCGCGCTTCGACTCGTTCGGGAAGCGCTCGTTGAGCTGCTTGCGGAGCCGGATCCAGATGCCGATGGAGTCGATGACGATCAGGATGATCACACCGAGCCACAGCAGCAGCGAGATGTTCTGCAGGCCCCGGTTGGCGTTGCCGAACAGCGACAGCACGAGGATCACCACGGCCATCGGCAGGAAGAACTCGGCGATCGCGAACCGCGAGTCGACGAAGTCGCGCACGAAGCGGCGGACCGGACCCTTGTCGCGGGCGGGCAGGTAACGCTCGTCGCCGCTGGCCAGCGCCTCGCGCTGACGGGCCAGGTCCGAGCGGCGTGCCTCGCGCTGGCGCTTGGCGGCCTCCTTGCGGTCGGTCGGCACCGTCGCGGCGCGACGGCGCTGGGTCTGCGCCTCGCTCCGCTTCGGGGTCGGGCGGCCCTTGGGGGCCTCGGGGTCGCGGGGCTGCTTGGTGGAGAGGTCCGCCGTCACCTTGTCGGTGGGGGCCTTCTCGTCCTTCGAACGGCTACGGAACACAAAACCCAAGGGTACGGGGTGCGGGGCATGAACCCCATGCCGGGCGGGAACGATCCGCTAACGGAGTGCGTCTACGGCGGTACGTACGCGGAAGGACGCGGTCGTCCCCGAGATCCATCTACTCCCTGCGCGGGAGGAAAAGCCGGGGGCACTCGTCCTTGGGGAGGAGCGCATCGCGCTCCGAACAGTGCGGTAATGGAGACAGGGCCCGTACTGTGGATCCTGTCGAAGAGCTGGAGCCGAAGTCCGTCAGAAGGGGGCGCGCGAAGCCCATGAGCGGTGTCATGAAGCGTATGGGGATGATCTTCCGCGCGAAGGCGAACAAGGCCCTTGACCGGGCCGAGGATCCGCGCGAGACGCTCGACTACTCCTACCAGAAGCAGCTGGAGCTGCTGCAGAAGGTGCGACGGGGCGTCGCCGACGTCGCCACCTCCCGCAAGCGGCTCGAACTCCAGCTGAACCAGCTGCAGGGCCAGTCCGCCAAGCTGGAGGACCAGGGCCGCAAGGCGCTGGCGCTCGGCCGGGAGGACCTGGCGCGCGAGGCGCTGTCCCGCCGCGCCGCGCTCCAGCAGCAGGTCAGCGACCTGGAGGTGCAGCACCAGACGCTGCAGGGCGAGGAGGAGAAGCTCACCCTCGCCGCACAGCGTCTGCAGGCCAAGGTGGACGCCTTCCGCACCAAGAAGGAGACCATCAAGGCGACCTACACGGCGGCCCAGGCGCAGACCCGGATCGCCGAGTCCTTCTCCGGCATCTCGGAGGAGATGAGCGACGTCGGCCTCGCGATCCAGCGGGCCGAGGACAAGACCGCCCAGCTCCAGGCGCGCGCGGGCGCGATCGACGAGCTGCTCGCCTCGGGCGCCCTGGACGACCAGTCCGGGCTCGCGAAGGACGACATCCAGGCGGAGCTCGACCGGCTCTCCGGCGGTACGGACGTCGAGCTGGAGCTCCAGCGGATGAAGGCGGAGCTGGCGGGCGGTCCGTCGGCGCAGCAGCAGGCGATCGAGGGCGGCGGCGCGGCCGCGCCGCAGGACACCTCGCAGCAGCAGCAGCAGTCCCACCCGCGCTTCGAGAAGTAGCCGCCGCTCGGGGCGGCCGCTCGCGAACAGACAGGACGCGTCATGATCGTACGGATCATGGGGGAGGGCCAGTGGAAGCTGGCCGACAGCCACCTCGTCGAGCTGAACAAGCTCGACGACGAGCTGCTCGAAGAGATGGACTCGGGGGACGAGGACGGCTTCCGGCGCACGCTGAACGCCCTCCTGGAAGCGGTCCGGCGGCTCGGGGCGCCCCTGCCGGACGACGCGCTCGAACCCTCGGAGCTGATCCTGCCCGCTCCGGACGCGAGCCTGGACGAGGTCAGGGAGATGCTCTCGGACGACGGCCTCATCCCCGGCTGACACCCACGCGCCACGCGGCACGAGGTCCCGCCGCCCTCCGGGGCGGCGGGACCTCGTGCGTTCCCGGCACGCTGGGCCGGCCCGTACCGTTGGTCCCCGTGACCCCCACCGGACCCGCCACCGGCCCTGCCACCTCCGCCGCCGCCGGACCCGCCACCGGCACCGTCTTCACCCGTCTGCGCGACCGGTTCCGCGCCCATCCCCTCGCGTTCGACGCCACGCTCGCCTTCGGCGTGCTCGTCTGCATGATCGCCGGGTCCTTCACCGACCCGCACGGGAGGGGCGACGGGCCGCGCTTCGGCGAGCACGTGCCCGAGGTGTCGAGCGTGCTGCTCATGGTCGCCGGGGCCGCCGCCCTGGTGCTGCGCCGGCGCTACCCCTTCCGGGTGCTCTGCTTCACGGGGGCGGTCAGCTTCGCCGAGCTGGTCAACGACACCCGCCCCGCCACCATCGCGATGAGCGCCGTCGTCGCGCTCTACACGGTCGCCTCCCGCACCGACCGGCCCACCACCTGGCGGGTCGGCCTGGTCACCACGGTGCTGCTGACCGCCGCCGCCATGGCCTTCGGCCCGACCCCCTGGTACGCCCAGGAGAACATCGGCATCATCGCGTGGACCGGCATGGCCGCCGCGGCGGGCGACGCCGTCCGCAGCCGCCGGGCCTTCGTCGACGCCATCAGGGAACGCGCCGAACGGGCCGAACGCACCCGCGAGGAGGAGGCGGGCCGCCGGGTCGCGGAGGAGCGGCTGCGGATCGCCCGCGACCTCCACGACGTCGTCGCCCACCACATCGCCCTGGTGAACGTCCAGGCCGGGGTCGCCGCCCACGTCATGGACAAGCGCCCCGACCAGGCCAAGGAAGCCCTCGCGCACGTGCGGGAGGCGAGCCGGTCCGCGCTCGACGAGCTGCGCGCCACCGTCGGCCTGCTGCGCCAGTACGGCGACCCCGAGGCCCCCACCGAGCCGGCGCCCGGTCTCGCCGTCCTCGACGGCCTCCTCGACAGCTTCCGCAAGGCCGGGCTCCCGGTCGCCCTGGCCCGCGCCGACGGCGACCCGCCGCTGCCCGCGACCGTGGACCTGGCCGCGTACCGGATCGTGCAGGAGGCCCTGACCAACGTGCGCAAGCACGCGGGACCGGACGCCGAGGCCGAGGTGAGCGTCGTCCGGGTGGGCCGTACGGTCGAGATCACCGTCCTCGACAACGGCGCCGCGCCCGCCGCCCCCGCCGAACCCCCGCCGCACAGCGGCCACGGCCTGCTCGGCATGCGCGAGCGGGTCGGCGCGCTCGGCGGCACCCTGACCGCGGCACCCCGGTACGGCGGCGGCTTCCGGGTGCAGGCGATACTGCCCGTGACGTCCCGTACGGGGGAGGACACATGACCATCCGGGTGCTGCTCGCCGACGACCAGGCCCTGCTCCGCAGCGCCTTCAAGGTCCTGGTGAACTCCGAACCCGACATGGAGGTCGTCGGCGAGGCCGCCGACGGGGCCCAGGCCGTGGCCCTCGCCCGTTCCGAGCGGGCCGACGTCGTCCTGATGGACATCCGGATGCCGGGCACGGACGGCCTCGCCGCCACCCGCATGATCACCGCCGACCCGGAGCTCTCCGACGTCCGGATCGTCATGCTCACCACCTTCGAGGTCGACGAGTACGTCGTGCAGTCGCTGCGGGCCGGCGCCTCCGGCTTCCTCGGCAAGGGCGCCGAACCCGAGGAACTCCTCGGCGCGATCCGGATCGCCCACGCGGGCGAGGCGCTGCTCTCCCCGGCCGCCACCAAGGGCCTGATCGCCACCTTCCTGGCGCAGGGGCCCGGCGCGGAGGCCGTCGGCGAGGCCGGCCGGGCCCGCTCCGAGCGGCTCGCCGCGCTGACCGCCCGGGAGCGCGAGGTGCTGGTCCTGGTCGCGGGCGGGCTCTCCAACGACGAGATCGCCGAGCGGCTCGACGTGAGCCCGCTGACCGTGAAGACCCACGTCAACCGGGCGATGGCCAAGCTCGGCGCCCGCGACCGGGCCCAGCTGGTGGTCACCGCCTACGAATCGGGACTGGTACGTCCGAGGGTGGAGTGACCGGGGGCCCCGGCGTACTCCAGACGCGGTATGCGCGGGATAAGGATCTGGACCCGGGGGGCGAGGACTTCCGGCGGCCGATGGCAGATCGTATAGGCGGGGGGCACCTCCGGCGGATCCAGCGGATCCCGGCCGGACTCTTGGCTGCTCCCGTCTGCCGACGAGTACGCCACAGAAGAGAGACCCCATGTCCTGGCTGTCCAGATTCAGCCTCGCGCAACGGGCCCTGATCGGGCTGATCTCCATCGTCGCCCTGGTGTTCGGGGCGATCGCGATACCGCAGCTGAAGCAGCAGTTGTTCCCCTCGATCGAGCTGCCGATGGTCTCGGTCCTCGCCCCGTACCAGGGCGCCTCTCCCGATGTGGTCGAGAAGCAGGTCGTCGAGCCCCTGGAGAACAACCTCAAGAACGTCGACGGCCTGAAGTCGGTCACCTCCACCGCCTCCGAGGGCATGGCCCTCGTCATGGCCTCCTTCGACTACGGCGACGAGTCGACCAAGCAGCTCGTCGCCGACGTCCAGCAGGCCGTCAACCGCGCCCGCGCCGAGCTGCCGGACACGGTCGACCCGCAGGTCGTGGCGGGCTCCACGGACGACATCCCGACCGTCGTCCTCGCCGCGGCCTCCGACAAGGACCCGCAGGCCCTGGCCGACCAGCTGGAGCGGACCGTCGTGCCCGCCCTCGAGGACATCGCGGGCGTCGGCCAGGTCTCCGTCACCGGCGTCCAGGACCTCCAGGTCTCGGTCACCCCGGACGACGGGAAGCTCGCCGCGGCCGGACTCAGCACCATGAAGCTCGCCGAGGCCCTCCGCTCCGGCGGCGGCACGATGCCGGCCGGCTCCTTCTCCGAGACGGGCAAGAGCCGCACCATCCAGGTCGGCGGCGGCTACACCTCGCTGAAGCAGATCGAGGACCTGCGGATCCCCTCGGCCACCCCCGGCAAGGGCAAGGCCGTCCGGCTCGGCGACGTCGCCACCGTCCGCCAGGAGGAGTCGCAGCGCGTCTCCCTCACCCGTACCAACGGCAAGCCCAGCCTCGCCGTCATGGCCACCATGGACAAGGACGGCAGCGCCGTCGCCATCTCCGACGCCGTGAAGGAGAAGCTGCCCGAGCTGCGCGCCGACCTCGGCGCCGGCGCCGAGCTGACCGTGGTCTCCGACCAGGGCCCGGCCGTCGCCAAGGCCGTCTCCGGACTGACCACCGAGGGCGCCCTCGGCCTCGTCATGGCCGTCCTGGTGATCCTGGTCTTCCTCACCTCGATCCGCTCGACCCTGGTCACCGCGGTCTCCATCCCGCTCTCGGTCGTCCTGGCCCTGATCGTGCTGTGGACCCGTGACCTCTCGCTCAACATGCTGACCCTCGGCGCGCTCACCATCGCCATCGGCCGGGTCGTCGACGACTCGATCGTGGTCCTGGAGAACATCAAGCGGCACCTGGGCTACGGCGAGGAGCGCCAGTCCGCGATCCTCACCGCGGTCCGCGAGGTGGCCGGCGCCGTCACCTCCTCGACCCTCACCACCGTCGCGGTCTTCCTGCCGATCGGTCTGACCGGCGGCATGATCGGCGAGCTGTTCGGCTCGTTCTCGCTGACGGTCACGGCGGCCCTGCTCGCCTCGCTGCTCGTCTCCCTGACCGTGGTCCCGGTCCTCTCGTACTGGTTCCTGCGCGCCCCCAAGGGCGCTCCGGAGGACCTGGCCGAGGCCCGCAGGCTGGCCGAGGAGAAGGAGGAGAAGAGCCGTCTCCAGCGCCTGTACGTGCCCGTCCTGAGGTTCGCGACCCGGCGCCGGTTCATGAGCCTGGCCATCGCACTGGTCGTCCTGGTCGTCACCTTCGGCATGGCCCCGCTCCTGAAGACCAACTTCTTCGACCAGGGCGAGCAGGAGGTCCTGAGCATCCAGCAGGAGCTGCCGCCCGGCACCTCCCTCGACGCCTCCGACGAGGCCGCGAAGAAGATCGAGAAGCTCCTCGCCGGCACCGACGGCGTCAAGGACTACCAGGTCAACGTCGGCTCGTCCGGCTTCATGGCGGCCTTCGGCGGCGGCACCGGCAGCAACCAGGCCACCTACCAGGTCAGCCTGGAGGAGTCCGCCTCCTTCGAGAAGACCCGGGACGCCATCGAGAAGGGCCTCGCCGCCCTCGACGGCATCGGCGACACCAAGCTGGCCGCCGGCGACGGCTTCGGCAGCCAGGACCTGAGCGTGGTCGTCAAGGCCGGCGACGCGGAGGTCCTCAAGAAGGCCTCCGAGCAGGTCCGTACCGCGATCGCCGGGATGAAGGACGTCACCGACGTCCAGAGCGACCTCGCGCAGTCCGTCCCGCGCATCTCCGTCCGGGCGAACGAGAAGGCGGCCGACGCCGGCTTCGACTCCGCCACGCTCGGCGCGGTCGTCGCCCAGGCCGTCCGGGGCACCCCGGCCGCCAAGGCGATCCTCGACGACAGCGAGCGGGACGTCCTCATCACCTCGGCGAAGCCGGTCACCACCCTGGCGGGGCTCAGGGCGCTGCCCGTCGGCCCGGTGAAGCTCGGTGACGTCGCCACCGTCGAGCTGGTCCCCGGCCCGGTCTCGATGACCCGGATCGACGGCGCCCGCGCCGCGACGATCACGGCGAAGCCGGTCGGCGACAACACCGGCGCGGTGAGCGCCACCCTCCAGTCGAAGATCGACGCGCTCGACCTGCCGGAGGGCGCCACCGCGACCATCGGCGGTGTCTCCGAGGACCAGAGCGAGGCCTTCCTCAACCTGTTCCTGGCGATGCTCGCGGCCGTCGCGATCGTCTTCATGCTGCTGGTCGCGACCTTCAGGTCGCTGATCCAGCCGCTGATCCTGCTGGTGTCGATCCCGTTCGCGGCGACCGGCGCGATCGGCCTCCTGGTGGTCACCGACACCGCGATGGGCGTCCCGGCGATGATCGGCATGCTGATGCTCATCGGCATCGTGGTCACCAACGCGATCGTCCTGATCGACCTGATCAACCAGTACCGGGCGCAGGGCCTGGGCGTCGTCGAAGCGGTGGTCGAGGGCGGCCGGCACCGGCTCCGCCCGATCCTGATGACCGCCCTGGCGACGATCTTCGCCCTGCTGCCGATGGCGCTCGGCATCACCGGCGAGGGCGGCTTCATCGCCCAGCCGCTGGCCGTGGTGGTGATCGGCGGTCTGATCACCTCGACGCTGCTGACGCTGCTCCTGGTCCCGACGCTCTACGCGATGGTGGAGCTCCGCAAGGAGCGCCGCGCGAAGAAGAAGGCGGCCAAGCGGGACGCGAAGGCCGGTGGCGCACCGGTCCCGCCGCAGACGAAGGAGCCGGCCGCGGTCTGATCCGCACGGAACGCACGGAGGGGCGCCCCGCGGGCATGCGGGGCGCCCCTTCGGCGTACGTGCCGGGAGAACCGTTACGGCAGGGCGAGCATGCGCTCCAGCGCGAGCTTCGCGAAGCTCTCGGTCTCCTTGTCGACCTGGATCTGGTTGACGAGGTTGCCCTCGGCCAGGGACTCCAGGGTCCACACCAGGTGCGGCAGGTCGATGCGGTTCATCGTCGAGCAGAAGCAGACCGTCTTGTCGAGGAAGACGATCTCCTTGTCCTGGTCGGCGAATCGGTTCGCCAGGCGCCGGACCAGGTTCAGCTCGGTGCCGATGGCCCACTTGGAACCGGCCGGGGCCGCCTCCAGGGTGTTGATGATGTACTCGGTCGAGCCCACGTAGTCGGCCGCGGCGACGACCTCGTGCCGGCACTCGGGGTGGACGAGCACGTTCACGCCCGGGATGCGCTCGCGGACGTCGTTGACCGAGTCCAGCGAGAAGCGGCCGTGCACCGAGCAGTGCCCCCGCCACAGGATCATCTTGGCGGCGCGCAGCTCCTCGACGGTCAGGCCGCCGTTCGGCTTGTGCGGGTTGTACAGGACGCAGTCGTCCAGGGACATGCCCATGTCGCGGACGGCGGTGTTGCGGCCCAGGTGCTGGTCCGGCAGGAACAGCACCTTCTCGCCCTGCTCGAACGCCCAGTTCAGGGCCCGCTCGGCGTTGGACGAGGTGCAGATCGTGCCGCCGTGCTTGCCGGTGAAGGCCTTGATGTCGGCCGAGGAGTTCATGTACGAGACGGGCACGACCTGCTCGGCGATCCCGGCCTCGGTCAGCACGTCCCAGCACTCGGCGACCTGCTCGGCGGTGGCCATGTCGGCCATCGAGCAGCCGGCCGCGAGGTCCGGCAGGACGACCTTCTGGTCGTCGCCGGTCAGGATGTCCGCCGACTCCGCCATGAAGTGCACGCCGCAGAAGACGATGTACTCGGCCTCCGGCTTGGCCGCCGCGTCGCGCGCGAGCTTGAAGGAGTCACCGGTGACGTCGGCGAACTGGATGACCTCGTCACGCTGGTAGTGGTGGCCGAGCACGAAGACCTTGTCCCCGAGCTTCTCCTTGGCCGCGCGGGCACGCTCCACGAGGTCCGGGTCGGACGGCGACGGCAGATCGCCGGGGCACTCCACGCCGCGCTCGCTCTTGGGGTCGGCCTCGCGGCCGAGCAGGAGGAGGGCGAGCGGCGTGGGCTGCACGTCGAGATCATGACGGGTTGGGGCCGTGGTCACGTCACGCACCCTTTCTTCGGGGAACCTTTTCGTCTAAATGACGCTATCTATCATAACCCCTTCACGTCACGTTGACGATGGCCATAGTGTCGATGTGACGAATTCGCTCTCGCCGCAGCAGCCATGGCAGCTGGACTTCACCGTCCCCGTCCCTGGACAGGGTGTGCGAGCATGAAGAGAGAAAGACCCCACGCGGCCCGGAATGAATCCGGGGCACCGGCGGTTGCAACCGTCGGCAAGCAGTCTCCGTACACCACCGGGAGAGAAGCAGATGTCCGTATCGGACGAGAAGACCACTGTCAGCGACGGCATCCTCCTGTCCGACGCCGCCGCGGCCAAGGTCAAGGCCCTCCTCGACCAGGAAGGCCGCGAGGACCTGGCCCTGCGCGTCGCCGTTCAGCCCGGCGGCTGCTCCGGCCTGCGTTACCAGCTGTTCTTCGACGAGCGTTCGCTCGACGGCGACGTCGTGAAGGACTTCGACGGCGTCAAGGTCGTCACCGACCGCATGAGCGCCCCGTACCTGGGCGGCGCCTCGATCGACTTCGTCGACACGATCGAGAAGCAGGGCTTCACCATCGACAACCCGAACGCCACGGGCTCCTGCGCCTGCGGCGACTCGTTCAGCTAAGCCGTACGCACACGAGGGCGGCGACCCGGGACCTCTCCCGGGCCGCCGCCCTCGTGCATGCCGCCGCGCTCCCGCCCCGCGGACTCAGCGGCGCGGCACCGCCTCGCCGCTCGCCGCGTCGACCACCGGCCGGTCGCCCAGCGGGCTCCCGAGCGTCACCGTCTTCGTGAAGTCCTTGGCGACCATGATGCAGACCCGCTCCGGATCGGACTTCTCGACGATCCGCACGATCACCCGGTCCGGCCGCTCCTCGGCCTGGACGGTGTACGTGCTGCACACCCCGCCCCAGAAGGTCACGGCCAGCTCCCGGCCGTCGCCCTGGACCTTCACCGACTCGACCACCCGCGCGGCCGCCGTGCCGTCCCCCGGGGACGGCGTGGGCGTCGGCGCGGGCTTCTCAGGCGCCAGGAACTCCGGGGCCACCGCCGTCCTCGGCACCGTGTACGGCGCCGTCTCCGCCGGGTCCGCCGTGAACAGCCACGACGGTACGAGCAGCCGCTCGCCGGCCACGTCCCGCGCGGCGAGACCGAACACCGCCGCCGTCACCGGCACCCGCGTCGGGGCGACCGTGTCCACGACCGTCCGACAGGGCGCGATCGGCTCGACCGGCCCCGAGGCCGGCTTCTCGACGGTGCCGTCGTTCTTCCCGTTCCCGTCCACCGCCGGCGGATCGGTCGCGCAGCCGCCGATGCCGATCGGCCCGGTGCCCTTCGCGTCCTCGTTCAGCTGCGCGAGCGCCTTCGCCGCGCCGACCACCGGGTACGTGTCGCCCTTCACCGGCTCCTTGAGCATCCCGCTGCCGGCCACCGGCCGGCCGTCCCGGGCGATGTGCAGCCCCGTCGACCAGCCGTAGGTCGGCAGCCCGCCCACCACCGGATCGGCGTTGACCACCCGCACCGAACCGTTCATGACCTGGGTCGCGGAGACCTTCGCGTCGTCCTGGCCGAGCGCCTTCAGGACGGGCGCGGCCGCCGCCTTCGCCGCGGCCTCGCTCAGCGGCGTACCGCCCGGCGCGGGCTTCGACTCGCCCGGCGGCGGACACGCCTTGCCCTTGAGACAGGCGTCGCCGGCCGGCCCGCCGTCGTACCAGGAGTACGTCCAGGCCCCCGGCGCCTTCCGGGCCACGTCGAGACGGGGCCCCGAACCGTCCTTCTCGGGCCGGATCGTCCAGACCTCACCCACCAGTGCGGGGCTCCCGGAGATGCCCAGCGCTCGGGCCAGCCTGGTCACCTCCGCCGAGGTGACCAGGCCCTCGGGCCGGTGGACCGCGGCCGAGGAGGGCCCTTGGGGGAGTGGGCCCTTGGCTGTGTAGACGGTCCCGTTCGGGCCGCCTCCGGGGTCGGGCTCGCCCGGCGCGATCCCCGGACCGCCCGGGGTGCCGCCGCTCGGGGCCGCAGCGCCGCCGTCGCCGTCGAGGCGCAGCGGCGGAGGCGGCCCCGCCGCGTCCGCGGCCCGGGTCGCGGCGCCGGTGCCGTCACCGGACGCCGTCGTGGCGAGGTAGACCCCGCCGCCACCGGCGAGCAGCACACCCGCCGCCACCGAGGCGGCGAGGACACCCCGTCGCCTCTGTACGTTCTCCGTACCGCTCACCGCAACGCTCCCTCGTCTCGACCGGACGCCGATGGGACGGAGCGGGCGGGCGGACGGTTCCGTCAGCCCCCGTACTCGGTGGTCGCGTCGATCAGCCGCGCCGAGGCCGCGGGGACGACCACGCCGTGGATCAGGGCGGGGGAGACCGGAGCGGGCGCGGGCGAGGACGGGGTCACCCAGTGCGGAGCCATCCGCGCGCCGGCGCCCCGCAGCTCGGCGAGGCTCAGCTCGGACTCGTGTCGCTCACGTGAAGCGGGGTAGAGGGTCATGGCCGCACCGTATGCACCGCACGCCCCCGGGGAAAAGACCTACTCTGGGGTAGTTTCCACTGTTCGGCAGGGCGCCCCCCACCCGGTAGCGTGAACTGTCATTACCGCCTTCCCGCAGGAGCACCCGCCGTGCGCATCGCAGTCACCGGCTCCATCGCCACCGACCACCTCATGACCTTCCCCGGCCGGTTCGCCGACCAGCTGGTGGCCGACCAGCTCCACACGGTGTCCCTCTCCTTCCTCGTCGACAACCTCGACGTCCGGCGCGGCGGCGTCGGCCCCAACATCTGCTTCGGCATGGGACAGCTCGGCGGCAGCCCGATCCTCGTCGGCGCGGCCGGGTACGACTTCGACGAGTACCGCGCCTGGCTCGACCGCCACGGCGTCGACACCGGCTCCGTGCGCATCTCCGAGGTCCTGCACACGGCCCGCTTCGTCTGCACGACCGACAAGGACCACAACCAGATCGGCTCCTTCTACACCGGCGCGATGAGCGAGGCCCGGCTGATCGAGCTCAAGGCCGTCGCCGACCGGGTGGGCGGGCTCGACCTCGTCCTCATCGGCGCCGACGACCCCGAGGCGATGCTCCGCCACACGGAGGAGTGCAGGACCCGCGGGATCCCCTTCGCCGCCGACTTCTCCCAGCAGATCGCGCGGATGGACGGCGAGGAGATCCGCACCCTCCTGGAGGGCGCCACCTACCTCTTCTCCAACGAGTACGAGAAGGGCCTCATCGAGTCCAAGACCGGCTGGACCGACGCCGAGATCCTCGCCCGCGTCGGGCACCGCGTCACCACGCTCGGCTCGCGCGGGGTGCGCATCGAGCGCGTCGGCGAGGACCCGATCGAGGTCGGCTGCCCGGAGGAGACGGCGAAGGTCGACCCGACGGGCGTCGGCGACGCGTTCCGCGCGGGGTTCCTGACGGGCCTGTCGTGGGGCGTGGGCCGGGAGCGCGCCGCGCAGGTCGGCTGCATGCTGGCCACGCTGGTCATCGAGACGCTGGGAACGCAGGAGTACACGCTGCGGCGCGCGAACTTCATGGACCGCTTCACGAAGGCCTACGGCGAAGAGGCCGCGGCCGAGGTCCAGTCCCACCTGAAGTAGCCGCCGGCCCCCCGCCCGCCCCACGGCGGGCGGGGCGCCGCCGCCCCGCGGCCGGACCGGGCCGCAGGCGCCTGGCCCCGGCGGGCCGCCGCCGCCCCGCGGCCGGCCCGGGCCGCAGGCGCCTGCCCTGGCGGGGGCGTCAGCGCACGCGGGCCCGCACGGGCCGCAGGCGCCTGGCCCCGGCGGGGGCCGCCGTCCCGCGCCCGGCCCCGGGCCGGAGGCGCCTGCCCTGGCGGGGGCGTCAGCTCATGCGGGCCCGCACGGGCCGCAGGCGCCTGGCCCCGGCGGGGGCGTCAGCGCACGCGGCCGGCGCGGGCCGGAGGCGCCTGGCCCCGGCGGGGCGCCGCCGTCCCGCGCCCGGCCCCGGGCCGCAGGCGCCTGGCCCCGGCGGGCCGCCGCCGCCCCGCGGCCGGACCGGGCCGCAGGCGGCGCCTGGCCCCGGCGGGCCGCCGCCGCCCCGCGGCCGGACCGAGCCGCAGGCGCCTGCCCTGGCGGCTGCGTCAGCGCACGCGGGCAGCCCGGGCTGGAGGCGCCTGGCCCGGCGGTGGCGTCAGCTCACGCGGCGGACCACGTAGGCCACTCCGCCGCCCGGCCGGGCGCTCTCGCCCACGTACTCCTGCCCTCGCATCTCGCACCACGCCGGAATGTCCAGCCGCGCCGCCGCGTCGTCCGACAGCACCGTCACCGTGCCGCCGACCGGCACGTCGCCGATGACCTTCGCCAGTTCGATCACCGGGATCGGGCAGCGGCGCCCGAGCGCGTCCACCACGAGGGACTCCCGCCCCGGCGTGGCCACCGGCGCCGTCGGGGCGCCGAGCCGCTCCCGTACCCCCGCGACGACCCCCGGCAGCACGTCGAGGAAGCGGTCCACGTCCTCCGCCGTCGTGCCCGCGGGCAGCGACACCCGGACGTTCCCCTCGCTCAGCACGCCCATCGCGCGCAGCACATGGCTGGGCGTCAGCGTCGAGCTCGTACACGACGAACCGGACGAAACGGAGAAACCCTCCCGGTCCAGCTCGTGCAGCAGCGTCTCCCCGTCGACGTACAGACAGGAGAAGGTGACGAGGTGGGGGAGGCGCCGCACCGGATCGCCCACCACCTCCACGTCCGGCACGAGCTCCGGGACCCGCGCCCGGATCCGGTCCACCAGGGCCCGCAGCCGCGCGCCCTCGGCCGCCGCCTCGGCCCGGACGGCCCGCAGCGAGGCCGCCGCCGCCACGATCGCCGGCAGGTTCTCGAAGCCGGGCGCCCGGCCCGACTCCCGTTCGTCCGACGGGCCTTGGGGAGCGAACCTGACCCCCTTGCGTACGGCGAGCAGGCCGACCCCCGCCGGACCGCCCCACTTGTGCGCGCTGGCCGCGAGCAACGACCAGCCCTCCGGCACCGGGCCCAGGCCCAGCGACTGCGCCGCGTCCACGAGCAGCGGCACCCCCGCCGCCCGGCAGGCCTCGGCGACCTCCGCCACCGGCTGCTCGGTCCCCACCTCGTGGTTGGCGGACTGGAGACACGCCAGGGCCGTGCCCGGGTCCAGGGCGGCCGCGAAGACCGCCGGGTCCACCGCCCCCGTCCGCCCCACCGGCACCTCCGTCACCGTGCCGCCGGCCGCCGTGTGGGCCTCGGCGGAGTGCAGGACGGAGGAGTGTTCGACCGCGGACACCACGAGCCGGTCCCCGACACGCCGACGCCCCGCGAGAGATCCGGAGATTCCCGCGTGAACCGCGCGCGTCCCCGAAGGAGTGAACACGAGCTCGTCGGCGCGGCAGCCCACGGCCTCCGCCGCGGCCTCCCGCGCGGCGTCGAGCAGCAGCCGGGCGCGCCGCCCCTCGCGGTAGAGCCGGGCCGGGTCGGCCCAGCCCTCGTCCAGGGCGGCGAGCAGCGCCTGACGGGCGACGGGGTGCAGCGGGGCGGCGGACGCGGCGTCGAAGTACGGCATCCGCCCACGGTAGGGCCTGCGCCCCGGCACCCCGCGCCGGGCCGCCCCGCGCCCTGGCAGCCGCACCCGACCGCCCCGCACCCGCCCGCCCCGCGCCCTGGCAGCCGCACCCGACCGCCCCGTGCCCGGACGCCCCGCCGCCGGGCCGCCCGCCCCCGTGAGCCCCGTGAGCCCCCGCGTGAGCCCTCGTCAGAACCGCCTCGCGACGCACCGGCAGACCGCCGAACGGACGCGTCCGACCCCCCTGCGGAAGCATGGAGTCCACCCCTTCGGGGACTCGGACGGCGCGTTGGGCACCCTCCCCGCGCGACCCCAAATAGCGTCCAGTAGGGTTTGGTCCGCATAAACATCCAAACCCCTGCCCGCGGCCGGGGCGGCGACCGACCAGCGAGACGGACGGCCGTGGCCGACCACTGCGGGCCGAGACTCTCGGGAAGGCGCTACGTGAGTCCCAACGGCTCCGACCGCTCGTCGCGGCGCCCGATGCGGCGGAAGCTGCCGCAGGTGCTGACTGCGGGCCTGATCCTGGCGACAGCCACGGGCTGCTCGTACAACTGGGAAGACTTCCCCCGCCTTGGCATGCCCACCCCCGTCACGGAAGAGGCGCCTCGGATCCTCTCCCTCTGGCAGGGATCGTGGGCGGCCGCGCTCATCACCGGAATCCTGGTGTGGGGCCTGATCATCTGGTCCGTCATCTTCCACCGGCGGAGCAGGACCAAGGTCGAGGTACCTCCGCAGACCCGTTACAACATGCCCATCGAGGCCCTGTACACGGTCACCCCGCTCATCATCGTCTCGGTGCTCTTCTACTTCACCGCGCGCGACGAGTCGAAGCTCCTCGAGCTCACCCCGAAGCCGGCTCACACGGTCAACGTGGTCGGCTACCAGTGGAGCTGGGGCTTCAACTACGTCGAGAACGTGCCCGGTGTGAAGGGTGACGCCAAGACGGACAAGAACCTCGCGTCGATCCCGGACAAGTTCCTCGCGGACTTCCCGGAGAACGCGGGCGGTGTCTACGACGCCGGTATCCCCGGTGACCGCAACCCGCAGACCGGCAACCCGGGCCCGACCCTGTGGCTGCCGAAGGGTGAGAAGGTCCGGTTCGTCCTGACCTCCCGTGACGTCATCCACTCCTTCTGGGTGGTCCCCTTCCTCATGAAGCAGGACGTCATCCCGGGTCACACGAACTCCTTCGAGGTGACCCCGACGCAGGAAGGCACCTTCCTCGGCAAGTGCGCCGAGCTGTGCGGTGTCGACCACTCCCGGATGCTCTTCAACGTCAAGGTGGTCTCCCCGGAGCGCTACCAGCAGCACCTGAAGGAGCTGGCCGAGAAGGGGCAGACCGGCTACATCCCGTCTGGCATCGAGCAGACGGACCCGGCCAGGAATGCGGAGAAGAACCAACTGTGAGCATCCACAACGAAACCCAGGGTGCCGCCGCGGCTGAGGACTCTTACGAGAACGAGCTGCCCGTACGGCGCAAGCAGCCCGGCAACGTCGTGATCAAGTGGCTGACCACCACCGACCACAAGACGATCGGGACGATGTACCTGGTCACGTCGTTCGTCTTCTTCTGCATCGGCGGACTCATGGCGCTCTTCATGCGCGCCGAGCTGGCCCGTCCGGGTACGCAGATCATGTCGAACGAGCAGTTCAACCAGGCGTTCACGATGCACGGCACGATCATGCTGCTGATGTTCGCGACGCCGCTGTTCGCCGGATTCGCGAACTGGATCATGCCGCTGCAGATCGGCGCGCCCGACGTGGCGTTCCCGCGGCTGAACATGTTCGCGTACTGGCTGTACCTCTTCGGCTCGATCATCGCGGTGGCCGGCTTCCTCACCCCGCAGGGTGCGGCCGACTTCGGCTGGTTCGCCTACTCCCCGCTGTCGGACGCCGTCCGCTCGCCGGGTGTCGGCGCCGACATGTGGATCATGGGTCTGGCCTTCTCCGGCTTCGGCACGATCCTCGGTTCGGTCAACTTCATCACCACGATCATCTGCATGCGCGCTCCGGGCATGACGATGTTCCGCATGCCGATCTTCACCTGGAACGTGCTGCTGACCGGTGTCCTGGTCCTGCTCGCCTTCCCGGTCCTGGCGGCCGCGCTGTTCGCCCTCGAGGCGGACCGCAAGTTCGGTGCCCACGTCTTCGACGCCGCCAACGGCGGCGCCCTGCTGTGGCAACACCTCTTCTGGTTCTTCGGACACCCAGAGGTGTACATCATCGCCCTGCCGTTCTTCGGCATCGTCTCCGAGGTCATCCCGGTCTTCAGCCGCAAGCCGATGTTCGGCTACATCGGTCTGGTGGCCGCGACCATCGCGATCGCCGGTCTGTCCGTGACGGTGTGGGCGCACCACATGTACGTCACCGGTGGCGTGCTCCTCCCGTTCTTCTCCTTCATGACGTTCCTCATCGCCGTACCGACCGGCGTGAAGTTCTTCAACTGGATCGGAACGATGTGGAAGGGCTCGTTGTCCTTCGAGACCCCGATGCTCTGGACGATCGGCTTCCTGGTCACCTTCACCTTCGGTGGTCTGACGGGCGTCATCCTGGCCTCGCCGCCGATGGACTTCCACGTCTCCGACTCGTACTTCGTCGTCGCGCACTTCCACTACGTCGTCTTCGGCACCGTGGTCTTCGCGATGTTCGCCGGGTTCCACTTCTGGTGGCCGAAGTTCACGGGCAAGATGCTGGACGAGCGGCTCGGCAAGATCACGTTCTGGACGCTGTTCATCGGCTTCCACGGCACCTTCCTGGTGCAGCACTGGCTCGGTGCCGAGGGCATGCCGCGTCGTTACGCGGACTACCTGGACGCCGACGGCTTCACCGCGCTGAACACGATCTCGACGATCTCCTCCTTCCTGCTCGGTCTGTCGATCCTGCCGTTCCTCTACAACGTCTGGAAGACCGCCAAGTACGGCAAGAAGATCGAGGTCGACGACCCGTGGGGCTACGGCCGTTCGCTCGAATGGGCGACGTCCTGCCCGCCGCCGCGGCACAACTTCCTCACCCTGCCGCGGATCCGTTCGGAATCCCCGGCGTTCGACCTGCACCACCCTGAGATCGCCGCTCTCGACCAGCTCGAGAACAAGGGGCACGAGGCCGAGGCCCTCACGGGCAGCAAGGAGGCCGGCAAGTGAAGATCCAGGGCAAGATGTTCATCTGGCTGAGCGTCTTCATCCTTGCCATGGCGATCCTGTACGGCGTCTGGTCCAAGGAGCCGGTCGGTACGACGGCGCTGTTCCTCGCGTTCGGCCTGGCCATCATGATCGGCTACTACCTGGCCTTCACGGCCAAGCGGGTCGACGCCATGGCGCAGGACAACAAGGAGGCCGACGTCGCGGACGAGGCCGGGGAGCTGGGCTTCTTCGCCCCGCACAGCTGGCAGCCGCTGTCGCTGGCCATCGGCGGCGCGCTCGCCTTCCTCGCCATCGCGATGGGCTGGTGGCTGCTGTACTTCTCCGCCCCGCTGATCCTGGTCGGCCTCTTCGGCTGGGTCTTCGAGTTCTACCGCGGCGAGAACCAGAACCAGTAGCGGCACCCCGCTCCGCACCGGAGCACCCCGAGGGGCCCGGACGCTTCGTCACCGAAGCGCCCGGGCCCCTCTTTTGCAGCACTCGGACGCGCTGGAGCCGAGGATTGTCCTTAGCGTGAAGTCATGAACGACACGCCGCGCATTCGGACTGTTCTGAGCTGCACTCTTCTGGCCGTCACCGTCACCGCGGGCGCCTCGGCGTGTGCGGGCTCCGACGGCCATCCGCTGTCGGCGAGGGCGTACGACGCGGCGGACCAGCTCGCGGTCAACGCCCCCGCCGACGGCGCCAAGGCGGACCCCGAGAAGCCCCTGGAGATCACCGCCAAGGGCGAGGACGGCCGGATCACCGACGTCACCGCCACCGACGAAGCGGGCCACCACCTGGCCGGCGAACTCACCGCCGACGGGCAGCGCTGGCGCTCCACGGCCGCCCTGGCGGCCGGCGCGCGCTACACGGTCCGGGTCGCCACCGAGGACGAGGACGGCGCCCCAGGCGCCCGTACGTACACGTTCGAGACGGCTCCGGCCAAACGGGCCCTGACCGTGACCTTCGGCCCGGAGGCGGGCACGTACGGCGTCGGACAGCCCATCACGGCCGACCTCAGCCTCCCCGTCAAGGACCGCAAGGCCCGCGCGGTCGTCGAACGGGCCCTCAAGGTCCGCTCCACGCCCTCCGTCGAGGGCTCCTGGTACTGGGTGGACGACAAGAAGCTGCACTTCAGACCCAAGGAGTACTGGCCGAGCGGCGCCCGCGTCACCGTCACGGGCAACCTGGACGGCCTCAAGGTCGGCGACAAGCTCTACGGCGGCGCGTCCAAGCCCCTGAAGCTCACCATCGGCGACCGGATCGAGGCCGTCGCGGACGCCGGGTCGCACTACATGACCGTGCGGCGCAACGGAGAAGTGATCAACACCATTCCGGTGACCACCGGCAAACCGGGCTTCTCCACCCGAAACGGCATCAAAGTCATCCTCGGCAAGGAGTACTACGTCCGGATGCGGGGCACCAGCATCGGCATCTCCGAGGGCAGCTCCGAGTCGTACGACCTGCCGGTCTACTACGCGACCCGGGTCACCTGGAGCGGCGAGTACGTGCACGCCGCGCCCTGGTCCGTCGGCTCGCAGGGCGTGGCGAACGTCAGCCACGGCTGTGTGGGCATGTCGACCGGGAACGCGGCCTGGTTCTACGAGACCGTCCGCCCCGGCGACATCGTCCGCGTCGTCAACAGCTACGGCGACACGATGGACACCTTCGGGAACGGCTTCGGCGACTGGAACCTGCCGTGGGAGAAGTGGCGCACGGGCAGCGCCCTGGTGGAGGCCACCGGAAGCCCGGTGGCCGCCACCGAGAAGGCCCGCCTGCGGCCGCTCGCTCTCTAGGCTCGGTTCGCCTCCGGGGCGCCGATGCCGGGCTCACGGGGTCGACCGTGCTCGCCTCCCTCGTCCCTCGGGAGGCTCCGCGCGCTCGACCCCGTTCCCCCGGCGCGCCCCTTCGGCTCACTCGCCTCGCGCGGCGACTACGCGTCGATCGACAGGCGCGAGCGGATCAGGGCGGCCAGGGACGCCGCGAACTCGACCGGTTCCACCGGAAGGGTGACCGCGGCGTCCGCGCGGCTCCAGGTGGCCAGCCAGGCGTCCTGGGGGCGGCCGATGAGCAGCAGCACCGGCGGGCAGCGGAAGACCTCGTCCTTGATCTGGCGGCACACGCCCATGCCGCCCGCGGGCACCGCCTCGCCGTCCAGGACGCACACGTCGACGCCGCCCTCGTCCAGGCGCTTCAGCACCGCCGGCAGGGTCGCGCACTCCACGAACTCCACCGGGGGGACGTCCGACGCGGGCCTGCGCCCCGCCGCCAGCCGTACCTGCTCGCGGGTGTTCGCGTCGTCGCTGTAGACCAGGACCGTGGCACTCGACTGCATCGTTCCTCCGGCTGGGAAGGCGGGTGGGTCGTCGTCGACCGATGCGCGGATGCTACTCCGGTCCACACCCCGTCAACACCCGTTCAACACCTGTTCGAAGGGTGCCGGAGGGCCCTCGCACTGGGCCGTTCGGGCTGGACACACCCCTCTGACACTCCGAACGGCACCCCCCGGAGTGAGGGCGGGATAAGCGACCGACATAATGTCGGTCGTGGCGACAGTAACGACAGTAGAAACAGGGCACGCGCACCCGTCGGTCAATCGACCGAACCTCACCAGCGTCGGAACCATCATCTGGTTGAGCTCCGAGCTGATGTTCTTCGCGGCCCTCTTCGCGATGTACTTCACCCTGCGATCGGTGACGGGTGCCGAGTTCTGGGCGGAAAAGGCCTCGGCCTTGAACTTCCCGTTCTCGGCGACCAACACCACGATCCTGGTGCTCTCCTCCCTCACCTGTCAGCTCGGCGTCTTCGCCGCCGAGCGGGGCGACGTGAAGAAGCTCCGGACGTGGTTCATCATCACGTTCGTGATGGGTGCGATCTTCATCGGCGGCCAGGTCTTCGAGTACACCGAGCTGGTGAAGCACGAGGGCCTCTCGCTCTCGTCGGACCCGTACGGCTCCGTGTTCTACCTGACCACCGGCTTCCACGGCCTGCACGTGACGGGCGGTCTCATCGCCTTCCTGCTGGTCCTCGGCCGGACGTACGCCGCCAAGAGGTTCACTCACGAGCAGGCAACCGCCGCCATCGTCGTGTCCTACTACTGGCACTTCGTCGATGTCGTCTGGATCGGCCTCTTCGCCACGATCTACATGATCAAGTAATCGGCGCCGCCGTCACGGCGGACCGAGACATCCAGCAAGCATCGACGCAGAAGATCCTGACACCGGGGTAATCCGTGAAAAAGCTCTCCGCACGACGACGCCATCCGCTGGCGGCGGTCGTCGTCCTACTTCTCGCGCTGGCGGCCACTGGGGGGCTGTACGCCGCGTTCGCGCCCGCGGGCACGGCGAAGGCCGATGAAACCGCCCAGTCCCTCGCCATCGAGGAGGGCAAGAAGCTCTACTCCGTCGGCTGCGCCAGCTGCCACGGAACCGGCGGTCAGGGCACCTCTGACGGCCCGTCCCTCGTCGGCGTCGGTTCGGCCGCCGTCGACTTCCAGGTCGGCACCGGCCGGATGCCGGCCCAGCAGCCGGGCGCCCAGGTCCCGAAGAAGAAGGTCATCTACTCGCAGGCTGAGATCGATCAGCTCGCGGCGTACGTCGCCTCTCTCGGTGCCGGTGCGGTCACGCCGACCGAGAGCCAGTACAGCCCTGACGGTGCCGACATCGCCAAGGGTGGCGAGCTGTTCCGCACCAACTGTGCCCAGTGCCACAACTTCACCGGTGAGGGTGGCGCGCTGACCTACGGCAAGTACGCCCCGAGCCTCGAAGGCGTGAGCCCGAAGCACCTCTACGAGGCCATGCAGACCGGCCCGCAGAACATGCCCTCCTTCCCGGACACGACCATGCCGGAGAAGGAGAAGAAGGACATCATCGCGTACGTCCAGGCCGTCAACAGCGACAAGGCCGACAACCCGGGCGGTCTCAAGCTCGGTGGCCTCGGCCCCGTCTCCGAAGGCCTGTTCGCCTGGATCTTCGGTCTGGGTGCGCTGATCGCAGTTGCCATCTGGGTCGCGGCCCACACCGCTAAGGCCAAGAAGTCATGAGTAGCCAAGAGATTCCAGAAGAGAACCTGCCGGCAGGGCAGGACACCGCGCACGGCGCGGTGAAGGTCGCCGACGACCCGTTCGCCGACCCGGGCCTCCCGCCCCACAAGCCCCGCATCCAGGACATCGACGAGCGGGCCGCCCGTCGGTCCGAGCGCGCGGTGGCGTTCATGTTCACGCTGTCGATGCTGGCCACGATCGGCTTCATCGCCTCGTACGTGATCTTCCCGGTCGACAAGATCGTGTACATCTGGCCCTTCGGCCGGGTGTCCGCGCTCAACTTCGCGCTGGGCTGGACCCTGGGCCTCGCGCTCTTCTTCATCGGCGCGGGCGCGGTCCACTGGGCCCGCACCCTGATGTCCGACGTCGAGATCGCGGACGAGCGGCACCCGATCCAGGCCGACGCCGAGACCAAGGCGAAGGTCATGTCGGACTTCGCGGCCGGTGCCGCCGAGTCTGGCATGGGCCGCCGCAAGCTCATCCGCAACACGATGTTCGGCGCGCTGTCGCTCGTACCGCTCTCCGGCATCGTCCTGCTGCGTGACATGGGCCCGCTGCCCGAGAAGAAGCTCCGGACCACCATGTGGACCAAGGGGCTCCAGCTCATCAACATGAACACGAACGAGCCGCTGCGTCCCGAGGACGTCGCGGTCGGTTCGCTGACCTTCGCGATGCCCGAGGGCCTCTCGGAGCACGACCACCACTTCCAGACCGAGATCGCCAAGGCCGCCCTGATGATCGTCCGGATCCAGCCGGAGGACATCAAGGACAAGCGCGAGCTCGAGTGGTCGCACGAGGGCATCGTCGCCTTCTCGAAGATCTGCACCCACGTGGGCTGCCCGATCTCCCTGTACGAGCAGCAGACGCACCACGTCCTCTGCCCGTGCCACCAGTCCACCTTCGACCTCTCCGACGGCGCCCGCGTCATCTTCGGCCCGGCCGGTCACGCCCTCCCGCAGCTGCGGATCGGCGTGAACGACAAGGGCTTCCTGGAGGCGCTCGGCGACTTCGACGAGCCCGTCGGCCCTGCCTTCTGGGAGCGCGGATGAGCACCGTGACCGATACGAAGAAAGCACCCGCCGGTGAGCGGGTGGCCGACTGGGCCGACGGACGCCTGGGGATCTACACGCTGGCCAAGGCCAACATGCGGAAGATCTTCCCGGACCACTGGTCCTTCATGCTCGGCGAGATCTGCCTCTACAGCTTCCTCATCATCATCCTGACGGGCGTCTATCTGACGATGTTCTTCCACCCGTCGATGAACGAGGTGGAGTACGTCGGACCGTACGTCCCGCTCCAGGGACAGCTGATGTCCGAGGCGTTCAACTCGACCATGCACATCTCGTTCGAGGTGCGCGGTGGTCTGCTCATCCGGCAGATCCACCACTGGGCGGCGCTGATCTTCCTCGCCGGCATGTTCGTGCACATGATGCGCGTGTTCTTCACGGGCGCGTTCCGCAAGCCGCGTGAGATCAACTGGCTGTTCGGCTTCCTGCTGTTCTTCCTGGGCATGTTCACCGGCTTCACCGGTTACTCGCTCCCGGACGACCTGCTCTCCGGCACCGGTGTCCGCTTCATGCAGGGCGCGATCCTGTCCGTGCCGGTCATCGGCACGTACCTGTCGATGTTCCTGTTCGGCGGGGAGTTCCCCGGCGGCGACTTCGTGGCCCGGTTCTACTCGGCCCACGTCCTGCTGCTGCCCGGCATCATGCTCGGCCTCGTGGTCGCCCACCTCATCCTGGTGTTCTTCCACAAGCACACGCAGTTCGCCGGCCCCGGCCGTACGAACAAGAACGTCGTGGGCATGCCGCTGCTGCCGGTCTACATGGCCAAGGCCGGAGGCTTCTTCTTCCTGGTCTTCGGTGTCATCGCGGTCATCGCGGCGATCGCCTCGATCAACCCGATCTGGGCCATCGGCCCGTACCGCCCGGACCAGGTGTCCACCGGCGCCCAGCCCGACTGGTACATGGGCTTCGCCGAGGGTCTGATCCGTGTCATGCCGGGCTGGGAGATCAACCTCTGGGGCCACACGCTGGTCCTCGGCGTGATGATCCCGCTGGCGATCTTCCCGGCGGTCCTCGCGGCCATCGCGGTCTACCCGTTCATCGAGTCCTGGATCACCGGCGACAAGCGCGAGCACCACATCGCGCAGCGCCCGCGCAACGCTCCGACGCGCACCGCCTTCGGTGTCGCCTGGATCACCGCGTACATGATCATGCTCGTGGGTGGTGGAAACGACCTCTGGGCGACCCACTTCCACCTGTCGCTCAACTCGATCACCTGGTTCGTGCGGATCTTCTTCTTCGTCGGCCCGGTCATCGCGTTCGTCGCCACCAAGCGGATCTGCCTCGGCCTCCAGCGCCGCGACAAGGACAAGGTGCTGCACGGCCGCGAGTCCGGCATCATCAAGCGCCTGCCGCACGGTGAGTTCGTCGAGGTCCACGAGCCGCTCAGCCAGGGCGAGCTGCACCGCCTCACGGCGCACGAGCAGTACGAGGCCGCGGAGCTTCCGCCGGCCGTCGACGAGAACGGCGTGGAGCGCAAGATCGGGCGCATGGAGAAGCTCCGGGTCAAGCTCAACAAGGGCTACTACGGCGACGACAACCAGATCGCCAAGCCCACGGTCGAGGAGTACAAGGAGATCCAGAGCGGCCACGGCCACCACTGATCGCCTGAACTTCCGACTTCCTGACGGAAAGTCGCCACGGCAGGAGCCCCGTCCATTCGCTGGACGGGGCTCTTTGCCGTCCCTGGGGGTCGATAGGGTGAGACTGCTATCTGTTGCGTGCGCAACAGATAGAAGCGACCGACTGAGGAGCTGCCATGAGCGCTGTGACCCCCGCTGGAGGACCTACGTCGGCGGGCCGCTCCTGGCCCGTCGTCCTGGACGGTCTGCTGTCCGGCCGCGACCAGAGCGCGGAGGACACCGCCTGGGCCATGGACCGGATCCTGCGCGGCGAGGCCACCGACGCCCAGATCGCCGGCTTCGTCGTGGCGCTGCGCGCCAAGGGCGAGACCGTCGAGGAGATCACCGGCCTGGTCCGGACGATGTACGCCCACGCCAACACGATCGAGGTGCCCGGCGCCACCGTCGACATCGTCGGCACCGGCGGCGACGGCGCCAAGACCGTCAACATCTCCACCATGTCGGCGATCGTCGTGGCCGGCACCGGCGCCAAGGTCGTCAAGCACGGCAACCGGGCGGCCTCCTCCGCCTCCGGCGCCTCCGACGTCCTGGAGAAGCTCGGCGTCAACCTCGACCTGACCCCGAAGCGGGTCGTCGAGGTCGCCGAGGAGGCCGGGATCACCTTCTGCTTCGCCGTGAAGTTCCACCCGGCGCTGCGCCATGTGGCGATGGCCCGCAAGGAGCTCGGCATCCGGACCGTCTTCAACTTCCTCGGCCCGCTGACCAATCCGGCCCGCGTCCGGTCCCAGGCGACCGGAGTCGCCGACGCCCGGGTGGCCCCCATCGTCGCCGGGGTGCTCGCCGAGCGCGGCTCGTCCGCGCTCGTCTTCCGCGGCGACGACGGTCTCGACGAACTGACCACCACCGCCACCTCGCGGGTCTGGGTGGTCCGGGACGGCGCGGTGCGCGAGGAGGCCTTCGACCCCCGGGACGTGGGCATCGACCTGGTCCCCGTGGAGGCGCTGCGCGGCGCGGACGCCTCGTACAACGCCGACGTGGCCCGCCGGCTGCTCGCGGGGGAGACCGGTCCGGTACGGGACGCGGTGCTGCTCAACTCGGCGGCGGCGCTCACCGCGCTGGCGCCGGGCGAGGGCTCCCTGGTGGAGCAGATCCGGACCGGCATGGCGAAGGCGGCCGAGGCGATCGACTCCGGTGCGGCCCGCCAGGCCCTGGAGCGGTGGATCGCCGCCAGCAACGCCTGACCCCGCGCGGGTCCGACGGGACACGACCCCGGTCCAGTATGCGGACCGGGGTCTTGCGCTTCGTCGATCATGTGGCAGGATGCTTCCCAGGTCACGAGTGACAGCGTTTTGGCCCCGGCTTGCTGTCCGGCAACCCTCCGTCCGTGGCGGGGTGCCCCGGGTGATGACCAGGCCGTAGGCAGCGAGGTCTACGGCAAGCGCGGACCCCTCGAACACCAGGGGTCCTGGTCTCTCGAGGAGCGTTTTCCGTGAGCAAGCGAATGCGATAGGGCGAATACGCCCCTTCTTCACCCTCGGATCACCGGATCAGGGTCGCTTCCGCGCACCCCGTGTGCCCCTTTCGTTCCCCGTGCACCCGTGTCTTCCGAGGCATCACCCGTACTCCGCCGTGTCCGGCCGCGTACGGGATCACCGAAGCCGTTTCCGCACCGCCCGCCGGGAGATACCGCCATGTCCGCACGCCCTGACGCCGCCGCCACCGCCACCGTCGAGACCGCCGCCACCGCCACCCGCGTCGAGACGGAGTCCGCCGACCCCTGCTGCGCCGCCCCGCTGCCCGTCCTCGGCCGGGACGTCACCGTCCCGCTCGTCACCGGCGGCGAGGTGACCTACGCGGCGCTCGACTACGCGGCCAGCGCGCCGGCCCTCCAGCGGGTGTGGGACGACGTCGCCGCGTACGCCCCCTACTACGGCAGCGTCCACCGCGGCGCCGGCTACCTCTCCCAGCTCTCCACCGACCTCTTCGAGAACAGCCGGGTCACCGTCGCCGAGTTCCTCGACTGCCGCCCCGGCGACCAGGTCGTCTTCACCCGCTCCACCACCGACTCGCTCAACCTGCTCGCCGCCACCCTCCCGGCGGACTGCCAGGTCTTCGTCTTCGAGACCGAGCACCACGCCTCGCTGCTGCCCTGGCGGGACGCCCGCGTCAGCTACCTCAACGCGCCGCGCACCCCGGAGCAGGCCGTCGCCACCCTGGAGCGGGCCCTCGCCGACCGTGACCCTTACGGCCCCGCCCTGGTCTGCGTCACCGGCGCCTCCAACGTCACCGGTGAGCTGTGGCCCGTGAAGGAGCTCGCCGCCGCCGCGCACGCCCACGGCGCCCGGATCGTGCTCGACGCCGCCCAGCTCGCGCCGCACCACCCGGTCTCCGTCCAGGACCTCGACGTGGACTGGATCGCCTTCTCCGGGCACAAGCTGTACGCGCCCTTCGGCTCCGGCGTCCTCGCCGGCCGCGCCGACTGGCTCCAGGACTCCGAGCCCTACCTCGCGGGCGGCGGCGCCTCCCGCAAGGTGGCCCGCCGGGCCGACGGTGGTGTGGACGTGGAGTGGCACACCACCGCGGCCCGGCACGAGGCCGGTTCGCCCAACGTCATCGGCGTCTACTCCATCGCCTCCGCCTGCAAGGCGCTCACCGAGGCGGGCTTCGACTCCCTCGTCGAGCGCGAGCAGCACCTGATCGCCAAGGTCCGCGCGGGTCTCGCGGAGGTGCCCGAGGTCAGGGTGCTCTCGCTGTTCGGCGACGACGCCCCCCGCGTCGGCGTCATCTCCTTCGTCGTGGAGGGCTGGAACAGCTCCCACTTCGCCGCCGCGCTCTCCGCCGAGTACGGCATCGGCGTCCGCGACGGCCTCTTCTGCGCCCACCCGCTGGTCCGCACGCTGCTCGGCAGCGACCCGCAGGACCCGGGCGAGTGCGGCGCCCCCGAGGCGGCCCCGGGGGAGAGGTCCCTCAACGCCATCCGGGTGAGCTTCGGCGCGGGGACGCCGGACGAGCACGTGGAGCGGTTCGTCGGCGCCGTGAAGGAGCTCGTCCGCGACGGCGCGCAGTGGAAGTACCGTACCGAGGACGGCCGCTGCGTCCCCGACCGCGGCTGACCGCTCACTCGTACGGGTGAAGGGGGCCTCCCGAGCGGGAGGCCCCCTTCACCTGCGCCGTGAATGAGTCTCAGGACTCCAGACCGATGGCGAAGGCCGCCTCCAGGTCGTGCTGCGAGTACGTACGGAAGGCGACGTGGGTGTCCGTGGCCTCGACGCCCGGGATCTTGCTGATGCTGCCGGGGATCACGTCCGCCAGGTCGTCGTGGCGGGGCACGCGGACCATGGCGATGAGGTCGTAGGTGCCGGTCACCGAGAAGACCTCGCTGACGCTGTCGAGCCCGGCGATCGACTCGGCGATCTCGGGGATGCGGTCCACGCTGGTCTTGATGAGCACGATCGCGGTGATCACGGCTGGCTTTCTCCCTCGGTCGCCGCGGTTTGGGCTTTCACTCTATCCCCACCCCGGTGGCGCGCCCAGGCGTAGAGGAAGCCGACGGAGAAGCCCACCACATGGGCCAGATAGGCGACCCCGGGGCCCGCGCCCGCCGCCCGCGCCGCCAGCCACTGCAGCACGAACCAGAAGATCAGCACGATCCAGGCGGGGAAGCGCAGCGGCAGGAAGAAGAGGAAGGGGAAGAGACTGGTGACCCGGGAGCGCGGGAAGAGGAAGAGAAAGGCCCCGAGCACCCCGGAGATCGCCCCGGACGCCCCGACCAGGGTCTGCTCGCTGCTCGCGTACGCCACCGCGTAGCCGAGCAGCGCGAGGTACCCCGCGCCCAGGTAGAAGAGGGCGAACTCGACGGGACCCATGCGCTCCTCGGCCATCGCCCCGAAGACGTACAGGAACAGCATGTTTCCCAGCAGGTGGAGCCAGCTGCCGTGGACGAACAGCGCGGTGAGCGGGGTGAGCAGGGCGCCGGGGACGCCGCTCATCAGATCGGCCGGGACGACCCCCCAGCGGCGGAAGTACGCGCCCTGCGCCGCGAGGAGCTGGTCCCCCGTGCCGTACGCCGGGTTGAGACCGGACACCGGGCCGATCACGAAGAGCAGACAGCAGGCGGCGATCAGCCCGTACGTCACCGTGGGTCCGCGGCGGACGCCGCGCAAGGCGCCCAGGACGGCGCGGACCGCGCCTCGCCAGTCGATCATGGACAGATCATGGCGTACCGGGGCCGAACTGGACAGAGTGCCTCGCCGTGCCCCCGGATACCGGCGAGGCCGTAGGGTAACGGGCAGTACGACCGCAGTTCGACGGCGCACCGCGGCTCCCGCACCTGGTACACGCAACAGGAAGAAGGACGGCTCGATGACGACGGTTCCCCTGCCGACCGCCGAGACCCGCTGGCGCTGCACGCTCTGCGGCAACCTGACCCGCTTCGACGTGACCCGCTCCTCCAAGGTCGTGGAGTACGTCCATCTGGACCTCGCCGGGGAGCCGACGGTCGAGGAGCGGCAGGTGGTCAGTGAGACCATCGAGTCGGTCCGCTGCCGCTGGTGCAACGCGGTGGACCAGATCGAACTGGTGGACAGGCCGGGCGCCGCCTCCTGAGGGACGGCGCGGAAGACATAGGGGTGACGGATCGTGGAGCAGCCCGCGCACGGTGGAGAGCCGGCCGGCGCGGCAGGTGACGCTGCCGAGACGCTCGACCACCCACTGCCGGAAGCCGTCCGGCGGCGGGTGGTCGCGCTGGTCGCCGACGCCTTCGGCGGGCTGACCGTCGCGGAGCTGCCCGCGCCCCTGAGGCAGTACGCCCGGTTCACCGCGAGCCGGCGGGCCAAGTTCGCCGGGAACGCGATGGCGGCGGCCCTGGAGAGCGACCCGCTCTTCCGGCAGCGGATCGGCGAACGGCTCAAGCAGGGCCAGCCCGAACTCACCGGAGCCGTCGAGACCGGCACCCCGCCCGCCGCCGCCGACCCCGTGGACGTGGCGGCGGCCGCCTATGTGCTGCGCCCGCCCGGCTGGGTCAAGCTCGTGGCCGCCGCCGGCGAGGAGGCCCAGCGGGTCGACGCCGAGCGGGCCGACGAGGCCGGCCGGCGCGAGGTCGAGCGGCTGCGCGAGGAACTGGCCGCAGCCCGGGACCGCTCCCGGAGCGAGACCGAGCAGTTGCGGCACGACCTGGAGGCGGCAAGGAAGGAAGCGGAATCGCTTCACCGCAAGCTGCGCAGCGCCCAGAGCGACGTGAAGCGCGGCGAGGCGGCGCTGCGCCGCGCCCAGGGCGAGATCGACGCCGCGAAGGCGGAGGCAGCCGCCCAGGTGTCGGCCGCCGAGAGCGAGAGCCGGCGGCTCAAGGCCCGGCTCGGCGAGGTCGAGTCGGCCCTGGAGGCGAGCCGCAGGACGGCCCGCGAGGGACGCTCGGTGGAGGACATGCGGCTGCGGCTGCTGCTCGACACCGTCCTCGACGCGGCCCAGGGGCTGCGCCGTGAACTCGCGCTGCCGCCCGTCTCGGTGCACCCGGCGGACACGGTGGACGCGGTGGAGCCGGGCCGGATGTCGCCGAAGGACATCGCGGCGCGGGCACTCTCGGAGACCGACCCGGCGCTGCTCGACCAGCTCCTCGCGCTGCCGCAGACGCATCTGGTCGTCGACGGCTACAACGTCACCAAGACCGGCTATCCCACGATGCCGTTGGAGAAGCAGCGGCTGCGGCTGCTCGGCAGCCTGTCGGCGCTCGCGGCCCGTACGGGCGCCGAGGTGACCTGTGTCTTCGACGGGGCGGAGCTGGCCGCCCCGGTGCTGCTCGCGCCGCCGCGCGGGGTGCGGGTGCTGTTCTCCAAGCCCGGGGTGACGGCGGACGAGTTGATCCGTCAGCTGGTACGGGCGGAGCCGCCGGGCCGGCCGGTCGTGGTGGTCTCCACCGACCGCGAGGTGGCCGACGGCGTGGCGAAGGCGGGCGCGCGTCCCGTGACGTCCGCCTTGTTGCTGAAGAGGCTTTCACGGCTCTCGTGACGCATCGGCAACTCCTGGGCCTTATGCCCGAATTCTGGGGGGCGCACCGTCAACTGCTCATCACTGCCCGTGCGGTGCGTGTAAATAAAGTGGTGCGTGCGCGATATTTTTGCCAGTGGGATTTGAACTGATCACAACTTGGTCACTAGGGTCGGGCTTCGAACCTTCGCGCGGTTGATCACCCATCCGGGGTGGCGGCGGAGGAACCGCCTGCCCCTCACCGGATGGGCGGCTCTGAGGAAGAAGGAGCTCGCCTTCGTGGCGTCCCACCGTCGACCCAAGCAGCCGAGCCGCATGCGTGTGACCGTACTCACCGCGACCGCGGCCGCCGCCGTAGCGCTCACCGCCCAGTCGGGCGCCCAGGCGGCCCCCGCCAAGCCCTCGATAGACGAGGTCAAGTCGAAGGTCGACAAGCTCCACCACGAGGCCGAGGAGGCCACGGAGCAGGCGAACCTGGCCGAAGAGCGCCGCGGCAAGCTGCAGAAGGAGATCGGCCAGCTCCAGGACAAGGTGGCCCGCGGTCAGCAGGAGCTCAACACCCTGCGCGACCAGATCGGTTCGGTCGCCAGCGCCCAGTACCGCTCCGGCGGCATCGACCCGGCGCTCCAGCTCTTCCTCTCCGCCGACCCGGACACCTACCTCGACAAGGCCTCCGCGGTCGACCAGCTCGGCGCCCAGCAGGCCGACGTCCTCAGCTCGATCCAGTCCAAGCAGCGGAGCCTCGCGCAGCAGCGCGCCGAGGCCACCACGAAGCTGGCCGACCTCGAGGACGTCCGCAAGACGCTCAGCGAGAAGAAGAAGAAGTACCAGGGCAAGCTGGCCGAGGCCCAGAAGCTCCTCAACACCCTCACCGCCGCCGAGAAGGCCAAGCTGGCCGAGGAGGAGCGGCAGAAGTCGCAGCGCGCCAGCCGCGCCGCCGGCGAGCGCCTGGACCTCGGCAACGAGGCCCCCGCCTCCGGCTTCGGCGCCGCCGCGCTCAGTGCCGCCGCCACCCGGGTCGGCATGCCGTACGCCTCCGGCCACGAGGGCCCCAACTCGTTCGACTGCTCCGGTCTGACGCAGTGGGCCTACGGCAAGGCCGGCGTCGACCTCACCCGCACCACCTACACCCAGCAGAACGACGGCACGAAGATCGGCCGCAGCCAGCTCAAGCCGGGCGACCTGGTCTTCTTCAACGGCCTGCAGCACGTGGGTCTCTACGCGGGCAACAACACCGTTCTGCACGCCCCGTACTCGGGCGCCTTCGTCCGCTACGAGTCGATGAACACGATGGGTTCGTTCCAGTTCGGCGTCCGCATCGCCGGCTGACCCCCGACGAGCCGCGCCGAACCGCCCAATCGGGTGGTTCACCGCGACGCGAACTGACCTGACGCCCCGCCGGTGACCTGTGATCTCCGGCGGGGCGTCACTTTGTGTGTCCGACGGCTTCGTTGGACGCGGAGTGATCAGCGGCTACTGTCTGCCGCGCCAGTCTGCGTCGAGCCGAACGGAGCGCGATTCGTGGCGTCCCACCGCCGACCCGCCAGGGTCACCGTCCTCACCGCCGCCGCGGCCACCGCGGCGGCGTCCTTCGGGGCCGTCCCCGCGAGCGCCGACCCCGGGGCCGGCCAGGCGGCCACGCGTGCCACCGTGGACCGGCTCTTCGAGGAGGCCGAGCAGGCCACGGAGGGCTACAACCGGGCGGACGAGAAGGCGGACGCGCTGCGCCGCGCGGTCTCCCTGGCCCAGGACGGGCTCGCCCGGGGCCAGGAGCGCATCAACCACATGCGGGGGGCGCTCGGTTCGGTCGCCGGCGCCCAGTACCGCTCCGGCGGCATCGACCCCGCCCTCGCCCTGCTGCTCTCCTCCGACCCGGACAGCTACCTGGAGCGCGCCTCGGCCCTCGACCGGCTCACCGCCCGGCAGGGCGTCGCCCTCGCCGAGCTCCTGCGCGAGCAGCGGCGGCTCGACCAGAAGCGGTCCGAGGCCCGGACCACCCTGGGCGAGCTGGAGCGCAGCCGGGCCGAGGTCGCCCGCCACAAGCGCACCGTGGAACGCAAGCTCGCCGAGGCCCGCCGGGCGCTCGCCGCCCTCACCGTCGAGGACCGCGCCGAGTTCGACCGGGCCTCGCGCTCCGGCGGGCGCGCGGAGGACCTGCCGCCCATGGCCGACCTCCCGGCGGGCTCCTCACGGGCCGCCGCCGCGGTGATCGCCGCCCGCAGCGCGATCGGTAAGCCGTACGTGTGGGGCGCCACCGGACCCTCCGCCTTCGACTGCTCGGGCCTGATGGTCTGGTCGTACCGGCAGGCCGGGATCAGCCTGCCCCGCACCTCCTCCGCACAGCGCCACGCGGGCCGTCAGGTGCCGCTGTCGCAGGCGCAGCCCGGGGACCTCGTCACCTACCGCGGCGACGCCAGCCACGTCGGGATCTACGCGGGCAACGGGCAGGTCATCCACGCCCCCTACCCGGGCGCGCGGGTGCGCTACGACCCGGTGAACATGATGTCGAACGTGACGGTGACCCGGGTCTGAGCCGGTCCGGTACGCCGCCGGCGCCGATCCGACCGTACGATCGGAGGCGTGTCAGGTCAGGGGTGCGGAACGCGGCGGTCGGCGACGGCCTGCGCGCTCGCCCTGCTGCTCACCCTCGTGGGTCTTGTCGGCTGCGGCGCCCAGGCCGGGCCCGTCGACACCACGACCCGGGAGATACAGACGCTCCTCGACCGGCAGTCCAGGGCGCTCCTCGACCGTGACCAGGCCGCCTACCTGGTCGGCGTGGACCCCGCGTACGCGCCGGCCGCGCTCGCCGTGTTCCGGCGGCTCGCGGCGGTGCCGGTCGACGGCTGGACGTACCGGCTCACCGGCGTCGACCGCACGGCGTCCGACCGGGTCACCGCCCGCGCCGAGCTGGGCTACCGGCTCCGGGACCACGACAAGCGGCCCGCCACCGGCGCCCGGGTCCTCGACCTGACCGAGCGGGACGGACGCTGGTACGTGGCCGGTGACCGGCCGGCCGACGGCGCCCCCCGGCACCTGTGGGAGCAGGGCGAGGTCGCGACCGTGCGGGGCGACCGTTCGCTGGTGCTCGGCGTCGGCCAGAAGCCCGAACGGCTCCGGGAGATCGCCGCGGCGGCCGACCGGGCCGTCCCCGCCGTCTCCGCCGCCTGGCCCTCCGACTGGGCCCGCGAGGTGGTCGTCCTGGTCCCCGGCTCGCTCCAGGGGATGGGGGAACTCCTCGGCGCGCCCGGGGCCTCCTACCGGGGCATCGCGGCCGTCACCACCGGGGAGACCCGGGGCGGCGCGGACGCCCCCGCGGACCGGGTGATCGTCAACCCGGAGGCGTACGGCGTCCTCGGGGACTTCGGCCGGCAGCTCGTCCTCACCCACGAGACCACGCACGTCGCCACCCGCGCCGCCACCACCCCCTCCACCCCGGTCTGGCTCTCCGAGGGCTTCGCGGACTGGGTCGCCTACCGGGACGCCGGCCGCGGCCCCGCCCAGGCCGCGCCCGAGCTGCGCCGCGCGGTGCGGGCGGGCGAGCTGCCCGCCCGGCTCCCGGAGGACGCCGACTTCGCCTTCGGCGGCGAGGCGGACGCGCTGGCCAGGGCGTACGAGGGCGGCTGGCTGGCCTGCGAGCTGATCGCCGACCGCTGGGGCGAGGGGGAGCTGCGGGACTTCTACCGGGCGGTGGGCGCGCACCCGGCCCGGGAGGGCGCGGTGGAGAAGGCGCTCCAGGAGGTGCTGGGCACCACGCCGGAGGAGTTCACCGCGGACTGGCGCGCGTACGTGGGGGAGCGGCTCGGTTAGCCGGTTCCCTCCAGTTCGGCCAGGGCCTCCGCCAGCCAGGCCTTCTCGGCCGTGCCCGTCGCGCGGGCGATCCGCAGCATGCCCTGGCGGAAGAGGTCCGGCTCCCGCTCGGCCCTGACCGGGGTCCCGTCCTCGTAGAAGAAGCTGGCCGGGGTGTTCAGGAAGTCCTGGCGGCGGCGCAGCACGGCCGCCTGGTCCGCCGGGTCGGGCAGGTGGCCGAGGAACGCGAGCAGCGTGAAGAAGCGCTGGCCGTCGGTGATCTCGGCGTCCTTGGGCGCCCGCAGCCTGGCGAGCAGCTCCCGGCGGCCCTCGGGGGTGAGCGAGAGCGTCCGGCGCGGGGCCGCGCTGGCGCCCGGCTCCGTACGGCTGTCCACCAGGCCGTTCTTCACCAGGCGGGTGATCGCCGGGTAGAGGGCGCCGTCGCTGACGGGGCGGACGTGGCCGCTGAGGCCGTGGATGCGCTCCTTCAGCTCGTACCCGTGCAGGGGCTTCTCGTACAGGAAGCCCAGGATCGACAGTTCCAGCACCGGGCGCCTCCTTCGGGCTCGTCGTCCGTGCTTGTCGTCGGAACGCTCGCCATGCTACCTCTTTTCGAGGTGCCTCTAATCGAGGTACAACGAAACGAGGGGGACCCGTCCCATGTCCGCACACCGCCGCACGCTCGTCCGGCTCGCCCGCCCGGTCTATCTCGAACTCCTCGCCGGAGTCGCCGCGGGGATCATCAATGTCGTCTGGGTCGCCCGGCTCGGCGGGGACGCCGTCGCCGCCGTCGCGGTCGCCACCAACGTCGAGAACCTGCTCCTCGGCGTCGTCCTCGTCGCCGGCTCCGGCACCACCGTGCTCGTCGCCCGGGCCCGGGGCGCGGACGACCCCGGCGCCGTCCGCGCGGCCGTCCGCGGCGGCGCCGCCCTCGGCGCCCTGCTCGTACCGCCCGTCGCCCTCGGCGGGTACCTGCTGCGCGAACCGCTCGCCGCACTGCTGCTCGGCGGCCACGACCACCCCGCCCACGCCCTGGCCGTCGCCTACTTCGCCGTCTCGCTCCCCGGCACCGCCGTCTTCTTCGCCGTCACCGTGCTCGACGGCGTCCTCAAGGGCGCCGGCGACACCCGCACCCCCATGCGGCTCGCCTTCCTCGCCAACGGGCTGATCCTCGTCCTCGACCCGCTGCTCATCCAGGCGTACGGCGTGCGGGGCGCCGCCCTCGCCACCGTCACCGGCCGGACCGTCGCCCTCGCCGCCGGACTGCTCGTCCTGCGCCGCCACCCGCTGCTCAGGGCCGCCCGCGCCGCCCGCCCCGCCGAGCGGACCACCGCCGCCCTGCGCCGTACCGCGGGCACCGGCCTGCCGATGGGCGTCGACTTCGCCGTCCGGATGGCGGGGGCCCTCGCGCTCGTCTCCGTCGTGGCCCGGCTCGGCGTCACCGAGATCGCCGCCTACGGCATCGCCACCAAGGCCATGTACGTCGCGACCATGGCCTTCTACGCCGTCCGGCAGGCCGCCGCCATCCACAGCGCGCACCTGCTCGGGGCGGGCCGCGACGAACGCCGGGCGGTCGGACGCCAGGCCCTGCTGCTCGGCGGGGCCCTCGGGGCGGGAGCGGCGGGGCTGCTGCTCGTCTGCGCGGGACCCGTCATGCGGGCCTTCGGCGCCGAACCCGCCGTGGCGGAGGCGGGCGCGCTGTTCCTGCGCTGCCTCGGCCCCTATCTGCTGCTCATGGCCGGATACATCGCGCTCGCCGGGGTCTTCGAGGGCACCGGCGGCAGCCCGTACCTGGCCCGGATCACGGTCGCGGGCGTCCTCGTCCAGCTGCCGCTCGCGTACGGCCTCTCAGGTCTCGGACTGCCCGGCGTCTGCCTGGCCATGGCCCTCGCCATGGCGGCCCAGTGCGCGGCCCTGGGCCTGCTGCGGCGCCGTGTCCACGGCGCCGGTCAGCGCGAGCCGGACAGGGCCTTCGCGCGGTCCGAGTGAGTCGCCTGCGCGGGCACCACGGCCCTGGCCCCGAGCCGGGGCTCCGTCACCGTCTGCTGCCACAGGATGCGGCAGGCGATGACCGTGGCGGCGATCAGCAGGCCGTTCCGGGTGAACAGCACCGCGATGCCCAGCGGGTCGCTCCGCGTCACGTGCGAGAACCACACCGGGAACTCGAACTGCGTCACCGCCGTCGCCCAGACGACCAGGTGCACCGGCCGCTGCATCCGGCTCGACCGGTACGCCAGGCACACCGCCGCCAGACCCACCAGCCACAGCATGTACTGCGGGGAGAGCACCCGGCTCGTCGTCGTGAACAGCAGCACGGCCACGAAAGCCGCGTCCGCCACCGTCGACGAGGTGAAGCGCCGCGCCTTGAACCGCCACAGCAGCAGCCAGCCGAAGGCGAGGAAGGTCAGCACCATCGCGGCCGTCGAGACCGTCGAGACGTACGGTCCGAGGAACTCGATCGAACCGAAGTTCATCCGCGCCTCGCCGCTCCAGCCGAAGTGCCGGGCCACGTGGAAGACCATCGCGCCCAGCGACTCGACCTCCGTGCCCCGGTCGCGCTGGAAGGAGAGGAAGGCCAGCGCGCCCGGCATCCACAGCACGCAGAACAGCAGCACCGCGGCCGCCGCGCCCACCGCGACCGGCCAGGAGCGGAAGGTCGCACGCCCCTTCGGGGTGCCCGCGAGCAGCAGCACCGGCCACACCTTCAGGACCGCGCCGAAGCCCGCGAGCGCCCCGAGGACTCGCGGCGAACGGCTCGCCGCGAGCAGCGCCGCCACCGCGACGGCGGTCACCATCACGTCGTACCGGGCGTACGTGGTCGGGCCGAACAGCGCGACACCCGCGATCCATATCCAGGCACCGCGCGGCGACCGGCCCGCCCGGCGGCCGGTGTGCAGCAGCAGCCCGAAGACGAACGCGTCACACAGGAGGGCGAGCACGAAGAAGGCGGCCGAGTAGCCGAGGAAGGGCAGCACCGCGGGGGAGAGGATCGCGAAGGCGGCGGCCGGCGGATACTGCCAGGTCACGTCGTCCAGCGGATACGTGCCCGTCCGCAGGACCTCGTACCAGCCCTGGTAGATCTCCTCGATGTCGAACGTGATGTCCGGACCCGGGATCACCACGACCTTGAAGACGCACAGCAGCAGGAGCACCCGGGTCAGGGCCCAGAGGCCGACCGGAAGCCGCAGACCTGAGCGTGACCACTTCCCCACTGCGCCCGTCATCACTGTCTCGTCCTTGTCCTGTCGGCCCGCTGACGCGGGGAGTGGTGGTGCTGGGCGGTGGGTGCGCTCGCGGTAGATTCGGCCACGATGCACAAGACCCTGATCGTAACCAACGACTTCCCGCCGCGTCCCGGCGGAATCCAGGCCTTCCTGCACAACATGGCGCTCCGCCTGGATCCCGAACGGATCGTGGTCTACGCCTCCACCTGGAAGCGCAGCCGCGAAGGGATCGAGGCGACGGCCGCGTTCGACGCCGAACAGCCTTTCACGGTCGTGCGCGATCGCACCACCATGCTGTTGCCCACACCCCGGGTCACCGCCCGCGCCACCGCGCTGCTGCGCGAGCACGGCTGCGAGTCCGTGTGGTTCGGCGCGGCCGCCCCGCTCGGCCTGATGGGCCCCGCCCTGCGCAGGGCCGGCGCCCGGCGGCTCGTCGCCACCACGCACGGCCACGAGGCGGGCTGGGCCCAGCTGCCCGGCTCCCGGCAGCTGCTGCGGCGGATCGGCGAGGGCACCGACACGATCACCTACCTCGGCGAGTACACCCGCTCCCGGATCGCGGCGGCCCTCACGCCCGCCGCGGCCGGCCGGATGGTCCAGCTGCCGCCCGGCGTCGACGAGAAGACCTTCCACCCCGGCTCCGGCGGCGCCGAGGTCCGCGCCCGCCTCGGGCTCAGCGACCGGCCCGTCGTCGTCTGCGTCTCCCGGCTCGTGCCGCGCAAGGGCCAGGACACCCTGATCCGGGCGATGCCCCGGATCCTGCGCCGGGTGCCGGACGCGGTCCTCCTGGTCGTCGGCGGCGGCCCGTACGAGAAGGACCTGCACCGCCTCGCCGCCGAGACCGGCGTGGCCGGATCCGTGCGCTTCACCGGCGCCGTCCCCTGGTCGGAGCTCCCCGCCCACTACGGCGCCGGAGACGTCTTCGCGATGCCCTGCCGCACCCGCCGCGGCGGCCTCGACGTCGAGGGCCTCGGCATCGTCTACCTGGAGGCCTCCGCGACCGGCCTCCCGGTCGTCGCGGGCGACTCGGGCGGCGCCCCGGACGCGGTCCTCGACGGCGAGACCGGCTGGGTCGTCCGCGGCGAGTCCCCCGAGGACACCGCCGACCGCGTCACCACCCTCCTCCTCGACCCGGAGCTCCGCGCCCGCATGGGCGAGCGCGGCCGGGCCTGGGTCGAGGAGAAGTGGCGCTGGGACCTGCTGGCGGAGCGTCTCAGGGAGCTGCTGTAGCGGCCCGCTTCCGGGACCCGCACACGCATACGGCCGGAGGCCCGGGGTGATGCCCCGGGCCTCCGGCCGTATCCGTGCCGTACGGCTCACGCCGTGTAGATCGCCTCGATCTCGTCCGCGAAGTCCTTCGCCACCACGTTGCGCTTCAGCTTCAGGGACGGGGTGATGTGGCCCGCCTCCTCCGTGAACTGGGCCGGGAGGATGCGGAACTTGCGGACCGACTCCGCCTTCGAGACCGCCGCGTTGCCGTCGTCGATCGCGCGCTGCACCTCCGCGACCAGGTCCGCGTCGTCGCGCAGGGTGGCCGCCGTCGAACCCGTCGGCTTGCCGTGCTCCGAGGCCCAGCGGCCCAGGAACTCCTCGTCGATCGTGACCAGCGCGCCCACGAACGGGCGCCCGTCGCCGACCACCATGCACTCCGCGACCAGCGCGTGCGCCCGGATCCGGTCCTCGATGACCGCCGGGGCGACGTTCTTGCCGCCCGCCGTCACCAGGATCTCCTTCTTCCGGCCGGTGATCGCGAGGTAGCCGTCCTCGTCGAGGGTGCCGATGTCGCCGGTGTGGAACCAGCCGTCCGCCAGCGCCTCGGCCGTCGCCGCCTCGTTGTTCCAGTACCGCGAGAAGATGTGCTCGCCGTGCAGCAGCACCTCGCCGTCGTCGGCGATCCGCACCACCGAGCCCGGCAGCGGCTGGCCGACCGTGCCGATCTTCTGCCGGTCCCAGGGGTTGAACGCCGTCGCCGCGCAGGACTCCGTCAGGCCGTAGCCCTCCAGGACCGTGAAGCCGATGCCGCGGAAGAAGTGGCCGAGCCGCTCGCCCAGCGGCGCGCCGCCCGAGATCGCGTACTCGCCGCGCCCGCCGAGGACCGCCCGCAGCTTGCTGAAGACCAGCTTGTCGAAGATCTTGTGCTTCAGCTTGAGACCGAAGGACGGGCCCTGCGGGGTGCTCAGCGCCCTGCTGTACGCGATCGCCGTGTGCGCGGCCTTGTCGAAGATCTTGCCCTTGCCGTCGGCCTGCGCCTTGGCCCGCGCCGAGTTGTAGACCTTCTCGAAGACCCGCGGCACACCCAGGATCAGCGTCGGCCGGAACGAGGCCAGCTCGTCCGTGAGGTTCTTGATGTCCGGGACGCAGCCGAGCCGGATCGGCGCCATCACGGACGCGACCTCGACCAGCCGCCCGAAGACGTGCGCGGCCGGCAGGAACAGCAGCACCGAGCACTCGCCGGTACGGAAGAGGGGCTTCAGCCGCTCCACCACGTTGCCGCACTCGGCGAAGAACGCCCGGTGCGTCAGCACACAGCCCTTGGGGCGGCCCGTCGTGCCCGAGGTGTAGACGATCGTCGCCGGGTCGTCCGCGTTCGCCGCCGACATGCGCTCGTCGAGCAGCTCGTCGGAGACGTCCAGGCCGGTCCCGATCAGCTGGGCGACCGCGTCGTCCTCGATCTGCCAGATGCCCTTCAGGTCCGGCAGGTTCCCCTGGACCGACACCACCGCCTCCTGGTGGGCCGCGCTCTCCACGAGCACCAGGGTCGCGCCCGAGTCACCGAGGATCCACTGGATCTGCTCCGGCGAGCTCGTCTCGTACACGGGGACGGTCACGCCGCCCGCGCTCCAGATCGCGAAGTCGAGGAGCACCCACTCGTAGCGCGTACGCGACAGCAGCGCGACCCGGTCGCCCGGCTCGACACCGGCCGCGATCAGCCCCTTGGCGGCCCCCCGGACCTCCGCGAGGAACTCCTTGGCGGTCACGTCGGTCCACACGCCGTCGACCTTGCGGCCCATCACGGCCACGTCTGGGTGCTGGGAGGCGTTGCGGCGGATGAGATCCGTCAGGTTGCCGTCCGCGGGGACCTCGTACAGGGCCGGAAGGCTGAACTCGCGCAAGACTGCTGCTCCTCATCGGGCGCCGGCGCCACGGCTCTGTGTGATGCACCGGTGAAGTCCAAGAACTGGCGGGTGCTCCGTGGGGGAGAGCACGACTGGACTGCCCGGACGTTACCCATCAGTACATGGTTCCGGATAGGGGGTCCAGGCCAGATGTTCCGTGCGTCACACATACGTGGCGGTGCTCTGCGCACAGTAATCCACAGGTTTCCCGACTCGGAAGTAACCGCAGGTGACACCCCCTAAGGTGGGCCCATGCGAGTCCATGTGGTCAGTGACGTGCACGGCAACGCCGGAGACCTCGCCAGGGCGGGGGACGGGGCCGACGCCCTGATATGCCTCGGGGACCTGGTCCTCTTCCTCGACTACGCCGACCACAGCCGCGGGATCTTCCCCGACCTCTTCGGCGTCGAGAACGCCGACCGGCTCGTGGAGCTGCGGACCGCCCGCCGCTTCGACGAGGCCCGTGAGCTGGGACGACGCCTCTGGGCGGAACTCGACGTCGACCGCGAGACCGCCATCGAGGCCGCCGTCCGCCGCCAGTACGCCGAACTCTTCGCCGCCTTCCCCACCCCCACGTACGCCACCTACGGCAACGTCGACATCCCCCGCTTCTGGCCCGAGTTCGCCCGGACCGGGACGACCGTCCTCGACGGCGAGCGGGTCGAGCTCGGCGGCCTCGTGTTCGGCTTCGTCGGCGGCGGACTGCGCACCCCCATGCGCACCCCGTACGAGATCTCGGACGAGGAGTACGCGGCGAAGGTCGAGGCCCTCGGCGAGGTCGACGTCCTCTGCTCCCACATCCCCCCGGACGTGCCCGAGCTGACCTACGACACCGTCGCCCGCCGCTTCGAGCGCGGCAGCCGCGCCCTGCTCGACGCCATCCGGCGCACCCGGCCCCGCTACGCCTTCTTCGGCCACGTCCACCAGCCGCTGGCCCGGCGGATGCGGATCGCCTCGACCGAATGCGTCAACGTCGGCCACTTCGCCTCCACCGGCCGGCCCTTCGCCCTGGAGTGGTGACGGGGGCGGAGTCACGGCGCGATAGCCTTCCGTCGGCACGCCTGTGCCCCCCTTGACTTCCGCCGGACCGCACAGTGGAGGAGCCACCGCGATGGCCGAACACACCAGCTCGAGCATCACCATCGAGGCGGCGCCGGCCGACGTCATGGGCGTGATCGCCGACTTCGCCCGCTACCCCGAGTGGACCGGCGAGGTGAAGGAGGCCGAGGTCCTGGAGACCGACGACTCCGGCCGCGCCGAGAAGGTCCGGCTGCTGCTCGACGCCGGAGCGATCAAGGACGACCACACCCTGGCGTACACCTGGACCGGGGCCAACGAGGTCAGCTGGACGCTGGTCAAGTCCCAGATGCTCCGCTCCCTCGACGGCTCCTACCGGCTGACCGCGGTCGGCGACCGCACGGAGGTCACCTACCAGCTGACCGTGGACGTCAAGATCCCCATGCTCGGCATGATCAAGCGCAAGGCGGAGAAGGTCATCATCGACCGGGCGCTGGCGGGCCTGAAGAAGCGCGTGGAATCCGCCGCCTGAGCCCCCGGAGGGCGCGGGTAACGTCCTCCGCATGCGGATCATCCTTGTCACCGGCCTCGGCGGCGCCGGGCGCACCACCGTCGCCGTCGCGACCGCCCTCGCCGAAGCGCGGGCGGGCCGCCGCGTCCTGCTCGTCTCCGAGGACGCCGACGTCCTGCCGAGCGAGGGCGGCCTCCGGGTCCTGCGCCCCGAGCCCGCCACCGACTTCCGTCGCGAGTTCCTCGCCCTCCAGGCCCGCTCCGCCACCGCCCTCGACCTGCTGGGCGCCTCGCCCTTCGAGGAGGCCGAGCTCACCGAGCTCCCCGGCAGCCGCCAGTTCGCCCTGCTGCGCTCCCTGCGCGACGCCGCCGAAGGCGGCCACGAGCTCGCCGTCGTCGACCTCCCGCCGCTCCCCGAGGCCCTCGCCGTCCTCGCCCTGCCCGAGCAGCTCCGCCGCTACCTGCGCCGCCTCCTGCCCCCGGAGCGGCAGGCCGCCCGCGCCCTGCGCCCGATGCTCGCCCAGCTCGCCGGGGTGCCCATGCCCGCCCAGTGGCTGTACGAGACCACCGCCCGCTGGGAGGCCGAGCTGGCCGCCGTACAGGCCGTCGTCGACGCCCCCACGACCAGCGTCAGACTGGTCCTCGAACCCGGGCCCGCCGCCGTCCGCGCCCTGCGCGCCGCCCGGCTCGGCCTCGCCCTCCAGGGCCTCGCCCTCGACGCCGTCGTCGCCAACCGGCTGCTGCCCGCCGACTCCGACGACCCGTGGCTGGCCGGTCTCACCACCCAGCAGCACCGCCACCTCGCGGAACTCCGCGCCGCCGGAGCCCTCGTCGACGAGCTGCCCCACCTCGGCCGTGACCCGCGCGGGCCCGAGGACCTCGCGCTGCTCGCGCCCGCCCGCCCCGCCGCCGACCCCGACCCCGTACCGGAGTGGACCGTCGAGGACCGGCGGGAGGCGGACGGCGTCCTGGTGTGGCACATCGGCCTGCCCGGGGCCGTCAAGGAGGAGCTGTCGCTCGTCCGCAGGGGTGACGAACTGCTCCTCACCGTCGGCGCCTTCCGCCGGAACATCCCGCTGCCGGCCGCCCTGCGCCGCTGCACCGTGACCGGCGCCGGGCTCGTCGAAGGAGACCTCCGGGTGCGCTTCACCCCGGACCCCGGCCTCTGGCCCCGCACCTCCTGAGCGGGCGTGTACCGTCGAAGTACCAGCCACTGAGGAGTACGCCATGAGCGATTCGGACGCCTGGGCCAAGGCCTGCGCCGAGGACCTGGAGGCGGAGAAGGCCCGCCGCCGGGCGCAGCGCGGGGCGGAGACCGGCTCCGCCGCCGACGAGTTCCGCAAGCTCTTCGAAGCCGTCGCCGAGAAGGTCTCCGGCGGCCTCGGGAACCCGCTGCTCGCCGGGCAGGCCGCGCAGACCGTGCAGCAGCTCGTCAACCAGGCGAAGTCGGTCGTCGAGCCCGTCATCGAGCGCAACCCGCAGGTCTTCGACCACCTCGCCGCCGCCGGGAACGAACTGCTCGCCGCCTACCGCTCCGCCGTCGAGGCCCACGAGAGCCGCTGGACGCGGGACGAGAAGGTGTCCCCGGACGACCCGAGCGACCCGCGCCGGGACACGGAAGGGCCGGTCGGGCAGTCCGACGGGGACGGCACCGAGGACCCCCGCAAGGGCGACGAGGGGCCGGGAACCGGCCAGCACATCGACCTCGACTGATCGGGACGCCCGTCCCCCTCGGGTACGGTGGGCCCTAGCGGGGCTCGACCGAAAACTGAGGGACACATGGGACTCACCATCGGCGTCGACATCGGCGGCACGAAGATCGCGGCCGGCGTGGTCGACGAGGAGGGCAACATCCTCGACACGCACAAGGTGCCCACCCCGCCGACCCCCGAGGGCATCGTCGACGCGATCAGCGCCGCTGTGTCCGAGGCCGGCAAGGGCCACTCGATCGAGGCCGTCGGCATCGGGGCCGCGGGCTACGTCGACGACAAGCGTGCCACCGTCCTCTTCGCGCCGAACATCGACTGGCGGCACGAGCCGCTCAAGGACAAGGTCGAGCAGCGGGTCGGCCTCCCCGTCGTCGTCGAGAACGACGCCAACGCGGCGGCCTGGGGCGAGTACAAGTTCGGCGCCGGCAAGGGCCACGAGGACGTCATCTGCATCACCCTCGGCACCGGCCTCGGCGGCGGCATCATCATCGGCAACAAGCTGCGCCGCGGACGCTTCGGCGTCGCCGCCGAGTTCGGCCACATCCGGGTGGTCCCGGACGGCCTGCTGTGCGGCTGCGGCAGCCAGGGCTGCTGGGAGCAGTACGCCTCCGGGCGCGCCCTCGTGCGGTACGCCAAGCAGCGCGCCAACGCCACCCCCGAGCGGGCCGAGGTCCTCCTCGGGCTCGGCGACGGCACCCCCGAGGGCATCGAGGGCCGTCACGTCAGCCAGGCCGCCCGCGCGGGCGACCCGGTCGCCATCGACTCCTTCCGCGAGCTGGCCCGCTGGGCCGGGGCCGGCCTCGCGGACCTGGCCTCGCTCTTCGACCCCTCGGCGTTCATCGTCGGCGGCGGCGTCTCGGACGAGGGCGACCTGGTCCTCGACCCGATCCGCAAGTCCTTCCGGCGCTGGCTGATCGGCGGTCAGTGGCGCCCGCACGCCCAGGTCCTGGCGGCCCAGCTCGGCAACAAGGCCGGTCTCGTCGGCGCCGCGGACCTCGCCCGCCAGGGCTGAGCGAACCCTCGTACGGCAACCGCCCGTCGCGTCCCCCTGGACGCGGCGGGCGGTTGCCGTACGTTACCTGTCATGGCGATCAGTGAGCTGCCCAACTCCCGCACCGAGGCGGACGGTTCGGCCGTCCTCCGGGTCCTCAGCTACAACGTGCGCTCGATGCGCGACGACGAGGACGCCCTCGCCCGGGTGATCCGGGCCTGCGACCCGGACCTCGTCTTCGTCCAGGAGGCCCCGCGCTTCTTCCGCTGGCGCAAACACGCCGCCCGGCTCGCCGCCAAGAGCGAGCTCGTCATGCTCAGCGGCGGCGCCACCGCGGCCGGACCCATGCTGCTGTGCTCCCTGCGGGCCACCGTGGAACGCACCGAGGACGTGCTGCTGCCCCTCACCCCCGGACTGCACCGGCGCGGCCTCGCGACCGCCGTCGTCCGCTTCGCCGGGGCCCGCGTCGGACTCGTCAGCTGCCATCTGAGCCTGCGGCAGGACGAGCGGTACGCGCAGGCGGGGATGGTCCTCGACCGGGTCGCCGCCCTGGGCACCCCGTACGCCCTGGTCGCCGGCGACCTCAACGAAGGGCCCGGGGGACCGGCCTTCCGCCGGCTGGCGAAGGAGCTCCAGGACGGCTGGGAGGTCAGCCCGTGGGGCGGCGAGCACACCTCGACGCCCGCCGATCCGCATCAGCGGATCGACGCGATCCTGGCCACCCCGGGGGTCGAGTTCCTCGGCTGCGGGGTGCCGACGGACCTCGACCCCGCGGACCTGCGGGCCGCCACCGACCACCTCCCGGTCCTGGCGGCGGTCCGGGTCCCGGCGACGCCGTAGGGGGCGCCGTGCCGATCAGGCCGGGCTCGCGGCTGATCCGGCCGCCTGATCGACGAGACACCCCCGAGGCCCGCTCACACCACCGCGCCGCGGCCCGGGTCGTCGAAGCCGTCGTCATCGTCGTCGTGCTTCATGCGGCCCACCAGGGTCGCGAAGCCGCCGAGGAAGCCGCCGACGCAGAGCGTGGTCAGCCACCAGGTCATGTCCCAGCTGAGGAGCACGGCGACCAGCATCAGGACCGGGCCGCCGACCACCGCGAGCCAGGCGAACTTGGTCGTCACGTCCGCCTCGGGCAGCGGCGGCGGCTCCGGCGGCACGAAGTGCCCCTCGTCGGCGCCGCCGGGGCCGTCGTCCGGCTCGGCCGGCGCATAGTCCCGGGGGCCGGCCGGCCGCACTCCGGGGGCGAAGACGATCGAGCTGCCGAGCGCGGGCCGCTCGGGGCCCGCCTCCGGCTCCTCGTCCGCCCCGGACCCGGGCTCCTCGGCGGTGTCCGCCGGGGCCCCGGGCGTCGGCCTGGGCTTCCAGGGCGTGGCCTCGCCGAGGGTCGGCCGCACCTCGCCGCCGGCATGGTCGGCGTCGCCGTCGTCGTCGGGTTCCGGCAGCGACAGGTTCTCCACGGTCCGGTACGGCTTCGCACCCGGCGGGTCCGCGGGCTCCTCGCCGTAGCCGGCGACGATCGCGGCCCAGGCCGCCTCCTCGTCGATGGGCTGCGGCTCCCGCTCGCCGCCGTCCTGCTGCTCAGCCACCGCTCCTGCTCCCCTGCTCGTCGACCAGTCCCGGGGCGAGACGCTCGACGAAGGCCAGGCTCTCGTCGAAGATCCGCTCCGCGTCATGGTCCAACGTCGCCACGTGGTAGCTCTGTTCCAGCAGGATCTCCTTGACGTCCGTCGAGGAGATCCGGGAGAGGATCCGGGCCGAGTCGGCCGGCGGCACGACGTGGTCCTGGGGGCTGTGGAGCAGTACCACCGGCTGTGTGACCTGTGGGAGCTCCGCGTCCACGGTCCGGAAGAAGTGGCGCAGGGAGTGCGCCGAGTGCAGCGGCACCCGGTCGTAGCCGATCTCGGTCACGCCCTCCTTGGCGATGTCGCTCGCGATGCCCTTGGTGGAGGGGACCAGGTGGCGGACGACCGGCAGGGCGTACGCCGCGAGGCCGTGCACCTTGTTGCCCGGGTTGACCAGGACGACGCCCTTCACGGCGTCCCCGTGCTTCGCGGCGAGCCGCAGGGCGAGCGCCCCGCCCATGGAGAGGCCGAAGACGAACACGGTCGCGCACCGCTCCAGGAGCTCGCTCAGGGCCCGGTCCACCTCCGCGTACCAGTCGCGCCAGGTGGTGAGCTGCATGTCCTGCCAGCGGGTGCCGTGGCCGGGCAGCAGGGGCACCGACACCGTCAGGCCGCGGGCGGCCAGGAACTCGGCCCACGGACGCATCGACTGCGGGGAACCGGTGAATCCGTGACAGAGAAGGACGCCGACCTCTCCGCCTTCATGGCGGTACGGCTCGGCTCCGGGAAGGACCGGCACCGGGGTCTCCTGTTCGCTCGACTTCGCGTTCGCCTTCGGATGCGCCTTCGGGTGCGCCGAAGCGACGGAAAATGGGGAAGGACCTTCACGGTACGCGACCGGACCGACACCGACCAGGGCCGTAGCGGGGGCCGTACCCCGGTACGGGATAAAGTCGTCGCGACGGCACACGGAAGGCATGGCGAGTTGATCTACGGCGCAATGAAGTTCTCCCTCGGAGGCTCCCTGAAGCTCGCCTTCCGGCCCTGGGTGGAGGGTCTGGAGAACATTCCCGCCGAGGGGCCCGCGATCCTGGCGAGCAACCACCTGTCGTTCTCGGACTCCTTCTTCCTCCCCGCCGTCCTCGACCGCAAGGTCACCTTCATCGCCAAGGCGGAGTACTTCACCTCGCCCGGCGTCAAGGGCAAGCTGACGGCCGCCTTCTTCAAGGGCGTCGGCCAGCTCCCGGTGGACCGTTCGGGCGCCCGGGGCGCGGGCGAGGCGGCGATCAAGGCCGGCATCGAGGTCATCGAGAGCGGCGGGCTGTTCGGGATCTACCCCGAGGGCACCCGTTCGCCCGACGGCCGCCTCTACCGGGGCAAGCCCGGCGGTCTCGCCCGGGTGGCCCTGGCCACCGGCGCGCCGGTGATCCCCGTCGCCATGATCGACACGGAGAAGATCCAGCCCCCCGGCAAGGTCGTCCCCAAGCTGATGCGTCCGGGCATCCGGATCGGCAAGCCGCTGGACTTCACCCGCTACCAGGGCATGGAGGGGGACCGCTTCATCCTCCGCTCGGTGACCGACGAGGTCATGTACGAGATCATGAAGCTGTCCGGCCAGGAGTACGTCGACATCTACGCGACCGCCGCCAAGCGGCAGATCGCGGACGCGGAGAAGGCGGCCAAGGAGGCCGTGAAGGCCGAGATCGCCGCTCGGGAAGAGTCCGGCGCGTAACCGTCCCCCAGGGGCGGATTCCGGGGGGTGGGGGAGATGGCCAAGCGCGAGCGTGTCGTGCGCATGTCGGTCGAGCAGCCGCTGTGGCGGGCGCTGACCGGCTACCGCGTCCTGACGATGATCTACGCGGTCCTGCTGTTCGCCTTCGGCCGCGACGACTTCGAGCGGCCCTGGATCGCCGTCGCCTATCTGTCGGGGATGAGCGTCTGGACCCTCGCCACCCTCCCCAAGGTGGCGAACGCCGCCGGCTGCACCAAACGCTTCCTCGGCGCCGACCTCACCGTCGCCCTCGTCGGCATCCTCCTCACCCCGCTCGCCGACGCCCAGGCCAGGACCGTCGACGGACCCACCCTGCCGTCGATATGGACCGCCGGGGCCGTCCTCGCGTACGCGCTCAAGGGCGGCTGGCGCTGGGCCGGCTTCGCCTCCACCATCGTCGCCGTCGCCAACATCGTCGAGCGCGGCCACCCCAGCCGGGACACCCTCCACAACGTCCTCCTGGTCTGGGTCGCCTCCATCGCCATCGGATACGTCGTCGAGGTCGCCCGGGCCTCCGAGCGCACCCTGGCCCGCGCCCTGGAGATCGAGGCCGCCACCCGGGAACGGGAGCGGCTCGCCCGGGACATCCACGACAGCGTCCTCCAGGTCCTCGCGATGGTCCAGCGGCGCGGCACCGCGCTCGGCGGCGAGGCCGCCGACCTCGGCCGGATGGCGGGGGAGCAGGAGGTGGCCCTGCGCACCCTGGTGGCCGGCGGGCTCATCCGGCCCAGCCTGGTCTCCGAGGACGAGGCCGAAGGAGCCGTCGTGCGGGTCGTCGAGGTGGACGACGAGCCCCCCTTCGGCGCGGACGACACCCCCGTCGACCTGCGGGTGCTCCTCGCCCCGCGGGCCGGGGCGAAGGTCACCCTCTCCGAGCCGGGCGCGCCCGTCCTCCTTCCGCCGTCCGCCGCGCGGGAGCTGGCCGCCGCCGTCGGCGCCGCCCTGGACAACGTGCGGGTGCACGCCGGCGAGGGCGCCCAGGCCTGGATCCTCGTCGAGGACTGGCCGGACGAGGTGATCGTCACCGTCCGGGACGACGGCCCCGGCATCGCGGAGGGCCGCCTCGCCCAGGCGGAGGGCGAGGGCCGGATGGGCGTCGCCCTCTCCATCCGGGGGAGACTGCGGGATCTGGGCGGCACGGCCGAGCTGATCTCGGTCCCCGGACAGGGCACGGAAGTCGAGTTGAAGGTTCCACGGGGGAAGGCAGGACAAGGAATATGAACGAGCAGCAGATCAGGGTGATGGTCGTGGACGACCACCCGATGTGGCGGGACGCGGTCGCCCGCGACCTGGCGGAGGCCGGCTTCGACGTCGTCGCCACCGCGGGCGACGGCGAGCAGGCCGTGCGCCGCGCCCTCGCGGTCACCCCGGACGTCCTCGTCCTGGACCTCAACCTGCCGGTGAAGCCGGGCGTCCAGGTGTGCAAGGAGCTCGTCGGCGGCCGGCCCGAGCTGCGGGTCCTCGTCCTCTCGGCGAGCGGCGAGCACGCGGACGTCCTGGAGGCGGTCAAGTCCGGCGCCACCGGCTACCTCCTCAAGTCGGCCAGTACGGAGGAGCTCATCGACGCCGTGCGGCGGACGGCGGTGGGCGACCCCGTCTTCACCCCCGGTCTCGCCGGACTCGTCCTCGGCGAGTACCGCCGGCTCGCCTCCGAGCCCGCCCCGGCGGCCGGCGCCGACGAGCCGAAGGCCCCGCAGCTGACCGAGCGCGAGACCGAGGTCCTGCGGCTCGTCGCCAAGGGGCTCAGCTACAAGCAGATCGCCGAGCGCCTGGTGATCTCGCACCGCACGGTGCAGAACCACGTGCAGAACACCCTCGGCAAGCTCCAGCTGCACAACCGGGTGGAGCTCGTCCGGTACGCCATCGAGCGGGGTCTCGACGACGCCTGAGGCGGCCGGGCGCCACGTGGGGCCGTATATTCGCGCGTATACGGCCCATCGTGACGTCTGAGGGGAAAAGCGTGGAAATCCTGGCATTCGGCGTGCAGGCGGACGAGAAGCCCCTCATCGAGAAGGCCTTCGAGGGCCACCACGACGTCCGCTGCCTGGGCGTCTTCCTCTCCGAGGACACCGCCCCGATCGCCGCCGGCTACGAGGTCGTCTCCACCAGCGTCAACGCCGTCCTGGACCACCGCGTCCTGCAGACCCTCGCCGCCGGCGGCACCCAGATGATCGCCCAGCGCTCCACGGGCTTCAACAACATCGACCTGGAGGTCGCCGAGCGCCTCGGCCTCACCGTCGCCCGGGTCTCGTCCTACTCGCCGTACTCCGTCGCCGAGTTCGCCTGGACCCTCGCCATGGCCGTCAACCGCCGGATCGTCCGCGCCTCCAACCGCACCCGCGACTTCGACTTCAGGCTCGACGGGCTGATGGGCCGTGACCTGCGGGGCCGTACCGTCGGCGTCCTCGGCACCGGCAAGATCGGCGAGGCCTTCACCCGGATCGCCCACGGCTTCGGCATGAACCTCCTCGGCTGGGACGTCGCCGAGAACCCCGCCTGCCTCGAACTCGGCATGACGTACGTGGAGAAGGAGCGGCTCTTCGCCGAGGCCGACCTGATCAGCCTGCACGTGCCGCTGCTGCCGGCCACCCGGCACCTCGTCGACGCGGCCGCCCTCAAGACCATGAAGGACGACGCCGTCCTGGTGAACTCCAGCCGGGGCGGGCTCGTCGACACCGACGCCCTCGTCACCGAGCTGCGGGCCGGACGCTTCGCCGGCGTCGGCCTCGACGTGTACGAGGCGGAGGCCGGGCTGTTCTTCCTCGACAAGTCCCTGGAGGTCGTCGAGGACGACACCCTGGCCCGTCTGGTCACCTTCCCGAACGTGGTGGTCACCTCGCACCAGGCGTACTACACGGAGGACGCCGTCGGCCAGATCATCGACACCACCGTCCAGAACGTCCTCGACTACACCGCGGGCCGGCGGAGCGAGAACGTCCTGGTCCCGAGGGCCTCCTAGGGCCCGCGGGCGGGGGCGTCCGGCCGCCTAGACCAGCACCCCGGCCAGCAGCGAGGCGGTCAGGGCCGCGCCGTCCGTGGTCAGCACCGACTCGGGGTGGAACTGCACGCCCGCGAAGCCGGGCCCGCGCAGCGCGTGCACCTCACCGGTCTCCGCGTCCCGGCTCACCTCGATCCGGTGCAGGGCCAGTTCCGTCGCCGTCCGCTCGTCGCAGCGGGCCGTGAAGCTGTTGTAGAAGCCGACCGTCCGCTCCTGCCCGAAGAGGTCGATCCGCATCTGGGCCCCCTGGAACGGGGTCCGCTTGCGGACGATCTCCAGGCCCAGCTCGGCGGCGATCAGCTCGTGCCCGAGGCAGACGCCGAGGAGACCGTGCCGGTGGTCCCGCACCAGATCGGCCGTCAGGGCGCGCAGGAAGCGCATCTTCGGGTCGGCGGCGTCCGAGGGGTTCCCGGGACCGGGGCCGAGGACCACCGGACCCTCGTGGGCGAGCGCCAGCTCGCGCAGCCCCGGTTCGTCGTAGCGGAGCACCGACACGTCGAGGCCCGAGGAGCGCAGCACGTGCGCCAGCATCGCCGTGAAGGTGTCCTCGGCGTCGATCACCAGCGCGTGGCCGGACAGTTCGGCCGAGCGGACCTGCATCCGCAGCCAGAACGGCGCCAGATCGGCCCGGCGCGCGTCCAGGGCGGCCCGCACCCGGGGGTCGTCGGCCAGGGCCGTGGGGGCCGGGGCGGGGCCGCCGGCCGGGCGGCCTTCCCGTACCCCCAGCGCGGTGAGCACCCCGGCCGCCTTCGCGTGGGTCTCGGCGACCTCGCCCGCCGGGTCCGAGTGCCGGACGAGCGTGGCGCCGACCGGGACCCGCAGGTGCCCGTCCGCGGCGATGTCGGCGGTGCGGATCAGGATGGGGGAGTCCAGGCTCTGGGCGCCGTTCTCGTCGGTGCCGAGCAGCGCGAGCGCGCCCGCGTAGTAGCCGCGGCCGCCCACCTCATGACGCTCGATCACCCGGCACGCGTTCTGCACCGGCGAACCGGTCACGGTCGCCGCGAACATCGTCTCCCGCAGCACCTCGCGCACATCGAGGGAGGAGCGGCCCCGCAGCTCGTACTCGGTGTGGGCGAGATGGGCCATCTCCTTCAGCCGCGGACCGATCACCACCCCGCCCATGTCGCCGACCGTGCACATCATCTTGAGCTCCTCGTCGACCACCATCGACAGCTCCTCGGTCTCCTTGCGGTCCGCGAGGAAGGCCAGGAGCCCCTCGGCGGTCGGGGCGGCCCCGGCCGGGTAGCGGTAGGTGCCGCTGATGGGGTTCATCACGACCGTGCCGCCCGACATCCGTACGTGCACCTCGGGGCTCGCCCCGACCAGGGTCCGGTCGCCGGTGTGCACGACGAAGGTCCAGTACGCGCCCCGCTCGCCGGCCAGCAGCCGCCGGAAGAGGGCGAGCGCGTCGGCGCGCCCGAAGCCCGGGATCTCTCCGGTGTACGTCCGCCGGATGACGAAGTTCGCGCCTTCGCCGGAGCCGATCTCCTCGTCGATGACCCGCCGCACGATCCCGGCGTACTCCTCGTCGGAGACGTCGAAGCCGCCGTCCTCGACGGTCACGTCATGGGCGGGAAGCCGGTCCAGGGCCTCGGCGAGCGGCAGCGTGTGCGTCTCCTCCGCGACCAGGACGGAGAGCGGGGTGCCGTCGTCGCGGACGTCGAAGCCCCGCTCCCGGATCTGCCGGAACGGCACGAGGGCGAGCGCCGGCAGCGGGCCCACGGGCAGCTCCGCGAGGCGCTCGGCCTCGTGGACCCGGCCGATCAGCACCTCGACGGTGTCGTGGTCCCGGCCGGGGGTACGGCGGCGCAGCAGGGCGAAGGGCGGGCAGGAGGGGTCGAGGAGACGGGAGAGGTCCATGGGGTCCGTCGTTCCTTCCGTGGGTGTGCGGAGAGGAACGGCCCGGGCACGAGAAAGGCCGCCCCTCGGGCGGCCTGTGCGTGTGATCCGTGTACGCGCGATCAGTGGGCCGCCGGGTGAGCGGTCCACCACCAGTTCTGGATCTGAGGCGCGAACATGGGAGCACTGTAACCCAGCCGGGAACGGGAACGGGGCCCGGTCCGCACCGTGGACGGTGCGGACCGGGCCCCGTTCGAGGGGCGCTACCGGATCAGAAGATCATGTTGTAGATCTGCCAGCCGCCGCCGACCTTCACCTTGGCGGCGTACGGGTTCGGGTAGCCGCCGGTGTTCTTGTAGAAGTACACGACGCCGGTGCCGTCCCGGGCGATCAGGTCCGGCCTGCCGTCCCTGTCCAGGTCGCTCGGGCCGACCATGGAGTTGTAGACGCCCCAGCCGCCGCCGACCCGGCCACGGGTGGCGAACGGGTTCGGGGAGCCGCCGTTGTTCTTGTACAGCCACAGGACACCGGCCGCGTCGCGGGCCACCAGGTCCGGCTTGCCGTCACCGGTCATGTCGCCGGTGCTGATCAGCTGGTTGAAGATGTTCCAGCCGCCGCCGACCTTGAGGCGCGGCGCGAACGGCTTCGCCGGGTCACCGGTGCCCTTGTAGTACCAGAGCACGCCGGACTTCTCGCGGGCGATCAGGTCCGGCTTGGCGTCGCCGTTCAGGTCACGGATGCCGAGGATCCGGTCGTAGATCTCCCAGCCGCCACCGGTCCTGATCCGGCCCTTGAACGGCACGGACGGGTTGCCGCTGCCCTGGTAGTACCAGAGCACACCGGCGGTGTCACGGGCCACCATGTCGCCGGTGCCGTCGGCGCGCAGCGCGGTCATGGGCGTGATGGCGTTGTACCCGCCCCAGCCGCCCCCGACCCGGAACCGCGCCAGGAACGCGCCGCTGCCGTTGCCCTGGTACTGCCAGAGGACACCCGAGGTGTCGCGGGCGAGGAGGTTGTAGCGGTTGGTGGCGGCGACGGGAGCGGCGGCGGAGACCACCTGGACGTCCGTGGACTGCACCCACGCGATGCGGTGGTTGTAGTGGATGGGCATGAACTTGGTCGTCCCCTGGACGCGCGTCCCGTCCTTGTTGTAGGCGCTGGAGTAGTAGTCGCCGAAGACCTCGGCGCCGGCCGCGACGTACGCCTGACCCGCGGGGATCGTGTACTTCTTCAGCGGGTCTTCGTTCTTGGTGCCGTTGGCGGTGTCGTCCTGGATCGGGACACCGGTACCGGCGTAGGCCTCGCGGTTCGGGTAGGCGCGTCCGTAGACCTTGATCGGGGTCGTCCCGACCGGCTTGACGACCGTCTTCGCGGTGTTCACCTGGGAGGTGTACTGGCCGCCCGGGTTGTAGAACCAGGCCTTCTGCGAGCCGTACCAGATGGCGGTCCAGTCACCGGAGGTCCCGGCGACGACGTACTGACCGCCCGCGACGACCTTGTTGCCCCAGTTGTCGCCGCTGTTCCAGACCGCCCCGGAGATGTAGGGGTCCTTCAGCGTGGCGGACGTGGTGGTCGGCTGCGTGTAGAGGTAGCCGAAGTTCGCCGGCTGGGCGGGCGCGGTCTTCCGCGTCACGGTCCCGTTGACCGACTCCGTGTACGTCAGCGACGGCTGGTTGGCGGAGGTGAACGGCGGGACCACGCGGACCGTCTGCCCGGTGGCCAGCGGGCCGCCGGCACCGCCGGCACCGGTCGGCGCACCGACCTTGCCCATGAAGCGGTTCCAGTCCCAGAACGGGCCCGGGTCCCAGTGGACGCCGGCGGCGAGGCGGTCGAGCACACCCGGCACCTCGTCGTGGCCGATCACGTGCTCGCGGTCGAGCGGCACCTTGTACTTGGTCGCCAGGTACTTCACCAGCTCCGCGGTGGTGTCGTACTGGGACTCCTTGTACCAGTTGCTGCCGCCCTTGATGGCGTAGCCCTCGTGCTCGATGCCGATCGAGTGCATGTTGACGGTCTTGTTGCCGGCGTGGAACGCCTCGTTCTTGGTCTCGACCATCTGCGTGACCTTGCCGGTCGCGTCCACGATGTAGTGGGCGCTGGCCCACCGGTTCGGGTCCTTGAAGGTGTTCACCGCACCGGCGAGGGTGCCCTCGACGTCGTGGATGACGATCTGGCGGATGTCGAAGCCGCCGGTGCCGTACGGGACGCGGGTCGCGATGTTGTAGTTGCCCAGGTCCTGCACGTAGGCGGCGGGGTTGAAGCTGCACGCGAGACCGGTCGGGCACTCGGGCGTCGTCGCCGTGGTGGCCGTGGACGTCGCGGCGAGCGGCACGTTCGACGGCTTGACCGGCTCGACCGCCGGGGAGGCCGGCAGGACGACCTGCTCGCCGTCGGTCGTGATCTCGCTCTCGCCGGTCCTGATCGACTCGAAGACGCGCTCGGCGAACTGGTCGGCGCCCTTGCGGTCCGTCGACTGGCTGTAGCGCGCGACGGCCGGGTACCAGTCGCCCGGCTCCTCCGACAGTTCGGCGCCGGCCTGCTTCTGGTACTCGGCGAGCAGCGCCGCACCGGCCCGGATGGAGGCGGTGGTGTCGTTCTGGACGGTGTCGGTCGAGCTGTCGATCAGCTCGGCGGCCTTGTCCAGGGTGTGCAGCTTCGGGTCGTCGGTGTCGACCTCCTGCTTGGGCAGCGGCGCCAGCAGCTTCTTCTTGTCGATCTTCTTCTCGATCGACGGGTCGCCGGTGCCGTCGACGAGGTGCTCGATGTGCTCCTCGGTGTCGCTCTCGAGGTCCTCGGGGTCGACCTTCGTCAGGCCCATGACGTTGTAGTCGCCGGTGACGCTCGGCAGGCCGTCGTGCGACTCCCACCGCGTCTGGCGGTACGACACCGCCATCAGCACGCTCTGCGGCACGTCGAACTCGCGCGCCGCGTCGGCGAACCGGTTCTGAAGGGAAACGTCACTGCTGGGCGCCTTGTCGCCCGCCGCGCCGAGGAGGCCCGGTGAGGCGACCGCGATGGTGCCGATCGTGGCCGTGGCGACGACCGCGGCCGCCGTGCCGTACAAGAGACGTTTCTTCTTGCGATCCCTGCGGTGCCTCTGGGTCACACCCACCCCTGTGAATTCGACTGTTGTTTTGTTAAACGGGCCAGAGGGTAACACCACTCGATGGAGTGAAGATCACCGCCGGACAAATCGGGCGCGCGTCTCAGTCACTGGGCAGGGGGACAGGACCGGACGAAGAACCCCGTAATGTTGTGGGTGTGACCGTGAACGCTGAATCCCACGCCGTCGCCAAGGCGACCTGGCGAGACCTGCCCGCGGCGCAGCAGCCCGAGTACCCCGATGCCGAGGCTCTGCGCGATGTGATCGCGGACCTCGAGTCGTATCCTCCGCTCGTCTTCGCCGGCGAGTGCGACCAGCTGCGCGCCCGGATGGGAGCCGTCGCCCGTGGCGAGGCGTTCCTGCTCCAGGGCGGCGACTGCGCCGAGGCCTTCGACGCCGTGTCCGCCGACCACATCCGGGCCAAGCTCAAGACGCTGCTCCAGATGAGCGCCGTCCTCACCTACGCGGCCTCCGTGCCCGTGGTGAAGGTCGGCCGCATCGCGGGCCAGTACTCCAAGCCCCGCTCCAAGGGGACCGAGACCCGTGACGGCGTGACCCTGCCGACGTACCGCGGCGACTCGGTCAACGGCTTCGACTTCAACGAGAAGGCCCGCATCCCGGACCCCGAGCGCCTGAAGCGGATGTACAACGCCTCCGCCTCCACGCTCAACCTGGTGCGCGCCTTCACCACCGGCGGTTACGCCGACCTGCGCCAGGTGCACGCCTGGAACCAGGACTTCGTGAAGTCGTCCCCCTCGGGCCAGCGCTACGAGGCGCTCGCCCGCGAGATCGACAACGCGCTGAACTTCATGAAGGCCTGCGGGACCGACCCGGCCGAGTTCAAGGCCGTCGAGTTCTACGCCTCCCACGAGGCGCTGCTGCTCGACTACGAGGGCGCCCTCACGCGGACGGACTCGCGCACCGGCAAGCTGTACGACACCTCCGGCCACATGGTCTGGGTCGGTGAGCGCACCCGCCAGCTGGACCACGCCCACATCGAGTTCGCCTCGCGCATCGCGAACCCGATCGGCATCAAGCTGGGCCCGACCACCTCGGTGGACGAGGCGCTGACGTACATCGACCGGCTCGACCCCGAGCGTGAGCCGGGCCGGCTGACCTTCATCGTCCGGATGGGCGCCGACAAGGTCCGCGACAAGCTCCCCGAGCTGGTCGAGAAGGTCACCGCCTCCGGCGCCGTCGTCGCCTGGGTCACCGACCCGATGCACGGCAACACCTTCGAGGCCGCCTCCGGCCACAAGACGCGCCGCTTCGACGACGTGCTCGACGAGGTCAAGGGCTTCTTCGAGGTCCACAAGGCGCTGGGCACCCACCCGGGCGGCATCCACGTCGAGCTCACCGGTGACGACGTCACCGAGTGCGTGGGCGGCGGCGACGAGATCTTCGTCGACGACCTGCACCAGCGCTACGAGACGGCCTGCGACCCGCGGCTCAACCGCAGCCAGTCGCTGGACCTGGCGTTCCTGGTGGCGGAGATGTACCGCGATCAGTAGGTAGGAACCCACGACGACGGGGCGCGGATCCATGTGATCCGCGCCCCATCGTCGTATCCAGGGCTTTTGCGGTCCACCAGCGCCGGGTAAGGTTAGGTTAGCCTTATCGATCACGGCGGGAGGTGAACCGCGTTGTACGTCTGCTCATGCTTCGGCGTCACGGAGAAGCAGGTCAAGGCCCATGCCGACGCGGGCGCCTGCACGCCCCGCCAGATCGCCTCGGCCTGCAAGGCCGGCACGGACTGCGGTTCCTGCGTCCGTCGCATTCAGGCCATTCTCGGCCGCGGCAACTGCCCGCGGCGTGAACTCCTCGACCAGGGGATGCCCGCCCTGACGGCGGAGAACGTCACCGAACTCGGGGAAGCGGCGTAGGGGGGAACCCTTAACTCGGCTGCTCGATGAGCGTCGAGATGTAGAGGGCCTCACCCAGGGACTCGATCAGCTCCAGCTGCGTGTCCAGGTAGTCGATGTGGTGCTCCTCGTCCGCCAGGATCTCCTCGAAGAGGTTGGCCGAGGTGATGTCGCCCTTGGCCCGCATGACCTCGATCCCGCGCTTCAGCCGGTCGATCGCCTCCACCTCGACCTGGCGGTCCGCCTGGAACATCTCGGTGATGGTCTGGCCGACCCGCACGTGGAAGAGCCGCTGGTAGTTGGGCAGGCCGTCGAGCATCAGGATGCGCTCGGTCAGCTTGTCCGCGTGCTTCATCTCGTCGATGGACTCTTCGCGGGTGTATTTGGCGAGCTTCGTCCACCCCTTGTTGTCCTGGATGCGATAGTGCAGCCAGTACTGGTTGATGGCCGTCAGCTCGCCGGTCAGCTGCTCGTTGAGGAACTCGAGGACCTCGGGGTCGCCCTGCATCGCAGAGGCTCCTTCCACGTTACGTGTCTATGCCGTCACTGGGCAGGATGGCCGCATCCTCGCACCACGAATGGGGGGCGTCCAGTAAGTGCAGGCTTAGTGGGAGTTGCCCCGAATCCCCTGCCGCCGGTGGTCGCCTGGTCATGACCACCCCTCGCCGTCTGTCACCATGGATGACATGGGTCAGCCGGAGAGCGGAGTACACCGGGAAGCGGGGCAGCCGGATCGTTCGCCGGACCTTCCGCCGGGCCAGCGGCTCCAGCGCGGCTGGCCGGTCACCCATTACGGGCCCGTCCCCAAGTTCAAGCCGGACCGCTGGGAGTTCCGCGTCTTCGGGGCGACGGCCGACGGTGACAAGCGCTGCTGGAACCACGAGGAGTTCTCGGCGCTGCCGTTCTCCACGGTCGAGGCCGATCTGCACTGCGTCACGAAGTTCAGCATGCTCGGGGCCGAATGGGGTGGGGTGCCGGCCCGGACGATCCTGGCGCTCGCCCCGCCCGCGCCGCAGGTCACCCATGTGATGGTGTGGGCCGAGTACGGCTACAGCGCCAACATGCGGCTCGCCGATTTCGCCGCCGACGGCACGATTTTCGCCACCCACAAGGACGGGGAGCTGCTCACCGCCGAGCACGGCTTCCCGCTGCGCCTGGTCGTCCCGCACCTGTACGCCTGGAAGGGTCCGAAGTGGGTCCGGGGCGTGGAGTACATGGCCGCCGACCGCCGGGGCTTCTGGGAGGAGCGGGGCTACCACAACCTCGGCGACCCCTGGACGGAGCAGCGGTACTCGTACCAGGAGGAACCGGGAGACGGCCCGGAGCTGTAGCTCCGGACCGCCGCCCCGCCCGCTGGCCTGATCTCGTCCCTCAGTGGTGGTACTGGTGCACCACCGCGTGGCCCTTGCCGCGGCCGATCATCCACTTGTTGACCGGGGTCGTGATCACGAAGGCGGCGGCGAGCGCGATGGCGAGCACGATCCAGAAGACCGGCTCGGAGAGGTGCGCGTCCATGGCGCCCGGCCAGAGGGCGATCACGCCGTTGTCGATGAGCTCCATGACCGCGATCGAGAGGGTGTCGGCGGCGAGGGCGACCTTGAAGGCGGCCTTGAAGTCGACGCCGGCGGCCAGGATGCCGCGCAGGGTGAGCGCGTAGCCGAAGAAGAAGGCCAGGATGATCGCGAGGATCATCGTCTGGACGTTGCCCCAGCCGAACGCGGTGCCGATGACCATGCCGAGGACCTCGCCGATGGCGCAGCCGGTGAGGCAGTGCAGGGTCGCCTTGGCGGCCATGGCCCAGGAGGCCTTGCCGGGGGCGTGGTGGTCGCCGTGAGGGGCGCCGTGAGGGGCGCCGTGGTGGCCCTCGTGGCCGGCGTGGCCGTCGTGGCCCTGGTGTTCGTGATGATGGCTGTGCGCGTCGTGCTGCATCGGGTGTCCCCCATGGTCCGGTAGCGGTTCCTGCCGCTGCAAGAACCGTATACCCCCCTGGGGTATTCCTCAACGGGAAATCGTGTCAGCCCCTCAGCTTCTTGAGCAGCTCCACGTCCGCGAGGTGCCCCGCCTTGCCGCCCGGCGTCTCGATGATCAGCGGCACACCGTCCGTCGCCGGGTGCTGGAGCAGGTTCCGGAACCCGTCCTCACCGATGTGCCCCACCCCGATGTTCGCGTGCCGGTCCTTGCGGGCGCCGACCACGTCCTTCGAGTCGTTGGCGTGGATCAGCTTCAGCCGCCCCTCGCCCACCGTCGCCACCAGCGCGTCGAGCGTCTGCGCCGCGCCGTGCGGACCCGTCAGGTCGTGACCCGCGGCGAAGATGTGGCAGGTGTCCAGGCAGATCCCGAGCTTCGGATGCCGGTCGAGCGCGTCGAAGTACGGCCCGAAGTCCTCCGCGCGCGAACAGAGCGAGAAGCCCTGCCCGGCCGTCGACTCCAGGAGCAGATACGGGTCGTCCTCGTGCGTCAGCTCGTCGAGCAGCGGCAGCAGCCGCTCCCGCACCTGGGCCAGCGCCACCGCGCGCGGGCGGCCGCCGGTCGCCGAGCCGGTGTGCACCACCACGCCCTTCGCGCCGATCTCCCGGCCCCGCCGCAGCGAGTGCCGCATCGACTCCACCGACTTCTCCACCGTGGCCTCGGTGTGGGAGCCGAAGTTGATCAGGTACGGGGCGTGCACCCAGGCCGAGATCGACTCCGCCTCGCACGCGGCGCGGAAGCGCTCGTCCTGGGCCGGACTGCCGGGCGGGGTGGCCCAGCCGCGCGGGTTGGCGACGAAGACCTGCACGGTCTCGGCGCCGAGCTCACGGGCGTACCCGAGACCGATCGTGGCGAGGCCACCGGCCACGGGGACATGGCCGCCGACGGGGTTGCGCATCAGTTCCTACAGTCCCTTGATCGTGATCGTGACGGTGGAGCCCTCGGGGGCGGTGGAGCCGCCCTCCACGGACTGGCTCGCGACCGTGTCGCCCAGGTAGGGGAAGGACTTCTTGACCTCCACCTCGAAGCCCTCGTCCTCCAGGGCCGTCCGCGCGTCGTCGAGCTTCTCGCCCGTCACGTCCGGGACCTCGACGAGCTTCGGGCCCTTGGAGACGGTGAGCGTGACGGTGTCGCCCTTCGCGGCGCGGCTGCCCTCGGCCAGGGACTGCGCGGCGACCGAACCGGCCGCCTCGGAGGAGTTGATCCGCTCCGGCGCGAGCACCACCTTCAGGCCGGCGTCCTGGAGCGTGGCCGTCGCGGCGTCGACCGTCTCCCCGGTGACGTCGGGCACGTCGATCGGCGCGCCCTTGCTGACCACCAGGGCGATGGCCGAGTCGGGGGCGCGGCCGGTGCCGGGCTCCGGGTCGGAGCTGATCACCGCTCCCTGCGGGACGCCCTCGCTGAACGCCGTGGTGACCACCCCGGTGGCCAGTCCCTCCCGCTCCAGGATCCGCTTGGCCTCGGCGAGCGGCTTGTTCTTGAGGTTGGGCACCTTCACGATCTCCGGGCCCCGGGAGAGGGTCAGGGTGACCGTGCCGTTGCCCCGCAGCCGCTCACCGGGAGCCGGGTCGACGGCCATGACGGTGCCGCGCTCGTACACGTCGCTGAAGGCGCGCTTCGTCGAGCCGACCTCGAGACCGGCGTCTGTGATGCGGCGGGTCGCCGCCGCCTCGGTCTGGCCGAGCACGGCGGGGACCCGGGTGAACTGGCCGGAGTTGATGTACCAGACGCCGGAGCCGATGCCGAGCGCCAGCAGGACGCCGAGGACGATCAGCAGCGGGCCGCGCGGCGGCCGCCGGCGACGGGCCGGCGCCGTCGTCGGCTCGGGGGCCGGCAGCCGGTTCGTGTGCAGTACCTGGTGGGCGTCGGCCGCGGCCGGGACCGGCCGGGCGATCACGCTCGTCCGGTCGTTGGCGGTGTCCCGGGTCTCCCCGCCCCGCGCCCGCGGGGGCACCGCGTCCAGCTGCTCGTCGCCGAGCGCCGCGCGGGCCTCCAGGACCAGGGCGAGCAGGGCGACGGCGTCGTGCGGGCGGACCTCGGGGTTGCGGGCCGTGGCGGCCGCGACCAGCTCGTCCAGCTCCAGGGCGAGCCCGGGGACGGTGGCGGACGGGGCGGGCACGTCGGTGTTCAGGTGCTGGAAGAGGACCTGCGCCGGGGTGTCGCCGCCGTGCGGCTTGCCGCCGGTGAGCATCTCGTACAGGACGACACCGCAGGCGTACACGTCGGCGCGGGTGTCGGCGGTGCCGTGCTCGATCTGCTCGGGCGCCAGGTACGAGACCGTCCCGAGGACCGCGCCGGTGGTGGCGGTGGCCGAGCCCACGGCCCGTACGAGCCCGAAGTCGGCGACCTTGACCCGGCCGTCGTCCCCTATCAGGACGTTCTCCGGCTTCATGTCCCGGTGCACGAACCCGGCCCGGTGCGCGGCGCCGAGCGCGGCGAGCACCGGCTCCAGGATGTCCAGCGCGGCCCGGGGCGGCAGGGCGCCGCGCTCCCGCAGCACGTCACGCAGGGTGCAGCCGGCCACGTACTCCATCGCCAGATAGACGTACGCGCCTTCCGCGCCCTGGTCGAAGACGCCGACCACGTTCGGGTGCGAGAGGCGGGCCACGGACTTGGCCTCGCGGATGAAGCGCTCGACGAACGCGGCGTCGGTGGCGAGCGCCGGGTGCATCACCTTGAGCGCGAGGACGCGGTCGAGGCGGGTGTCCACGGCCCGGTAGACCGTGGCCATCCCGCCGACGGCGATGCGCGCGTCGACGCGGTAGCGGCCGTCGAGCAGCCGCCCGACGAGGGGGTCCTGAAGGGTCGTGTCCACGGCGACGAGTCTACGAGCCGCGACACGGCCCCCCACGTGTCCGTCCCCCCTTGCAGCCCACCTGTGACACGCCCCACGCCCGCCCCCGTCCCCGCCCCGGCGGGACGACCGGCCGGGGCGGGCGTGGTCAGAAGGCGGGGCGCTCGGGGTCCAGGTGCGCGCGGCCCTCCGCGGGGGAGGAGGCCTCCGCGAAGTGGCGGCGGGGGATCCGGCCCGCCCGCCGGGCGAGCCGCCCCGCCTCCACCGCGTGCCGCATCGCCGCCGCCATCAGCACCGGCTCCTGCGCACGCGTCACCGCGGAGGCGAGCATCACCGCCGAGCACCCCAGCTCCATCGCGAGCGCCGCGTCGGACGCCGTGCCGGCGCCCGCGTCGAGGATCACCGGCACCCCGGCCCGTTCCACGATCAGCTGGAAGTTGTGCGGGTTGCGGATGCCGAGGCCGGAGCCGATGGGGGAGCCGAGCGGCATGATCGCCGCGCAGCCGACGTCCTCCAGTTTCCGCGCGAGGACGGGGTCGTCGTTGGTGTAGGGGAGGACGGTGAAGCCGTCGTCCACGAGGGTCTCGGCCGCGTCGAGGAGTTCCTCGCAGTCCGGCAGCAGGGTCCGCTCGTCGGCGACGACCTCCAGCTTGATCCAGTCGGTGCCGAGCGCCTCGCGGGCGAGCCGGGCCGTGAGGACGGCCTCGCCCGCCGTGTAGCAGCCCGCCGTGTTCGGCAGGACCTGGATGCCGAGGCGTTCCAGGACGGAGAGGACCGAGCCCTGGACGGTGGGGTCGAGCCGCCGCATGGCGACGGTGGTCAGCTCCGTACCGCTGGCGACGAGGGAGCGTTCCAGGACGTCGAGGCTGGGGGCGCCGCCGGTGCCCATGACGAGGCGGGAGGAGAACTCCGTACCGCCGAGGACGAAGGTGTCGTCGGACATCGCGCTCAGCCTCCCTGCACCGCGGTGAGGACTTCCACCCGGTCGCCTTCGCCGAGCAGCGTCGACGCCCATTCGCCGCGCGGCACGACCGTCTCGTTGAGCGCGGCGGCCACCCCGGAGCGGGCGCTGGTGAGGGTGGCGACGAGGGCGTCGAGGGTCAGCGGGCCGGGGAGCACGCGCGCCTCTCCGTTCACGGACACGTTCATGCGGGCTGCTCCTGTCGTACGGGAGGGGCGGGGGAGAACCGTCGGGGGGTGAAGGGGCGGGCCTCGTCCGGGAGGCTGCCCGTGGTGAGCACCTCGGCCATGACGTCGCCGGTGACGGGGGTGAGCAGGACGCCGTTGCGGTAGTGCCCGGTGGCCAGGTGCAGGCCGGGCAGGGCGGTGGGGCCGAGCAGGGGGGCGTTGTCGGGGGAGCCGGGGCGCAGGCCCGCGAGGGTCTCGGTGAGCGGCAGTTCGGTCAGGCCGGGGACCAGCTCGTGGGCGTCGCGCAGCAGCTCGTACACCCCGCCCGCGGTCACGGTGGTGTCCCAGCCCAGTTCCTCGCTGGTGGCGCCGACGACGAGCTCGCCGTTCTCGCGGGGCACCAGGTAGACGTGGCTGCCGCGGACGACGGCCCGGACGGTCCGGGAGAGGAAGGGGGCGTACGCGGGGGGCACCCGCAGGCGCAGCACCTGGCCCTTCACGGGGCGGACCCGCGGCAGCACCTCGTCGGGCACGCCCGCGAGGCGTCCGCTGAGGCTGCCCGCGGCGAGGACGACCTGGTCGGCCGTCAGTTCCTCGCCCCCGGCGAGGACGACACCGCGCGCCCGGTCCCGTACCACCGTGAGGCGCTGGGCGAGGACGCGGTGGAAGACCACTCCGGCCCGTTCGCAGGCGACGAGGAGCGCGGCGGCGAGCCGGCGCGGGTCGACCTGGTGGTCGCCGTCCACCCGGAGGCCGCCGCGCACGCCGGGGGCCAGCATCGGTTCGAGGCGGCGGCACTCGCGGCCGCTGAGCCACTCCGATGTGAGCCCGCAGCGGGTCTGCAGGGCGTGCAGTTCGCGCAGGTGGGCGCGGTCGTCGGCGTCGAGGGCGACGGCGAGGGTGCCGCAGGCGCGGTAGCCCACGTCGTGGCCGGTCGCTTCCCGGAGCTCGGCGACGAACGCGGGATAGCGCGCGGCGGAGGCGAGGTTGAGCCCGAGCAGGGTCTCCTCGCCGTAGTGGAGTTCGGTGACGGCGGCCAGCATGCCGGCCGCGACGCGCGCGGCGCCGCCGCCCGGGTCGGGGTCGACGACGGCGGTGCGCAGCCCGCGCCGGGCGGCTCGCCAGGCCGTGACCAGGCCGATGATGCCGCCGCCGACGACGAGGACGTCGGGCGTACCGTCCTCGGGCGTATCGCGAGCGGACACGTGGACATCGGAAGAACGCATGGGCGTCCAGCCCCTCCCTTCGCCGGCATGACCCGGATCAGGTTCGTACGGTCGGAGGCCGTCCCAGCCTCCCTCTCAGCCCGGTGCGTCCGGGCTCCCGCGAGTGCTTTACGTCCGCCACACTAGCCGCCGCCTCCGCCGGTCCACAGACCCCTCCCTTCCTGACGGTCCGTCAGATGCGTAAGGTGGTCGGGTGAGCGAGCAGAAGCATGCACAGCAGCACGTCGTGATCGTCGGCGCCGGGATGGCGGGCGTACAGACCGCCGTCGCCCTGCGCGAACAGGGCTTCACCGGCCCCGTGACCCTCATCGGGGCCGAGCCCCACCAGCCCTACGACCGGCCCCCGCTCTCCAAGGCCGTCCTCCTCGGCAAGGCCGAGGACTCCGCCTTCGACGTCGACTTCGAGGAGCTCGGCGTCGAGCTCCGCCTCGGCCTCGACGTCACCGGACTGCGCGCCTCGGACCACGAGATCGACACCGAGGCCGGACCCGTGGCGTACGACACCCTGGTCGTCGCCACCGGGGCCCACCCGATCGTGCTCCCCGGCGCCGAGGGCGTCCCCGGGGTCCATCTGCTGCGCACCCTCGACGACGCGGTACGCCTCGGACCCGTCCTGGAGCGCCGCCACGACGTCGTGGTCGTCGGCGCCGGCTGGATCGGCGCCGAGTTCGCCACCGCCGCCCGCGCGGCGGGCTGCGCCGTCACCGTCGTCGAGGCCGCCGAACGCCCGCTCGCCGGGGCCCTGCCCGCCGAGGTCACCGCACCGATGGCCGACTGGTACGGGGAGAGCGGCGCCGAACTCCTCGTCCACGCGCGCGTGGCCACCGTCGAACCGGGCCGGATCGTCCTCGCCGACGGCCGCGAACTGCCCGCCGACGCCGTCGTCGTCGGCATCGGCGCCCACCCCGCCACCGGCTGGCTCGCCGGCTCGGGCATCGCCCTCGACGCGAGCGGCGCCGTCACCGCGGACGAGCGGCTGCGCACCTCGCTGCCCGATGTGTACGCGGTCGGCGACTGCGCCTCCTTCCCCTCCGCCCGCTACGGCCGGCGGCTCCTCGTCCACCACTGGGACAACGCGCTCCAGGGGCCCCGCACGGTCGCGGCGACGATCACCGGCGCCGAGTCGGGGCCGTACGACCCGGTGCCGTACTTCTGGTCCGAGCAGTTCGGCCGCTTCGTCCAGTACGCCGGGCACCACGCGGACGCCGACGAGCTGCTCTGGCGCGGCGACCCGGCGGACGAGGCCTGGTCCGTGCTCTGGCTCCGCGCCGGGGTGCCGGTGGCGCTCCTCGCGGTCGGCCGCCCCCGCGACCTGGCCCAGGGCCGCAAGCTCGTCGAGACGGCCACCCCCGTCGACCCCGTGCGCGCGGCGGACCCCTCCGTCCCCCTGAAGGCGGCGGTCGCGTAGGGCCCGACTACCGGGTGTCAGTCCGGGATGGCAGGCTTGTCCTGTGACCGAGATTGACGTAAAGATCGATGCGCTCGTCCCCGCCTGGCTCTATGTGCCCGACATCGCGGAGATGCTCGATGTCGAGGTGACGCGCGTGCGGCAGCTGATCAAGGAAGGTCAGCTCATCGCCGTGCGCCGTGGAGAGAACAACGCCCTGCAGGTCCCCGCCGCCTTCATCCAGGGCGACAGGATCGTCAAGGGTCTCGTCGGGCTCCTGACCGTGCTGCGGGACGACGGCTTCACCGACGAGGAGATGCTGGAGTGGCTCTTCACTCCGGACGAGAGCCTGCCGGGCACGCCCGCCCAGGCGCTCAACGAGAACCGCGGCACGGAGGTGAAGCGCCGGGCCCAGGCGCTCGCCATCTGACGCGGCACCGAAGGACACCATGAGCGGGTGTCGCGGCGACCGGCCCCCGACGGGCCGGCCGCCGCGGCCCCGCACCACGGGCGGGGTACCCATCCCGGCCCACCCGCGGGGGCCCACCCCGTGACACCGACGGGGGACGCACCCCGTGACACCGACGGGGGAACCAGTCATGTCCACGCCTCGCGAGCAGCTCGCCGACGCCCGGCTGTATCTGTGCACCGACGCCCGGAAGCGCCAGGGCGACCTGCCCGCCTTCCTTGACGCCGTGCTGTCCTCCGGCGTGGACATCGTGCAGCTGCGCGACAAGGGCATGGAGGCCGGTGAGGAGCTGGAGCACCTCGCCGTCTTCGCCGAGGCGGCCCGCCGCCACGGCAGGCTCCTCGCGGTGAACGACCGGGCCGACGTGGCCCACGCCATCGGCTCCGACGTGCTGCACCTGGGCCAGGGCGACCTGCCCGTGCCCGCCGCCCGCGCGATCCTCGGCGGCCCCGACGGCGTACTGATCGGCCGTTCCTGCCACGCCGAGGCGGAGGTGGCCGCGGCCGCCGCCGAGCCGGGCGTGGACTACTTCTGCACCGGCCCCTGCTGGCCCACCCCGACGAAGCCCGGGCGGTACGCGCCGGGCCTCGACCTCGTGCGGTACGCGGCCGGTCTCGCCCAGGACCGGCCCTGGTTCGCCATCGGCGGCATCGACGAGTCGAATCTGGACGAGGTCCTGGACGCCGGCGCGCGCCGGATCGTCGTCGTCCGGGCGATCACCGAGGCCGACGACCCGGCCGCCGCGACGGCCGCCCTCGCCAAGCGGGTCAGGGAGCGCGCGGGGGAGTAGCGCCCGGCGGGCGTCCCCGGGCTCCGCTCGGAGCTTCGTCCAGGAATCCCTCCGGCCGCCTGTCCGAAAAGGTGTCCATCACTCGGACACCGTGTACGCGGCTCGGCGCACCGCGTCTAACCTGCCCGTATGGCCCTTGGTACCGCTTCCGTCCGCTCGGACCGCGCCCGCACGGTCCGCGAGATCCTCGCCTCCGGCGGCACGTCGTACTCCTTCGAGTTCTACGCGCCCCGGACCGCGAAGGGCGAGCAGGGCCTCTGGAACGCGATGCGCCGGGTCGAGGCGGTCGGACCGAGCTTCGTCTCCGTGACCTACGGCGCCGGCGGCTCCACCCGCGGCGGCACCGTGAAGGCGACCCAGAAGATCGCCTCCGACACCACGCTCACCCCGGTCGCCCACCTCACGGCCGTCGACCACTCGGTGGCCGAGCTGCGCAACGTCCTCGGCCAGTACGCCGACGCCGGCATCCGCAACATGCTCGCGCTGCGCGGCGACCCGGCGGGCGACCCGCTGGGGGAGTGGGTGGAGCACCCCGAGGGCGTCCGGTACGCGGTCGACCTGGTCCGGCTGATCAAGGAGTCGGGCGACTTCTGCGTGGGCGTCGCCGCCTTCCCCGAGATGCACCCCCGCTCCACCGACTGGGACACCGACATCCGGCACTTCGTGGCCAAGTGCCGCGCGGGCGCGGACTACGCGATCACCCAGATGTTCTTCGACCCGGAGAACTATCTGCGGCTGCGGGACAGCGTCGCGAAGGCGGGCTGCGAGACCCCGATCATCCCCGAGGTCATGCCCGTCGTGAACGTGAAGACCCTCGACCGGCTGCCCCAGCTGAGCAACGCGCACTTCCCGGCGGATGTGAAAGAGCGCATCCTCGCCGTCAAGGACGATCCCGCCGCTGTACGCTCCATCGGTATCGAGTTCGCGACGGAGTTCTGCGCGCGGCTGCTCTCCGAGGGTGTCCCCGGACTGCACTTCATCACGCTGAACAGCTCCACCGCGACGCTCGAGATCTACGAGAATCTCGGACTGCACCAGCAGTCGTGACCGGTCGTACCCGCCCCGACCCGCGGCGGTGACCGTGGAGAGGGGCGGCGGGGCATGGGGTGGACGGTCCTCTACATCGCGTTCGGCGTGGTCGCACTATGGCTGCTGGGGGAGGTGCTCCTCCAGTACAAGGCGCGGCTGCGCTGGCGGGTTCTCGCCTTCTGCGGCTTCCTCGGCGTGGTCCTCGGCGTGCTGCTGCCCTCGGTGGCGGTCATCATCGCCGGGGCGGTCGCCTTCGCCGTCGGCCAGACCTATGTGACGCTCTCCTTCCGCCGTGGCTTCTCCACCGGCTGGGCGATCGGCGGCAGCCCCGGCGCGAGCCGCCGCCGCAGGTCGGGCGCGCCCGCGCAGGCCGGGCCCACCCTTGAGGTCACCGAGCTCTCGTACGACGCCGAGGACGCCCCGTACGACGCTCCGGAGGGGGCGGCCGAGCCCTCCGCCGCGGAGAGCACCGCGGTCTACGAGCCCCTGCCGATGCCCGACGACACCGGCCAGTACGGGGTCTACGGCAGCGGCCACGAGGCCGGCCAGGACACCGGCCACGGCGCCGCCCACACCACCACGGGCTACGAGACGGGGTCGTACCCGACGGGATACGACCCCTACGCCCCCGCGTACGAGCAGCAGCCGGCCTACGACTACGGCCAGGCCGCCGGCCAGCAGCAGTACGCCGCCTACTCCGACCCGTACATCGGCCCGGGCACGGACGGCCAGCAGTACGGCTCCTACTACGGCGACCCGTACGCCCCGTCGTACACCTACGACACCCCGCCCGGCGGGGTCTGGGTCCCCCAGCAGCGCGACACCGAGCAGACCCCCCAGCAGCCGCAGCAGGCCCCCTACGGCTACGAGCCGCACCCGGACGACCAGCAGCAGTACCGCTACTGACCCCGCCCGTCAGGGGGGACACGGTCACCGTGTCCCCCCTGACGCGCTCACCGTGAGCCGCGGAACTCCGCGCCCTCCACGATGAAACCCGCCACCAGCGCCCCCGACATGCCCGCGTGGGCCAGCCCGCCGCCCGGCTGCGACCAGCCGCCCGCGAACCAGAGACCCGGCAGCGGCGAACGGTTGTCGGCCGGGAGCAGCCGCCCCTCGGCGCCGGCGAGCGCCGGACCCGGCACCTCGGCGGACCCGGTGTCCCGGCGTACGTCCTCCGGTGTGCGGACGTGCCGCCACAGCAGTCGCTCCCGCAGCTCCGGGACCGCGGACCCGGCCGCCTCGGCCATCCGGTCCGCGAAGGCCTCCCAGTCCTGCTCCGGGGCGGTCCGGACGGTCGCCGTGACCGTCACCGACTCGTGGTCGTCGTCCGGCCGCAGTGCCGGCTCGTCCGGGCGCAGCACGGTCACGGTCGGCCGCCCGCCCGCCGCGTGCACGACGGTCCGGTGCACCGCGTCCGCCTCCCGGGGCCCGCGCAGGGCCAGACAGACCGTCACCCGGCTCGTGCCGACGCCCTGGTGGCGCGGCGCGTCCCCGCCGGGGTGGAGCGCGGGCACCGGGGCCCCGGACACCACGTGGTCCGCCTCGACGCTCTCGCCGCCGGCCAGCCGGACGCCCACCGCCCGGCCGTCCTTCTCCAGGACCTCGGCCACGGCCGTGTCGAAGACGAACTCGACCCGCCGCTGCCGGCACCGCTCGAACACCGCGTCGGCCAGCGCCCGCAGCCCCCCGGCCACGTACCAGCTGCCGAAGGTCTGCTCCATGTACGGCAGCACGGCGGCCGAGGCGGGGGCGGTGGCCGGGTCGAAGCCGTACGACCAGGCGTACGCGTCGAGCAGCGCGGCGAGCCGGGGATCGCGCAGCTCCCGCGCCCCGACCTGGGCGAGGGTCGTCGTCGGGCGGCGCAGCAGACCCGCCTTCAGGGCCGGGTACGGCTCACGGGCCAGCGGCGCCGGGTCGGCGGGCAGCGGCTCCTCAAGGAGCGGACGGCGGGTGTGGTCCCAGGCCTCGCGGGCCCGGACCAGGAAGTCGCCCCAGCGCTCGCCCGCGCCCGAGCCGAGCGCCGCGTCGAGCGCGGCGACCGTGCCGGCCCGGGAGGCGTTCGGCAGGTCCACCCGGGTGCCGTCGGCGAAGACGTGACGGCTCGCCGGATCGACCTGCGTCAGCGTGACACACTCCTCCAGCGGCTCCTTGCCGGTCTTCACGAACAGGTCCCGGTACACGGCGGGCAGGTGCAGCAGCCCCGGGCCGGTGTCGAAGGCGAACCCGTCCCGCTCGTGGCGGCCGACCGCCCCGCCGTACGTCGCCGCCCGCTCGTACACCGTCACCCGGTGTCCCGCCACGGCCAGCCGGGCCGCCGCCGCCATGGCGCCGAGTCCCGCGCCGATCACCACAATCCGTGCCATGCCGGCGACTTTATCGGGCGCCTCCGACGGCCCCGAACGGGCTCAGAAGTGCTCCGACCCGTCGCCCGACGGAGCACGCGCGCGCGTGCGTGCCTCCGCGTCGGCGAGCCGTCTCTCCTCGCGCCGCAGCGACCTGCGGCGCAGGAAGCGGCGGATCCGCTGGGCGAGGAAGATCAGTATCACCAGGCCGCCGATGAGCAGCACGCCCGCGATGCTCGCCGCCGCCACCGGATGGAAGACCGCGAAGGTGACGATGCCCGCCACCCCGAGGTCCTCGGCCAGGCTCAGGGCGACGTTGGAGAACGGTTCGGGCGAGGTGTTGACCGCCATCCTCGTCCCCGCCTTGACGAAGTGGCTCAGCAGGGCCGTCGAACCGCCGACCGCGCCCGCCGCCAGCTCGGGCAGCGAGCCGTTCTGCCCGGCGAGCAGGGCGCCGACCACGGCCCCCGCGATCGGCCGGATCACCGTGTGGACGGCGTCCCATATCGAGTCGACGTACGGGATCTTGTCCGCCACCGCCTCGCAGAGGAAGAGCACGCCCGCGACGACGAGGACATCGGTGCGCTGGAGGGACTCGGGCACCTCGTCGGTGAGCCCGGTCGCGCCGAAGACGCCGAACAGCAGGACCACCGCGTACGCGTTGATCCCGCTCGCCCAGCCGCTGGTGAACACCAGGGGGAGTACCGACACGCCCGCGATCGTAACCAGGTCTGAGTATCCGTACCTAGAGGGCGAGATGAGTAGGTGCGCGGATGGGCGCAGGACGGCCCGGACGGAAGAGTGGGGTGCACGGAAGGAGCGCGGCTCCGGGCACCGCCGGCACGGGGCTGCGGAACCGGGGTCGCGCACCTGCCGGTACGGGGGGTACGGGGGTGCACGGGGGTGCACGCGAAGAAGCCGGTGCGGTGGGGCTCGGGGGGATCGAGCCTCGCCGCACCGGCCTTTGCCGTACGGACCGGTCAGCGGCCGCCCACGCGGCCGTGCAGCAGTCGGGACAGCGCCGCGTGCACGTCGTCGAGCGAACGCTCGCTCTGGAAGGCCTGCCAGTCGAGCGCCGCCACGAGCACCATCCCGACCAGCGCCGCCGCCGTCAGCTGGACGTCGATCTCCTCGCTCAGCTCACCGGCCGCGACCGCCTCGCGCAGCACCCCCTCCACCACCGCGACGGCCTCCTGGCGGACCACCAGGAGCGTCGAGTTCCAGGCCCGGTTGGTGCGCCAGAGCTCGGCGACGTACAGCTGGGTGAAGGCCGGGTAGCGGTCGATGAAGACGAGGCCCGCCCGGATCATCGCGTCCAGCGCGTCGATCCGGCTGCCGCCGCGGCCGGCGGTCTCCTCGGCCGCCGTCCGCAGCGAGGCGGTGAGCAGCGACACCCCGTGGCGCAGCAGCTCCTCGAACAGCTCGGTCTTGCTCTTGAAGTTGTAGTAGACCGTGCCCTTGGCCACGCCGGCCCGCTCGGCGATCTCGTCCACCGTCGTCGCCGAGAAGCCCTGTTCGGCGATGAGGGTGACGGCCGCCTCGTAGAGCTTCGCGCGGGTGGCCTGGCGTCGGGTGCTGCTGCTGTCCATGGGGTCGATTCTCACAGGTGTCGCGGGTGTCACCGGCCCCGTCTCACAGGGTCAGTTCGGGGTGGAGCCGGTCGAGCGTCCAGACCTGCTTGCGGCGGGCGGACACGGCGGTCAGGGCCAGGGCGCCCAGGGTGAACGCGGCCAGGACCGCGCAGGCCTGCCAGACGGGCCCGATCCCGCCGCCCGAGATCAGCCGGCGCAGTGCCTCGACCACGTAGCTCATCGGCAGGAAGGGGTGGACGGCGTTGAAGAAGCCGGGACTGGTCTGGACGGGGTATGTGCCGCCCGCCGAGGTCAGCTGGAGCATCAGGACCGCGAGCACCAGGATCCGGCCGGCCGCGCCGAAGCGGGCGTTGAGCCACTGGATGATCGCGGAGAAGCAGCAGGTGACCAGGGCGAGGAAGCCGACGGTGCCGGCGGCCCGGTCCATCTGGAGGCCGAGGCCCCAGTGCAGGACCGACATGAGGGCCGCGACCTGGAGGACGCCGATCGCCGCCACCGGGAGCCAGCCCGCGAGCGCGATCCGCCAGGCGGAGCCGCCGGCGGCCAGGGCCCGCCGGTTCAGCGGCTGGATGATCATGTACGCGACCATCGCGCCGACCCAGAGGGAGAGCGGGATGAAGTACGGGGCGAAACCCGTGCCGTAGTTGGGGGCCTTGTGCAGGGACTGGGAGGCGAGCTGCACCGGGTCGGCCATGACCTCGGTCCGCCGGTCCCGGTCCTGCTGGTCGTAGTCGGGGATCCGGTCGACCCCGTCCTTCAGGCCGGAGGCGAGGGTGCCCGAGCCGTCGGCCAGCTTGAACAGGCCGCCGTCGAGGTCGCCCGCGCCCTTCTTGAGCTTGCCGACGCCGGTGTCGAGGCTGACGGAGCCGGTCCGCGCCTCGCTGACGCCGGTGTGCAGCTTCGCCGCGCCCGCCGAGACCTTCTTGGCGCCCGCGTTCAGCTCGTTGATCTTCCGGATGGCGCCCTCGACGTCCTCGTCGAGGTGCGGGGCGCGGCGGGCCAGCTCGTCGGCCTGCTTCTTCAGCGTGACGAGCCGGGCGTCCAGCGTCTTCAGGTCGCCGCCGCTGTCCTTGGTCAGCTCGTGCACGTCGTCCGCGATCGTGGCGACGTCGTCGGCCGTGACCGAGGCCTTCTTGAGCTTCGCGCAGAACTGGGTGAGCCGGGGGTCGGTCACCGGCTTCGCCGCGCACTCCTCCCGGTGGAACGTGGCCAGCTCGTCGTCGGCGGCGTGCGCCGCCGCGCGGACCACCGGGGCACGCTTCACCAGGTCGTCGAGGTTGTGGCGTACGGCGGTGGCGGAGTCCGAGACGAGACGGGCGGTGTCGCGGATCGACCTGCCGTTGTTGGCCAGGTAGGGGCGGACCTTGTCGGCGGTGCCGTTCACCTTGTCGGCGAGCGCCTGGGTGCCGTTGGCGACCTTGCGGGAGCCGCTCTCCAGGTCCTTGGCGCCCTTGTCGAGCTTCTTCAGGCCTTCTGCCAGGTCACCGCTGCCGTTCTTGGCGTCCTTGAGGCCGTTCGCCAGGTCCTTCGAGCCCTTCTTCGCCTTGTCCACGCCCTGCTTGAGGTCGGTCGCGCCCTTGGCCGCCTTGGCGGTGGCGTCGTGGATGTCGGAGAAGGAGATGAAGATCTTGTCGAGGAAGGTGCGGGAGGACTTGGTGGAGGCCGCCGTGCGGACCTCGGAGAAGACCGGCCGGGAGATCTGGCCGACGATGTAGTTGTTGGCGTCGTTCGTCCGCACCCGCAGCGCGCCCGTCTCGGGGGAGTCGCCGGAGCTGGAGGCGATGCGCGAGCTGAAGTCGCCGGGCATGGTCAGGGACAGGTAGTACGTGCCGTCCTCGACGCCCTTGCGGGCCTCCTCGTCGCTCACCTGGTGCCAGGCGAAGGTCTTGCTCTCCAGGAGCCCCTTCGTGATGTCGTCACCGGCGTTGACCGGCTTGCCGTCGGCGCTGGCGCCCCTGTCCTCGTTGACGAGGGCGACGGGGATCTTGTCGAGCCTGCTGTACGGGTCCCAGAACGAGTACAGGTAGAGGGCGCCGTAGAGCAGCGGCAGCAGCAGGATCGCGACGAGCGCGGCGCGCGGCAGCTTTCCCCTGCCGAAGCGCTTCAGCTCAAGCGCGGCCAGTTTCGGCGAGCGCATCGGCCGCCCCCTCCTCGGTCGTGTCTTCGGTGACGTGGTCGGCGTCGGTGTCGGCGGTGCGGGTGTCGGTGTCAGCGCCGCTGTCGGTGTCGGCGTCGGCGTCGGTCTTGGAGGCCTCTGTGGTCTCGGGGGTCTCGGACGCCTCTGTGGTCTCGGGCGTCTTGCGGTCCTGGCCGTCCTGGCCGTCGAGCGTGGTGATCCGCAGGGCGTCCTCGGGGGCCTCGCTGCACACCGCGAGGACCGTCGTGCCCGACTCGGCCACCGAGCGCAGCAGCGCCCAGGCCTCGGCCCGGTCGGCGTCCGAGAGCTTCAGGTCGGTGTCGTCCACGGCGAGCAGCCGGGGCCGGCCGATCAGGGCCAGGGCGATCGAGAGCCGCAGCGCCTCCAGGCGCTCCAGGTCCCGCACCGAGGTCCGCTCGCCCTTCGGCAGGGCGGCCAGGTCGAGCCCCGCGGCCGCCACGGCCTCGTCGATCCGGGCCCGGGTCGACGCGGCCCGCTCGGCCGGGCGCCGCAGCAGGGCCCGGACGGAGCCGTCGAAACGGCGCTGGAGCAGGGCCCGCTCGCCCAGGTGCTCGGCGACCGTGAAGGCCGGGTCGAGTTCGCTGACCCCGGGGACCTGCCCGAGGGCGGTGAAGCGGCGCACCCCGGCCATCTTCCGGGGCAGGGGCAGGCCGCCGACCTCGGCGGTGCCCTCCGTGGCCTTCATCCGGCCGGTGAGGGCGAGCAGCAGACAGGTGCGGCCCGAGCCCGAGGGCCCCTCGATCGCCACCAGCGCGCCCGGACCGGCCCGGAAGGAGACCTCCCGGAAGGCCCAGCCGCGCGGCCCCTTCAGTCCGAAGCCGTCCGCGACGACGGCGGCGCCGTGCGGCCGCTCATCGGCTTCCGCTCCCACGGACCCACCCCCCGATTCCCCTTTTGAACTGACTGGTCAGTTCAAAAGATAGCCCTGGGACGGCAATTCAGGCAAAGCCCCAGGTCAGAGCGATTGTCAGTGGGTGCCCTCACGATGGACACATACGGCCACAACGCCGTCACGCGACGACAGGAGGACTCGTCATGGCAAGCCCTTCCGCAGCAGCCGCGCCCCGCCGCCGTCCCGCCCCCGCGCAGGCGGGCCCCGCGTCCGACATCCACCCCGTCACGCGCCGCGCCGACGCCCCGCCCGCCGCCCTCGACCTCCTCGCCAAGGCCCGCGCCGGGCTCGTCGAGGCCGCCGCCCTCGACCGCCCCCACGAGCGGTACGCCGCGGCCCACCTCGCCGCCCTGCGGGCCGCCGCCGCCGTGCTCGCCGCCCGCGCCAGGCCCGAGGCCGGCCCCCGCCGCCGGCAGCGCATAAGGAGCGCCTGGGAGCTGCTCGCCGAGCTGGCGCCCGAGCTCGCCGAATGGAGCGCCCTCTTCGCCTCCGGCGCCGAGCGCAGGGCCCGCGCCGAGGCCGGCATCGCCGGCGCGGCGACCCGGCGCGAGGCCGACGACCTGCTCAGGGACTCCGCGTTCTTCCTGCGCCTGGTCGAGCGCCTGCTCGCCCTCCAGCCGGTACTGCCCCGGCAGCCGGGCGCGGACGAGGCCGACGGATGATCCGAAAGGCACCTTCCAGGCCATAGGGTGGGGACGTCCGTACCCGTCACCGAGGAGTCAACAGCCGTGCCGGACCCTTCCCCTGTCTTCGGTCGAGAGGCGACGTCGCGCCCGTCGCGCGCCTCCCTGCGTACCGCCGTCGTCTGGGACGTCCTCAAGGACGCCCTCGACCGCCGGGTCGAGGCCACCGGGAAGGACAGCCTCGACGTCCTCGACACGGGCGGCGGCTCCGGGAACTTCGCGGTCCCCGTCGCCCGCCTCGGCCACCGGGTCACGGTCGTCGACCCCAGCCCCAACGCGCTGTTCGCGCTGGAGCGCCGGGCCGCCGAGGCCGGGGTCGCCGACCTCGTCACCGGCGTCCAGGGCGACATCAGCGGACTGTTCGACGTGGTCGGCCGCGCGGGCTACGACGCCGTGCTCTGCCACGGGGTCCTGGAGTACGTCGACGACGAGGCCGAAGGCGTACGGAACGCCGTCGCCGCGCTCCGGCCCGGCGGCAGCCTCAGTCTGCTCGCCGCCGGACTGGGCGGCGCGGTCCTCGCCCGCGCCCTCGCCGGACACTTCACCGAGGCGCGGAACGCTCTTTCCGACCCGGCGGGCCGCTGGGGCGCCGGCGACCCCGTGCCCCGCCGCTTCACCGCCGAACAGCTCACCGCGCTCGCCGACGCGGCCGGCCTCGAGGTCGGCGCCGTGCACGGCGTGCGGGTCTTCGCCGACCTCGTCCCCGGCGTCCTCGTCGACACCGAGCCCGGCGCGGCCGAGGCCCTCCTCAAGCTGGAGGCGGCGGCCGCCGAGCTGCCCTCCTTCCACGCCATCGCCACCCAGCTGCACGTCCTGGGCGAGAAGCGGGCCTGAGCTGGACGGCCACCCGTTCGGCGGCGCGGGCCGAGCACCCCATGGAGTACGCCACAGCCCGCCCGGTAACGGGCTCCGCCCCGTATGATCGGGGGACAGCATCCGGCATGACGGACGAGGGGCTGGGGAATCAACGCCTCAGCAACCGATCCGCATGGCGGCCCGGATTGGCTATTCGGCATTGAGGGCGGGTTTCACGGGGGCGATTCCCTGCCTATCCTGAAAGGGCCGCAAACCGGTCGCCCCCGCGACCGACGACTAGGAGGACTCCGTGCCGCTCTCGGAGCACGAGCAGCGAATGCTCGAGCAGATGGAGCGAGCGCTGTACGCCGAAGACCCCAAGTTCGCGACAGCGCTCGAGGGAAGCGGACTGCGTACGTACACCCGGCGACGGGTCTACCAGGCAGTCGCCGGCTTCCTGGTGGGTATCGCGCTCCTCATGGCCGGAATGGTCGCACAGCAGATCTGGATCAGCGTGGTGGGGTTCCTCGTCATGCTGGGCTGCGCGGTCCTGGCGGTCACCGGATGGCGCAAGGCGCCCAAGCCGGGTGAGCAGCAGGCCAGGGGTGGGGTGGCGGCCGGAGGCCGTCAGACCCGGCAGCGACGCTCCATGATGAACCGGATCGAAGAGCGGTGGCAGCGCCGCCGTGACGAGCAGCAGGGCGGCGGCCACTGACGGCCCCCTGAGCGGAGGCCCCGCACCCCCTGAGTGATGACCGAGCCCCGTGGGCCCGCGCGTGATCGCGGCCCCCCGGGGCTCAGTCATGCCCCCGGGCGGCGGTGGGCGACGGCGCCCCGGGCGGGTGGGCGGTGTCCCGGCGGGACGGCCGCCCACCCGCCCGGGGGTCAGGCGGATTCGGTCGGGGTCCTGCGGAAGCGGGCCCCCAGGGCGTGGCGCTGGAGGGACCAGCGGGTGGTCGTCTCCGACCAGCGGGCCGCCGCCTTCCAGCGCAGGCGCGCCGCCGAGCGCGGCGCCAGCGTCGCCCGCAGACGCCCCAGCCGGTCCGCCCCCGCGTGGAAGCCCGAACGGATCAGCTCCGCGTCCCGCGCCAGGCCCACGCCCGGCCGCGGGTTCGGCGCGTACAGCGCCTCCTCCACCGCCCGGGCCACCCGGTGCACCGCGTCCGCCGCCTCGCCGCTCAGCTCACCCACGCGGACGATCCGCGCCGCCGTCCTCCTCGGCGTCCGTGACTCGTCGGGCTCGATCCCGTAGTCCCAGGCGGTGTCGTTGATCTCCTGCCAGACGCCGAGCGTCGAGCCGAGCCGCCGTGCCCGTACCCGGCGCCGCCACAGCAGGGGGAGCAGAGGGAGGGCGAGGACCACGAGCGCGCCCACCACGACGAGGAGCACCAGCAGGAGGTTCGGCCCGCCACCGGACGAGTCCGCGCCGGCCGCGGCCTCCTCCCGGCCGCAGTCGCCGAGGCGCCGCTCCTGCGGCGTGCAGCTCGCCGAGGCGCTGGGGGCGACGGAGGGCTGCGCCGAGGCGCTCGGCGTGGGCGTGGCGGGCCCGGTGGCCGCGTCCGAGGGCGTGTCGGACCGGGTGTACGCCGGGGTGGAGCCCCGCGAGGGCGTCGGCTCGAAGCGGGTCCAGCCCGCCCCCTCGAAGTACAGCTCGGGCCAGGCGTGCGCGTCCCGGATGCCGACCGAGACCGAACCGTCGGTCTGCGTCGTGCCCGGCATGAAGCCGACGGCCACCCGGGCGGGGATGCCCAGCGAGCGGGCCATCGCCGCCATGGAGAAGGAGTAGTGGACGCAGAAGCCCCGCTTGTCCTTCAGGAAGCGGGAGATCGCCTGGACCCCGGTGCCGGACTCCACGTCGATGTCGTAGCGGAAGCCGCCGTCCCGGGCGAACCAGTCCTGGAGCTTCACCGCCTGCTCGTAGTCGGAGCGGGCGCCCTTGGTGACGTCGAGCGCGGTGGCCTTCACGTCGGCCGGCAGCGAGGCCGGGACCTTCGTGTACTCCTGGCGCAGCTTCTCGGGGGCGGGCCCGGCCACGGCCAGCTGGTCGGCGGTGGGCTGCACGTCGAGGCTGGACACCTGGTAGCGGACGCCGCGGGTGGTCTGCTTGCCGTCGCCGACGAGCATCCGGCCGGCCGGTTCGTACCGCCAGCGCCCGTCGATGTCGACGCGGCCGGCCGGGAACGGCATCGGCAGCCACTTCTGCTCATAGTTCTCGGAGGCGACGATGTTGCTGGTCACCTCGGTGATCCGGACGTTCTGGGAGAGTCCGTCCGGCCAGGGGAGCTGGTCGGGGACGTCCTCGATGGGCCGGACCGAGGACTTCCACGAGGTGCCGTCGAACTGGTCGAGCGCGACGAGCCGCAGGTACATGCCGGAGGTGTCGCGGGCGTTGGTCCGGTAGCGGAGGACCTCGCGGTCCTCGGGCTGGCGGAGGTTGTCCTGGAGGGAGACCAGCGGGTTCACCGCCGAGATGGTGCCGCCCTTGCCCGTACCCCCGGTCTCCTCGCCCGCGCCGTTGCCGATCAGGCCGCCGCTGAAGCCGGGCAGGGCGAGCGGGACGACCATGGCGACGCCCATGGCCACGGCGCCGATCCGGCGGCCGGTGCGGGCCGGGGCGAAGGCGGTGCCGCCGCCGGCCGCGACGGAGGAACCGGGCCGGCCGGTGCGCTGGGCGCCGCCGAAGACCCGTCCCCAGGCCGAGAGCCGGTCGCGGCCCTCGGCGAGGAGCAGCAGCAGATAGCCGGAGGCGGCGAGCAGGAACCAGAGCCAGCCCGCGCCGCCGCCGGAGAGGCCGGCGGCCACCGAGTACAGGGCGAGCAGCGGAAGGCCGGCCGGGGCCGCCTTGCGGAAGGTGACGGCGAGGGTGTCGACCAGGAGGCCGATCGCCACGACGCCGCCGACCAGCATGAGCCGGATGCCCTCGGTGTCGGGGGCGGGGACCCGGTACCGGCTGACGTCGTCGGCGCCCGCCGCGAACAGGTCGGCGGCGTGGGCGAGGACCTGCGGGCCGGGCAGGAACCAGAGGATCGCCTGCTCGCGGGCGAAGATCACGGTCAGCGCGAGCAGCGCGACGGCGATCTGGGCGAGCAGGGTCAGCGGCCGGGCCAGCGGTGCCCGCCTGGCCAGCGTGCCCGCCCCGCTCACCAGGCCGAGGACGAAGGCGGCCGTGAAGATCCAGGTCGCCGGCTTCACCAGCGGGAGCAGCGCTCCGGCGGCCATCAGGGTGGCGCCCCAGGAGGCAAGCGTCAGCCGTGCGCGCCCGCTCATGACCATCCTCCGTAGGTGTCGGCGGCGGCGGACTCGGCGCGGACCCCGGCCGCCTGCTGCCACAGGTCGGTGAGCCGCGCTCCGGCCGGTACGGCCAGCGCCGTCCAGCCCGCCTCGCGCAGCTGCAGTACCCGGTCCTCGACGGCTCCGGCGACCGCGCCGCCGGTGAGCCAGGTACCGGAGTCGAGGACGAAGGCGACGGCCGCGCCGGCCCGCCCGCGCATCCGGGCGGTGAGGGCCGTCTGCTCCTCGTCGAGGTCGCCGAGGAAGGCGACGAGGAGTCCTTCGTCGCCGCCGCGCAGCACGTCGGAGGCGCGGGAGAGGCCGCCGCCCTCGGAGTGGTCGACGATCGCGAGGGTGTCCATCATCAGTCCGGCCGACTCGGCCGAGTCCTGGGCGGAGGCGGCGAAGCCCTCGGCGCCCTCGCCGGGCACGGCGCTGCCGGTGTCGGTGACGAGCCGGACGGCGTAGCCGCGCTCCAGCATGTGCAGGAGGGCGGAGGCGGCGCCGGAGACCGCCCACTCGAACGCCGAGTCGGGACCGGCGCCCTGGTAGGCGATCCGGCGGGTGTCGAGCAGGACCGTGCAGCGGGCCCGCTGCGGCTGCTCCTCGCGGCGGACCATCAGCTCGCCGTAGCGGGCGGTCGAGCGCCAGTGCACCCGGCGCAGGTCGTCGCCGTGGCGGTAGGCGCGCGGGATGATGTCGTCGTCGCCGGCGAGGGCGAGCGAGCGCTGCTGCCCGTCGCCGTACCCCGAGGACTCGCCGACCAGCTTCACCGGTGGCAGCGCCTCGGTCCTGGGGACGACGGTGAGGGTGTCGTAGGCGCTGAAGGAACGGGTCAGCTCGCACATCCCGAAGGGGTCGCTGAGCCGCAGCTGGAGCGGGCCCAGCGGGAAGCGGCCGCGCAGGTCGGAGCGGACCCGGTAGGACACCTCGCGCCGCCCGCCCGCCTCGACCCGGTCGAGGACGAAGCGGGGGCGGGGCCCCAGCATGTACGGCACGTGGTCCTGGAGCATCAGCAGCCCGGTGGGCAGCTTGGAGACGTTCTCCATCCGCAGCTGGACCCGGGCCTCGGAGCCCGCCTCGACCCGCTGGGGGGTGAGCCGGCGGGAGGCGGCGACCCGGTAGCGGGTGCGGTGCAGCACGAGGACGCAGATCAGCGGCAGCGTGGCGAGCAGCAGCCCGACGCGCAGCAGATCGGCCTGGCCGAGGACGTACGCGCAGACGGCGGCGGCCACCCCGGCGGCGAGGAAGGAGCGGCCGCGGGTGGTGAGACCGCCGAGGGCGGCCCGCAGACCGCCCCGGTCGTCCTCGTCGCCCCGCTGTCCGTCCGGCACGGCAGCGGTGGTCATCACAGCCGCCGGGCGCCGGGCTGCTGCTGGCCGTAGAGCGGTCCGGCGGGCGGCGCCGCGGCCGGGACGGGGGTGCGCTGCAGGATGTCCTGGACGACCTGCTCGGCGGTGCGCCGGTTCAGCTGGGCCTGTGACGTCGGCAGCAGCCGGTGGGCGAGCACGGGCGCGGCGAGGGCCTGGAGGTCGTCGGGCAGCACGTACTCGCGGCCGCTGAGCGCGGCGGAGGCCTTGGCGGCCCGCAGCAGGTGCAGGGTGGCCCGCGGCGAGGCGCCGAGCCGCAGGTCGGGGTGGGTGCGGGTGGCGGCGACGATGTCGACGGCGTAGCGGCGTACGGCGTCGGCGACGTGCACGGCGCGCACGGCCTCGATCAGCTTCAGGATGTCGTGGGCGTGGGCGACCGGCTGGAGGTCGTCCAGCGGGGAGACCGAGCCGTGCACGTCGAGCATCTGCAGCTCGGCCTCGGCGCTCGGGTAGCCGATGGAGACCCGGGCCATGAAGCGGTCGCGCTGCGCCTCGGGCAGCGGGTAGGTGCCCTCCATCTCGACCGGGTTCTGCGTGGCGACCACCATGAACGGGCTGGGCAGCTCGTAGGTCTGGCCGTCGACGGTGACCTGGCGCTCCTCCATGGACTCCAGGAGCGCGGACTGGGTCTTCGGCGAGGCGCGGTTGATCTCGTCGCCGATCACGATCTGGGCGAAGATCGCGCCCGGCTTGAACTCGAAGTCCCGGCGCTGCTGGTCGAAGATCGACACGCCCGTGACGTCCGAGGGCAGCAGGTCGGGGGTGAACTGGATGCGCCGCACCGAGCAGTCGATGGACCTGGCCAGGGTCTTGGCGAGCATGGTCTTGCCGACGCCGGGGACATCCTCGATGAGGAGGTGCCCCTCGGCGAGCAGCACGGTCAGCGAAAGCCGTACGACCTCGGGCTTGCCCTCGATCACACTCTCCACCGATCTGCGCACCCGCTCCACAGTGGTGGTCAGATCAGTGAGGCTCGCTCGATCGTCATAGGTCGTCACCCGGCCCTCCTCGGCCTTCCGGAACACGGACACCTGCCCCCGTGGGAACGTCGGGGGGTGTCGCACCCGAGCATTCTTGTTCGCATGGCCGGGTCGTGTCACTTGCCCGCGGACAAGCGCGGTGGGATTGCCGGGCTTTGGGTGATTACGGCAGGTCGATTACGCGGGGTCGATCTCGCGCAGCAGGCCGGTCGTCACGTCGAAGACGAATCCCCGGACGTCGTCGGTGTGCAGGAGGAACGGGGAGGTCCGCACCCGCTGCATCGACTGCCGCACGTCCTGGTCGACGTCGCGGAAGGCCTCGACCGCCCAGGACGGCCGCTGGCCGACCTCGTCCTCGAGCTCGTGCCGGAAGTCCTCGGTCAGCGACTCCAGGCCGCAGCCCGTGTGGTGCACCAGCATCACGCTGCGGGTGCCGAGGGCGCGCTGGCTGATGGTGAGGGAGCGGATCACGTCGTCGGTGACCACGCCGCCCGCGTTGCGGACGGTGTGGCAGTCGCCGAGCTGGAGGCCGAGTGCGGCGTGCAGGTCGATCCGGGCGTCCATGCAGGCGACGACGGCGACGCGCAGCACGGGGCGCGCGTCCATTCCGGGGTCGGTGAAGTCGGCGGCGTAGCGCGCGTTCGCGTCGACGAGACGGTCGGTGACCGTGCCGCCGGCGTGTATGGCGTCGGCAGGGGGGTGCGCGGAAGTCGACATGGTTCCGACGTTAAGGGGCACGGCCCTGCCGAGCCCGCTGTGAGAGGGGACAAAGAACCGCATCGAGCCTTGTTGTGAGGTAACCCACAGGGCTGCGGGGCGTCGCCCCCGAACGGGTGAGGCGTCCGGAATGTCCGTCCGGGCCGCCGGCGCCGTGCGACGCGCCAGCCGGTTGATTGACCGGCGCGTCCCGTGGACTAAAGTGACGCGAAGTTCACGGAGACAACGAGCGATTTCCGCGGTTTCTCCCCCCGTGTGTGCGGCGGTACCTACGGCTCGGCCTCCTCCCGCTCGCCCGTACCTCCGCGCCGGATCTGAGAGGGCGCATTGAGCAACGACCGACACGTCCCGGTCATGCTCCAGCGGTGCCTGGACATGTTGGCCCCCGCACTGGAGCGCCCCGGCGCGGTCGTCGTCGACTGCACCCTGGGCCTCGGCGGCCACAGCGAGGCACTCCTGCGGCGGTTCCCCGAGGCGCGGCTCGTCGCCCTCGACCGCGACAAGGAGGCCCTGCGGCTCTCCGGCGAGCGGCTCGCCCCGTACGGGGAGCGCGCCACCCTCGTGCACGCCGTGTACGACGAGCTGCCCGAGGTCCTCGACCGGCTCGGCCTCGCCACCGTCGACGGCGTCCTGTTCGACCTGGGCGTCTCCTCCATGCAGCTCGACGAGGCCGACCGCGGCTTCGCGTACGCCCAGGACGCCCCGCTCGACATGCGCATGGACCAGACGACCGGCATCAGCGCCGCCGAGGTCCTCAACACCTACGCGCCCGGCGAGCTGGTCCGCATCCTGCGCGCGTACGGCGAGGAGAAGCAGGCCAAGCGGATCGTCTCCGCGATCGTGCGCGAGCGCGAGAAGGAGCCGTTCAGCAACAGCGCCCGGCTCGTCGAGCTCATCCGCGAGTCCCTGCCGCAGGCCGCCAAGCGCACCGGCGGCAACCCGGCCAAGCGCACCTTCCAGGCCCTGCGGATCGAGGTCAACCGCGAGCTCGACAGCGTCGAGAAGGCCATCCCCGCGGCCGTGAAGGCCATCGGCGTCGGCGGGCGGGTCGTCGTCCTCTCCTACCAGTCGCTGGAGGACCGGATCGTCAAGCAGGTCTTCGCGGCCGGCGCGGCGACCACCGCCCCGCCCGGGCTCCCGGTCGTCCCCGAGAAGTACCAGCCCCGGCTGAAGCTGCTCACCCGCGGCGCCGAGCTGCCCACCGAGGAGGAGGTCGCCGAGAACCGGCGCGCCGCCCCGGCCCGGCTCCGGGGCGCCGAGCGGATCCGGGAAGACGTCCAGTGAGCACGGCGAAGGGGCCCCTCAAAGGACGGGCCGCGCGACTCGGACGGCTCATGCCGTCCGGGCCCAGCTCGGCCGCCCGCACCCCCTTCGTCCTGCTGGTCGTCGTCCTCCTCGGCGGCGGCCTGATCAGCCTGCTCCTGCTGAACTCGGCCCTCAACCAGGGTTCCTTCCAGCTCAACGAGCTCAAGGACAGGACCACCGAGCTCACCGACGAGGAGCAGGCGCTCCAGCGGGACGTCGACGACTACGCGGCCCCCGACGCCCTGGAGCGGCGGGCCCGTGAGCTCGGCATGGTCCCGGGCGGCAGCCCGGCCTTCCTCGGCCCGGACGGCAAGGTGCTCGGCCGGCCGTCCAGGGCGGAGGCCCCGAAGCCGTCCCCGACGCCCTCGAAGCCGGCGAAGCCCACGTCGGCGCCGCCGAGCACCGGCGCCCCCGCGGCCACCGGCGCCACGCGGACCGGCGCCACCACGGGAACGCCGGGGACGAACACCGATCCGGCCGAGGCGGACGCCGGCCCCCCCGGCGGGCGTCCCAGCACCTCGGGCCCCACCGGGTCCGGCCCCGCAGGGCGGGGTCCGGCACCCGCCACCTCTCCCACCACTTCCGGCAGGTGACTGAGCAGTGCCCCCCAAGGAGCCCCCGCGCCGCCGCGTTCCCGGACCCGCCCGGCCCGCGCGCCCCCGGCCCGCCTCCGCCGGCGCCCGCCCGTCCCGCCCCGCGCCCCGGCCGGCCGCGCGGCGGACCCCGCCCCGGCCGCCGGCCCGCCGGCCCCGGACCATCAAGCTCGGCAGCCCGCGGCCCCGGCTGCGGCTGGTCTCCCTCGGGCTGACCCTGGTCATGCTCGCCTTCGTGGTGCGGCTGCTCCAGGTCCAGGCCGTCGACGCCAGCGCGTACGCGGCCAAGGCCGACAAGTACCGCTTCCAGGAGTACACGCTCTCCGCCGAGCGGGGCGAGATCACCGACCGCAACGGCATCGCCCTGGCCGCCAGCGTCGACGCGTACGACATCACCGCCGACCCGAAGCTCTTCACGCCCGAGGAGGCCAAGGTCCCCGACGCGCCCGAGCAGGCCGCCGCCCTCCTCGCCCCGCTCCTCGGCAAGGAGCCCGCGGAGCTCGCGAAGAAGCTCCGCACCCCCAAGTCCCGCTACACCCTGCTGGCCCGCAAGCAGACCCCGCAGGTCTGGAACCAGATCAAGGACCTCCGGCGGGTCTACGGGCAGAAGGCCCAGCCCTCCGCCGGCGGCAACGGCGTCAACCTCCTCGGCGGCATCCTCAGCGAGCCCAGCACCAAGCGCGTGTACCCGAACGGCGAGCTCGCCGCCGGGATACTGGGCTACGTCAACGCCGAGGGCAAGGGCGCCGGCGGCGTGGAGTCCATGCTCGACGGGGAGCTCGCCGGCCAGGACGGCAAGATCCGCTTCACCCAGTCCGGCGGCCGCCAGGTGCCCACCGCCGGCTCCCAGGGCACCCCCGCCGTCCCCGGCTCCGACATCGAGCTGACCATCGACCGGGACATCCAGTGGGCCGCCCAGCAGGCCATCACCGAGCAGGTGACGAAGTCCAAGGCCGACCGGGGCTACGTCGTCGTGCAGAACACCCGGACCGGCGAGGTCCTCGCCATGGCCAACGCCCCCGGCTTCGACCCCAACGACCTCTCCGCCGCCAACGCCGCCGCCATGGGCAACGCCGCCCTCCAGGACGCCTACGAGCCCGGCTCCACCAGCAAGGTCATGTCCATGGCCGCCGTCCTGGAGGAGGGCAAGGCGACCCCCGACACCCACGTCACCGTCCCCAACCGGCTCCACCGCGGCGACCGGCTCTTCAAGGACGACGTCGACCACGAGACCTGGTACCTGACGCTCAACGGCGTCCTCGCCAAGTCCAGCAACATCGGCACCATCCTCGCCACCGGGCAGCTCGGCGCCACCCAGGCCGAGTCGAACAAGGTGCTCCACTCCTACCTGCGCAAGTTCGGCATGGGCAGCCCCACCGGCCTGGACTACCCCGGCGAGACCCCCGGCATCCTGGCCAAGCCGGAGGACTGGTCGACCTCGCAGCAGTACACGATCCCCTTCGGCCAAGGCCTCTCGGTGAGCGCCATGCAGGCCGCCTCCGTGTACTCGACCATCGCCAACGGAGGCGTACGCGTCGAGCCGACCCTGGTCCGCGGCACCAAGGGCCCCGACGGGCGCTTCACCCCCGCCGCCAAGCCCCAGGAGTCCCGGGTCGTCAGCGAGAAGACCGCCAAGACCCTCGCCCAGATGCTGGAGTCCGTCGTCGACGACCGGGAGGGCACCGGCAACAAGGCCGCCATCCCCGGCTACCGCGTCGCCGGGAAGACCGGCACCGCCAACCGCGTCGACCCCGAACTCGGCCGCTACAAGGGCTACACCGCCTCCTTCGCCGGCTTCGCCCCCGCCGACGACCCGCAGATCACCGTCTACTGCGCCATCCAGAACCCCACCAAGGGCAGCTACTTCGGCGGCCAGCTCTGCGGACCCATCTACAAGAAGGTCATGGAGTTCGCCCTCAAGACCCTCCACGTCGCCCCCACGGGCAGCCAGCCCGCCCGACTGCCGGTCACCTTCGAACCCACCCCGTGACTCTCCGGGAGCACCAGTGACAACGATCACCCCCCATTCCGGGAACCGGAAATCGAACTCCGGCGAGGCCCCCGGCTCTTTTGGCCCCCCACAGGGTGCGCCCGGTACGCTCACCGCCGTGCCACACGCTGATCAGTACCGAACCGCCCCGCCCCGCCCGGAGCAGGCCCGCCCGACACCCCTGGGCGACCTGGCCGCGCAGCTGGGGGTCGACGTCCCCGACGCCCCGCGGCCCACCGAGATCTCGGGCATCACCCACGACTCCCGGGCCGTGCGCCCCGGCGACGTGTACGCGGCCCTGCCCGGCGCCCGCGCACACGGCGCCGACTTCGTCGCCCAGGCCGCCGGACTCGGCGCCGCCGCGATCCTCACCGACCCGACGGGCGCCGAGCGCGCCGCCGCCACCGGCCTGCCCGTCCTGGTCGTCGAGAACCCGCGCGGCCGGATGGGCGAACTCGCCGCCGAGATCTACGGGCGGCCCGGCGCCGACCTCCTCCAGATCGGCATCACCGGCACCTCCGGCAAGACCACCACCGCCTACCTCGTCGAAGGCGGACTGCGCGGCACCGGACACCACACCGGCCTGGTCGGCACCGTCGAGATGCGGATCGGCGACGAACGCATCAAGTCCGAGCGGACCACCCCCGAGGCCACCGACCTCCAGGCGCTCTTCGCCGTCATGCGCGAGCGGGGCGTCGACGCCGTCGCCATGGAGGTCTCCAGCCACGCCCTCGTGCTCGGCCGGGTCGACGGCTGCGTCTTCGACGTCGCCGTCTTCAACAACCTCAGCCCGGAGCACATGGAGTTCCACTCCGACATGGAGGACTACTTCCAGGCCAAGGCCGGGCTCTTCACGCCCGAGCGCAGCCGCCTGGGCGTGGTCAACCTCGACGACGCGTACGGCCGCAGGCTCGTCGGGGAGGCGACCGTCCCGGTCCTCACCTTCTCCGCCGAGGGCCGCGCCGACGCCGACTGGCGCGCCGAGGACCTCGTCCTCGGCTCCCACGACTCGACGTTCACCGCCGTCGGCCCCGGAGGCGAGCGGATCTCCGCCACCGCCCCGCTGCCCGGCCCGTTCAACGTCGCCAACACCCTCGCCGCCATCGCCACCCTCGCCGCCGCGGGCCTCGACCCGAAGGCCGCCGCCGAGGGCGTCGCCGCCGTCCCCGGCGTACCGGGCCGCCTGGAGCGCGTCGAGGCGGGCCAGCCGTACCTCGCCGTCGTCGACTACGCGCACAAGACGGACGCCGTCGAATCGGTCCTGCGCTCCCTGCGCGAGGTCACCGAGGGCCGGCTGCACGTGGTCATCGGCTGCGGCGGCGACCGGGACACCACCAAGCGCGGCCCGATGGGCGCCGCCGCCGCCCGGCTCGCCGACACCGCCGTCCTGACCTCAGACAACCCCCGCTCCGAGGACCCGCTCACGATCCTCACCGCCATGCTCGCGGGCGCCGCGGAGGTGCCCGCGGAGGAACGCGGCGAGGTGCTCGTGCTCGCCGACCGGGCCGCGGCGATCGCCGCGGCCGTGGCCCGCGCCCGGCCGGGAGACACCGTCCTGGTCGCGGGCAAGGGCCACGAACAGGGCCAGGAGATCGCCGGAGTGGTACGCCCCTTCGACGACCGCCAGGTCCTGCGCGAGGCCATCGCCGACCGCTCGCCCACCCAGGCCTCCGCGCCGAGCGGAACCGACAGCCCCCAGAACAGTCAGGGATGAAGCAGTGATCGCCCTCTCCCTCGCCGAGATCGCCGAAATCGTCGGCGGGCAGGCGCACGACATACCGGATCCGGCCGCCCGGATCACCGGCCCCGTCGTCATCGACTCCCGCGAAGTGCGGGCCGGCAGCCTCTTCGCGGCCTTCGCCGGTGAGCACGTCGACGGCCACGACTACGCGGAACGCGCCGTCGCCGCCGGTGCGGTGGCCGTGCTCGCCGCCCGCCCGGTCGGCGTCCCCGCGCTCGTCGTCGACGACGTCCAGACGGCGCTCGGGGCCCTCGCCCGAGCCGTCGTCGAACGGCTCGGCACCGATGTCGTCGCCCTCACCGGCTCGGCCGGTAAGACCTCCACCAAGGACCTGATCGCCCAGGTCCTCGACCGGCACGCGCCCACCGTGTGGACGCCCGGCTCGCTCAACAACGAGATCGGCCTGCCGCTCACGGCGCTCCGCGCGAGCGACGAGACCCGGCACCTGGTCCTGGAGATGGGCGCCCGCGGCATCGGGCACATCCGTTACCTCACCGGCCTCACCCCGCCCCGGATCGGCCTCGTCCTGAACGTGGGCACCGCCCACATCGGCGAGTTCGGCGGCCGGGAGCAGATCGCCGAGGCCAAGGGCGAGCTCGTCGAGGCGCTGCCGGCGGCCGAGGACGGCGGCGTCGCCGTCCTCAACGCCGACGACCCGCTCGTCCGCGCGATGGCGAGCCGCACCAAGGCCCGCGTGACCCTCTTCGGCGAAGCGGACGAAGCGGCCGTACGGGCCGAGAACGTCCGCCTCACAGAGAACGGACAGCCTTCTTTCAGGCTTCACACACCCACCGGGTGCAGCGACGTGACCTTGCGCCTGTACGGTGAGCACCACGTGTCGAACGCGCTCGCAGCGGCCGCCGTCGCGCACGAGCTGGGCATGCCCGTCGAAGAGATCGCCACCGCGCTCTCCGAAGCGGGCACCCTGTCGCGCTGGCGCATGGAGGTCACCGAGCGTCCGGACGGCGTGACGATCGTCAACGACGCCTACAACGCGAACCCCGAGTCCATGCGAGCCGCCCTGCGCGCGCTCGCGGCCATGGGCAGGGCCGCACAGGCCCGAGGGGCTCGTACGTGGGCGGTGCTCGGCAAGATGGCCGAGCTCGGTGACGCATCGCTCGTCGAGCACGACGCGGTCGGACGGCTCGCCGTCCGGCTCAACGTCAGCAAGCTCGTCGCGGTCGGGGACAGGGAAGCGTCCTGGCTGCAACTGGGCGCATATAACGAGGGTTCGTGGGGTGAGGAGTCGGTGCACGTGTCCGACGCGCAGGCGGCTGTCGACCTGTTGCGCAGTGAGCTGCGCCCGGGGGACGTCGTCCTTGTGAAGGCTTCCAGGTCGGTCGGTCTCGAACAGGTCGCCCTGGCCCTCCTCGACACCGAGGGCGAGGTCACCGTCCGATGAGGCAGATCCTCTTCGCCGGGGCCATCGGGCTCTTCCTGACCCTGATCGGCACGCCGCTGCTGATCAAGCTCCTCGCCCGCAAGGGCTACGGGCAGTTCATCCGCGACGACGGCCCGCGCGGCCACGCGGGGAAGAAGGGCACGCCCACCATGGGCGGCATCTCCTTCATCCTGGCCACGCTCATCGCGTACGCCCTGGCGAAGGTCATCACCGGTGAGGACCCGACGTACTCGGGCGTCCTGGTGCTGTTCCTGATGGCCGGCATGGGCCTCGTCGGCTTCCTCGACGACTACATCAAGATCGTCAAGCAGCGTTCGCTCGGTCTGCGGGCCAAGGCGAAGATGGCCGGCCAGCTGATCGTCGGCATCGCGTTCGCGGTGCTCGCGCTCCAGTTCTCCGACGCGCGCGGTCTCACCCCGGCGTCCGAGAAGCTCTCGTTCATCACGGACTTCGGCTGGGCCATCGGCCCGGTGCTCTTCGTGGTCTGGGCGCTCTTCATGATCCTGGCCATGTCCAACGGCGTGAACCTGACGGACGGTCTGGACGGCCTCGCCACCGGCGCCTCGGTGATGGTCTTCGGCGCGTACACCTTCATCGGGCTCTGGCAGTTCCAGGAGTCCTGTGCGAACGCCATGACCCTGACCAACCCCAACGCCTGCTTCGAGGTGCGCGACCCGCTCGACCTCGCCGTCGTCGCCTCCGCGCTGATGGGCTCCTGCTTCGGCTTCCTGTGGTGGAACACCTCACCCGCCAAGATCTTCATGGGTGACACCGGCTCGCTCGCCCTCGGCGGCGCCCTCGCCGGTCTCGCCATCTGCTCCCGTACGGAGCTGCTGCTGGCCCTGCTCGGCGGCCTGTTCGTGCTGATCACGATGTCCGTGGTCATCCAGGTCGGCTCGTTCAAGATGACCGGCAAGCGCGTCTTCCGGATGGCACCGCTCCAGCACCACTTCGAACTCAAGGGGTGGTCGGAGGTCCTGGTCGTCGTCCGGTTCTGGATCATCCAGGGCATGTGCGTGATCGTGGGCCTGGGCCTCTTCTACGCGGGATGGGCATCGGAGAAGTGACAGAACAGCTCGACTGGAACGGCAAGAGGGTCACCGTCGCGGGGCTCGGGGTGTCCGGCATCCCGGCCGCCCGCGTCCTGCACGGCCTGGGCGCCCTCGTGACCGTCGTCAACGACGGCGACGACGAGCGCTCCCGGGCCCAGGCGGCCGAACTGGAGGCGGAGGGCATCACCGTCCGCCTCGGCGACGGGGCGACCCTGCCGGCCGGCACCGAGCTGATCGTCACCACCCCCGGCTGGCGGCCGGACAAGCCGCTCTTCACGGCCGCCGCCGAGGCGGGCGTGGAGATCTGGGGCGACGTCGAACTCGCCTGGCGGCTCAGGGGCCCCGACGCCGCCCCTTGGCTCGCGGTCACCGGCACCAACGGCAAGACCACCACCGTACGGATGCTCGCCTCGATCCTGGAGGCGGCCGGCCTGCGGACCGCCGCCGTCGGGAACATCGGCGTCTCGCTCCTCGACGCCGTCCTCGGCGAGGAGACGTACGACGTGCTGGCCGTCGAACTCTCCAGCTACCAGCTGCACTGGGCGCCGTCCGTCCGCGTCCACTCGGCCGCCGTGCTCAACCTGGCGCCCGACCACCTCGACTGGCACGGCTCCATGGAGGCGTACGCCGCCGACAAGGGCCGGATCTACCAGGGCAACCAGGTCGCCTGCGTCTACAACGTGGCCGACAAGGTCACCGAGGACCTGGTCCGTGAGGCCGACGTCGAGGAGGGCTGCCGTGCCATCGGCTTCACCCTCGGCACCCCCGGCCCGTCCGAACTCGGTGTCGTCGAGGACCTCCTCGTCGACCGGGCCTTCGTGCCCGACCGGCAGAAGAGCGCGCAGGAGCTCGCCGAGGTCTCCGACGTCCAGCCCCCGGCCCCGCACAACATCGCCAACGCCCTCGCCGCCGCCGCCCTCGCGCGCGCCTTCGGCGTCGAGGCGAAGGCCGTACGGGACGGACTCAAGGCCTTCCGGCCCGACCCCCACCGCATCGAACTGGTCGAGGAGGTCCAGGGAGTCACGTACGTCGACGACTCCAAGGCCACCAACACCCACGCCGCGGAAGCCTCGTTGGCGGCCTACGACCCGATCGTCTGGATCGCCGGCGGACTCGCCAAGGGCGCGACCTTCGACGAACTGGTGGAGAAGTCGGCGAAGCGCTTGCGCGGGGCCGTCCTGATCGGTGCCGACCGCGCCCTGATCCGCGAAGCCCTGGCGCGACACGCCCCGGAGGTACCGGTGGTGGACCTCGACCGGACCGACACTGGGGCGATGTCCGAGGCGGTCCGCGAGGCGGCCCGGCTCGCCCGGGCGGGGGACACGGTCCTGCTGGCCCCGGCCTGCGCCTCGATGGACATGTTCACCAACTACAACAAGCGGGGCGAGGCCTTCGCGGACGCGGTCCGCGCCCTCGCCGCCACCGGGGACGCCTGACCCGACCAGTGGGAGGGTCCGGCCGGACCGGGCACGACCAGGAGGGGGCAGCGACCATGCCGAGCAAGATCGCAGGGACACGCGGGCCCTCCGCCGTACGCGGCGGAGGGCGGACCCCCGCGACCCCGCGGCGGACGCGCGGCGGAGGCGTACGACGGCTCCACGAGCGGGCGCGGAAGGCCTGGGACCGGCCGCTCACGGCGTATTACGTGATCATCGGCGCGGGCATGCTCATCACCGCCCTCGGCCTCGTGATGGTCTACTCCGCGTCGATGATCACGGCACTCCGCTACGACCTGGTGCCCTCCTACTTCTTCCGGAAGCAGTTCTTCGCCGCCCTGCTCGGCACCGGACTGCTCCTGGTCGCCTCCCGGATGCCGGTGAAACTGCACCGGGCCCTCGCCTACCCGATCCTGGTCGGCGCGGTCTTCCTGATGGTGCTCGTGCAGATCCCCGGGATAGGGCACGCGGTCAACGGCAACCAGAACTGGATCTCCCTCGGCGGCCCCTTCCAGCTCCAGCCCAGCGAGTTCGGCAAACTGGCGCTGATCCTGTGGGGGGCCGACCTGCTGGCCCGCAAGCACGACATGCGGCTGCTGACGCAGTGGAAGCACATGCTGGTGCCGCTGGTACCCGGCGCCTTCATGCTGCTCGGGCTCATCATGCTCGGCGGCGACATGGGCACCTCGATCATCCTCGCCGCGATCCTCTTCGGCCTGCTGTGGACCGCCGGAGCGCCCACCCGGCTCTTCGTCGGGGTGCTCACGGTGGCCGGTGCCATCGGCGTCCTGCTGATCAAGACGAGCGCCAACCGGATGAAGCGCTTCGACTGCATCGGCGCGACCGACCCCGGCGGGGAGGGAGCCCCCTGTCTGCAGGCCGCGCACGGAATCTATGCTCTGGCCTCGGGCGGATGGTTCGGTTCCGGACTCGGTGCGAGCGTCGAGAAATGGGGCCAACTGCCCGAGGCGCACACCGACTTCATCTTCGCGGTCACCGGTGAGGAACTGGGTCTCGCGGGGACGCTGTCGGTACTCGCCCTGTTCGCGGCTCTAGGCTATGCGGGTATCCGCGTGGCCGGAGGCACGGAGGACCCCTTCGTGAGGTTCGCCGCGGGAGGTGTGACCACCTGGATCACGGCTCAGGCCGTGATCAACATCGGTGCGGTGCTCGGTCTGCTGCCGATCGCCGGGGTCCCGCTCCCGTTGTTCTCCTACGGTGGGTCGGCCCTGCTGCCGACCATGTTCGCCGTCGGGCTCCTCATCGCCTTCGCGCGACAGGAACCCGCCGCGAAAGCGGCCCTGGCCCTGCGCCGCCCCGGCTGGGGCAAGCGGGCCGGGGTGAGATGGAAGTCGATGCGACGGCGCGTCAAGAAGCGCCCGTCCGGAGAGCGGTGAATTTCGGTGCATGTCGTACTCGCCGGCGGGGGGACCGCCGGCCACATCGAGCCCGCGCTGGCCCTCGCGGACGCCCTGCGCAGGCAGGACCCCAGCGTGGGGATCACGGCGCTCGGCACGGAGAAGGGTCTGGAGACCCGGCTGGTGCCCGAGCGGGGCTACGAGCTGGCCCTCATCCCCGCCGTACCGCTGCCCCGCAAGCCCACCCCCGAGCTGATCACCGTCCCCGGGCGGCTGCGCGGCACCATCAAGGCCGCCGAGCAGATCCTGGAGCGCACCAAGGCGGACTGCGTGGTGGGCTTCGGCGGCTATGTGGCGCTGCCGGGTTACCTCGCCGCCAAGCGTCTCGGGGTGCCGATCGTGGTCCACGAGGCCAACGCCCGGCCCGGTCTCGCCAACAAGATCGGTTCCCGGTACGCGGCCGGGGTCGCCGTCGCCACCCCGGACAGCAAGCTCCGCAACGCCCGCTACATCGGCATCCCGCTGCGGCACACCATCGCGACCCTCGACCGGGCGCGGGTGCGCCCCGAGGCGCGCGCGGCCTTCGGGCTCGACCCGAACCTGCCGACCCTCCTCGTCTCCGGCGGCTCGCAGGGCGCCCGGCGGCTCAACGAGGTCATCCAGCAGATCGCCCCGGTGCTCCAGCGCTCCGGGATCCAGATCCTGCACGCGGTGGGCCCGAAGAACGAAATGCCGCGCGTCGACAACATGCCCGGTATGCCGCCCTACGTGCCGGTACCGTACGTGGACCGGATGGATCTCGCGTACGCCGCGGCCGACATGATGCTCTGCCGCGCGGGCGCGATGACCGTCGCCGAGCTCTCCGCCGTCGGGCTGCCCGCCGCGTACGTCCCGCTGCCCATCGGCAACGGCGAACAGCGGCTCAACGCCCAGCCGGTGGTCAAGGCCGGCGGTGGACTCCTCGTCGACGACGCGGAGCTGACGCCGCAGTGGGTGCAGGGCAACGTCCTGCCCGTACTGGCCGATCCGCACCGGTTGTACGAGATGTCCCGCGCCGCCGCCGAGTTCGGCCGCCGGGACGCCGACGATCTGCTCGTCGGCATGGTGTACGAGGCGATCGCCGCCCGCCGACAGGCGTAGCGCGGCGGCTGAGGGCAGGAGGCGCCAGGTGGCAGCCGGACCGACGACCGCCGAGAAGAGCGGCGCGAGCGGGGCGAAGAGGTCGTCGAAGGGCTCGTCGGACGGTCCGTCCCGGCCGGGCACCCGGAACCGAAAGTTCCGGATGCCCGGCACCCGGGCGCTCCTCATCACCCTCGGCGTGCTGCTGCTCGTGGCCGGCGGCCTCTGGGCGCTCTACGGCTCGACCTGGTTCCGTGTGGAACGTGTGAAGACTTCCGGAACCTCGGTCCTGACCCCCCGTGAGGTCGAGGCGGCGGCCGCCGTGCCCCTGGGGGCGCCGCTCGTCACCGTCGACACCGACGCCATCGAGGCGCGTATCCGGAAGGAACTGCCGCGCGTCGACTCGGTCGACGTCGTCCGGTCCTGGCCGCACGGAATCGGGCTGAAAGTGACGGAACGGAAGCCCGTTCTTCTCATCGAAAAGGGCGGAAAGTTCATCGAAGTGGACGCGACCGGAATGCGGTTCGCGACCGTCGACACCGCCCCCCGGAATGTCCCCCGGCTCGTCCTCGACAGTGCCTCCTCCCCGAGCCTGCGCCGCTTCGACGCGGACCGGTTGCTCCAGGAGGCGGTCGGCGTCCGGGGTGAACTCCCGGCGGAAATCGCCCGGGACACTCGTGTCGTGCGCATCACCTCGTACGACTCCGTCACTCTGGAGCTGACCAGGGGGCGCACCGTCTTCTGGGGCAGCGGCGAACACGGCGCGGTCAAGGCCCGTGTCCTCACCGCGCTCCTGAAGGCCACTCCCAAAGCGGGGCACTTCGATGTAAGTGCCCCCACGGCGCCCGCCTCGTCCGGGAGTTGACGGGTATCACCCCTGGCCAGCACCCTGGTTGGCCAGCGCTACGGGTGATCACATAGGGTGAAAAGAAAAACGGGAGGTTCGGCGTGTTCGTTGAACGTGCGCCACTTGTCGACTTAGTGTCCTGTTCGGAAGAGTCCAGCGAACAGAGACACTGGTAACCCTAAACTTCAACGTTAGGGTTTGGGTCGGCGTTTCGGACCGTCCCAATCGGCATCCGTCGGAGCGGCGCGAACCAACGCGCGGCGACGACACGTAACTCGAGGCGAGAGGCCTTCGACGTGGCAGCACCGCAGAACTACCTCGCAGTCATCAAGGTCATCGGTGTCGGCGGCGGTGGTGTCAATGCCATCAACCGAATGATCGAGGTCGGTCTCAAGGGCGTCGAGTTCATCGCGATCAACACCGACGCGCAAGCGCTGTTGATGAGCGACGCCGACGTCAAGCTCGACGTCGGCCGTGAACTCACCCGCGGCCTCGGGGCCGGGGCGAACCCGGCCGTCGGTCGCAAGGCGGCAGAGGACCACCGTGAGGAGATCGAGGAGGTCCTCAAGGGGGCCGACATGGTCTTCGTCACCGCCGGCGAAGGCGGCGGCACCGGCACCGGCGGCGCCCCCGTCGTCGCCAACATCGCGCGCTCGCTCGGCGCCCTGACGATCGGTGTGGTCACCCGGCCGTTCACCTTCGAGGGCCGCCGTCGCGCCAACCAGGCGGAGGACGGCATCGCCGAGCTCCGCGAAGAGGTCGACACCCTCATCGTCATCCCCAACGACCGGCTCCTGTCGATCTCGGACCGCCAGGTCTCCGTGCTCGACGCCTTCAAGTCGGCCGACCAGGTGCTGCTGAGCGGTGTGCAGGGCATCACCGACCTCATCACCACCCCGGGCCTGATCAACCTCGACTTCGCCGACGTCAAGTCGGTCATGTCCGAGGCCGGTTCGGCCCTGATGGGCATCGGCTCCGCCCGCGGCGACGACCGCGCCGTGGCGGCCGCGGAGATGGCGATCTCCTCGCCGCTCCTCGAGGCCTCCATCGACGGCGCCCGTGGCGTCCTGCTCTCCATCTCCGGCGGCAGCGACCTCGGTCTCTTCGAGATCAACGAGGCCGCGCAGCTGGTCAGCGAGGCCGCCCACCCCGAGGCCAACATCATCTTCGGCGCCGTCATCGACGACGCCCTCGGCGACGAGGTCCGGGTCACCGTCATCGCGGCCGGCTTCGACGGCGGCCAGCCGCCGGCCCGCCGGGACAACATCATCGGCTCGGTCTCCGCCAAGCGCGAGGAGCCGGCCCCGGCCCCCCGCCACGTCGAGACCTCCCGCCCGCTGGGCGGCCTCGGCACCGTCGCCCCGCGCGACGAGCCGGCCCAGGCCCCGGCCGAGCCGGCGCCGGCGGTCAACGAGACCCCGCTGCCGGCCGCCCCTCCGGTCGTCCCGCCGGCCCGTCCGTACGCGGACAGCCAGGCCGAAGAGCTGGACGTCCCGGACTTCCTGAAGTGATAGGACAGCGCTTCGACGCGAACGGCGCGCACTTCGCCTTCACCGACCGGTGGGGCGGGGTGAGCGCCGTTCCGTACGTGGAGCTCAACCTCGGCGGCGCGGTGGGGGACGACCCCGAAGCCGTACGGACCAACCGCTCGCGCGCCGCCGGGGCCCTCGGGCTCGACCCGGCCCGGGTGGTCTGGATGAACCAGGTGCACGGCGCGGACGTCGCCGAGGTCGACGGGCCGTGGGGCAGCGACGCGATCCCGTCGGTGGACGCGCTCACCACCTCCCGGCCCGGACTCGCCCTCGCGGTCCTCACCGCCGACTGCGTCCCGGTGCTCCTCGCCGATCCCGTCGCCAGGGTCGCCTCGGCCGCCCACGCGGGACGGCCCGGCATGGTCGCCGGAGTCGTCCCGGCCGCGGTCGGGGCGATGGTGAAGCTCGGCGCCGACCCCGCCCGGATCGTCGCCCGCACCGGACCCGCCGTCTGCGGCCGGTGCTACGAGGTGCCGGAGGCGATGCGCGCCGAGGTCGCGGCCGTCGAACCCGCCGCCTACGCGGAGACCTCCTGGGGCACCCCGGCCGTCGACGTCGCCGCCGGAGTGCGCGCGCAGTTGGAGCGGCTCGGGGTCCTGGACGTCGAGGACGCCGGGGTCTGCACCCTGGAGTCGCGCGACCACTACTCGTACCGCCGCGATCGCACCACGGGGCGACTCGCGGGATATGTCTGGTTGGACTGAGAAGAGACATGACGGACCGCACGTCGGAACTCGCCGAGAACCTGGCCCGGGTGGAGGAGCGCATCGCCGCGGCCTGTGCCGCCGCCGGGCGCGCGCGGGAGGAGGTGACGCTCATCGTGGTCACCAAGACCTACCCCGCGAGCGACGTGAGAATCCTCCACGGGCTCGGCGTGCGGAACGTCGCCGAGAACCGGGACCAGGACGCCGCCCCCAAGGCGGCGGCCTGTGCCGACCTTGATCTGACCTGGCACTTCGTGGGTCAGTTGCAGACCAACAAGGTCAGATCCGTGGTGGGTTATGCCGATGTGGTGCAGTCCGTCGACCGCTTGAAGCTCGTTTCCTCGCTCTCCGCCGCGGCGGAGAAGGAGGGCCGGGAGCTCGGCTGCCTCCTGCAGGTCGCGCTCGACGCCGAGTCCGGCGAGCGGGGCGACCGCGGCGGTGTCGCACCGGACGGGATCGAGGAGTTGGCGGCCGCCGTCGACGCGGCTCCCGGGCTGCGGCTCGACGGACTGATGACCGTCGCCCCGCTCGCCGGACCGTACGCCGGGCGGCAACGCGCCGCCTTCGACCGGCTGATGGATTTGTCGACTGCCCTGCGCGCGACCCGTCCGGCTGCGAACATGGTGTCAGCAGGGATGAGTGCGGACCTCGAAGAGGCCGTCGCTGCCGGGGCGACACACGTACGCGTCGGTACGGCGGTACTCGGTGTCCGCCCGAAGCTCGGGTAACGTCGCGAAGCAAGTCGGACCACAGCAGAAAATATGGTCATTCCGCAGAACGGCGGCATGACCCGTGGATCGCGGGCACTTGGTGACGCTGCGACATTGGCCAGTAGGGCGATCCACCACAGAGCGGAGGACTCAGAGAATGGCCGGCGCGATGCGCAAGATGGCGGTCTACCTCGGCCTCGTGGAGGACGATGGGTACGACGGCCGGGGCTTCGACCCCGACGACGACTTCGAACCCGAGCTGGAGCCGGAGCCCGAGCGAGACCGGCGCCACATCGCCCCCCCGCGTCAGGCGGAGCGTGAGGAACCGGTACGTGTGGTGCAGCCCCCGGCGCCCCGTGAGCCGATCGCCCATTCCGTCCCGGTACTCGCCGAAAGCGGACGTCCGGCCCGAATTGCCCCCGTGGCATCCATCACACCCGAACGTCCCAGCATGGAGAAGAACGCACCGGTGATCATGCCCAAGGTCGTGTCCGAGCGGGAGCCCTACCGCATCACCACACTCCACCCCCGGACCTACAACGAGGCCCGTACCATCGGGGAACACTTCCGTGAGGGCACCCCGGTGATCATGAATCTCACGGAGATGGACGACACGGACGCGAAGCGACTTGTCGACTTTGCCGCCGGACTCGTCTTCGGGCTCCATGGCAGCATTGAGCGCGTGACGCAGAAGGTGTTCCTGTTGTCGCCTGCTAACGTCGATGTCACGGCGGAGGACAAGGCCCGGATCGCAGAGGGCGGATTCTTCAACCAGAGCTGAGAACACGAGAACCGGACGGACCGGTCGCGAAGCGGCCGGACAAGCGAGAGCACGTAAGTCAGGGGAGAGGGAAACGCGGGATGGGCGTCGCACTACAGGTGGTCTACATCGTGCTGATGTGCTTCCTCGTCCTCCTCATCGTCCGACTTGTCATGGACTACGTCTTCCAGTTCGCCCGTTCATGGCAACCCGGTAAGGCGATGGTGGTCGTCCTTGAGGCCACCTACACTGTCACCGATCCACCGCTCAAGCTTCTGCGGCGACTCATCCCGCCGCTGCGTCTCGGGGGCGTGGCACTCGACCTGTCCTTCTTCGTTCTGATGATCATCGTCTACATCCTGATCAACATCGTGAGCAGCTTCGCGAGGTGAATGTGGACGATACGGTCTTGCCGACTGCCGACGACTACGTAGAGGTGAAGAAGAGATGCCGCTGACCCCCGAGGACGTGCGGAACAAGCAGTTCACGACCGTCCGCCTCCGAGAAGGCTATGACGAGGACGAGGTCGATGCCTTCCTCGACGAGGTCGAGGCCGAGCTGACCCGCCTGCTCCGCGAGAACGAGGACCTGCGCGCCAAGCTGGCCGCCGCGACCCGTGCCGCCGCGCAGAACCAGCAGCAGCAGGGCATGCGTAAGCCCCCGGAGCAGCAGGATCGTCCCGTCGGTCCCGGCGCGCCCGTGCCCGCCGCCATATCCGGACCGCCGGTCCAGCAGCAGCCGCCGCAGATGGGCCCGCCGCAGCTGCCCTCCGGCGCCCCGCAGCTTCCCGCCGGCCCCATGCAGGGCGGGCCCATGGGCCCCGGCCCGATGCAGGGCGGCCCGATGGGTCCCGGCCCGATGCAGGGCGGCCCCATGGGGCACCCGCAGCAGCAGCAGATGCAGCAGCAGATGCCGCCGCAGATGCAGCAGCCGCAGCAGGGCCCCGGTGGCGACAGTGCCGCGCGTGTCCTCTCGCTGGCCCAGCAGACCGCCGACCAGGCGATCGCCGAGGCCCGCTCCGAGGCCAACAAGATCGTCGGCGAGGCGCGCTCCCGCGCCGAGGGCCTGGAGCGGGACGCCCGCGCCAAGGCGGACGCTCTTGAGCGGGACGCGCAGGAGAAGCACCGCGTCGCGATGGGCTCCCTGGAGTCCGCCCGCGCCACGCTGGAGCGCAAGGTCGAGGACCTGCGCGGCTTCGAGCGCGAGTACCGCACGCGGCTGAAGTCGTACCTGGAGTCGCAGCTGCGTCAGCTGGAGACCCAGGCCGACGACTCGCTGGCCCCGCCGCGCACCCCGGCGACGGCCTCCCTGCCGCCGGCCCCGTCGATGGCCTCGGCGGGCGCGAGCGCGCCGTCCTACGGCGGCAACGGCGCGATGGGTGGTGCGCCGTCCATGGGCGGCGCCCCGTCCTACGGCGGCCAGCAGCAGATGTCCCCGGCGATGACCCAGCCGATGGCTCCGGTCCGGCCGCAGGCTCCGCAGCCGATGCAGCAGGCGCCGGCGCCGATGCGCGGGTTCCTGATCGACGAGGACGACAACTGACGGCGGGCGCTCGCGCGCTGAGCGCGTAGCCGTCGGCAGGCTGAAGGGCCGGGCCCCGGGAAACCGGGGCCCGGCCCTTTGCCGTGCCCGCCGTGCGCCAGCTGCCACCCACTTCGCGGGGATGCGCAAAGGCCCGGCACCCGAGAGGGGTGCCGGGCCTTTCCTTCGGGCTCGTTACGCCTTGCGGAGGCGGAACGTGAGGCCGAGGGGCTCGTCCGTGAAGGGGCTGCCGTACGTGGCGTCCGCCTCGCCCTCCGCGTGGTCCGTCGCCAGGACCTCGTCCGCGATGAGGCCCGCGTGCGCCCGCAGGGCCTCCGCGGTCTCCGCGGAGTCCGCCTGCCAGCGGAGCGCGATGCGGTCCGCGACGTCCAGGCCGCTGTTCTTGCGGGCCTCCTGGATCAGCCGGATCGCGTCACGGGCCAGGCCCGCCTTGCGGAGCTCCGGGGTGATCTCCAGGTCGAGGGCGACCGTCGCGCCCGCGTCCGAGGCGACCGACCAGCCCTCACGGGGGGTCTCCGTGATGATGATCTCCTCGGGGGTGACCGTGATCTCCTCGCCGTTCACCGTGAGGGTCGCCTCGCCGGAGCGCAGCGCCAGCGACAGCGCCGCCGCGTCCGCGGCCGCCACCGCCTTCGCCACGTCCTGCACGCCCTTGCCGAAGCGCTTGCCCAGGGCGCGGAAGTTCGCCTTCGCCGTCGTGTCGACCAGCGAGCCGCCCACCTCCGAAAGGGACGCCAGGGACGAGACGTTCAGCTCCTCCGTGATCTGGGCCTGGAGCTCGGGGGAGAGGGCCGCGAAGCCCGTCGCCGCGACCAGCGCGCGGGACAGCGGCTGGCGAGTCTTCACGCCCGACTCCGCGCGCGTCGCCCGGCCGAGCTCCACCAGCCGGCGGACCAGCAGCATCTGCTCCGAGAGCGTCTTGTCGACGGCCGCCGCGTCCACCTCGGGCCAGGTGGCCAGGTGGACGGACTCGGGGGCGTCCGGCGACACCGGCACCACCAGGTCCTGCCAGACCCGCTCGGTGATGAACGGGGTCAGCGGGGCCATCAGGCGGGTGACGGTCTCCACCACGTCGTGCAGGGTGCGCAGGGCCGCCTTGTCGCCCTGCCAGAAGCGGCGGCGGGAGCGGCGCACGTACCAGTTGGAGAGGTCGTCGACGAAGGCGGAGATCAGCTTGCCGGTGCGCTGGGTGTCGTACGACTCCATCGCCTCGGTCGTCTCGGCGACCAGCGTGTTCAGCTCGGAGAGCAGCCACTTGTCGAGGACCGGGCGGTCGGCCGGGGCCGGGTCCGCGGCCGAGGGGGCCCAGCCGGACGTGCGGGCGTACAGCGCCTGGAAGGCGACCGTGTTCCAGTACGTCAGGAGGGTCTTGCGGACGACCTCCTGGATCGTGCCGTGGCCCACCCGGCGCGCCGCCCACGGGGAGCCGCCGGCCGCCATGAACCAGCGGACCGCGTCGGCGCCGTGCTGGTCCATCAGCGGGATCGGCTGGAGGATGTTCCCCAGGTGCTTGGACATCTTGCGGCCGTCCTCGGCGAGGATGTGGCCGAGGCAGACCACGTTCTCGTAGGACGACTTGTCGAAGACCAGCGTGCCGACGGCCATCAGCGTGTAGAACCAGCCGCGCGTCTGGTCGATGGCCTCGGAGATGAACTGCGCCGGGTAGCGGGACTCGAACAGTTCCTTGTTCTCGTACGGGTAGCCGTACTGCGCGAACGGCATCGAACCCGAGTCGTACCAGGCGTCGATGACCTCGGGGACGCGCGTCGCCGTCTTCGCGCAGGAGGGGCAGTCGAAGGTCACCGCGTCGATGTACGGGCGGTGCGGGTCGAGCTCCGACTGGTCGGTGCCGGTCAGCTCGGTGAGCTCGGCGCGCGAGCCCACGCAGGTCAGGTGGCCGTCCTCGCAGCGCCAGATCGGCAGCGGGGTGCCCCAGTAGCGGTTCCGGGAGAGGGCCCAGTCGACGTTGTTGGTGAGCCAGTCGCCGAAGCGGCCGTGCTTGACCGACTCGGGGAACCAGTTCGTCCGCTCGTTCTCCGCGAGGAGGCGGTCCTTGACCGCGGTCGTGCGGATGTACCAGGACGGCTGCGCGTAGTACAGCAGCGCCGTGTGGCAGCGCCAGCAGTGCGGGTAGCTGTGCTCGTACGCGATGTGCCGGAACAGCAGCCCGCGCGCGTCCAGGTCGGCGGTGAGCGCCTCGTCGGCCTTCTTGAAGAAGACGCCGCCGACCAGCGGCACGTCCTGCTCGAAGGTGCCGTCGGGGCGGACGGGGTTCACGACCGGCAGGCCGTACGCCTTGCAGACCTTGAGGTCGTCCTCACCGAAGGCGGGGGACTGGTGGACCAGACCCGTGCCGTCCTCGGTCGTCACGTACTCGGCGTTGACGACGTAGTGCGCCTCGGCCGGGAACTCCACAAGCTCGAAGGGACGCTGGTAGGTCCAGCGCTCCATCTCCGCGCCCGTGAACGACTCGCCCGTGGTGACCCAGCCCTCGCCCAGCGCCTTCTCGACCAGCGGCTGGGCGACGACGACCCGCTCGTCGCCGTCGGTGGCGACCACGTAGGTGACCTCGGGGTGGGCGGCGACCGCCGTGTTGGACACCAGGGTCCACGGGGTCGTCGTCCAGACCAGGAGCGCCGCCTTGCCGGCCAGCGGGCCGGAGGTCAGAGGGAAGCGGACGTACACGGAGGGGTCGACGACCGTCTCGTAGCCCTGGGCCAGCTCGTGGTCGGAGAGACCGGTGCCGCAGCGTGGGCACCAGGGGGCGACCCGGTGGTCCTGGACGAGGAGGTCCTTGTCGAAGATCTGCTTCAGGGACCACCAGACCGACTCGATGTACGAGGGGTCCATGGTCCGGTACGCGTCGTCCAGGTCGACCCAGTAGCCCATGCGGGTCGTCAGCTCGGCGAACGCGTCGGTGTGCCGGGTCACGGACTCGCGGCACTTGTCGTTGAACGCGGCGATGCCGTATTCCTCGATGTCCTTCTTGCCGGAGAAGCCGAGCTCCTTCTCGACGGCGAGCTCGACCGGCAGGCCGTGGCAGTCCCAGCCGGCCTTGCGGGCCACGTGGTAGCCGCGCATGGTCCGGAAGCGGGGGAAGACGTCCTTGAAGACGCGGGCTTCGATGTGGTGCGCGCCGGGCATGCCGTTGGCGGTGGGCGGGCCCTCGTAGAACACCCACTCGGGGCGTCCCTCGGACTGCTCGAGGGTCTTGGCGAAGACCTTGTTCTCGCGCCAGAAATCGAGCACGGCGTGCTCCATCTCGGGCAGGTCGACCTGGGCGGGTACCTGGCGGTACTGCGGCGGTGTCATCGAGTTCCTCCGGCGGACTGTCGTCGTTCCGTCGGAGGGACGAGAGCGCTGCTCCCGCGGTACCACCCTCCTTGGCCCGGGGCGCGCACGCCCTGAGCCCCCTCATTGGGGTCGCGACGCCGGGTCTAGTCACCGCGCTGTCCTGCGGCTTTCTTCCGACGGCTCCGGGGTGATGCTTCACATCGGGCTCGCCCCCGGGCTCTCACCGTCCCCGGGTCGCTCATGGCTGCGTACGACGCTACTCGTCCCCATCCAAGCCTTTCGCTGTGGCCAGTGTACGGGGCCCGGCCGGGGGCGGCAGACCGGTTTTCCCGTGACCCGAATGGCCATACGGGGCGGTCCGGAGTTGGCGTACGGCCATGTGGGGGAGGGGCGGGACGGATTACCCGGCGGGGAGCTGGGGCACAACCGAGGCAGGCCCGCCCCGAGGGGCGCGGGGGCGGGCGGGTACGGCGGCGTGCCCCGTTGCCGCGGGCCCTGGGCCGATTTATCGTCCCAGCACGATTCGCGAGCAAGATCACAAAATGTGAAGGGGCCGCGACATGGTGGCGAAGAAGACCGCCGCGAAGAAGCCCTCGGCCGCCGGTTCCACCGGTTCGGCGGAGGGCGCCAAGGACGTGGCCGGGAAGAAGACGACGGTCGCGGAGCCGCCGACGGCCGCCGGGAGAGCGCCCGCGCGGAAGACGGTCGCGAAGAAGTCGGCCGCCAAGAAGACCACCGCCAAGAAGACGGCGGCCGGGAAGGCCGTCGCCAAGAAGGCCCCCGCGAAGAAGGCGGTCGCCGGCGGACCGGTCGACGGGACGGCCCTCGACGGCGCCGTCGCCGAGGAGGAGGCGGCCCCCGGGGCCGCCGCCAGGAAGACGCCCGCCAAGAAGGCGACGGCGAAGAAGACGGCGGCCGGGAAGGCGCCCGTCGCGAAGAAGCAGACAGGAGCCAGGACGGTGGCAGCGAAGAAGACCGCGGGAGGCGTCACGACCGCCGGGGACGAGGCCGCCGTACCGCCGGCCCGCACCGGCGAGCTCGCGGTGCGCCCTGGCGAGGACCCCTGGACCCCGGCGGAGGTCACCGAGGCCCGCACCGTGCTCCAGTCCGAGGTGCTGCGGCTGCGCAGCGAGCTCGCGCACTCCCAGGAGGAGCTCACCGGCCTCATGCGGGACTCGGGCGACGGCGCGGGCGACGACCAGGCCGACACCGGCACCAAGAACATCACCCGCGAGCACGAGCTCGCCCTGGCCGCCAACGCCCGGGAGATGCTGGAGCAGACCGAGCACGCCCTGGAACGGCTCGACGCGGGCACGTACGGCCTCTGCGAGGTGTGCGGGAAGCCGATCGGCAAGGCGAGGATGCAGGCCTTCCCCCGGGCCACCCTCTGCGTCGAGGACAAGCAGCGGCAGGAGCGGCGCGGCTGACCGCCGGGGACGCCGCACCGGCGCGGGCCCGCACCGTCCGGGGGCGGCGCGGCAGACGATCTGGCTGCCGGTCTCGTACGCCTGTGCCGTACCCTCGGTGCACGGTCAGGCATCGAGGTCGAGGGACTCACTCACGTGGCAGAGGCGGAGCGCATCATCGGTACGCCGGATTCAGCAGGGGCCGAGGAGCCGGCCGCCTCCGACGAGACGGTGGCCGCCGACGGGACGGCCACGCCCGCCGACGGGACGGCCGCTCCCGAGGAGCGGCCCCGGGGCAGGCGCAGGATCGTCGCCCTCTTCGTCGTGGCCGTCCTCGCCTACCTGCTCGACCTGGGCAGCAAGATGCTGGTGGTCGCGAAGCTGGAGGGCCACGAGCCGATCCAGGTGATCGGCGACCTGCTGCGCTTCGACGCCATCCGGAACCCGGGCGCCGCGTTCGGCATGGGCGAGGCCTTCACGATCATCTTCACCTGCATCGCCGCCGCCGTGATCGTCGTGATCATCCGGCTGGCGCGGAAGCTGTACAGCCTGCCCTGGGCGATCGCGCTCGGGCTGCTGCTCGGCGGTGCGCTGGGCAACCTCACGGACCGGATCTTCCGCTCGCCCGGCGTCTTCGAGGGCGCGGTCGTCGACTTCATCGCCCCCGCGCACTTCGCCGTCTTCAACCTCGCCGACTCGGCGATCGTCTGCGGCGGCATCCTCATCGTGATCCTGTCGTTCCGGGGCCTTGACCCCGACGGCACCGTCCACAAGGACTGAGTCCGGAACCGTGCGGAAGACAGAGTGTCTTCCGCACAAGGCATACTCGACGAGTGAGTACGAGTCCCGAGATCCGCACGCTGCCCGTTCCCGATGGCCTGGAGGGCGAGCGCGTCGACGCCGCCATCGCCCGTATGTTCGGGTTCTCCCGTACGAAGGCGGCCGAGCTGGCCGCCGCAGGGAAGGTCCAGGTCGACGGCTCCGTCGTCGGCAAGTCCGAGCGGGTCAGCGGCGGCGCGTGGCTCGAGGTCGAGATGCCGGGCGCGGCCGCTCCGGTGCAGATCGTCGCCGAGCCCGTCGAGGGCATGGAGATCGTCCACGACGACGACGACATCGTGGTGATCATGAAGCCGATCGGCGTGGCCGCGCACCCCAGCCCCGGCTGGACCGGCACCACGGTCATCGGCGGCCTCGCCGCCGCCGGGTACCGCATCTCCACCTCCGGCGCCGCCGAGCGCCAGGGCATCGTGCACCGCCTCGACGTCGGCACCTCCGGTCTGATGGTGGTCGCCAAGTCGGAGTACGCGTACACCTCGCTCAAGCGCCAGTTCAAGGAGCGCACGGTCGACAAGCGCTACCACGCGCTGGTGCAGGGGCACCCGGACCCGATGAGCGGCACCATCGACGCCCCCATCGGCCGGCACCCGAACCACGACTACAAGTGGGCGGTCACCGCCGACGGCAAGCCGTCCGTCACGCACTACGACCTCATCGAGGCGTACCGCTCGGCGTCGCTGCTCGACATCAAGCTGGAGACGGGCCGCACCCACCAGATCCGGGTGCACATGTCCGCCCACCGCCACCCCTGCGTCGGCGACCTCACCTACGGCGCCGACCCGACCATCGCCAAGCGCCTCGGCCTGACCCGGCAGTGGCTGCACGCCGTCCGGCTCGGCTTCGAGCACCCCGGCGACGGTTCGTGGGTCGAGTTCGCCAGCACCTACCCCGAGGACCTGCAGAAGGCCCTGGACCGCATCGCGGCGGAGAGCCAGTGAGCGCCGCGTACCGCGTCCGCGAGGCGGTCGGCCCGGCGGACCGGGAGGCCTGCTTCGCGGTCCGCCGTGAGGTCTTCGTGGTGGAGCAGGGCGTTCCGCAGGAGCTGGAGTACGACGCGTACGACGAGACCGCCGTGCACGTCCTCGCCGTGCGCGAGGACGGGCTGCCGCTGGGCACCGGCCGACTGCTGTTCGGCGCGGACGCGCTCGGCAAGACCGGCGCCGACGCCTCCGTCGGCTCGCTCGGCCGGCTCGCGGTCTCCGAGGCCGCGCGCGGCCTCGGGGTCGGCGCCGCGCTCGTGCGGGGCATCGAGGACGTGGCGCGCGAGCGCGGTCTGAGCGCCGTCGACCTGCACGCGCAGACCCATGCGCTCGGCTTCTACGAGCGGCTCGGCTACGAGGCGTACGGCCCCGAGTTCCCGGACGCGGGCATGCCGCACCGGGCCATGCGGCGCTCGCTCTAGGCCCCGGTCACCGATAAAACGGACATACGTGGCAGGGTGTGGCCGTGGATCAATTGGCCCTGTTGTTCTTGCTGCTGCTCGGCGCCCTGCTCACCGTCCCCCTCGGTGAGCGGCTGGGACTGCCCGCGCCGGTCCTGATGACCCTCGTCGGGATCGCGCTGGCCTTCCTGCCCTTCGTGCCGAACGTCGAGATCCCGCCGGAGCTCATCCTCCCGCTGGTGCTGCCGCCCCTCCTGTACGCCTCGGTGCAGCGCACCTCCTGGCGGCAGTTCGCGGCCAACAGACGGCCCATCTTCCTGCTCGCGGTCGCCCTGGTGTTCGTCACCACGGCCGCCGTCGGCGCGGTCGCGAACGCCCTGGTGCCCGGGCTGCCGCTGGCCGCCGCGATCGCGCTCGGCGCGCTCGTCGCGCCGCCGGACCCGGTCGCGGCGACCGCGGTGGCCGGCTCGCTCGGGCTGCCCCGGCGGCTGGTGTCGATCCTGGAGGGCGAGGGGCTCTTCAACGACGTCACCGCCATCGTGCTGTACCACGTGGCCATCAGCGCCGCCGTCAGCGGTTCCTTCTCCTGGCCCGACGCGCTCGGCGAGTTCGTCCTCTCCGCGGTGGTCGCGGTGGCGGTCGGTCTGGCGCTCGGCTGGCTCTCCAACAAGCTCATCGGGCTGCTCGGCGACGCCACCCTGCAGACCGGGCTCACCCTCCTCGTGCCCTTCGTGAGTTACGTCCTCGCCGAGGAGCTGCACGGTTCCGGCGTCCTCTCCGTCCTGGTGACGGCCCTCTTCCTCGCCGAGCACGCGACGGACGCCGACGACGTCATGGGGCGGCTCGCCGGACAGACCTTCTGGCAGGTCGTCGACACCCTCGTCACCGGCATCGCGTTCGGCCTGATCGGCCTCGAACTCGTCCATGTCTTCGGGGTCGCGGAGGGTCGCGGCGGGGAGATGCTCGGCTGGGGCGCCGCCGTGGTCGGGGTGGTCGTCGGTGTCCGGCTGCTCTGGCTGCTTCCGGCCACCTGGCTGGCGAAGCGGCTGCACACCCGCAGGGACGTCGACGAGGAGATCCCGACGAGCTGGCGGGAGACCATCGTCATGTGGTGGGCGGGGATGCGCGGGGTGGCCTCGGTGGCGCTCGCGCTCGCCATCCCGCTGCGCACCGACGACGGCTCGCCGTTCCCCGGCCGCGACGAGATCGTCTTCATCGCCTTCTGCGTGATCATCGCCACGCTCGTCTTCCAGGGGCTCACGCTGCCCTGGCTGGTCCGGCGGCTCGGCGTGCGGGCCGACGCGGACGCGGAGCGGGTCCTGGAGCGCGACCTCGCGATCCGGGCCGCGAGGGCCGCCAAGCGCAGGCTCAAGGAGATCGAGGAGGTCGAGGAGCTGCCCGAGGAGGTCCAGGAGCGGCTGCTGCGCGGGGCGTACGACATCGGGGCGCGGATCAGTCCCGACATGGTCGACGAGGAGCGGAGGGCCGCGTTCATGGAGCGGACGCAGCGCTTCAAGTCGGTGCAGCGGATCCAGCGGGAGCTGATGTCGGCCGCCCGGCACGAGGTGCTCGCGGCGCGCAGCGAGCCGGGCGCCGACCCGGAGGTGGTGGACCGGGTGCTGCGCCAGCTGGACGTGCGCAGCATGCGGTGATTCCGGTGCCCCGCGGGCCGGGTGGCAGGATGGGACGCATGGACATCATGCTCTTCCACTCGGCCTACGGGCTGACCCCTTCCGTCGAGGCCGCCGCCGAGCGGCTCCGCGCCGCCGGGCACAAGGTCTGGACCCCGGACCTCTACGGGGGCCGGACGGTCGGGACCGTCGAGGAGGGCGTGGCGCTGCGGGACGAGATCGGCAAGGACGAGCTGCTGAAGCGGGCGGTGCTGGCCGCCGCGCCCTACTCCGAGCGCGGCCTGGTCTACATGGGCCTCTCGCTGGGGGCGTCGATCGCGCAGACCCTGGCGCTCGGGGACGAGAAGGCGCGCGGGCTGCTGCTGTTCCACGGCACCTCGGACCTCGCGGAGTCGGCCTCGGTGGACGAGCTGCCCGTGCAGCTGCACGTGGCCGATCCCGATCCGTTCGAGACGCACGACTGGCTGTCCTCCTGGTACCTGCAGATGCGCAGGGCCGGGGCGGACGTGGAGATCTACCGGTACCCGGGCGCCGGGCACGTGTACACCGACCCGGAGCTGCCCGACTGGGACGAGGAGTCGGCGGAGCGGACCTGGTCGGTGGCGCTCGCCTTCCTGGACAGCCTGTAGGACCGTGCCGAACGGGTGTGGCCCCCGGGGGAGTTCCCCCGGGGGCCACACGCGCGTGGGGCCGGATCAGGCGCGGTACGCCGTCCAGTACTCGTTCATCCGGGTCACCTGGCCCGAGGTGAACTGGTACATGCAGGCGTCGTAGGTGTAGTCCATGAAGTTGTGGATCGGGTCCACGCCGGTCTTGTTGGTGCAGGAGTCACGGCCGGTGGGGCACTCGTACGCCGGGCTCTTCTCGGCCGGGGTGTCGGCGACGCCGTCACCGCTGCCGCTGCAGCCGCCCTGGAACGTGTGGTAGAGGCCCATCCAGTGGCCGACCTCGTGGGTGGCGGTGTCGCCCTGGTTGTAGTTGGCCGCGGAGCCGCCCGGCAGGGAGGCGTCGAGGACCACGACGCCGTCCATCTGCGGGTTCGAGGCGTACGAGGACGGGAAGGTCGCCCAGCCGAGGAGGCCGCCGCCGAGGTTGGCGGTGTAGAAGTTCAGCGCGCCGGCGCCGCCCTTGCGGAGGGTCTGCTTCATCTGCTTCTCGGCGGTGGAGCCGGAGGAGAGGTTGTACCAGCTGGCGTTGTCCGTGTAGTCGGTACCGGCCAGGGTGAACTGGAAGTTGGAGTTCACATTGCCGGTGCCCTGGCCCGCGTAGGCCGCGTTCAGGACGTTCATCTGGCTGGTGATCGCGCTCGCGGAGAGCTTGCCCGTCGTTCCGGAGTGGATGACGTGGAAGTAGACGGGGATGTTCACCACCGCGGCGGCTCTGCCGGCGGAGGCGCTGAGACGGCCCTCGGAACGGGCGGCGGACAGCTTCTTCTTGAAATCGGCGTCCATGGCCGCGGCCTTGGCGGCCGTGACCTCGTTGGGCTCGGCGGCGTGGTTCGCGGCGCCGCGCGCCTTGCGGGCGCCGGAGAGGGCGCCGGCGTCGTCGGCGCACTCCTCGGCGGAGGCGCCGGCCAGGGTGGTGGTGCCGCTCGCCACCGGGGCGGAGAGCGGGGCAAGGGCCAGGGTTCCGGCCATGACGGCCGTACCGAGCATCCGACGTGACATACGCGGGGATATGCGGACAAGAGCACGCATGGTGACTCCTCGTGGGGGGGTGGGGGGAGGAACTTCCTCCGCCACGCCGGGGAGATTACGCGTCCATGTCAGACACTGTTGAGGAGTGATCAGGCCCAATCATTCATGGGTCAATTCGGGGCATCGGGAAGAAAATCTTGCGCGTCTTCCGGAGTTTGAGACGTCGACGTAACAGGCGAGGTGACGGAGGCGGGTGGTGTGTCCGGATTCGATCTCCGAAATCAGCCACCCGCCGTGACGATGTGATCTCCCGTTAACAGAAGAGATCATGGCTGAAAATCGTCGTTGAGGGGCCGTCAGGGGAACATCAGTGGACGGGCTGGTACACCCGCTCGACACGCTGCGTTCCGCTGAGCGTCCGGTACGAGCGCGCCCACGCCGTCGTCGCGCCCGGGTCCGCCTTGTCGGAGACCGTGTAGTAGTCCATCTGCGAGCGCTCGGCGGTCACGTCCAGGACGCCGTAGCCGTGGTGGTCCATGTCCACCCACTTCACGTGCCGGTTGGCGGCCTTGACCGCGCCCGCGGCCACCACCGAGAGCGTCCCCGGCGCCACGTGCAGCAGGTCGTCCAGGTTGTCCGAGGTCACCGAGGTGACCACGAACTCGGTCGCGGCGGACGCCGAGAAGGGGTACGTCGCCGCCTTCACCGGTACGTCGTTGGCCCAGGCCATGTGGATGTCACCGGTCAGGAAGACCGTGTTGCGGATCGCCCGCGAGGTCAGGTGCCCGAGCAGCTCCTTGCGGTCGTCCGTGTAGCCGTCCCACTGGTCGACGTTGACCGCGAGCCCCTCCTTCGGCAGGCCCATCAGCTCGGCGATCGGCTCCAGGAGGTGGGCGGGCAGCGCGCCGAAGGCGACCGGCGAGATCATCACCGAGGTGCCGACCAGCTGCCAGGTCGCGTCCGAGCCGGCCAGACCGGACTTCAGCCAGTCGAGCTGGGCGCGCCCGGTGATGCTCCGCTCCGGGTCGTCGACCGAGCCGCTGCCCGTCTTCGCCGGGGCGGAACGGAAGGAACGCAGGTCGAGCAGGTGCAGATCGGCCAGCTTGCCGAAGCGCAGCCGGCGGAAGACCGTGCCCTCCGTGGAGGTGCGGACCGGCATCCACTCGAAGTACGCCTGCTTGGCGGCGGCGACCCGGGCCGCCCAGTCGCCCTCGGCGCCGGGGGTGTGGTTCTCGGCCCCGCCCGTCCAGGCGTCGTTGGCGAACTCGTGGTCGTCCCAGATGGCGACGAACGGGTGGGCCGCGTGCAGCGCCTGGAGGTCGGGATCCGTCTTGTAGTGGCCGTGCCGGGTGCGGTAATCGGCCAGGGAGACGATCTCGTGGCGCGGCTCGTGCTGCCGGACGGTGTACTCGGCCGCCGGGTAGGTGCCGCTGCCGTACTCGTACACGTAGTCGCCGAGGTGCAGGATCGCGTCCAGGTCGGCGCGGGCGGCGAGATGGCGGTACGCGGCGAAGTGGCCGGCCTCCCAGTTGGCGCAGGAGACCACGCCGAAGCGCACGCCGGGCGCCGTGGCGTCGGCGGCCGGGGCGGTGCGGGTGTGCGCGGCGGGGGAGACGGCGGAGCCCGCGGTGAAGCGGAACCAGTAGGAGGTGGCCGGGCGCAGGCCGCGGACGTCGGCCTTGACCGTGTGGTCGGAGCCGGCGCTCGCCGTGGTCGTGCCGGAGGCGACGACCCGGCCGAAGGAGCGGTCCTCGGCGAGCTCCCAGTCGACCTGGACGTCGGGGCCGAGGCCGGAGCCGGGCACGGCCTCGGGGGTGGGGGTGACGCGCGTCCAGAGCAGGACGCCGTCGGGCAGCGGGTCGCCGGAGGCGACGCCGTGGAGGAACGCGGGCGCCCCGGAGCCGGCGTGGGCCGTGGAGGCCGCGCCGAGGAGGGCGGGCGCGGTGACGGCGGTGACGGCGGCGGCCTTGACGACCGTGCGCCGCGTGGGGGCGGAGGATATGAAACGACTGGTCACGGGCAGTCAGATTACTGACGGGTACGCCCGTTGGGCAGGCTATTTCCGGAAGTTCGCCGAGTCGTCGCCCCCACGTCGCCCGGCCCCCGTACCCCCGTGGAGGGGGGGCGCGGGGGCCGGGCGAAGGGCGGGCGGCCGTCAGCCCTTGAGGGCCGCGTCGATCGCCGTGGTGAACTCGGCCGCGGTCATCGGCGGGTTGTCGGAGCCCGCCGTCGTGACCTTCTTGCCGTCCATCTTCAGCGTCGGGGTGCCCGTCACGCCGCTGTCGTCGAAGGCCTTGGACATCTTCATGGCCCAGGCGTCGAACGTGCCGTCCTCGACGTTCTTCTTGAACTCGGCGTTGCCCTTGAGGGCCGGCACCGAGTCGGCCACCTTCAGGAGGTAGGAGTCCTCGGCGAACTTGTCGTCGTTCTCCTCGGGGTGGAACTCCGCCGAGTAGAGCGCCGACTTGTACTTCAGGAAGGCCTCGGGGCTCACGTTCAGCGCGGCGCCGAGCGCCGAGAGGGCGTTCTTCGAACCCTCGCCCGGAGCGCCGTTGTCGATGAAGGTGGCGCCGATGTACTTGATCTTGTACTTGCCGGCCTCGACGTCCTTCTCGACCGTGGCGCCCACGGACTGCTCGAAGGTCGCGCAGACCGGGCAGCGGGAGTCCTCGTACAGCTCCAGGGTCTTCTTCGCGGACGCCTTGCCCACCACGACGGTCGTGCCGTTCGTGCCCGTGGTGTTCTTCGGGGCCGTCACGGTCGTCGCCTTGCCCGCCTCCTCCCACTGGGAGGGCTTGTTCGACTGCACCACGGCGTAGCCGATGCCGCCGGCGGCGGCCAGCACGGCCACGGCCGAGACGCCGACGACGAGCTGCCGGCGCGCCCGGTCCTTCTTCGCCTGGCGCTCCCGCTCGACGCGGAGCCGCTCGCGGGCGGCGGCCTTGTTGGCCTGGGTGTTGCGTGCGCTCATGATCGTGATCTCCGTGAGGGTGAGAAAGAGAAAGGGGGACTGCGTGCCTGGAGGCCTGCGCCGCTCAGACGAGAGCGAGGCCGGGGCACGGAGGTCCCCGCCGTCCCACGGAGTGCGTGAGGAGCCGGGTGCGGGAGGGCCGCGGCCCTCCCGCCGGGCGTCCGGCGCGGCGCGGCGCCGGACCACCGGTACGGAAGAACGCCGCCATGAGCAGCAGCGGACGGAACGCGAACGCGGCCACCGCGCCGAGCAGACGGGCGAGCGCCCGCTCCCCACCGCGCAGCCAGACCGCCGCCGACAGGCCCACGCCCACGTGGGCCAGGAGCAGCAGCCACGGCAGCGCCGGGTCGGGGGAGTCGAGCAGGGCGACCGCGGCACCGCTCTCGGGGGCCGCGACACCGGGCAGCGGGCCGCCCACGGCGCCGCCGCAGAACACCTCCACGCCCACCGCGCGCAGCGAACCGGCGACCGGCCCGCCGGCGGCGCCGTAACAGACCGCCTGACCGCTGGTGAAGAGCGTGTCCGCCGCCAGCTCCAGCGGGACGAGAAGCCCGGCGATCGGGCCGAGACCCCGCTCCCGGCCCGCCAGGGCGTACGCCACGGCGAAGACGCCGACCGCGACCGGGACGACCGTCCCGAGCGGCAGCGGCACGCGCGAGAGCAGCACGTGGGACGCCACGGACAGCGTCACGACCAGTGCCGTGAAGATCGCCGCCCGCAGCGCCCTCAGCTGCGTCCCTGCCATGTCCATCGTCGTGGAGTGTCCCATGCGGGACCGTAAGACGTCCCTAAAGGCAGTCTGTGAACGGTCCCCGCCGTCCCTACAGCCCCGGGATCCGCCCGTTGCGGAAGAGGTCCACGAAGATCTGGTGGTCGGCCCGGGCCCGCGCCCCGTACGCGTGCGCGAAGTCCACCAGGAGCTCCGCGAAGCCCTCCTCGTCGGCCGCGATCGCCGCGTCGATGGCCCGCTCCGTCGAGAACGGCACCAGCGAGTGCCCGCTGGAGTCGTCCGCCGCCGCGTGCATGGTCGCCGTCGCCCGGCCCAGGTCGGCGACGGTGGCCGCGATGTCCCGCGGGTCGTCGATGTCCGACCAGTCGAGGTCCACCGCGTACGGCGAGACCTCCGCGACCAGCTGCCCGGCGCCGTCGAGCTCCGTCCAGCCGAGCCACGGGTCGGCGTGCGCCTGGAGCGCCCGCTGCGAGATCACGGTGCGGTGTCCCTCGTGCTGGAAGTACTCCCGTACCGCCGCGTCCGTCACATGGCGGGAGACCGCGGGGGTCTGCGCCTGCTTGAGGTAGATCACGACGTCGTTCTCCAGGGCGTCGCTGTTGCCCTCCAGGAGGATGTTGTACGAGGGGAGGCCGGCCGAGCCGATGCCGATCCCGCGCCGCCCGACCACGTCCTTCACGCGGTACGAGTCGGGGCGGGCCAGGCTGGACTCCGGGAGGGTCTCCAGATAGCCGTCGAAGGCCGCGAGGACCTTGTACCGGGCGGCCGCGTCCAGCTCGATGGCGCCGCCGCCGGCGGAGAAGCGGCGCTCGAAGTCGCGGATCTCGGTCATCGAGTCGAGGAGTCCGAAGCGGGTCATGGAGCGGGCGTCGCGCAGCGCGTCGAGCAGCGCGCCCTCGGCGGTGTCCAGCGTGAACGGCGGCAGCTCGTCGGTCTTCGCGCCGGTCGCCAGGGCGTGGATCCGCTCCCGGTAGGAGGCGGCGAAGATCCGGACCAGGTGGGTGATCTGCTCGTCGCTGAGCGCCTTCGCGTAGCCGAGGAGGGCGAGGGAGGCGGCGAGCCGCTTGAGGTCCCAGGTGAAGGGGCCCACGTACGCCTCGTCGAAGTCGTTGACGTTGAAGATCAGGCGGCCGTTGGCGTCCATGTACGTGCCGAAGTTCTCGGCGTGCAGATCGCCGTGGATCCAGACCCGGCCGGTGCGCTCGTCCAGGTAGGGGCCGCTGTGGGCCTCCCGCTCCAGGTCGGAGTAGAAGAGGCAGGCGGTGCCGCGGTAGAAGGCGAAGGCGGAGCCGGCCATCTTCCGGAACTTGACGCGGAAGGCCGCCGGGTCGGCGGCGAGGAGCTCGCCGAAGGCGGTGTCGAAGACGGCGAGGATGTGCTCACCGCGCTCCGTGGCGGTGGGCTGGGGGACCGACATCGAGGTGCCTCCTGGTGCGAAGCCGTGCATAGACAAAAGGGGACAGGTGTTCCTGTCTCCCAACGCGCGACGGTACCCCCGAGTGCCCGGCCGCTGTCAGTCCGGCGACGTAGACTTCGACGCTGTCCCCCCTGAAGTTCACCGCCGGAGGCCTCCCCCGTGACCAAGCCGCCCTTCACGCACCTCCACGTCCACACCCAGTACTCGCTGCTGGACGGTGCCGCGCGGCTGAAGGACATGTTCAACGCGTGCAACGAGATGGGCATGACCCACATCGCGATGTCCGACCACGGCAATCTCCACGGGGCGTACGACTTCTTCCACTCGGCGAAGAAGGCCGGGGTGACGCCGATCATCGGCATCGAGGCGTACGTCGCCCCCGAGTCCCGCCGCAACAAGCGGAAGATCCAGTGGGGCCAGCCGCACCAGAAGCGGGACGACGTCTCCGGTTCCGGTGGTTACACCCACAAGACGATCTGGGCGGCGAACAACACCGGACTGCACAACCTCTTCCGGCTCTCCTCCGACGCGTACGCCGAGGGCTGGCTGCAGAAGTGGCCCCGGATGGACAAGGAGACCATCTCCCAGTGGTCCGAGGGGCTGATCGCCTCCACCGGCTGCCCCTCCGGCGAGCTGCAGACCCGGCTCCGGCTCGGCCAGTTCGACGAGGCCCTGAAGTCCGCCTCCGAGTACCAGGACATCTTCGGCAAGGACCGGTACTTCCTGGAGCTGATGGACCACGGCATCGAGATCGAGCGCCGGGTCCGCGACGGACTCCTGGAGATCGGCAAGAAGCTCGGCATCCCGCCGCTGGTCACCAACGACTCGCACTACACGTACGCGCACGAGGCCGCCGCCCACGACGCGCTGCTGTGCATCCAGACCGGCAAGAACCTCTCCGACCCGGACCGCTTCCGCTTCGACGGCACCGGCTACTACCTGAAGTCCACCGACGAGATGTACGCCGTCGACTCCTCGGACGCCTGGCAGGAGGGCTGCCGCAACACCCTCCTGGTCGCCGAGCAGGTCAGCACCGACGGCATGTTCGTCGAGAAGAACCTGATGCCGAAGTTCGACATCCCCGAGGGCTACACCGAGGTCACCTGGTTCCGCGAGGAGACCATGCGCGGGATGCACCGCCGCTTCCCCGACGGCATCCCCGAGGACCGCATGAAGCAGGTCGAGTACGAGATGGACACCATCATCTCGATGGGCTTCCCCGGCTACTTCCTCGTCGTCGCCGACTTCATCATGTGGGCGAAGAAGCAGGGCATCGCCGTGGGCCCCGGCCGAGGCTCCGCGGCCGGCTCGATCGTCGCGTACGCCATGGGCATCACCGACCTCGACCCGATCCCGCACGGACTGATCTTCGAGCGCTTCCTCAACCCCGAGCGCATCTCGATGCCCGACGTCGACATCGACTTCGACGAGCGTAGGCGCGTCGAGGTGATCCGGTACGTGACGGAGAAGTACGGCTCCGACAAGGTCGCCATGATCGGCACCTACGGCAAGATCAAGGCGAAGAACGCCATCAAGGACTCGGCCCGCGTCCTCGGCTACCCGTACGCCATGGGCGACCGGCTCACCAAGGCCATGCCCGCCGACGTCCTCGGCAAGGGCATCGACCTCAACGGCATCACCGACCCCTCCCACCCGCGCTACAGCGAGGCCGGCGAGATCCGCGCGATGTACGAGAACGAGCCGGACGTCAAGAAGGTCATCGACACCGCCCGCGGCGTCGAGGGCCTGGTCCGCCAGATGGGCGTGCACGCGGCCGGCGTGATCATGTCCAGCGAGCCGATCGTCGACCACGCGCCGATCTGGGTGCGGCACACCGACGGCGTCACCATCACGCAGTGGGACTACCCGCAGTGCGAGTCGCTGGGCCTGCTCAAGATGGACTTCCTGGGCCTGCGCAACCTGACCATCATGGACGACGCCGTCAAGATGGTGAAGGCCAACAAGGGCATCGACCTCGACCTGCTGGCCCTGCCGCTCGACGACCCGAAGACCTTCGAACTGCTCCAGCGCGGTGACACCCTCGGCGTCTTCCAGTTCGACGGCGGGCCCATGCGCTCGCTGCTGCGGCTGATGAAGCCCGACAACTTCGAAGACATCTCCGCCGTGTCCGCCCTGTACCGGCCGGGCCCGATGGGCATGAACTCGCACACGAACTACGCGCTGCGCAAGAACGGGCAGCAGGAGATCACCCCGATCCACCCCGAGCTGGAGAAGCCGCTCGAAGAGGTGCTCGCGGTCACCTACGGCCTCATCGTGTACCAGGAGCAGGTGCAGAAGGCCGCCCAGATCATCGCCGGCTACTCGCTCGGCGAGGCCGACATCCTCCGCCGCGTGATGGGCAAGAAGAAGCCCGAGGAGCTGGCGAAGAACTTCGTGATCTTCGAGGCCGGCGCCAAGAAGAAGGGCTTCAGCGACGAGGCCATCAAGGCCCTCTGGGACGTCCTGGTCCCCTTCGCCGGCTACGCCTTCAACAAGGCCCACTCGGCCGCGTACGGCCTGGTCTCCTACTGGACCGCCTACCTCAAGGCCAACTACCCGGCCGAGTACATGGCCGGTCTGCTGACCTCGGTCAAGGACGACAAGGACAAGTCCGCGGTCTATCTGAACGAGTGCCGCCGCATGGGCATCAAGGTGCTCCCGCCCAACGTCAACGAGTCCGAGTCGAACTTCGCCGCCCAGGGCGACGACGTGATCCTCTTCGGCCTCTCCGCCGTCCGCAACGTCGGCACCAACGTCGTCGAGTCGATCATCAAGACGCGCAAGGCCAAGGGGAAGTACTCCACCTTCCCCGACTTCCTCGACAAGGTCGAGGCCGTCGTCTGCAACAAGCGGACCATCGAGTCGCTGATCAAGGCCGGCGCCTTCGACGAGATGGGCCACACCCGCAAGGGCCTGGTCGCCCACCACGAACCGATGATCGACAACGTGGTGGCGGTCAAGCGCAAGGAGGCCGAGGGACAGTTCGACCTCTTCGGCGGCATGGGCGACGAGTCCACGGACGAGCCGGGCTTCGGCCTCGACGTCGAGTTCTCCGACGTCGAGTGGGAGAAGTCCTACCTGCTCGCCCAGGAGCGCGAGATGCTCGGTCTGTACGTCTCCGACCACCCGCTCTTCGGCATCGAGCACGTCCTGTCCGACAAGACGGACGCGGCGATCTCCCAGCTCACCGGCGGCGAGCACGCCGACGGCGCGGTCGTCACCATCGGCGGCATCATCTCCGGCCTCCAGCGCAAGATGACCAAGCAGGGCAACGCCTGGGCCATCGCCACCGTCGAGGACCTGGCCGGTTCCATCGAGTGCATGTTCTTCCCGGCCACCTACCAGCTGGTGTCCACCCAGCTCGTCGAGGACACGGTCGTCTTCGTCAAGGGCCGGCTCGACAAGCGCGAGGACGTGCCCCGGCTGGTCGCCATGGAACTGATGGTCCCCGACCTGTCGAACGCCGGGACCAACGCACCGGTCGTCCTCACCATCCCCACCGTGAAGGTGACCCCGCCGATGGTCACCCGGCTGGGCGAGATCCTGGGCCACCACAAGGGCAACACCGAGGTGCGGATCAAGCTCCAGGGCCCCCGCACCACCACCGTGCTCCGGCTCGACCGGCACCGGGTGCAGCCCGACCCGGCGCTCTTCGGCGACCTGAAGGTCCTGCTCGGCCCGTCCTGCCTGGCCGGCTGACCGGTCCGCCGGCCCCCGCCGGAAACGCACGCGCAAGGGGCGCGCCCGTCGTCACGGGCGCGCCCCTTTGCCGTACGCGGACGCGTCAGTTGTGGCCGAAGCGCTTCTGACGGCCCTTGCGCGCCATGTCACCCGGCGTGACCTGGCCGGCGCGCTGTTCGGCCTGCGACTCCATCGCCGACTGCTGCGCCTGCTGGGCGCCGCGCTCGGCGGGGGACTGCTGCTTCTGACTGCGGTTCTGGTTGCGGTTCTTGGCCATGGGGATGCCTCCTCAAAGGGACCTAGGGGCCAGGGCCGCTGTCAGACTCACATACGGTGTGAACCGGCGCATGTTGGATCATTACGGAGCGTGAGCCCGCCGAGAACGTGACATCCGCCACGCCGATGATCCAGTTCCGGCCGTCGAGCCCCCGGCCTTCGGGCAGACTCGAAGGAAATCCGAAGCAACTTCCGATCCCGAGGTTCCCGAAAGAGGGTGGAACACGTGGACCGCTGCGTCGTCCTGGTGGACGCCGGCTACCTGCTGGGTGCCGCCGCCAGTCTCCTCGCCGGGGAACCGGCCCGCTCCCGGATCACCGTCGATCACGCCGGGCTCATCCAGCAGCTGAGCCAGCGCGCCGAGGCCGAGACCGCGCTGCCCCTCCTGCGGATCTACTGGTTCGACGGCGCGCCCGACCGGGTGCCCCAGCCCGAGCACCGCAGGCTGCGGGTGATGCCCCGGGTCACCGTACGGCTGGGCGCCCTGACGAGGAGCGACGGACGCTGGGCCCAGAAGGGCGTCGACGCGGCCATGCACACCGAGCTCACCGAACTCGCCAGGAACCGGGCCTGCTCCGACATCGTGCTCGTCACCGGCGACGGCGACCTGCTGCCCGGGCTGATGTCGGCCAAGGAACACGGCGTCGCCGTCCACCTCTGGGCCGTCCAGGCCGCCGACGGGGACTACAACCAGTCCGAGGACCTGGTCGCCGAGGCCGACGAGCGGCGGGTCCTCGACCGGGCCTGGATCACCCGGGCCGTCCGCGCCAAGGACCTCACCGGGATCTGCTCGCCGCCGCCCGCGCCGCGCCCGGAGATCGCCGCCATCCTCTCCGCGCCGCTGCCGGAAGCCGCCCTCGCGGCCTCCGCGGAACGGGCCGCCGAGGCCGCGGCCGCCGGGAACACCGCGGAGGCCTCCCGCGGCGACGGTCACCTCCACCACACCAACGGGCACGTGCAGGGCAACGGTCACCTCCGCGAGGACGAGCACGACCGCGACCGCGGCGCCGGTACGGGCGTGCCCGCGCCGGCGGCCGGCAAGGGCGTCCCCACCCCGAAGGACCTGGCCGGCCTGCGCGCCCCCGGCACCACCCCGGGCGCCCCGGGCGCCGCCGTGCCGCAGGGCACGAGCGCGCTCCGCTGGTCCTCCGACCGGGGCTGGGTCGAGCGCCCGGCCCCCGCCCTGGGCGAACCGGCCGAGACGGCGTCCCTGCCCACCCTCGCCGCCCTCACCAGCGCCGAGCAGCGCTGGGCGGACCGCGAGGAGGACATCACCACCGTCGGCGGTGACCCCTTCGAGGTCGGACAGGTGTTCGCGCGGCGGTGGATGGAACGGCTCCCCGAGCAGAGCCACGTCCAGAAACTCTCCACCCTCTACCCCCGCATCCCGCACCGCATCGACGGCGAACTCCTCCGCTACGCCGCCCGATTCGGGCTGCTCGCCCACAAGGACGACCAGATCGACGAGCACGACCGCTATGCGATCCGGGCCGGCTTCTGGCGCGAGATCGACGTCCGGGCCGCCGCCGAACACGCCCCCGCGCCCGGGGCGGGCCCGGCGACCCCGTAGGCTCTTCCCCCGTGAGTACGGTGTGCGTGGTGCGGGATCTGGTCAAGACGTACCCCGCCACGCGCGGCAGGCGCGGTGCGCCGGCGACTCCCGAGGTGCGGGCCACCGACGGGATCAGCCTCGACGTGCGCGGCGGCGAGATCTTCGGCCTGCTCGGTCCCAACGGGGCCGGCAAGTCCACGCTCGTGCGCCAGCTCACCGGACTGATGCGCCCCGACTCCGGCAGCGTCCGGCTGCTCGGCCACGACCTCGTGCGCCACCCCGAGCGGGCCTCCCGGCTCCTCGCCCACCTCGGCCAGGAATCCACCGCCCTCGACGAGCTGACCGTCTCCCTCGCCGCCGAGACCACCGGCCGGCTCCGCGGCCTCGGCGCCCACGACGCGCGCGCCGAGCGCGACGCCGTCCTGGACGAGCTCGGCCTCGGCCCGCTCGCCTCCCGGCCGCTCAGGAAGCTCTCCGGCGGACAGCGGCGGCTCGCCTGCTTCGCCGCCGCGCTCGTCGGCGAACGCCCCGTCCTCGTCCTCGACGAGCCCACCACCGGCATGGACCCGGTCGCCCGCCGCGCCGTCTGGGCCGCCGTCGACCGGCGCCGCGCCGAACGCGGCACCACCGTGCTGCTCGTCACCCACAACGTCATCGAGGCCGAGACCGTGCTCGACCGGGTCGCCGTCCTCGAACACGGCCGGGTCATCGCCTGCGACACGCCCGCCGGACTCAAGGAACGCGTCGCGGGCGAGATCCGCGTCGAACTGGTCTGGCGCGAGTCGGCGCCGCTCCAGCTGCCCGAGGTCGCCGCGCTGCGCGAACTCGCCCAGGAGACCGGACGGCGCTGGGTCCTCCGGCTCGCCCCCGACGCGGCCCGCGCGGCCGTCGCCACCGTCACCGGCGGGGCCGCGTTCGCCGCGCTCGACGACTTCACCCTCGCGACGCCCAGCCTGGAGGACGTGTACCTGGCGCTGGGCGGCGCGACCGAAGGACTGGTGAAGGCATGACCCCGCACGTACCCCACGTATCGCAGGTACCGCAGGTACCGCCCGTGTCCCCGGGACCGCAGGTGACCGTCAGGAGCCGTACGCAGTGAGCACCGTGCCCGCCGAGGTCCTGCCGACCGGCGCGCCGTCCGTCCCGGACCGGTTCGGCGACGACGAAGCCGCCGCCCCCCTCGCCCCGCGCGCCCGGCTGCTCCCGGCCCTGGCCGCCGTCTACCGGGCGCAGCTCTCCCGCGCCCGGGTCGCCCGCATCCCCCTGCTCTTCGTGGCGACCTTCCAGTCCATCGGGATCATGATCCTGATGCGCGGGGTCGTCGACGGAGGCTCCGAGGCACGGGCCGTCGTGGCCGGCTCGACCGTCCTCGTCGTCGCCTTCGTCGCGCTCAACCTGCTCGCCCAGTACTTCGGCCAGCTGCGGGCCACCGGCGGCCTCGACCACTACGCCACCCTGCCCGTGCCGCCCGCCGCCGTCGTGCTCGGCGCGGCCGGGGCGTACGCCTCCTTCACCGTGCCCGGGACCGCCGTCACCGCCGTCGCCGGCTCCGTGCTCTTCGGACTGCCGCTCGGCCACCTCTGGATCCTGGCCGCCGTCGTCCCGCTCGCCGGGGCCGCCCTCGCCGGACTCGGCGCGGCCCTCGGCCTCCTCGCGCCCCGTCAGGAACTGGCCACCCTCCTCGGCCAGCTCGGCATGTCCGCCGCGCTCCTCCTCGGCGTCCTCCCGGCGGAGCGGCTGCCGCAGCCCATCGGCTGGGCGCGGGACCTGCTGCCGTCGACGTACGGCGTGGAGGCCCTGGCCCGCACCTTCGACCCGAGCCCCGACTGGGCCGCCGTCGGCCTCGACCTCGCCGTGTGCGGGGCCGTCGGCGTGGTCTCGCTTGCGGTCGCCACCTGGGCGTACCGGCGGGCCGCCGTCCGCTGAGGCGGGCCACGGACACACCTGGCACGATGGCGGGGTGACCGCACCCCTTACTCCGCCTCACCAGCCGCCGCCGCACGACCAGCACAAGACCCCGCCGCCCCCGCCGATGCCCGACCCGGCCGGGGACCCGATCACGGCGACCGAGGTCCTTCAGGGCGTCCTGGTGACCGTCGTCTCGGCGATCGCGGGAGCGGTCCTCGGGGTGCTGTGGCTGAACCTCGCCCCGCGCGTCCTGCTCATCTCGGACGGCAAGGGGGTCTTCCTCCGCAACTCCGAGGGGGAGGCGGCGATCGGCTCCGACGGAACGTTCGTCCTGCTCGCCCTGGCCTTCGGCGCGGTCGCCGCGCTCGTCGTCTTCCTGCTGCGCCGCAAGGGCGGCGTCCCGCTGGTGCTCGGCCTCGCCGTCGGCGGCGTGCTGGGCTCGCTGCTCGCCTGGGGCCTCGGCACGTACTTCGGCCCGACCTCGGACGTGGTCGCCCACGCCAAGGCGGTCGGCCCCGGGGTCGCCTTCGAGGCACCGCTCGAACTCAACCTGGGGGCCGCCGCGATGCTGGCCTGGCCGCTCGCCGCGATGATCGTGCACCTGGCGCTCACCGCCGTCTTCGGCCCGCGCGACCCGGAGCCGGAGCTGTGGGACCAGCCGAAGCCGTACACCCAGGGCCCGGGCCGGAGCTGACCGGACCGGAAGACACCCCTACCGTCAGGCGCGGCCGATCGGGGCCACCACCGCCGAGGTGAGGGCGGCCAGGTCGGCGGGGGAGAGCTCCACCTCGAGGCCGCGCCGGCCGGCCGAGACGCAGATCGTGGCGTGCTCCGACGCCGAGGCGTCCAGCACCGTGCGGAGCCGCTTGCGCTGGCCGAGCGGCGAGATGCCGCCCCGGACATAGCCCGTGGTGCGCTCGGCCGCCGCCGGGTCCGCCATCGCCGCGCGCTTGCCGCCCACCGCCGAGGCCAGCGCCTTCAGGTCCAGCTGACCCGCGACCGGGACGACCGCGACCGTCAGCTCGCCGTCGACGTCCGCCACCAGGGTCTTGAAGACCCGGCCCGGCGAGACGCCCAGCGCCTCCGCGGCCTCCTCGCCGTACGAGGGGGAGGCCGGGTCGTGCTCGTACGCGTGCACGGTGAAGGCGGTGCCGGCCTCCGTCAGGGCGACCGTGGCCGGCGTGCCGCCGCTGTTCTTCCTCTGCTTCTTCGCCACGCGCTCTTCCTCAGTTGGGGTACGTCGGGCCCTGCGTCAGGTCCACCGCAGGCAGCGACGGCAGGTGCCGCAGCACCGCCGTCTCCGCGCGCAGCAGCGTCAGCTCCTCGCGCAGCCGGGTCGCGGTGTCCGGGGCCTGGAGGAGCCGCTGCTTCGACGGGGTGTCGAGCACGGCGGCGGCCGCGACCAGGTACGACACCACCGACGGGTCGTCCGGCAGCTCGCTCGTGGTCAGGGACCGCTCACGCGCCCCCGCCAGCCGCTTCTGGTAGCTGCGGAAGGCCCGCAGCACCCCCTCGGAGAGGGTGCCGGCCTCCTCGCCCTGCTCCTCCGGGATCTCCTCGACCTCGGCGACGAGGAACGGGCCGCTCGCGTCGACCGAGAGCAGCTTCACCCGGGTCGTGCCGGTGGCCATCACCTCGAAGCTGCCGTTCGACCGCTCCCGGATCGTCGCCGCGTCGGCGATGCAGCCGACCCGGTGGAAGGCCTGGATGGGGTCGGAGCCGAAGCCCGCGGCGGGGCCCTTCTCCGGCAGCGCCGTCTGGTCCGGCATCCCGGGGGCCGTCGGCGCGACCTCGCGGCCGTCGCGGATGGCGACGACGGCGAAGCGCCGCGGCTCGGAGTCGTCGACGGTGAGCAGCTCGCGCATCATGGCGCGATAACGCTCCTCGAAGACGTTCAGCGGCAGCACGAGGCCCGGGAACAGCACCGCGTTGAGCGGAAAGAGAGGCAGGCGAGCGGTGGTCACAGCGGTCAGCCTAATGGCCGCCGGGCCCGCCCCGTCCGGCCCGTCCGTGTCCGGGCTCCCAGAGCGGCGTACGGCGGGCCAGCTCGCCCCGCACCCGGTCGCGCGCGGCGAGGAACCGGCGCAGCGGGTCCGCCCTGTTCGAGCGGGGCTGAGAGCCCGGGGGAGCGTCCTCCCGTACGGCTCCGCGTCCGGCGCCCGGCGCCCCGCCCCACGGGAACGAGGTGGCGTGCGCCCCGATCCGGCCGAACTCCTCCCGCGCCTCCCCCCACCGCTCCCGCTCCACCAGCACGTACGCCAGCACGTTGCGGACCTCGGCCGGCCAGGGGTCGCCCACCGGGAAGGCGGCCGACAGTTCGAGGGCGCGGTCCGCCGCCAGGTCGACCCGGGCCGGCGGCACGGCCGGGTCCCGGTCCGGCGGCACCCGGAGCCGGTCGTGGGCCGCGCGGACCGGAAGGGCCCGCACGAGCGAGCCGGGGGCGGCGTCGTCGGCCGCCTGCTCGGCGAAGTCGAAGGCGGCCCGGTGCGAGCCGTACCACTGCGCGGAGAGGTACTTGAGCGCCGCGACATGGCTGCCGTAGTGGTGCGGGGAGCGGCGCACGGCCTGCTCCCAGAGCGACTCGAAGACGGCGTGCCCGGCGTGCGAGCCGCGGGCGTGGTCCAGGGCGAGGCGCCACGGCACCGGGTCGTGCGGCGCGTCCTCGGCCACCGCGTGGATCAGCGGGCCGAGCTCGCGCAGCCGCTCGGCCCGCGCGGGCGACTCCCAGGCCCGGCGGACGGCGAGCTGGGTCGCCACGAGCAGCGCGTCGGGGTCGCGGGGGGCGACGGCGAGCCAGTGGGTGAGCCACTCGCCCCTGCTGTACGCGAAGGTGGCGAGCCGGGTGACGTATCGGTCGCGGTCCTCCCACTCGCAGGCGTCCCGGGTGGTGGCGAGGAGTTTCGCGGCCGGCTCCGGATCGGCGAGGGCGGCGGCGACCAGCGCGGGGGCGAGCCGCTCGTCCGGGGCGTCGAGCAGCACGTTGTCGTCCGGCACGAACCCGGCGGCGAGCCGCGGGGCGTGCCGGGCCGCGCGGACGGCGCCGATCAGAGCACGGAACAAGGACATGGTGTGACGTATTGTCTCCCGGCCTCCGCCGCCGCGGCAGCCGGTCTCACGGCCCGCACACCAAACCTTCGCCGCCGCCCGCCACGCTCACCGAAACTCCGCCTCATGACCAAACGCGCGGCACGGAGCGCGTCCCCCGCCTCGCCCGTCCCTCTGCTCACCCCCTGCTCAGCAGTCGGGTGGCGCCCGCCGCGACCGTCGTGGCCAGGATCCAGCCCAGCATGATCAGCACGGCCGCCGCCCACTGCCAGATCCCCTCCAGGCGCCAGTAGCCGTCCTGGCCGAGGTTGATCACCGGGATGAGCAGGTCCAGCGCGTACAGCGTGCCGTTCCACTCGGGGGCCTCGTCCGCCTTCAGCGGCACCGGCGGGTAGTGCGAGAAGGCCACCGTGCCCGCCGCCCACAGGACCGCCATCCACAGCGCCGCCCGGCCGGGCCGGTAGCCGTAGGCCACCGTCCAGTCCTGGAGGTACCCCCACAGCTTCCCCGCCAGCGGCAGCGTCTCCCGTCTGCGCCGCTGCTTGGCCAGCAGCACCTGACGGGCGTCGGCGTCCTCCCCGCTGTTGCGCAGGACGGTCGCCAGGCGCTCGTACGGCTCGGGGGCGTACTCCGGGGTCGCCGCCGCCACCCACTCCAGCCGCCGGGCCAGCGGGAAGTGTCCGTACGGCACGAGGTTCTCGTAGGCGAAGCCGCCCATCGCCAGCCCGCCGGGCCCCGGCCAACTGGTCGACAGGTCGATCAGGGTGACGACCTTGGCGCCGTTGAGCACGACGCGGCCCTCCGCGGGACGCTCGCCGTTGAACCGGAGCTCCGGTGTGACGATCCGGCGCAGCGAGACCTCCTCCCGGCGCGCCCCGCTCAGCAGGAAGCGGGCGTGGTGCAGGTCCACCGCGTCGCCGAACCGGCCGTCGTCGAGGCGCACCCCGCCGTGGCACTCGACCGGTTTGCGGCGGGCGCCCTGCACGGGCGTCACCCCGTACGGCGGGGTGGCCGTGGCGCTGCCGGCCTGTCCGGCGCTGCCCGACTCCTCGTACACCCAGGCGGCGTTCAGATAGAGGGAGCGCTCCACCGTCAGCTGCGGGGCGTTGAGCGCGCGGCGGCCCTGCGCGCCGCGCAGCACGCTGCCCCGCAGGCTCAGCGACACGCCGATCTTCGCCCCGCGCAGGCTCAGCTCCCCGTGCGTCTCGATCAGCTCTGCCTGGAGGTCCTGGGCGACCACCATCCCGTCCGCGGTGATCGCCCGGCCCCGCCGGTCGGGCCACACCCGGATCTGGTTGACGAGCAGGTCCGTGCCGATCTGGGCGTCGGTCAGCCGGATGCCCCGGTCCACCCGGCAGCGCGGCAGATGCAGGTCCCCCTCGGTGTGCAGCCGGGCCGCCTCCAGGCGCGGCAGCGCGCACTCGATCATCCGCAGCGTCCCGAACCGGGCCTCGGGCAGCACCACCTCGCCGTCGAACCGGCAGCCCTGCAGCTCCACGTACGGCCCTATCGTGCCGCCCGCCAGGTCCAGCACGCCGGTGATCCGGACCCCGCGCAGCTTCAGCGCGGCGACCCGCCCGGACCTGGCCGGCGGACCGGCGAGCAGCAGCAGCGCCACGACGTCCGCGCGGACACTCCGCGCCTCCCCCCACTCCCGCCCCCCGAAGGGGTCGTCCCGCTCCGCGATCCCCTCCGTCAGATCACACGTCCTGCCGATGCGGAACGCCCGCCACACGGCCCGCTCCGGGCCCGTGAGACCGTCCGGCATCCCGTCCTCGTGCGGCTCGGTCACTGCCGCCCCCCTCGCTTTCCACGATCCGTTCCCACGATCCCGCGATTCCGTTTCCGGATCTTCGTGGATTCGTACAGCCGTTCTTCCCGCTGAGTGACGGGCTGAACGCTAACGGTCAGGAGTGGCGACAAGACGCCAGTGTGGCGTGTATCAGCCAGTGATACGCGCGTCCGGCGCCGTGGGCCGTCTGCGAGAATTGACCCGTGATCTCTCGAATCGATCTGCGCGGCGAGCCCCTCCCCGAGGGTGCCGCCCTGCGTGACCTGCTGCCCCGTGCCGAGTTCGACGTGGAAGCCGCCCTGGAGAAGGTGCGGCCGATCTGCGAGGACGTCAGGCATCATGGCGCGGCCGCGGTGATCGACTACGGGGAGAAATTCGACGGCGTCCGCGTCCCGAGCCTGCGCGTCCCCGCCGAGGCGATCACCCGCGCCCTCGAAGAGCTCGACCCGGCCGTCCGCGCCGCCCTCGAGGAGTCCATCCGCCGCGCCCGCCTCGTCCACCGCGAGCAGCGCCGCACCACCCACACCACCCAGGTCGTCCCCGGCGGCACCGTCACCGAGAAGTGGATCCCGGTCGAGCGCGTCGGCCTCTACGTGCCGGGCGGCCGCGCCGTCTACCCGTCCTCCGTCGTGATGAACGTCGTCCCGGCCCAGGAGGCCGGCGTCGAGGGCCTGGCCGTCGCCTCGCCACCGCAGAAGGAGTTCGGCGGACTGCCGCACCCGACGATCCTCGCCGCCTGCGCCCTGCTCGGCGTCGACGAGGTGTACGCCGCCGGCGGCGCCCAGGCCATCGCCATGTTCGCGTACGGAACCCTCGGCGGCGCGGGCACCGAAGCCGACCCCGGCTGCGCCCCCGTCAACCTGGTCACCGGCCCCGGCAACATCTACGTGGCCGCCGCCAAGCGCCTCCTGAAGGGCCGCATCGGCATCGACGCCGAGGCCGGCCCCACCGAGATCGCGATCCTCGCGGACTCCACCGCCGACCCCGTGCACGTCGCCGCCGACCTGATCAGCCAGGCCGAGCACGACCCGATGGCCGCCTCCGTCCTCGTCACCGACTCGGAGGAGCTGGCCACCGCCACCGAGGCCGAACTGAAGACGCAGGTCGCCGCCTCCAAGCACGTCGACGACCGGATCGTGCCGGCCCTCGCCGGCCGCCAGTCCGCGATCGTCCTCGTCCGCGACCTCGCCGACGGCCTCACGGTCGTCGACGCGTACGGCGCGGAGCACCTGGAGATCCAGACCGCCGACGCCGCCGCCGTCGCCGACCGCGTCCGCAACGCCGGCGCGATCTTCGTCGGCCCCTGGGCCCCCGTCTCCCTCGGCGACTACTGCGCCGGCTCCAACCACGTCCTGCCCACCGGCGGCTGCGCCTGCCACTCCTCGGGCCTCTCCGTGCAGTCCTTCCTGCGCGGCGTGCACATCGTGGACTACACGCGGGACGCGCTCGCCGACGTCGCCCACCACGTGGTGACCCTCGCCGAGGCGGAGGACCTCCCCGCCCACGGCGCCGCGATCAAGGCAAGGTTCGGATGGAAGGTGCCGGAGACCACGTGACCGAGACCCCGAATCCCGACCGGTCCGCCTGGGACGAGCTGCCCGTCCGTGACGAGCTGCGCGGCAAGTCCCCCTACGGCGCGCCGCAGCTCGACGTCCCCGTCCAGCTGAACACCAACGAGAACCCCTACCCGCTGCCCGAGCCGCTCGTCGCCCGGATCGCGGAGCGGGTGGCCGAGGCCGCCCGTACCCTCAACCGCTACCCCGACCGGGACGCCGTCGAGCTCCGCACCGAGCTCGCCCGCTACCTCACCCGGACCGGCAAGCACCCGGTCGCCGTCGAGAACGTCTGGGCGGCCAACGGGTCCAACGAGGTCCTCCAGCAGCTGCTGCAGACCTTCGGCGGCCCCGGCCGCACCGCGATCGGCTTCGAGCCCTCGTACTCGATGCACGCCCTGATCGCCCGCGGCACCGGCACCGGCTGGATCTCCGGCCCGCGCAACGACGACTTCACCATCGACGTGGCGGCGGCGGAGCAGGCGATCGCCGGGCACCGGCCCGACGTCGTCTTCATCACCTCGCCCAACAACCCCACCGGCACCGCGGTCGCGGCCGACACCGTCCTCGCCCTGTACGAGGCGGCCCAGGCGGCCAAGCCCTCCCTGGTGGTCGTCGACGAGGCGTACGTGGAGTTCAGCCACCGGGACTCGCTGCTGCCCCTCATCGAGGGCCGCCCGAACCTGGTGATCTCCCGGACCATGTCCAAGGCCTTCGGCGCCGCCGGACTGCGCCTCGGCTACCTCGCCGCCCACCCGGCCGTGGTGGACGCCGTCCAGCTGGTCCGGCTCCCGTACCACCTCTCCGCCGTCACCCAGGCGACCGCGCTCGCCGCCCTCGAGCACACCGACACCCTCCTCGGGTACGTCGAGCAGCTCAAGGCCGAGCGCGACCGGCTCGTCACCGAGCTGCGCGGGATCGGCTGCGAGGTCACCGATTCGGACGCCAACTTCGTGCAGTTCGGGAAGTTCCCCGACAGCCACGTGGCCTGGCGGCGGATCCTCGACCGGGGCGTCCTGGTCCGGGACAACGGCGTACCGGGATGGCTGCGGGTCACCGCCGGCACCCCCGAAGAGAACGACGCGTTCCTCGACGCGGTTCGTGAATTGATGAAGGAGCAGGAACGATGAGCCGCGTAGGCCGCGTTGAGCGCACCACCAAGGAGACCTCCGTCGTCGTCGAGATCGACCTCGACGGAACCGGAAAGGTCGACGTGTCGACCGGGGTCGGGTTCTACGACCACATGCTCGACCAGCTCGGCCGGCACGGTCTGTTCGACCTCACCGTCAAGACCGACGGCGACCTGCACATCGACTCGCACCACACCATCGAGGACACCGCCCTCGCTCTCGGCGCCGCCTTCAAGCAGGCCCTCGGCGACAAGGTCGGCATCTACCGCTTCGGCAACTGCACCGTGCCGCTCGACGAGTCGCTCGCCCAGGTCACCGTCGACCTCTCCGGCCGCCCGTACCTCGTGCACACCGAGCCCGAGAACATGGCGCCGATGATCGGCTCGTACGACACGACGATGACCCGGCACATCTTCGAGTCCTTCGTCGCCCAGGCCCAGATCGCCCTGCACATCCACGTGCCCTACGGGCGCAACGCGCACCACATCGTGGAGTGCCAGTTCAAGGCCTTCGCCCGCGCGCTGCGCTACGCCTCCGAGCGCGACCCGCGCGCCGCCGGAATCCTCCCCTCCACGAAGGGCGCGCTCTAGCAGTGAACGGCCTCTCCACCATCCTCATCGTCGTCGGGCTCTTCCTGCTCGGCGGCATCTACTCCTTCGTCAAGCAGCAGATGCCCAAGGGCCTCATCGTGCTCGTCTCCATCGGCGCCGCCATGTGCCTCTCGGCCGGCGTGCTGCGGCTGGACGTGTGGTCATGACCGCGACCGCCGCCAAGAAGGTCGTCGTCTTCGACTACGGCTTCGGCAACGTGCGCTCGGCCGAGCGCGCCCTCGCCCGGGTCGGCGCCGACGTCGAGATCACCCGCGACTACGACACCGCGATGAACGCCGACGGACTCCTCGTCCCCGGCGTCGGCGCCTTCTCCGCCTGCATGGCCGGCCTGAAGCAGGCCCGCGGTGACTGGATCGTCGGCCGCCGGCTCGCCGGCGGCCGCCCGGTCATGGGCATCTGCGTCGGCATGCAGATCCTCTTCGCCCACGGCTTCGAGCACGGCGTGGAGACCGAGGGCCTCGACGAGTGGCCCGGTACGGTCGAGCCGTTGAACGCCCCCGTCGTCCCGCACATGGGCTGGAACACGGTCGACGCGCCGCAGGAGACCGAGATGTTCGCGGGCCTCGACGCCGACGCCCGGTTCTACTTCGTGCACTCCTACGCGGTGCGCGAGTGGACCCTCGAGGTCGGCAACAAGAACATCCGCGCCCCCAAGGTCACCTGGGCCACCCACGGCGAGCCCTTCGTCGCGGCCGTCGAGAACGGCGCCCTGTGGGCGACCCAGTTCCACCCCGAGAAGTCCGGCGACGCCGGAGCCCAGCTCCTCACCAATTGGATCGAGACCCTCTGATCATGGCTCAGAAGCTTGAACTCCTCCCCGCCGTCGACGTCCGTGACGGTCAAGCCGTCCGCCTCGTGCACGGCGAGTCCGGCACCGAGACCTCCTACGGCTCCCCGCTCGAAGCGGCCCTCGCCTGGCAGAACTCCGGCGCCGAGTGGCTGCACCTGGTCGACCTGGACGCGGCTTTCGGCACCGGTGACAACCGGCAGCTGATCGCCGAGGTCGCGCAGGCCATGGACATCAAGGTCGAGCTCTCCGGCGGCATCCGCGACGACGCCTCCCTCGCCGCCGCGCTCGCCACCGGCTGCACCCGCGTCAACCTCGGCACCGCCGCCCTGGAGACCCCCGAGTGGGTCGCCAAGGTCATCGCCGAGCACGGGGACAAGATCGCCGTGGGCCTCGACGTCCGCGGCACGACCCTGCGCGGCCGCGGCTGGACCCGCGACGGCGGCGACCTCTACGAGACCCTCGCCCGCCTCGACTCCGAGGGCTGCTCGCGCTACGTCGTCACCGACATCGCCAAGGACGGCACCCTCCAGGGCCCCAACCTGGAGCTCCTGAAGAACGTCTGCGCGGCCACCGACAAGCCCGTCGTCGCCTCCGGCGGCGTGTCGTCCCTGGACGACCTGCGGGCCCTGTCCGGCCTGGTGCCGCTGGGCGTCGAGGGCGCGATCGTCGGCAAGGCGCTGTACGCGAAGGCGTTCACCCTCGAAGAGGCGCTGGAGGCGGTGGCGTCCGCATGACCGACGGCGTGAAGAAGATCGTCACCGGCGCCCCCTGGGAGGAGCAGTTCGGCTACTCCCGCGCGGTGGAGCTGCCGAACGGTCTGGTCCTGGTCTCCGGCTGTACGTCCGTGATCGGCGGCCAGATCGCCGGCGGCGGCCCGTACGAGCAGGCGATCAACTCCTTCAACGTGGCGTTCGACGCGCTGAAGCAGCTGGGTCTCGGCCCGGAGGACGTCGTCCGCACCCGGATGTACATCACCCACGCGCGGGACGTGGACGAGGTCGGCCGGGCCCACAAGGAGCTGTTCGACGGCGTCCGCCCGGCCGCCTCGATGATCATCGTGTCCGGCTTCGTCGACCCGAGCCTGGTCGTCGAGGTCGAGGTCGAGGCCTTCAGGACCGGTGCGGCATGAGCCTTGCGGTACGGGTGATCCCCTGCCTGGACGTCGACAACGGCCGGGTCGTGAAGGGCGTCAACTTCCAGAACCTGCGGGACGCCGGCGACCCCGTCGAGATGGCCAAGCTGTACGACGCCGAGGGCGCCGACGAACTGACCTTCCTCGACATCACCGCCTCCTCCGGCAACCGGGAGACCACCTACGACGTGGTGCGCCGCACCGCCGAGCAGGTCTTCATCCCGCTCACGGTCGGCGGCGGCGTCCGCGCGGCCGAGGACGTCGACAAGCTGCTGCGGGCCGGTGCCGACAAGGTGGGCGTCAACACGGCAGCCATCGAGCGGCCCGAGCTGATCCAGGAGATCGCCGAGCGCTTCGGCCGCCAGGTGCTGGTCCTGTCGGTCGACGCCCGGCGCACGCCCTCGGGCTCCTTCGAGGTGACGACGCACGGCGGCCGCAAGGGCACCGGCATCGACGCCGTCGAGTGGGCGCACCGGGCCGCCGAGCTGGGGGCGGGGGAGATCCTGCTCAACTCGATGGACGCGGACGGCACGAAGGACGGCTACGACACGGAGATGATCGCGGCGGTGCGCAAGCACGTGACCGTCCCGGTGATCGCGAGCGGGGGAGCGGGCAAGCTCGCCGACTTCCCGCCGGCGGTGGCCGCCGGCGCGGACGCGGTGCTCGCGGCCTCCGTCTTCCACTTCGGCGACCTGCGGATCTCGCAGGTCAAGGACGAGCTGCGGGGGGCGGGCCACCCGGTCCGCTGACCCGTCGTTCCGTCTGGTGCGCGGGGCCCCTTCGGGGGCCCCGCGTTTTCCCCGAATGCGCAAGATCTGTTGTGCAATTCTTGTTGTGCAACTTTTCTTTCGCATCTAGGGTCGGTGTCATGACCTCGCCGGAGAACCGCCGGATCACCGATCTCGGCACCCTCAAGGCCATCTCGCACCCGCTGCGGATGCGCCTCTACCGCGCCCTCTTCGTGGCCCGCACCGCCACCGCGTCCCAGCTCGCCGACCAGGTCGACGAGGCGGTCTCGCTGGTCAGCTACCACCTGCGCAAACTCGCCGAGCACGGCCTCATCGAGGAGGCCGAGACCCAGTCGGCGGACGGCAGGGAACGGTGGTGGCAGCCGAGCTCGTACGGCTTCAGCATCCACGACGAGGACCTCCGCGACGCCCCCGAACTCGCCGCCGCGAGCGCCGCCTTCGGCCGCACGGTCGACGAGCAGCGCACCCGGATGTACGCCCGCTTCCTCGACGAACGGCACACCTGGTCCGACACCTGGCGCTCCGCCTCCCTCAGCGCCGAGTGGCTCCCGCGCCTCACCGCCGCCGAGCTCACCGCCCTCGGCGCCGAACTCGACGCCGTCCTGCGCAAGTACGACCAGCAGGCCCGCGCCGCCGAGGCCGCCGGCGACAACGAGGGCCGCGAGAACGTCGCCATCCACCTCCACGGCTTCCCCTACCGCTCATGACCGCCGTCCTGACCGCCGCCGCCCCGGCGCGGCCCGCCCACCGCGACCCCCAGGTGCTGCGCTGGCTCGGCGCCTTCACCGCCTCCACCCTCGGCGACAGCGTCTACCACCTGGCGCTCTCCTGGGCCGCCGTCCGCGGCGGCACACCGGCCGAGGCCGGACTCGTCATGGCCGTCAGCGCCGTGCCGCGCGCCCTGCTGATGCTCGGCGGGGGAGTGATCGCCGACCGCCTCGGCCCGCGCCGGGTCGTCCTCGCCTCCGACACCGTCCGCTGCGTCGTCGTCCTCGGCGTCGCCGCGCTCGTCCTCGTCACCTCGCCCACCCTCTGGGTGCTGGCCGGCGTCGCCCTCGTCTTCGGCGTCGTCGACGCGCTCTTCATGCCCGCCGTCGGCGCCCTGCCGCCGAGGATCGCCCCGCACGACCAGCTCGCCCGCGTCCAGGGCCTGCGCGGCCTCGCCTACCGCTCCGGGGCCGTCCTCGGCGCCCCGCTCGGCGGCCTCGCGGTCGCCCTCGGCGGACCGGGCGCCGCCTTCGCCGTCGCCGGGGCGCTCTTCGCCCTCTCCCTGCCGCTGCTGCTCGCCCTCCGGCTCCGCCCGCTCACCGGCGAGGCCGCGAAGGAGAACGGCACGGCGTACGGCGATCTCGTCGACGGACTGCGCTATCTCCGCGGCCACCGGGTCCTCGGGCCGCTCATGATCGTCATCGCCCTCAGCGACCTCGGGTTCGTCGGCCCCCTCAACGTCGGCCTCGCGCTCCTCTCCGACCAGCGCGGCTGGGGCGCCTCCGGCATCGGCTGGGTCCTCGCCGGCTTCGGCGTCGGCGCCGGAAGCGCCTCGCTGCTGCTCGGCGTCAAGGGCCGGGTGCCGCGCGCCGGAGCGGTCCTCGGCTGGACCATGACTCTCGGCGCCGTCTCGATCGGCGCGCTCGCCTTCGTCCCGCGGCTGCCCGTCGCCGTCGCGGTCGCCCTCGCGATAGGCCTGCTCGCCGGCCTCTCCGGAGCGCTCTGCGGGGCCCTCGTCCAGACCGAGTGCGACCCCGCCTACCTCGGCCGTGTCTCGGCCGTCTCCAGCCTGGTGAGCCTGGGCCTCGCCCCGCTCACCTACCCGCTCACGGGCGCCGCGATCGGCCTGTGGGGCGTCGGGCCTGTCTTCACCGTCAGCGCGGCGATCTGCGCGCTCGCCGGCGTCTACGGCCTCGCGGTCAGGACCGTACGCAGGGCCGAGCTGCCCCGGTAGCCCTGGTGGGGGCGTCCGGGGCCGGTCGGGGCCCGTCAGGGGCCGGGGTGGCCGCTCAGAGGCCCAGCTGCTTCGTCTCGCGCAGCCGCTCGATCGCCTCCGGCTCGCCCTCCACCTCCACCTTGGCCGCGGACTGGCGCCCGTACAGGTACATCGTGAGCTCGCCCGGCTCGCCGGAGACCGTCACCACCGGGGTGCCGCGGTGCGCCACCGCCGTCTGGCCGTTCGGGCGGCGCAGCACCAGGCCCACCGGGACCTTGCGGCCGAGCAGCCGCGCGGTGCGCTCCAGACGCGACCAGAGGGCGTCCGCGAAGACCGGGTCGAGCTCGCGCGACGACCAGTCGGGCTGGGCACGGCGTACGTCCTCGGCGTGCACGTAGAACTCGACGACGTTGGCCCCCTCGTCCACCTGCTTGATGGTGAACGGCGAGAACCTCGGGGGCCCCGTTCGGATGAGCTGGATCAGCTCCTCGTACGGCTTGTCGGCGAACTCCGCCTGCACCCGGTCCTGCCTGTCCTTCAGCGCCGGTACGAGCGAACCGGCCGCCGCGTCGGGCCGCCGCTCCCGCACCACCACATGGGCCGCGAGGTCCCGGGTCCGCCAGCCCTCGCAGAGCGTCGCGGCGTCCGGACCGGCCGCCTCCAACAGATCGGCGAGCAGAAGCCGTTCACGTTTGGCATGGGTCGACATGACCGCCAGCGTACGGCGGGCGCCGCCGGTCCGCCCAGTGGACGCCCCGCCGGACCCCACCCCGAAGGGCGGCACAATGGCGCCATGAGCAGCAATCTCGACCCGGCCATCTCCGCCCGGCTCAAGCGCAGCCCCGACGGGCTCGTCCCCGCCATCGCCCAGCAGTACGACACCGGCGAGGTGCTGATGCTCGGCTGGATGGACGACGAGGCCCTGCACCGCACCCTCACCACCGGCCGCTGCACCTACTGGTCCCGCAGCCGCCAGGAGTACTGGGTCAAGGGCGACACCTCCGGCCACGTCCAGCACGTCAAGGCCGTCGCCCTCGACTGCGACGCCGACACCCTCCTCGTCAAGGTCGACCAGGTCGGCGCCGCCTGCCACACCGGCGCCCGGACCTGCTTCGACGCCGATGTGCTCCCCGTCTCCGGGTCCGCCGCGGACCCCGTGTCCGAGTAGGGTCTGGCGCCATGGATCTCGACACCTTCCGCAAGCTGGCGGCCGACCGCCGCGTCATCCCCGTCAGCCGCCGGCTGCTCGCGGACGGCGACACCCCGGTCGGGCTCTACCGCAAGCTCGCCGCCGAACGGCCCGGCACCTTCCTCCTCGAATCCGCGGAGAACGGCCGCAGCTGGTCCCGCTACTCCTTCATCGGGGTCCGCAGCGACGCCACCCTCACGGTGCGGGACGGCGAGGCCCACTGGCTGGGCACCCCGCCCGTCGGCGTCCCCACGGACGGCGACCCGCTGCACGCCCTGCGCGCCACCGTCGAGACCCTCCACACTCCCCGCGACCTCGCCTCGGGCATGCCCCCGTTCACCGGCGGCATGGTCGGCTACCTCGGGTACGACATCGTCCGCAGGCTGGAGAAGATCGGCGACTCCACCCGGGACGACCTGGAGCTCCCCGAGCTGACCATGCTCCTCACCAGCGACCTCGCGGTCCTCGACCACTGGGACGGCTCGGTCCTGCTGATCGCCAACGCGATCAACCACAACGACCTGGAGACCGGCGTCGAGGAGGCGTACGCGCACGCCGTCGCCCGGCTCGACGCCATGGAGGCCGACCTGGCCCGCCCGGTCGCCACCGCCCCCACCGCCCTGCCCGCCTCCGAACTGCCCAGTTTTGAGGACGGCACAGTCTCGGCGCTCTGGGGCGGCCCGGCCTACCAGGACGCCGTCGAGGACATCAAGGAGCGCATCCGGGCCGGCGAGGCCTTCCAGGTCGTGCCCTCGCAGCGCTTCGAGACCCGCTGCACCGCCTCCGCACTCGACGTCTACCGGGTCCTGCGGGCCACCAACCCGTCCCCGTACATGTACCTCTTCCGCTTCGAGAACGGCTTCGACGTCGTCGGCTCCAGCCCCGAGGCCCTGGTCAAGGTCGAGGACGGCCACGCGCTGCTCCACCCCATCGCCGGCACCCGGCACCGCGGCGCCACCCCGCAGGAGGACCACGACCTCGCCGAGGAGCTGCTCGCCGACCCCAAGGAGCGCGCCGAGCACCTCATGCTCGTCGACCTCGGCCGCAACGACCTGGGCCGCGTCTGCACGCCCGGCTCCGTCGAGGTCGTCGACTTCATGTCCGTCGAGCGCTACTCGCACGTCATGCACATCGTCTCCACCGTGACCGGCGAGGTCGCCGAGGGACGGACCGCCTTCGACGTCCTCACCGCCTGCTTCCCGGCCGGCACCCTCTCCGGCGCGCCCAAGCCCCGCGCCATGCAGATCATCGAGGAGCTCGAACCCTCCCGGCGCGGCCTGTACGGCGGATGTGTCGGTTATCTCGATTTCGCCGGGGACGCCGACACCGCGATCGCCATCCGCACCGCCCTGCTCCGGGACGGCACCGCGTATGTGCAGGCCGGAGCGGGTGTCGTCGCCGATTCCGACCCGGTCGCCGAGGACAACGAGTGCCGGAACAAGGCCGCGGCGGTCCTGCGGGCCGTCCACACCGCCAACCGGATGAACACGGTCTGACCCCGTAGGGGATAGTGGGGTACGTGAGTGCCGTACCCGTACCCCAGCCCCGCGCCGCCCGCGCGGCCGTCCCCGGCGGCGGCCGCCGCAGCCTGGCCGCGGCCCTCTTCCTCGGCGCCCTCGGCGCCACCGTCGTCCTGCTCTCCGCGGGCCAGATCTGGGCGGAGGGCACCGCCTCCGTCGGCGGCGGCACCGTCCCCGTCGAGGCCGACGGCGGCACCGTCACCGGCGTGCCGACCGCGCTCGCGATCGTCGGTCTCGCCGCGCTGTTCGCCGTCTTCGCCGTCCGCCGCACCGGCCGCACCCTCGTCGCCGCGCTCCTCGCGCTCAGCGGCGCGGGCGCCGCGCTCGCCGCCGTCCTCGGCGCCTCCGACCGGGCGGCCCTGGACGCCGAGGCCGCCCGCATCAGCGGCGACACGGCCGCCGCCGTGGCCGGGCTGAGCCACACCGTATGGCCGTACGTGACCGCCGCGGGCGCCGTCCTCATCCTGCTCGCCGGCCTCTTCGCGCTGCGCTTCGGCAAGAGCTGGCCCGCGATGGGCGGCCGGTACGAGCGCTCCGGCGCCCCCCGCGCCGCGCGCAAGGCCGCCCAGGCCGACCCCGACCGGCCCGAGGACCTGTGGAAGGCCCTGGACCGCGGCGAGGACCCCACCCACGGCGCGTGACGGGGCGACCGGCGGACCCGACGGGACCGCCGGCCGCGACGCGTGATCGTCCCGGCACCCCCGATTCATCCTCGCGCGCCCTCGTGCGGGACAATGAGCGCCGAGAGTCCGCGCACGCGAGACCTCACCATCGAGCAACTGCAACGAGGAGCAACTCATGGCGGGCAGCGCCCACGGACACACCCCGGCCGCCTGGACCGGTGTCATCATCTCCTTCATCGGCTTCTGCGTCGCCGGAGTCTTCATGGTGGCCGCCAACGTGCCCGGTTTCTGGGCGGGCGTGGGTGTCATCGTGCTCGGCGGCATCGTCGGCGGCGCGATGAAGGTGGCGGGTCTCGGCATGCCGAAGGAGTCGGCCTCCGTCACCGCCGCCCGCGAGGCCGCGACGCTCCAGGCCCGTTCCTGACGCGAGACGACGCATCCGAGAGCGCAGTCCGGCCGTGCCGGGCTGCGCTCCCGCGCGTCCAGGGCGAGAATCACCGGGTGGACCCGCAGCCGACGGCCGGAGCCGTGACCGACACATCCAGCACCCGACCGGGTGAACCCGCGGGCGGTCCCGTACCGCCGGCGTCACCGCCACCGCCGACGGCCGCGCCCCAGCACGCGCAGGCGCACGCGCCCGCGTGGCCCGGCCCCGGGGGCCCCGTGCCGCCGCCGCCCCGGTCGCTCGCGCGTCGGCTCCTCGCCCCGGTCGCGACGCTCGCCGGGGTCGCCGCCGCCTTCGCGTACGTCGGGACCGTCGACCCCAACGAGCCGGGGCACTACCCCGTCTGCCCGCTGCTCCGCTTCACCGGCATCTACTGCCCCGGCTGCGGCGGCCTCCGCAGCGCCCACGCCTTCGTCCACGGCGACCTCCCCGCCGCCCTCGGCGCCAACGCCCTCGCCGTCGTCGGCTACGGACTCTTCGCCGTCCTCATGGCCGTCTGGCTGATTCGTGCCATCCGCGGGGTCCCCATGCGCCTCGCGGCCTCCCCGGTCCTGTGGTGGGGCGTCGGGGCCGTCCTCGCCCTCTTCACCCTGGTCCGGAACCTTCCCTTCGGCTCCGCACTGGCCCCCTGAGCGCCCGTACGACACCGCGACGGATCCCTACGGGAGTCCCAGCAGATGGGACGCGACTCCGGTCGATGCGATTCCGGGGCCGTCCTGCGGATAGGATCGATGTGGCTGAACCTGGTTCATCATCACCATCACCGTCCCGGAAGGGGGCCCCTCGCGTGAGTGTGCTCGACGAGATCATCGAAGGCGTGCGCGCCGACCTCGCAGAGCGGCAGGCGCGGGTCACCCTCGACGAGCTCAAGGAGCGCGCCGCCAAGGCGCCGCAGGCCAAGGACGGCGTCGCCGCACTGCGCGGCGACGGCGTCAAGGTGATCTGCGAGGTCAAGCGCTCCAGCCCGTCCAAGGGCGCACTCGCCGCGATCGCCGACCCGGCCGGACTCGCCGCGGACTACGAGGCGGGCGGCGCGGCCGTCATCTCCGTCCTCACCGAGCAGCGCCGCTTCGGCGGCTCGCTCGCGGACCTGGAGGCCGTCCGCGCCAAGGTCGACATCCCCGTCCTGCGCAAGGACTTCATCGTCACCGCGTACCAGCTCTGGGAGGCCCGGGCGTACGGAGCCGACCTCGCGCTCCTCATCGTCGCCGCCCTGGAGCAGGAGGCGCTGGTCTCCCTCATCGAGCGCGCCGAGTCCATCGGGCTCACCCCGCTCGTCGAGGTGCACGACGAGGAGGAGGTCGAGCGGGCCGTCGACGCCGGCGCCCGGATCATCGGCGTCAACGCGCGCAACCTCAAGACCCTCAAGGTCGACCGCTCCACCTTCGAGCGCGTCGCCCCCGAGATCCCCGCGCACATCGTCAAGGTCGCCGAGTCCGGCGTCCGGGGCCCGCACGACCTCATCGCCTACGCCAACGCGGGCGCGGACGCGGTCCTGGTCGGCGAGTCCCTCGTCACCGGCCGCGACCCCAAGGCCGCCGTCGCCGACCTCGTCGCCGCCGGCGCCCACCCCGCCCTCCGGCACGGCCGGAGCTGACCCCACCATGACCCGCCGCCGCGCCACGCCGACCCCTCCGGGCACCGCCCGGGGGACCGTCGGCGTGCCGGGCGGCAGGCTGCGTACCGCGGCCGAGACCGTACCCGCGCCGCACGCCCCGCTGGCCAGGGGCTGCCGTCCGCGTGGCTGCCGCGCGCCCGCCCGCCGTGTCCACGGCCGCCGGGTGCGGTATGTCATCGGCGACGAGCCGGGCCAGGTCAACGGCATGCGATGGCGCCGGCGCGTCGCGCGCCCCACCACGAACGACAGCGACGCCTAGCCGGACGGCGCCTTCTGGCGACCCCTCCGCCCTGTGTGCCCCACGGGCGGCCTCCGGCGCGCCCGCCCTCCCCCGCATCGTCCGGGGGACCTCCACCGCCCCCGGCGGACGAATGCCCACAACTGGGCGGAGGCCGGGGACGGGGCCGTCGTACGTGGTTGGCTTGCGTGCACACCGTGACCATCAACCCCACGTCACACGGGGCACCCGCCCCGCGAGGAGCAATCGCATGTCCAGCGAGTTCTTCATTCCCGACCCGGAGGGTCAGGTCCCGACCGCCGAGGGCTACTTCGGCGCCTACGGCGGCAAGTTCATCCCGGAGGCCCTCGTCGCCGCCGTCGACGAGGTCGCCGTCGAGTACGACAAGGCCAAGTCCGACCCGGAGTTCGCCCGCGAGCTCAACGACCTGATGGTCAACTACACGGGCCGTCCGAGCGCCCTCACCGAGGTCCCGCGGTTCGCGGAGCACGCCGGCGGCGCCCGGATCTTCCTCAAGCGCGAGGACCTGAACCACACCGGCTCGCACAAGATCAACAACGTGCTCGGCCAGGCCCTGCTGACCAAGCGCATGGGCAAGACGAGGGTCATCGCGGAGACCGGCGCCGGCCAGCACGGCGTGGCCACCGCCACCGCCTGCGCCCTCTTCGGCCTCGACTGCACCATCTACATGGGCGAGGTCGACACCCAGCGCCAGGCCCTCAACGTGGCCCGGATGCGGATGCTCGGCGCCGAGGTGGTGGCCGTGACGTCCGGCAGCCGCACGCTCAAGGACGCGATCAACGAGGCCTTCCGCGACTGGGTCGCGAACGTGGACCGGACGCACTACCTGTTCGGCACCGTCGCGGGACCGCACCCCTTCCCCGCCATGGTCCGCGACTTCCACCGGGTGATCGGCGTCGAGGCCCGCCGCCAGATCCTGGAGCGCGCCGGCCGCCTCCCCGACGCGGCGATCGCCTGCGTCGGCGGCGGCTCCAACGCCATCGGCCTCTTCCACGCCTTCGTCCCGGACGCGGACGTGCGCCTGATCGGCTGCGAGCCGGCCGGCCACGGCGTCGAGACCGGCGAGCACGCGGCCACCCTCACCGCCGGCGAGCCGGGCATCCTGCACGGCTCGCGGTCGTACGTCCTCCAGGACGACGAGGGCCAGATCACCGAGCCGTACTCGATCTCGGCGGGCCTCGACTACCCCGGCATCGGCCCGGAGCACGCCTACCTCAAGGACAGCGGCCGCGGCGAGTACCGCGCCGTCACCGACGACGCCGCCATGCAGGCGCTGCGGCTGCTCTCCCGCACGGAGGGCATCATCCCCGCCATCGAGTCGGCGCACGCCCTCGCCGGAGCCCTGGAGGTCGGCAAGGAGCTCGGCAAGGACGCCCTGCTCGTCGTCAACCTCTCCGGGCGCGGCGACAAGGACATGGACACGGCCGCCCGCTACTTCGGCCTGTACGACGGGGAGGGCTCCAAGTGACGACCGGGAACATCCAGCTGCTCAGCGACACCCTCGCCAAGGCGAAGGCGGAGAACCGGGCCGCGCTCATCGCGTACCTCCCGGCCGGCTTCCCGACCGTCGACGGCGGCATCGCGGCGATCAAGGCCGCCTTCGACGGCGGCGCGGACGTGGTCGAGGTCGGCCTCCCGCACAGCGACCCGGTCCTCGACGGGCCGGTCATCCAGACCGCCGACGACATCGCCCTGCGCGGCGGCGTCAAGATCGCCGACGTCATGCGCACGGTCCGCGAGGCCCACGAGGCCACCGGCAAGCCGGTCCTCGTCATGACGTACTGGAACCCCATCGACCGGTACGGCATCGAGCGCTTCACCGAGGAGCTCGCGGCGGCCGGCGGCGCGGGCTGCATCCTGCCCGACCTGCCGGTCCAGGAGTCCGCGGTCTGGCGCGAGAACGCCGACAAGCACGGTCTCGCCACCGTCTTCGTCGTCGCGCCCAGCAGCAAGGACGAGCGCCTCGCCACCATCACGGCGGCCGGCTCCGGCTTCGTCTACGCCGCCTCCCTCATGGGCGTCACCGGTACCCGGGAGTCGGTCGGCGAGCAGGCGGCCGACCTGGTCCGCCGCGCCCGGGCCGCCGCCGCGCCCGGCCGGGAGCTCCCCGTCTGCGTCGGCCTCGGCGTCTCCAACGCCACCCAGGCGAAGGAGGTCGCGGCCTTCGCCGACGGCGTCATCGTCGGCTCCGCGTTCGTGAAGCGGATCCTCGACGCCGACGGCGACGAGAACGCGGGACTCGCCGCCGTAAAGGAACTGGCGGCCGAACTCGCCGAGGGTGTCCGGCGCGTTTCGTAACCCGTTGGGGTGGATCTGCGACCGGGGAGGCACGCACGTGCCTCCCCGGTTCGTTTCCGAGGCGTGAGCCAGAAGAACAGTGGTGACGGTAATCGGAGCGCGCGGGAGCGCCTCCAGCAGCAGCGCGAGCGCGAGAAGGCCCGCGAGAAGCAGCGGCGGATCCTGATCGTGTCCGCGGCGGTGGTCGGCGTCCTCGGCCTCGCCGCGGTCGTCGGCGTGATCGCCGCCGGGGGAGACAAGGACAGCGGATCGGACAAGGCGGGCCCGGTCGTCGCGCCGACCGGCGCGACCGAGGAGGACGGCAAGCCGGCCATCCCGACCGGCAAGGCGGACGCCCCGTCGACGCTGGCGATCTGGGAGGACTTCCGCTGCCCGGCGTGCGCCCAGTTCGAGAACGCGTTCCGGGACACGATCCACGAGCTGGAGGCCACCGGCGCGCTGAAGGCCGAGTACCACCTCGCCACCCTCATCGACGGGAACATGGGCGGCAGCGGCTCGCTGCGCGCGGCGAACGCGGCGGCCTGCGCCCAGGACGCGGGGAAGTTCACCGCGTACCACGACACGCTCTACATCAACCAGCCACCGGAGACGGACGACGCCTTCGGGAAGAACGACAAGCTGATCGAGCTGGCGGCGAAGGTACCCGGGCTCGACACGCCCGCCTTCCGCGGCTGTGTCAACGACGGCACGCACGACAGCTGGGTGGCCAAGTCGAACGAGGCCTTCCGGAACGGCGGCTTCCGCGGCACGCCCTCCGTCCTCCTGAACGGAGAATCGATCTTCCCGCAGAAGGGGAACGAGCAGATCTCCCCGGAGAACCTGAAGAAGTGGGTCGCCGAGGCCAACAAGGGCAAGAAGCCCGGCACGGCCTCCCCGTCCGCCGGTTAGTTACCCATACGTTGCCGGGTGGGCTGCCGTCCCGCCCGCCCGGCAGGGTAGCGTCGGACCTGCCATGGACCTTGCCTACATTCCCAGCCCGTCGACCGGCGTGATCAACCTCGGACCGATCCCGCTGCGCGGCTATGCCTTCTGCATCATCATCGGTGTCTTCGTCGCCGTCTGGTACGGCAACAAGCGCTGGATCGCCCGGGGCGGCACCGCCGGCACCGTGGCCGACATCGCCGTCTGGGCGGTGCCCTTCGGCCTCGTCGGCGGACGCCTCTACCACGTGATCACCGACTACCAGCTGTACTTCAGCGAGGGTGAGAACTGGGTCGACGCCTTCAAGATCTGGGAGGGCGGCCTCGGTATCTGGGGCGCCATCGCGCTCGGTGCGGTGGGCGCCTGGATCGGCTGCCGCCGACGGGGCATCCCGCTCCCGGCGTACGCCGACGCCATCGCCCCCGGCATCGCGTTCGCCCAGGCCATCGGCCGCTGGGGCAACTGGTTCAACCAGGAGCTCTACGGCAAGCCGACCGACCTGCCCTGGGCGCTGAAGATCACCGAGAGCGCGAACCGCGAGGCCGGGCTCTACCACCCGACCTTCCTGTACGAGTCGCTCTGGTGCGTCGGCGTCGCCGTCCTGGTCATCTGGGCCGACCGCCGCTTCAAGCTGGGCCACGGGCGCGCCTTCGCGCTGTACGTGGCCGCGTACTGCGCGGGCCGGGCCTGGATCGAGTACATGCGCGTCGACGAGGCGCACCACGTGCTCGGACTGCGGCTGAACGTGTGGACGGCGATCATCGTCTTCGCCCTCGCCGTGGCCTACATGGTGATCTCGGCGCGGGTCCGTCCGGGCCGCGAGGAGGTCGTGGAGCCGAAGGCCGCGAAGGCCGCCGCCGAGGCCGCTGCCGATGGCGACGACGATGTCGCGGACGCCGCTCCGGACCTGGAGAAGCGCACCGACGCCTCGGGAGATTCGGCCGACTCGGGCGACTCCGGCGACTCCGCCGGGGACGTGGAGCACGGGGCCGACAACGGCGCCGGGTCCGCCGCCAAGAGCTGATCCCTTCCCCAGCCGGCCGAAAGGGCCGCCGGGACCGACAGGTCCCGGCGGCCCTTTCGCGTCTCAGGCCGTCCGCGCCGCGAGCGCGAGGACCCGGTGGGCGCCCGCCACCACCGCCGCGTCGACGAAGCGGCCGTCCGGGAGGGCCTGGGCGCCCGCGCCCGAACCGGCCGCCGCGACGACCTCACGCGCGGCGTCGACCTCCTCGGGGGTGGGCAGGTAGGCGCGTTCGATGACGGGGAGCTGCCGGGGGTGGATCGCCGCCCGGCCGAAGAAGCCCAGGGTCCGGCCGCGGGCGCAGCCGGCCGCCAGCGCCTCCAGGTCGCCGATGTCGGGATGCACCGACTGCGCCGGGGGCGGGAGGGCCGCCGCACGGGCCGCGACGACCACGCGGCCGCGCGCCCAGTCGAGAGCGCTGTCGTCCCGCACGCCCAGATCGGCGCGGAGATCGGCCTCGCCCAGGGCGATCCCCCGGACGGCGGGGTGGGCCGTGGCGAGGGCGTACGCGTGCTCCACGGCGAGGGCGCTCTCCAGGAGCGGGTAGAGGGGGAGGCCCGGGGCGAGCTCGGCGATCCGGTGGATGTCAGTGGGGTGTGTCACCTTGGGAACACGAAGACCGTGGAGGCCGGGGAGGGGGGCCAGGGTGGGGATGTCGTGCGGGGTGTGGACACGGACGTGGACCGGGACCGGGTGGGAGTCCGCGAGCAGATCGACCGTGGCGTCGAGGGCGTACGCCTTGCGGTCCGGGGCGACCGCGTCCTCCAGATCCACGATGACCACGTCGGCGCCGGAGACGAGGGCCTTGCGGACCACCTCGGGCCGGTCGCCCGGGGCGTACAGCCAGGTGAGGGGGAGGCTCATACCGCCCCCTGGTCGCGCAGGGCGTCGATCTCGGCGGGCGTGAGGCCGAGTTCGGCGAGGACGGCGGCGGTGTCGGCGCCGTGCGGGCGGCCGGGCCAGCGGATGGCGCCGGGTGTCTCGGACAGGCGGAAGAGGACGTTCTGCATCTTGATCGGGCCGAGTTCGGGGTCCCGCACCTCGGTGACGGTGCCGAGCGCCTGGTACTGGGGGTCGGTGACGACGTCCCGGACGTCGTAGACCGGGGCGATCGCCGCCTCGGCCTTCTCGAACGCCGCCATGACGTCGTCCCGGGTGCGGCGGGCGATCCAGGACCCGACCGCCTCGTCCAGGACGTCCGCGTGCTCGGCGCGCCCGGCGCCGTCGGCGAACCAGGGCTCGTCGATCAGCTCCGGGCGGCCGACGAGCCGCAGGACCCGCTCGGCGATCGACTGGGCGGAGGTGGAGACCGCGACCCACGAGCCGTCGGAGGTCCGGTAGGTGTTGCGGGGCGCGTTGTTGCGGGAGCGGTTGCCCGTGCGGGGCTGGACATAGCCGAGCTGGTCGTACCAGAGGGGGTGGGGTCCGATGACCGCGAGCATCGGTTCGATGATCGCCATGTCGACGACCTGGCCGCGCCCGGTGGTCGTCCTCGCGGTGAGCGCGGTCATCACCGCGTACGCCGTGGCGAGGGCGGCGATCGAGTCGGCGAGGCCGAAGGGGGGCAGGGTCGGCGGGCCCTCGGGCTCGCCGGTGATGGCGGCGAAGCCGCTCATCGCCTCGGCGAGGGTGCCGAAACCGGGCCGGTGGGCGTACGGGCCGAACTGGCCGAAGCCAGTGACGCGGGCGAGGACCAGACGGGGGTTGACGGTGGAGAGCTCCTCCCAGCCCAGACCCCAGCGTTCCAGGGTGCCGGGTCGGAAGTTCTCCACGATCACGTCCGCGTCGGCGGCCAGCGCGAGCAGGGTGTCGCGGCCGCCGGGGGAGGACAGATCGAGGGTGATCGCCCGCTTGTTGCGGCCGAGGACCTTCCACCAGAGACCGATGCCGTCCTTGGCGGGGCCGTGGCCGCGGGACGGGTCGGGCTTGCGGGGGTGCTCGACCTTGACGACGTCGGCGCCGAAGTCGCCGAGCATCATGGCCGCGAGGGGGCCGGCGAAGAGGGTCGCGAGATCCAGGACGCGCAGGCCCCGCAGGGGGCCCTGGGGCGCCTGAGCGGGGGGTGCGGGCACGGGGCCGGCGGCGGGGGGTGCCGTGGGGGAGTGCGGTGTGGTGGTCATACGCGGTCGGTCTCCCTCTCGTCCCTGTCCTCGTCCCCGCCGGTGGCGCCGAAGGCGGCCTCGATCTCGGTGCGGAACGGCATCGACGTCGACGCGCCCTCGCGCTGGACGGAGAGCGCGGCGGCGATCCCCGCCCAGGCCAGAGCTTCGGGCGCGGGACGGCCCTCACCGAGGGCGACCGCGAGCGCGCCGACGAAGGTGTCACCGGCCCCGGTGGTGTCCACCGCCCGGACACGGGGCGCGGGCACCACGACCGGATCGGCGCCCCGGGCCGCGTACAGGCTGCCGGCCGCGCCCAGGGTGACGACCACCTCGGGGACGTCCCGGAGCAGCGCCAGGGCGGCCTCCCGGGGGTCGGTCAGTCCGGTGAGCGCCGCCGCCTCGTGCTCGTTCGGCACCAACAGATCGGTGGCGGCGAGGAGTTCGGGGGGCAGGGGCTGCGCGGGGGCGGGGGTGAGGACGGTGCGGACACCGAGACGGCGGGCGGTCGCGGCGCCCTCCACGACGACGGAGAGGGGGAGTTCGAGCTGGAGGAGCAGGAGGTCGGCGGTGCCGATGAGGGCCTCGTCGCCGTGGTCGAGGGAGGTGACGGTGCCGTTGGCGCCGGGGACGACGACGATCGCGTTGCCGCCCTCGTCGTCGACGACGATGTGCGCGGTGCCGGAGGCGCCCTCGACGGTGCGCAGGAGGTCGGTGTCCACCGCGCCGTGGTCGAGCGTGGCCCGGAGCCGTACCCCGAACTCGTCCGTGCCGACCGCGCCGATCATCGACACCTCGCCGCCGGCGCGGGCGGCGGCCACGGCCTGGTTGGCGCCCTTGCCGCCCGGGATCGTGCGGAACGAGCGGCCGGTGACGGTCTCGCCGAGGGCCGGGGCCCTCGGGACGTAGGCCACGAGGTCCATGTTGGTGCTGCCGAGTACGACGATGCTGGTCATGGGCGTACTGCCTCCAGGTGGGTCAGCTCGGCCAGGGTGTCGAAGCCGATGCCGTCGAAGGACGGGACCGAGGTCGCGAGACGGTTCTTGAGAGGGGAGGTCCAGCGCTCCGGCAGCCGGTCGGGGTGCCCTGCGAGCAGCCCGGCGACCGAACCGGCGGTGGCGCCGTTGGAGTCGGTGTCCCAGCCGCCGGAGACCGCCGCGCAGATGGAGCGGCCGAAGTCGCCGTCCGCGTAAGTGAGGGCGGCGGCGAGCAGGGCGGCGTTGGGAACGGCATGCACCCAGTGGTACCCGCCGAGTTCGGCGTGCAGCCGGTCGACGACCAAGTCCCAGTCGGTCGTCTCCCGGGCCAGCCCGATCCCCCGGCGGACGGCCACCGCGAGGCGGGAGCGCGGCGGGATCACGGCGAGGCCCCCGGCGAGCGACCGGTGGACGTCGGCGGTGCCCGTCGCGGCGGTGGCGAGGGCGCCGGCGACGAACATGGCGCCGTAGACGCCGTTCGCGGTGTGGGTGAGGGCGGCGTCGCGGTACGCCTGCCCGGCGGCGGCGACCGGGTCGCCGGGGTGCGTCCAGCCGTGGACGTCGGCCCGGATCTGGGCGCCGATCCACTCGCGGAACGGGTTGCGGTGGACGGCGGTCAGCGGGGGTTCGACGCCGTCGAGGAGGTTGCGGTAGGCGACGCGCTCGGCCGTGAAGGTGCGGCCGGCGGGCAGTTCGTCCAGCCAGAGGCGGGCGACGTCGGTGGTGGTGAAGCCGCGGCCGTACCGCTGGAGCAGCAGCAGGTTGAGGAGGGGGTAGTTGAGGTCGTCGTCCTCGGGCATCCCGTCGATGTTCTCGGCGAGCGAGGTGGCGGCCGAGCGACGGTTCCAGGGGTGGGCGGCGAGCAGTTCGGGCGGGACGCCGCGGGCGGTGAACCAGGAGGAGAGGGGCCAGTTGCCGGTGGCTCGGGCGAGGGAGCGGAGGCCGGCCAGGGGGAGCTTCTCGACGGGCTTGCCGAGGAGGCAGCCGGCGGCCCGGCCGAGCCAGGCGGCGTGCAGCCGGTCACGGAGGGCGGTGTCGCCGCGCGCCCCGCTCTCCGCGGGAGGGGCGGGGGGCGGGGTGGTCAGGGCCCTGATCTCGGGGAGGGCGGTGGGCTCGTCGGCGGACAGGGGGGCGGGGAGGTCCGCCAGGGCCGTCAGGAGGGTGTCCGCCAGGGGGCGGAGGTCCGGGCGGGGGGTCCCGGAGGCGCCCGCCGTCCTCGGGGCCGGGGGGCCGCCCGCGTTCTGCCAGCGGGCGGCGATCGCGCGGGCGTCGCGGCCGTCCTCCGCCGCCTGGCGGAGTTCGTGGCCCACCAGGTCCTCCGGCTGGACCCAGGTCAGGCGGAGGTTCATCGGGCCGCCGCACCGGTCAGGGTCGCGAAGGCCGCCTCGTGGGCGCGGCGGCGGTCCCGGTCCTGGGCGAAGATCTCGCGGGCCACCTCCGTCAGGGCCCGCGCCGGGGCGTGGAGGTCAAGACGGCTCGCCTCCGCCACCCGCTTCGCCCACTCCGACGGCACCGCCGACTCCCCGTGCAGCGCGCCCACGATCGCCCCCGCCATCGTGGCGATCGAGTCGCAGTCGCGGCCGTAGTTGACGGAGCCCAGCACCGTACGCCGGTAGTCGCCCTCGCCGACCAGGAGCATGCCCAGGGCGATCGGGAGCTCCTCGATCGCGTGGAGACGGGACGGGCGGCGGGCGCCGAGGGACGGAGCGCGGTAGTCGGGGCCCACCGAGTCGAAGGGGGCCACCGCCTTGCGGAGCGGCGTGAGCGCCGACTCGAAGTCCCGGTGCCGACAGGCCACTTCCGCCACCGCCTCGATCGCGGCCCGCGTCCCGTCCTTGGCCAGCGCCAGGGCCGTGCCGACCACCGAGGACGGCGTGGCGCCGGGGACGCACGCCGCCGCCACCGCCGCCGCGAAGACGCCCGCCGCCTCGCGGCCGTACGAGGACTGGTGGGCGCCCGCGAGGTCGAGGGCCTCGGCGTACGCGGCCTCCGGGTGGGCGGCGTTGACGAGTCCGACCGGCGCCATGTACATCGCGGCGCCGCAGTTGACGATGTTTCCGCCGCCCGCCTCGCGCGGGTCCACATGGCCGTAGTGCAGGCGCGCCACCAGCCACTTCTCCGCCAGGAAGATCCGCTGGAGCGGGAGCGCCTCCGCCTCGAGTTCGGGGATCCAGACGGGGGAGCCCATGAGTTCGGGGACGAGGTGGTCCGCCGCCGCGTACGCGTCGAGGTGGCCGCGGACCTTCTCGTACACCCGGATCAGGGCGTGGGTCATCAAGGTGTCGTCGGTGACGTGCCCGTCGCCCTTGTGGTACGGGGCGATGGGCCGGGCCGTGCGCCACTCGTCGCCGTTCCAGGGGCCGACGATGCCGGTGACGCGGCCGCCGTGGCGCTCCACGATCTGCTCGGGGGTGTAGCCCTCGACGGGGCCGCCGAGCGCGTCGCCGACGGCGGCCCCGAGGAGACTGCCGGTGATCCGGTCATCCAGTGTGGGTGTCATGTCGGAATTGTCCACCCGGGGTGGCCGGTTCCGTGGCTGCGAGCAGCCCGGCGAGTTCGACCAGATCCGTCCCCGCGAGCCGTGGCAGCGCGCACCCCGCCAGCGTCCGGCACGCCTCGCGCCAGGTCGGCGGCACCGAACGGCCCCCGCCCAGCGCCCCGGTGAGCGCGCCGGCCAGCGCGGGCGCGGAGTCGGCGACCCGGGAGAGGCACACGGCGGCCGGTACCGCGGCCGTCATCCCGCCCCGGGCGGCGGTGGCCAGCGCGAGCGCCACCGGGACGGTCTCGGCGGCGGCGATGCCGTAGCTGTAGACGTGGTCCACGATCTGGTGCTCCAGGAGCGGGACCAGCTCGAAGGCCGAACCGGCGGTCTGGGCGAGCTTCACCGCGTACCGGGCGTTGCGGCCGATCTCGGTGACGGGCGGGAGTTCGGCGAGCGCCGCCTCGACGGACTCGTCGACCGTCGCCCCGCCGAGGGCCGCGGCGACGGCCGCCGCCATCGCGCGGGCGCCGTGCACACCGTCGCCGTCCTGGGTGTACCGGGCGTCGAACTCGGCGAGTTCGGCGGCGGCACGGGGGTCCCCGGGGTGGACGACGGCCAGGACGGCGGCGCGCACGCAGGCCGCGTCGTCGAAGAAGTGCGGGTTGTCGTGGCCGGTGGCGGGCGGCCGCAGTCCGGTGGCGAGGTTGCCGAGACCCGCGCGGACGGAGATCCGGGCGCGCAGCGGGAGGACGGCGGACTCGACCTCGGGCGCGCGGGCGGCCGCTGCGGCGACCTGTCCGGCGAGGGCGTTCCAGGCGAGGTCGACGGCGGCGCGCAGACGGCGCTCCGGGGGGAGGCCGGTGAAGACCGGGCCCGAGGCGGTGAGGATCGCCTCGGCGGTGAAGACCGCCCACTCGGCGTCGTCGGAGGGGCCGAGGCGGAGGGGCTCGGGGGGCTGGTTGAGGGCGATGGGGACGGGAAGGGTGGTGGTGGCGTTCTGCTCGGCGAAGGTGTCGAGTTCGCGGGTGAGGCGGCGGGTCCATTCGGGCATGCGGGCGGCGCGGTGCCGGGCGGCGGGCCATCCCGCGGCGTCGCCCGCGGCCAGGCCCAGGAGCAGCCCTTCGACCGCTTCGCGCGGGGCGGTGTGGGGGACGTCGGGGCGGGGGGCGCCGGGCGTGCCGCCCCAGGTGCCGGTGCCGTGGGGCATCGGGGAGGCCGCCGGGTCCTGGTGGTCGCCGAGCAGGGGGCCGGCCGCCGGGTCCTGGTGGTCGCCGAGCAGGGGGCCGGCCGCCGGGTCCTGGTGGTCGCCGAGCAGCGGGGAGGCCGCCGGGTCCTGGTGGTCGCCGAGCAGCGGGCCGGCCGCCGGCGACGGGTGCGGTGCCCACCCTCCCCCGGACTCCGTGTCGGGGTTCCCCCACCGCCCCGCGGAACGATCGCCCACCGGGGTGGGGGCGTTGTCCACGGCGGTCGGGGCGCTGCCCACGCCGGCGGCGGTGGCCGCGGCCGTCGTCGTCGGGTCCGCGCTCATCAGGATTCCCCCTCCGGGGTCAGGAGGTCCGCCACGTCCAGGACGTGGTAGCCGCGCATCGAGGGCAGGCAGCTGCCCGTGACCGGAGTGATGGCCGAGGCCCACTCCTCGGGGATGGACCGCACTCCGCCGGCCGCGCCGGCCAGCGCGCCCGCCACCGCCGCCGTGGTGTCGGCGTCGCGGCCCATGTTGACGGCGGTCAGGACCGCCGTACGGAAGTCGCCGCGCGCCGCCGCGAACGCGCCGAACGCCAGGCCGACCGCCTCAGGGGCCAGGTCCGTCCACGGGTAGCCGCCGATGACGACCGCCGAGCGGACCTGGCGTTCGCGGGTGAGCGGGTCCGGCTGGACGCGCTGCGCGGCGACCACCGCGCGGCGCATGGAGCGGGCCGTCCACGAGTCCATCGGGACGGCCGAGAGGGCCGCCGCGATCACCGAGGTCACCCCCGCTCCCGCCATCGCCGCGGCGACGCCCGCCGCGACGGCCTGGCCCCCGTAGATGCCCTCGCCGTCGTGGCTGACGCTGCCGTCGATCGCGACGAGGCGCGCCGCCTCCGCCGGGCGTCCGGCCGCGAACACCCCGAAGGGCGCCGCCCGCATGGCGAGGCCGTCCGACCACGCGTGGCGGTGCTGGGCCGAGATGGGGGCGGCCAGGCCCCGGCGGAGGTTCTCCAGCGTGCCGCGCTCCGAGAAGCCCGCGCCGCGGAAGGGGCCTTCGTCGAGGTCGGCGATCCAGTGGTGCCAGGCCCTTTCGACGTGCTGGACGGTGAGGGCCGAGCCGTGCCGGGCGAGCAGCAGCGCCGAGAAGATGGCGTACTCGGTGTCGTCGGTCCCGGCCGGGCTGTCCGTCACGAAGCCCTTGATCCGGCCCCAGCGGCGGCGGATCTCGGAGGGGCGCATGTTCTCGGCGGGCGCGCCGAGCGCGTCGCCGACGGCGAGGCCGAGGAGCGCCCCTCTCGCCCGTTCGCGCACATCGCGTGCCGTGGTGGTCACCATGTCCGTGGCCCCTTCCTCGGTGGGGGCGCATCGACGGCGCCCCGATGCCTGGATCTGTGCCACCGCGGGCGGCGAACTCGCCGAAGAAACGTCTCTGTCACCCGCCTGACACCCCGCCAGAACCCGTTCCCGCAGCAAGGTTCGCCTTAGTAAGTACGGCCTGCCTTGCTGGCGCGCCCCTTACATCGCGCGTATTTTCGAGGGCGTTGGGGGTAGGCGGGTGCGACCCGGGCCCGCCGGAACGAGGGGAGAGCCATGTCCATCATCGAAGCTCAGGCACCACTGCACGAGGCCCACCGCGACAACCACACGCACCGTGACGTGAACGGCGGTTGGCTCCGTCCCGCGGTGTTCGGCGCGATGGACGGACTGGTGTCCAACCTCGCCCTGATGACCGGTGTCGCCGGCGGTTCGGTCTCCACGCAGACCGTCGTCATCACCGGCCTCGCCGGACTCGCGGCAGGTGCCTTCTCCATGGCCGCCGGCGAGTACACCTCCGTCGCGTCGCAGCGCGAGCTCGTCCAGGCGGAACTGGATGTCGAGCGCGTCCAGTTGCGCAAGCACCCCGTCGACGAGATGGAGGAGCTCGCCGCGCTCTACGTCTCGCGCGGCGTCGAGCCCGCCCTCGCCCGCGAGGTCGCGATGCAGCTGTCGAGGGACCCCGAGCAGGCCCTGGAGATCCACGCCCGCGAGGAGCTCGGCATCGACCCGGACGACCTGCCGTCGCCGACGGTCGCCGCGGTCTCGTCCTTCGGTTCCTTCGCGCTCGGCGCCCTGCTTCCCGTGCTGCCGTACCTGCTCGGGGCGACCGCGCTCTGGCCTGCCGTGCTGCTCGCGCTCGTCGGGCTCTTCGCCTGCGGCGCGCTCGTGGCCCGGGTGACCGCGCGCGGCTGGCTCTTCAGCGGAATGCGCCAGCTCGTCCTCGGCGGCGCCGCGGCGGCCGTCACCTATGGACTCGGCATGCTCCTCGGGGCCGCGCTGTAGCCCCGCCGGCTGCTCCGCTCCCGCCGTCGGGAGCCGGTACGGATTCCGTACCCCTCCAGAAGACCGAGAGGCTCCCGAAAGGGGCCTCTCGGTCTTTTCGCGCCCCTTTTCCGGGGCGAAAGCCCCGTACCGGCTGTGACGTATATCCCTGGCCCGATCCGCCGCCGCGATGAGACACTATGCACGACGCCACATATGTAGCCGGTTACCCGGCGGTTTCGAACCCGTGACCAACGGGAATGAGGCATGAGCGTCGCTGGGCAACGAAGCCCACACAGTGACGGGTCGCAGGAGACCCGGAGATCCTCCGGACCGCGCCGACCCGTCCCCCGCGGGACAGTCTCTGTCGCCGCGAACCACAGGTGAACCCACACCACCGCTCCGTATCGGCGGTGTCCGCATGCTGGAACGAGCTATCCGCTAGGCGAGAAGCACGCCATCATGTAACCTGCACGAAATTTCGCGGAGGGCCAACGTCGTCCCTCGGCATCTGCATATGCCACGACGACGACGGGAGAGCCGATGCGTTCCGACGCCTGGTCGCCCATGGACGGTCGCCCCGCTCCGCAGGGGATGTACGACCCCCGTAACGAACACGACGCCTGCGGCGTCGGGTTCGTGGCCACCCTCACCGGTGTTGCCAGCCACGCGCTGGTCGAGCAGGCGCTGACCGTACTGCGCAACCTCGAGCACCGAGGCGCCACCGGCTCCGAGCCCGACTCCGGTGACGGCGCCGGCATCCTGCTCCAGGTCCCGGACGCCTTCCTCCGCGAGGTCGCCGGATTCGAGCTCCCCGAGGCCGGCGCGTACGCCGTCGGCATCGCCTTCCTCCCCGCCGACGGCTCCGCACAGGCCGTCTCGCGGATCGAGACGATCGCGTCCGAAGAAGGCCTCACCGTCCTCGGCTGGCGCGAGGTCCCCGTCGCCCCCGAGCTGCTCGGCGCCTCCGCCCGCTCGACCATGCCGGTCTTCCGCCAGCTCTTCGTCGCCGACGGAACGAGCACCGGCATCGCGCTCGACCGCAAGGCCTTCGTGCTGCGCAAGCGCGCCGAACGCGAGGCCGCGACCTACTTCCCGTCGCTCTCCGCCCGCACCATCGTCTACAAGGGCATGCTGACCACCGGCCAGCTGGAGCCCTTCTTCCCGGACCTGTCGGACCGCCGCTGCGCCACCGCCGTGGCCCTGGTCCACTCCCGGTTCTCCACCAACACCTTCCCGAGCTGGCCGCTGGCCCACCCGTACCGCTTCGTCGCCCACAACGGTGAGATCAACACCGTCAAGGGCAACCGGAACTGGATGACCGCCCGCGAGGCCCAGCTCGAGTCCACCGTCTTCGGTGAGGGCGCGCTGGAGCGGATCTTCCCCATCTGCACCCCGGACGCCTCCGACTCGGCCTCCTTCGACGAGGTCCTCGAGCTGCTCCACCTCGGCGGCCGCTCCCTGCCCCACGCGGTCCTGATGATGGTCCCGGAGGCGTGGGAGAACCACGAGACGATGGACCCGGCCCGCCGCGCGTTCTACCAGTACCACTCCACGATGATGGAGCCCTGGGACGGCCCGGCCTGCGTCACCTTCACCGACGGCGTCCAGGTCGGCGCGGTCCTCGACCGCAACGGTCTGCGCCCCGGCCGCTACTGGGTCACCGACGAGGGCCTCGTCGTCCTCTCCTCCGAGGTCGGCGTCCTCGACATCGACCCCGCCAAGGTCGTCCGCAAGGGCCGCCTCCAGCCCGGCAAGATGTTCCTCGTCGACACCGCCGAGCACCGCATCGTCGAGGACGACGAGATCAAGGCCGCCCTCGCCGCCGAGCACCCCTACGCGGAGTGGCTGGAGACCGGCGAGATCGAGCTCTCCGACCTCCCCGAGCGCGAGCACATCGTGCACACCCACGCCTCGGTCACCCGCCGCCAGCAGACCTTCGGCTACACCGAGGAAGAGCTCCGCGTCATCCTCGCCCCGATGGCCCGCACCGCCGGCGAGCCCCTCGGCTCCATGGGCACGGACTCGCCGATCGCGGCCCTCTCCGCCCGCCCGCGGCTGCTCTTCGACTACTTCACCCAGCTGTTCGCGCAGGTCACCAACCCGCCGCTGGACGCCATCCGCGAAGAGCTCGTGACCTCGCTGCGCTCCTCGCTCGGCCCCGGCAGCAACCTGCTGGAGCCCACCGCCTCGACGTGTCGCAGCGTCACCCTGCCCTTCCCGGTGATCGACAACGACGAGCTGGCCAAGCTCATCCACATCAACGCCGACGGCGACATGCCCGGCATGAAGGCCGCGACGCTCTCCGGCCTCTACCGCGTCTCCGGCGGCGGCGACGCCCTCGCCGCCCGCCTCGACGCCATCTGCGCCGAGGCCGACACCGCCATCGAGGGCGGCGCCCGCCTCATCGTGCTCTCCGACCGGCACTCCGACGCCGAGCACGCGCCGATCCCCTCGCTGCTGCTCACCGCGGCCGTCCACCACCACCTCATCCGCACCAAGCAGCGCACCAAGGTGGGCCTGCTCGTCGAGGCCGGTGACGTCCGCGAGGTCCACCACGTCGCCCTGCTCATCGGCTACGGCGCCGCGGCGGTCAACCCGTACCTCGCCATGGAGTCCGTCGAGGACCTGGTCCGGGCCGGCACCTTCATCGAGGGCCTGGAGCCCGAGCAGGCCATCCGGAACCTGATCTACGCGCTCGGCAAGGGCGTCCTCAAGGTCATGTCCAAGATGGGCATCTCCACCGTCGCCTCCTACCGCGGCGCCCAGGTCTTCGAGGCCGTCGGCCTCGACGAGACCTTCGTCGCCACGTACTTCAACGGCACGGCCACCAAGATCGGCGGCGCCGGCCTCGACGTCATCGCCAAGGAGGTCGCCGCCCGGCACGCCAAGGCGTACCCCGTCTCCGGCGTCGCCTCCGCGCACCGCGCGCTGGACATCGGCGGCGAGTACCAGTGGCGCCGCGAGGGCGAGCCGCACCTGTTCGACCCGGAGACCGTCTTCCGCCTCCAGCACGCCACGCGCACCAAGCGGTACGACATCTTCAAGCAGTACACGGAGCGGGTGAACGAGCAGTCCGAGCGCCTCATGACGCTCCGCGGCCTCTTCGGCTTCGCCTCCGAGGGCCGCACCCCGATCCCCCTCGACGAGGTCGAGCCGGTCTCCGAGATCGTCAAGCGCTTCTCCACCGGCGCCATGTCGTACGGCTCCATCTCCCGCGAGGCGCACGAGACCCTCGCCATCGCCATGAACCAGCTGGGCGCCAAGTCCAACACCGGTGAGGGCGGCGAGGACCCGGACCGCCTGTATGACCCGGCGCGCCGCTCCGCGATCAAGCAGGTCGCCTCCGGCCGCTTCGGCGTCACCAGCGAGTACCTGGTCAACGCCGACGACATCCAGATCAAGATGGCCCAGGGCGCCAAGCCCGGCGAGGGCGGCCAGCTGCCCGGCCACAAGGTCTACCCGTGGGTCGCCAAGACGCGTCACTCGACGCCCGGCGTCGGCCTCATCTCGCCGCCGCCGCACCACGACATCTACTCCATCGAGGACCTGGCCCAGCTGATCCACGACCTCAAGAACGCCAACCCGGTCGCCCGCATCCACGTGAAGCTGGTCTCCGAGGTCGGCGTCGGCACGGTCGCCGCCGGTGTCTCCAAGGCCCACGCGGACGTCGTCCTCATCTCCGGCCACGACGGCGGTACGGGCGCCTCGCCGCTCACCTCGCTGAAGCACGCGGGCGGCCCCTGGGAGCTGGGTCTCGCCGAGACGCAGCAGACCCTGCTGCTCAACGGTCTGCGCGACCGGATCGTCGTCCAGACCGACGGCCAGCTCAAGACCGGCCGCGACGTCGTCATCGCCGCGCTGCTCGGCGCCGAGGAGTTCGGTTTCGCGACCGCGCCGCTCGTCGTCTCCGGCTGCGTCATGATGCGCGTCTGCCACCTGGACACCTGCCCGGTCGGCATCGCCACCCAGAACCCGGTCCTGCGCGACCGCTTCTCCGGCAAGCCCGAGTTCGTCGTCAACTTCTTCGAGTTCATCGCCGAGGAGGTCCGCGAGCTCCTCGCCGAGCTGGGCTTCCGCAGCATCGAGGAGGCCGTCGGCCACGCCGAGCTCCTCGACACCAGCCGCGCGGTCACGCACTGGAAGGCGCAGGGCCTCGACCTGGAGCCGCTCTTCTACGTGCCCGAGCTCGCCGAGGGCGAGGTGCGCCACGCCCGGATCGAGCAGGACCACGGCCTGGAGAAGGCCCTCGACAACGAGCTGATCCAGCTCGCCGCCGAGGCCCTGAACGCCGCCTCCGCCGAGGAGGCCCAGCCGGTCCGCGCCCAGGTCGCCATCCGCAACATCAACCGCACGGTCGGCACCATGCTCGGCCACGAGGTGACGAAGCGGTTCGGCGGCGCCGGCCTCCCGGCCGACACCATCGACATCACGTTCACCGGTTCCGCGGGCCAGTCGTTCGGCGCCTTCCTGCCGGCCGGTGTCACCCTCCGCCTGGAGGGCGACGCCAACGACTACGTCGGCAAGGGCCTCTCCGGCGGCCGCGTGATCGTCCGCCCCGACCGGGGCGCCGACCACCTCGCCGAGTACTCGACCATCGCGGGCAACACCATCGGGTACGGCGCGACCGGCGGCGAGCTGTTCCTCCGCGGCCGCACCGGCGAGCGCTTCTGCGTCCGCAACTCCGGCGCCCTGGTCGTCTCGGAGGGCGTGGGCGACCACGGCTGCGAGTACATGACCGGCGGTACGGCGGTCGTCCTCGGCGAGACCGGACGCAACTTCGCGGCCGGCATGTCGGGCGGTGTCGCCTACGTCGTCGACCTCGACCGGGACAACGTCAACTCCGGCAACCTGGAGGCGATCGAGGCCCTGTCGGACTCCGACAAGGTGTGGCTGCACGACGTCGTGCGCCGCCACCACGAGGAGACCGGCTCCACCGTCGCCGAGAAGCTCCTTGCCGACTGGACCGCGAACGCGGACCGGTTCAGCAAGATCATCCCCACCACGTACAAGGCAGTGCTCGCCGCCAAGGACGCCGCTGAGCTCGCCGGTCTCTCCGAGGCCGAGACCACCGAGAAGATGATGGAGGCGGCGACCCATGGCTGACCCCAAGGGCTTCCTGACCACCGGTCGCGAGGTCGCCGAGACCCGCCCCGTGGCCGAGCGTGTGCGCGACTGGAACGAGGTCTACGTTCCCGGCTCCCTGCTGCCGATCATCAGCAAGCAGGCCGGCCGCTGCATGGACTGCGGCATCCCGTTCTGCCACAACGGCTGCCCGCTCGGGAACCTCATCCCGGAGTGGAACGACTACGCCTACCGCGAGGACTGGTCGGCGGCGTCGGAGCGGCTGCACGCCACCAACAACTTCCCGGAGTTCACCGGCCGGCTGTGCCCGGCCCCGTGCGAGTCGGCGTGTGTCCTCGGCATCAACCAGCCGGCCGTCACCATCAAGAACGTCGAAGTCTCCATCATCGACAAGGCGTGGGACGCCAACGACGTCAAGCCGCAGGTGCCCGAGCGCCTCTCCGGCAAGACCGCCGCCGTCATCGGCTCGGGCCCGGCGGGCCTCGCCGCCGCCCAGCAGCTGACCCGGGCCGGCCACACCGTGGTCGTGTACGAGCGCGCCGACCGCATCGGCGGCCTGCTGCGCTACGGCATCCCCGAGTTCAAGATGGAGAAGCGCCACATCAACCGCCGCATCGAGCAGATGCGCGCGGAGGGCACCAAGTTCCGCACCGGCATCGAGATCGGCCGCGACCTGACGTCGACGGACCTGCGCAAGCGGTTCGACGCGGTGGTCATCGCCGCCGGCGCCACCACCGCCCGCGACCTGCCCGTCCCGGGCCGGGAGCTGAACGGCATCCACCAGGCGATGGAGTACCTGCCGCTGGCGAACAAGGTCGTCGAGGGTGACTTCGTCGCCCCGCCGATCACCGCCGAGGGCAAGCACGTCGTCGTCATCGGCGGCGGCGACACCGGTGCCGACTGCGTCGGTACGGCCCACCGCCAGGGCGCGGCCTCGGTCACGCAGCTGGAGATCATGCCCAAGCCGGGCGAGGAGCGGAACCCGGGCCAGCCCTGGCCGACCTTCCCCATGCTGTACAAGGTCACCTCCGCGCACGAGGAGGGCGGCGAGCGGGTCTACTCCGTCTCCACCACCCACTTCGAGGGCGACGAGGACGGCAACGTCCAGTTCCTCCACCTCGTCGAGGTCGAGTTCGTCGAGGGCAAGCTGACCCAGAAGCCGGGCACGGAGCGCAAGATCCCCGCCCAGCTGGTCACGCTCGCGATGGGCTTCACCGGCACGGACGTGGAGAACGGCCTGGTCGCCCAGTTTGGTCTGGACCTCGACGAGCGGGGTAACATCGCCCGTGACGCGGACTTCGCCACCAACGTCGATGGCGTGTACGTCGCCGGTGACGCCGGCCGCGGTCAGTCGCTCATCGTCTGGGCCATCGCCGAGGGCCGCTCGGCCGCCCGGGGCGTGGACCGCTACCTGACCGGAGCCAGCTCCCTGCCGGCCCCGATCCGCCCGACGGACCGTTCGCTGATGGTCTGATCCGACCGGATCACCCCCCCAACGTCCCGTACAACGACGTACGGAACTGAGCGCGGCGCCCCCCGAATGTCCCCGACCGGACGACTGGGTGGGCGCTGTTGCGCGTCCGCGACGAGGGACCCCGGCGCCCCCGGGCCTCACCCGCACAGGGTAGTGAGCCAGGCCGCCGCCCCGGCCAGTGCTTCGTCGGCTTCCGGGAGGAGGCCCGTGCCGCCGAGGAAGCCGTGGAACATGCCGGTGTGGAGGTGGACCCGGGCGGGGACGCCCGCGGCGGAGAGGCGGCGGGCGTAGGCGAGGCCCTCGTCGCGCAGGGGGTCGCAGTCGGCCAGGACGATCAGGGTCGGCGGGAGGCCGGTGACGTCGGGTGTCAGGCCGGGGGAGGCGGCCGCCGGGTCGCCGTCGGGGCCCACGTACTGCCGCCAGTACCACCGCATGTGGGCCGTGGTGTGGAAGTAGCCCTCCGCGAAGTCGTGGGCCGACCGCCCCTCCAGGCGGTGGTCCAGGGCCGGGTAGACGAGGAGCTGGCCCGCCGGTGCCGGGCCGCCTCCGTCGCGGGCGCGCAGGGCCGCCGCCGCGGCCAGGTTCCCGCCGCTGCTGTCGCCCGCCAGGACCAGCGGGCGGCCCGGATACCGGTCGGCCGCCCACCCCAGGGCCGTACACACGTCGTCCTCGGCCGCCGGGAAACGGTGCTCGGGCGCCCGCCGGTAGTCGACGGACACGACGGTCGCGCCGGTACGGGAGGCGAGCGCGCGGCAGGTCCGGTCGTGGGTGTCCAGGTCGCACAGGACCCAGCCGCCGCCGTGGGCGAAGACGACGACCGGGTCCCCGGGGCCTTCGTAGAGGCGGACGGGAACGCCGTTCGCCGATGCGCCGGGCGCCGGGGGCAGCTCGCCCAGGTGTGCCCTCGCCGCCGCCCGCAATGCTTCCGCGCCCGCCTCCGGGCGCGGGAAGCCCGCCGACATCGCGTCGCAGAGGGCGCGGGCGGCCGGGGTGAGGGGGTCGCCGGGCCGTGCGTGGGGCGTCGTCATGCCGTCAGGCCTCCGTCCACGGTGAACTCCGCGCCCGTCACGTACGACGACGCCTCCGAGAGCAGGAAGACGACGAGTTCGCCGATCTCCTCGGGGCGGCCCATCCGGCCGAGCGGCAGGTGCGACCAGTCCCGCCCAGCGACCGCCGCCGTCATGGGGGTGTCGACGGCACCCGGGTGGACCGTGTTGACGCGGACGCCGTACGGGGCGAGGTCGCGGGCCGCCGAGCGGCTGAGGCCCCGCAGGCCGAACTTGCCCGCCCCGTAGGCGGCGTGGCCGGGGAGGCCGGTCAGCCCGGCCGTGGACGACACGTTCACGACCGAGCCGCCGCCCGCCTCGCGGAGCGCGGGCAGCACGGCCTGGATGCCGAGGAACGGGCCCAGCAGGTTGACCCTGAGGAGGAGTGCGAAGTTCTCGTACGTCTCCGCCTGCACGGGCGCGGTGCGCCACAGGGCCGCGTTGTTGACGAGCCCGTCGAGCCTGCCGTAGGCGGCGGCCGCCGTGTCCGTCACCGTCCGCCAGTCGTCCGCCGACGTCACGTCGTGCCGGACGAAGACCGCCGCCCCGCCGAGCTCCGCCGCGACCGCCCGGCCCTCCTCCTCCCGGACGTCGGTGAGGACCACCCGCGCCCCGGCCGCCGCCAGGAGCCGGGCCTCGGCCGCGCCCTGGCCGCGGGCCGCGCCGGTGACGACCACGACCTTGCCGTCGAGGGTCATGACCGGGGCTCCGGCTGCCTGAAGTGGGGGATGACCTTCGTGCCCCACTGGCGGATCGTCTCCAGACAGGCCTCCTGCGGCACCGTGCCCATCTGGATCAGGCACATCACCTCGTCGACCCCGATCTCGCGGAGCCGCTCGACGTAGCTGATCGCGGTGGCCGCGTCCCCGTAGGCGTGGTCGGTGTTGTAGGTGCCGGTGTCGACGGGCCGGGCCGGGATGTCCGCCTCGTGCAGCCGGGCCACCAGCGCCTCCCGTTCGCGGGCGAGCGCGGCGGTGTGGTCCTCGTCCTCCGCGTACCCGGTGGGCGCGGGGGCGCCGCCGTACCAGTGGGCGATGGACTCCGCGAAGAAGCGCTGGCCCCGGGTGCCGAGCCGGAGCGCGCGGTCGGCGTCGTCGAGGACGACCGTGGGGCAGAGGGCGGAGAAGTGGTCGTTGACCTCGGTGGAGACGAGGCGCGAGCCGTCCCGGGCGGCGCGGGCCTCGTCGTACACCGTGCGCATCGCGCGGACGTCCTCGGCGCCCGCGAAGCCCATCACCAGGGCGCCGATGCCGAGTTCGGCGGCCTGCCGGAGCGACGCGTGCTGCGAGCAGGCCATGAAGAGCGGCGGGTGGGGTCGCTGGACGGGGCGGGGGAGGACCGCGCCGGGGCCGATGTCGAGGGTGCCGTGCCACTCGAACTCCGGCTCGCGCCACGCGGCGGCGAAGATCCGCAGGGCCTCCTCGGTCTGCGGCCGGGTGTCCTCGGGGCGGACCCCGAACATCCGCATCTCCTGGCGGGTCGCGCCGCGTCCGGCGCCGATGTCGACCCGGCCGCCGGAGAGCACGTCGAGCATGGCGGCGCGTTCGGCGACGCGGACGGGGTGCTGGTAGCCGAAGGGCATGGTGACCACGCCGTGGCCGACGCGGAGGGTGCGGGTGCGGGCGGCGACCCAGGTCAGGAAGATCTCGGAGGCGCTCATGTGGGCGTACTGGGTGAGGGAGTGGTGTTCGACCGCCCAGACGCGGTCGAAGCCCATCTCCTCGGCGAGGACGGCTTGTTCGACGCAGTCGTGGAGGACGCGGTGTTCGCGGTCGGGGGTCGGGTCGACGAGCTGTGCTTCGAAGATCATGGAGAACTTCACGGGGAGCTCCTCCCGGAGAGGATCGGCGACTATGCCTAATCGAAATACTTCTAGCAGGCATAGGTGGGGGAGGGAAGGGCCGTAGACTGCCGACCGTGGCGGACGAAGAGACCGTGCCGGCGCTCCCGGCGACCAGCTGGGCCGTGCTCGGACTGCTCTCCTTCGGGCGGGAGTTGTCCGGCTACGACATCAAGAAGTGGTCCGACCGGTCGTTGGGGCTCTTCTACTGGAGCCCCTCCTTCAGCCAGATCTACAGCGAGCTCAAGCGCCTGGAGCAGGCCGGCCTCGCCGGCTCCCGCCTGGTCCCGCCCGAGGCCGGCTCGCGGGACAAACGCGTCTACCGGATCACCGACGAGGGCCTCGCCGCCGTCCGCACCTGGGCCCGCACCGCCCCGCTCGACCCGCCCGTCCTCAAGCACGGACCGATGCTCCGGCTCTGGCTCGGACACCTCCTGGAACCCGAGCGGATGCGGGAGATCCTGGCCGCGCACCGGGCGCACGCCGAGGGCATGCGGCTGCGCGCCGAGGCCGACGCGGCGGACGCGTCGGCGGACGAGGCCTGGGCGTACCCCCGGCTCACCCTCCGGTGGGCCGAGCGCTACTACGCCGCCGAACGCGACCTGGCCGACGCCATGCTCGCGGACATCGAGGAGTTGGATCCTCCGGAGGGAACCGGCCGCTCCTGAGAAAGCGTTGGCCGTCTCCCGGGCCGCTGGGAGAGCATGCCCCCATGAGCTCTCTCGTACGACACGTCACCATCGACTGCGCCGACGCCTACGCCCTGGCCGGCTTCTGGGCGAAGGCGCTGGACTCCACGATCTCGGACGCGGACAAGCCGGGCGACGAGGAGGTGCTCGTCGAGGCACCCGGCGTCGGCCTCCTCTTCATCCAGGTCCCCGAGGCGAAGTCGGTCAAGAACCGCATCCACCTGGACCTCAAGCCGCTGGACCGCACCCGTGACGAGGAGGTCGAGCGGCTGATCGGCCTCGGCGCCACCCTGTTCGAGGACCACCGGAACCCGGACGGCAGCGGCTGGGCGACCCTCGCCGACCCGGAGGGGAACGAGTTCTGCGTCGAGCGCAGCGCGGCCGAGCGCGCCGCGACCGCCCCCGCCTCCTGACCCCGTTCCCGTTCCTGACCCTGCTCCCGTCCCCGTTTCTCGGACGTACGGAGTAATCCGGACCGTAGGTGTCGGGTATCCGGTGTTTCCTGGAGTCATGGGAGACACCGGACACCCGACGACGACCTGGTCGGCCTTCGAGGCCGCCGAGCCCGAACTCGCCGCGACCGTACGCGAGCGCTTCGGGCAGCACACCCACCACGCCCTCGCCACCCTGCGCGCGGACGGCTCGCCCCGGCTCAGCGGGATCGAGGTCGGCTTCCGCTTCGGCGAGCTCTGGCTCGGCATGATGCCCGGCTCGCGCAAAGCCCGCGACCTGCGCCGCGACCCCCGGCTCTCGCTCCTCGCCAACCTCGGCCGCGGCACCGACATGGGCGGCGGGGACGTCCGGATCTCCGGGCGGGCGGTCGAGATCACCGACCCCGAGACCATCGCCCGGTACGTGGCCGAGGCGGACGAGCCCCAGCCCTTCCACCTCTTCCGGGTGGAGCCCACCGAGGTCGTACGGACCTGGGTGGACGGCGACGAACTGGTCCTCCGCTCCTGGACCGCCGGCCGCCGCGCCCGGACCTTCCGGCGCGGCAACGACGAGAGCCCGCCCCGCGAAGGAGTCTGAGCACCCCTCAGGCGTACGGGGCGAGGACGGCCGCCCGGCAAGCGGCCGGGGCGCCCCAGGCGTCGCGCAGCGGACGGGCCTTGCGGAGCCACAGGGAGAGGTCCAGCTCCTCCGTGTAGCCGACCGCCCCGTGCACCTGGAGGGCGGTCCGGGCCGCCCCGTACCCGGCCTCGCCGGCCGTCACCTTGGCCGCCGCCAGGTCGCCGTCCGGGGCGCGCCCGTCCGCCAGCGCCACCGCCGCGCCGAACAGCAGCGGCCGCGCGAACTCCAGGGCGAGCAGCGTGTCGGCCAGCCGGTGCTTGACCGCCTGGAACGACCCGATCGGGGCGCCGAACTGGGTGCGCTGCCGGGCATAGGCAACCGACCGGTCGAGCAGCGCCAGGCCCACGCCGAGGGACTGCGCCGCCGTCGCCAGCATCGCCCACCGCCGGGCCGCCGCGGCCGCCGCGGCCACCGCGGGACCCTCGGCGAGCAGCTCCCCGCCGGGGGCCGGGCGGGCGAGCCGCCGCGCCGGGTCGGCGGAGACCCGGACCGGGCCGTGACCGGGCGCCCGCCACAGCTCCTCGCCCCGGACGACGAGCACCGCGTCGGCCCGGTCGGCGTCGAGGGCGTACGGGACCGGGTGCCGTGCGGCCCGGGTCGCGGGGGCCGCGAGCGTCGCCGTCCACTCGCCCGCCGCGAGGCCGGGCAGGAGCCGTTTCGCCGGACCCGGCTCGCCCAGGCGGGCCAGCTCGCCGAGGAGCACCGCCGTCGCCACCGTCTCCACCACCGGGCCGGGCACCGCGTGCCGCCCCAGCTCCACGAAGGCGTGGGCCAGTTCGACGGGGAGCGGCCCCATCCCCTCGTACGCCTCCGGTACCGCGAGCGCGAACACGCCCGCCTCCGCGAGCCGCCCCCACAGCGCCCGCCCCGGTCCTGGCTCGCCGCCCGCCCAGGCCCGTATCGCCGCCGGGGTGTCGGAGGCGGTGAGCATCGCGTCCAGGGAGCGGGCGAAGGCCCGCTGTTCGTCGGTCGGCAGGAATCCCATCAGCGGCGCCCCTTCGGGAGGCCGAGCAGCCGCTCGGCGATGATGTCGCGCTGGATCTCGTTGGTGCCCGCGTAGAGGGGGCCCGCGAGGGAGAAGACGTACCCCTCGGCCCAGGCGCCGTCCGCCAGTTCGCCGTCCGGGCCCAGGAGGTCGAGCGCCGTCTCGTGCAGGGCCAGGTCGTACTCCGACCAGAAGACCTTGTTGAGGCTGGAGTCGGCGCCCGCCGCCGCGCCCGTCGCGAGCCGGGCCGCCGCGCCCGCCGTGAACAGCTGGTACGCGCGCGCCCCGATCACCGCGTCCGCCACCCGGTCCCGCAGCGCGGAGTCGGCCGGGTCGCCCTCCGCGCGCCAGAGCCCCACGAGCCGGTCGGCGGCGGCGAGGAAGCGGCCGGGGGAGCGGAGCATCAGGCCCCGTTCGTTGCCCGTGGTGGACATCGCGATGCGCCAGCCCTGGCCCGGCTCCCCGATCACGTCGGCGTCGGGGACGAAGACCTCGTCGAGGAAGAGCTCCGCGAAGGCCGGCTTCCCGTCGAGCCGGCCGATCGGGCGGACCGTCACCCCCGGCGCCCGCAGGTCGAACATGAGGTAGGTGAGCCCCCGGTGGGGCCGGTCCGCGTCCGGGTCGCTGCGGAAGATGCCGAAGGCCCGGTCGGCGAAGGCGGCCCGGGAGGACCAGGTCTTCTGCCCGGAGAGCAGCCAGCCGCCGTCCGTGCGGACCGCGCGGGAGGTGAGGGACGCCAGGTCGGAGCCGGCCTCGGGTTCGGACCAGGCCTGCGCCCAGACCGTCTCCCCGGTCGCCATCGAGGGCAGCACCCGGGCGCGCTGCTCCGCCGTGCCGTGGTCGAAGAGGGTGGGGGCGAGGAGCTGGACGCCGTTCTGCGAGACGCGGCCGGGCGCCCCGGCGGCCCAGTACTCCTCCTCGAAGACCAGCCAGTGGGCGAGGTCGACGCCCCGGCCCCCGTACTCCTCGGGCCAGGAGACCACCGACCAGCGGGCGGCGGCCAGTTCGGCCTCCCAGGCGCGGTGGGCGGCGAAGCCCGCGGCCGTCTCCAGGGAGGGCAGGGGCTCCGCGGGGACGTGCTCCCGCAGCCATTCGCGGGCCTCCGCCCGGAAGGCCTCCTCGGTCCGTGTGTACGAGAGATCCATCGGTCACCCCGCCCTCACCCGTTCCCTAACAAGTGTTTGGTAGGTTAACGTACGGCCATGAGCAGCGTCGAGGAGTTCCGGACGGAGATACGGGGCTGGCTGAAGACCCACCTCAGCGGCTCCTTCGCCGCCCTCAGAGGACGCGGCGGACCCGGCCGCGAGCACGAGGCCTTCGCCGAACGCCTCACCTGGGAGCGGCACCTGGCCGCCCACGGCTGGACCTGCGTCGGCTGGCCCAAGGAGTACGGCGGCCGCGGCGCGAGCGTCGCGGAACAGATCGCCTTCCACGAGGAGTACGCCCTCGCCGACGCCCCCGCCCGGGTCAACCACATCGGCGAACAACTCCTCGGCCCCACCCTCGTCGACCACGGCACCGAGGAGCAGAAGGCCCGCTTCCTGCCCCCGATCCGCGCCGTCGAGGAACTCTGGTGCCAGGGCTACAGCGAACCCGGCGCCGGCTCCGACCTCGCCGCCGTCCGCACCCGCGCCACCCTGACCGGCGGCAGCTGGGTGATCGACGGCCAGAAGATCTGGACCTCCCTCGCCCACGAGGCCCAGTGGTGCTTCGTCCTCGCCCGCACCGAACCGGGCAGCACGCGCCACACCGGGCTCTCCTACCTCCTCGTCCCCCTCGACCAGCCCGGCGTCGAGATCCGGCCCATCGTCCAGCTCACCGGCACCAGCGAGTTCAACGAGGTCTTCTTCGACGGCGCCGTCACCGACGCCGCCCACGTCGTCGGCGCACCCGGCGACGGCTGGCGCATCGCCATGGCCACCCTCGGCTACGAACGCGGCGTCTCCACCCTCGGCCAGCAGGTCGGCTTCCGCCGCGAACTCGACGCCCTCGTCGCCCTCGCCCGCCGCAACGGCGCCGCCGCCGACCCCGACATCCGCGACCGCCTCACCCGCGCCTGGGCCGGACTCGAAGCCCTCCGGGCCGGCGCCCTGCGCGGCACCGACCCCTCCGCCGCCAAGCTGTACTGGTCCCACTGGCACCGCGACCTCGGCGAACTCGCCCTGGAGGTGTGCGGCCCCGCCGCCACCCTCGCCGCCGGAGCACCCTACGAACTCGACGACTGGCAGCGGCTGTTCCTCTTCTCCCGCGCCGACACCGTCTACGCGGGCTCCAGCGAGATCCAGCGGAACATCATCGCCGAGCGGGTGCTCGGCCTCCCGAAGGAGCCGCGCCCATGACCCGTACCCCACCGCCCCCCTACGTACCGGGCCACGGACTGCTCGCCGGCCGGACCGCCGTGATCACCGCCGCCGCCGGCGCCGGCATCGGCGGCGCCACCGCCCGCCGCTTCCTGGAGGAGGGCGCCCGTGTCCTCCTCAGCGACGCCCACACCCGACGGCTCAAGGAGACCGAGACCGCGCTCGCCGCCGCGTTCGGCGCGGACTCCGTCGCCGCCCAGACCTGCGACGTCACCGACGAGGCCCAGGTCCAGGCGCTGTACGACACCGCCGTACGGCTCCACGGACGCCTGGACATCACCGTCAACAACGCCGGCCTCGGCGGCACCGCCGACCTCGCCGACATGACCGACGAGCAGTGGAACCGGGTCCTCGACGTCACCCTCGGCGGCACCTTCCGCTGCACCCGCGCCGCCCTGCGCCGCTTCCGCGACACCGGCACCGGCGGCGTCGTCGTCAACAACGCCTCCGTCGTCGGCTGGCGCGCCCAGACCGGACAGGCCCACTACGCCGCCGCCAAGGCCGGGGTCATGGCCCTCACCCGCTGCGCGGCCGCCGAGGCCGCCGCCTACGGCGTCCGCGTCAACGCCGTCTCCCCGTCCCTCGCCATGCACCCCCACCTGGCCAAGGTCACCACCACCGAGCTCCTCGACGAGCTCACCGCCCGCGAGGCCTTCGGGCGGTACGCCGAGCCCTGGGAGATCGCCAACGTCATCGTCTTCCTCGCCGGCGACTACTCCTCCTACATGACCGGCGAGACGGTCTCCGTCAGCAGTCAGCACGCCTAGGACCAGAATGGACCCGTGCCGAACACTGCAGACAAGAAGAAGACCCAGGTGAGCGGCGGGCCCGAGCGGCGCCGTGAACTCCTCGACACGGCGGCCGAGGTGTTCGCCGCGCAGGGGTACAACGCCACCACCGTCCGCAAGATCGCGGACGCCGCCGGGATGCTCGCCGGCAGCCTCTATTACCACTTCGACTCCAAGGAGTCGATGCTCGACGAGATCCTCTCCACCTTCCTCGGCGAACTGTGGGAGGGCTACGACGCCGTCCTCGCCGCCGGCCGCGGACCCCGCGAGACCATCGAGGCCCTCGTCACCGAGTCCTTCCGCGAGATCGACCGGCACCGCGCCGCCGTCGCCATCTACCAGAAGGAGTCCCGGCACCTCACCGACCTGCCCCGCTTCCACTACCTCGCCGACTCGCAGCGCAAGTTCGAGAAGGCCTGGCTCGGCACCCTGGAGCGCGGGGTCGCCGCCGGGGTCTTCCGCGCCGACCTCGACGTCCGCCTCACCTACCGGTTCGTCCGCGACACCGTCTGGGTCGCCGCGTCCTGGTACCGCCCGGGCGGCCTGCACAGCCCCGAGGAGATCGCCCGCCAGTACCTGTCGATGGTCCTGGACGGGATCGCCGTACGCGCCTAGGGCCCGATCCGGCCCTCGACGCCAGGAACACACCGGAGGAGTCGCCATGCCCGAGGCCTACATCGTCGAAGCGGTCCGCACGCCCGTGGGGCGCCGAGGGGGCGGACTCGCGTCCGTCCACCCGGCCGACCTCGGCGCCCACGTGCTCAACGCCCTCGTCGCCCGCTCCGGGATCGACCCGGCCGCCGTCGACGACGTCGTGTTCGGCTGCCTCGACACCGTCGGGCCGCAGGCCGGCGACATCGCCCGTACGGCATGGCTGGCGGCGGGCCTCCCCGAGGAGGTCCCCGGGGTCACCGTCGACCGCCAGTGCGGCTCCTCCCAGCAGGCCGTGCACTTCGCCGCCCAGGCCGTCCTGTCCGGCACCCAGGACCTGGTCGTCGCCGGGGGCGTGCAGAACATGTCGATGATCCCCATCGCCTTCGCCTCCCGGCAGGCCGCCGAGCCCCTCGGCCTCACCGGCGGGCCCTTCCACGGCAGCGAGGGCTGGCGGGCCCGGTACGGCGACGCGCCGGTCAACCAGTTCCACGGCGCCGAGCTGATCGCCGAGAAGTGGCGGATCACCCGCCGCGACCAGGAGGAGTTCGCCCTCCGCTCGCACCGGCGGGCCCTGGCGGCGATCGACACGGGCCGCTTCACGCGGGAGACCGCGGCGTACGGGGACGTCACCACCGACGAGGGGCCGCGCCGCGACACCAGCGCCGAGAAGATGGCGGGGCTCCGGCCGGTCGTCGAGGGCGGCACCATCACCGCCGCCTGCTCCTCCCAGGTCTCCGACGGCGCGGCCGCCCTCCTCCTCGCGAGCGAGGACGCCGTCCGGGCACACGGGCTCACCCCCCGGGCCCGGATCCACCACCTCTCGGCCCGCGGCGAGGACCCGATCCGGATGCTGTCCGCGCCGATACCCGCCACCGCCCACGCGCTGAAGAAGACCGGCCTGGCCATCGACGACATCGACCTCGTCGAGATCAACGAGGCCTTCGCCCCCGTCGTCCTCGCCTGGCTCAAGGAGACCGGCGCCGACCCGGCCCGGGTCAACGTCAACGGCGGCGCGATCGCCCTGGGCCACCCGCTGGGCGCCACCGGCGCCAAACTGATGACCACCCTCCTCCACGAACTGGAACGCACCGGAGGCCGCTACGGCCTCCAGACCATGTGCGAGGGCGGCGGCCAGGCGAACGTGACGATCGTCGAACGGCTGTGAGTGGGCCGCAGCCGGCCGAAGCCCGGGAGGCCCCCTCGGGCCGAGCGGTGCGAGGGTGGCCGGTGGGGGAGGGGCCCATGTGCGAGGGCGGCGGTCAGGCGAACGTCACGGTCATCGAACGGCTGTGAGTGGGCCGCGGCCGGGTGCCGGGACCGTCCTGCCGGAGGCAGGCGCAGCCGGCCGAAGCCCGGGAGGCCCCCTCGGGCCGAGCGGTGCGAGGGTGGCCGGTGGGGGAGGGGCCCATGTGCGAGGGCGGCGGTCAGGCGAACGTCACGGTCATCGAACGGCTGTGAGTGGGGGAGGGGCCCGTGTGCGGGGGCGGCGGTCAGGCGGACGTCACGGTCGTCGAACGGCTGTGACGACCGCCCGGCGGCTGTGAGGTCGCCCACGTCCCACCCCGCTGGGCAGGTCTGATCCGTCCGGGGACCGATCGGGAGAGGCGGGAAGGTTCCGGGGCGCACTATTGTTCCGGTAGAGACATCCGGAGCTCGCACCGCGCGCTCCGGGACATACAGCCGGGGCCCGTATCGCGTGTTCCGGGTAGAGCAGCCGGGGCCCGCACCGTGCAGGTGCGGGCCCTGGCTGTGCCGCGAACGCCGGCCAGAAAGGCACGCATGACCCGCTCCGAACGCCCTCACAAGCGCAGCCCCCGCACCGCCCAGGCGAAGTCCACGTCACAGCCGAAGGCCTCCCGCGGCGGGCGCCGCCCCACCGCGCCCCCGCCGCCCAGCGAGTTCACGCCGCCGGAGACGGTGACGCCCGCGCTGCCCGCGGTGGCCGCCTTCGCCGACCTCGACATGCCCGAGGGCCTGCTGCGGACCCTGGGCGAGCAGGGCGTCACGGAGCCGTTCCCGATCCAGGCCGCTACCCTCCCGAACTCGCTGGCCGGCCGTGACGTGCTCGGCCGGGGGCGTACCGGCTCCGGCAAGACCCTGGCGTTCGGCCTCGCGCTCCTCGCCCGCACGGCCGGCCGCCGCGCCGAGTCCGGCGCGCCGCTCGCGCTGGTCCTGGTGCCCACCCGCGAGCTCGCCCAGCAGGTGACCGACGCGCTCACCCCGTACGCCGCCGCGCTGCGGCTGCGCATCACCACCGTCGTCGGCGGCATGTCGATCAGTCGGCAGTCCTCCGCGCTGCGACGCGGCGCCGAGGTCCTGATCGCCACGCCTGGCCGGCTCCACGACCTCATCGACCGCGGCGACTGCCGGCTCGACCAGGTCGCCGTCACGGTCCTCGACGAGGCCGACCAGATGGCCGACATGGGCTTCCTGCCGCAGGTCACGAAGCTCCTGAAGCAGGTCGAGCCGGGCGGGCAGCGCCTGCTGTTCTCGGCCACCCTGGACCGGAACGTCGACCGGCTGGTCAAGATGTTCCTCGACGACCCGGTCGTCCACTCCGTCGACCCCTCGGCCGGTGCGGTCACCACCATGGAGCACCACGTCCTGTACGTGATGGACGAGACCGACAAGAAGGCCGTCACGCTGAAGATCGCGGCCCGCGACGGCCGCACGATCCTCTTCCTGGACACCAAGCGGTCCGTGGACCGGCTGGTCAAGCGGCTCCTCGCCAACGGCGTACGGGCCTCCGGCCTGCACGGCGGCCGCTCGCAGCCGCAGCGCAACCGGACCCTGGACCAGTTCAAGAGCGGTCAGGTCACCACGCTCGTCGCCACGAACGTCGCCGCGCGCGGCATCCACGTCGACGACCTCGACATGGTCGTGAACGTCGACCCGCCGATGGACCACAAGGACTACCTGCACCGCGGCGGCCGCACCGCCCGCGCCGGTGAGTCCGGCAGCGTCTTCACCCTGGTCCTGCCCGAGCAGAAGCGCGACATGGGCCGTCTGATGTCGCACGCGGGCATCAGCCCCCGCACCGCGCAGATCAAGTCCAGCGACGAGCAGCTCGCCGAGCTGACCGGCGCGCGGGAGCCCTCGGGCGTCCCGGTCGTCATCGAGATCCCGCAGCCCACCCCGCCGCGCAAGCCCGCCGGCACCGGCGGCGGCGCGGGCAGCGGCAGCGGCGGCAACCGCCGTCGCCGCCGTCCGGCCACGGCCGGCGGCTCGGCTGCTACGGGTACGGGCTCCGGCCGCGCCACGGGCACGGCCACCGGCCGCTCGACCGGCTCCGCGGGCCGCGCGGCCGGCTCCACCGGTGGCGCGGGCCGCGCCACCGGCGGCGGCCGGGGCGCCGGCTCCGGCACGGGCGGCGGCCGTGGCGCCGCGGCCGGTGCCGGCCGCGGCGGGCGTCAGGCCGCGGGCACCAGCCGTTCGCGCAGCGCCAGCAGCTCGCGGAACTCCAGGCCGAGGCCCTCGGACACGTAGCGGAACACGCTCCCGTACGAGGAGCGCAGCTGCTCCAGGGCGGTGTCGAGGTACTCCGCCCGCACCTCCTGGAGCGGGATGATCAGGTCCGGGTTCTGCATGAGCCCGCCCTGCTTCAGCCCCTCCCGCACCCGGGCGTCGTACGCGGCGCGGAAGGTGTTGGAGGCCAGGTAGTCCTGGCGGGCGAGGGAATCGGGCACGCCGAGCAGCGTGAGCAGCAGCCAGCCGGTCCAGCCGGTGCGGTCCTTGCCCGAGGTGCAGTGCAGCAGCAGCGGCCCCCTGCGGGGATCGGCGAGGTCCCGCAGGGTGGCCGCGAAGGCGGCCCGGTTCGCCGCGTCGGTGACGAAGGTCCGGTACACCTCGCGCATGAAGGCGGCGGCCCGTCCGCCGCCCAGCATCTCCTCCTGCCGCACCGGGTCGCGGGAGCCGATCGCGGTGAGCAGCCGCCCGAACAGGCCGTTGTCGGTGACGGGCCGGGCGACCGGGACGACCCCGGCGGGGAGCCGGTCGGCGCCGTCGTACCCGACCTCCGTCGGGATGCGCAGGTCGACCACGGTGCGGAGGCCGAGCCCGGCGAGGGTGGTCAGGTCGGCGGCGGTGAGCTTGGCGAGGTGGTCGCCCCGGTAGGCGAGCCCGTGACGGACCCGGCTCCCGTCGTACGTGAGGTATCCGCCGAGGTCGCGGACGTTGACGGCGCCCTGGAGGGGGATCTGCCGGATGGCGGTCGCCCGCGCGGACCGGGGGCCGGTTCTGGCGATCGCCTCCGGGGGCAGGGCTGCCACCAGGGCGGTGGCCCCGGTGGCGGTGAGCAGCGCGCGTCGAGACAGGTGCACGGCCGGACTCCTTTGCGGCTCAAGGGGGTTGAGGGTGGGAGCGGGTGTTACGTCTCGGGGCGGGGGAGGGCGCGGAGCACCTGCGCGGCCTCGGCCATGATCCGGGTGATCAGCTCCTCGCAGCTGGGCAGGTCGTCGATCACCCCCGCCACCTGGCCCGCGGCCATCACGCCGAGGTCGGTGCGGCCCTCGACCATGGACGCCCGCAGGAGCATCGGGGTGTTCGCGGCGAGCAGGACCTGGCTCCAGCTCAGGTCCTTGCCGTGGCGCAGGGCCAGTCCGTCGCGGATCATCGCGGGCCAGGAGAGCCCGGAAAGCCGGCGGAAACCGTTCGCCCGGTGCAGGGCCCGGGTGAGCGACCGGACCCGGCCGGCGTTCTCCAGGGAGGCCACGAGTTCGGTGCGGAGCATCCGGTGCGGCAGCCCGTCCACGGCCGTCGTCACCGTGACGTCCTTGACCGTGGCGGCCAGATAGCGGGCCTTCACCGCCTCCGGCACCGTGGAGTCCGAGGTCAGCAGGAACCGGGTGCCCATCGCGATGCCCGCCGCCCCGTGGGCGAGGGCGGCGACCAGGCCCCGCCCGTCGTGGAAACCGCCCGCGGCGATCACCGGGATGCCGACCGCGTCCACCACCTGCGGCAGCAGCACACTGGTCGCGACCTCGCCGGTGTGGCCGCCGCCCTCGCCGCCCTGGACGAGGACCGCGTCCGCGCCCCAGCCGGCGACCTTCTCGGCGTGCCGCCGGGCGCCGACGGACGGGATCACGACGACCCCGGCGTCCTTGAGTTCGGCGATCAGGTCGCGGGAGGGCGCGAGGGCGAAGGAGGCGACCCGCACCCCCTCGTCGACGATGATCCGGACCCGTTCGCGGGCGTCGCCCGCGTCGGCCCGCAGGTTCACCCCGAAGGGCCGGTCGGTGCGGGACCGCACCTCGCGGACGGCGGCCCGCAGTTCGTCCACGGTCATCGTGGCGGAGGCGAGGACGCCGAGCGCGCCCGCGTTCGCGGTGGCGGAGACGAGCCGGGGGCCGGCGACCCAGCCCATGCCGGTCTGCACGATCGGGTGGCGGACGCCGACCAGCTCGGTCAGGGCGGTCTCCATCAGGCCCGGACCTCGCGGTCGCGCAGCCCGGCCGGGTCGATGACCTCGCGGATCAGCCGCAGTTCCGCGGCGGTCGGCTCGCGGGTGTCCGGGACGTCCCCGTCGGTCACCAGCTCGAAGCCGGTGGCCGCGCGCACCTCGTCGACCGTCACGCCCGGGTGCACCGACACCAGCCGCATGGCGTGGTCGGGCGTCTCGAAGTCGAGCACGGCGAGGTCGGTGACCACCCGGGGCAGCCGGTGGTACGGCCCGACGGCGTGGTCGTAGCCGACGCCGCAGATCATGTCGACCCGTGCCACGAAGACCCGGGTCGAGTGCTTGGGGATCCAGTAACTCACCGGATTGTTCAGGGTGTTGACCGGCGCGCCACGGACGCCGAGGAGCTGCCGGGCCGGGCGCTCCCAGTCGCCGATGCAGGAGATGTTCTGGTTGCCGTACCGGTCGATCTGGCTGGCGCCCATCATCACGTGCCGCTTGCCGCCGGTGACCATCGTGAGGTGCCTGCGGTACGGCAGCCAGCCCTCGGGCTCCCCGTCGGGGCCGACGAGCAGCGCCTCGCCGTCGGTGAGCAGGAGGCCGGGGGAGAAGGTCCGCTTGGCGAGCCGGGCGCCGAGGGAGGGGATCAGCCCCATGGGGCTGGCGAGCACCTCGCCGTTGTCGCGCCAGGCCTCGGCGCAGGCGATCACGCAGTACTCGGCCCGGCTGACGGCCGTCGTCGCTTCCGTCGTCACGTCCGCTGCTCCTCGCGCTCGGTGTGCCAGGCCCGTACGGCCGCCTGGTAGTCGTCCTCGGACTTGCCCGAGAGGAAGCGCTCGGCGAACTCGGGCCAGGGGGTGGTCGCGTAGAGCTTCTGGAACGGCTCGTCGCGGGGGTGGTCGGGGACGCAGGAGGTGAAGTGGGCCCCGTTCGGGGTCTCGACGACGCCGGTGACGCTGTGGCGGCTGACGACGAGGGTCTGGGGGACGGTGTCCGGTGGAAAGCGGTCGACGAGGCGTTCGCAGGAGACGTACGCGGTGTCGGCGGCCTCGCAGAACAGGTCGTCGAAGTACGGGTCGGGGCCGAGGTACTGGCCGTTGCCGAGCCGGTCGGCGCGGTTGAGGTGGACGAGGGCGGCGTCCATGCGCAGCGCGGGCACGGCGACGAACTCCTCGCCGTCCTCGTACGGGGAGGTGACGGTCCGCAGTTCCGGGTTGACCCGCATCACGTCGGAGCCGAGGCCGGCCCGGACCGGCAGGAAGGGCAGCCGGTTGGCGGCGGCGTGCAGGCCCCACATGAACATCGCCTCGTCGAGCTCGGTGAGGGCGAGGGTGCCGCGCTCGCGGGCGGCCCGGTAGTGGGGTTCGAGGGGAATCGAGTCCAGGGTCACGAAGGGCGCGACGAGCCGCCTGATCCGTCCGGCGGCGGCGAGCAGGCCGATGTCGGGGCCCCCGTACGAGATCACCGTGAGATCGCCGATCTCGGACCGGAGCAGTGCTCTGACCAGGGCCATCGGCTTGCGCCGGGAGCCCCAGCCGCCGATCCCGATCGTCATGCCCGACCGGAGCCGGCCCACGACGTCCTCGGGGGTCATGGTCTTGTCGGTCACGGGGAGCCCTCCTTTCCGAAGGTGTCGCGGACCCGGTCGGCGACACCGCTGAGATTGGCCTCGAAGGTGAAGCCCTGCTCGAAGCGGTAGCTGCGCCGCACGTCCACGGGGTCGATGCCGTTGAGCGCGGCCTTCGCGAGCCGGAGGAGGCTGCCGTCCTTGGCGGCGATCTCCCCGGCGAGCCCGAGGGCCGCGTCGAGCAGCCCGGGGCGCGGGACCACCCGCCACACCGAGCCGTGGGCGTGCAGTTCGGCGGCGGTCACGGTCCGCGAGGTGAAGTAGAGGGTGCGCATCAGGTGCTGCGGCACGAGCCGGGCCAGATGGGTGGCGGCGCCGAGCGCGCCCCGGTCCAGCTCGGGCAGCCCGAACACGGCGTCCTCGGCGGCGACGATCGCGTCGGCGTTGCCGACGAGGCCGATGCCGCCGCCCAGGCAGTGCCCGGCGACCGCGGCCACGACCGGCACCTCGCACTCGTACACGGCGGCGAAGGCCTCGGCGCAGCCGCTGTTGGCGCCGATCAGGGAGGTGTGCCCGGGGTCGCGCTGCAGCTCCTTGATGTCGACGCCCGCGTTGAAGCCGCGGCCCTCGGCGGTGAGCACGACACAGCGGACCTCCGGGTCGCGGCCGGCCGCGCGGACGGCGTCGGCCAGCGCGTACCAGCCCTTGACGGGCAGGGCGTTGACGGGTGGGAAGTCGACGGTGACCAGGGCCACGCCCGGAGCCGGGCGAGAGGTGCAGACACCCATGAGCGGATCAGCTACCTTTCCACCAAACGTTTGTTAGGTACCCTTGGGGAGGAAGGTAGCAGCCGATGGAGCTGGACGGGAGGGTCGTGCTCGTCACCGGCGGAACCCGCGGCGTCGGCGCGGGCATCACCCGCGCCTTTCTGCGGGCCGGCGCCCACGTCGCCGTCTGCGCCCGCAGACCCCCCGACACGCCGGTCCAAGCGGCGGGCCGCACCGCCGCGTTCCACCCCGTCGACCTGCGGGAACCCACCGCCGTACAGGAACTCCTCAGCACTCTCGCCGAGCGGTACGGACGGCTCGACGTCCTCGTCAACAACGCGGGCGGCACGCCGTACCGCCTGCTGGGCGAGAGCGACGCCGAACGCCACGCACGGGTGGTCGAGCTGAACCTCACCGCCCCGCTCACCGTCACCCTGGCCGCCCACCCCCTGCTCCGGGCCGCCCGGGGCACCGTCGTCATGATCGGCAGCGTCAGCGGCACCCGCCCCTCCCCGGGCACGGCCGCCTACGGCGCCGCCAAGGCGGGCCTGGAGAACCTCGCCCGCTCGATGGCCGTCGAATGGGCCCCCGAGATCCGGGTCAACACCCTGGTCCTCGGCATGGTGGAGACCGAAATGTCCCACCTCCACTACGGCGACGAGGCCGGGATCGCCGCCGTCGGCCGGACCGTACCGCTGGGCCGCCTCGCCGCCCCCGACGAGATCGGCGAAGCCGCCGTCTTCCTCGCCTCCGGCCGGGCGGCCTACGTCTCCGGAGCCTCGCTCCTCGTGCACGGCGGCGGAGAACGGCCCGCCTTCCTCGACGCCGCGAACGTCAACGGCACCACCACCGCCCCGACCGCCGACAAGGAGAGCTGAGATGGGAATCTGTGAGGGTCGCGTCGTGATCGTGACGGGAGCGGGCCGCGGACTCGGCCGGGCCCACGCGCTCGCCTTCGCCGCCGAAGGCGCCCGGGTCGTCGTCAACGACCTCGGGGTCGGACTCGACGGCCGCCCCGGCCCCGAAAGCCCCGCCGCCGCGGTCGTCGAGGAGATCCGCGCGGCGGGCGGCCGGGCCGTCGCCCACGGCGGCGACATCGCCACCACCGAGGGCGCCGCCTCCCTCGTCACGACCGCCCTGGACGCGTACGGACGGCTCGACACCCTCGTCAGCAACGCCGGCTTCCTCCGCGACCGGATGCTCGTGAACCTCGACGAGGAGGACTGGGACGCGGTCATGCGGGTGCACGCCAAGGGCCACTTCCTGCCGCTGCGGCACGCCGCCGCGCACTGGCGGGCCGAGGCCAAGGCCGGGCGCGCGCCGGACGCCCGGATCGTCCACACCACCTCCGGCGCCGGCCTGCTCGGCAGCGTCGGACAGGGCAACTACGCGGCGGCCAAGGCCGCGATCATCGGCCTCACCCTCGTCGCCGCGGCGGAACTCGCCCGCTACGGCGTCCAGGTCAACGCGATCGCCCCGGCCGCCAGGACCCGGATGACCGAGCAGGTCTTCGGCGGCCTCGACGCCCTGCCCGAGGACGTGTCCCCCCTCGTGGTCTGGCTCGGCTCGGCCGCGTCGGCGGGAGTGACCGGGCGGGTCTTCGAGGCCGAGGGAGGCCGCCTCACCGTCATGGAGGGCTGGCGCCCGGGCCCGACGGCGGACAAGGGGACCCGCAGGAGCCCGGCGGAAGCGGGGGAGACGGCCCGCCGCCTCCTCGCGGAGGCGACGCCGCCCCACCCGGTGTACGGGGCGTGAGGCAGGGCCCTCCCGGGGCCCGGCGGCCGGGCCGCGTACCCCGCGCGGCCCGGACCACGCCGGTCCTCACGGGATCCCCACGTAGGCGGGCAAGGAGTTAACGTCCGGCGAATACAAGGGCGTTGGGGTTCCCCGGCCGGATCTACGCGCGTCAAAATCGCAGCCATGCGAATCCCCCCTCGATTCACCCTCGCCGGCGGTGTCGCCACCGCCCTCCTCTCCTCCCTCCTCCTCGGCGCCCCGGCCACCGCCGCCCCGGCCCCCGCCCCCACCGCCGTCGTGACCTCCGTCGCGACGAACGCGGCCGTCGGACACATCTGCTCCTCCGCCCTCCCCGGCGAGGCCCACACGACCCTGCGCCTGATCGACGCGGGCGGCCCGTTCCCGTACAGCCAGGACGGCTCCGTCTTCCAGAACCGGGAGCGGGTCCTGCCGGCCCACTCGCTCGGCTACTACCACGAGTACACGGTCAAGACCCCGGGCGTCCCCACCCGCGGCGCCCGCCGGATCGTGACCGGCGCCTCCGCGCAGGAGGACTACTACACCGCCGACCACTACGCGTCCTTCGACCTGATCGACCACGGCTGCTGAGCGGTCCGCGTCCCCTCAGGCGCGGCGCGGGGTGGTCCATTCCAGCCGGGTCCTGACCCGGGGATCGCGGACGTACTCCAGGGCGGCGAGCGCCGTCTCCCGCGCCGTGCCCTCCGGATCGCCGTCCGCGAGGGCCGACGCCAACGCGTCGACGGCGCGCGGGTCCTGACGGATCGCCAGCCCGCGCGCCGCCTCCGCCGCCGTCTCCGGATCGGCGTCGCCGAGCCGCTCCGCCAGCCCCTCCCGTACGAGCGGGGTGTCGTCGGGCAGCTCGGCCAGCGCCAGCGTCGCCCAGTCCCGCACCCGCGCGTCCCCGTCCCGGCTCAGCGCGAGCAGCACCCCGAGCGCCTCCGCGTGCCCGGCCGGCACGATCCCGGCCAGGGAACCGGCGACCGCCCGCCGCACCGCCGCGTCCGGATGGGCGGCCGCCGCGAGCAGGTCGGGCACGGCCGCCGGATCCGCACACTCCCCGAGCGCCGAAACCACCGACAACACCGGCTCCCGCGCGGCGGGCCCGGCTGCGGCCCGCCCGGACGCGGCCTCGCGCGTCGGGGCCGATGTCACCACTTCCGCCGCGAGCCGTCGCAGCACCGGTACCGCGCTCGGGGCGAAGCCGGGCAGCGCCCCGAGGACCCGTGCGCCGAGCGCCCGGCGCAGCGGATCGCGGTACGCGCACCACGCCGCCGCCGCCACGAACGTCTCCTCGTCGGCCCGGCCCGACAGTTCGGCCACCGCCGTCGTCCAGTCGTCCAGCTCCGGATCGCCGCAGCGCAGCGCCCGCGCCGCCAGCTCCTCGTGCGAGGTGCGGAGCCCCAGCGAGGACTCCAGGAGCGTGGCGATCGCCGCGTGCCCGGTCTGGCGCTCGTCGCCCCGCCCGGGGGCGCCGTCCTCCCGCAGCAGCTCGACGACGACGGTCACCCCGCCGTCCTCCCGGACCCGGCGGACCACCGCCTCGAAGGTCTGCCCGCCCTCGTTCCCGGCGACGAGACCGCGCCGCAGCTCGGCGGCGATGTCGGCGCCGATCCAGCGCCGCGCCTCCCGCAGCGCCGCCTCCCGGGCGTCCGCCCCGTGGTCGAGGAGCGCCCGGACGCAGCCGGTGGAGCCGCGGCGGGCGGCGGCGACGAGCGGCAGGACGCCGTCGGGGCCGCGCCGGTCGGGATCGGCGCCGTACTCCAGGAGCGCCCGCGCCGTGTCGGCGTGGCCGAGCCGGAGGGCCCAGGCGAGGGCCGTGAAGCCGAACGCCTCCTCCTGGTCGGCCTCCGCGCCCGCCGCGAGCAGGGCGCGCACCACCTCGGTGTGCCCGCCGACGGCCGCGCCGCACAGCGGAAGGTCGGCGCCGTCCTCGCCGCTGCCCCGCCCCGGATCGGCCCCGGCGGCGAGCAACACCCGTACGATTCCGGCCTCGTTGCCCACCGCCGCGCGGTACAGCGCGGTCTCCCCGTCCTCCACGTCCTCGGGGCCGGCCCCGTCGCGCAGGGCCCGTACGGCCCCGTCCTCGTCCCCGTCCCGGATGGCGTCGAACAGCGTGCTCATGCCCCGACCCTGACCCGCCGTCCGGCCCTGGCGCAAATCGTTTGCCGCCCGGCTCCCGGCGCGCCCCGGCCCGCTCGTACGCCTGTGCCAGAATCGGGCCGCATGACGCACGATCAGGATCAGGGCCACGGTGACGCGACGCTGAGCGTCGGCGACGGGGACGCCGCCCTCGCCAAGGCCCTGGAGCGGGGCCTCGACGCGTTCAACTTCGCCGCCACGAACACCACTCCCGAGGACCAGGGAGAGCTGTCCGTGAAGGCCGTCGACGCGCACGGCGAACTCATCGGCGGGCTCACCGGCTGGACCTGGAGCGGCCTCTTCGGCATCGACATGCTGTGGGTCCGCGAGGACAGCCGCGCGGACGGCTGGGGGAGCCGGCTGCTGCGCGCCGCCGAGGACGAGGCCCGGCGGCGCGGCTGCGACCGCGCCACCGTCTCCTCGTTCACCTTCCAGGCCCCGGACTTCTACCGCCGGCACGGGTACGTGGAGACCGGCCGGGTCCTCGGCATCCCGGGCGGCGCCGAGGACGTCCACTTCCACAAGAGCCTGCTCCAGGACCCGTCGGGGGAGACCCCCTAGCCCGCGCACTCCAGGACCGTCCGGCACACCCCGCACCGGGCCCGCAGCGTCCGGCCGGCCGGGACGCGGAGGCGCTGGCGGCAGACCGGGCAGGGGAACGAGACGCCGGTCGCGGGCGCTCCGCCCTCGAAGGCGTACGGGGCTCCGGCGGCCGCCCTGCCCCGGCGCCGTTCCCAGCCGTACCGGCGGCGCTCGGCCCAGCCCGCCCCGGCGAGCGGCGGCGCCGCCCGTTCCCGGCCGGCCTCGGCCCGGCCGCGTACCCACGCCTCGTACGCCACCGCGCTGGTGAACCAGGGGGAGGGGTCCTCGCCGAACACCTCGGCCCGTTTGGCGAGGACGTAGCCGAACTCCTCGGGGGTGAGGTAGCCGAGCTTCTGGCTCTCCACGCCGTCCTGCCGGAACGCGTCGAGCAGCAGCCAGCCCGCGCCCAGGTAGGTGGTGACGACGTCGGTGAGGATCTCGTTGTCGGCGGTGCCGGGGAAGCCGAGGCCCAGCCGGTGCAGCAGCACGTGGGTGATCTCGTGGGCGAGGGCCGCGCCGATGTCCCGGCGGCGGCTGCGGAAGCGGTCGTTGAGCTCCACGAAGTACTCCGGTCCGGCCGTCAGCTCCACCGCCGCCGCGTACTCCATCGGGCGGAAGCTGACGACCATGCGGGCCTCCGGCAGCCGCAGGTGCCGGACGAGGGCGCGGGCCACCCGCTGGGTGCCGAGGTGCAGGTCCTCGTCGTCGCCGAGGGCGACGTCGGCGGCCGGGACGCTGGCCGGATAGCGGTGCACGCCGTCCGGGGAGAGGCGCCGGTAGAGCGCGGTGAGCGAGGCACCGACCGTGTCGCGGTGCGGGAAGCCCCGGGCGACACGGTCGCCCTCCTGCTGGTTCGGCATGCCGGATTCCCCCTTGTCTCCACTGTACGGTTCCGTCGTTCGGGTTGGCCGAAAAGGCTTCCTTGTGGGGGCAGTTGAGCGCTGTCCATAATCCGGACATGACTTGACGGGCGCATGTCATCACCCGTCGAGGCAACCCCCCATGAAAGAAGGAAGTGACACGTGAGTCAGAACCGAATGGTCCGTGCGCTCCAGAAGCTGGCCGCGGCCGGCGCCGTCGTCCTCGCGGCCGTCAGCCTCCAGCCCACCACCGCCTCCGCCGCCCCGGCACCCGTCGTCGGCGGCACCCGCGCCGCCCAGGGCGAGTTCCCGTGGATGGTCCGGCTCTCCATGGGCTGCGGCGGCTCGCTGATCTCGCCGCAGGTCGTCCTCACCGCCGCCCACTGCGTCAGCGGCTCCGGCAACAACACCAGCATCACCGCCACCGCCGGTGTCGTCGACCTGCAGAGCAGCAGCGCCATCAAGGTCCGGTCCACCAAGGTCCTCCAGGCCCCCGGCTACAACGGCAAGGGCAAGGACTGGGCGCTGATCAAGCTCGCCAGCCCCATCACCTCGCTGCCCAACCTGAAGATCGCCGAGACCACCGCGTACAACAGCGGCACCTTCACGGTGGCCGGCTGGGGCGCCGCCCGTGAGGGCGGCGGCCAGCAGCGCTACCTGCTCAAGGCGAACGTGCCGTTCGTCTCCGACGCCTCCTGCCAGAGCTCGTACGGCAGCGACCTCGTCCCCGCCGAGGAGATCTGCGCCGGCTACAGCCAGGGCGGGGTCGACACCTGCCAGGGTGACTCCGGCGGCCCCATGTTCCGCAAGGACAACGCCGGAGCGTGGGTCCAGGTCGGCATCGTGAGCTGGGGCGAGGGCTGCGCCCGCGCCGGCTACCCGGGCGTCTACACGGAGGTCTCGACCTTCGCCGCCGCCATCAAGTCCGCGGCGGCCACCCTGTAACCCGCCGCACCCCGCACACCGGGGCCCCGGGGCGACCACCGCCCCGGGGCCCCCGGCGTACGCGCTCCAGGGCGCCGACCGCCCCGGAGCACCCGTACGGAGCCAGGACCCGTCCCGCGATCCGGCCCGTACGGAGCTCAGCTCAGCTCCACCGTCGGCGCCCCCGCCCCCTCCAGCTCCAGCACCCACACCTCGTTCGCGCCCTCCCGCAGCACCGGACCCGGTACGAACAGCGCGTCCTGCGGGCCCGCCGCCGGCCAGTAGCGGCCCAGGCAGAAACCGTTCAGCCACACGAAGCCCCGGGTCCCGCCCGGCAGCCGCAGCCACGCGTCACCCGCGCCCGCCACCTCGAAGGTCCCCCGGTGGAGCCCCGGACCGCCGGCGCCCGCGCCGAACGGCACCTTGTCCACCGCCGCCGCCTCGAACGCGTCCAGCCGCAGGCCCCGCGCCCGCACCCCGTGCAGATACTGCCGCTCGTGCCGGACGCCGCCCGTGATCCCCTTCGGCTCCGCCTGCCGCGGCCCGTAGTTGACCCGGCCGAGCGACTCCACCCACAGATCGACGACCGCGGGCCCCGCCACCGGCTCGGACAGCGACACGTCCTCCCCGTCCACCGTGTCGAGCACCCCCGCCAGGACCCCGTCGACGTACACCACCGCCCGGTCCCGCAACCCCGTCACACCCAGCGGGTACGGCTGCCGGGGACCCGGCACCGCCACCCGGTAGCGCACCAGGCCCCGGTCCACCCCCAGCTCCTCGAAGACCGGCGGCACCGGCGTCACCGACTCCTCGCCGCCCAGCACCTCCAGGACCGCCTCCAGCGGAGCCCACCCGTCGAGCCCGCCCGACACCGGGGCCGCCAGCCGCGCCGGAGGCTCCGGAACCTCCGGCAGCGGCCCCTCCGCGTACGCCGCCAGCACCTCACGGAAACGCCAGAACTTCTCCGTCGGCCGCCCCGCCTCGTCCACCGGCGCGTCGTAGTCGTACGAGGTCACCGTCGCCCGCAGCGGACCGTCGTGCAGCTCACCGGCCCGGTTCGCCCCCGCGAAGCCACCGAAGTTCGTGCCCCCGTGCGCCATGTAGACATTGACCGACGCCCCGCACTCCAGGATCTCCCGCAGCGCCTCCGCCGCGTCCGCCGCGTCCCGCACCGCGTGCTCCGTGCCCCAGTGGTCGAACCAGCCGCACCAGAACTCCATGCACATCAGCGGCCCCGACGGCTGATGCCGCCGCAGCGTCGCGAAGCCCTCCCGCGCCCCCGAACCGAAGTTCGCCGTCGCGAGCACCCCCGGCACCGAACCCCCCGTCAGCATGTGGTCCTCCGGCCCGTCCGAGGTGAACAGCGGCACGGCCACCCCACAGCCCCGCAACAGCTCCGCCAGCCACTCCAGATACGCCCGGTCGCTGCCGTAACTCCCGTACTCGTTCTCCACCTGGACCAGGACCACCGGCCCGCCCCGGTCGATCTGCCGCTCCACCACCTGCGGAAGCAACCGCCGGAACCAGGCCTCCACCGGCGCGAGGAACTCCGGGTCGAAGCTCCGCACCCGCCGCCCCAGCGGCCCCGTCAGCCAGTGCGGCAGCCCGCCGTTCTCCCACTCGGCGCAGATGTACGGCCCCGGGCGCACGATCGCCCACATCCCGGCCCGGGCCACCGCGTCCAGAAACCGGCCGAGCGCCGCCACGTCCGCGTACCGCCCCGGCTCCGGCTCGTGCAGATTCCACGGCACGTACGTCTCGACACAGTTCAGGCCCATCGCCCGCAGCATCCCGAGCCGGTGCTCCCACTGCTCCTCGCGCACCCGGAAGTAGTGCAGCGCCCCCGAGAGCAGCCGCACCGGCCGGCCGTCGAGCAGAAAGTCCTCGTCACCCACAGCGAACGTGCTCATGGCCTCACCCTCGCCCTCTGGCGGCGAACCGGTCCATGGACAAAGATCGTCGCAGTTTGGACGTTACGCGGGGGCCTGAACCCCAGGCCCCGGGGAGGGGCACCACCGCATGTACCACACCTGGATGCGCTACTTCACACCCAGCCCCGTCCACCACCGCCTCGGACTGGTCTGCCTCGGCGTAGGGCTCCAGCACGGCACCCTCCCCACCGTCGGCCCCCGCACCCTCGACCACCACGTGGCCGTCGTCGTCTCCGCCGGCAGCGGCTGGTACCTGGGCGCCGACGGCCGCCGCACCACCGTCACCGCCCCCGCCCTCCTCTGGCTGACCCCCGGCACCCCCCACCACTACGGCGCCGACCCCGGCACCGGCTGGGACGAGGCCTTCGTCGACTTCACCGGCCCCGCCACCACCACCTACACCGAGCTCGGCTACATCGAACCCGACCGGCCCGTCGTCCCCCTCTCCGACGCCGCCCCCGCCCGCGCCGCCATCGGCCGGATAGCCCGCGCCGCCCGCCCCGGCAACCCCCTCCTGGAGGTCGAGACCGGCGCCGCCGTCCATGAACTCCTCGTCGCCCTGCGCCGCGCCCGCGCCGACACCAACGCCGACGGCGACCCCGTCCTCGCCGCCCTCGCCCGCGACGCCTTCCAGCCGCTCTCCGTCGCCGAGCACGCCGCCCGGCACGGCATGACCGCCGCCGAACTGCGCACCGCCGTCCGCCGCGCCGCCGGCTGCAGCCCCAAGGACTACCTGCTCACCGTCCGCCTCGGCCGCGCCAAGGAGCTCCTCGCCGCCACCGAACTGCCCGTCGCCGCCGTCGCCCGCCGCGTCGGCTACGACGACCCGGCCTACTTCTCCCGGCTGTTCACCCGCCGGGTCGGCACCGCCCCCATCCGCTTCCGCGAACAGCAGGGACGGTCCGTGCACGGCGGCTGGAGCACCACCGTTCCGGATCCCGAACACCCGCCCACGATCCTCCCCAGATCGGTCTAAGCTCGTCGATCATGAGCGACTCCACCGACATCGACCCGACCGTCACCGCCGAGCTGACCCGGCTGCGCGAAAGCATCGACAACATCGACGCGGCGGTCGTGCACATGCTCGCCGAGCGCTTCAAGTGCACCCAGCAGGTCGGCGTCCTCAAGGCCCGGCACCAGCTGCCCCCCGCCGACCCCGCGCGCGAGTCCCGCCAGATCGCCCGGCTGCGGGAACTCGCGGAGAGCGCCAAACTGGACCCGGCCTTCGCGGAGAAACTCCTGAACTTCATCATCGCCGAGGTCATCCGCCACCACGAGACGATTGCGGACGGAGCACGCTGATGGCCCGCGTCACGGTCTTCACCCTCGGAGGGACCATCTCCGCACGCGGCGGCGACGCGGCCCGCATGAGCGGACAGGAGGTCCTCGCCGAACTCGGCGGCGACCACGACATCGTCCTCAACGACTTCCGCCGCGTCCCCAGCTCCACCCTCACCCACGCGGACCTCGCCGCGCTCGCCGCCGAGATCCGCGCCACCGTCGCGGCCGGCTCCGGCGTCGTCGTCGTCCAGGGCACCGACACCCTGGAGGAGACCGCCTTCCTCCTCGACCTGCTCTGCACCACCGAGCAGCCGATCGCCGTCACCGGCGCCATGCGCCGCCCCGACCTCCCCGGCGCCGACGGCCCCGCCAACCTGGCCGCCGCGCTCGCCGTCGCCGCCGACCCGGCCTGCCGCGACCTCGGCGTCCTCGTCGTCCTCGCCGACGAGATCCACGCCGCACGGCTCGCCCGCAAGAGCCACACCACCTCGGTCGCCACCTTCACCTCGCCCGGCGCGGGGCCGCTCGGCACCGTCGTCGAGGGCGAACCCCGCATCCTGTTCCGCCCCGCCGTCCCGGCCGCCGCCTGCCCCCTCAAGCTCGACCCCGAGGTACGGGTCGCCCTGGTGACCCTCTCCCTCGGCGACCGCGGCGAACTCCTCGACGCCGTCGACGACCGCTTCCAGGGCCTCGTCGTCGCCGCCTTCGGCGCCGGCCACGCCCCCGGCTGGCTCGTCGAGCCGCTCGCCGAGATCGCCCGCCGCATCCCGGTCGTCCTTGCCTCCCGCACCGGCGGCGGAGCGACCCTCACCGACACCTACCGCAGCCCCGGCTCCGAATACGACCTGCTGCACCACGGACTGATCCCCGCCGGCCCCCTCGACCCCGCCAAGGCCCGGATCCTGCTCCACACGCTGCTCTCCAGCGGCGCGGCCGGCCCGGCCGGCTACGACCGCCCCCGGATCACCGCCGCCTTCACCCACCTGAACGGCTCAGGACTCGCCTGAGAACCACCGGGGACGTCCAGGCCCCCACCACCCCTGCCCGGCGCGAAGCGCATCGGGCAGCATAGGGCCATGTCCGTACTGACGCGCGACGAAGCGCAGACCCGTGCCCAGCTCCTCGACGTCCAGCACTACAGCGTGGACCTCGACCTCACCACCGGCGACGAGACCTTCGAGTCCACCACCCTCGTCAGGTTCACCGCCCGCACCGCCGGGGACACCTTCGTCGAGCTCAAGCCCGAGACCCTGCACGCGGCCCTCCTGGACGACGAGCCCCTCGACGTCACCACCCTGGAGGGGAACCGCCTGCCGCTGAGCGTCAGCGCGGGCGAGCACGTCCTGCGGATCAGCACGACCATGCGGTACTCCCGCACCGGCGAAGGCATGCACCGCTTCACCGACCCCAGCGACGGCGAGTCGTACGTCTACACCCAGCTCTTCATGGAGGACGTCCAGCGCGTCTTCGCCGCCTTCGACCAGCCCGACCTCAAGGCCGTCTTCGAGCTGACCGTCACCGCCCCCGAGGGCTGGACCGTCCTCGCCAACGGCATCACCGAACGGCAGCCCGACGGCCGGTGGAAGGCCGCCGCCACCCCGCCGCTCTCCACCTACTTCGTCTGCGTCGCCGCCGGCCCCTGGCACTCCGTCCACACCGAACACGCCGGGCTCCCCTTCGGCATCCACTGCCGCCGCTCCCTCGCCCCCCACCTCGACGCCGACGCCGACGAGATCCTCGCCGTCACCAAGGCCTGCTTCGACCGCTTCCACGAGAAGTTCGAGGAGCCGTACCCCTTCGACTCCTACGACCAGGCCTTCGTCCCCGAGTTCAACGCGGGCGCCATGGAGAACCCCGGCCTCGTCACCTTCCGCGACGAGTTCGTCTTCCGCTCCGCCGTCACCGTCACCGAGCGGCAGACCCGCGCCATGATCATCGCCCACGAGATGGCCCACATGTGGTTCGGCGACCTCGTCACCCTGCGCTGGTGGGACGACATCTGGCTGAACGAGTCCTTCGCCGAGTACATGGGCTACCAGACCGTCAACGAGGCCTGCTCCGACCTCTTCCCCGACACCTGGGTCGACTTCGGCGTCACCCGCAAGGCCTGGGGGTACGAGGCCGACCAGCGGCCCTCCACCCACCCCGTCGCCCCCGACCCGGACTCCGTCCCCGACACCGCCTCCGCCCTCCTCAACTTCGACGGCATCTCCTACGCCAAGGGCGCCTCCGCTCTCCGCCAGCTCGTCACCTGGCTCGGCGAGAAGGACTTCCTCGCCGGCATCAACATCCACTTCAAGCGCCACAAGTTCGGCAACGCCACCCTCGCCGACTTCATCGACAACCTCGCCGCCGCCACCGACCGCGACGTCCACGCCTGGGCCGAACAGTGGCTGCGGACCACCGGCGTCGACACCCTGACACCCGCCCTCACCGGCGGCGGCCTGCACTGGCAGCTCACCGTCGACCGCGACGGCAGCCGCCCCCACCGCGTCGCCGTCGGCCTCTACGACCGCGACCCCTCCGGCGACCTCGTCCTGCGCGAACGCCGCGAACTCGACGTACCCCAGACCGCACCCGCCGACCTCACCGGCCCGCGCCCCGCCCTCGTCGTCGTCAACGACGACGACCTCACCTACGCCAAACTCCGCTTCGACGACACCTCCGCGGAGTCCGCCGTGCGCGGCCTCTCCCGCATCCCCGACGCGCTGACCCGCGCCGTCATCTGGAACGCGCTCCGCGACATGGTCCGCGACGGCGACCTCGCCCCCGCCGACTACCTGGAGATCGCCCACGCCCACCTCGTCGACGAGACCGAACTCGCCCTCGTCCAGGGCGTCCTCGGCTTCGCCCGCACCCAGATCGCCGACCGGTACGTCACCGACGAAGCCCGCCCCGCCGCCCTCGCCACGATCTGCGAGATCGCCCGCGCCCTGCTGCGCCGCACCGAGGACGGCGAGGCACCGGGGCTGCGCCTCACCGCCGTCCGCGCGTTCATCGACAGCGCCACCACCCCCGACAAGATCGCGTCCTGGCTCGACGAGGGCACCGTCCACGGCGGCCCCGAACTCGACCCGGAGCTGCGCTGGCGCATCCTGGCCCGCCTCGCCGTCCTCGGCGCCACCGACGAGCCGACGATCGCCGCCGAACGGGAACGCGACCCGAGCGCCACGGGCCAGGAAGGCGCCGCCCGCTGCCGGGCCGCCCTCCCCACGGCGGAGGCGAAGGCCGCGGCCTGGTCGGCCCTCTTCGACACCGACGACCTCTCCAACTACCTCTTCACCGCCACGGCCCAGGGCTTCTGGCAGCCGGAGCAGGCCGAACTCGTACGGGAGTACGTCCCCCGCTTCTACCCCGCGGCCATCGCCCTGGGCGCCCGCCGCGGCGCCGCCATGGCCGAGGCGGCCGGCCGCCACGCCTTCCCCTCGTACGCGATCGACCCCGAGTCCCTCGCCCTCGGCGAGCACCACCTCACCTCCGACCCCATGGTCCCGGCCCTCCACCGCAAACTCGTCGACCAGCTCGACGACCTCCGCCGAGCCCTGAAGGCACGCACCTCGTAACCCCGGCGTTCCTGGCAGTCCCGGCGGCCCGGGCAGTTCCGGAAGTCCCGGCCGTCCGGGCAGTGCCGGAAGTCCCGGCCGTCCGGGCAGTGCCGGAAGTCCCGGCCGTCCGGGCAGTCCCGGCAGCCCGGGCAGTCCCGGCAGTCCCGCAGGCCTGAAGACGGCGCCCTGAACCCAGGGCGCCGTCCCCCTTTCGGGTCACACCCGCCGACTCCCCGGACATACCCCGACAACCCCCGGCACTCTGTCGTCCATGCGTGCCGAACCCCCACCCCTCGCCGCCGACACCACCGCCCTGAGCCGCCTCCTCGGCACCACCCTGGACGCCCTGCGCGACGGCGCGGCGGACCGCGGCGGCCCCCTCCCCGCCGGCGGCCCCGACACCGTGACCCGGCACCTCCGACAGACCCTCGGAGACCCCCTCCCCGACACCGGCACGGGCCCCGACCACGCCCTCACCACCCTCGTCCGCGCCCTCGCGGCCGGCGCCGCCGACCCCGCCCACCCCCTCTGCGCCGCCCACCTCCACACCCCGCCCCTCGCCCTCGCCGCCGCCGCGGACCTCGCTGCCTCCGCACTCAACCCCTCCATGGACTCCTGGGACCAGGCCCCCGCCGCCTCCGCCCTGGAAACCCTCGTCACCGCCGCCCTCGCCGCCGAGGTCTACCCCCACCCGACACCCCGCCCCGACGCCCTCGTCACCACCGGCGGAACCGAGTCCAACCAACTCGCCCTGCTCCTGGCCAGGGAACGCCACGGAACCGTCCACACCGTCGTCGGAGCCAACGCCCACCACTCCTTCCGACGCGCCGCCTGGCTCCTCGGCCTCCCCGAGCCCGTCGTCGTCCCCACCCCCCGCGGCACCCTCGACCCCGCCGCCCTCCAGGACGTACTCGCCACCCTCACCGGCCCGGTCCTCGTCGCCGCCACCGCGGGAACCACCGACGAGGGCCTCATCGACCCCCTCCCGGACATCGCCGACCGCTGCGACGCCGCGGACGCCGTCGAACTCCACGTCGACGCCGCCTACGGAGGCCCCCTCCTCTTCAGCCGCACCCACCGCGGCCTCCTCGACGGCCTGACCCGCGCCCGCACCGTCACCCTCGACCTGCACAAACTCGGCTGGCAGCCGGCCGCCGCCGGACTCCTCGCCGTACGCGACGGACACGACCTGACCGCCCTCGGACACACCGCCGCCTACCTGAACGCCGACGACGACACCGAAGCCGGCCTCCCCGACCTCCTCGGCCGCTCCCTGCGCACCACCCGCCGCCCCGACGTCCTCAAAACGGCCGTCACCCTCCGCGCACTCGGCCGCACCGGCCTCGGCGCACTCGTCGACGCCTGCATGGACCGCGCCCAGGACCTCGCCGACCTCGTCGAGAAGGCACCGGGACTCGACCTGCGGGCCCGCCCCACCCTCACCACCGTCCTGTTCCGGCCGAACGGCCCCGGCGTCACCGACGCGACCGTCGCCGACATCCGCCGCACCCTCCTCACCGAGGGCCGCGCCGTCCTCGGCCGGGCCGAGGCCGACGGCCGCCTCTGGCTCAAGGCCACCCTGCTCAACCCCCACGCCACCCCCGGCGACCTGGCCCAGCTCATCACCCTCGTGGAAGGCGACCCGCACCGATGACCGGCAGCACCCCCCAGCACGAACCCGACCAGCCCCACGACCTCGTGGGCGTCGGCATCGGCCCGTTCAACCTCTCACTGGCCGCCCTCGCCCACGGCATCCCCGGCGGCCTCGCCGCCACCTTCTACGAACAGAAACCGGCCTTCCACTGGCACCCCGGGCTCCTCATCGAAGGCGCCAGCCTCCAGGTGCCCTTCCTCGCCGACCTGGTCACCCTCGCCGACCCCGCGAGCCCCTGGACCTTCCTCAACTACCTCAAGAGCCGAGAACGCCTCTTCCCCTTCTACTTCGCCGAGAAGTTCCACATCCAGCGTGCCGAGTACGACGCCTACTGCCGCTGGGTCAGCGAACGACTGCCGGGACTGCACTTCGGCCACCAGGTCGACTCGGTCCGCTGGAACCCCGAACGACGCCTCTTCGAGGTCGACTTCACCCAGATCGACCCCGCCGGCGAGGCCGAGGCACTGGGCCGCGCCTACACCCGGAACGTCGTCCTCGGCGTCGGCACCGAACCCTACGTCCCCGAACCGCTCAAACCCCTCGCCGACGCCCCCGGCGTCCCCGTCTTCCACTCCGCCGACTACCTCACCCACCGCGAGACGCTGCTCGCCGCCGGACACGTCACCGTCATCGGATCAGGACAGTCCGGCGCCGAGGTCTTCCTCGACCTCCTGCGCGCCCGCCCCGCCGGCGCCGAACAGATCCACTGGCTGGCCAGGACCGAAGCCTTCGCCCCCATGGAGTACTCCAAGCTCGGACTCGAGCACTTCACCCCCGACTACACCCGCTACTTCCACGCCCTGCCCGAACCCGTACGCGGCGAACTCACGCCCCGCCAATGGCAGCTGCACAAGGGCATCGACGCCGACACCATCGCCGCCATCCACGACGAGCTGTACCGCCGCACCCTGCACGGCGGCTGGCCCGACGCCGTCCTCACCCCCGGCGTCCGGGTCCGCACCGCCGGCCGCGTCGCCACCACCCAGGTCGAACTGCACCTGGAACACGTCCAGCAAGGCACCCGCTCCCGGCTCACCACCGACGCCGTCGTCCTCGCCACCGGCTACCGGGAACGCCCGGTGGACCGCATGCTCGCCGGCCTCGACCCGTACCTGCGCCACGACTCGGCCGGCCGGGCCAGGATCGACGAACACTACCGACTCGTCCTCGACCCCTCCGTGACCGGCGCCGTCCACGTCCAGAACGCCGAGAAGCACACCCACGGCGTCGGCGCCCCCGACCTCGGCCTGGCCGCCTGGCGCAGCGCGACCATCCTCAACTCCATCACCGGCAAGGAGCCCTACCCGCTGCCCCGCCGGACCGCCTTCACCCGCTTCGGCCTGGAGACACGAGAGGCGCCGAGCATCCCGGCCCAGGGCCAGAAGCTGACGCCTCTCGTACAGAGCTGAGTCCCGGGCCGCGCCTAGAACACCGGCACACCGTCCCGGGTCAGCTTCCAGTCCACCGTCGCGAACTGGCCCGGGTCGACCGTCCCCTTCGCCTTCACCCACTGGATGATGGTGTTGCGGATCTCGTCCGAGTTCGCCCACAGCTGCTGGGCGTTCGCCACGTGCGGGAACGCGCCGCCGCCACTGGCCCGGTAGTTGTTGACCGCCAGGACGAACTTCGCCGCCGGGTCGAGCGGCCTGCCCTCGAACGCCAGGTTCACGATCCGGGAACCGGCCGGCTTGGCGATGTCGATCTCGTACGTCAGACCGGACACGGCGTCGTAGTTGTAGTCCGGGATGCCGTCCGCGTTGGTCAGCTTCGCGGTGTCGACCGGAGCGCCCGCCGGCGTCCGGACGTAGTACCGCGCCGAGAACTCCAGGTAGTCCTTGAGCTGGGCGCCGGTCAGCAGACGGGCCTCAAGGGTGTTCTCGAAGGGGTACAGACCGGCGGCGTCCTTGATGGAGACCTGGCCGGCCGGGATGCGGGCCGTACGGGAGAAACAGGAGGCCTGCGAGAGGACCGGCAGCGCCGCGTACGCGCCGCCCGCCAGGGCCGCCTTCACGGTCTCGGCCTGGACGACGTTGATCAGGTCGATGATCGGCTCGTCCTTCCACGGCGCGTCGGCCGTGGTCATGGCGGCGGTGGACGTGCCGATGATCTGGTTGACGTACGCGACGACCTTCTTGTGCTCGTCGGCGAGCAGCCCGGTGATCTCCGGGTCCTCCGCCACCGTGCTCGAGTTGAGGACCTGCGCGGCGACCTTCTCGACGGTCCAGCGGCCCTTCTCCCACACCAGGTCGAAGTCGAAGAGCGTCAGCCGCTGACCCCACTTCAGCGGCTCCGACAGGACGACGTCCTTGCCCGTCTCCTTGTTCTTCACCCGGTACTCCGGGATCTCGGTGTGGGCGTGCCCGACGAGGATGGCGTCGATGCCCGGCACCTGCTCGGCGACCAGCCCCGCGGCGTTCTCGATGTGGGGGAGCTGGTCACCGTACGAGGAGGTGCCGCTGGAACCGGAGTGCGCCGAGACGACCACCACGTCCGCACCCATCGACCGCAGCCTCGGCACCCACTTCGCCGCCTGCTCCTCAAGGCCCGGGAACACCATCTTGCCGCTGACGTTCGCCTTGTCCCAGATGGCGATACCGGGGTTGGTCAGACCGAGGACCGCGACCTTGACGTCCTTGCCGTGCGGGGTACGCAGCCGGTGCATGCTGTACGGCGCGAAGGCCGGGCGCAGGGTCTTGGCGTCCAGCGCGTTGGCCCCGAGCAGCGGGAAGTCGCACTGCTCCTCGAACTTGCGCAGCACCGGGATGCCGTAGTTGAACTCGTGGTTGCCGAGCGCGGCGGCGTCGTAGCCGATGGCGTTCATGGCCTGCGCCATCGGGTGGACGGGCCCGCGGCGCGCGGTGATCGGGTCGACCTTGGCGTAGTAGTACGACAGCTGGGTGCCCTGGATGGTGTCACCGGCGTCGATGAGGAGCGTGTTGCGGCGCCCCTTCGCCGCGCGGACCTGATCGACCAGCGTGGAGATCTTGGCGAGGCCGACGTCGTTGTGGGCCTTGTCGTCGAACTCCTTGTCCGTGAAGTAGTCCCAGTTGAAGACATTGCCGTGCAGGTCGGTCGTACCCATCACGGTGAAGGAGTACCGCTTCTGCGGACGCGGGCGGCCGTGGCCGCCGTGGGCCTCGGCGGGAACGGCGGCGGCTCCGACGATGGCCACTCCGGCCCCGGCGGCGGCCGAGCGCTCCAGGAACGTCCTGCGGTTCAGCGGCATGTGTTTCTCCCCTTTTGCTCTGTGGCGAGGGCGCCGACCGTGGCGCACAACGCGCGTAGATTCTGGCCCAGCGCAGACCGTGGGCAACAGCCCTTTCGGGTTACGGAGTGGGAAAGTGTTCGGTGGACGAACGCTGCCGAACACGGAGGAGCCAGGACGTGACCCAGGAACACCCCACCCCCCAGGCACCCCAGGTGACCGTCCGCGGCGAGGGCCGCCTCGAAATCGACCCCGAACTCGCCCGGATCTGGATCACCGTCTCCGCCCGCGGAGCCGACCGGCCCACCACCCTCGCGGACCTGACCCGCCGCAACGCCCAGGTACTCGACCTCGTCAAAGCCCAGGGCACCGCCGTCGAGAAGCTGGAGACCGGCAGCCTCTCGATCTCCCCCGAACTGACCCGCAAAGGACGCGGCGAGCGGATCCACGCCTTCCACGGACGCGTCCGCGTCACCGCCGAACTGACCGACTTCACCCTGCTCGGCGAGCTCGTCACCCGCCTCGCCGACCTGGAACTGACGAGCGTCGACGGACCCTGGTGGTCCCTGCGCCCGGCCTCCCCGGCCTACGCCGAGGCACGCCGGCTCGCCGTCACCGAAGCCGTACAACGGGCCCGCGCCTACGCCGAGGCCCTCGGCACCTCCCTGGCCTCACTCCTCGAACTCTCGGACGCGGGCGTCACCGACCCCCTCATGCCGAGGCGGGCCGCGTTCGGCTCGGCGGCCGTCGCGTACTCCGCGGAAGGCGCCGGAGAAGCCCCGCCCCTCGACCTCGAACCACAGCGCCAGACGGTGACCGCCGAGGTCGTCGCCCGCTTCACGATGAACCCGCCCAGCCTCTGAGACGGAGTGCGCCGGGGCGCCAGAAACGCTCATCAGAGCACCCCGGCGCACAGATTCAAGACTTGTCAACAGCCTTTCACGGAAAGGTGGTTGAGTAGTCATGTCCCGCCAACTCGCTACTGGTGGGTAAGCCCTAGGCTCGACCCATGCGCCGAGCGAAAATCGTTTGTACCCTTGGGCCCGCCACCGAAACATACGACCAGATCAAGGCGTTGATCGAGGCCGGAATGGACGTCGCCCGCTTCAACCTCAGCCACGGCACCTACGCCGAGCACGAGGAGCGCTACCAGCGCGTACGCAAAGCCTCCGACGAAACCGGCCGCAGCATCGGCGTCCTCGCCGACCTTCAAGGCCCGAAGATCCGTCTCGGCCGCTTCCGCGAAGGCCCCGTACTCCTTGAACGCGGCGACGAGTTCACCATCACCGTCGAGCCCATGGAAGGCGACCGCCACTGCTGCGGCACCACCTACCCCGGTCTCGCCGCCGACGTCACCACCGGTGAACGCATCCTCGTCGACGACGGACGCGTCACCCTCGAAGTCATGTCCGTCGACGGACCCCGCGTCAACACCCTCGTCATCGAGGGCGGCATGGTCTCCGACCACAAGGGCCTCAACCTCCCCGGCGTCGCCGTCTCCGTCCCCGCCCTCTCCGAGAAGGACATCGACGACCTCCGCTGGGCCCTGCGCACCGGCGCCGACGTCATCGCCCTCTCCTTCGTCCGCAGCGCCCGCGACATCGACGACGTCCACCGCATCATGGACGAGGAAGGGCGCCGGCTCCCCGTCATCGCCAAGATCGAGAAGCCGCAGGCCGTCGACAACATCGAAGAGATCGTCGCCGCCTTCGACGGCATCATGGTCGCCCGCGGCGACCTCGGCGTCGAAATGCCCCTCGAACAGGTACCGATCGTCCAGAAGCGCGCCGTCAAACTCGCCAAGCGGAACGCCAAACCCGTCATCGTCGCCACCCAGATGCTCGACTCGATGATCGACAACTCCCGCCCCACCCGCGCCGAGGCCTCCGACGTCGCCAACGCCGTCATCGACGGCACCGACGCCGTCATGCTCTCCGGCGAGACCAGCGTCGGCCGCTACCCCATCGAAACCGTCCGCACCATGAGTCGGATCGTCGAGGCCGCCGAGGAAGACGTCCTCGCCAAGGGCCTCCCGCCCCTCACCGAACGGAACAAGCCCCGCACCCAGGGCGGCGCCGTCGCCCGAGCCGCCGCCGAAATGGGCGACTTCCTCGGCGCCAAGTTCCTCGTCGCCTTCACCCAGTCCGGCGACACGGTCAAGCGCCTCTCCCGCTACCGCTCACCCATCCCCCTCCTCGCCTTCACCCCCGACCCGGCGACCCGCTCCCAGCTCAACCTCACCTGGGGCGTCGAGACCTTCCTCGGCCCGCACGTCGACTCGACGGACGCGATGGTGGCCCAGGTGGACGAGGAACTCCTCCGCATCGGCCGCTGCCGCCCGGGCGACATCGTGGTCATCACAGCCGGCTCCCCGCCGGGCGTCGCGGGCTCGACGAACCTGGTCAGGGTCCACCACATCGGGGAGTCGCTGACGTAGTCAGTGTGCGGTGGGCCGGCTCGCGCTGGCGGCAGGGCGGAGATAAGGCTTCACGCGTGTGGGTGACGATCACCCTGGGCCGCTTGCCCTTGGAATCGAAGGAAAAGTGCCCCAGGTGGGATTCGAACCCACACTGTCCGCTGTTTGAGAGCGGCCTCTCTGACCAGTTGGAGTACTGGGGCCTTAGAAAGCGAGGGCGCTGTGACCCCTGCGGGGCACCACATTACAGGAGCTAGGTAGGCTCGGGGGAGCAGTACTTGCCCCGTATCGAGGAGCCCCCGTGACCGCCCCCGAGTCGCCCCAGCCCGCCGACGACGCCGACGCGTCGCACGTCCCGCCGCTGACGACCCGTGTCGTCATCGCCGAGGACGAGGCCCTCATCCGTCTCGACCTCAAAGAGATGCTGGAGGAAGAGGGCTACACGGTCGTCGGCGAGGCCGGTGACGGTGCCAAGGCCGTCGAGCTCGCCCGCGAGCACCGCCCCGACCTCGTCATCCTGGACGTGAAGATGCCCGTCCTCGACGGCATCTCGGCCGCCGAGAAGATCGCCGGCGAGTCCATCGCCCCGGTCCTCATGCTGACCGCCTTCTCGCAGCGCGAGCTCGTGGAGCGGGCCCGGGACGCCGGTGCCATGGCGTACCTGGTGAAGCCGTTCAGCAAGAGTGACGTGGTCCCGGCCATCGAGATGGCCGTCTCGCGCTTCTCCGAACTGCGCGCCTTGGAGCAGGAGGTCGCCGATCTCTCCCAGCGCCTGGAGACCCGCAAGCTGGTGGACCGTGCGAAGTCGATCCTGCAGACGCAGTACGGGCTGACGGAGCCGGCGGCGTTCCGCTGGATCCAGAAGACGTCCATGGACCGCCGGATGTCGATGCAGCAGGTCGCGGAGGCGGTCATCGAGGACGCCGAGGAGAAGAAGGCGGCGAAGGGGCAGTAGGTCTTGGCCGAGCACGTGAGAAGGCCCGCCCCACGACTCTGTGGGGCGGGCCTTCTGTCTGGGGGGCTCAGTCCTCGCCGAGGTACGCCTTGCGGACGGACTCGTCGTGGAGGAGGTCCTGGCCGGTGCCCGAGAGCACGACCTTGCCGATCTCCATCACGTGACCGTGGTCGGCGAGGGCGAGCGCGGCCTGGGCGTTCTGCTCGACGAGCAGGATGGTGGTGCCCTGGGCCTTGAGCTCGGCGATCGTCGCCATGATCTTCTGCATCATGATCGGCGAGAGGCCCATGGAGGGCTCGTCGAGCATGAGGAGCTTGGGCTGGGACATCAGGGCGCGGCCCATGGCGAGCATCTGCTGCTCGCCGCCGGAGAGCGTGCCGGCGGCCTGCTTGCGACGTTCGCCGAGGATCGGGAAGAGGTCGTAGGCGCGCTGGACGTCCTTGGCGATGCCGGGGGTGTCCTTGCGGAGGAAGGCGCCGAGGAGGAGGTTCTCCTCGATCGTCATCCGGGGGAAGATGTGCCGGCCCTCGGGGGAGTGGGCGAGGCCCAGGGAGACGATCTTGTGGGCGGGGATCTTGCGGAGGGACTTGCCCTCGAACTTGATCTGGCCGCCGACCGGCTTGAGGAGTCCGGAGAGGGTCCGCAGGGTGGTGGTCTTTCCGGCGCCGTTGGTGCCGATGAGGGTGACGACCTCACCGGCGTCGACGGAGAAGGAGATGCCCTTGACGGCCTCGATCTTTCCGTAGGCGACGCGCAGGTCCTCGACTTCGAGCAGTGCGGTCATGCGTCGTTCTCCTTGCCCGAAGCAGGGTCGTGCGTGGTGTCCTCGGAAGCGTCGTCGGAGGCGTCTTCGGTGGCCGGTGCCTCGTCGGCGGGTGCCTCGGGGGCGTCCGGGGTCTCGTCGGCCTCAGGAGCCTCGGTGGCCTCGGCGGCCTCCTTGGCGGGGGCCTCCGGTGCTTCCGCGACGGGCTCGCCGAGGTACGCGGCGATGACCCGCTCGTCGCTCTGGACGGTCTGGCTGTCGCCCTCGATCAGCTTCTGGCCCTGGACGAGCACGGCGACGCGGTCGCAGAGGTTGAAGATGAACCGCATGTCGTGCTCGATGACGAGGACGGCGATGCCCATGTCCCGGATGGCGAAGATGAGTTCTTCGGCGGCCCGGGTCTCCTGGGGGTTCATGCCGGCGGTGGGTTCGTCGAGCAGGATGAGGCCGGGGTCGCTCGCGAGGGCGCGGGCGATCTCGAGCTTGCGCTGTTCGCCGTACGGGAGGTTCTTGGCGAGGTGCTGTGCCTTGTCCTCCAGGCCGATGAAGCGGAGGAGCTCCATGGCCCGCTCGGTGGCCTCGGCCTCGGCCTTCTTGAAGCCGGGGAGGCGGAGCAGTGCGGACCAGAGGCCCTGCTTCATCCGGGTGTGGCGGCCGACGAGGACGTTTTCCAGGACCGTCATGTTGTGGAAGAGACGGATGTTCTGGAAGGTGCGGGCGATGCCGGCGTCGGTGACCTTGAAGGACGTGGGGGGCAGGACCTTGCCCTTGTACCGGACTTCACCCTCGGTGGGGACGTAGAGGCCGGTGAGGCAGTTGAAGAAGGTGGTCTTGCCGGCGCCGTTGGGGCCGATCAGGCCGACGATCTCGCCGCTGTTCACGGTGAGGTCGACGTCGCGCACGGCGGTGAGGCCGCCGAAGCGCATGGTGACGCCGCGGGCGTCGAGCACGGTCTCGCGGGCGACGGGCTCCGTGGAGTCCGTGGTCTTCGTGGTGGTGGTCGTCATGGTTCAGGCACCTGCCTTGGCGAGCGTGGCGGGCGTCTCGTCCTTCTCGTGGAACTCCAGCTGGTTGCGCCGGTTGGCGATCATGCCTTCCGGGCGGAAGCGCATGAGGAGGATCAGCGCGACGCCGAAGGCGAGGAGCTGGTACTCGCCCATGAACTGGAGCTTGTTCGGGATGAGGAAGAGCAGGGAGGCGCCGACCAGCGGGCCGCTCATCGTGCCCATGCCGCCGAGGACGACGGCCGCGAGCAGGAAGGCGGAGTTGGGCGGGATGGGTCCGGCGAAGAGGTACTGCTCGGGGGTCACCGTGTAGGTGACGTGTGCCTGCACGGTGCCGGCGAGGCCGGCGAGCGAGGCGCCGAGTGCGAAGGCGATGAGCTTGACCCGGAAGCCGTTGATGCCCATGGCGAGGGCGGCGGTCTCGTCCTCGCGGATGGCGACCCAGGCGCGGCCGATGCGGGAGTCGCCGCTGCGCCGGAAGACCAGCACGACGACCGCCATGATCAGCAGCATCAGGAAGAAGTAGTTGGCGAAGCGGCCGATGGTGAAGCCGGCGATCGTGTGTTCGGCGCCGAAGTCGAACCCGAAGATGCTGAGGTTCGGGATGGACGCGATGCCGTTGGAGCCGTTGGTGACGTCGGGGCCGGAGGTGCCGTCGGTGTTCATGACGGCGATGCGGAAGATCTCTCCGAATCCGAGGGTCACGATGGCGAGGTAGTCGCCGCGCAGCCGCAGGGTGGGGGCGCCGATGAGGACGCCGAAGACCAGGGAGGCTCCGGCGCCGACCAGGATGGCGGCCCAGAAGGGGAGGTGCACGCCGAAGGGGGAGCTCGGGGCGCCGGAGACGAGGGCGGCCGCGTAGGCGCCGACGCCGAGGAAGGCGACGTATCCGAGGTCGAGGAGTCCGGCGAGGCCGACGACGATGTTGAGGCCGAGGGCGACCGTGGCGAAGATCAGGATGTAGACGCCGAGGGTCGCGTACTGGTCGTCGGTCTGGGTGAAGGGGAAGAGCGCCGCGGCGGTGAAGGCACCGGCGATGGAGAGGTTCTGGTGCTTCTTGGTGAGCTGGGTGGCCTGCTGCATGAGGCCCGACTTGTTGACGGCGGCGAAGCCGAAGCCGGCCGTGATCAGGAAGCCGAGGAACAGCTCGTCGTACTCGGTGCCGATGCCGTAGGTGAAGACTCCGAGCGCCACGGCGAGGACGGCCGTGATGATGAGGATCTCGACGGAGGAGTGCATCGCGGGCAGGCGGCGTACGGGGCCGGTCGCGAAGGCGGCCTTGAAGGTGGCCCAGTTGTTGGCGGAGCGGTGCTTGAACTGGTCCCAGCCGGTGTCCTCCGGGTCCACGGGCAGCAGCTTGGGCCGCTCGAAGGGGAGGGCGAGGGCGCCGAGGAGGGCGAGCAGGGTGGCGAGGGCGACGACGGCGCCGCCGGGCTCGAGGTTGACCGGGCCGCCGAGGTCGACGCTGATCGCGCCGACGGTGAACCAGGCGGTGGCGAAGGAGGCGAGCGCGGCGAGTTTGAGGGCCGCGTCGGGTCCGGCGGGGGTGAGCCAGCGGGTGCCCTTGACGCCGTAGGAGGAGAGGGCGAAGAGGGTGGTGAGCAGGCCCAGGACGAGGACTTGCAGCTGGAGGCCGCCGGGGGAGCCGTAGAACGTGAGGTCGCCGGGGAAGCGGGGGGTCCAGGTCCAGGCGAGGAAGGTGCTGGCGACGGTGAGGACGCCGCCGCCGAGGGCGAGGGCGCGGGCGATGCCGACGGGCAGGAAGCCGATGAGGCCGGTCGCCGTGGCGGGCTCGGTGGCCGCTGCCGCCTTGGGGTTCTCGGAGATGGTGGTCATGGTGCTCACGCCCTGTCCGCGACGCGCTCGCCGAGGAGGCCTTGGGGCCGGGCGAGGAGTACGACGATGAGGAGTACGAAGGCCCAGACGTCGGCCCAGGACTGGCCGCCGAGCTGTTCCATACCGGGGATGTGGCTGACGTACGCCGTCGCCATGGTCTCGGCGACACCGAGGACGACTCCGCCGATCATGGCGCCGTAGATGTTGCCGATGCCGCCGAGGACGGCGGCGGTGAAGGCCTTGAGTCCGAGGAGGAAGCCCATCTTGTAGTCGACGACGCCGTACTTGAGGCCGTAGGCGACGGCGCCGACGGCGGCCATGGCGGCGCCGAGGGCGAAGGCGATCACGATGATCCGGTCGGTGTTGACGCCCATCAGCTTCGCGGTGTCCGGGTCCTGCGCGGTGGCCTGCATGCCGCGGCCGGTGCGGGTGCGCATGACGAAGAAGGCGAGGAAGGCCATGCAGATCGGGGCGGCGATCAGGAGGAAGACGTCGCCGGTCTGGATGGTGACGGGGCCGAGTTCGATGGGGCCGCCGGGGATCTGGGGGAAGGTCCGGGCGGACTTCGCCTCCGGGTAGAAGGCCCAGACGGCCTGCTGGAGGGCGAGCGAGAGGCCGATGGCGGTGATGAGCGGGGCGAGGCGTGGGCCTCCGCGGAGCGGGCGGTACGCGAGCCGTTCCGCTCCGACGGCTATGGTCGTGGCGACGAGTACGGCACCGACGATCATGAGGGGCAGTGCCACCCACATGGTGGTGCCGCCGGGCAGGATGAGCCAGACCGTGAGGGCCCCGAAGCCGCCGGTCATGAAGATCTCGCCATGGGCGAAGTTGATGAGCTGGACGATGCCGTAGACCATCGTGTAGCCGACGGCGACGAGCCCGTACATGGATCCCAGTAGCAGGCCGTTGACCAGCTGCTGCGGCAGTTCGTTCACCGCATTGTCCTCCGAGACTTTCGACGGATGTGACACCGCGCGGGGAGCCAGGTGCGGCCCCCCGCGCGGTGAAGGTGGTGCTGAGTGGTGGGGTTGGTCAGCCGCCGAAGGTGCCGGACTTGACCGGCTTGAAGGCGCCGCCCTCGACCTTGTAGACGGTCAGCTGCTTGTTGGTGGTGTCGCCGAACTCGTCGAAGGCGACCGAGCCGGTCACGCCCTCGAAGGAGACGCTCTGCATGGCCTCGACGACCTTGGCGCGCTCGGGGACCTTGCCGCCGTTGCCCTCGGTGGCCTTCTTGACGGCCTCGATGATCGCCCAGGTCGAGTCGTAGGCGTAGCCGCCGTAGGCCTCGTAGGCCTCCTTGTAGTTCTCGGCCTTGTAGTTGGCCAGGAAGTCCTTGGCGGAGGGGAGGGACTCGATGGGCGCGCCGACGGAGGTGGCGATGTCGCCGTCGGCCGCGGCCGGGCTGGCGAGCTTGACGTACTCGGGGCTGAAGATCGCGTCGCCGCCGACGACGGTGACCTTGGCGCCTGCCGCCTTGATCTGCTTGGCGAGCGGGCCGCCGGCCGGGTACTCGCCGCCGTAGTAGACGACGTCGGCGCCGGAGCTCTTGACCTGGGTGGCGACGGCGCTGAAGTCCTTGGTGTCGGGGTTGATGTGCTGGGTGCCGACGACCTTGCCGCCCAGCTTCTCGAACTCGCCCTTGAAGGTGCCCGCGAGGCCGGCGCCGTAGGTCTTCTTGTCGTCGATGATGAACGCCTTGGTCTTCTTGGCTTCCTTGAAGACGTACTGGGCGGCGAACGGGCCCTGGATGGCGTCGGTGGTGGCGGTGCGGAAGTACGACTTGTAGCCGCGCTTCTTCTCGCCGGTGCTCCAGTTGATGCCCTGGCTGAGCGACGGGTTGGTGTTGGCCGGGGAGACCTGGACCAGCTTCGCGTCGTCGAAGACCTTCTGCATGGACTCGGCGACGCCGGAGTTCAGCGGGCCGACGACGCCGAGGACGGTCTTGTCGGCGACGAACTTGGTGGCGTTCTGCTGGCCCGAGGAGGGCTGCGCCTGGTCGTCCAGGGACTCCAGCTTGAAGGTGACGCCCTTGACGTAGGACTTCTTGTTGGCCGTCTTGACCGCGAGGTCGGCGGAGTTCTTGATGCCGAGGCCGAGGGCGGACAGCTCACCCGTGAGGGGCGCGTCGAGACCGATGGTGACGGTGACGTTGCCGCTGTCGCCGTTCTCGGCGCCGCCCTTGTCGTCGCGCGAACCACAGGCGGTGAGCGTGAGCGCTCCCGTGGTGACCGCGGTGGTGAGTATGAGCAACGAACGGTTTCGCACGAAGGGGTCCTTTCCCTGGCGCGGCCCCCTCGGATGAGGCGGTGCCGTGAAGCTGCGGAGCGAGGGGTGCCGTTGTGGACGCCGGGCCGTACTGGGTTGGTACAGGGCCGTGCAGTAGGACGCGCCCGGCGGCGCGGTGACTGGCGGTGACTCTAAGCGCAGGTGGGGAGGGTCGGGGAGCGGCGAGGACAGGATGTGACTGTCTTGTTATGCCGACGGGGAAAGAGTGTGCGCGTCGGGTGGGAAAACCGGGGCATAGGGGGCCGTAACGCGGTGTTCACATAGTGAGAACGCCCAGTTCCGCTAAGGGGCTTGAGCGATTCTTGGTACTGACGGTCCGCTCAGCGGACTCTCCGGATATCGGACAGCGGCGGAAAGCTGAGCGGACGAACCGGCCCCTCCGGTTCGGCTCCGCAACCCCCTTGTGTATGTGACACAGCGTGACGGCGGCCGGTGTGCGAAAGGGGGCGGCACCCCGTGGGTGCCGCCCCCTTCCGCCGATCCCGTGCGCTGGTCAGACGGTGTCCTTCGGGCCGACCTCACGCAGCAGACAGGTCAGCCGCGCCGTGCACACCCGCTTGTCCTGCTCGTCGGTGATCACGATCTCGTACGTGGCCGTCGACCGCCCGCGGTGCACCGGCGTCGCCACGCCCGTCACCAGGCCGCTGCGCACCCCGCGGTGGTGCGTGCAGTTCAGGTCGACGCCCACCGCGATCTTCGACACCCCGCCGTGCAGCATCGAGCCGACCGAGCCGAGCGTCTCCGCCAGCACCGCCGACGCGCCGCCGTGCAGCAGACCGTACGGCTGGGTGTTGCCCTCCACCGGCATGACCCCGACGACCCGCTCGGCGGAGGCCTCCAGGATCTGGACGCCCATCCGGTTCCCCAGGTGCCCGGCCGAGAAGAGGGCCGGGAGGTCCACGCCCAGCGCCGCGTACTCGTCGATGACCTCCTGCGGGAACTTCACGTGCTGCTGCTCACCCATGCCCGGCTCCGTTCGTCTGCGTACGTCGTGGTGTGGCTGCGTACTGCTGTGTTCCTGAGCTGCCTGAGCAAACGCTTAGGCGGAGGGGGATTGTTCCAGACGGACGATCACGGACTTGCTCGCGGGGGTGTTGCTGACGTCCGCCGTCGACTCCAGCGGCACCAGGACGTTCGTCTCCGGGTAGTAGGCCGCCGCGCACCCCCGGGACGTCGGGTAGTGCACCAGCCGGAAACCGGGCGCCCGCCGCTCGCTGCCGTCGGTCCACTCGCTCACCAGATCCACGTACGCCCCGTCCTCGAAGCCGGCCGCCGCCGCGTCCCGGGGATGGACCAGGACGACCCTGCGGCCGCCCTTGATGCCCCGGTAGCGGTCGTCGAGACCGTAGATCGTGGTGTTGTACTGGTCGTGCGAGCGCAGGGTCTGGAGCAGCAGCCGCCCCTCCGGCACCTTCGGGTACTCCACGGGCGCCGCCGTGAAATTGGCCTTGCCCGTCGCCGTCGGGAAGCGGCGCTCGTCCCGCGGACCGTGCGGCAGCCGGAAGCCGCCCGGGTCCGCCGCCAGCCGGGCGTTGAAGTCCTGGAAGCCGGGCACCACACGCGCGATGCGGTCCCGGATCGCGGCGTAGTCCGCCTCGAACTCCTCCCAGGGCGTGGCCGACCCGTCGCCCAGGACCGCCCGCGCCATCCGCGCCACGATCGCCGGCTCCGACAGCAGGTGCGGGCTCGCCGGCGGCAGATTGCCCCGCGAGGCGTGCACCAGGCTCATCGAGTCCTCGACCGTCACGAACTGCTTCCCGCTCGCCTGCACGTCCTTGTCCGTGCGGCCGAGCGTCGGCAGGATCAGCGCGCGCGTGCCCGTCACCGCGTGCGAGCGGTTCAGCTTCGTCGAGACGTGGACGGTCAGCCGGGCCCGGCGCATCGCCGCCTCCGTCACCTCCGTGTCGGGCGTCGCCCCCACGAAGTTCCCGCCCATCGCGAAGAACACCTTCGCCTCGCCGTCGCGCAGCGCCTGGATCGACCGGACCACGTCGAAACCGTGGTGGCGCGGCGACACGATCCCGAACTCCTTGTCCAGGGCGTCGAGGAAGGCCGGCGCGGGACGCTCGAAGATCCCCATCGTGCGGTCGCCCTGCACGTTCGAATGGCCGCGCACCGGGCACACCCCCGCGCCCGGCCGGCCGATGTTCCCGCGCAGGAGAAGGAAGTTGACGACCTCACGGATCGTCGGCACCGAGTGCTTGTGCTGGGTGAGACCCATCGCCCAGCAGACGACGGTCCGCTCCGAGGCGAGCACCATCTCCAGGGCCCGCTCGATCTCGGCACGGCCGAGCCCGGTCGCGGCCAGGGTCTCGTCCCAGTCGGCCTCCTTGGCCGCCGTCACGAACTCCTCGTACCCATGGGTGTGGTCCCGGACGAACTCCTCGTCGACCGCGCCCGGCGTCTCCAGGACCAGCTTGTTGAGGAGCCGGAAGAGGGCCTGGTCGCCGCCGATCCTGATCTGAAGGAAGAGGTCGCCCAGGGCGGCGCCCCGGAGCATGCCCTGCGGCGTCTGCGGGTTCTTGAACCGCTCGAGGCCCGCCTCGGGCAGCGGATTGACCGAGATGATCCGCGCGCCGCCCGCCTTGGCCTTCTCCAGGGCCGAGAGCATGCGCGGATGGTTCGTCCCCGGGTTCTGCCCGGCGACGATGATCAGGTCCGCCCGGTGCAGGTCCTCCAGGGAGACGCTGCCCTTGCCGATGCCGATGGTCTCCGTCAGGGCCGAGCCCGAGGATTCGTGGCACATGTTGGAGCAGTCCGGCAGGTTGTTCGTGCCGAACTCGCGGGCGAAGAGCTGAAGCAGGAACGCCGCCTCGTTGCTCGTCCGCCCCGAGGTGTAGAACAGCGCCTCGTCGGGGGAGGCGAGCGCCCGGAGCTCCTCCGCGATGATCGCGAAGGCCCGCTCCCAGCTCACCGGCTCGTACCGGTCGCCGTCCTCCGCCAGCAGCATCGGCTGCGTGATCCGGCCCTGCTGGCCCAGCCAGTACCCGCTGCGCGTCGCCAGGTCCGCCACCGGGTGCGCGGCGAAGAACTCGGGGGTCACCCGGCGCAGGGTCGCCTCCTCGGCCACCGCCTTCGCGCCGTTCTCGCAGAACTCCGCCACGTGCCGCTTGTCCGCCTCGGGCCAGGCGCAGCCGGGGCAGTCGAAGCCGTCCTTCTGGTTGACCTTGAGCAGGGTCCGCGCGGTGCGCCGCAGCCCCATCTGCTCCTGGGCGATCCGCAGCGTGTGCCCGATGGCGGGCAGCCCGGCGGCGGCGTGCTGCGGCGGCGTGACCTGCGGTGCGTCCTGGACCGGGTCGCCGACCGGCGGCTTGCTGACCATCGCGCTCTCCCTTGAGCGGTGAACCTGTGGCGTACGTCTCCGATCCTGTCACGCGGCACCGACAGCCCGGCACCCCGCCGGTGCGGACGGGAACGGTGGACGGGATTGTCAGTCGTCCGTGGCAGGATCGTCATGTGGCCGAGACAGCATCGAAGAACCCCGCAGACACCCGCCCCCGCCTGCTCCTCATGGACGGGCACTCGCTCGCGTACCGGGCGTTCTTCGCGCTGCCCGCGGAGAACTTCACCACCGCGACCGGACAGCCGACGAACGCGATCTACGGCTTCGCCTCGATGCTGGCGAACACGCTGCGCGACGAGGCGCCCACGCACTTCGCGGTCGCCTTCGACGTGTCCCGCAAGACCTGGCGGTCCGAGGAGTTCCCGGAGTACAAGGCGAACCGCTCGAAGACCCCCGACGAGTTCAAGGGCCAGGTCGAGCTGATCGGCGAGCTCCTGGACGCGATGAACGTGCCGCGCTTCGCCGTCGACGGCTTCGAGGCCGACGACGTCATCGCGACCCTCACCGTCCAGGCCGAGGCCGAGGGCTTCGACGTCCGGATCTTCACCGGCGACCGGGACTCCTTCCAGCTGGTCTCCGACCGCACCACCGTGATCTACCCGACCAAGGGCGTCTCCGAGGTCACCCACTACACCCCGGAGAAGGTCCAGGAGAAGTACGGCCTCACGCCCTCGCAGTACCCCGACTTCGCGGCCCTGCGCGGCGACCCGTCGGACAACCTCCCCGGCATCCCCGGCGTCGGCGAGAAGACCGCCGCCAAGTGGATCAACCAGTTCGGCTCCTTCGACGAGCTCGTCGCGCGCGCCGAGGAGGTCAAGGGCAAGGCCGGCCAGAACTTCCGCGACCACCTGGAGTCGGTCAAGCTCAACCGCCGCCTGACCGCCATGGTCACGGACGTCGAGCTGCCGAAGGGCGTCGCGGACCTCGCCCGCGAGCCGTACGACCGGGGGGCCGTCGCCCTCGTCCTCGACACCCTGGAGATCCGCAACCCCTCGCTGCGCGAGCGGCTCCTCGCCGTCGACCCGGGCGCCGCCGAGGACACCGCCCCCGCCCCGCAGGCCGGCGTCGAGATCGACGGCACCGTCCTCGGCGCCGGCGAGCTCGCCCCCTGGCTCGCCGAGCACGGCACCGAGCCCCTCGGCGTCGCCACCGTCGACAGCTGGGCCCTCGGCACGGGCAACGTGAGCGAGGTCGCCCTCGCCGCCGCCGGAGGCGCCGCCGCCTGGTTCGAACCGAGCGCGCTCGACGAGGCCGACGAGCGGGCCTGGGCCGCGTGGATCGCCGACCCCGACCGGCCGAAGGTCCTGCACAACGCCAAGGGCGCGATGCGGGTCTTCCCCGAGCACGGCTGGAGCATCGCGGGCGTCACCATGGACACCGCCCTCGCCGCCTACCTCGTCAAGCCCGGCCGGCGCTCCTTCGCCCTCGACGCGCTCTCCGTCGAGTACCTCCACCGCGAGCTCGCCCCCGCGGCCGCCGCCGACGGCCAGCTCGCCTTCGGCGCCGACGACACCGCCGAGGCCGAGGCCCTCATGACCCAGGCGAGGGCCGTCCTCGACCTCGGCGACGCCTTCGCGGAGAAGCTGGACGAGGTCGGCGCCCGCGAGCTCCTGCACCAGGTCGAGCTGCCCACCTCCGCCCTCCTCGCCCGCCTGGAGCGGCACGGCATCGCCGCCGACCGCGACCACCTGGAGGCCATGGAGCAGCAGTTCGCCGGGGCCGTCCAGCAGGCCGTGAAGGAGGCGCACGCCTCCGTCGGCCACGAGTTCAACCTCGGCTCGCCCAAGCAGCTCCAGGAGGTCTTCTTCGGCGAGCTGAACCTGCCGAAGACCAAGAAGACCAAGACCGGGTACACGACGGACGCGGACGCGCTCGCCTGGCTGGCCGCCCAGACCGAGCACGAGCTGCCCGTGATCATGCTCCGCCACCGCGAGCAGGCCCGGCTGCGCTCCACCGTCGAGGGCCTGATCAAGACGATCGGCGCCGACGGTCGCATCCACACCACTTTCAGCCAGACCGTCGCCGCCACCGGCCGGCTCTCCTCCACCGACCCCAACCTGCAGAACGTGCCGGTACGGACGGACGAGGGCCGGGCCATCCGGCACGGCTTCGTCGTCGGCGAGGGTTTCGAGGCCCTCATGACCGCCGACTACAGCCAGATCGAGCTGCGCGTCATGGCCCACCTCTCCGAGGACGCCGGCCTCATCGAGGCCTTCACCTCCGGTGAGGACCTCCACACCACCGTCGCCTCCCAGGTCTTCGGCGTCGAGCGGTCCGCCGTCGACGCCGAGATGCGCCGCAAGATCAAGGCCATGTCGTACGGCCTGGCCTACGGCCTCTCGGCCTTCGGGCTCTCCCAGCAGCTGAACATCGACCCGGGCGAGGCCCGCGGCCTGATGGACACCTACTTCGAGCGCTTCGGCGGGGTGCGCGACTACCTGCGCCGGGTCGTCGACGAGGCCCGCGCCACCGGCTACACCGAGACCATGCTCGGCCGCCGCCGCTACCTGCCCGACCTCAACAGCGACAACCGGCAGCGCCGCGAGGCCGCCGAGCGCATGGCGCTCAACGCCCCGATCCAGGGCACGGCCGCCGACATCGTCAAGGTCGCCATGCTGAACGTCGACCGGGCCCTGACGGAAGCGGGCCTCGCCTCCCGGATGCTCCTCCAGGTCCACGACGAAATCGTCCTCGAACTCGCCCCCGGCGAGCGGGACCGGGTCGAGACCTTGGTCCGCGCACAGATGTCGGCGGCAGCCGACCTCCGCGCCCCCCTCGACGTCTCCGTCGGCGTCGGCCAGAACTGGGACTCGGCGGCGCACTGACCCCGGGCCCCCGGGCCCCGGGCCCCCGGAGCGCCCGGGGCCGTCGCCCCGCCCGGACCCGCACCACACGGCGCGGGTCCGGGCACGGCGCGGGGTCCGGGCACGGCGGGGGTGAGCCAGGTGGACCAGTAAGGGCGCGCCCCGAGCGCCCGGCTCCAGAGACTGGGCCCATGGTCACCCGCCCCCACCTCCGCACCTGGGCCCTGCTGGGCACCCTCCTGGGCACGGCCACGGCCTGGCCCGCCGAAGCGCACAGCGCCCCCGCCCTCTGCACCTCCACCCGGGAGCCCACCCTCGCCGGCCGCCTCTCCGAGGACATCACCACCGCCCTCAAGGCCCGCGACGGCCAGGTCTCCCTCGCCCTCCACGATCCCGCGCGCGGCCTGCGCTGCCGGCTCGGCGACGCCCAGCTGTACGACTCCGCCAGCATCGCCAAGGTCCTCATCATGCAGGCCGTCCTCGGCCGCGCCGAAGAACTCGGCCGGGCCCCCACCGCCATGGAGTCCCGGCGGATGAAGGCGATGATCACCCGCTCCGACAACACCGCCGCCAGCGACCTGTGGCAGGGCCTCTCCCGCGCCCGGCTGAACCGGGTGCTGCGCGAGGCGGGCGCCCGGGACACCGTCCTCGGACACGACCGCTACTGGGGCCTCACCCGCACCAGCGCCCGCGACCAACTGGCCCTGCTCGCCGCGGTGTCACGCCGCCCCCAGGCGATGGACCTGATGGGCCAGGTCGTCCGCGACCAGGCCTGGGGCGTCACCGCGGGCGCGCCCCGTACGGTCAAGGTGCACCTCAAGAACGGCTGGCTGCCCCGCGCCACCCACGCCTGGCGCGTCCACAGCATCGGCATCGCGCGGCCCGCGCCCGACGCGCCCCCGGTCGACTACCGGATCGCCCTCCTCAGCCACGACAACCCCACCATGCGGTACGGCGTCCGCACCCTGGAAGGAGTCGCCCTCGCCGTGCACCGCAGACTCTCCGGCGCCGCCGCGGCCCGCGGCTTCACCCCGCCGGAGAAGATCAGCGAGATCCCCGACGGGAGCGCTCCGACGGAACCGGCCGGCCCGTCCCTTCCCCCGCTCCCGGCACCGGGGGCGGGGGAGGACCGGCCGGGGCCTCCGGCACAGGAGCCGGCCACGCCCCCCGGAGCCGTACCCCCGTCCCGTACAGCACGAGCCCGACGGCGAGCCCCGCGCCGGCCCCGAAGCAGGCCGTCGGAATGACGTCGAGCGGCGTCTCGATCCGGTCCCAGCCCCAGTACGCCGCCCAGCGCAGCACCCGGTGGGCGACGCCGGCGAGGACGCAGCCGCCGATCAGCCCGGCCGCGAGCAGCCGGCCGCGCCGACCGGGCACGCGCACCCCGGCCGGCAGCTCCCCGCCGGGCGCCGAGGAGCGCAGCGCCCGCGCGGCGCACCACGCCAGCAGGCCCAGGGCCAGCGCCGAACTCCCGTACTGCACGTAGAGATAGAAGGGGAACCCGGCCACGACGTCACCGAGGACCGGCAGCGCCCGGGTGCCCCAGCGGTCGAGGTGGGTGAAGGAGTCCCAGACCACATGGGTGGTCGCGCCGAGGACCGCGGAGAGCCCGAACCAGCCGGCCAGGAGCGCGGGATGGCGCTCGCGCCAGGCCCGGCCCCGGACGAGCCCGTACACCCGGCCCCGCCACCGGGCGGGCAGCAGCGCCACGAGCGGCTCCCGCACGACCAGCCACAGGGCCACCAGCGAGCCGGTGATCAGGACGTCGACCGTGACGATCCCGACGGGGGAGTGGGTGACGTCCCCGAACGTCATCGCCCCGGGGAACGCCGTCGCGGCGAAATAGGTCATGTCGGGGGCGAAGGAGCCCGCGACGAGCCCGGAGGCGACCAGCGGCCCGCGCGCGGTCCCGTCACGGCGCAGCCCGGGGAGCACGGCGGCGGCATGGCTCAGAGTGAACGGCAACGGTGTTCCCCCAGGTTCCGGTGGCGAGGGCCGGAGTCCATCATCGGCCGCTGTCCAAGAGGCGCCCGCACCGCCGTCCGGTTCCCGCCGCCCCGTTCCGGAAGCGGCCGAGAGGTGACGAAAGCGTGAAACACGGTCAGGCCGCGGTACCTGGCGGGCCGGAGTTGGCATAGGGTCGCCAGAGGTCTCGCGCGGGGAGCACGGGACCGCAGTCGAGGGGGAAGGGACGGGACCACGGACATGTCAGCGCACTTGGGCCGCAGGCTGCGCAGGGGGGCCACCAGCGGTGCGGTGGTGGCGGCGGCGGTCGCCGCGCTCGCCGCCTCGCAGGCGCCGGAGACGACGGCGCCGCCCACGGACAACGCCGGAGGGGACCGCGCCGTCGGCGCCGGAGACACGGCGTCGCCGTCCGGCGAGGACTCCGCCACGGGCGATTCGCCCTACTACACGGACCTCCCGCCGCTGAACACGCCGAACAAGCCCGGGGCGCCCACCCAGCTGCCGGTGATCACCGGACCCGCCGAGGCCGGCATACCCGCGTCGGTGCTCGCCGCCTACAAGCGCGCCGAGCAGTCGATACGCTCGACCGACCCCGGCTGCAACCTTCCCTGGCAGCTGCTCGCCGGCATCGGCAAGGTCGAGTCCGGGCAGGCGCGCGGCGGAGCGGTCGACGCCAACGGCACGACCCTCAAGCCGATCCTCGGCCCGGTCCTCGACGGCGTCGGATTCGCCAACATCTCCGACACCGACCGCGGTGCCTACGACGGCGACACCACGCACGACCGCGCCGTCGGCCCGATGCAGTTCATCCCGTCCACCTGGGCCACCTGGGGCCAGGACGCGAACAGCGACGGGAAGAAGGACCCGAACAACATCTACGACGCCGCGCAGGCAGCCGGTCTCTACCTCTGCGCCAACGACCGCAACCTGGCGCTCAAGGCGGACCTCGACCGGGCGATCCTCAGCTACAACCGCTCGACCGAGTACCTGAACACGGTCACCTCCTGGTTCGAGTTCTACCGGCGCGGCAGCCACCAGGTCCCGGACGGCACCGGTGTCCTCCCCGTCGACCGCAGCGACGGCCGCGGCCAGGGCAACCGCCCCAGCTCGCCGTTCCCGCCCGCTCCGACGACCCCCGCTCCCAAGCCGTCCGGCACGGGCCAGCCCAAGCCGAACCCCTCGAAGCCGGGCGGCCCCTCGGAGGTCACCCCGCCGCCGACGAAGCCGTCCAAGCCCCCGGTCACCCCGCCGACGAAGCCGCCGACGGTCCCGCCCGCCGCCCGGGTCGCGCGGCTCGCCCCCGTCTCCACCGGGCAGCTGACCGCGACGACCGGCCGCGACTTCGCCAAGTCGCCCTCGGTCGCGGCCCTCGACGCCGCGGGCGCGCCGGTCGCCGGCGTCAGCGTCCGCTACGAGATCACCGGCACCACCGACGCCCGCTTCGCCGGCGGCGCGACGACCGCCACCGTGACCTCCGGTTCGGCCGGCATCGCCGCCGCCCCCGTCCTGCGGGCGGGCGAGAAGACCGGGACGTTCACCGTCAAGGCCACCGTCGTGGGCCGCGGCCTGGACGCGGCCGAGTTCACCGCGACCGTCACCGAACGCCCGGCGGACAAGCTGGCCCGGGTCGGCGGTGACCCGCTGTCGGCCGACACCGGCACCACCTTCGCCCAGCCCGTGCAGGTCAAGGCCACCGACAAGGGCGCACTCGCCCCCGGTGTGCGGGTCACCGCCATGGTCGTGGCCTCCGCGTCGGACACCGAGGCGAGCGCCGAAGGCCCGTACTTCAAGGACGCCTCCGGCAACGCCCTGCGCACCCTCGTCCTGACCACCGACGAGAACGGACTGATCTCCCTGCCGGCGCTCCTCGCGGGCGACAAGGCCGGAGAGTACGTCCTGCGGCTGACCGCGCCGGGCGGCGGCAGCGCCGAGATCAAGCTGACGGTCACCGCGCCCGCCACGACGACCCCGGAGCCGGCTCCTTCCGGCAGCGGCTCGCCCGAGGCCTCCCCCTCGCCCTCGGCCTGACCCCGCGCCACCGCGCCGCGTCCCTCCGCGCCGCCCCTCCGCCCCGCCGGGCGAGGGGCGGCGCTTCGCGTTCCCCGGGCAGGACGGTGCAACGTGTTCTCATCTCGCGGTCGCGTTGCTACGGTGCCCCAGCCCTGACGACCCATCAGATCGCACCGGGAGGCCGACCATGCGCGCCCTCGTCGCCGCCGCCATCGGACTCGCCCCAGTCCTCCTCTTCATCCTCCTGATCTCCGTGGTCGATCTGCCGCCCGACGGGCCCACCTCGCCCAAGCCCCTCCTGACCGCCGATCCCGGCCCCAAGAAGTAAGGGAGCCGACCGTGCGCCGCCGAGCCAGCCTCGTCCTGCTCGCCCTCGCCGTCTTCTGTGTCGCGATGGCCCCGACCCTGCGCTGGTACGCCTTCCCGCGCCTGGCCAAGATCCCGCCGAACCAGTACCAGGAGACCGTCCTGGAGGCGAAGCCCGCGACCCTCCTCAACTACTCCACGCTCAAGTCCGAGAAGGTCGACAAGATCACGATCATCCAGACCCTCAAGGGCAACGTGGAGGAGTCACGGCGCATCGAACGCGACGCCGGACGCGACGTCGTGGTCTGGGACGCCCTCGCCTACATCACCGGCCCCGACGGCAAGATGGTCTCCAAGATCCCCGAGCGCTACATCTTCGACGCCCACAGCCAGGACCCCGTCCACGCCACCGGCGAGTCCGTCGACGGCGAGCCGGTCCGGCGCGAGGGCATCGAGTTCAAGTGGCCGTTCCTCACCGAGAAGCGGGACTACCAGTACTTCGACGCCCAGACCCGCACCTCGGCCCCCATCCACTACAGGGGCACCCGCACCTTCCGGGGCACGGAGGTCTACTACTTCGAGCAGACCATCCCCTGGACCAAGGTCCCCATGCCCAAGACCATGCCGGTCAAGATCCCCCCGGAGGTCATCGCCGACTCCGGCCTCACCCGCTGGTACACCACCAAGCGGATGTTCTGGATCGAGCCGGTCACCGGCGCCCCCCTCAACGGCGAGGAGATCCACAAGGAGGAACTCCGCAACGCCGGGAAGCTGATGGGCCAGGACACCCTCACGGTCTTCGAGGGCCACGTGAAGATGCGCGAGGACTACATCAGGAGCGTCGGGGAGTACGTCTCCTCGAACCGCCTCACGATCCTCCTGCTCGTCTCCTACCTCCCCTGGAGCCTCACCCTCCTCTCCCTGATCCTCCTCGCCCTCGCCCTCTGGCTGGAGGCCCGCTCCCGCCGTCCCTCATCGGGACCCGCCACCGGCCCGCTCACCCCTCCCGTCTCAGCCGCGCGCTCGTGAACCGGGTCGGCTCCGCCGTCGACGGGTCCTCCGGCCACGGGTGCTTCGGATACCGCCCCCGCAACTCCGCCCGGACGGACCGGTAGCCGTCCCGCCAGAACGACGCCAGGTCCGCGGTGACCGCCGCCGGCCGGCCCGCCGGGGAGAGGAGATGGACCAGCACCGGCACCCCCGCCACCCGGGGCGTCTGCGCCAGACCGAACATCTCCTGGAGCTTCACCGCCAGGACCGGCCGCTCGCCCCCGTACTCGACCCGGATCCGGGAACCGCTCGGCACCTCGATGCGCTCGGGAGCCAGCTCACCCAGCCGGCCCGCCTCGCCCGACGCCCACGGCAGCAGCCGCCGCAGCGCCTCACCGGCGTCGATCCGCCCCAGATCGGCGCGCCGCGCCGCCCGGGACAACTCCGGCTCCAGCCACTCCCCGGCCCGCTCCACCAGCGCCCCGTCCGCCACGTCCGGCCACGGGTCACCCAGCTCGCGGTGGAGGAAGGCGAGCCGCTCCCGCAGCTCCCCGGCCTCCCGGCTCCACCGCAACAGACCGAGCCCCTCACGGCGCAGCCCGTCCAGCAGCGCCTCCCGCACCAGCGCGGGCTCCGCCCTCGCCCCCAGCGGCCGGACCGTCAGCTCCACCGCACCGAGCCGGTCCACCGAGCGCGCGACCACGTCCCCGTCCTCCCAGCGGACCTCCTCACCGGTGGACCGCAGATGCCCGGCCGCCCGCCGCGCCATCTCCTCGTCCACCACGGCCGCCAGCCGCACCCGGGCCGTCGCGTCCCGGGCCGTACGGTCCGCCACCGCCACGGCCAGCCACGGGGTGGCCCGCAGCCCGGAACCCTCGGCGAGCCGGGCCCCGCTCCCCGACACCATCAGATAGCCCCCCTGCTCCCGCGCCCTGGCCACCCGCTCGGGAAACGCCAGCGCCGTCACCAGACCGGCGACCCCGTCGTCACCGAACCCGGCGGCCGCACCCCCAGTCGCCGCGTCGGCCCCGCCCCGCGCGCCGGCGGCCACGCCCCCGGCCGCGTCCCCCCTGCCCAGGGCATCGGCGGCCGCACCCCCGGCCGCCGCGTCCCCCTTGCCCAAGGCGTCGGCGGCCGACCGCTCCAGTCTGCGGGCCTCCGCCTTCCACCGGGCGCCGTACCCGTCGGCCCCCCGGCGGGCCGCCCGCCAGGCCGCCGCGAGATCGTCCCCATACTCCCGCGGCGGCTCCTCGCTCAGCAGCGCCACCACCTCCGCGGCCCGCCTGACCCCCACCTCCGCCGCACCGTCCAGCAGGGCGCGGCCGAGCCGGGGATGCAGCCCCAGCCGGGACATCCGCACCCCGCGATCGGTGGCCCGGCCCCCCGCGTCCACCGCCCCGATCGACTCCAGGACCGAGCGGGCCGCCGCCATCGCCCCGGCGGGCGGCGGGTCGAGCAGCGCGAGGCCCGTCGCCGCCGGATCGCCCCAGCAGGCCACCCGCAGGGCGAAGTCGGCGAGATCCGCGACCTTGATCTCCGGGGACGGGAAGCGCGGCCTGCCCCCGTCGTTCGCCTCCGCCCAGCAGCGGTACACGGATCCGGGGGCCTCCCGGCCGGCCCGGCCGAGCCGCTGGGTCGCCGTCGCCTCCGAGACCGTCACCGTCGCCAGCGAGCCGAGGCCCCGAGCGTGGTCCGTGCGCGGCTCCCGGGCCAGCCCCGAGTCCACCACGACCCGCACCCCCGGCACCGTCAGGCTGGACTCCGCCACCGACGTCGCCAGCACCACCCGGCGCCGGCCGCCGGGCTCGGTGCCCCGCAGCACCGCGTCCTGCACCGCCGCCGGAGCCCGCCCGTGCAGCTGGAGCACCTCCGCGTCGACGTCGGCCAGCAGCCCGGCCGTCCGCGCGATCTCCCCCGTACCCGGAAGGAAGCAGAGGACGTCCCCCTCGTGCCGCTCCAGCGCGAGCCGGACCGTCGCGGCGACGTGCCGCAGCAGCGCGGGGTCCACCCACGTGCCGTGCGCGGGCCGGATGCCCGACGGCGGCGCCGCGAAGTAGACCCGGCAGCCGTGCCCCTCTCCCTTGCTCCGCACGACCGGCGCCGGCCCGGTGCCGTCCAGGACGGTGAGGAGATCCGCCCACGCCGCCGCGTCGCTCGTCGCCGAAGCCGCGATCAGCTTCAGCTCCGGCCGCAGGGTGGCCCGTACGTCCACGAGGAAGGCCATCGCCGTGTCGGCGTCCAGATGCCGCTCGTGGCACTCGTCGAGCAGCACCACGTCCACGCCGGCCAGCTCCGGGTCGCGCTGGAGCCGCTGGAGCAGGATGCCCGTGGTCACCACCTCGACCCGGGTCGCCGGCCCCGTCCGCCGCTCGCCGCGCACCGAGAAGCCGACCGCTCCGCCGACCTCCTCGCCGAGCAGCCACGCCATCCGCCGCGCCGCCGCCCGGACCGCCATCCTGCGCGGCTCGGCCACCAGGACCCGGCGCCTCGGCCCCTCCCCTATGAGACCCGCGAGCGCGAGCGGCACGAGCGTCGTCTTGCCGGTGCCGGGAGGCGCGGACAACACGGCCGTACCGCGCCGGTCGAGCGCGCTCAGCAGCTCGGGGACGGCGTGGCGGACGGGGAGACGGTCGAGAGCGTCGTTTCGGATCACGCACTCAGTCTCGTACGCGACGCGAAAAAGGTGGGTCCCGTTGTCCACAGGACCCACCTGTTCATATGACGAATGCGGCGCCGCTGGTCGTCAGTCCGTGCGCTCGCAGACGAAGATCGCCGTGCCCGGGATCAGGTTCCCCCGCAGCGGGGACCAGCCGCCCCACTCCTGACTGTTCCACTCCGGCCACTCCGGCTCGACGAGGTCCACCAGACGGAACCCGCCGGCCACCACGTCCCGTACCCGGTCGCCGATCGTCCGGTGGTGCTCCACGTACACCGCCTCGCCCCGCTCGTCCTGCTCGACATAGGGAGTGCGGTCGAAGTAGGAGGCCGCGACCGACAGGCCCTCGGGCCCCGGCTCGTCGGGGAACGCCCACCGGATCGGGTGCGTCACCGAGAACACCCACCGGCCGCCGGGCCGCAGCACCCGCCGCACCTCCCGGAACACCTTCACCGGGTCGGCGACGAACGGCACCGCGCCGTACGCCGAGCACGCCAGGTCGAAGGAACCGTCCCGGAACGGCAGGTCGCCGGCGTCCGCCTCCACCAGCGGCACCTCTCCGCCGATCCGCAGCGCGTGCTGCAACTGCCGGTGCGAGAGGTCGAGCGCCACCGGCCGCGCCCCCTGCGCCGCAAGCCAGCGCGAGCACTGCGCCGCGCCCGCGCCGATCTCAAGCACGTCGAGGCCCTTCAGCGAGGAGGCGGGACCGAGCAGCCCCGCGTCGGCCTCGTCGAGCCCCTCCGGACCCCAAACGAAGCGGTCGTCGCCGAGGAAGGAACCGTGGTCGCTCTGGTACTCGTCGGCGTTCCTGTCCCACCAGCCGCGGTTCGCCCTGCTGCTCTCCGCGTCCCCCGCGTCACGCCGGGTCGCCTCCGCCTCGTCCTCGTCCGAGTCCCGCGTGACTTCGTGTCCGTACTCTTGGTTCATCTCGCCCGCCGATGTAGTTTGCGCTCAGTGCCGCCGTGCGGCGGACCCCACCTTCGCGGCGTGGAAAGACACGAGTGGTGCCGGAGTTGAGTGGATCTGCCCCGGGTGCGCGCTTCGCGCATTGACCCTGTCCGGCCGCCCCCGTATGCTAAAGGTTGCGCTGCGGGCCTGCGCGCCTCAGACGGAGCAGGCCGCGCTCGTACCTGTTGTATGTCCCCTCGGTTTTCGAGGCTCCTCCCCCTGGTGGGAAGTGGGGCCTCATTGGCTGTCCGGCTTCTTGGTGCGATACGGGCTCTCGGCGTAGCAGTACCTACGACTTTCTGTCCGTAACCGGAGCCCTTTCCCACATGACGAGCAGCACCGAGACCACCGCCACCAGCACCACCCCGCAGGTTGCGGTCAACGACATCGGTAACGAGGAAGCCTTCCTCGCCGCGATCGACGAGACGATCAAGTACTTCAACGACGGCGACATCGTCGACGGCGTCATCGTGAAGGTCGACCGGGACGAGGTCCTGCTCGACATCGGTTACAAGACCGAAGGTGTCATCCCGAGCCGCGAGCTCTCGATCAAGCACGACGTCGACCCGAACGAGGTCGTCAAGGTCGGCGACGAGATCGAGGCCCTGGTTCTCCAGAAGGAGGACAAGGAAGGCCGCCTGATCCTCTCGAAGAAGCGTGCCCAGTACGAGCGCGCCTGGGGCACCATCGAGAAGATCAAGGAAGAGGACGGCATCGTCACCGGTACCGTCATCGAGGTCGTCAAGGGTGGTCTCATCCTCGACATCGGCCTCCGTGGCTTCCTGCCGGCCTCCCTCGTCGAGATGCGTCGTGTCCGCGACCTCCAGCCCTACGTGGGCAAGGAGCTCGAGGCGAAGATCATCGAGCTGGACAAGAACCGCAACAACGTGGTCCTGTCCCGCCGCGCCTGGCTGGAGCAGACCCAGTCCGAGGTTCGCCAGACCTTCCTCACGACCCTCCAGAAGGGTCAGGTCCGTTCGGGCGTCGTGTCCTCGATCGTCAACTTCGGTGCCTTCGTGGACCTGGGTGGCGTCGACGGCCTCGTGCACGTCTCCGAGCTCTCCTGGAAGCACATCGACCACCCCTCCGAGGTCGTCGAGGTCGGCCAGGAGGTCACCGTCGAGGTTCTCGACGTGGACATGGACCGCGAGCGCGTCTCCCTGTCGCTGAAGGCGACGCAGGAGGACCCGTGGCAGCAGTTCGCCCGGACCCACCAGATCGGTCAGGTCGTCCCGGGTAAGGTCACCAAGCTGGTTCCGTTCGGTGCGTTCGTCCGCGTGGACGAGGGCATCGAGGGTCTGGTCCACATCTCCGAGCTGGCCGAGCGCCACGTGGAGATCCCGGAGCAGGTCGTCCAGGTCAACGACGAGATCTTCGTCAAGGTCATCGACATCGACCTCGAGCGTCGTCGCATCAGCCTCTCGCTGAAGCAGGCCAACGAGTCCTTCGGTGCCGACCCGGCCTCGGTCGAGTTCGACCCGACCCTGTACGGCATGGCCGCGTCCTACGACGACCAGGGCAACTACATCTACCCCGAGGGCTTCGACCCCGAGACCAACGACTGGCTCGAGGGCTTCGAGACCCAGCGCGAGGCCTGGGAGACCCAGTACGCCGAGGCGCAGGCTCGCTTCGAGCAGCACCAGGCTCAGGTCATCAAGTCCCGCGAGGCCGACGAGGCCGCCGCTGCCGAGGGCGCTGCCGCCCCGGCCGCCGGCAACGCCGGTGCGGGCATCTCGGGTGGTTCGTACTCCTCGGAGTCGGACGACAACTCCGGCGCCCTGGCGTCGGACGAGGCGCTCGCCGCCCTGCGCGAGAAGCTGGCCGGCGGCCAGAGCTGAACAGGCTCTGCGCTGAGCGCTAGCCGCTAGCGAATCGAGGCCCGCTCCCCTCCGGGGGAGCGGGCCTCGGTCATGTCCGGGAAGCCTCCGAAGATCGTTCGCCGGAAGATCACGCCGCGCGGGAATGGCGGTGCGGCGCGAGACGTTCCCAGAGAGAACACGAGGAGGAGCGGTAATCGTGCTTGATCCCCAGGATTTGTACGAGTGGGACGCGAAGGGTCTGGCCGTCGTCGACCTGGCACTGGCGCAGGAGTCGGCCGGGCTGGTCATGCTGTACCACTTCGACGGCTACATCGACGCGGGCGAGACCGGTGAGCAGATCATCGACGGCCTGCTCGACACCCTTCCCCACCAGCTCGTCGCCCGCTTCGACCACGACCGGCTGGTGGACTACCGCGCCCGCCGCCCGCTGCTGACCTTCCGGCGCGACCGCTGGACCGCGTACGAGACGCCGTCCATCGAGGTCCGCCTCGTCCAGGACGCCACCGGAGCCCCCTTCCTGGTCCTCTCCGGCCCCGAGCCCGACGTGGAGTGGGAGCGGTTCGCCGTCGCCGTCCGGCAGATCGTCGAGCGCCTCGGTGTGCGCCTCTCCGTCAACTTCCACGGCATCCCCATGGGCGTGCCGCACACCCGCCCCGTGGGCCTCACCCCGCACGGCAGCCGCACCGACCTGATGCCCGGGCACCGCAGCCCCTTCGACGAGGCCCAGGTCCCCGGCAGCGCCGAAGCCCTCGTCGAGTACCGGCTCACCGAATCCGGTCACGACACCCTCGGCGTGGCCGCGCACGTGCCGCACTACGTGGCCCGCTCCCCGTACCCGGACGCGGCGCTGACCGCCCTGGAGGCCGTCACGGCCGCCACCGGTCTCGTCCTCCCCGGGGTCGCCCACGCGCTGCGCACCGAGGCCCGCCGCACCCAGACCGAGATCGACCGCCAGATCGGCGAGGGCGACGAGGAGCTGGTCGCGCTCGTCCAGGGCCTTGAGCACCAGTACGACGCGGCGGCCGGGGCCGAGACCCGTGGCAGCCTGGTCGCCGAGCCCGTGGACCTGCCGTCGGCGGACGAGCTGGGCCGGGAGTTCGAGCGCTTCCTCGCCGAGCGGGAGGGCGACGCCTGACCCGCCCGGGCCAGGCCCTAAGCTGCCGCTCATGCTGAAGGTGGGCCTGACCGGCGGGATCGGCGCCGGCAAGAGCGAAGTGTCACGGCTGCTCGTCTCGTACGGGGCCGTGCTGATCGACGCGGACCGGATCGCCCGCGAGGTCGTCGAACCCGGGACCCCGGGTCTGGCGGCGGTCGTCGAGGCCTTCGGGCCCGAGGTCCTCACCGTTGAGGGGACGCTCGACCGGCCCAAGCTCGGTTCCGTCGTCTTCGCCGACGCCGAGCGCCTGGCCACGCTCAACGCCATCGTGCACCCGCTGGTCGGGGCCCGGTCGGCGGAGCTGGAGAGCCGGGCGGGCGCCGGTGACGTCGTCGTCCACGACGTGCCCCTGCTCGCCGAGAACGGTCTCGCGCCGCTGTACGACCTCGTGGTCGTGGTGGACGCCTCCCCGGAGACCCAGCTCGACCGGCTGGTACGGCTCCGGGGCATGGCCGAGTCCGAGGCGCGGGCCCGGATGGCCGCCCAGGCCACCCGGGAGCAGCGGCTTGCCGTCGCGGAGCTGGTGATCGACAACGACGGACCGCTCGACGCGCTCGAACCGCAGGTGCGCAAGGTCTGGGACGAGCTGGAGCGCCGCGCGTCGGAATCCGCGTAGCACCGCCCCGCCCCGCTGAGGCCGGTGGCGGACGGCGGAGGACGGCCCGGGCGGCGCCGGGCGGCGGAATGAGGGTGCCGGGTCCGGTGTTCAACCACCTGATCGAAGGGGAAGGATGCCATGGTGGCCGACAGAAACCCGGAAACGCACGTCATCGACTTCCGCGCCGCCGAGCACCTGCTGGCCGCCCGGGACCCTCGTGGCGCCGTGAAGCTGCTGGACTCGGTGATCGCCGCCCACCCCGAGAACACGGCGGCACGCCTGCTGCGCGCCCGTGCGTTCTTCGCCGCCGCGCAGCTGCGCCCGGCCCAGCTGGAGTTCGAGCTGGTCCTGGAGCGGGAGCCGGACAACGCCTTCGCGCACTTCGCGCTGGCCCGCACCTTCGAGCGCTCGGGGCAGACCGCCCAGGCCACCCGGCACTTCCGGCTCGCCGCCGCGCTCGACCCGAAGCCGGAGTACCTCCAGGCCGCCGGGTTCGACACGGAGAAGTTCGACACGGGGAACTAAGGGCGCGGAAGACGAGGGCGCGGAAGACGCAGGCGGCGGAAGACGAGGGCGGGGAAGCAGGGGGGGCGGAGCAGGAAGGGCGGGCGCTCAGCGTCCGCCGCCGCCGTGATCCGGTTCGTACGGCGGGATGTTCCGGCCGGGCTGCCAGTGCGGGCCCTGGCGGATGTGGCGCACCACCATCGTCAGGTCGACCAGTACGACGAGGAACAGCACGCCGCAGGCCGCGGCCCATCCGGGCCGGCCGAGCAGCGCGAAGACGGTCGTCCCGAAGGCGGCCCACAGCAGTCCCCACAGGCCCAGCCAGAAGCGCATGCGCAGGGGGCTGCGCGCGGTCGCCGGTTCGTTCCCGGAACGCATGACGGTCACCATCTCCCGTCGGAGCCCTGAGGGGCACTTCCAGGATGGACCCCGCGGCGGGCCGAGGGAACCGTCTAGTGGATGACGTTGTAGCTGCGCCACGGCAGCGCGTCCGGCCCGACGCTGTTGCTGCTGTTGCTGGGGAGGTAGATGTTGTGCTTCCCCTTGCAGTCGCGCGTCGGGAACAGCCTGATGTCGACCAAGGTGTTGTTCTCGACCCTGGTCACCCCGCTCGGGGCGACGAGGCGGTGGCAGCCGTTCACCGAGGGGCTGGTCTCCGTCACCACGAACTCGCGCTCCGTCTCGTACGAGAGCGTGCCGACCATCGTGCGGCCCAGGCTCGAACAGCCGGCGACGGAGAGAGTGAGCAGCACGGCCCCGGTGGCGGTCGTGAGACGCCGGCGAACGGACATGGCGGTTCCTCTTCTGTCGGAGTCCAGGGCGGGCGGCCCGGCGGCGGCTCGGGTGCACCCGGTCCAGGCCACCTTCGCGCCCCCGGGGCCCCGTGTCATCCGCTGCTGGGCCGCCCGGGCGAACCGGCCTGGCGGCCGTTGTCAGACCCCCGCCGTAAGGTCGGAGGTCCAGTCGCAGAACGTGACACCGACAGGAAGGAGCGGAGCCGTGGCACACACCTGGATCACCAGCGCCGCCGTCTTCCTGCCGGCCGCCCTGCCCCGCGAGGGCCGGGTCGCGTTCTGGGCGCCCGACGGCCGCCCGCTGCCCGACCCGGGGGACAGCGGCGCGGAGCGCGTCGAGCTGACCGTCGCCCGGCGGCACGGCAGCGGCGCCCGCGGCCGGTCCGTCCCCGCCCTCACCCTCCCGATCGACGCCGCCCTGCCCCGTCTCGTCGAGGCCCGCCACCACCCGGCCGCCCACCCCGCGACGGCCGGCTGGGGCGCCGCCGCCCTGCACGCCCTGCATCTGGCCGCCCGGGGCCGCATGCTGCCGGGGCTGACCGCCGACGACCTGGACGCCTGGCGGGCCGGCCCGCTGGACGCCGACGACATCGCCCACCTGCGGGCCGTCGCCGCCGCCCTGCCGTACGAGGCGCACGCCGTGCCGGTCCCCGGAACCGGGCCGCTGCGGCTGCCCGACCCCGAGGCCCTCGTGCGCGCCTTCCTCGACGCCGTCGCCGACACCCTGCCCAGGACCCCGGCCGCCGCGCACGCGGTGGGGGCTCCGTTCGCGGCCCGGGAGCCCCAGCACCTGCCCCGCGCGCGTGCCTGGGCCGCCGAGGCGGCGGCCGGGATGGACGCCGGTGTCCGGGTCTCGCTCCGCCTCGACCTCTCGCCGTACGAACTGTTCGACACGGCGGACGGCACGGACACCACCGACACCCCCGCGGGGGAGCGGCACGCCGCCGCCGCGGTCCTCCAAGTCCACAGCCTCGCCGACCCGACCCTCGTCATCGACGCCACCGCCCTCTGGGCGGGCGACGGCGAGCACTTCGGGCCGCGGGCCCGGATCGACGCCGTCCTCGCCCTGCGCCGGGCCGCCCGCGTCTGGCCCCCGCTCGGCCGGCTCCTGGAGCGGGACGTGCCCGATGTCCTCGCCGTCACCGAGAACGAGCTGTACGAGCTGCTCGGCCCCGCGGCCGCCCGGCTCGCCGACGCCGGGGTCGCGGTCCACTGGCCGCGCGAGCTGGCCCGCTCGCTCAGCGCCTCGGCCGTCGTCCGGACCGCCGCGCCCGGCTCCGCCACCGACGGCACCGCGTTCTTCGACAGCGAGGAACTCCTGCGGTTCAACTGGCAGCTGGCCCTCGACGGCGATCCGCTCACCGAGCGCGAGATGGACCGGCTGGCCGAGGCCCACCGGCCCGTCGTGCGCCTGCGCGACCAATGGGTCGTCGTCGACCCCGACCTCGTCCGCAAGGCCCGCAAGCGGGAACTCGGCCTGCTCGAACCGGTCGACGCCCTCGCCGTCGCCCTCACCGGCACCGCCGAGGTGGACGGCGAGACCGTGCCCGCCGTCCCCGTCGGCGCCCTGGCCGCGCTCCGTGACCGGCTCCTCGCGGGACCCGAGGACGTGCAGGCCCCGCCCGGGCTCACCGCCACCCTCCGCGACTACCAGCTGCGCGGTCTCGCCTGGCTGGACCTGATGACCTCGCTCGGCCTCGGCGGCTGCCTCGCCGACGACATGGGCCTCGGCAAGACCGTCACCCTCATCGCCCTCCATCTGCGGCGCGCCCGCACCGCCCCCACCCTCGTGGTCTGCCCGGCGTCGCTGCTCGGCAACTGGCAGCGCGAGGTGGGGAAGTTCGCCCCCGGCGTGCCCGTGCGGCGCTTCCACGGCACCGACCGCGACCTCGACGGCACCGAGGGAGGCTTCGTCCTCACCACCTACGGCACCCTGCGGACGAGCGCCGCCGAACTGGCCGGGCGGGAATGGGGCATGGTCGTCGCCGACGAGGCCCAGCACGTCAAGAACCCGTTCTCGGCGACCGCGAAGGCACTGCGGGAGATCCCCGCGCCCGCCCGGGTCGCGCTGACCGGCACCCCCGTGGAGAACAACCTCTCCGAACTCTGGGCGCTCCTCGACTGGACCACGCCCGGACTCCTCGGCCCGCTCAAGGCCTTCCGCTCCCGGCATGCCCGCGCCGTCGAGAACCACGAGGAGATCGAGCACGAGGAGGCCGTCGAGCGGCTCGCCCGGCTCGTGCGGCCCTTCCTGCTGCGCCGCCGCAAGTCCGACCCCGGCATCGTCCCCGAACTGCCGCCCAAGACCGAGTCCGACCACCCCGTCTCCCTCACCCGGGAGCAGGCCTCGCTGTACGAGGCGGTCGTCCGCGAGACCATGGCGCAGATCGAGGAGGCCGAGGGCATGGCCCGCCGCGGCCTCGTCATGAAATTGCTGACCTCGCTCAAGCAGATCTGCAACCACCCCGCGCAGTACCTCAAGGAGGCCGCGCCGCGCGGCAGCGGCACCGCGCGCCTGGCCGGCCGCTCGGGGAAGCTGGCCCTGCTCGACGAGCTCCTCGACACGATCCTCGCCGAGGACGGGTCGGTGCTCGTCTTCACCCAGTACGTGTCGATGGCGCGGCTCCTCGCCGACCATCTGGCCGCGCGTGGCATCCAGGCCCAACTCCTGCACGGCGGCACCCCGGTGGCCGAGCGGGAGCGCATGGTCGACCGCTTCCAGGCCGGTGAGGTCCCCGTCTTTCTGCTCTCCCTGAAGGCCGCGGGCACCGGCCTCAACCTCACCCGGGCCGGCCATGTCGTCCACTACGACCGCTGGTGGAACCCGGCGGTCGAGGAGCAGGCCACCGACCGCGCCTACCGCATCGGGCAGACCCAGCCGGTGCAGGTCCACCGGCTCGTCGCCGAGGGCACCGTCGAGGACCGGATCGCCGAGATGCTCCGCGCCAAGCGGGCGCTGGCCGACGCCGTCCTCGGCTCCGGCGAGGCGGCCCTCACCGAACTGACCGACCGGGAGCTCGCCGACCTGGTGTCCCTGAGGAGGCCCTCGTGACCACCCCACGGGGCGCGCGCGGAGCCGCCCCCCGCCACGACGACCGCCGTCGCAGCTTCCCGCAGGTCGCGCCCCGCGAGGCGCCCGACGGCCGGTTCGCCGCCACCTGGTGGGGGAACGCCTGGGTGGAGGCCCTGGAGGACACCGCCCTCGACCCGGCCCGGCTCGCCCGCGGCAAGGCGTACGCGGGCCGCGGGCACGTCGACGCGATCACCGTCACCCCCGGCCGGGTCGTCGCCTACGTCCACGGCAGCCGTCCCCGTCCGTACCGCACCGAGATCAGGATGCGGACCCTCGGCGACGACGGCTGGGAGCGTTTCCTCGACGAGGCCACCGCCCGCCCCGACCACATCGCCGCGCTGCTCGACAAGGACGTGCCGCATGCCCTGGAGGCGGTCGCCGGACTGCTGCCCGCGCCGGGCGACCTCGTCCCCGACTGCTCCTGCCCGGACGACGGTTACCCCTGCAAGCACGCCGCCGCCCTGTGCTACCAGGCCGCGCGGCTGCTCGACGAGGACCCGTTCGTCCTCTTCCTGATGCGCGGCCGCGGCGAGCAGGAGCTGCTCGCCGAGCTCACCCGGCGCAACGCCGCCCTGTCCGCCGCCGAGACCAGCGCCGCCGCGCCGCCGATGCCCACCGTTCCCGCCCGCGCGGTGCTCGGGGCGGCGGAGCGGGCCGGGCCGCCGCTGCCCCCTCCGCTGCCGCTCCCGGACCGGCCGGGCCGGCCCGCCGTCTTCCCGCCCGACCCGGCGGCCCCCGACCCGCTCGCGCTCGACCTCCTGGCCTCCGAAGCCGCCGCCCGCGCCCACGCGTTCCTCGTCACCGGGCAGGACCCGGTCGCCGCGCTCACCCCGTGGCAGGACGCCGTCCGGCTGGCCGCCGCCCACCCCGGCTCCGGGCTCACCGCCTCGACCCGCGCCCTCTACCGGGACCTGGCGTACGCGCTCGACCGCACCCCGACGGACCTCGCGCGGGCCGTCGCCGCCTGGAGACAGGGCGGGGCCGCCGGTCTCGCCGTACTGGAGGAGCCCTGGGATCCGCCGGCCGGTCCGTTCGACCGGGCCAGACCCGCGCTGATCGCCGCCGACTTCCCCGCGTTCCGGCCCTGGCGCAACCGGCTCTCCACCGAGTCCCTCCAGCTCCGCCTCGGCCGGGACGGCCTCTGGTACGGCTACGAGTCGGACGCCGGCCGCGAGGACTGGTGGCCGCGCGGCGCCCCCGACCGTGATCCGGTGGGGGCCCTCACCGACCTCCTGGGGCGTTGACGCACACACGAACGGGCCCCACTCGATGGAGTGAAACCGGTCAACGGCCGGATCCGGCACGTGCGTTTGTCGCGTTGATTCCGGTACGGGCACTTGCCCGCACACCTCCGGAAGGCAGGAAGCCATGAGGCAGATTCGCCGAAGTGGTCTGGCCACACTGTTGGTCACGGGCGGGGCGCTCGCCCTCTCGGCCGGCGCCGCGCACGCCGACTCCGGCGCACAGGGCGCCGCGGTCGGTTCGCCGGGCGTCGGCTCCGGCAACACGGTTCAGCTGCCGGTGCACGTGCCGGTCAACGTCTGCGGCAACACGGTCAGCGTCGTCGGCCTGCTCAACCCGGCCTTCGGAAACGGCTGTGCCAACCGCTCCGCCGAGAAGGAGCCCGACGGTTACGGCTCCGAGGGCGGCTCCCACAAGGACGAGCCCGGCACCCCGCGCGGCGGCGAGCAGGCTGGCGGCTCGCACGGCGGGGGCTCCTCCGACGGCGGTTCGGTCAACGGCGGCGGGTCCTCGGCCGAGACCCATGTCGCGGGCTCTCCCGGCGTCCTCTCCGGGAACGGCATCCAGCTGCCCGTCGACCTCCCCGTGAACGTCAGCGGGAACTCGGTCAACGTGGTCGGTGTCCTCAACCCGGTCTTCGGCAACACCGCGGTCAACGGCCCCTCGAAGCCCGAGCAGCCGATCGAGACGCCGACTCCGCGCCCGCAGACCCCCGTCCGCAACGTCCCGGTCCCGCAGACCGAGACCGAGACCGAGACGGAGAAGCCCGCCCCGGCCCCCGCGCCGCAGGGTGAGACCAGCACGGTCCAGCTCGCGTCCACCGGCTCCGACACCATCGGCTACGCCGCCCCCGCGAGCGCCGCGCTGCTGCTCGGCGGCGCCCTGCTGTACCGCCGCGCGCGCCGCGCCGGGGACCAGGCCTGAGGGTCGGCCCCACGCGGCCGGGCCGACGCACGCTGACGCCCGAGCTGTCAGCCGCGCACCCGGCCGCCGGCCTCCGCGCCGCCGCGACGCCAGGCCCGGAGCACCGCCTCGATGGCCGGTGCGACCCTCGTCCGGGCCTGGTGCCGGGGAACCCCGCCCATCAGCAGCGCGTCGTAGGGCGTGTCGACATGGCGTACGGAGGCACGCACCGCGGCCGTGACCGCGCCGCGGTCCAGCGAGCGGCCGGCGGCCGTGCGCCCCACCCGGCCGCTGCCCTTCGCGGAGGCGTGGACGGCGATCTCCTCCGCCCGGTCCGCCGGGCAGGACGGGAAGAGCCGCAGGATCTCCGCCCGGAGGACCTCGGTGATCTCCGTGTCGAGCGCCGCGCGCCGTACCGCGTCCCTCGCCCGGCGCCTGGCCCGGGCCTCCGCGTCCGCCAGGCAGGCCGCCTCCGCCTCGGCGAGGGCCGCCTCCTCGACGAGCAGGCCCTGGCGTTCGTACCGGGTGCGGCGCCGGTTGTGCCGTACGACCACGGCCCAGAGCGTGCTGTTCTCACGGGCGCGGCGGGTGAGCGCCGTGTCGCCCCGGCGCAGGAACACGAGATGCCCCAGGTCGGCGCAGTCCAGGCAGACCGGGGCGTTGAACTCGACGATCATCCGCTCCAGCGGCCCCTGCCGGCACTCCGAGCAGCGGCGGCGCCGGAGCGGCTCGACGACGACGGGGGCGACGAGGTCCATCGCGCCGCCCCGGTCAGCGCACGCCGGGCGCGGCGGCGGCGATGAACACGGCGAGCGCTTCCTTGGCCTCGGCCGAGCGGCGGGCCCGCTCGCTCTCGTCCACCGCCTCGTGCATGCAGTGGGTCTGCTCGAAGGCCGTCTCGGCGAGCCGGCGGACGTGCGGGTCGTCGCAGACCAGCTGGACGCGGAAGAGCGCCTGCCGGGCGGCGGTGCGCTGCCGGTAGGAGGCGTGGCGGGACTCCTCCGCCTCGTCCGAGCCGGGCTCCTCGACCGCCCGGAACCAGCGGTCGTTCTGGCTGTGCCGGTAGTCGACGACCGCGCCCGCGTAGGCGCTGTAGGTCGCGATCCGCTCCTGGCGGAGCTGTTCGGTCCGGGCGAGCGAGGCGGTGCGCTCGGTGGCCCGCCCCTGGAACCAGTGGGTGGCGATCACGCCCAACAGGGTCCCCGCCACCGCTATCAGCGCCACATCCATGACCGGACGCCCCCTCCTGTCCCGCTGCCGTGTCCGTCGGCCCGAAGGATCTTCAGGCCCTCAGATCATGACAGTCGAGGGGGTGGCGCGTCACTGCCGGTAGCCGCTCAGGAAGCGGCCGATGCGGCTGATCGCGGCGTCGAGGTCGTCGGCGTACGGCAGGGTGAGGATGCGGAAGTGGTCGGGGCGGGGCCAGTTGAAGCCGGTTCCCTGGACGACCTGGATCTTCTCCCGGAGCAGCAGGTCGAGGACGAACTTCTCGTCGTCGTGGATCTTGTGCACGGCGGGGTCGAGGCGCGGGAAGGCGTACAGCGCGCCCTTGGGCTTCACGCAGGAGACGCCCGGGATCTCGTTGAGCTTCTCCCAGGCCCGGTCGCGCTGTTCGCGCAGCCTGCCGCCCGGGGCGGTGAGCTCGTGGATCGACTGCCGGCCGCCGAGCGCGGCCTGGATGGCGTACTGGGCGGGGGCATTGGGGCAGAGCCGCATGGAGGCCAGCATGGTGAGGCCCTCCAGGTAGTTCCTGGCGTGCTGCTTCGGGCCGGTGACGACCAGCCAGCCGGAGCGGAAGCCCGCGACGCGGTAGGTCTTGGAGAGGCCGCCGAAGGTGAGGACGACCAGGTCGGGGGCGAGGGAGGCGGCCGGGTGGTGGACGGCGTCGTCGTAGACGATCTGGTCGTAGATCTCGTCGGCGAGGACCATCAGGCCGTGGCGCCGGGCGAGTTCGAAGATGCCCTCCAGGATCTCCTTCGGGTAGACGGCGCCGGTGGGGTTGTTGGGGTTGATGACGACGACGGCCTTGGTGCGGTCGGTGATCTTCGAGGCCATGTCGTCGAGGTCCGGGTACCAGTCGGCGGACTCGTCGCAGAGGTAGTGCACCGGCTTGCCGCCCGCCAGGGTGGTCACCGCCGTCCACAGCGGGTAGTCCGGGGCGGGTACGAGGACCTCGTCACCGTCCTCCAGGAGGGCCTGGACGGCCATCGAGATCAGCTCGGAGACGCCGTTGCCGAGGAAGACGTCGTCGACGTCCACGTCCGGAAGCCCCATGGACTGGTAGCGCTGGGCGACCGCGCGGCGGGCGGAGAGGATGCCGCGGGAGTCGGTGTAACCGTGGGCCTTGGGGAGCATCCGGATCATGTCCTGGACGATCTCCTCGGGCGCCTCGAAGCCGAAGAGCGCCGGGTTGCCGGTGTTGAGGCGCAGGACGCTGTGGCCCGCCTCCTCCAGCGCGTTGGCGTGCTCGATGACCGGGCCCCGGATCTCGTAACAGACCTCGCTCAGCTTGCTCGACTGCCGGAACTCCATGTCCGATCTCCCCACGTCCCCGGAATCAGTGTTGCTTGGTTTTACCAAGTTCAAGCTTGGAAAGTCCAACAACATGTCTAGACTGCGTCGCATGCCACGTCAGCCACGCCGCCGCAGCTACGACCAGCACTGCGCCGCCGCGCGCGCCCTCGACCTCGTCGGCGACCGCTGGACCCTGCTCGTCGTCCGCGAACTCCTCGCCGGGCCGCGCCGCTACACCGACCTGCACGCCGACCTCCCCGGCGTCAGCACCGACATGCTCGCCGGCCGCCTCAAGGACATGGAGGGCGCCGGGCTCGTCACCCGCCGCCGACTGCCCCCGCCCGCCTCCGCGTTCGTGTACGAGCTCACCCCGCGCGGCCGCGACCTGCTGCCCGTGCTGCGCACCCTCGCCGCCTGGGGGGCGCCCGACCTGGGCGAGCCGCGCCCCACCGACGCCGTCCGCGCGCACTGGTACGCGATCCCGCTGCTCGGCGCGCTCACCGGGCTCGGCGCGGGCGTCGTCCAGATCACCCTGGACGAGGGCGAGTTCTTCGTACGGGTCGGGGACGACGGAGTCCTGGCGTACGGCGACGGGGTCTACGGCGCCGATACGGCGGAGGTGCCCGACGCCCGGCTCAGGACCGACGCGGCGACCTGTCGGGCCCTCGCGGGCGGCGAACTGACGCTCGACGAGGCGGTCGCGTCGGGGCGGGCGGTGCTGGAGAGGACGGAGCGGGTCGCCGGCGTCGGCTGAGGACCTCAGCCGACGGCACCGGCCGTCCGGCCGCCGCTTCCGGCGGACCGTACGGCCAGACTCCGCGCCAGCCGGTCCCGTGCCTCGGTCTGCGCCGCGATCCGCGCGTCGAGCACGGCCAGCCGCTCGCGGGCGATCTCCAGGCCGCGGGCGGACGGCGGGACCGAGGAGATGTCCCCGTCCAGGCAGGAGCGGAAGGCCGACACGTCGTCCAGGGTCAGCCCCGCGTCGAGCAGGTAACGGACGTTCGCCACCCGGGTGACGGCGCCCTCCCCGTACACCCGGTAGCCGTTGGCCGCGCGCTCCGCGGCGATCAGCCCCGCCGCCTCGTAGTGGCGCAGCGCACGCGGCGACACCCCTGTCCGCCGGGCCAGTTCACCGATGCGCAAGGGCGCCACCTCCACCCGCAGTCGTATCACGTGACCAGCGCGCCCCCGTCGACGGGCAGCACCGTCCCGGTCAGGAAGGCGGCGTCCGGAGCCGCCAGCGCGGTGATCGCCCAGGCGACCTCCTCGGGCCGCCCGATCCGGCCCAGCGGGGTGTGCGCGAGCTGCCAGGCCCGCAGCGCCGCGAGCCGCTCGGGGGAGAGGCCCATGTGCTCGGCGATCGGCGTCTCGATCGCCCCGGGCGCGACCGCCACCACCCGGACGCCGTCGGGCGCGAGTTCGAGCGCCCAGCAGCGCGTCAGGGTCTCCAGGGCGCTCTTGGTCGCCGGATAGACGGAGCCGCTCGGCCAGCCGCGCTGGCCGACCGTCGTCGTCACGTTCACCACGACGCCCCGGGACGCGCGCAGCGCGGGGACCGCGGCCTGGGTGAGCAGGACCGGGGCGACGAGGTTGGTCTCCAGGAGCGGGGCGAGCGCGGACCGGTCGAGGGTGCCGAGGGGGCCGCCGCCGGAGACCCCGGCGTTGTTGACGAGCACGTCGAGGCGGCCGTGGGCGGCCAGGGCGGCGGAGACGATCGCCTCGGCCGCGCCCTCCGCCGTGACGTCGGCGACGAACGGATGGATCCCCGGATGCCCTTCGGCGGTCTCCCGCAGCGGAGTCTCCCGGCGCCCGACGGCGACGACCGTCACCCCCTGCCCGGCGAAGGCCCGGGCGGTGGCACGGCCGATGCCGGTGCCCGCGCCGGTGACGACGGCGACCCTGGGGGGCGGGACGGTGTCCTGGGGCGGGTGGTGGAGGGGTGCGGTGGTCGTGACGTCGATGTCCATGCGGCCGATGGTGGAACCCTGACGCCAGTGACAAGGTCAAGCCGGCCCGGCGGAACGGTGTCCGGCCCGTCGTCCTTCGGCGGCCGGGTCAGTGCTCCGGGCTGAGGAACTCCAGCCGGTTCTCGTGGCAGTCGGTGATGTAGAAGCGGCGGTGCCCCGGGAAGTTGCCGTCCCACGTCACCTCGACGCCCCGGGCGGTCAGCCGCTCGGCCAGACCGTCGATGTCGGCGACCAGAATCCCCGGGTGGCCCTTCCGGGACGGACGGAAGTCGTCCTCGACGCCCAGGTGGATCTCCAGCGCGTCCGAGCGCACCCACAGTCCGCCCCGGGCCGCGAGCACCGGGGGCTTGCGGATCTCGGTCATGCCCAGCACGTCGACGTAGAATCGGCGGCACACCTCCTCCTCGCCCGGCGGCAGCGCGAGCTGCACGTGGTGCAGCCCGAGGCCGAAGGGCGATACCGCCTCCGGGGTCTCGTAGGGCAGGGGCGGCTGACGGCGACTCATGCGGAACGGGTCCTTCCCTCGCGGCTACCGGGCGGTCGCCCGGCCCGGTCACCGTAGTCCCGGGGTGTCGGCCGGTACACGTCAGGGGGAGCGGCGGCAGGATGAGCGGGATGCGATACGAGGCGATCACCTGGGAACGGCTGGCGGAGACGCTCGCCGGGCGGCTCGACGCGTCCGCGCCGGCCGACGGCAGCGACTGGCTCAAGGTCGCCGTCGACGGGCCGCCCGCCGCGCCCGGCGGTGAACTCGCCGAACTGCTCGCCGAGGCACTGCGCACGCGCGGGCGCGCGGTCCACGTCGTGGGGACGGCCGGTTTCCTGCGGCCCGCCTCGCTGCGGTACGAGTACGGGAAGCAGGACCCGGACGCGTACTACGACGGCTGGACCGACGTCGGGGCGCTGTGGCGGGAGGTCTTCGGGCCGCTGGAGACGGGCGGCACCGGGCGGGTCCTGCCCGACCTGTGGGACCCCGTCCGGGACCGGGCGACCCGCAGCCCGTACGTGACGCTGCCGCCCGGCGGGGTGCTCGTGGTGCACGGCCCCTTCCTGCTCGGGCACTGGTTCCCCTTCGACCTGACCGTGCACCTGCGCCTCTCACCCGCCGCCCTCGCCCGCCGCACCGAGGAGACCTGGACGCTGCCCGCCTTCGCACGCTACGCGACGGAGGTCGACCCGGCCGGAACGGCGGACGCGGTCGTCCGCGCCGACGACCCACGGCATCCGGCCTGGACGGGGCTGGGAGGGTAGCGGGAGGTGGTTCCGCGCGGAGGCGGCTCCGCGGTGGTGGGGTCTTCGTCAGGTGGGGTATGGCAGCTCCGGGGGGCGGCCGCCTACGACTGTGACCGCTTCCGCGCCCGCGCGGCAGCCCTGCGCGGCGGCCTTCGCCGGGGCCGCGCCCGCGAGCCGCGCCGCCAGGAACGCGCCGGTGAACGCGTCGCCCGCGCCCGTCGAGTCCACCGGCCGCACCGGTGGCGCCGCCACCCGCGCGACGACCGCGCCGCCCTCGGCGACCAGTGCCCCGGCCGCCCCGAGCGTCACCACGACCAGCGGGAAGCGGCGGCTCAACTCCGCTGCCGCCGCCTCCGGCCGGTCGACGCCGGTGAGCGACGCGGCCTCGTCCGCGTTGGGCAGCAGGACCTCGGCGCCGTCCGCCGCCGCCAGGAATCCGTCCACCCCCAGCTCCGCCAGGAACCCCGCCGAGGCCGGGTCCACGCTCACCGGCACCCCGGCGTTCCGGGCGTCCCGCAGCGCCCGCCGGGCCGTCTCACGGCTCGGCGCGGCGAAGAAGAGGTACCCCGACAGGTGCAGCCGGGCCACGCCGTCGAGGAACCCGGCGTTCCAGTCGCCGGGGGAGAGGCGGAGCGCGGCACCGCTGTCGGTGAGGAAGGTGCGCTCCGCCGAGGAGTCCACCAGCGCGATCACGGTGGCGGTCGCCGCCTCCGGGTCCTGGACCAGCAGGGGCCGCACCCCGGCCCGCCGCAGCGCCCGCTCGTGCCAGCCGGCCGCGTCCGCGCCCACCCGGCCGAGGAGCCGCACCTCGCCGCAGCCGGAACGCGCCGCCCAGCAGGCGGCGTTGGCCCCCGCGCCGCCCGGGAGGGTACGGATCTGCGCCGCCGTGTCGGTGGCGGGGGCCAGCGGAGTGCGGTGCCGCGCGACGACATCCGTGACCACGTCCCCGACGACGAGCAGCGCACCCGCCACCGGACTCACCGGCCGCCCGCGCCGGAGCCGGGCTCGGGCGTTCGGGGCGCCGGCCCCGCCCCGTACGCCCCCGTCCCGTACGCGCCCGCGATGCTCGCCGCGAGCCGCACATTGCCCCGTACCGCCGCGAGGTTCGCCTCCAGGGACGCCCCTTCCGTGTGCACCGTCAGGTACTCCAGGAGGAACGGGGTCACCGCCTGGCCCGTGATCCCCTTCTCCTTCGCCTCCGCCAGGCCTCCCGCGAGCACCCGGTCGTGCAGCGCCGGGTCCAACTGCTCCGCCACCGGCACCGGGTTGGCCACGATCAGCGCCGCCCGCGGGCCGCCGAGCCGGTCCTGCGCCCGTATCACCCCGGCCACCTCCGCCGGGCTGCGCAGGGTCCAGTCGACGGGCTCGCCCGAGGAGGAGAGGTAGAAGCCGGGGAAGTGCTCCGTGCCGTACCCGACGACGGTCACGCCCAGCGTCTCCAGGCGCTGGAGCGTCGCGGGCACGTCGAGGATCGACTTGACCCCGGCGCAGACCACCGTGATGCCGACCCGGGCGAGCAGCCGGAGGTCGGCGGACTCGTCCTGGGTCTCGGTCCAGCCGCGGTGCACCCCGCCGAGGCCGCCGGTCGCGAACACCCGGATGCCCGCCGCGTCCGCGAGCCAGGCCGTCGCCGAGACCGTCGTCGCCCCGGTCGCCCCGGCCGCCAGGGCGGGGGCCAGGTCGCGGTGGCCCAGTTTCCGTACGGCCGGGTCCTCGGCGATCCGGGTCAGGGCGGCCCGGTCCAGGCCGACCCTGGCCGTGCCGTCCACGACCGCGACGGTGGCGGGGACGGCGCCGCCGGCCCGCACCAGCTCTTCGAGCTCCAGCGCCACGGCGAGGTTCCGCGGGCGCGGCAGGCCGTGGGCGATGATCGTCGATTCCAGCGCGACGACGGGACGCCCCTCGTGGAGCGCCTCGCGTACCTCTTCGGACACCTGTGTGGACATGTCCCATTCCTGGCGCGACCGCCCGTCCCGCAAACCTCGTTGGCGAGCTCCGGCCACAGGGTGGCCGACGGCTGCGGAATCCGTCACGGGGCGCCCCGCGCGGTCGCGCGCCGGGGCCGCGGGACCGGCCGGGCGCTGCGCCGAAGGGGCGGTGCGGATTTCGTCGCGGTCCGGCGATCCGGGTATCGCGCCTGGTGGAAGGCGAAGCGGAGGGGCTCGCTCCAGCTGGTCCCGGTCCCGGGGCGGTCCCGGACCCCCGCTACAGTCACCGCCCATGACGACACATGACCAGCCTTCCTTCGCCGTGCACATCCCCGACGCGGAGCTTGAGGCCGAGCCGCTCGACCCCGCCCAGATCGTCTCGGGCACGCCCGAGGTGACGGGCAAGGTGCTGTGGGAGTCGGCCGACGGCAAGCAGCTGCGCGGCATCTGGCAGATCACCCCCGGCGTCGTCACCGACACCGAGGCCAACGAGCTCTTCGTGGTGGTCTCCGGCCGGGCGACCGTCGCCGTCGAGGGCGGCGAGACCCTGGAGATCGGCCCCGGCGACGCGTGCGTGCTGCGCGAGGGCGACCGGACGACCTGGACCGTGCACGAGACCCTGCGCAAGGCGTACCACATCAGCCTCTGAGGGACCCGCGTGGGCCTCGAAGTCCCGGAGGGCGGGGCTCCGTTGAGAGTCTGGTAGGAAACCTTCCTATCCGCTAGCATCCCCGGCAGCGGCTTGGCGCGGCGCCCCACCCCAAGGGCGTGACGCGCTCAGCGAGAGCTCTGACCCGGCCGCCGAGCATCACCCCGTCGTGTGGCGCCCCGAATCGCCACCCGGTCGGTCGCCCGTGTCCGCGTTCCGCGGCACGGGCGCCCCGGCCCGCCGCACGGCCGGTCCGTGGTGCCCCCGCACCGGTGTCCAGCTCTCGCCGACCCCCAGGCCAGGGAGCCAGGTATGCGCCTGAACGCCTCCGCCCCACCCCGCTCGACCACCACACCACTGTCCCTCGTCCTCACCGCCGTGCTGCTGCTCGTCGGAGGGCTCCTGCTCGCCCTCCCGGAGCGGGCCGGCGCCGCCGCCGACGTCCTGATATCCCAGGGCCGCCCGGCCACCTCCTCCTCCGTCGAGGACAGCACCTTCGGCCCGGAGAAGGCCTTCGACGGCGTCTCCAGCACCCGCTGGGCCAGCGCCGAGGGCATCGACCCGCAGTGGCTCCAGGTCGACCTCGGACCCTCCGCCACCGTCTCCCGCGTCAAGCTCGTCTGGGAGGCCGCGTACGCCAAGGCCTACCGCGTCGAGATCTCCACCGACGGCACCACCTGGACCCGTCTCGCCAACGAGACCGCCGGGAACGGCGCCACGGACGACTGGACCGGACTCACCGGCCAGGGCCGCTACCTCCGCGTGTACGGGACCGCCCGCGGCACCTCGTACGGCTACTCCCTCTTCGCGGTCGAGGTCTACGGCACCCCCGGCGGCACCACGCCCCCGCCCACCGGCTCCTTCACCGTCGTCGCGGCCGGTGACATCGCCGCCCAGTGCACCGCCTCCAGCAGCTCCTGCGCCCACCCCAAGACGGCGGCCCTCGCCCAGCGGATCGCGCCGTCCTTCTACCTGACGATGGGCGACAACCAGTACGACGACGCCCTGCTCTCCGACTTCCGGAACTACTACGACAAGACCTGGGGCGCCTTCAAGGCGAAGACCCGGCCCGTGCCCGGCAACCACGAGACCTACGACCCGGCCGGCTCGCTCGCCGGCTACAAGTCGTACTTCGGCGCGATCGCCTACCCGCAGGGCAAGCCCTACTACAGCTACGACCAGGGCAACTGGCACTTCGTCGCCCTCGACTCCAACTCCTTCGACGACGCCGCGCAGATCCAGTGGCTCAAGGACGACCTCGCCCGCAACACCAAGGGCTGCCTCGCCGCCTACTTCCACCACCCGCTGTACTCCTCCGGCGGCCACGGCAACGACCCGGTCTCCAAGCCGGTCTGGCAGATCCTCTACGGCGCCAAGGCCGACCTCGTCCTCAACGGACACGACCACCACTACGAGCGCTTCGCCCCGCAGGACCCCAACGGGCGGGCCACCGCCGACGGCATCGTCGAGATCGTCGGCGGCATGGGCGGCGCCGAGCCCTACGACATCGAGACGGTCCAGCCCAACAGCCAGAAGCGGATCAGCGGATCGTACGGCGTCCTGAAGCTCGACCTCACCGACACCACCTACACCTGGCAGTACGTCGGCACCGACAACCAGGTGAAGGACTCCGGCCCGACCTACACCTGCCACTGATGTACCTCGCGACCACCGGTCGCCCCGACGCGCCGCCCGCCCCCTCGGGGGTCCGGCGGCGCGTCCCCGGCACCGTCCTCGCCCTGGGCGCGGTCAGCCTCGTCACCGACGTCTCCTCGGAGATGGTGACCGCCGTCCTGCCGCTCTACCTGGTCCTCGGACTCGGCCTCTCCCCGCTCCAGTTCGGGCTGCTCGACGGCCTGACGACCGGCGCCACCGCACTCGTACGGCTCCTCGGCGGCGCCACCGCCGACCGCGGCGGCCGGCACAAGCAGATCGGCGGACTGGGCTACGCCCTCTCCGCCTGCTCCCGGCTCGGCCTGCTCCTCGCCGGCGGCGCGACCGGCTGGATCGCCACCGCGCTTGCCGCCGACCGGCTCGGCAAGGGCGTCCGCACCGCCCCGCGCGACGCCCTCATCACGCTGCACAGCCCCCCGGAGGACCTGGGACGCGCCTTCGGCACGCACAGGGCCATGGACACCACCGGCGCCCTCCTGGGCCCGCTGGCCGCCTTCGCCCTGCTGTGGGCGACGGCCGACGCGTACGACGCCGTCTTCGCCGTCAGCTTCTGCGTCGGATCGTTCGGCGTCCTGCTGTGGGTGCTGCTCGTCCCCGGCCGGGCCCGGGAGAAGGCCGGGACGGCCCCCGCCCCGGCGCCCGAAGCCCCGGCCGCGCCACGCGCGCGTGGCGGGCTGCTCGCCGGGCTGCGCTCGCCCGCGTACCGGCGGATCGTGCTGTGCGCCGGGCTCCTCGGCGCCGCCACCATCGGCGACTCCTTCCTCTACCTGCTGCTCCAGCGGCGGCTCGCGTTCGACGCGACCTGGTTCCCCTTCCTGCCGCTGGGCGCGGCCGGGGTCTATCTGCTGCTCGCCGTCCCCGCCGGGCGCCTCGCCGACCGGACCGGACGCCGCGGCCCCTTCCTGTACGGCCACGGAGCCCTGCTGCTCGCCTACGGGCTGCTGCTCGCCCCGCTGCCCGACGCGGCGGTCCTGCTCGGCGTCCTGGCCCTCCTCGGGGTCTTCTACGCCACCACCGACGGCGTCCTGATGGCCCTGACCGGCCCCCATCTGACCGAGGGAAGGCAGGCCGGAGGCCTCGCGGTCGTCCAGACCGCCCAAGCCCTCGCCCGGCTCGGGGCGGCCGTCGCGTTCGGCGCCGTGTGGACCGCGAGCGGACCGGAGGCCGCCCTCGTGGCGGCCCTGCTCGCCCTCACGGCGGCCCTCTGCTGCGCCGCGCGGCTGCTCCCCGCGCCACCGCGCACCGGCCGCCGCCGGAAGGCCCCGGAACTCCCCGAACCTCACCGGCCCGCCCCGGCCTCCCAGCCCTCCGAGCCCTCCGAGCCCTCCCAGCCTTCCGAGAGGACGGACTGACCCATGCCCGACCTGACCGGCGCCCGCCCGTCCACCCGTACGCGCGTGTGGATCCTCGTCCTCGCGCTCCTGATCCTGGGCGGCGGCGCCACCGCCTACACCCTGCGGGCCGCCACGGGGCGCGAGGCCGCGGCCACCGGAACCGCCGACCCCGGCTTCACCCTCGACGCCGGGACCGGCACGCTCTACGTCCGGGACACCACCAGCGGGCGCATCGCGCGCGTGGACCCGTCCGCGCCCGGCGGCCGGGTGGTCGGCGGTCCCTCCTGCGACCGCTTCCACGCCGCCGGCGGCACCGCTCTCTGCCTCCAGCGCAGACCGGGCGTCCCGGCCCGCTCGTACGCCCTCGTGCTCGACCGGCAGCTGCGCGAGGTGCGCCGCATCGGGCTGCCCGGCATCCCCAGCCGGGCCAGGGTCTCGGCCTCGGGGAACATGCTCGCCTGGACGATGTTCGCGACCGGCGACTCCTACGCCCGCTCGGCCTTCTCCACCCGCACCTCGATCCTCGACCTCAGGACCGGCTACCTGGTGAAGAACATGGAGCAGATCCCGCTCACCCTCGACGGCCGCCGCCACCACGCCCCCGACGTCAACTACTGGGGCGTCAGCTTCGCCGCCGACGACAACCGCTTCTACGCCACCGTCTCCACCGGCGGCCGCACCCACCTCGTCGAGGGCGACATGCGCGGCTGGTCGGCCCGGGCCCTGCGGGAGAACGTCGAGTGCCCCTCGCTCTCCCCTGACGGCACTCGCCTCGCGTTCAAGAAGCGGGTCTCCGACGGACCGGACGAGCCGTGGCGGCTGTACGTGTACGAGCTCGCCACCGGGCGGGAACACGCGGTGGCGGAGCGGCGCGGCATCGACGACCAGGCGCTGTGGACGGACCGGGACACCCTCGCGTACGGGTACGGGGGAGGGGTCTGGACGGTCCCGGCCGACGGCACGGGAGCCCCGAGGCAGCGGGCGGCCGGCGCCTCGTCCCCGGCCGCGCCGCACTGACCGGGCGGACGCGCGCGTGGGGCGGCCCGTACGGGCGCGGGGGGCGGCCCGTACGCGCGCTTGGGCCGGGCGTACGCGCGCGTGGGGCGCCGTACGCGGGCGTGAGCCGGCCTCAGGCCTTCCGGAGCGAGCCGCGCAGCGCGAGCGCCGCCATCGGCAGCAGCAGGCACGCGGCGACGGCGTTCAGCGGCCCGTAGCCCGCCTGCGCGACGATCAGGCCCGCCGCCAGGCCGCCGAGACCGGCGGCGGTGTTCATGACGAAGTCGGAGAGTCCCTGGACCGCCGCCCGGGCGGCCTGCGGCACCGAGTCCGTGAGCAGCGCGGAGCCGGAGACCAGCCCCGCCGACCACCCCAGACCGAGGACGAAGAGCCCCAGGGCGGTCCGGCCGTGGCTGGGCCCCGCCGTGCCCGCGACCAGCGCGGCCAGTCCGATCAGTCCGACCGCGAGTCCGATCACCGCGAGTCGGCCGAGCCGGTCGGAGAGCCAGCCCATCAGGGGTGAGAAGGCGTACATGCCCGCGATGTGCCCGCTGATCACGAGCCCGATCAGCTGGATGTCCGCGCCGTGGTGGGTGAGCGCCACGGGGGTCATCGACATGATCGACACCATCGCGGTGTGCGAGCCGGCCACCGTGACGAGGGCGAGCCGGGCCTTCGGGGACTCCCGGACCGCCCGCATCCCGGCGCGCAGCGAGCGCGCCTCCACCGTGTCGCCCGTCCCGGTGTCGGCCATCGCGCGGGCGGTGAGGAGCGGGTCCGGGCGCAGCAGCAGGGCCACCATGACCGCCGCGACCACGAAGACCCCGGCCGCCCAGACGAAGGGGCCCGCGGTGGCGGGTATCCCCAGGCCCGCGACGCTCCGGCCGGCCGGCGCGGCGATGTTCGGGCCGAGCACCGCCCCGATCGTGGTCGCCCACACCACGGTGGAGATGGCGCGTGCCCTGCGCTCGGGTTCGGCCAGGTCGGCGGCGGCGAAGCGGGCCGCCAGGTTGGCCGAGGACCCGGCGCCGAAGCCGACGAGGCCGAGGAGCAGCAGGGGGAAGCTGCCGACGACCGCCCCGAGCACGGCGACCCCGGCGCCGACGGCTCCGATGAGGTACGCGAGGACGAGCCCGGCCCGGCGGCCGCGTGCGGACATGAGGGCGGCCAGCGGCATGGCGAGCAGCGCGGGTCCGGCGACGGTCGCGGTCGACGCGAGACCGGAGAGGGCCTCGGAGCCGCTGACGTCCCTGGCCAGGACGGCGGCGAGGGCGACGCCGGTGGCGATGCCCAGACCCCCCAGGATCTGGGTGGCGACGAGCACGGCCTGGACGCGGCGGCGCAGCGCGGGCAGCTCGACGGCGGTGACGGGCGCGGATATGTGCTCGGGGAGCGTCGAGTCAGGGGCACCGGGGGTCTGGGTCACTTACGTGAGTGTGCCAGCCGTCCCACCCGAGGGGAACGCCACCCGGCCCGCGCGGGCCCGGGGCGGACGCTCAGAACAGCGGCGCGGGCAGCACGCCCTCCAGCGCGAGCAGTCGGCGCTTGGTCTCCAGACCGCCGCCGAAGCCGCCGAGCCCGCCGTCGCTCTCCACCACGCGGTGGCACGGCACGACCAGCGGCAGCGGATTGGAGCCCATCGCCGCCCCCACCGCCTGCGCGGCCCCCGGCTGCCCCACGCGCCTGGCCAGCTCCCCGTACCCGACGACCGTGCCGTACGGGACACCGCTCGCCAGTTCGCGCAGCACCTGCCGGTTGAATCCGGTGGTGAGGCTCCAGTCCAGGGGCAGGTCGAGCGCGTCCGGCTCACCGGCGAAGTACCGGTCGAGGCGTCGCACCGGCTCGGCGAGAAGTCCCGAGGCGCGCTCCACCGGCTCCGCGCCGAGCTGTCCCGCCAGCCGCGCCGGCATCCGCTCCCGGCGCTCCGCGTCGGCGTGGAACTCGACGCGGACGAGCCCGCGCCCGGTCGCGGCGAGGAAGAGCGGCCCGATGGCGCTCTCCACGACGGTCCACTCCACCACCGTGGCCGCCCGCCCGTCGTCCGTCGGCCCCGTTTCGATGTCCATGACGCCACCGTACGACCCGGCACCGACAGCGCGGTCGGAAGCGACTCCCGGCCGTCCGGCCGCGCGGGTCCCGATGCCGGGGAGAGAAGATCACGGGCCGGTCTCGCTCCGGTCTCGCGAGGGGAAATTCCCCGGTCACATGGTCGTGCGGCCCCCGGCGCGCCATAATCTCGCCCCGGTAGTACTACCCAGCGGTACCGACTGTTTTCGGACGACGTGGCACCAGGGGTGGAGGACATACGCTCATGCAGGGCACGGTCGACGGATTCAGCTACGGGCTCGTCACGCCGGTGGCCGCCTTTCTCATGGCGTGCCTGGGCGGCGCCCTCGGCCTTCGGTGCACCACGAGATCGCTCCGCCACCGCGACAGCTTCAAGGCGGGCTGGCTCGCCCTCGGCGCCACCTCGATCGGCACCGGCATCTGGACCATGCACTTCATCGCGATGATGGGCTTCTCCGTCGCTCAGGCGCCCATCAACTACGACCTCCCCATCACCTTCGCCAGCCTGGGCGTCGCCGTCCTCATGGTCGGCATCGGCATCTTCATCGTGGGATACCGCGGGGCGACCGCCCTCACCCTGGTCACCGGCGGGACCATCACCGGTCTCGGCGTCGCCACCATGCACTACCTCGGGATGGCCGGGATGCGCCTCCAGGGGCGCATCGAGTACGACACGCTCACCGTCGCCCTGTCCGTGGTCATCGCCGTCGTGGCCGCCACCGCGGCCCTCTGGGCGGCCGTCTCCGTCCATGGATTTCTGGCCAGTCTCGGCGCCAGCCTGGTGATGGGCGTCGCCGTCAGTGGTATGCACTACACCGCCATGGCGGCGGTCAGCGTCCATCTGCACGGCGGGGGCCCCGCCACCGCCACCGGGGGCACCGCCTCACCGCTGCTGCCGATGCTGATCGGCCCGGCGGTCTTCCTCATCCTGGCCGCCGTCGTCGTCATGTTCGACCCGCTGCTCGTGATGGGGGACCCGGACTGGCAGGCGACGGCCCGGGCGCCGTACCGCCCCGGTGTGCCCGCCCCGCGTCACGTCCCGTCCTACGGGGAGCCCGCGAACTGGACGGCCCGCCCCGCGGGCCGGGCCGCTCGCAGGGGCGTCCCGCGGGCCGGCCACCGCTCCCAGGACTGGTGACCGGGGCCCTCGCGGGGGCCGATCACCGCCCGACTGTCAGTGCCGGGTCGTACGGTGGTTGCATGCGGCCCGTTTCCAAGATCGAACGTTCGGTGGCGCCCTTCGAGGTCGTCAGTGAGTACAAGCCCAGCGGCGACCAGCCGGCGGCCATCGCCGACCTGGAGCGGCGCATCCGCGCGGGCGAGAAGGACGTCGTGCTCCTCGGTGCCACCGGCACCGGAAAGTCGGCCACCACCGCGTGGATGATCGAGAAGCTCCAGCGCCCCACCCTGGTGATGGCGCCGAACAAGACGCTGGCGGCCCAGCTGGCGAACGAGTTCCGCGAGCTCCTCCCGAACAACGCGGTGGAGTACTTCGTCTCGTACTACGACTACTACCAGCCCGAGGCGTACGTGCCGCAGTCGGACACGTACATCGAGAAGGACTCCTCGATCAACGAGGAGGTGGAGCGGCTCCGCCACTCCGCGACGAACTCCCTGCTCACCCGCAGGGACGTCGTCGTGGTCGCCTCCGTCTCCTGCATCTACGGCCTCGGCACGCCCCAGGAGTACGTGGACCGGATGGTCCCGCTCAAGGTCGGCGAGGAGGTCGACCGCGACCAGCTGCTGCGCCGCTTCGTCGACATCCAGTACACGCGCAACGACCTCGCGTTCACCCGCGGCACCTTCCGCGTCCGCGGCGACACCATCGAGATCTTCCCGGTGTACGAGGAGCTCGCCGTCCGCATCGAGATGTTCGGCGACGAGATCGAGGCCCTCTCCACCCTCCACCCGCTCACCGGCGAGGTCATCAGCGAGGACCGCGAGCTGTACGTGTTCCCCGCCAGCCACTACGTCGCGGGCCCCGAGCGCATGGAGCGCGCGGTCAACGACATCGAGCGCGAGCTGGAGGGCCGCCTCGCCGAACTCGACAAGCAGGGCAAGCACCTGGAGTCCCAGCGCCTGCGCATGCGCACCACGTACGACATCGAGATGATGCGCCAGATCGGCTCCTGCTCCGGCATCGAGAACTACTCGATGCACTTCGACGGCCGCGAGCCCGGCTCCGCGCCCAACACCCTCCTCGACTACTTCCCCGAGGACTTCCTCCTCGTCATCGACGAGTCGCACGTCACCGTGCCGCAGATCGGCGCCATGTACGAGGGCGACGCCTCCCGCAAGCGGACCCTGGTCGACCACGGCTTCCGGCTCCCGTCCGCCCTCGACAACCGCCCGCTGAAGTGGGAGGAGTTCCAGGAGCGCATCGGCCAGACCGTCTACCTCTCGGCCACCCCCGGGACGTACGAGCTGTCGCGCGGCGACGGCTTCGTCGAGCAGATCATCCGCCCGACCGGCCTGGTCGACCCCGAGGTCGTCGTCAAGCCCACCGAGGGCCAGATCGACGACCTGGTCCACGAGATCAGGCTGCGCACGGAGCGGGACGAGCGGGTCCTCGTCACCACCCTCACCAAGAAGATGGCCGAGGACCTCACGGACTACTTCCTCGAGCTCGGCATCCAGGTGCGCTACCTCCACAGCGACGTCGACACCCTGCGCCGGATCGAGCTCCTCCGCGAGCTGCGCGCCGGAGAGTACGACGTCCTCGTCGGCATCAACCTCCTCCGCGAGGGCCTCGACCTCCCCGAGGTCTCCCTCGTCGCCATCCTCGACGCCGACAAGCAGGGCTTCCTGCGCTCCGGCACCTCCCTGATCCAGACCATCGGCCGCGCCGCGCGCAACGTCTCGGGCCAGGTCCACATGTACGCCGACCGGATCACCCCGGCGATGGAGCAGGCCATCGACGAGACCAACCGGCGCCGCGAGAAGCAGATCGCGTACAACACCGAGCACGGCATCGACCCGCAGCCGCTCCGCAAGAAGATCAACGACATCGTCGCGACCATCGCGCGCGAGGAGATCGACACCGAGGAGCTGCTCGGCACCGGCTACCGCCAGGGCAAGGAGGGCAAGGGCACCAAGGCCCCCGTCCCCTCGCTCGCCGCGCACGGCGTCAAGGGCAAGGGCAAGGCCGGCTCCACCGTCGAGCTCGGCGACCGGCCCGCCACCGAACTGGCCGCGATCATCGAGGAGATGACCGACCGGATGCGCGCCGCCGCCGCCGAGCTGCAGTTCGAGGTCGCCGCCCGGCTCCGCGACGAAGTGGGGGAGCTGAAGAAGGAGTTGCGCCAGATGAAGGAGGCGGGACTCGCCTGACCGGACGCGGTCCGGTGTGTTGCAAGACCGACACAAAACCGGACCGCACCTCCGCGGTGTCGGTGGCGCTGCGTAGGGTGCTGGACAACCGCACGCACCGGGACACCGGACGCGGGGGAACGTCAACGAGAGGGGCAGACGCGTGTCGGTCAACATGACCAAGGGCCAGGCCATCAGCCTGGAGAAGCGGGGCGGGGGCAGCCTCACGCAGGTGCGGATGGGTCTCGGCTGGCAGGCCGCGCCGCGCCGTGGTCTCTTCGGTTCGCGCACCCGGGAGATCGACCTGGACGCCTCGGCCGTCCTGTTCGCCGAGAAGCAGCCGGTCGACGTGGTCTTCTTCCGTCACCTGGTCAGCGACGACGGCTCGGTCAAGCACACCGGTGACAACCTCGTGGGCGGCGCCGGGCAGGGCGGTGACGACGAGGCGATCCTCGTCGACCTGGAGCGCGTCCCGGTCCACATCGACCAGATCGTCTTCACGGTGAACTCGTTCACCGGCCAGACGTTCCAGGAGGTGCAGAACGCGTTCTGCCGGATCGTCGACGAGACGAACGGTCAGGAGCTCGCGCGCTACACCCTCGACGGTGGTGGCAGCTACACCGCGCAGATCATGGCGAAGGTGCACCGGGCCGGCTCCGGCTGGCAGATGACGGCCCTGGGCAACCCGGCCAACGGCCGCACCTTCCAGGACCTGATGCCCGCGATCCTGCCGCACCTGTAGGCGGACCCGCGCGGCACCCACCCACAGCTCCCGGAGGCGGCAGGCCACCGGGAGCTGTCCCGCATGAACCGGGACCGGTTCAGCACCGGGCGGACCGCACACGCTGAGCACACCGAACACGCTGAGAACGCCGAGCACACCGAAGACACCGAGCACGCCGAGGGGACAGAGTCGATGACGGCCGAGCTGGTCCGGGGGCAGAACCACCCCCTGCCCGACACCCGACTGGAGATCCGGGTGTCGGCCGGTCATCCCGTCGTCGCCGGAGCCACCCTCTGCGACGAGCAGGGCCGGGTGCCGGGCGTGGAATGGATCGCCCACCCCGGCGCGCCCTCCCTGCCCGGCGTCGACGTCCCCGGGCAGGCCGCCGCCGACCACCGGCTCACCGTCGACCTGGAGGCCGTCCCTGGCGCCGTCCACCGGGTCTCGGTCCTCCTCGCGCTGCCCGGCGCCCGCCTCGGCGGGGCGGCCCGCTTCGGCGCCGTCGCCGCTCCCTTCGTCGCCGTGTCCGGCTCCGACGGCGCCGAGATCGCCAGCTACACGATCACCGGCCTCGACAGCGAGTCCGCCGTGGTCGCCCTGGAGCTGTACCGGCGCCAGGGCGCCTGGAAGGTCCGCGCCATGGGCCAGGGGTACGAGGGCGGGCTCGCCGCACTCCTCGGCGACCAGGGCCTGGAGCGCCCCGCCGACCTCGCCGCCACCATCCTGGAGGCGGTGGCGCCCGAGCCCGCGCGCCGGCTCCCCGAGGCGGAGCGCGTCCGGCACACCGCACCGGTGACCGCCCAGGACGCGGCCCCGACCGCCGCCCCGGCCGCCGCCCCGCCCACCGTCCCGGACCCGGTCCCGAACGGCGCCCAGGACGCGGCGCCGACCGTCCCGGTCGGTGGCGGCCCGATCGACTACGCCCACCCCCGCCGCCGGACCGAGCCCCCGGCCGCTCCGCCCTCCGCCGCCGCCCCGGCCGCCGAGCAGCCCCGGCAGGGCCCGCCCGCCCCGGTCGCCGGGGACGCCTCCGGCTGGTCCATGGACGAGCGGCTGTACAACCAGGTGTGGGGCATGTTCGAGGACCTGGCCCGTACCACCGCCGCCTACCGCAGCGCTTGTGAGTTCGCGGAGTCCCGGCTCGACCGGGAGCTCGACGAGATGCTCTCGGACTACCGCGTCCGGGGCGGCGGCGCGAACGACGCGGCCCGCGCGGCCGCCCGTGCCCGGCACGACGAGCTGGTGCGGCGGGCCCAGGAGGCCCTCGACCGGGACCTCGCCCAGCTCGTGGCCGAGTCGGAGGTCGTGGAGCCCGCCCTGCCCGCCGCCTACGCCCGCTGGGACAACCCCGTCTGGCACGCCTACCGGGTCCCGGCCGAGGAGCCGATGGCGGTCCGCCTCGGCGACCTCCACCTCCCCGAGCGGACCGATCTGCGGATCCCGATGCTCGTCCGGCTGCCGCTGGAGCGCGGGCTGTGGGTCGACTCCGGCCGGGGCCGCTCGGAGGCGGCCGGTCTGCTCGACGAGGTCGAGCTGCGCCGGCTCGCCCTGGACAGCGCGGTGGCGCACACGGCCCGGCTGCTCGCGGCGCACCCGGCGGGCGGGTTCACGGTGCATGTCGTCGACGCCGCCGGGGCGGGCGCCGCCGCCCTCGCCCCGCTCGTGGAGACGGGTGTCCTCGCGGCCCCGCCGGCCCGGGGCGCGGCCGGTGTCTCGGCGGTGCTGGAGCAGCTCACCGAGCGGGTGGACCTGCTGCAGATGGCGATGCGGGGCGGCGCGGCCGACGCGCTGCCGCCCGGTCTGGACACGGCCCGGCAGCTGCTGCTCGTGCACGACTTCCCGCACGGCTTCGACGACCGGGCGGTCACCCGGCTCCGGTACCTCGCCGACGAGGGCCCGTCGGTCGGCGTCCATCTGCTGATGGTGGCGGACCGGGAGGACGCGGCGGCGTACGGGCCGCTGCTCGATCCGCTGTGGCGCTCGCTGCTGCGCCTCACGCCGGTGCCCGACGACCACCTCGCCGATCCATGGGTCGGTCACGCCTGGTCGTACGAGCCGCCGCTGCTTCCGCCGGGCAGTGCGGTGCTCCGGCAGGTGCTCGCGGAGGTGGCGTCCACTCGCCATGGAAAGCGCCCCTGACCTGCACTTTTGGTGGCCCTTTACCCTCCTCTTTACCTTCTCTTGGTCTTTCGGGTAGAGTTCTTGGTGCGGAGGGGAGTACTCCCCATTGCGCGGCGTACCCGTCAGTACGGAGGGGTCCTCATGGATCCGATCCCGGGGCGCCGGCCCGGCGGCGATCGTCCGTCGCCCGGGTGGAAGAGACCTCCGGCAGCGACGACGCTGATCAGTAGCCGTACGACGCCGGAGGCGCAGTGGACGTTTCAATGACCCTGTGGGTACTGACCATTCTCGGTCTGGGTGCCCTGATCGCGGCCGACTTCTTCATCGGGCGCAAGCCCCATGAGGTGTCGGTCAAGGAAGCCGGAACCTGGACGGTCGTCTGGATCGTCCTGGCGGCGCTCTTCGGCCTCGGCCTGTTGTTCTTCGGCAACAGCCAGGCGTCCGGCGAGTTCTTCGCCGGCTACATCACCGAGAAGTCGCTCAGTGTCGACAACCTCTTCGTCTTCATCCTGATCATGGCGAAGTTCGCGGTCCCCTCGCACCTCCAGCAGCGCGTGCTGCTCGTGGGTGTGGTGATCGCCCTGGTGCTCCGCACGATCTTCATCGCCGCGGGCGCCGCGATCATCGCGAACTTCTCCTGGGTCTTCTACCTCTTCGGCGCGTTCCTGATCTACACCGCCTGGAAGCTCATCCAGGAGGCGCGGGCCGACGAGGACGAGGACGAGTGGGAGGAGAACCGTCTCCTCAAGAGCGTCGAGAAGAAGTTCGGCGTCGCCGACCGGTACCACGGCACCAAGCTGTTCATCCGGAACAACGGCAAGCGGATCATGACCCCGCTGATGGTCGTCATGCTCGCCATCGGCACCACCGACGTCCTCTTCGCCCTCGACTCCATCCCGGCGATCTTCGGCCTCACCCAGGACCCGTACATCGTCTTCACCGCCAACGCCTTCGCCCTCATGGGTCTGCGCCAGCTGTACTTCCTGATCGGCGGCCTGCTCAAGAAGCTGGTCCACCTCAGCTACGGCCTGTCGGTGATCCTCGGCTTCATCGGCGTGAAGCTGGTGCTGCACGCCCTGCACGAGTCCGGGGTGCACGTCCCGGAGATCTCCATCCCGGTCTCGCTCGCCGTCATCGGCGGCGTCCTGATCGTCACCACGATCACCAGCCTCATCGCCTCCAAGCGGCAGGCCGAGCGGGAGGCCGCCGCCGGCGTGACCGACGCCGACGACACAGCCAAGGACAGCATCGGCGCCTGAAGGGCGTGAAAAGAGGCCTGAAGCGCGAAAGCGCCTCACGCGCCTGACATACGGCGACGGCCGGCCAGGGTCTCCCTGGCCGGCCGTCGCCGTCTCCGGAGCCGCCCGCCCCCGCCCGCTCCCTACGCGGGACCCAGATCGGCCACGGTCTCGGGGATCTTCCGCAGGGCCCGCAGGACCTGCAGCACCCGGCTAGCCATGTCCTGCGCCTCCGCCTCCTTCAGCGCGTAGTCCCGCCCCGCCGTCTCGGCGGCCGTGGCCACGTCCTTCACCGCCTCGGCCAGCTCCGTGACCGTCTCGGCGGTTTTCCCGATCTCGCGCTCCAGCACCTCGGTGAGCCGCTTCAGCGCCTGTTCGGGGGTCTCCTCCGGCGCGTCGGCGGGGGCGGCGGGATCGGTGAAGGGGCCGCTCGCGGTCTCCTCCCCGGCCCGGCCGGCCTCACCGGCGGCGCCGGGTTCGCCGCCCTCCTGGCTCCTGCGCTGCCGGTAGGGGCGGGTGCCGGTCTCCTTGGGGAAGGTGCGGTTGAACCAGGCGCGGTGGGCCCGGCCGTCCAGCGCCGTCCCCGTCTCGTCGACCTGCCGCGGGGGCCGGTCGCCCTCGTCCATCGCCGCGGCGAGCTCCCGCAGCAGCCCCACCGCCATCGCCGGACGCTTGCGCATCGCCTCGATGACGTTGGCGACGGTACGGCGCACCCGCTGTGCCTCCCGGCCCTCGTCGTCGGTCCGCTGACCGGAGAGGGAACCCCGGTCCGCGTCGATGATGTCGAACGCGGCGAGCCAGTGCGGGGCCCGGAAGGTGAGCAGCTCCTCGAAGGCCTCGCGGTCCGCCTCAGCCGTCGCGAGCAGCTCCGGCAGACGGCGCCCCAGCAGGGTGATGCCCTTGCGCCCCTGCACCGCCGTGACCACCTCGGCCACCCGGGGGTTCCACGGTTCGGGGTACGACTCCGAGGTCAGCGCCGACCAGGCCCGCACCCGGCGGTTGACGTCCCTGGCGGTCAGCTGGGACGGGGCCGGTTCGCCCAGCGCCGCCCGGATCCGGGTCCGCTTCGCCGTCTGGTCCTGGGTCGGGAACAGCTCCGTCAGCAGCCGCATCGAACGGAGGTCGCGCAGCTCGGAGACGGACGCGCCCGAAGGGGCGTCCGGCAGGTCGGTCACCGGCGCGAGCCCGGCCAGCACGTCGGCCGTGCGGTCGTCGAGGAGCCGCTCGGCGGTGTACGCGCCGAGGACGCCGCGCCCCAGCGCCCGGCCCCGGTCGTTGGGCCCGAACTCCAGCGGCGGGTGCACGTGGTCGCGCCGGTTGCTGCCCTGGGCGATGCGGAAGAGCCGCTCGGGCGCGGAGGAACCGATCACCAGATGCGCTTCCACCGAGGCGATCGCCACGGCTCGGTGCGCCCGGGTGTCCGTCCGCCCCTCCCGTTCCCCCTCGGCGTACTCCTTGTTGAGCACCTCCGAGAGCCGGCCCAGCCAGTAGCTCGGGCTCACGGAGACCCCGGGGCCGTCCTGGCCGAGCTTCTTGAACGGCACGCCGGTGAGCACCTCGGAGGAGGAGACGCCGAACAGCTCCTGGCGGAAGGTGGTGCGGTTGTTGCCCCGTACGGCCATCCAGCCCCAGTACGAGCCGGGGTAGCGCGGCGACCCGTCGGCCTGCTGCGGCGGCTGCTCGCCCAGGCCTATGTGCTGGGCCACGTACATGCACGGCTCGACCTGGCCGTTGAGCGCCAGGTCCTCCAGCAGGTCGTACGGCCGCATGCCCACCCGGTTGGTGAGGGCGCTGGCCGCCTCGTCGACGCTGCTGATCAGCGCCTCACGGGTGACGGCGGTGCTCTCCAGGGCGGTGAAGGTCCGCTCCTGGCCGTCCTCCGTCAGCCGGGTCCACGAGGTGACGCGGGGAAGCGGCCGCCGGCCCTTCGCCGCCCCGGTGCCGGGGTCGGCGAGCGAGCGCCACTCCGAGCTGATGCGCTCGTTGTGCTCCCACACGATGCCGCCGACCCCGTGCATCCGGATGGTGACGAGCAGCATCCGCCCCGCGTCGGTGGTGACCCAGCGGTACCGGTCGGGCCTGAGCCGCCGGACGCCGTCGGGTTCCTCGTCCGGGCCCGTCAGATCGTCCTTCGGGCGGACCACGAACGGCGCGATGTTCTCCAGGGCCGCGCGTGGCGCGGTGACGTCCCTGGTCGCGAGCACGGCCGCCACCCACCGCTCCTGCCACTCACGGGTGGGCGGGGACGGGAAGGGGCCCGAGGGCGACATCGACATGGCGGCTGCTCCACTCTGCGGGGTGCGCGGGTACGGCAGGGCCCGGTGCCGGACGAGGCGGGGCGCCCGGCACCGGGCCGGGACTACTTGACGAGGACGGTGAGGACGGCGCCGGCGGCTGCGATCCCGGCGGCCGCCACGGTGGCCACCAGCATGGCCGCGGGGATCGGCCAGCGCCGGTTCTCCAGGGCCCTGATGCGGTTCTCATGGTCCTGGACCCGCTCGTACGTCCCCTGGATGCCGTCCAGCTTCGAGGAGACGGCGGTGACCGACTCCCGGAGCGAGCGGAGCTCGGCGAACATCTCGGGCCCGAGGACGGCCGGCGGGGGCCAGGGGGAGGCGCCGAAGGCCGCCGGGTGGACGATCGGGGGGACGGCGGGATACCCGTGGGCCGTGTAGCGCTGCGGGTCCGCGGCCGTCGGCGCGGGGTGGTGGTCGGGAGTGGACGTCATGGGGTTCCTCGGTGCGATGCGCTCGCCTGTCAGGCCGGTGTCCACCGGCTCGCCTCCGAGGCCTGTCGGCCGTCGGGGAGGGGCGGAAGTCCGCTCGCGTGCACCGTCCGTCGCCACCCGCGGCCCGCTGCCGTCTGGTCGACGGAATAGCCGGACACAGGCCGCCTCTCCTCCCCGCGCCCCCGCCATCTCGGTGCTCGGCCGCGCGACGGCGGAGCACAGGTGAGACCTGACCGTGCAGGGATTCCTGTACAGGCCGCGGGAGTTCGGCTCGGCACGAGGCGCGCTCCGCGACCATGACTACACCCTCGGGCCGCGCGCGGGAGACGGAACGGGGGAAACTCCCCCCGGAGAGGGGGAGTTCAGGACAGGGAGGGACGGTTCAGGTCAGACGGCGGCCGGTTCGGGGGCCGTCTCCTCGGAGCGCTCGGGCAGTGTCTCCGGGAGGAGCGCGAAGCAGCCCAGGCTGACGAGCGCGACCACCGTCAGATAGGCGGCCACGCCCCACGGCGGCCCGGAGCCCCCGTCGGACAGCGCGGTGGCGACCAGCGGGGTGAGGGCGCCGCCGAGGACCCCGGCGAGGTTGTAGCCCACGGCGGCGCCGGTGCAGCGCACCCGCGGCTCGTACAGCTCCGGCAGGTACGCGGCGACCACCGCGAACATGGTGATGAAGGCGAGCAGCGCGCCCAGGAAGCCGAGGAACATCAGCGGCGGACGTGCCGTGTGCAGCAGCGCCACCATCGGGAACATCCAGAGCGCGGAGGCCGCGCACCCCGCCAGGCAGAGCGGCCGGCGGCCCCAGCGGTCGGCGAGGACCGCCACGAACGGCGTGGCCGCGCCCTTGACCGCCACCGCCGCCATCACACAGGTCAGCATCACGGTGCTGCTCACCCCGAGCCGCTCGGTGCCGTAGGCCAGCGCCCAGGTGGAGACCGTGTAGAACACCGCGTACCCGACGGCGAGCGCCCCGGCGGTCAGCAGCACGAGCCGCCAGTGGTCACGGGCCACCTCGGCCAGCGGGGCGCCCGCCCGCTTCCCCGACGCGGACAGCTCCTCGAACTGCGGGGTCTCCGCGAGGGAGGAGCGCAGCAGCAGCCCGGCGGCCGCGAGCAGGCCCGCCGCCCAGAACGGCACCCGCCAGCCCCAGGAGCGGAACTCGGCGTCGCTCAGGCCGGCCGAGAGCGCCAGCATCACCCCGTTCGCCAGGAGGAAGCCGATCGCCGGGCCGATCTGCGGGAAGCTCGACCACAGCGCACGGCGGTGCGCGGGGGCGTGCTCGGCGGTGAGCAGCACGGCTCCGCCCCACTCGCCGCCGAGCCCCAGGCCCTGGAGGAAGCGGAGCACGAGCAGCAGCACGGGCGCGGCGATGCCGAGCGTCGCGTACGTGGGGACGCAGCCGACCGCGACCGTGGCGCAGCCGGTCAGGAGCAGGGAGGCGAAGAGGACGGGGCGCCGGCCGTACCGGTCGCCGACGTGGCCGAAGAGGATCGAGCCGAGCGGCCGGGACAGGAAGCCGACGGCGAAGGTGCCGAAGGCGGCGAGGGTCCCGGCGAGCGGGGAGAAGGTCGGGAAGAAGAGCGGCCCCAGGACGAGGGCGGCGGCGGTCCCGTAGACGAAGAAGTCGAAGAACTCGATGGCGGTGCCGACGAGCGAGGCGGCGGCGAGCCGCCCCATCGACGGCGGGGGGACCGGGACGGGTGGCGACGGAGCGTTACTCGGGCTCATGTGGCGCCAACTACCCCGCCGCCGTCCGGGTTACGGGGGCGTGCGGAAGCGCGCGGCTGGTCAGCCGCGCGCTGTCGGTCCCGGCGGCCTCGGCCGACGCGCTACCAGCCGCGCTCGCGCCACACCGGGAGCGACGGCCGCTCGTCACCGAGCGTGGTGTCCTTGCCGTGGCCCGGGTAGATCCACGACTCGTCCGGGAGGACGGCGAACAGCTTGGTCTCCACGTCGTGGATCAGGCTCGCGAAGGCCTCCGCGTCCTTCCACGTGTTGCCGACGCCGCCGGGGAAGAGGCAGTCGCCGGTGAAGACGTGCGGGTGGCCGTGCGGGTCGTCGTAGACCAGCGTGATCGAACCCGGGGTGTGCCCGACCATCCGGCGCGCGGTCAGCTCGACCCGGCCGACCCGGATGGTGTCGCCGTCCTCGACGGGGACGTCGGTCGCGACCGGGATGCCCTCCGCGTCGTACGCGCCCGCGTAGGTCACGGCACCGGTCGCGGCGACCACCTCGGCGAGCGCCTGCCAGTGGTCGCCGTGCCGGTGGGTGGTGACGACGGCCTTGATGCCGTCGTCACCGATCAGCGTGAGGAGGGTGTCCGCGTCGTTCGCCGCGTCGATCAGCAGCTGCTCGCCGGTGGCCCGGCAGCGCAGCAGGTACGCGTTGTTGTCCATCGGGCCGACCGCGACCTTCGAGATCATCAGGTCCGTCAGCTCGTGCACGTCCGCCGGTCCGCCGACCTTCACCACTCCGCTGTACGTCATGCGCTCAGCCTAAGGCTTGGGCTACAGCGGCGGGAGCTCCGGCAGGGGGCCGCCCTCGGTCTTCAGGGCCGAGCCGTCGCGGCGGCCGGCGAGCCAGCCGAGCACCTCGGCGTCCGGTCCCGTGACGACGACGCCGCCGAGGCCGCCGCCGGTCGTCCGGTCGGGTCCGCCGGCGGTCCGCAGGACGGTCGCCGGGACGCTCTCCAGGCCCTTGAAGCGCTCGGCCAGGAAGTCGATCTCGCGCTGCACGAACTCCTCGGGCAGGTCCTCCAGCTCGTAGCCGACGCCCAGGTCGACGTGGTGCAGGGCGACCTCCACCCAGCGGCGGAAGGGGATGCGGGAGGCGCTGTCCAGGACGCCGTTGCGGAGCTCGACCGTCCGGCTCCAGTCGGCGGGCTCGGCGCCCACGGCCCGGAAGCGGTCGGCGCTCGCGCGCAGGTCGGCGAGGTGGACGTCGAGCGGGCGGCCGGAGTCGCGCTCGATGTCGGCGTCGCGGGTGGCGGCGTCGGGGTACATGGGGCGGCCCTGGAGGACGTTCACCAGGGCGTCGGCGTTACGGGCGACGTGGGCGAGCACATGGCCGCGGGTCCAGCCGGGCAGCCGTGACGGCTCGGCCGCCGCCGCGTTGTCCAGAGAGGCCGCCGCGTCCAGCAGCCGTTCGGTCGCTTCGTGGACGTGAGCAAGGTCGCGTTCGTGGTCGATCATGGCGCCGACCCTAGTGCCGACGGGGGTGCCGCCACTCGTTCGGGTGAAGAGGTCTTCGGAAGTCCGGAAATCGAATGTGCGTGCTATAAGCTCGAGGGAAGCATCCGGCATCCTTGAAGCGTTGGGTGTTTCAGGCCCAGCAGCTTCTGCGGCATCCCTCCGCGGCATCCGTCTGCGGCATCCGCTCTCTGAAGAAAGGTGCGGACCGGCGTGACCGACCGTCTCATCGTCCGTGGCGCTCGTGAGCACAACCTCAAGAACGTCTCGCTCGACCTCCCGCGTGACTCCCTGATCGTCTTCACCGGGCTCTCGGGGTCGGGCAAGTCCTCCCTCGCGTTCGACACGATCTTCGCCGAGGGGCAGCGCCGCTACGTCGAGTCGCTCTCCTCGTACGCCCGGCAGTTCCTCGGCCAGATGGACAAGCCGGACGTCGATTTCATCGAAGGTCTGTCGCCCGCGGTCTCCATCGACCAGAAGTCGACCTCGCGCAACCCGCGCTCGACGGTCGGCACCATCACCGAGGTCTACGACTACCTCCGTCTGCTCTTCGCCCGCATCGGCAAGCCGCACTGTCCCGAGTGCCACCGGCCGATCTCCCGCCAGTCGCCCCAGGCCATCGTCGACAAGGTCCTGGAGCTCCCCGAGGGCAGCCGCTTCCAGTTGCTGTCCCCGCTCGTGCGCGAGCGCAAGGGCGAGTTCGTCGACCTCTTCGCCGACCTCCAGACCAAGGGCTACAGCCGCGCCCGCGTCGACGGCGTGACCGTACAGCTGAGCGAACCGCCGACGCTGAAGAAGCAGGAGAAGCACACGATCGAGGTAGTCGTCGACCGCCTCACCGTGAAGGACAGCGCCAAGCGGCGGCTCACCGACTCGGTCGAGACCGCCCTCGGGCTCTCCGGCGGCATGGTCGTGCTCGACTTCGTCGACCTCGCCGAGGACGACCCCGAGCGCGAGCGGATGTACTCGGAGCACCTCTACTGCCCGTACGACGACCTGTCCTTCGAGGAGCTGGAGCCCCGCTCCTTCTCCTTCAACTCGCCCTTCGGCGCCTGCCCCGACTGCACCGGCATCGGCACGCGCATGGAGGTCGACCCGGAGCTGATCGTCCCCGACGAGGACAAGTCCCTCGACGAGGGCGCCATCCACCCCTGGTCGCACGGCCACACCAAGGAGTACTTCGGCCGGCTCATCGGCGGTCTCTCCCAGGCCCTCGGCTTCCGTACGGACCTGCCGTACGCGGCGCTCCCGCAGCGGGCCAAGAAGGCCCTGATGTACGGCCACAAGACCCAGGTCGAGGTCCGCTACCGCAACCGGTACGGGCGGGAGCGGGCCTACACCACCCCGGCCTTCGAGGGCGCCGTCTCCTTCGTGAAGCGGCGGCACACCGAGGCCGAGAGCGACTCCAGCCGCGAGCGCTTCGAGGGCTACATGCGCGAGGTGCCGTGTCCCACCTGCGAGGGCACCCGCCTCAAGCCGATCGTCCTCGCGGTCACGGTCATGGAGAAGTCCATCGCCGAGGTCTCCGCCATGTCGATCAGCGACTGCGCCGAGTTCCTGTCCCGCCTCACGCTGAACGCCCGGGACAAGCAGATCGCCGAGCGGGTCCTCAAGGAGGTCAACGAGCGACTGCGCTTCCTCGTCGACGTCGGCCTCGACTACCTCTCGCTCAACCGCGCCGCCGGCACCCTCTCCGGCGGCGAGGCCCAGCGCATCCGGCTGGCCACCCAGATCGGCTCCGGCCTGGTCGGCGTCCTGTACGTGCTCGACGAGCCGTCCATCGGACTCCACCAGCGCGACAACCACCGGCTCATCGAGACCCTCGTACGGCTCCGGGACATGGGCAACACGCTCATCGTCGTCGAGCACGACGAGGACACCATCAAGGTCGCCGACTGGGTCGTCGACATCGGCCCCGGCGCCGGTGAGCACGGCGGCAAGGTCGTCCACTCCGGCACCTTGAAGGAGCTCCTGGCCAACGAGGAGTCGATGACCGGGCAGTACCTGTCCGGCCGCCGGGCGATCCCCACCCCGGACATCCGCCGCCCGGTGGACCCCGGGCGCCGGCTCACCGTGCACGGAGCCCGCGAGAACAACCTGCGGGACATCGACGTGTCCTTCCCGCTGGGCGTCCTCACCGCCGTCACCGGCGTCTCCGGCTCCGGAAAGTCGACCCTGGTCAACGACATCCTCTACACCCACCTGGCGCGCGAGCTGAACGGCGCCAAGTCGGTGCCCGGGCGGCACACCCGCGTGGACGGGGACGACCTGGTCGACAAGGTCGTGCACGTCGACCAGTCGCCCATCGGCCGCACCCCGCGGTCGAACCCGGCGACCTACACCGGCGTCTTCGACCACGTCCGCAAGCTCTTCGCCGAGACGATGGAGGCCAAGGTCCGGGGCTACCTGCCCGGCCGGTTCTCCTTCAACGTCAAGGGCGGCCGCTGTGAGAACTGCTCCGGCGACGGCACGATCAAGATCGAGATGAACTTCCTCCCGGACGTCTACGTCCCGTGCGAGGTCTGCCACGGCGACCGGTACAACCGGGAGACCCTGGAGGTCCACTACAAGGGCAAGTCCATCGCCGAAGTCCTGAACATGCCGATCGAGGAGGCCCTCGACTTCTTCGAGGCCGTCCCGACCATCGCGCGCCACCTGCGCACGCTCAACGAGGTCGGCCTCGGATACGTCCGGCTCGGCCAGTCCGCTCCGACGCTCTCCGGCGGTGAGGCGCAGCGCGTGAAGCTCGCCTCCGAGCTCCAGAAGCGCTCCACGGGCCGCACGGTCTACGTCCTGGACGAGCCGACCACCGGTCTCCACTTCGAGGACATCTCGAAGCTGATCAAGGTCCTGTCCGGTCTCGTCGACAAGGGCAACTCGGTGATCGTCATCGAGCACAACCTCGATGTCATCAAGACCGCCGACTGGCTCATCGACATGGGCCCCGAGGGCGGCAGCGGCGGCGGCCTGGTCGTCGCCGAGGGCACGCCCGAGGAGGTCGCGGCGGTCTCCACCAGCCACACCGGCAAGTTCCTCCGCGAGATCCTCGGCGCCGACCGGGTCAGCGACGCGGTGGTGCCGGCGGCGCGCGGGACCAAGCGGACGGCGGCGAAGAAGGCCCCGGCCAAGGCGACCGCCAAGACCGCGGCGACGAAGACCGCCGCTCCCGCCAAGAAGACGGCGGCGAAGAAGACGGCGGCCAAGGCGACGGCGACGAGGACGACCGCCGCCAAGGCGACGGCGACGAAGTCGACCGCCACCAAGGCCGCCGCGAAGAAGGCGACGACGCGGGCCCGCAAGGCCTGACGTTCCCGGCAGGGCCCCTCCCCGGGGGCCCTGCCCCGTCCCCGGCCCACCCCGGGCCCGGCCGTCGGCGCCGGACGGCGCGCCGGTATCGTCGGTTCGGTCACGCCTTGCACCGATCCACCCGTGGAGCGCCCATGTCCGGCCAGTCCAGCCGCCGCACCGTACTGAAGGGCGCCGCTCTCGCCGGTGCCGCCGGGCTGGGAGTCGCCGCCTGCTCCACCGAGTCCAAGCTCGGCCACGCCGAGGTGCCGACCCCGACCGCCCCGGTCCCGCTCGGCGCCCCCGACGAGATCCCCGTCGGCGGGTCCAAGCTCTACCGCGAGCAGCGGCTCGTGGTGAGCTGCCCGGCAAAGGGCCAGTACAAGGCGTTCAGCGCCCAGTGCACCCACGCCGGCTGCGTCCTCGACAAGGTCGAGGACAACGAGGGCAACTGCCCCTGCCACGGCAGCCGCTTCGACGTCACCACCGGCAAGGCGCTCCGCGGCCCGGCCACCGTCCCGCTCCCCGAGGTCCCCGTCCGCGTCGAGGACGGCAAGCTGATCGCGGGCCCCAAGGCCTGAGGGCCCCGGGACCCTAGGCGTCGCCGCCTGCGCCGCGAGGCGGCCGCCCGCCGTCAGGACCCGGGGCGCCGCCGGCTCACGTCCAGTCCCAGTCGATCCCCAGGATCCCCGGGCGTACGCCCTGCTCCACCAGGTGCACCGTGCGGTGCCGGCCGCTCAGGGTCAGCTCCGCGCGGCCGCCGCGCGGCGCGCCCGCAGAGGCCTGCGCGAACCTCCGGCACCGCACCGGCAGCGCCGCCTCGTCGAACCGCACCTGCAGGACGTACTGCCCGCCCGCGAAGCTGAACCCGCGCACGTACTCCCCGCTCGGTCCCGCCGTACCGTCCTCGAAGCCGTACGAGAAGAGGTACGTGTCCCCGGCGCGCAGCCGCACGTCGAAGATCAGCTCCGCGATCAGCACCCCCGTCCCCGCGTGCCAGCGCACCCGCCCCGTCCGGCAGTTCTCCACCGCCCGCACCGCGACCCGGGACGGATCGCAGCCCGGGTCCCCGTGGTGGATGGCCAGATAGCGGTCCACGCCGTCCCGGTGCGCCCGCACCACGTGCTGCGACTCCCGCCCCACCAGCTCCCGCGCCGCCCCGATCCGCACCCGCTCGTGGTGGCCCACCGTGTGCAGGCCGCCGTCCGCCGGGGACTCGAGCTCCGCGAGCAGCTCCTCGACCGAGCCGGACGCCTCGACGAGCGAGCGGTACGAGCGGGCCGCCGGGCGCTCCACCTCCTGGCGCGCGGCCGAGTCCTCCGTGAGCAGCCGGAGGAGTGAGTTCCCCGGCAGCTGGAGCACCTCCTCCAGGGCCCGGACCGCCTTCAGCGACTCCGGCCGCTGCGGCCGCCGGGCCCCCTGCTGCCAGTAGCTCAGACTCGTCACCCCGACCTTGATCCCCCGGTGCGCGAGGTGGTGCTGGACCCGCTGGAGCGGAAGCCCGCGCACCGCCAGCGCGGTGCGCAGCGCCAGATGGAACGGGCCGGTGTGCAGCAGCTGCACCAGATCGGCCTCGGTGTGGCTCACGAGGGCTCCTCAGTGAACGTTCACGACGGGGGAGCGGGCCGTGGTGCCGCGCGGGGCGGGCGGGCAGGTGGGCCGAGGGTGTCCGTTCACACCCGGGTCACACCGTTCACAGTCCGATGTCACCCCGCATTGAAGCGTGTTGACCGGATCCGGACAACGGCAGATGCTCCTGACCAGCGTCCGGACGCGCTCCTCCACCCCACCCCCACATCCCCACACCCCCCGCTCCAGGGAGGAACGCGATGCGCAGAAGAATGCTGAACCTCGCGGCACTCGCCGCTGCCGCCCTCTTCCTCGTCCCGACGACCTCGGCATCCGCCGCCCCCGCCGTCCCCGCGGCCCCCGTCGTCCCGGCCGCCTCCGGTACCGGGGACGCCGCCGTCCTCGGCGCCAAGCGGCTGAACATCACCATGCAGGCCCAGCAGAAGAACAACTGGTGCTGGGCGGCCGGCGGCAACACCATCGCCACCTGGTTCGGCCGCACCTACAGCCAGAACCAGTTCTGCAACGCCGCCTTCGGGCGCCAGCAGGGCTACGACTGCCCCAACTGGCAGGCCACCCTCGGCAACGTCCAGACCGGCCTCGACTGGGCCGGCATCAACCCCGGCTCGTACGTGACCGGCTGGCTGCGCTACTCCACGGTCCAGACCGAGATCAACGCCGACCGGCCCGTCGAGACCCGCATCCAGTGGTCGAGCGGCGGCGGCCACATGCACGTGATCTACGGGTACGACGACGCCGAGAGCTGGGTCTACTGGGGCGACCCCTGGCCCTCCAGCAACCGCTACAACTGGGCCTCGCACGCCTGGTACGTCGACAACGGCTCCTTCTCCTGGACCCACTCGCTCTACCGGATCGGGGCGTGACGACGATGAACGCACGAGCCACCGGCGCCGGGCTCCTCGCCACCGCCGCCCTCGTCCTCCTCGGAGCGCTCCCGGCGGACGCCGCCGAAGCGCCGCCGGCCCCGACCCCCGAACAGGCCGCGTCCGCCCCCGCCACCCTGTCCACGCTGGCCCGGTTCTTCGCCCGGGACGGGGGCGCCGCCGCCCGCTCGGCGGGCGCGCCGCGCGTCGAGGGCGGGTCGGTGCCGGTACGGATCCTCTCCCCGGACTTCGTCGCGGGGAAGCCGGGGGCGCCCGTCGCCCGGGTCGAGTTCCGGGCCAGCCGGGCGGTGTCCGCCGACGGCCGGAAGGCCTCGCTGTGGACGGTCCGGCGGGCCGGCGGCTGGCAGGTGGTCAACATCGCCACCGGGGACGACGAGATCCGCTACGCGGAGATGGGCGGCGACGGCCTCGTGTTCCGGGAGCCGCAGATCGACGCGTGGTACGTCCAGAAGGGGGCGAAGGTACTGCCGCTGGACGAGGACGCGGTCCGGGCGGTGGGGCGGAACGGGACGAGCCTGTCGTCGTACCGGGAGCGGGTGTCCCGCGCGTACGGGGACAAGCTGCCGGGCTCGGCGTACGCGCGGAAGGGCGCGGCGGGCGGGTACGGCGCGCCCGGGCAGACGGCCGAGTCCACGCCGCCGACGGTCACGGTGGTGTCGGCGACGGCGGGGGCGGGAGCGGTCCTGGCCCTCGGCCTGCTGGGCGCCCGGGCCGTCCGCCGCCGCCGGCAAGGCTGACCGCCCGTCCCCCCGGACCCCGTCCGGGGGGACCCCCAGGGCGTCCCCGACGGGCGCCGGACCCGGCCCGGGTGTCAGCGGGCCAGGTAGCCGCCGTCCACCGGCAGGATCGCGCCCGTGACGAAGGACGCCTCGTCCGACGCCAGGAAGAGGATCGCCGCCGCCACCTCCTCCGGGCTTCCGAAGCGCCCCATCGGGTGGGCCCGGAGGACCTCCTCCAGGTACTCCGGGCCGCCCGGCTCCACCCGCGCCGCCACCACCCGTTCCGTCTCGATCGTGCCCGGGGCCACCGCGTTCACCCGGATCCCGTGCTCCGCCCACTCCACCGCGAGGTGCTTGGTCAGGCCGGTGGCCACGAACTTGGCGGGGCCGTAGACGGCCTGCCGGGCCTGCCCGGCGACGCCCGAGATCGACGACGTGCAGACGATGGACCCGCCGCCCGAGACGAGCATCGCCTCGATCGCGTACTTGCAGGTCAGGAACATGCCGCGGCCGTCCACCGCCATCACCCGGTCAAAGTCCCGGCCCTCCGCCTCCGTGACGGACAGGAGCGGGATCACGCCCGCGTTCGCCACCAGGACGTCCAGCCATCCGAAGCGGTCCACCGCCGTGGCGATCATGCGCCGGGCGTCCTCCTCCCGGGAGACGTCGCCGACGACCGGGACCACCCCCTCCAGCGTCGCGAGTCGCTCCTCGTCGAGGTCGGCGGCGATCACGTGCGCCCCCTCCCAGAGGAAGCGCTCCGCCGTCGCCCGCCCGATTCCGCTCGCCGCGCCGGTGATCACGCACACCCGGTCCGCGAGCCGTCCCGCCACCTGATTCGCCATGCTTCGCCAACGAGCGGGCGCGGCGGGAGTGTCGGTGCCCGCCAGTAGGGTGGGGAGCATGGCAGACCCCTCCAGCTACCGCCCCAAGCCGGGTCAGATCCCCGACTCCCCGGGGGTCTACAAGTTCCGCGACGAGCACCGCCGGGTGATCTACGTGGGCAAGGCGAAGTCCCTGCGCCAGCGGCTGGCGAACTACTTCCAGCCGATCACGAGCCTGCACCCGCGCACGGCGACCATGGTGACCACGGCCGCCTCCGTGGAGTGGACGGTGGTGTCCACCGAGGTCGAGGCGCTGCAGCTGGAGTACTCCTGGATCAAGGAGTACGACCCCCGGTTCAACGTCAAGTACCGGGACGACAAGAGCTACCCGTACCTCGCCGTGACCATGAACGAGGAGTTCCCCCGCGTCCAGGTCATGCGCGGCCACAAGAAGAAGGGCGTCCGCTACTTCGGGCCGTACGCGCACGCGTGGGCGATCCGCGAGACCGTCGACCTGATGCTGCGGGTCTTCCCGGTGCGCACCTGCTCCGCGGGAGTCTTCCGGAACGCCGCCTCCGCCGGCCGGCCCTGCCTCCTCGGCTACATCGGCAAGTGCTCGGCGCCCTGCGTCGGCCGGGTCACCCCGGAGGAGCACCGCGAACTGGCCGAGGAATTCAGCGACTTCATGGCCGGCCGCACCGGTACGTACATCCGCCGGCTGGAGAAGCAGATGATGCTGGCGGCCGAGGACATGGAGTACGAGAAGGCGGCGCGGCTCCGGGACGACATAGAGGCGCTGCGCCGGGCCATGGAGAAGAGCGCGGTCGTGCTCGCCGACGCCACCGACGCGGACCTGATCGCGCTCGCCGAGGACGAGCTGGAGGCGGCCGTGCAGATCTTCCACGTGCGCGGCGGACGCGTCCGCGGCCAGCGCGGCTGGGTCACCGACAAGGTCGAGGCGGTCGACACCGCCGGGCTCGTCGAGCACGCCATCCAGCAGCTGTACGGCGAGGAGAGCGGTGACACGGTCCCCAAGGAGGTCCTGGTCCCGGCCCTGCCGGAGGACACGGAGGCCGTCACCGCCTGGCTGGCCGGCCGCCGCGGGTCCAACGTCTCGCTGCGCATCCCGCAGCGCGGCGACAAGAAGGACCTGATGGCGACCGTCGCGCGGAACGCCCAGCAGGCCCTCGTGCTGCACAAGACGAAGCGCGCCAGCGACCTGACCACCCGCTCCCGCGCCCTGGAGGAGATCGCCGAGGCCCTGGACCTGGACTCGGCGCCGCTGCGGATCGAGTGCTTCGACATCTCGCACCTCCAGGGCGAGGACGTGGTGGCCTCGATGGTGGTCTTCGAGGACGGGCTGCCCCGCAAGAGCGAGTACCGCCGCTTCCAGATCAAGGGCTTCGAGGGCCAGGACGACGTCCGGTCCATGCACGAGGTGATCGGCCGCCGCTTCAGGCGCTACCTCGCGGAGAAGGAGAAGACCGGGGAATGGGACGCCGAGGGCGTCGTCGAGGACCCGGACGAGACCGGGCGGCCCAAGCGCTTCGCGTACCCGCCGCAGCTCGTCGTGGTCGACGGCGGGCAGCCGCAGGTCGCGGCGGCCCGGCGGGCCCTCGACGAGCTCGGGATCGACGACATCGCGGTCTGCGGCCTCGCCAAGCGCCTGGAGGAGGTGTGGCTGCCCGGCGACGACGACCCGGTGGTGCTGCCCCGCTCCAGCGAGGGCCTGTACCTCCTCCAGCGAGTACGTGACACGGCTCACGACTTCGCCATCCGCTATCAGCGCTCGAAGCGCGCGAAACGCATCCGGACCAGCCCTCTCGACGCGGTCCCCGGCCTCGGCGACACGCGGAAACGGGCGTTGATCAAGCATTTCGGCTCGGTGAAGCGGCTCAGGCAGGCGACAATCGAGCAGATCTGCGAGGTCCCCGGCATGGGCCGGAAGACCGCGGAGGCGGTCGTCGTGGCCCTCGCACAGGCGGCCCCGGCCGCACCCGCCGTGAACACGGCGACAGGAGAGATCATGGAAGACGACGGGGGCGGCACGGCATGACCGCGCACGAACGGCACGAACAGCACGACCGAGAAGACGGAGCAGGACACGTGAGTACGGGCACGAAGGAGACCCCCGGCGACAGCGGCGCCGAGGCGGCCATTCCAGAGCTGGTGATCATCTCCGGCATGTCCGGAGCCGGCCGGTCCACCGCGGCGAAGTGCCTGGAGGACCTCGGCTGGTTCGTCGTGGACAACCTGCCGCCCGCGCTGATCCCCACCATGGTGGAGCTCGGCGCCCGCTCCCAGGGCAACGTCGCCCGGATCGCCGTCGTCGTGGACGTCCGCGGCCGGCAGTTCTTCGACAACCTCAGGGAGTCCCTCGCCGACCTGGACGCCAAGCAGGTCACCCGCCGGATCGTCTTCCTCGAGTCCTCCGACGACGCCCTCGTCCGGCGGTTCGAATCGGTCCGCAGGCCGCACCCGCTCCAGGGCGACGGCCGGATCACCGACGGCATCGCCGCCGAGCGCGACCTGCTGCGCGAGCTGCGCGGCGACGCCGACCTGGTCATCGACACCTCCAGCCTCAACGTCCACGAGCTGCGCGCCAAGATGGACGCCCAGTTCGCCGGCGACGAGGAGCCCGAGCTGCGGGCCACCGTGATGTCCTTCGGGTTCAAGTACGGCCTGCCGGTCGACGCCGACCTCGTCGTCGACATGCGCTTCCTGCCGAACCCGCACTGGGTCCCCGAGCTGCGCCCCTTCACCGGGCTCAACGAGGAGGTGTCGAACTACGTCTACAACCAGCCCGGCGCCAAGGAGTTCCTCGACCGCTACACCGAGCTCCTCCAGCTGATCGCCGCGGGCTACCGCCGCGAGGGCAAGCGGTACGTGACCATCGCCGTGGGCTGCACCGGCGGCAAGCACCGCTCCGTGGCCACCGCCGAGCGGCTCGCGGCCCGCATCGCCGCCGAAGGGGTCGAGACCGTCGTCGTGCACCGGGACATGGGGCGCGAGTGAAGCCCTACCGCCGACGTGCCTCCACCCTCACGGCCCGGCGCACCCTCCGCAGGCGCGGCGCCCAGCCGAAGGTGGTCGCACTGGGCGGCGGCATGGGCCTCTCGGCCTCCCTCGCCGCCCTCCGCCGGATCACCGGCGACCTCACCGCCGTCGTCACCGTCGCCGACGACGGGGGCTCCAGCGGCCGGCTCCGGGAGGAGCTGGGCGTGCTGCCCCCCGGCGACCTGCGCAAGGCGCTCGCCGCGCTCTGCGGGGACGACGACTGGGGCCAGACCTGGGCCCGGGTCATCCAGCACCGCTTCCAGTCCAAGGGCGAGATCAACGGCCACGCCGTCGGCAACCTGCTGATCGTCGCCCTCTGGGAGCAGCTCGGCGACCCCGTGCAGGCCCTGGACCTGGTGGGCCGGCTGCTCGGCGCCCAGGGCCGGGTGCTGCCCATGTCCGCCGTACCGCTGGAGCTGCAGGCGCTGGTCAAGGGCCACGACCCGGAGCGCCCGGACGACGTGGACACCGTGCGCGGGCAGGCGACGGTGGCGCTCACCCCGGGCGACGTCCAGTCCGTGCACCTGGTGCCGAACGACCCGCCGGCGGTGCCGGAGGCGGTCGAGGCGGTCCTCGACGCGGACTGGGTGGTGCTCGGTCCCGGCTCCTGGTTCTCCTCGGTGATCCCGCACCTCCTCGTGCCCGAACTGCTGGACGCGCTGGCCGAGACGAAGGCCCGGAAGGTGCTCTCGCTGAACCTCGCGCCGCAGCCCGGAGAAACCGAGGGCTTCTCCCCGCAGCGTCATTTGGAGGTTTTGGGACGACACGCCCCTAAACTCGCCCTGGACGTGGTGCTGGCCGACGAGGCCGCCGTGCCCGACCGCGAGTCCCTCGCCGACGCCGCCAAGCGGCTCGGTGCCGCGGTCGAGCTGGCGCCGGTGGCCGGGCCCGACGGCTCCGCGAAGCATGACCCGGAGCTGTTGGCCGCCGCGTACGACCGTATTTTTCGGATGCATGGAAGGATCGGCCCATGGCGATGACGGCAGCGGTGAAGGACGAGATCTCCCGGCTCCCCGTCACCCGGACCTGCTGCAGGAAGGCAGAGGTCTCGTCGATCCTGCGGTTCGCCGGCGGGCTGCACCTGGTGAGCGGCCGCATCGTGATCGAGGCGGAGCTGGACACGGCGATGGCGGCCCGCCGGCTCAAGCGGGACATCCTGGAGATCTTCGGGCACAGCTCGGAGCTGATCGTGATGGCCCCCGGCGGCCTGCGGCGCGGCTCGCGCTTCGTGGTGCGGGTGGTGGCCGGCGGCGACCAGCTGGCCCGCCAGACGGGTCTCGTGGACGGCCGGGGCCGCCCCATCCGGGGCCTCCCCCCGCAGGTGGTCTCCGGGGCGACCTGTGACGCGGAGGCGGCCTGGCGGGGCGCCTTCCTCGCGCACGGTTCGCTGACCGAGCCCGGCCGGTCCTCCTCGCTGGAGGTCACTTGCCCGGGCCCGGAGGCCGCGCTCGCCCTGGTCGGCGCGGCGCGCCGGCTCTCCATCGCGGCGAAGGCCCGCGAGGTGCGGGGCGTGGACCGGGTCGTCGTCCGTGACGGCGACGCGATCGGCGCCCTGCTCACCCGGCTCGGCGCGCACGAGTCGGTGCTGGCCTGGGAGGAGCGGCGGATGCGGCGCGAGGTCCGCGCCACCGCCAATCGGCTGGCCAACTTCGACGACGCCAACCTGCGCCGCTCGGCGCGTGCCGCGGTCGCCGCCGGGGCCCGGGTGCAGCGTGCGCTGGAGATCCTCGGCGAGGAGGTGCCCGAGCACCTCGCGGCGGCGGGCCGGCTCCGCATGGAGCACAAGCAGGCCTCCCTTGAGGAGCTGGGCGCGCTCGCGGACCCGCCGCTGACGAAGGACGCGGTGGCCGGCCGGATCCGCCGGCTGCTCGCGATGGCCGACAAGCGGGCGCAGGACCTGGGCATTCCCGGGACCGAGTCCAACCTGACCGAGGAGCTCGACGACAGCCTGGTCGGCTGACCGGAGCCGTCCCCGGACGGAATTGACGAACTCCGCGCTGCCGGTGCCTTTCTGAGGCACCGGCAGCTTTTTCGTACGCTCGTGGCACTCCCGCGAGGCGCCCTTGACAGGCCCATGGGCGCCCATGAGCCTGGCGTCTGTTCACCTTCGTGGCAGACAACAGCAAGGGGGGCTCATGAGACGCAGAGCGAGATCGATCCTCGCCGCGGCTTCACTGCTGATCGCGGGCGTGGCGGCGGCACCCGTCGCCGGAGCGCAGCCGAACGACCGGGACGGCGGTGACGCCCTCTCCGTATGGCGCGCCGAGGTCACCAAGGAGCAGGTGCCGCTGCTCCTCGAAGCCGGTGCGGACGCCCATGAACTGACCGAGCGGGTGCCCGCGCGGGGCTCCGCGACGGTCGAGCTCTTCCTCACCGGCCGGCAGGCCGGGCAGCTGCGCGGCCAGGGCGTCGAACTCGCCGAGCACGACCTGACCGCCCAGGCCGAGAAGCGGGTGGCCGCCGCGGGGGACGGCGTCTTCCGCCCGTACAGCGGCCCGAACGGGCTGAAGCAGGAGATCCTCGACACCGCCCGGGCCAACCCCGGGATCACCAAGGTCGTCTCCATCGGCAAGACCCTCAAGGGCCAGGACATCCTCGCCCTCAAGGTGAGCAAGGGCGCCCCGCGGGCCAAGGACGGCTCCAAGCCCGCCATGCTGTACATGTCCAACCAGCACGCCCGCGAGTGGATCACCCCGGAGATGACCCGGCGGCTGATGCACCATTACCTCGACGGGTACGGCAAGGACGAGCGGATCACCCGGATCGTCGACTCCACCGAGCTGTGGTTCGTGCTCTCCGCCAACCCGGACGGGTACGACTTCACCCACGCCGACCCCGCGAACCGGCAGTGGCGCAAGAACCTCCGCGACAACGACGGCGACGGTCGGATCACCGCCGGCGACGGCGTCGACCTGAACCGCAACTTCGCCTACAAGTGGGGCTACGACAACGAGGGTTCCTCGCCCGACCCGGCCGACGAGACCTTCCGCGGCAAGGGCCCCATGTCGGAGCCCGAGACCAGGGCCCTCGACGCCTTCCAGAAGCGCATCGGCTTCGCGTACGGCATCAACTACCACTCGGCCGCCCAGCTCCTGCTGTACGGCGTGGGCTGGCAGGTCGCCACCGACACCCCCGACGACGTGGCCCTCAAGGCGCTCGCCGGCACCCCGCAGAACTCCGCCGTGCCCGGCTACCGGCCGCAGGTCTCCTCGGAGCTCTACATCACCAACGGCGAGGCGGACGGACACGCCGCCAACGTCAACGGCATGCAGATGTTCACCCCGGAGATGTCGACCTGCGCCACCGCCTCCCGGGTCGACCCGAACGACGCCTGGAACCCGGCCGACTGCGCCTCCGTCTTCACCTTCCCGGACGACGAGAAGCTGATCCAGGCCGAGTTCGCCAAGAACATCCCCTTCGCGCTCGCCGTCGCCGAGACCGCCGCCCACCCGGACCGGCCCGTCTCCCCGGTCGGCATCGAGGCCCCTGACCTCACCCCGAAGACCTTCACCACCTCCTACGCCCGCGGCGGGGAGCAGGAGGTCGCCGTCACCGCCCGCAAGTCGCTGCGCGACAAGACGCTGAAGTACCGGATCAACGGCGGCCGCACCCACAGCGAGCGGCTCGACGCCTGGAAGGGCGGCGAGACCTACGGCGGCGAGGACAACCTCTACTTCGACGAGTACCGCGCCGAGGTCGAGGACGCCGGGCCCGGCGACACCGTCCAGGTCTGGTTCACCGCCCGCACCCGCGAGGGCCGCGCCACCTCCTCCGCCCCCTTCACCTACACGGTGGCCGAGCGTCCCCGCGGCGACGTGCTCGTCCTCGCCGACGAGGGCGGCACCACCCCGGGCCGGCACACCGCGGCGTACGTGAAGGCACTCGCCGACAACGGCCGCCGGGCCGCCGTCTGGGACGTCGCCACCCAGGGCACCCCGGACGCGCTCGGCGTGCTCTCCCACTTCCGCACCGTCGTCTGGTACACCGGCGCCGAGCGGCCCTCCGGTGCCACCCAGCTCGCCGTCCGCGCCTACCTCAACGAGGGCGGCAAGCTGATCAACGCCGGTGAGAAGTCCGGCGGCCTCACCCAGGTCGGCCTGGCCGAGACCAACGACTTCGCCCAGTACTACCTCGGCGCCTACCACCGGGCGGGCCTGAAGACCCCGCCCGCCTTCGCCGGCACCGGTGCCTTCAAGGGCGTCGGCGCGGGCCTCGGCGACGCCGCCGACAATCCGCTCGACAACGCGGGCGCGTACACCGTCACCTCCGACACCCTCAAGGCGAAGGACTTCCCGCAGTTCGCGAGCAGCGCCTCCGCCGGTGACTACCCGGGCGTCCGCACCCCCTTCGAACCCGCCGAGGGCGCGTCGTTCGCCGCCGTCAAGCACACCGACGACACCTGGGCCAGGCTCAGCAGGACCGTCGACCTCACCGGCGTCCCCGCCGCGGCCGGGCCGCGGCTCGACTTCCAGGTCAGCTACGACACCGAGCCCGGCTACGACAACCTCGTCGTCGAGGCCCACACGGTCGGCCAGGACGACTGGACGACCCTGCCCGACCGGAACGGCGGCACCTCCACCCGGCCCCCCGCCGACTGCGGCGAGGGCTACTACGTCCGCGGTCACCCCTTCCTCGCCCACTACCTCACCGTCGGCGAGGACGGCTGCGCCACCACCGGCACCACCGGCTCCTGGAACGCCTTCACCGGCCCCTCCAACGGCTGGCGGCAGGCCTCCGTCGACCTGAGCGCCTGGGCCGGCCGGAAGGTCGAGCTCGCCGTCTCCTACATCTCCGACCCCGGTACGGGAGAGATGGGCGCCTTCGTCGACGACACCCGGCTCGTCACCGCGACCACCACCGAGACCGAGGGCTTCGAGACCTCCCTCGGCGCGTGGACCGCACCGGGCGCACCGGCCGGCAGTCCCGGCAACGGCTCCGACTGGACGCGCTCCGCGGCCCTCTTCCACTCCCAGGCCGCGGTCACCACGCGTGACACCGTCCTCCTCGGCTTCGGCCTCGAGCACGTGCCCGGAGCGAGTGACCGGGCCCGTCTCCTCGGCCGCGCCCTCGGGGTGCTCCGGCGCTGACGGAGAGTAGTGGGGACAAAGGTCCCATGGCGGCCCGTACCCGTTGGTAGGTACGGGCCGTCGGCCGTTTTCCCTCACTTTCCGGGCTCGTACGGATGCGCTCGATGTCACTCCCGGGCGCGGGGGGAGGTAGGGTCGTAAGCGGTCGGGGACATCCCAAAAAACAAAAATCTCGCCGGCGTCGAGCACACCGGCGTACCTAACGAGGAGATCGGTTCGTGACGATCCGCGTAGGCATCAACGGCTTTGGCCGCATCGGCCGGAACTACTTCCGCGCGCTCCTTGATCAGGGTGCGGACATCGAGATCGTGGCTGTCAACGACCTGGGCGACACCGCGACCACGGCCCACCTGCTGAAGTACGACACCATTCTGGGACGCCTCAAGGCCGAGGTCACCCACACCGCCGACACCATCACCGTCGACGGCCACACCATCAAGGTGCTCTCCGAGCGCAACCCGGCCGACATCCCCTGGGGTGAGCTGGGCGTCGACATCGTCATCGAGTCGACCGGCATCTTCACCAAGAAGGCCGACGCCGAGAAGCACCTGGCCGGCGGCGCGAAGAAGGTCCTCATCTCGGCTCCGGCCAGCGACGAGGACATCACCATCGTCATGGGCGTCAACCAGGACAAGTACGACCCGGCGCAGCACAACATCATCTCGAACGCGTCCTGCACGACCAACTGCGTCGCGCCGATGGCGAAGGTCCTCGACGAGAACTTCGGCATCGTCAAGGGCCTGATGACCACGGTCCACGCGTACACCAACGACCAGCGCATCCTGGACTTCCCGCACAAGGACCTGCGCCGCGCCCGCGCCGCCGCGGAGAACATCATCCCGACCACGACGGGCGCCGCCAAGGCCACCGCGCTGGTCCTGCCGCAGCTCAAGGGCAAGCTCGACGGCATCGCGATGCGCGTCCCGGTCCCGACCGGCTCCGCCACCGACCTGGTCGTGACGCTCGACCGCGAGGTCACCAAGGACGAGGTCAACGCCGCGTTCAAGAAGGCCGCCGACGACGGCGACCTCAAGGGCATCCTGTACTACACCGAGGACCCGATCGTGTCCTCGGACATCGTGAGTGACCCGGCTTCCTGCACCTTCGACGCCTCCCTGACCATGGTCCAGGAAGGCAGCACGGTGAAGATCCTGGGCTGGTACGACAACGAGTGGGGCTACTCCAACCGTCTCGTCGACCTCACCGTCTTCGTCGGCGGCCAGCTCTAAGCTTCGGGCGGGCTTTCGATGTGAGCAGGGCTCGGGCAGCGCAACGCCGCGCTGTGCGAGCCCTGTTTGTGTGCTCCACCGCGTACCAAGGAGTCTGTGACAGATGAAGACGATCGACGAGCTTCTCGCCGAAGGCGTCTCCGGCAAGCGGGTGTTCGTCCGCGCCGACCTCAACGTGCCGCTCGACGGCACCACCATCACCGACGACGGCCGCATCCGCGCCGTCGTCCCCACGGTCAAGGCGCTCGCCGACGCGGGTGCCCGCGTCGTGGTCGCCTCGCACCTGGGCCGCCCGAAGGGCGCCCCGGACCCGGCGTTCTCGCTCGCCCCCGCCGCCGCGCGGCTCGGTGAGCTGCTCGGCGCCGACGTGGCCTTCGCGACGGACACGGTCGGCGAGTCCGCCACCGCCACCGTCGCCGGCCTCGCCGACGGCCAGGTCGCCGTGATCGAGAACCTGCGCTTCAACGCGGGCGAGACCTCGAAGGACGACGCCGAGCGCGGCACCTTCGCGGACCGGCTCGCCGCCCTCGCCGACGTCTACGTCGGCGACGGCTTCGGCGCCGTGCACCGCAAGCACGCCTCGGTCTTCGACCTCCCGGCGCGCCTGCCGCACGCCGCGGGCTACCTCATCGCCACCGAGGTCGGCGTCCTGAAGAAGCTCACGGAGGACGTCCGGCGCCCGTACGTGGTCGCGCTCGGCGGCGCCAAGGTCTCCGACAAGCTCGGGGTGATCGACCACCTCCTGGAGAAGGCCGACCGCATCCTCATCGGCGGCGGCATGGCGTACACCTTCCTCAAGGCCCAGGGCCACGAGGTCGGCATCTCGCTGCTGCAGGAGGACCAGATCCCGGCGGTCCTGGACTACCTGAAGCGCGCCAAGGAGCGCGGCGTGGAGTTCGTGCTCCCCGTCGACGTGCTGGTCTCGGCGGAGTTCCCCGACCTGAAGACCAAGGCCCCGGCCCACCCCACCACGGTCGCCGCGGACGCCATCCCGGCGGACGAGGAGGGCCTGGACATCGGTCCGGAGACCCGTAAGCTCTACGCCTCGAAGCTCGCCGACGCCGGCACCGTCTTCTGGAACGGTCCGATGGGCGTCTTCGAGCACCCCGACTACGCCGAGGGCACCAAGGCCGTCGCCCAGGCGCTCGTCGACTCCCCGGCCTTCACGGTCGTCGGAGGCGGCGACTCCGCCGCCGCCGTCCGCATCCTGGGCTTCGACGAGAAGGCATTCGGCCACATTTCGACCGGCGGCGGCGCCTCCCTCGAATACCTCGAGGGCAAGACGCTTCCCGGCCTCGCCGCACTGGAGGACTGAAATCCTGTGAGCAGCACCCGCACCCCGCTGATGGCGGGCAACTGGAAGATGAACCTCAACCACCTCGAGGCCATCGCCCACGTCCAGAAGCTCGCCTTCGCGCTGACGGACAAGGACTACGACGCCTGTGAGGTCGCGGTCCTGGTTCCCTTCACCGACCTGCGGTCCGTACAGACCCTGGTCGACGGCGACAAGCTCAAGATCAAGTACGGCGCCCAGGACATCTCGGCGCACGACTCCGGTGCCTACACCGGAGAGATCTCGGGCCTGATGCTGTCCAAGCTGAAGTGCTCCTACGTGGCCGTCGGCCACTCCGAGCGCCGCCAGTACCACGCCGAGGACGACGAGGTCTGCAACGCCAAGGTGAAGGCCGCCTTCAAGCACGGCGTGACCCCGATCCTCTGCGTCGGCGAGGGCCTCGACATCCGCAAGGCCGGCCAGCAGGTCGAGTACACCCTCGCCCAGCTCGACGGCGGCCTGAAGGACGTCCCGGCCGAGCAGGCCGAGTCCATCGTGATCGCGTACGAGCCGGTGTGGGCCATCGGCACCGGCGAGGTCGCGACCCCCGAGGACGCCCAGGAGGTCTGCGGGGCGATCCGCGGCCGCCTCGCCGAGCTGTACTCGCAGGAGCTGGCCGACAAGGTCCGCATCCAGTACGGCGGCTCCGTCAAGTCCGGCAACGTCGCCGCGATCATGGCGCAGCCCGACGTCGACGGCGCCCTGGTGGGCGGCGCGGCACTCGACGCCGACGAGTTCGTCAAGATCGTCCGCTTCCGCGACCAGTGAGTATGCGGTAGCCGCGTTACGTCGTACCCTTGCGGGGGTCGGGCAGGTGCCCGGCCCCCGTCCGTATAAGTCCGAGGAAGTTGGTCCAGCCGTGGTTATGGGGTTCTCGATCGCCCTGATCGTCTTCAGCGCGCTGCTGATGCTGCTCGTGCTGATGCACAAGGGGAAGGGTGGCGGCCTCTCCGACATGTTCGGTGGCGGCATGCAGTCCTCCGTGGGTGGCTCCTCGGTCGCCGAGCGCAACCTGGACCGGATCACCGTCGTGGTCGGTCTGCTCTGGTTCGCCTGCATTGTGGTACTTGGTCTGCTGATGAAGTTGGACGGGTAACTCCAATCACTGGACGCGCGTTGGGCCTTACGTAGACTGGGGCATCTTCGAGCACCATCACGCAGGGAGTTACGACCGTGGCAAGTGGCAACGCGATCCGGGGAAGCCGGGTCGGGGCGGGGCCGATGGGCGAGGCCGAGCGGGGCGAATCGGCGCCGCGCGCCCGCATCTCCTTCTGGTGCTCGAACGGGCACGAGACGCAGCCGAGCTTCGCCAGCGACGCTGCGATCCCCGAGACCTGGGACTGCCCACGGTGCGGCTTCCCGGCAGGTCAGGACCGGGACAACCCGCCGGACCCGCCGCGCACGGAGCCGTACAAGACCCACCTCGCCTATGTGCGTGAGCGGCGCAGCGACGCCGACGGCGAGGCGATCCTCGCCGAAGCGCTGGCCAAGCTGCGCGGCGAGATCTGAGCGTGCTGTGACGGTGTGACCGACGGGCCTTGCCCGCGAACTCGATTCGCGGGCAAGGCCCGTTGTCAGTGGTCCCCGATACCGTCGGGCACCATGGCGACGCCCGCGACGACGACCCCGACGACCCCGAGCGGCAAGGCCGTGCCCGCGTGGCGCGGTGGATTCGGGCGGCTCTGGACGGCCGCGGTCGTCTCCCGCTTCGGCGACTCGCTGCGCACCGCCGCGCTGCCCCTGCTCGCCGCCTCCCTCACCGACGACCCCCTCCTCATCGCCTCCGTCACCGCCTGCGGCTACCTGCCCTGGCTGCTCTTCGGACTGCTCGGCGGGGCCGTCGCCGACCGCGTCGACCAGCGGCGGGCCATGTGGGCCGTCGACCTCGTCCGCGGCGCGCTCATGGCCGCGTTCGCCGTCGCCGTCGCCCTCGGACACGCCGCCATCGCCCTGCTGCTCGTCCTCGCCTTCGCGCTCACCACCCTGGGCACCCTCTTCGACAACGCCGCCACCGCGCTGCTCCCCTCCCTCGTGCCCACCGAGACCCTGGCCGCGGCCAACGCCCGCCTGATGACCGGTCAGCAGCTCGCGGGCGGCCTCCTCGCCGCCCCGCTGGTGCCCGCCCTGCTCCTCGCCGGGCCCGCCGTGCCGTACGCCGCGGACGCCGCCACCTACGTCCTGGCGGCGCTGCTCATCGCCTCCCTGCGGACCGGGGCCCCCGAGCGGCCGCCCCGCCCCGCCGGATCCACCCTCCGCGCCGAGATGGCGGAGGGACTCGCCGTCCTGCGCGCGGACCGCTCCCTGCGGTGGCTCTGCACGGCCACCACCCTCTGCAACATCGGCATGGGCGCCCTCGTCGCCACGCTCGTCGTCCTGGTCACCGACGGCCTCCACGCCGGGAACGCCGGATACGCGGCCCTCCTCACCGCCTTCGCGGCCGGCGGTGTCGCCGGCGGCTTCCTCGCCCGCCGGCTCGCCGAACGCACCGGACGGGTCCGCGCGGTGTTCCTCGCCGGCACCGTCCAGACCGGCTGCCTGGTCCTGTTGGGGACGGTCCCCGTCCTCGAGGTGTCGATCGGGGCCATGGTGGTGTTCGGCTCCATGGGGACGGTGTGGAACGTCCAGCAGACGACCCTCATGCAGGAGCGGGCCCCCGACGGCATGCTCGGCCGCATCGCCGCCGCATTCCGCACCCTCGCCGTCGCGGGCACGCCGCTCGGGGCGGTGCTGGGCGGCGCGGCGGCCGCCGGCTGGGGACCGCTCTCGCCCGCCCTCGTCGCGGCGGCGCTGTTCGCGCTCGCCGTCGCGTCACTCGCCCCCCTGATCAACTAGGTTGGAGAGGCAGCGGGGCAGACAAGCAGTACGAGAAGAAGTGGGCGATGTCCGAGATGAACAACGAAGGCCGCACCAGGCTCAACCGGCTGCCCGAGTGGGCGGCCCTCGGCAAGCACCGTGAGCAGCTGGGCGACGCCCATCTGCGCGACCTGTTCGCCGCCGACCCGGAGCGTGGCACCGGCTACGCCCTGCGCGTCGGCGACCTCTACCTGGACTACTCCAAGCACCTCGTCACCGACGAGACGCTGACCCTCCTGCGCGAACTCGCCGCCGTCACCGGCGTCGCCGAGCTGCGCGACGCCATGTTCCGCGGCGAGAAGATCAACACCACCGAGGACCGGGCGGTCCTCCACACCGCGCTGCGCGCCCCGCGCGATGCCGTCATCGAGGTCGACGGGGAGAACGTCGTCCCCGGCGTGCACGCCGTCCTCGACAAGATGGGCGGCTTCGCCGACAAGGTCCGGGCGGGCGAGTGGACCGGCCACACCGGCAAGCCGATCAAGAACGTCGTCAACATCGGCATCGGCGGCTCCGACCTCGGCCCCGCCATGGCCTACGAGGTGCTGCGCTCCTTCACCCAGCGGGACCTGACGTTCCGTTTCGTCTCCAACGTCGACGGGGCCGACCTCCACGAGGCCGTCCGCGACCTCGACGCCGAGGAGACCCTGTTCATCGTTGCCTCGAAGACCTTCACCACCATCGAGACGATCACCAACGCCACCTCCGCCCGCAACTGGCTCCTCACCGAGCTGCGGGCCGGCCAGGAGGCCGTCGCCAAGCACTTCGTGGCCCTGTCGACCAATGCCGAGAAGGTCGAGGAGTTCGGCATCGACACCGCGAACATGTTCGAGTTCTGGGACTGGGTCGGCGGCCGCTACTCGTACGACTCCGCCATCGGCCTCTCCCTGATGATCGCCATCGGCCCGGAGCGCTTCCGCGAGATGCTCGACGGCTTCCACCTCGTCGACGAGCACTTCCGTACGGCCCCGCCCGAGGAGAACGCGCCGCTGCTGCTCGGCCTCCTCGGCGTCTGGTACGGCGCCTTCTTCGACGCCCAGTCGCACGCCGTCCTGCCGTACTCCCACTACCTCTCCAAGTTCACCGCCTACCTCCAGCAGCTCGACATGGAGTCCAACGGCAAGTCGGTGGACCGCCAAGGCAACCGGGTCGACTGGCAGACCGGACCCGTCGTCTGGGGCACCCCCGGCACCAACGGGCAGCACGCCTACTACCAGTTGATCCACCAGGGCACCAAGGTCATCCCGGCCGACTTCATCGGCTTCGCCAAGCCCGTCGCCGATCTGCTGCCCGGCCTCGTGGCCCAGCACGACCTGCTCATGGCCAACTTCTTCGCCCAGACCCAGGCGCTCGCCTTCGGCAAGACCCCCGAGGAGGTACGGGCCGAGGGCGTCCCCGAGGAGCTCGTCCCGCACAAGACCTTCCAGGGCAACCACCCGACCACCACGATCCTCGCCGACGAACTGACCCCGTCCGTCCTCGGCCAGCTGATCGCCCTCTACGAGCACAAGGTCTTCGTCCAGGGCGCCGTCTGGAACATCGACTCCTTCGATCAGTGGGGCGTCGAACTCGGCAAGGTCCTCGCCAAGCGGATCGAGCCCGTCCTGACGGACGCCGACGGGGCCCGGGCCGGCGAGGGGCTCGACAGCTCCACCGCCGGACTGGTCTCCGCCTACCGCTCGCTGCGCGGACGGTAGAACCATGAGGGGGGAGAACGCGGTGCGGCTGCGGCCGCCCAGGAACGCCGTGGACGAGCGGGCCGTCACCTGGTGGCGGAGCCAACTCCTGGCGACCACCGCCGTACCGGTGGTGGTCCTCGCCGTCCTCGGCGCCTTCATCGAACCCGCCCGGTTCTGGCTGCTGGTCCCGGCCGCGGCCGTGGCGGCCGTCGGCCTCGCCTGCACCGCGTTCTTCCCCTCCTGGTGGTTCCGGGTACACCGCTGGGAGGTCACCGAGGACGCCGTGTACGTCCGCTCGGGGGCCTTCTGGCAGGAATGGCGGATCGCGCCGATGTCCCGCATCCAGACCGTGGACACCTCGCGAGGTCCGCTTGAGCAGGCCTTCCGGCTCGCCACGGTCACGGTGACCACGGCCTCCTCCAAGGGCGCCCTCCGGATCGAGGGCCTCGACCACGAACTGGCCGCCGATCTCGCCGAACGGCTCACCGCCATCACCCAGGCCACCCCCGGGGACGCCACATGAGCGTGGCCGACGACGCGCGGGTGGCGCGGGACACCGACTGGCTCCGCCTCGATCCCCGCACCGTGCTCGTCCGCGTCGTGCTCTTCGGCGGGGTCCTCACCGGCGCCGCGCTGCCCGTCGGCTTCGCCCTTTCCGGGTCACGGCCGCTCGGGCAGGCCTTCGCCTGGGTCGCCGCGGGCTTCGCCCTCGCCCTGCTCGCCGACGCCGCCGCCGAGACCGTGCGCTACCGCCGCACCCGCTACCGCGTCGGCACCGACAGGGCCGAGCTGCGCACCGGGCTTCTGGTCGTCCAGCGCCGCTCGCTCGCCCGTGAGCGCATCCGCAGCGTCGACCTCACCGCCAACCCGCTCCAGCGCGTCCTCGGCCTCGTCAAGGTCCGCATCGGCACCGGTGAGCACACCGGCGGCGGCGAATCGACCCTCGAACTCGACCTGGTCACCCGGGCCGAGGGCGACCGGCTCCGCCAGGAACTGCTCACCCGGGCCGTCACCACCCCCGGGGACCCGGACCAGGACCACACCCTCGCCGCCCTCGACCCCCGCTGGATCCGCTACGCCCCCGTCTCCTTCGTCGCCCCCGCCCTCGGCGGCGCCGCGGCCGGCGCCGTCATGCAGGTCAGCGAGTGGTTCGGCGCCCAGGGGAAGGTCATCGACTGGATAGGGGACCGCTTCGAGGACGTCTCCATCCCCTGGATGATCCTCTCCCTGGCGCTGCTCGCCACCGTCGCGGGAGCCGTCGGCGCCCTCGGCCTCTGGGTCGAGATGTGGTGGAACTACCGCCTGGAGCGCGAGCCCGGCGGCACCCTGCGGGTCACCCGGGGCCTGTTCACCGCCCGCTCGGTCTCCATAGAGGAACGCAGGCTGCGCGGGATCGAGCTGGTCGAGCCGCTCGGTGTCCGGCTGTTCGGGGCGGCCCGGGTCGACGCCGTCGCCACCGGGCTCGCCAAGGACGACGACGACAAGCACGCCGACCTGAAGAACCTGCTGCCGGCCGTGGAGCGGGTCGTGGCCGACCGGGTCGCCGCCCGGGTGCTGCGCGAGCCCGAGCCGCCCACCGGGGCGCCCCTGGCCGCCCACCCGAGGGCCGCCCGCTCCAGGAGGCTGCGCCGGGCCCTGTGGGGCGTCCTGGGGCCCGTGGCGGTCCTCGCCCTCCTCGGGCTGTTCCTGACCCCGGTCCTGCTGTACGTGGCGGCCGGCTGCGCGGTGGTGCTCACCCCGGTCGCCGTGCTGTTCGCCCTCGACGCGTACCGCGGTCTCGGACACGGCGTCAGCGGCGCCTATCTGGTGACCCGTTCGGGCACGGTCCGGCGGGCCACCGTCGCCCTCCAGCGGTCCGGCGTCATCGGCTGGACCGTCAGGCAGTCGTACTTCCAGCGGCGGGCCGGGGTGCTGACCCTCACCGCCACCACGGCGGCCGGAGCGGGCGCGTACGACATCCTCGACGCGGGCCGCAGCCAGGGCCTGACCTTCGCCGCCGAGGCCGTGCCGGACCTCCTGACGCCCTTCCTGGAACCCGTACCGACGCCGGAGGCCCGGTCCACCTGGGCGTCCCCCCGGACGAAGTCCGGGGGGAGGTGAACCGGGCCTCCCTGGCGTCGCGTCAGGCGGACGCCGGCGGGTACAGACTCCGCGGCAGCTCCGAGGCCGCCGCCGCGTCGAGCAGCCACAGCGTGCGCGAGCGGCCGTAGGCGCCCGCCGCCGGGGCCTGCACCTCTCCCGCGCCCGACAGCGCGATCGCCGCCGCCTTCGCCTTGTCCTCGCCGGCCGCGAGCAGCCAGACCTCCTTGGCGGCCCGGATCGCCGGAAGGGTCAGCGAGACCCGGACCGGCGGCGGCTTGGGCGCGCCGTGCACCCCGACCACCGTGCGCTCGGTCTCGCGGACCGCGGGCAGCTCCGGGAAGAGCGAGGCCACATGGGTGTCCGGCCCGACGCCCAGCATCAGGACGTCGAAGGTCGGCACGCCGCCGTGGTCGCCGGGGCCCGCGGCGGCCGCCAGCTCCCGCGCGTACGCGGCGGCCGCCGCGTCGACGTCGGAGCCGTACGGGCCGTCCGAGGCCGGCATGGCGTGCACCCGGGCCGGGTCGAGCGGCACCCGGTCGAGCAGCGCCTCCCTGGCCTGGGTGACGTTCCGCTCGGGGTCTCCCTCGGGCAGGAAGCGCTCGTCGCCCCACCACAGGTCGAGCCGCGACCAGTCGACCGCGTCCCGCGCGGGCGCCGCACCGAGCGCGGCCAGCAGGCCGTTGCCGTTGCGGCCGCCGGTGAGCACCACCGAGGCCGAGCCGCGGGCGGCCTGGGCGTCCACGATCTTCGTGATCAGCCGGGCCGCCGCGGCCTCGGCCATCAGCTCCTTGTCGCGGTGCACGACCAGCTGGGGAGTGCTCACTTGGCCGCCGCCTTCTTGGCCGGGGCCTTCTTCGCGGCCGGCTTGGCGGCCGGGGCCGGCTCGGTGACGGGCTCCGCGGCGACCTCGGGCGCGGTGGTGGACGCCTCCTCGTCGAGCCGCTCGAGACCGAACTTGAGCGCGGTCGCGTAGGTGTCGTCCGGGTCGAGCCGGCGCAGCTCCTCGGCGATCAGCTCGGCCGTCTCGCGGCGCTTGAGCGCCACGGCACGGTCCGGCTGCCCCTGGATGGAGAGCGTCGCGAGCGAGCCGTCGGGCCGGTCGAGGACGATCGGCCCGGCGTTGGTCTCCATCCGTACGGAGGTGAGACCGGGGCCGGCCGACTTCGAGCGGCGCACCGGGACCTTCAGCCGCTCCGCCAGCCACATGGCGAGCAGTTCGACGCTCGGGTTGAACTCCTCGCCCTCGACCTCGGCGGAGGTCACCTCGCACACGACCTGGTCGAGCGCGGCGGCGAGCATCGAACGCCACGGGGTGATCCGGGTCCACGAGAGGTCCGTGTCGCCCGGGGTGTAGGCGTCCGCGCGCGCGGTCAGCTCCTGGATGGGCTGCTCGGCGGCGTACGTGTCGGTCACCCGGCGCTGGGCGAGCGCGCCCAGCGGGTCCTTCGCCGGGTCGGTCGGCGAGTTCACCGGCCACCAGACGACGACGGGCGCGTCCGGCAGGAGCAGCGGCAGGACCACCGACTGGGCGTGGTCGCCGACCTCGCCGTACAGCCGGAGGACCACCGTCTCGCCGGTGCTGGCGTCGGCGCCGAGGCGGACCTCGGCGTCGAGCCGTGCCTTGGAGCGGTCCCGCGGGGAGCGCGAGACCCGCTTGATGACGACGAGGGTCCGCGAGGGGTGCTCGCGGGACGCCTCGTTCGCGGCCTTCAGCGCGTCGTAGGCGTTCTCCTCGTCGGTGACGATGACGAGGGTGAGCACCATGCCGACGGCCGGCGTGCCGATCGCCCGCCGCCCGAGCACCAGCGCCTTGTTGATCTTGGAGGACGTGGTGTCCGTCAGGTCGGTCTTCATGGCCGGCGCCAGCTCCGTCCGTCTCGTGCGAGCATCTCGTCCGCCTCGACCGGACCCCAGGTCCCGGACTGGTACTGCGCGGGCTTGCCGTGCTTGTCCCAGAACTGCTCGATCGGGTCGAGGATCTTCCAGGACAGCTCGACCTCCTCGACGCGCGGGAAGAGGTTCGAGTCGCCGAGCAGGACGTCGAGGATGAGCCGCTCGTACGCCTCGGGGCTGGACTCCGTGAAGGACTCGCCGTACGCGAAGTCCATCGACACGTCCCGGATCTCCATCTGGGTGCCGGGCACCTTGGAGCCGAACCGCACGGTCACGCCCTCGTCCGGCTGGACCCGGATGACGATGGCGTTGCGGCCGAGTTCCTCGGTCGCGGTGTGGTCGAAGGGGGAGTGCGGGGCGCGCTGGAAGACGACCGCGATCTCGGTGACGCGGCGGCCGAGCCGCTTGCCGGTGCGCAGGTAGAACGGGACGCCCGCCCAGCGGCGGTTGTCGATCTCCAGCTTGATGGCCGCGTAGGTGTCGGTCTTCGACTGGGGGTCGATGCCGTCTTCCTGGAGGTAGCCGACGGCCTTGGCGCCGCCCTGCCACCCGGCCGCGTACTGGCCGCGGACCGTGGACTTGCCCAGGTCCTTGGGCAGCTTCACCGCGCCGAGGACCTTGGTCTTCTCGGCGGCGAGCGCGTCGGCGTCGAAGGAGGCGGGCTCCTCCATCGCGGTCAGCGCGAGCAGCTGGAGGAGGTGGTTCTGGATGACGTCACGGGCGGCGCCGATGCCGTCGTAGTAGCCGGCGCGGCCGCCGATGCCGATGTCCTCGGCCATGGTGATCTGCACGTGGTCGACGTACGACCGGTTCCAGATCGGCTCGAAGAGGGTGTTGGCGAAGCGGAGCGCCAGGATGTTCTGGACGGTCTCCTTGCCGAGGTAGTGGTCGATCCGGAAGACCTCGTTCGGCGGGAAGACCTCGTGGACGACCTCGTTGAGCTCCTTGGCGGAGACCAGGTCGTGCCCGAAGGGCTTCTCGATGACCGCGCGGCGCCAGGAACCGTCCTTCTGGTCGGCCAGGCCGTGCTTCTTGAGCTGCTGGACGACCTTGGGGAAGAACTTCGGCGGGACCGACAGGTAGAAGGCGAAGTTGCCGCCGGTGCCCTGCGCCTTGTCCAGGTCCTCGATGGTGGACTTGAGCTGCTCGAAGGCGTCGTCGTCGTCGAAGTCGCCCTGGACGAAACGCATCCCCTGGATCAGCTGCTGCCACACCTCCTCGCGGAACGGGGTGCGCGAGTGCTGCTCGACGGCGTCGTGGACCTCCTGCGCGAAGTCCTCGTCCTGCCACTCCCGGCGGGCGAAGCCGATGAGCGAGAAGCCCGGCGGCAGCAGGCCGCGGTTGGCCAGGTCGTAGACGGCGGGCATCAGCTTTTTCCGGGACAAATCGCCCGTGACGCCGAAGATCACCAGACCCGACGGCCCCGCGATGCGCGGGAGCCGTCGGTCTGCGGCGTCACGGAGCGGGTTGGCTCCGTGGACTGCGCTCAAAGTGCTTACGCCTCCGAAGGTGCGAGGCGCGAGAGCTCCGCCTCGGTGGACTTGAGAAGGTCGTTCCAGGACGCCTCGAACTTCTCGACGCCCTCGTCCTCCAGGAGCTGGACGACCTCGTCGTAGCTGATGCCCAGCTTCTCGACGGCCGCCAGTTCGGCACGCGCCTGCTCGTAGGTGCCGCGCACGGTGTCACCGGTGACCACGCCGTGGTCGGCGGTGGCCTCCAGGGTGGCCTCCGGCATGGTGTTGACCGTGCCGGGGGCGACCAGGTCCACGACGTACAGGGTGTCCTTGTACGCCGGGTCCTTGACGCCGGTCGAGGCCCACAGCGGACGCTGCTTGTTGGCCTGCGCCTTGTCGAGGGCGGCCCAGCGCTCCGAGGAGAAGACCTCCTCGAACGCCTCGTACGCCAGTCGCGCGTTGGCCAGCGCGGCCTTGCCCTTGAGGGCCTTGGCCTCGTCCGTGCCGATGCCGTCCAGGCGCTTGTCGATCTCCGAGTCCACCCGGGACACGAAGAAGGAGGCCACCGAGTGGATCTTGGAGAGGTCCAGGCCGCGCTCGCGGGCCTTCTCCAGACCCGCCAGGTAGGCGTCCATGACCGCGCGGTAGCGCTCAAGCGAGAAGATCAGCGTCACGTTGACGCTGATGCCGAGACCGATGACCTCGGTGATCGCCGGCAGACCCGCCTTGGTGGCCGGAATCTTGATCAGCGTGTTGGGGCGGTCCACCAGCCAGGCCAGCTGCTTGGCCTCGGCGACGGTGGCGGTCGTCTCGTGGGCGAGCCGGGGGTCGACCTCGATGGAGACCCGGCCGTCCTGGCCGTCGGTCGCGTCGAAGACCGGCCGCAGGATGTCGGCGGCGTCCCGGACGTCCGCCGTCGTGATCATGCGGATCGCCTCGTCGACGGTCACCTTGCGGGCGGCGAGGTCGGCGAGCTGCTGCTCGTAGCCGTCACCGTGCGAGATGGCCTTCTGGAAGATCGACGGGTTGGTGGTCACACCGACCACGTGGCTCTGGTCGATGAGCTCGGCCAGGTTGCCGGACGTGATCCGCTTGCGCGAGAGGTCGTCCAGCCAGATCGCGACGCCTTCGTCGGAGAGGCGCTTGAGAGCGTCTGTCATGAGAATTGCATCTCCATTAAGTCGTACGTATGCGGGTCAGCGCGCGGCGGCGTCGATCGATTCCCGGGCGGCGGCGACGATCGCCTCCGGCGTGAACCCGAACTCGCGGAACAGGACCTTCGCGTCCGCCGAGGCGCCGAAGTGCTCCAGGGAGACGATCCGGCCGGCGTCCCCGACGTACCGGTGCCAGGTGAGACCGATGCCGGCCTCGACCGCGACGCGGGCCTTGACCGACGGCGGCAGGACGGAGTCCTTGTACTCCTGGTCCTGCTCCTCGAACCACTCCACGGACGGCATCGAGACCACGCGGGTCGGAACGCCGGCGGCCTGGAGCTGCTCGCGGGCCTCGACGGCCAGGTGCACCTCGGAGCCCGTGCCGATCAGCACGACCTGGGCGTCGCCGCCCTCGGCGTCGAACAGCACGTAGCCGCCCTTGACCGTGTCCTCGTTCGGCGCGTACGTCGGCACGCCCTGGCGGGTGAGCGCCAGACCGTGCGGGGCGCCCTTGCCGAAGACCTTCGTGTGGCGCTGCATGATCTCGCGCCAGGCGATGGCCGTCTCGTTGGCGTCGGCCGGACGGACCACGTTGAGACCCGGGATCGCGCGCAGCGAGGCCAGGTGCTCCACCGGCTGGTGCGTCGGGCCGTCCTCGCCCAGACCGATCGAGTCGTGGGTCCAGACGTACGTGACGGGCAGGTGCATCAGCGCGGACAGCCGCACGGCGTTGCGCATGTAGTCGGAGAACACCAGGAAGGTGCCGCCGTAGATGCGGGTGTTGCCGTGGAGGGCGATGCCGTTCATCTCCGCGGCCATGGAGTGCTCGCGGATGCCGAAGTGGATCGTGCGGCCGTACTTGTCGGCCTCCGGCAGCGGGTTGCCCTCGGGCAGGAACGACGAGTCCTTGTCGATCGTCGTGTTGTTGGAGCCGGCGAGGTCGGCCGAGCCGCCCCACAGCTCCGGGATGACCGCGCCGAGCGCCTTGAGGACCTGGCCCGAGGCGGCGCGGGTGGCGACGCCCTTGCCCGGCTCGAAGACCGGCAGCTTCTCGGCCCAGCCGGCCGGCAGCTCGTTCGCCTGGATGCGGTCGAACTCGGCGGCGCGCTCCGGGTTGGCCGTACGCCACTCGGCGAGCGACTTCTCCCAGGCGGCGCGGGCCTCACGGCCGCGGTCGCCGAGCGCGCGGGTGTGCGCGATGACCTCGTCGGTGACCTCGAAGGTCTTCTCCGGGTCGAAGCCGAGGACGCGCTTGGTGGCCGCGATCTCCTCGTCGCCGAGCGCCGAGCCGTGCGCGGCCTCGGTGTTCTGCGCGTTCGGCGCGGGCCAGGCGATGATCGAGCGCATCGCGATGAACGACGGACGCTCCGTCTCGGCCTCGGCGGCCTTGATCGCCGCGTACAGCGCGGCCGGGTCCAGGTCGCCGTTGGCCTGCGGCTCGACGCGCTGGACGTGCCAGCCGTACGCCTCGTACCGCTTCATCGTGTCCTCGGACACGGCGGTCTCGGTGTCGCCCTCGATCGAGATGTGGTTGTCGTCCCACAGCAGGATCAGGTTGCCGAGCTTCTGGTGGCCGGCGAGCGAGGACGCCTCCGCGGAGATGCCCTCCTGCAGGCAGCCGTCGCCGGCGATCGCGTAGATCCGGTGGTCGAACGGGGAGGTGCCGGCGGCGGCCTCCGGGTCGAACAGACCGCGCTCGAAGCGGGCGGCCATCGCCATGCCCACGGCGTTGGCGACACCCTGGCCCAGCGGGCCCGTGGTGGTCTCGACCGCGGCGGTGTGACCGTACTCCGGGTGCCCGGGGGTCTTCGAACCCCAGGTGCGGAAGGCCTTCAGGTCGTCCAGCTCGAGCCCGAAGCCACCCAGGTACAGCTGGGTGTAGAGGGTCAGGGACGAGTGTCCCGCGGAGAGGACGAACCTGTCGCGCCCGACCCACTCGGGGTCGGCCGGGTCGTGTCGCATCACCTTCTGGAAGAGGGTGTACGCGGCGGGCGCCAGGCTCATGGCCGTACCGGGATGGCCGTTGCCGACCTTCTGTACGGCGTCCGCGGCCAGGATGCGGGCGGTGTCGACAGCCCGCTGGTCCAACTCGGTCCACTCGAGGTCTGTGGTGGTCGGCTTAGTGCTCACCCGGGTCAGGGCTCCTCTCCACATGTCTGAAGCCGGTGACTGAGGGTGTACCGGCGTTGTCGAGCCTACCCCCGCCGGAACGTCCCTCTTTTCGTGTTCATGCCCCTCAAATGAGCGGACACAGCAAGACTGCCGCCGCCCGTGTGAGTTCGCCTCCCGAAGCGTGTCCACGCCTTGGGACACACCCCCTCAACACGACCCCACCCCCGCGAAGATCGGCGTCTGGGCAACGTCTACAGTGGCGTGGTACGCGCAAGCTCCACCCCGTCTTCCACAGGGGAGCTTGCTGGGAATTTCTCTGTCAGGGGTGTGCGTGACGGCCGTCGAGTCCCGACCCGCAGGGGTCGTCTTGACTCCCAGCCCGGGGGGCCATCGGCCGTTCGGGGCCCGCGTCAAGGCATATGTGGCGCTGACCAAGCCGCGGATCATCGAACTGCTGCTCATCACCACCGTTCCGGTGATGTTCCTCGCCGAGCAGGGCGTGCCCGACCTGTGGCTGGTACTCGCCACGTGCTTCGGCGGCTATCTGTCGGCGGGCGGCGCCAACGCGCTGAACATGTACATCGACCGCGACATCGACGCGCTGATGGACCGCACCTCGCAGCGTCCGCTGGTCACCGGCGTGCTGACGCCGCGCGAGGGCCTGGTCTTCGGCCTCACCCTCGCCGTGGTCTCCACGCTCTGGTTCGGCCTGCTGGTCAACTGGCTCTCCGCAGCCCTCTCGCTCGGCGCGCTCCTCTTCTACGTCGTGATCTACACGATGATCCTGAAGCGCCGCACCGCGCAGAACATCGTCTGGGGCGGCATCGCCGGCTGTCTGCCGGTGCTCATCGGCTGGTCCGCCGTCACCGACTCGATGTCCTGGGCCGCCGTCATCCTCTTCCTCGTCATCTTCTTCTGGACGCCGCCGCACTACTGGCCGCTGTCGATGAAGGTCAAGGACGACTACGCGCGCGCGGGCGTGCCGATGCTCCCGGTGCTCGCCTCCAACAAGGTCGTCGCCAAGCAGATCGTCGCCTACAGCTGGGTGATGGTCGCCGTCTCGCTGCTGCTGACCCCGCTCGGCTACACCGGCTGGTTCTACCTGGCCGTGGCGCTGCTGACCGGCGGCTGGTGGCTCTGGGAGGCGCACGCGCTGCTCCACCGCGCGAAGAACGGCGCGACCGGCGCGAAGCTCAAGGAGATGCGCCTCTTCCACTGGTCCATCACCTATGTCTCGCTGCTCTTCGTGGCGGTCGCGGTGGACCCGTTCCTCCGCTAGCTCCGCCATCCGGGCGGTCGCGCTCAGATGATCAGCCCGTCCGACGGCCGGGTCACGTGGGATAGGCCACGTGACCCGGCCGTCGCCAGTGGATCTACCGCTCGGTAGCATCCCTTTCATGGCAGAAACGAAGCAGGAAGAGCGCAAGGCGGCCCGCCTCGCCAAGGAGATCAAGGCCTTCTCCGAGCAGCACGGCGGCTCCGAGGGACACCTCGCGCACATCGGCCAGGCGGGCACCCGGATCGTCCTCGTCGGCACCGACGGCGGCTGGGGCGACCTCGTCGCGCCCAGCTACGAGGTGGCGAAGCAGGCCGCCGAGAAGGCCGGCCTCACGCTCCACGAGGAGTTCGACGGCGAGTTCGCCGCCAAGGTGACCACCGGCCCGTACGAGTGGACCCGGATGGCCGGTATCCAGATCGGCGGCCCCTCCAACAGCTGAGGCAACAACCTCGCGCGGGGCTCACCCGTTAGGACGTGTGGAGACGCGACACGTCCACACAGGGAGCCCCCCGAGATGATCGACACGCCGAACCTGGTGGACCAGTACTGCCACGGGGTGCTCCGCACGGAACTCGGCCTCGGCACCTTCGAGGCCCACCTCGGCGCCCAGCTCGGCGGGAGCTCCGCGCTGCCCGCCGCGGGCACCACCTTCTTCGACACCCAGACCGGCTTCGCCCTCCGCCGCTGGTGTCCGCCGCTCCTCGGCCTGGAACCCCACTGCCCGCCCGCCCGGTACCTCGCACGCCGCCGCGAGCTCGGCGCCGCCGAGGCGGGCCGGCGCCTCCTGCGGGCCTCCGGGATCGCCACGTACCTCGTGGACACCGGGCTCCCCGGCGACCTCACGGGACCCGCAGAGCTCGGCGCCGCCGGAGCGGCCGAGGCCCACGAGATCGTCCGCCTCGAACCACTCGCCGAGCAGGTCGCCGACACCTCGGGGACCGTCGAGGCCTTCCTCGCCAACCTCGCCGAGGCCGTCCACGGGGCCGCCGCCCACGCCGTCGCCTTCGCCTCCGCGGCGGGCGTAGGCCGAGGGCTCGGGTGCACGCCCGAACCGCCGGGACCCGGGGAGGTGCGCGGCGCGGCGGGGCGCTGGCTGGCCCGGCGCCCGGCCGGCGGCCGGCTCACCGACCCCGTCCTGCTGCGCCATCTGCTCTGGATCGCGGTCACCGCGGGGCGCCCCCTCCAGCTGCACACCGGCGACCGGGACCCGGCCGTGACGGCCGGCTTCGCCGCCGCCACCGCGGGGCTCGGCGCCGACCTGGTGCTGCTGCACTCCTACCCGTACCACCGGACCGCCGCGCAGCTGACCGGGGTGCACCCGCACGTGTACGCGGACCTCGGTCCGGTCCTCGCGCACACCGGGGCGCGGGCGGCGGCCGTCCTGGCGGAGGTCCTGGAGCGGGCCCCCTTCGGGAAGCTGCTCTTCTCCAGCGGAGCCCACGGGCTGCCCGAGCTCCACGTGGTCGCCGCGAGCGTCTTCCGCACCGCCCTCGCCCGGGTGCTCGGCGAGTGGGTCATGGACGGCGCCTGGTCCCGTACGGACGCCCAGCGCGTCGCCACGATGATCGCGGCGGGAAACGCGCGACGGGTCTACCGGCTCGCGGGGAGCCGGTAGACCCGTCGGGTCGGTGCGCGAGGGTCAGGCCTTCGCCAGTTCCGCGTCGGCCTGGGCCGGGATCCCGGCGGTCGGGAGCGGACGCTCGCGCAGGCTCAGGGCCAGGCGCAGGACCGCGATCCACATCAGGGAGGAGCCCAGCATGTGCAGGGCGACGAGGAGCTCCGGGACGCCGGTGAAGTACTGGACGTAGCCGATCGCGCCCTGGGCGAGCAGCACGACCAGCAGGTCGCGGGCGCGGGCCCGGGTGTCGAGCGGGGCGTCCACCACGCGCAGGACCAGCCACATCGCGAGCGCGAGGGCGCAGACCACCCAGGCCGCGATGGCGTGGACGTGCGCGGCGTTCGTCCAGTCCCACGGCATGCGCGGGACGTCGCTGCTGTCACCGGCGTGCTTGCCGGCGCCGGTCACCGTGGTGCCGAGCACGATCAACAGCCCCGAGGTGATGGTGATCGCCCAGGACAGCTTGCGGACCGGGCGCGGTACCCGCGGGCGGGGGGCGGTGTCGCCCTCGCCGGTCCGGTGCCAGGTGATGACGGCGACCGTGAGCAGGGAGTTCGCGGCGAGGAAGTGACCGGCGACCGTCCACGGGTTGAGGCCCATCCAGACCGTGATGCCGCCGATGACGGCGTTGCTCATCACGATCCAGAACTGCGCCCAGCCGAGCCGGGTGAGGCCGCGCCGCCACGGCTTGGTGGACCGGGCGGCGATGATCGCCCAGCCGACCGCGGCCGACAGGACGTAGGTCAGCATCCGGTTGCCGAACTCGATCACGCCGCGGTAGCCCTGCTCGGGCGTCACGATCAGGCTGTCGTCGGTGCACTTCGGCCAGGTGTCGCAGCCGAGACCGGAACCGGTCAGCCGGACCGCGCCACCGGTGACGATGATGAGGACGCTCATCACGACGGCGGAGAGCGCGGCGCGCCGGAGCGTCCGCGGGGACGGGGTCCAGCGCCGGGCGATGAGGGCGAGGGGGGTCAGCACGGGCCCTATCGTAGGCCGGGGCTTGTGCACGCTTTCACGAGGGGTGCCTTGTCGGGAAACGTCACCCTCTGGGACCCGTCCGCTACTCCCAGCGGAAGAACTTCGCCGCCGCGCCGAGACCGAGGACGGCCCAGACCGCCAGCGTCAGCGCGTCGCCCCACGGGAGCGCGGCGCCGTCCTGGAGGACCGCCCGCAGGCCGTCCGAGAGCGCGGAGATCGGCAGCAGCTCCAGGACCGAGCGCGCCGCGTCCGGGAACTTCTCCAGCGGGACGATGACCCCGCCGCCCACCAGCAGCAGCAGGAAGACCAGGTTGGCGGCGGCCAGCGTGGCCTCCGCCCGCAGGGTGCCGGCCATCAGCAGCCCGAGGCCGGAGAACGCGGCCGTGCCGAGCACGAGCAGCAGCAGCACGGAGCCGGGGTCGCCCTGCGGGGACCAGCCGAGACCCAGGGCGATCGCCGTCAGGAGCGCGATCTGGAGCACCTCGGTGACCAGGACGGCGAGCGTCTTCGCGGTCATCAGCGCCCAGCGGGGGAGCGGGGAGGCGCCGAGGCGCTTGAGCACCCCGTACCGCCGCTCGAATCCGGTCGCGATGGCCTGGCCGGTGAAGGCGGTCGACAGGACGGCGAGGGCGAGGACGCCCGGCGCGAGGAAGTCCACGGCCTTGCCGCTCCCGCCCGTCGTCGACACCGGCACGGTGACGATGTCGACGGTGGAGAAGAGCACCAGGAGCAGCGAGGGGATGATCACGGTGAGCAGCAGCTGCTCGCCGTTGCGCAGCAGCATCCGGGTCTCCAGGGCCGCCTGCGCCGCGATCATCCGGCCGACCGGGGCGGCGCCCGGCTTCGGGGCGTACGTACCGGTGCTCACGACCTCAGCTCCTTGCCGGTCAGCTCCAGGAAGACGTCTTCCAGGGTGTGGCGCTCGACGGAGATGCCGTCGGGCATGACGCCGTGCTGGGCGCACCAGGTGGTCACCGTGGCGAGCAGCTGCGGGTCGACCGTGCCGGTGATCCGGTAGGTGCCCGGGAGCGGCTCCGCCGCGGCCGTGCCGTCCGGGAGCGCCTTGAGCAGCGAGCCCAGGTCGAGGCCGGGGCGTCCGGTGAAGCGCAGGGTGTTCTCGGCGCCGCCCCGGCACAGTTCCTCGGGGCTGCCCTGGGCGGCGACCCGGCCGGCGTCGACGATCGCGACGTCGTCGGCGAGCTCCTCCGCCTCCTGCATGAAGTGCGTGGTGAGGACGGTGGTCACCCCGTCGGCGCGCAGCTCGCGCACGAGGTCCCAGGTGGCGCGGCGGGCCTGCGGGTCGAGTCCGGCGGTGGGCTCGTCGAGGAAGACCAGCTCGGGGCGGCCGACGACGGCCATGGCGAGCGCGAGGCGCTGCTGCTGGCCGCCGGAGAGGCGCCGGTAGGTGGTGCGGCCGCAGGAGCCGAGCCCGAGCCGCTCGATCAGCGCGTCGACGTCCAGCGGGTGGGCGTGGAGCTTCGCCATGTGGCGGAGCATCTCGTCGGCGCGGGCGCCGGAGTAGACGCCGCCGGACTGGAGCATCACGCCGATCCGGGGGCGCAGCGCGGCCGCGTCCGCGACCGGGTCGAGGCCGAGGACGCGCACGGTGCCGGCGTCGGGCCGCCGGTAGCCCTCGCAGGTCTCGATCGTGGTGGTCTTGCCGGCCCCGTTGGGGCCGAGGACGGCGGTGACGGTGCCGGACCGCACGTCGAGGTCGAGGCCGTCGACGGCGGTTTTGTTGCCGTACCGCTTGACCAGGCCACGGACCTGGACGGCGGATCCGACGGACTCGTTTCGCATGCCGGGAAGTCTAGAGAGCGGGAGAAGCCCTCTCGGGCGCGGGTCCCAGGTGGCCGGAATGGGGCCTTCCAGGCAATCCCCGCATCGCCGCGCCGGGTGTCATCGGGGTCGCCGGAGCCCCTGTGGCCTGCGCGTACGGGCTCGCGGGGCGGCCGGAAGGGGCCTGCGAGCGAGCCGCTGATTCGTCCTACGAATGATCGTTTCCGCAGGTCAGGTAAGCCTTACCTGAGTGATGCACGGCACCGTCGCCGCTCCCGGCGGCGCTTGTCAGGCCGAGATTAATTACGCAACAATGGCGTTGTGAAAAACGTTGGCGCGGCTCCGGTGGAGGAACTCGCGACCCGAGAGCGTTCGACGCGCAACCGGGTCGCGCGGTCGATCCTGGACCACGGGCCGTCGACCGTCGCCGACCTCGCCGGGCGGCTCAGCCTCACCCAGGCCGCCGTCCGCCGCCACCTCGACGCGCTCGTCGCAGAGAACGTCGTCGAGGCCCGTGAGCAGCGCGTCTACGGCGCCCGCGCCCGCGGCCGCCCCGCCAAGGTCTTCGCGCTCACCGACTGCGGCCGGGACGCCTTCGACCAGTCGTACGACTCGCTGGCCGTCGAGGCACTCCGCTGGATCGAGCGGAACGCCGGAGGGGAAGCGGCCGTCGCCGCCTTCGCCCGCGACCGGATCGAGGCCCAGGCCGGGGCGTACCGCGAGGCGGTCGAGTCGGCCGAGCCCGACCGGCGGACCGAGGCGCTGGCCAAGGCCCTCACGGCGGACGGGTACGCTGCCACTGCGCGGAACGCGCCGGTCGGCGAGCAGCTCTGCCAGCACCACTGCCCGGTCGCCCACGTCGCCGAGCAGTACCCACAGCTGTGCGAGGCGGAGACGGAGTTCTTCTCCCGCCTCCTGGGAACGCACGTCCAGCGTCTCGCCACCATCGCGCATGGTGACGGCGTCTGCACCACGTTCATCCCGCACGGCGCACCACAGACCACCGAATCAGCATCCGCAAGCACGGCCGGGAGGAACCCCGCATGACCACCGAGATCAGCCACCCCGAGCTCGAGGGCCTGGGTCGGTACGAGTACGGCTGGGCCGACTCCGACGCCGCCGGTGCCACCGCCAAGCGCGGTCTGAACGAGGACGTCGTCCGCGACATCTCCTCGAAGAAGAACGAGCCCGAGTGGATGCTGAAGCTGCGTCTCAAGGGTCTGCGGCTCTTCGACAAGAAGCCCATGCCGACCTGGGGCTCCGACCTCTCCGGCATCGACTTCGACAACATCAAGTACTTCGTGCGGTCCACCGAGAAGCAGGCCGAGTCCTGGGAGGACCTGCCGGAGGACATCAAGAACACGTACGACAAGCTCGGCATCCCCGAGGCGGAGAAGCAGCGCCTCGTCGCCGGTGTCGCCGCCCAGTACGAGTCCGAGGTCGTCTACCACCAGATCCGTGAGGACCTGGAGGAGCAGGGCGTCATCTTCGTCGACACCGACACCGCGCTGAAGGAGCACGAGGAACTCTTCAAGGAGTACTTCGGCACCGTCATCCCGGTCGGCGACAACAAGTTCGCCTCCCTGAACACCGCCGTCTGGTCCGGCGGATCGTTCATCTACGTGCCGAAGGGCGTGCACGTCGAGATCCCGCTCCAGGCCTACTTCCGCATCAACACGGAGAACATGGGCCAGTTCGAGCGGACGCTGATCATCGTCGACGAGGACGCCTACGTCCACTACGTCGAGGGCTGCACCGCCCCGATCTACTCCTCGGACTCGCTGCACAGCGCCGTGGTCGAGATCATCGTGAAGAAGGGCGGCCGCTGCCGCTACACGACCATCCAGAACTGGTCGAACAACGTCTACAACCTGGTGACCAAGCGCGCCGTCGCCTACGAGGGCGCCACCATGGAGTGGGTCGACGGCAACATCGGCTCCAAGGTCACCATGAAGTACCCGGCCGTCTACCTGATGGGCGAGCACGCCAAGGGCGAGACCCTCTCCATCGCCTTCGCGGGCGAGGGCCAGCACCAGGACGCCGGCGCCAAGATGGTCCACATGGCCCCGAACACCTCCTCCAACATCGTCTCCAAGTCGGTGGCGCGAGGCGGCGGCCGCACCTCCTACCGCGGTCTCATCGAGATCGGCGAGGGTGCCCCGGGCTCCAAGTCGAACGTGCTCTGCGACGCGCTGCTCGTCGACACCATCTCCCGCTCGGACACGTACCCGTACGTCGACGTCCGCGAGGACGACGTCTCCATGGGTCACGAGGCCACCGTCTCCAAGGTCTCCGAGGACCAGCTCTTCTACCTGATGAGCCGCGGCCTCACCGAGTTCGAGGCCATGGCGATGATCGTCCGCGGCTTCGTCGAGCCCATCGCCAAGGAACTCCCGATGGAGTACGCCCTGGAGCTCAACCGGCTGATCGAGCTGCAGATGGAAGGCGCGGTCGGCTAACAGCCCCCGCACCAGCAGCGACCGACTTACACGTACGCAGGAAGAGAGCACCCCAACAGCCATGGCTGAGGCTCAGAACATCCCCGCGGGCTCGACCACCGCGGGCTCGATCGCGGTGGCCGCCGAGTCCACCGTCGCCACGCGCATGAGCGCGCCCCCGTCCTTCGACGTCGCGGACTTCCCCGTCCCGCACGGCCGCGAGGAGGAGTGGCGGTTCACCCCGCTCGCGCGCCTCCGTGGCCTGCACGACGGAACCGCCGTCGCCTCCGGCGAGGGCGTCAAGGTCGAGATCGAGGCCCCCGAGGGCGTCACCGTGGAGACCGTCGGCCGCGACGACGAGCGGCTCGGCAAGGCCGGTACGCCCGTCGACCGCGTCGCGGCCCAGGCGTACTCCTCCTTCGAGAAGGCCTCGGTCGTCACCGTCGCCAAGGAGGCCGTGCTCACCGAGCCGATCCGCGTCACCGTGCACGGTGAGGGCGGCGTCGCCTTCGGCCACCAGGTCATCGAGCTCGGCGCCTTCGCCGAGGCCGTCGTGGTCATCGACCACACCGGTGACGCGGTGCTCGCCGCCAACGTCGACTACGTCCTCGGCGACGGCGCCAAGCTGACCGTCGTCTCCGTCCAGGACTGGGACGAGAAGGCCGTCCACGTCGCCCAGCACAACGCGCTGGTCGGCCGCGACGCCTCCTTCAAGTCGGTCGTCGTCACCTTCGGCGGCGACGTCGTCCGCATCCACCCGCGCGTCTCCTACGCGGCGCCGGGCGGCGAGGCCGAGCTCTTCGGCCTGTACTTCACCGACGCGGGCCAGCACCAGGAGCACCGCCTCCTGGTCGACCACAACACCCCGCACTGCAAGTCCAACGTGGCCTACAAGGGCGCGCTGCAGGGCCAGGACGCGCACGCCGTCTGGATCGGCGACGTGCTCATCCAGGCCGCCGCCGAGGGCACCGACACGTACGAGCTCAACCGGAACCTGGTCCTCACGGACGGCGCCCGGGTCGACTCCGTACCGAACCTGGAGATCGAGACCGGCGAGATCGCCGGCGCCGGTCACGCCTCGGCCACCGGCCGGTTCGACGACGAGCAGCTCTTCTACCTGATGTCCCGCGGCATCCCGCAGGCCGAGGCCCGTCGCCTCGTCGTCCGCGGCTTCTTCGCGGAACTCGTCCAGCAGATCGGTCTGCCGGACGTCGAGGAGCGCCTCATCGCCAAGATCGAGGCCGAGCTGGAGGCCTCCGTCTGATGGCCTTCGTCCGAGTCTGCACGCTGAGCGAGCTGGAGGCCGACACCCCGAAGCGGGTCGAGGTCGACGGCACGCCGGTGTCGGTCGTGCGCACCGAGGGCGAGGTGTTCGCGATCAACGACATCTGCTCGCACGCGAACGTCTCCCTCTCGGAGGGCGAGGTCGAGGACTGCGCCATCGAGTGCTGGCTGCACGGCTCCAGCTTCGACCTGCGCACCGGCAAGCCCTCCGGCCTTCCCGCGACGCGTCCCGTCCCCGTATACCCCGTAAAGATCGAAGGGGACGATGTGCTCGTCTCCGTCACCCAGGAGTCCTGAGTCACCCATGGCAACGCTTGAAATCCACGACCTGCACGTCTCCGTCGAGGCGGAGAACGGCCCCCGCGAGATCCTCAAGGGCGTCGACCTGACCATCAAGCAGGGCGAGACCCACGCCGTCATGGGCCCCAACGGCTCCGGCAAGTCGACCCTGGCCTACTCCCTCGCCGGTCACCCGAAGTACACGATCACCGGCGGCACCGTCACGCTCGACGGTGAGGACGTCCTGGAGATGTCGGTCGACGAGCGCGCCCGCGCCGGCGTCTTCCTCGCCATGCAGTACCCGGTCGAGGTCCCCGGCGTCTCGGTCTCCAACTTCCTGCGCACCTCCGCCACCGCCGTCCGCGGCGAGGCGCCCAAGCTGCGCACCTGGGTGAAGGAGGTCAAGTCCGCGATGGAGCAGCTCCAGATGGACCCGGCCTTCGCCGAGCGCAACGTCAACGAGGGCTTCTCCGGCGGTGAGAAGAAGCGCCACGAGATCCTCCAGCTGGAGCTCCTCAAGCCGAAGATCGCGATCCTCGACGAGACCGACTCCGGCCTCGACGTCGACGCCCTGCGCGTCGTCTCCGAGGGCGTCAACCGCGTCCGCGAGACCGGCGAGGTCGGCACCCTGCTGATCACGCACTACACGCGGATCCTCCGCTACATCAAGCCCGACTTCGTGCACGTCTTCGCGAACGGCCGCATCGCCGAGTCCGGTGGCGCCGAGCTCGCCGACGTCCTGGAGAACGAGGGCTACGACAAGTACGTGAAGGGTGGCGCGTCCGCGTGACTTCTGCCCATCAGGGGCTCTCCGGCCTCCTCGACACCGAGGCGATCCGCAAGGACTTCCCGCTCCTGGATCGCGTGGTCCACGACGGCAAGAAGATCGTGTACCTCGACTCCGCGGCGACCTCGCAGAAGCCGCGGCAGGTCCTCGACGCGCTCAACACGTACTACGAGCGCCACAACGCCAACGTCCACCGCGGCGTCTACACGGTCGCCGAGGAGGCGACGGCGCTGTACGAAGGCGCCCGTGACAAGGTCGCGGCCTTCATCAACGCCCCGAGCCGCGACGAGGTGATCTTCACCAAGAACGCCTCGGAGTCGCTCAACCTGGTGGCCAACATGCTGGGCTGGGCCGAAGAGCCCTACCGCGTGGACCACGAGACCGAGATCGCCATCACGGAGATGGAGCACCACTCCAACATCGTGCCGTGGCAGCTGCTCTCGCAGCGCACGGGCGCGAAGCTGAAGTGGTTCGGCCTCACCGACGACGGCCGTCTCGACCTCTCGAACATCGAAGAGGTCATCACCGAGAAGACCAAGATCGTCTCGTTCACGCTGGTCTCGAACCTGCTGGGCACGGTCAACCCGGTCGAGACGATCATCCGCCGCGCCCAGGAGGTCGGTGCGCTCGTCTGCATCGACGCCTCCCAGGCGGCCCCGCACATGGTCCTGGACGTGCAGGCGCTCCAGGCCGACTTCGTGGCCTTCACCGGCCACAAGATGTGCGGCCCGACGGGCATCGGCGTGCTGTGGGGACGGCAGGAGCTCCTGGAGGACCTGCCGCCGTTCCTCGGCGGCGGCGAGATGATCGAGACCGTCTCGATGCACTCCTCGACGTACGCGCCGGCCCCGCACAAGTTCGAGGCGGGTACGCCCCCGATCGCGCAGGCCGTCGGCCTCGGCGCGGCCGTGGACTACCTCTCGGCGATCGGCATGGAGAACATCGCGCGCCACGAGCACGCGATCACCGAGTACGCCGTCCGGCGCCTCCAGGAGGTCCCGGACCTGCGGATCATCGGCCCCACCACGGCCGAGGACCGCGGCGCGGCGATCTCCTTCACGCTCGGCGACATCCACCCGCACGACGTGGGCCAGGTGCTCGACGAGGAGGGCATCGCGGTCCGGGTCGGGCACCACTGCGCGCGACCGGTCTGCCTGCGGTACGGAATTCCTGCGACCACGCGGGCGTCGTTCTATCTGTACTCCACCCCGGCCGAGGTCGACGCCCTGGTCGCGGGTCTCGAGCACGTACGGAACTTCTTCGGGTAGGGGTTGGTCGTGAAGCTGGATTCGATGTACCAGGACGTCATCCTGGACCACTACAAGCACCCGCACGGGCGCGGTCTCCGGGACGGCGACGCCGAGGTGCACCACGTCAACCCGACGTGCGGCGACGAGATCACGCTCCGCGTGAAGTACGACGGCTCGCGGATCGCGGACGTGTCGTACGAGGGCCAGGGCTGTTCCATCAGCCAGGCCTCGGCGTCCGTCCTCAACGAGCTGCTCGTCGGCAAGGAGCTGGCCGAGGCGCAGAAGATCCAGGGCACCTTCCTGGAGCTGATGCAGTCCAAGGGCCAGATCGAGCCGGACGAGGCGATGGAGGAGGTCCTGGAGGACGCGGTCGCGTTCGCCGGAGTCTCCAAGTACCCGGCCCGTGTGAAGTGCGCGCTGCTCAGCTGGATGGCGTGGAAGGACGCGACCGCCCAGGCGCTGGGGGACTCAGAAAAGTCTGTGAGGAAGTCGGCATGACCGAGAACGCCGAGGCCACGATGAAGCCGGCCTCCGAGGAAGAAGTCCGCGAGGCGCTGTACGACGTCGTCGACCCCGAGCTGGGCATCGACGTCGTCAACCTGGGCCTGATCTACGGCATCCACATCGACGACTCGAACGTCGCGACGCTGGACATGACCCTGACGTCGGCGGCCTGCCCGCTGACCGATGTGATCGAGGACCAGGCGAGGTCCGCGACGGACGGCATCGTCAACGACCTGAAGATCAACTGGGTCTGGATGCCCCCGTGGGGCCCCGACAAGATCACCGACGACGGCCGCGAGCAGCTCCGCGCGCTCGGCTTCAACGTCTGATCGACCCACGCGTCTCGTGTGAACGGCCGTGCCCTTCCGGGCACGGCCGTTTCGCGTCGTCGGCGGCCGGGGCCTGCCTCTCGGATCGGGCCCGGACAGTCGGCCGCTAGCCCAGGCCCGCCGCGCGGGCCAGGTCGGGGGCCAGGTTTTCGCGGCGGATGCGCTGGTCCACGTAGAGGAGCGCGGTGACCAGGGGCGGGAAGACGGAGACGACCGCCTGGCTGATCAGCTGGCCGAGGGTGAGGAACGCGAGGACCGCGATCAGGGACGCCACCACCGCGGCCGAGTCCTCGCCGGAGAAGTCGGCGGCCGCCAGCGGGGTCGACGCCAGCGCGGAGAGGACCTGCTGGATCAGCATGCCGACGACCGAGGCCATGACCGAGGCGGCGAGCAGGCAGCCGAACAGGCGCCACCAGTAGCCGTGGACCAGGTGCGAGGAGCGGCGCATCGAGGCGACCGGGCCCTGGCCCTCCATCACGGCCGCCGCCGGGGCCAGGCTGAACTTCACCCAGATCCAGACGCCGAACGGCAGGGCCACGAGGGCGACCAGGAACAGGACGACGGGCAGGGCGAACGAGACCCCGGAGCCCGCACCGTCGGCCCCGTCGGCGTAGTCGGCGACGAACGCGATCACCATCGCGGTGAAGGCGCCGAGGAAGAGGAACATCGGGATCAGCAGCGCCGCGCTCGTCAGGAAGACGGTGCCGAGCACGGCCGGCATCCGGGACCAGGACCGGCGCCAGATCACGCCGAAGGTCGTGGGCCGGCCGAGGACCGCCTCCTGGATCACGGCCGGACAGGCCGCCGCCACCACGGCATTGGCGCAGACCATCGCGATCATGCCGACGAGCCAGACGCAGACGAACGCGACGATCAGCGGCCGGACGTCGTCCCACCGCGGTTCCTGCCCCGCGGGCAGGTCGAACACGGCGGGGAGGAGATCGCCCACGGCCGCGTACCCGATGCCGATCGCCGCGCCGACGACCAGCAGGGCGCCGAGGTAGGCCGCCCCGGCGACGCCAAGGAGCTGCTTCCAGTAGCGGCCGAAGGCCGTGAAGGCGCCGGTCAGGATCACGCTGAAGGTGAGCGGCGCCAGGGGTATCACACCGGGCTTCGGCGGCGGCGGGGGCGGCGGCGGATAGCCGTAGCCGTAGGGCGGCGGCCCTGGGGGAATCGTCATGCGGGACACCGTATCGGTCGCCGTTGTGTACGGTCGTACGCATCATGAGTACGCTTGTACACATGGGTTACGGACTGCTCGCGGGCGCGATAGCGGCGGAGATACTCGCCACCACCTCCATGAAGTACAGCGAGGGCTTCAGCAAGCTCTGGCCCTCGATCATCACCGGCGCCGGCTATGTGATCGCCTTCGCGCTCCTCGCGCAGGCCCTCAAGACCCTCCAGGTCGGCACCGCGTACGCCATCTGGTCCGGGGTCGGCACCGCCGCCGTCGCCGCCATCGGCATCCTCTTCCTCGGCGAGACCCTCAGCCTCGCCAAGGTCGCCGGGATCGTCCTCATCGTCGCCGGGGTCGCCGTCCTCAACCTCGGGGGCGCCCACTGATGCCCCGCCCGCGCCGCCACGACCCCGCACGGCGGGAACGGATCGTCGACGCGGCCCTCCGGGTCGCCGCCCGGTCCGGGATCGCCGGACTCAGCCACCGCACGGTCGCCGCCGAGGCGGACGTGCCGCTGGGCTCCACCACGTACCACTTCGCCTCCCTCGACGAACTCCTCGTCGCCGCGCTCCGCAAGGCCAACGAGGGCTTCGACCGACTGCTGCGCGAGAACTCCGCCCTCACCGCGCCCGGCACCGACCTCGCGGCCGCGCTCGCCCGGCTCCTGGGGGAGTGGCTGGGCGGCGAACGCGCCCGCGTGGAGCTGGAGTACGAGCTCTACCTCGCCGCGCTGCGCCGCCCCGCGCTCCGGCCCGTCGCCGTCGAGTGGGCCGAGACCGTCGTCGCCGCCCTCTCCCCGCACACGGACCCCGTCACCGCCCGCGCCCTGGTCGCCCTCATGGACGGCATCTGCCTGCAGTCCCTGCTCACGGACGAGCCGTACGACGAGGTGTACGCGCGCGAGATGCTCGGCCGGGTGCTGCGCAAGCCCTGACGGAAGGGCCGAAGGGAGGGGGTTCGCGTTCGTGGGAAGCGCCGACTCCCTCGACCGACACCTGAGACCGGTTGGCCCGGGCGGGGCCCCGCCGGTTAGGTTTTCCGTCATGACCACTGCTCCTCGCGCCACCGGCGCCGTCGCCGCCGGCCTCGCCACCATCGCCGGCGACGGCACCGTTCTCGACACCTGGTTCCCCGCCCCCGAGCTGACCGAGGCGCCCGGCCCGGCCGGCACCGAGCGGCTCACCCCCGACGAGGCCGTGAACGCCCTCGGTGAAGGCGCCGCCAAGGCCCTCGGCGTGGACGCCCGCCGGGGCGTCGAGGTGGTCGCCGTCCGTACCGTCATCGCCTCGCTCGACGAGAAGCCGCTCGACGCGCACGACGCCTACCTCCGCCTCCACCTCCTCAGCCACCGGCTCGTCCAGCCGCACGGCCAGAGCCTGGACGGCGTCTTCGGCCTGCTCGCCAACGTCGCCTGGACCTCGCTGGGTCCGGTCGCCGTGGACGACATCGAGAAGGTCCGCCTCAACGCCCGCGCCGAGGGCCTGCACCTCCAGGTGACCTCCATCGACAAGTTCCCGCGCATGACCGACTACGTCGTACCCGCCGGGGTCCGGATCGCCGACGCCGACCGCGTCCGGCTCGGCGCCCACCTCGCGGCCGGCACCACCGTCATGCACGAGGGCTTCGTCAACTTCAACGCCGGCACCCTCGGCACCTCGATGGTCGAGGGCCGGATCTCGGCCGGCGTCGTCGTGGGCAACGGCTCGGACATCGGTGGCGGCGCCTCCACCATGGGCACCCTCTCGGGCGGCGGCAACGTCGTCATCTCGATCGGCGAGCGCTGCCTGATCGGCGCCGAGGCGGGCGTCGGCATCGCGCTCGGTGACGAGTGCGTCGTCGAGGCCGGCCTGTACGTCACCGCCGGCACCCGGGTGTCGATGCCCGACGGCCAGATCGTGAAGGCCCGCGAGCTCTCCGGCGCCTCGAACATCCTGTTCCGCCGCAACTCGGTCACCGGCGCCGTCGAGGCCCGCCCGAACAACGCGGTCTGGGGCGGCCTGAACGACATCCTCCACAGCCACAACTGATCCGGTGACTCTGCGTTAACCAGAACGCAGAGTCACTGCACGCAGACAAGGCGAGGAGTCGACATGAAGACGAAGCCCACGGTCGCCGGAGTGCTCACGCTGGCGGCGGTGCTGTTGCCGGCCGGGACGGCGGCGGCGGACGAGACGCACAGTCACTCGCACAACGGGCCGAACGTCTCCCTGATCTCCACCGGGCAGATCGACGACCCGCTGGAGGACGTCCTGGAGCACGCCGCGATCCTCGGGCGGACCTACACGACCGACTCCGCCTGATCCGGACGGATCAGCGCCTCGTACAGCTCGCGCAGCCCGTCGGCCGTCTCCCGGTCGGCGGGCTGCAGCGGTTCGCGGACCGGGCCGCCGAGGAGGGCCTTGACGGTGACCGTGCCCGGCAGGCCCGCGGCCATCATCCGTTCGGCGAGCGGCAGGAGCCGGGCGTTGAGCCGGGTGGCCGCCGCGGTGTCGCCGGCGTCGAAGGCGTCGAGGACGGCCCGCAGCTGACGGGGTGCCACGTTCGCCACCGTGCTGACGTAGCCGGCGCCGCCGACCGCGTACAGCGGCAGGTTCGTCTCCTCGGAGCCCGAGTAGTACGCCAGTCCCGTCTCCGCGATCAGCCGGGCGGAGCTCAGCAGGTCGTACGAGCAGTCCTTCACCGCCACGATCCGCGGGTGCTCGGCGAGCCGCCGCATCGTGGCCGGCTCGACGCGGGTGCCGGTGCGGCCGGGGATGTCGTAGACCATCACCGGGAGTCCGGTCGCGTCCGCGACGCGCCGGAAGTGCGCCTCGACGGCGGGCTGCGGCGGGCGGCTGTAGTACGGGGTGACGACGAGCAGTCCGTCCGCCCCCGCCTGCTCGGCCTGCCGGGCCAGTTCGGCGGTGTGCCGGGTGTCGGCGGTCCCGACGCCCGTCAGGACCGAGGGCCCGGGCCCGACGGCCGCGCGGACGGCGCGGACCAGGGCGGCCTTCTCGGCGTCGGTGGTGGTCGGCGACTCGCCGGTGGTGCCGTTGAGGACGAGGCCGTCGCAGCCCTCGCCGACCAGTCGGGCGGCCAGCTTCGCCGCCTCGTCGAGGTCGAGCGCACCGTCGGGGGTGAACGGGGTGACCATCGCGCAGAGCGCCCGGCCGAAAGGTCGTGCAGAAGTCATCCGCCCAGTCTGGGCGCCCCGGACGGTGAAGGTCCACTTAGATCTGCTTGGTTCGAGAGATAACGGCTGCTGAACTGTCCGCCGGGTCTGACATGATCGAAGGGCGCGACAGGGGGACATGGAGAAACAGCACCGCATGAGCTCGCACAGCACGGACGACGCCCGCCGCGTCGCCCTCGTCACCGGATCCTCCTCGGGCATCGGCGCCGCCGTCGCCCGCCGCCTCGCCGAGGCCGGCTACCGGGTCGTCGTCAACTCCGCCCGCTCCGTCGAGGCCGGAACCCGGCTCGCCGCCGAACTGCCCGGCGCCGTCTACCTCCGGGCGGACGTCTCCGACGAGGCCCAGGCCAAGGACCTCGTCGAGCGGACCGTGGACACCCTCGGCCGCCTCGACCTCCTGGTCAACTGCGCCGGCACCACCCGGTTCATCCCGCACGACGACCTCGAAGCCGCCACGCCCGAGATCTGGCGCCACCTCTACGACGTCAACGTCATCGGGGTCTGGCAGACCGTCACCGCCGCCGTCCCGCACCTGCGCAGGACCCGCGGCGCCATCGTCAACGTCTCCTCCCAGGCCGGTGTCCGGCCCGGCGGCAGCTCCATCCCGTACGCCGTCTCCAAGGCGGCCGTCAACCACATGACGAAGCTCCTCGCCAAGACCCTCGGCCCCGACGTCCGGGTCAACGCGGTCGCGCCCGGACTCGTCGACACCCCCTGGTTCGACGGGGTGGACGGCGCCGACGCCGCCAAGGCGCACGTCGCGGACGTCGTCCCGCTGCGCCGGGTCGGCCGCGCCGAGGACATCGCCGGGGCCGTCCACGACCTGGCCCACTCCTCGTACATCACCGGCGAGGTGCTCCTCGTCGACGGCGGCGGGCACCTCCTCGGCTAGCTGGACGCTTCCCGGTCAGGCGGGCGGTCCCGCGCTCGGAGGGCCGGCTTGAAGCCCGCGCTCAGAGGGCCAGCTTGAAGCCGTCGTGGCTGCGCGCGAAGCCCAGCGAGGCGTAGAAGCGGTGGGCGTCGGTCCGCCGCTTGTCGCTGGTCAGCTGGACGAGCGCGCAGCCCCGCTGCTTCGCACGCGCCACGGCACGCTCCATCAGCTCCCGGCCGAGACCGCCGCCGCGCCGGTCGGCCCTGATCCGGACCGCCTCGATCAGGGCCCGCTCGGCACCGCCCTTGCCGAGTCCGGGGATGTACGTGAGCTGCAGGCAGCCGAGGACGAGTTCGCCGTCCGTCAGGACCAGCATCTCGTTGCGGGGATCGGCCGCGATGTCGGCGAAGGCCCGCTCGTAGGGCTCGGTGACGGTGACGGAGGCGGGGTCGACGAGCCTCTCCTCGTCGGCCAGGAGGGCGAGGACGGCGGGCAGTTCGGCGCGGGTGGCGGGGCGGAGGATCACGGTGCGAAGTCTCCCACGAGGAGAACCCTTGACCTCAACCATGGTTGAGGGAGGAGGGTCGGGTCATCCGCACCGAACGCGAGGAGACACCCGATGAACGCCGTAGCCCGTCCCGACGCCCGTCCCGACCTCCACCGCCCCGGAGTCGGCGCCGTCTTCGTCAGCACCTGGAACGTCGGCACCCCCGAGCGCCAGCGCGCCGCCGTCGAGGCGATCCGCACGGCCTGGGAGAACCGGGAATGGCCGGACCTCGGGCTGCTCTCGTACAGCGTCTTCATCGGGACCGACGGGGAGACGCTGATGCACTACTCGCAGTGGACCGGGGAGCAGGAGTACGAGGACTTCGTCCGCACCTACCGCGACGACCGGAACGCCGAGATCGACAAGGCCGTGCCCGGCATCGAGCGGGTGGAGCTCCGCCGCTACGGGGCCGTCCACCGCTCCACCGCTCGCGGCGCGACGAGCACGGGGGAGCTGCCCGGGGTCGTCGTGATCGTCGAGGCGGACTTCACGGAGGACGCCGGGCCGGGCGCCCGGGAGGAGTGGGTGGACAGCGTGTTCGCCGCCCTGGACGAGGACGCGGTGTCGCGGCCCGCGCCCGGCGGCATCAGCGCCCAGTTCCATCTCTCCCTCGACGGCGGCCGGGTCCTCAACTACGCCGAGTGGGAGAGCGAGCAGGCCCACCTGGACTGGCTGGCGGACGACGCCCCGCTGAGCGAGGCCTGGCGGCGGGTCCAGCACGACCCCCGGCTCGCGGGCGGCCGGGTGCGGCGGTACACGCCCGCGCTCAGTCTGAGCGCGGGCGTGTGACGGGGCCGGCGGGCCCCGGAGCCGCTACGGGCGGAAGCGCAGGACCTGCGGGTCGTGGTCGCTGTCCTGGTCGGCGAACTCCGCGTTGATGTGGACGCTGTCGTACTCGAAGTGGTGCACGCCGGGGCTCGTCAGGATCTGGTCGAGCACCTGGCTGTTGCCCTGGAAGACGTACGAGTAGCGCTCGCTGCGCGGCAGCGACTTCACGGCCGGGTACAGCGCGCCGCCGTCGGTCAGCGCCTTCGTCGTGCCGGAGAACTCGAAGTCGTTGATGTCACCGACCACCAGCACGTCGGCCTGCTTCTCGACCGCGAGCAGCTGCTTCACGAAGCCGTTGACGGCCTGGGCCTGGAGCAGGCGCTTCGCCTCGGAGGAGCGGACCGGCGGCTGGTGGTGCGAGACGATGGACTCGTCGCCGCCCTTCGAGCCGAAGTGGTTGGCGATCACGAAGACCGTACGGCCACGGAAGACGAACTCGCCCGCGAGCGGCTTGCGGCTGGCCTCCCAGGCGGTGTTCGCCGGGTCGATGCGGCCGGGGGAGAGGGTCAGCTCGGCGTGGCCCTTGCGGCCCGTCACGGCGGTGGCGGTGGTCGCGTCGGCGCCCGCGCGGTCCGTGAAGGAGACCCGCTCGGGGTTGAAGAGGAAGACCTGACGGATGTTGCCGCCGGGCTCGCCGCCGTCCTTGTTGTTCTCCGGGTCGACCGAGCGCCACTCGTACGCCGGTCCGCCGGCCGCCACGATCGCGTCCGTGAACTTCTTCACCGTCAGGTCGGCGGCGACGGTGCCGTCGTTCTTGGCGCCCGTGTTGTCCTGGATCTCCTCCAGGGCCAGGATGTCGGGCGAGGCGAGGTTCTCGACGACCGCCTTCGCGAGGGCGTCGAACTTCTCCTGCGGGTCGCTCGGGTCGAGGTTCTCCACGTTGTACGTGGCCACGGCCAGCTCGTTCTTGTGCTGCTTGTCCGTGGACTCGCGCTCAAGGCCGCGGTCGACGACCGTGCCGAGGGTGCGGGCGGTGATCGTGTAGCCGCCGAACTGGTTGAAGTCGAGCGGGCCCTCGGTCACGCCCTGCAGCACGTCGCCGACGTTCGCCTTGGGGAAGGGCTGCTGGGCGATCGGGGCCAGCTGCTGGATCTGGAGCCGGCCGGTGTTCTGCGAGGCGTACGAGCCGTAGACCGTGCCGCCGCGCCAGTTGCGGTTCTCCCAGGGCTTCACCGTCACCCAGAGCTCGGAGTACGGGTCGGTGGCGCCGACCACCCGCGAGGTGCCGATCCGGACGTTGGTGCCCTCGAGCGACTCGTAGTAGTCCAGGGCGTACGTCTCCGGGTCCAGGGTCAGGCCGTTGATGGAGCCGGCGGCGGCCGGGTCGCCCTCGGGCGCGTACTCCTCGGGGACGGACCAGGCCGAGACGGTCACCGGGGCCGGGACGGCGTTGCCCTGGGAGAGGACGGTGACGACCGGCTTGGAGATCTGGGTCAGCGACTGGTTGCCGGAGTTCAGGCCGCCGGGGACGTACTCGGTGACCGTGCCGCTCACGCTGACCGCGTCGCCGACGGCGACCGTCGGGACGGAGCTGGTGAAGACGAAGACGCCCTCGCTGGTGGCCGGGTTCGCGTCGGCCTCGGGGTCCTGGATCCAGAAGCCGCGCGAGCCGTAGGTGCGGACGCCGGTGACGATGCCCGTGACGCCGGTGACCTGCTTGCCGACGAGCGGCGAGACGCGGGTCGTGCCCTGGATGTCGTGGATGCGGACGCCGGTCGCGGCGTCCTCGGCGGCGGCGCTCGTCGAACCGGCGAGCAGTCCGGCGGCGAGGGCCGAGGCGACGACGGCGGAGACCGCGGCGGAGCGCGCGACGGTGCGGCCGGCAGATCTCGGTATGGAGGAAGGCATCAGGGGACTCCGAGGGTGCTTGGAGGAACGGCAGAAGAATCTACGCGCGTCAATCTCTTTGCAGAGCCCCCCACTTGTCAAGAGTCGACGGGTGTACGAAGGCTGACGGGCACGTGAACCGGCGGACGCCCGCCCGGATGCGTCTACGCTGAGAACCGCTCTTTGAGCCCCTGCCCTTCCCACCCCACGGACGTGTCGAGGAGACCCCCCAGATGTCAGCGGAGCACCCCACCCTTCCCCCCGTTCGGCTGCCTGCGGACGCGGAGCTGGCGCGGGACGCCCTGGCCGCCCCCCTCCTCGCGCACGCCGTCCGGCTCGCCCGCTGGGCCGGACCCGACACCCGGGTCGACGCCGGCGGCGAACTCGTCGACGAGCAGCTGCCCCAAGCCGTCGAGGTGCTCGGCCTCACCGACGACGAGGACGGCGAGATGTGGGCGGGCGACGCCTGGCGGCTCGCCGTCGACACCGGCCTCGTGAGCGTCGAGGACGGCGAGGACGGCGGGACGGGCGAGGACGGCGCGACGGGCGACCTCCCCGGCCGGGCCGCGCCCGGCGAGAACCTGGCCGTCGTCACCGGCGGTTCGCCGCAGGACGTCCTCGCGCTCTGGCTCGACGGCTTCGACACCGTCTTCGCCGACGCCGTCGCACCCGTCCTCGACGACCTCGACGCGATCCTCGGCGAGGACGGCGAGATCGACATCGAGGCCCTCGACTGGGACCCCGAGGTGGAGGCCGAGTTCCTCGAGGGCGTGCTCGGCAACCTCTACCTGCTCACCGTCAGCGAGGGCGGGCCCGGCGAGGGACCCGTACCGCTGCCCGCGCTCGCCGCGTCGATGGTCGTCCCCGACGACATGGGCGAGCCCACCGACGACGTCCTCGAGCAGGTCTCGGAGGCGATGATGCGGCTCGACGAGCAGTTCCGGCTGCTCGAACCGATCGGACTCGTCGAGTACCAGCCCGTCGACGAGGCCCTGATGGCCGAGGAGGGCGAGGAGCCCGCGCCGCCCGTCGACGACGAGGACGTCACCCGCTACGGCATGGTCCGGCTCACCCCCCTCGGCCTCTACGGCGTCCGGGCCCGCATGCTGGAGGCCGGCGTGGACGCGCCCGCCGTCGGCGACCTCGCCGAGAAGGGCGCCGACGCGCTCCTCGACGGCATCGCCGGCTACCCGCAGGCCGCCGCGCGCGAGGAGACCACCGCCTGGCTGGCCGGCCGGGACGCGCTCGGCGCCGCCCGGGAGCTGCTGCACGCCGCGCGCGGCGCGGACGCCGGCTCGCCGCTGCGCCGCCTGCACTGCCAGCAGACGCTGTCGCTGGTCGGCGCGGAGGCGGAGCCCGCGGTACGGGAGGTCCTGGACGACGCGGAACTCGGCGGCCTGGCCCGGGTCTGGCTCGCCGAGCGGGGCGCGACGGACGTCCCCGCCCCGCCGGAGTCGATGGTCTTCTGGCTGGCCGTCGACACCATCGCCGCCCAGCTCGACGCGGACGGCGACCTGGAGGAGCTCCAGGAGCTCATCGAGGGCCTCACGGGCCGTCACAGCGGCTTCTTCGAGGCGGCCTGGCGGGTGGAGCACCCGGCGACGGCGGAGGTCCTGGAGGCGATGGGCCGGCTGCACCGGGACAAGACCGTGGCGAAGGAGGCCCGCAAGGCCGCCTTCAAGGCCCGCTCGAAGCGCGGCGCCTGACGCCGGACCGCCGCCGCGCGCCGGCGGAGGCCTGTCGGGGCCCGTCCGGCGGCTGCTCGGCGTGCGGCCGGCGGGGCTCGTGCGGTGGGTGCCGCGGCGGTGTGACGGCGGCGACGCGCGCCGGCGGAGGCTTGGCGGGGCCCGTCCGGGCGGCCGCTCCAAGTACGGCCGACGTGGCTCGTGCGGTGGGTGTGACGGCGACGCGCGCCTGCCGGTGTTCCCGTGCCGTTCAGGCGGTGTTCTCGGTGGCACGGGAAGGTGGCCCCGCGACATCAGGGCCACCACAGGGAGACCGTCACACCATGCCCCTCAACCGCAGAGAGTTCACCAAGCAGTCCGCCGCCGCCGGTGCGGGCCTCGCCCTCACCGGTGTCGTCGGGGCTCTCGCCACCGCGCCCGAGGCGCTCGCCTCCGACGAGCCGGAGGCGTACGGAGCCGGCCACGGTCATGACCACGACCGCGACCACGGGCACGGCCACGGCCATCGGCTCGGGTACGGGCCGCTCGTCGAGGACCCCGAGGGGATGCTCGCCCTGCCCGCCGGCTTCTCGTACCGCGTCGTCACCCACAGCGGTGTGACCCGGCTGGAGTCCGGCGAGTTCACGCCCTCCAACCACGACGGCACCGCCGCCTTCGCCGGCCCGCGCGGCACCACGTACCTGGTGAACAACCACGAGCTCAAGGGCACCCGCGACAAGTGGGAGCACCCGGTCCCGCTCACCGAGGGCCTCGTGTACGACCCGGCCGCGGCCGGCGGCTGCACGGTCGTCGAGGTGCACCGGGACGGCACCGTCGCCGAGTGGGTCGGCATCGCCGGCACCTCCACCAACTGCGCCGGCGGCAGCACCGCCTGGGGCACCTGGCTGACCGGCGAGGAGAACTCCGACCGGGCCGGCGTCAACGGCATGACCAAGGACCACGGCTACGTCTTCGAGGTCGACCCGCGCGACCGCCGCGCCAACCGCGCCCCGAAGCCGATCAAGGCCTTCGGCCGGTACGACCACGAGGCCGTCGTCATCGACCCCAGGCGCGGCCACGCCTACCTCACCGAGGACGCCTCCAACCCCAACGGGCTGCTCTTCCGCTGGACCCCGCCGAAGGGCTTCGAGCACGGCCGCGGCAAGCTCCGCACCCTCGCCGACGACGCCGGTGTCCTCCAGGCCGCCAAGTGCGTCGACTCCGGGGGCCGCTTCGTGGACGACCTCTCCCGGGCCACCCGGATCGGCACCGTCTACGGCGTCGACTGGGTCGACGTCCCCGACCGTGACGGCCGTACGGTCTCGGTCCGCAAGCAGTTCACGGACGGCCAGATCACCCGCGCCCGCAAGCTGGAGGGCATGTGGTGGGCCGACGGCGGCGCGTACGTCGTCTCCTCCTACGCGCGCGCGGAGAGCCCCGGCACCGCGCACGACGGCCAGGTCTGGTTCTACGACCCCAAGCGCCGCACCCTCACCCTCAAGGTGCTGCTCGGCGTCAACGCCGATCCGGCCGTGGACGGCGCCTTCGACGGCCCGGACAACATCACCGTCTCGCCCTACGGCGGGCTCGTCATCGCCGAGGACGGCGAGGGCGTGCAGCACCTCTTCGGCGCGACCGACTCGGGCCGCACCTACCCGATCGCCCGCAACGACCTCAACGACAGCGAGTTCACCGGCGTGACCTTCTCGCCCGACGGTGACACGCTGTTCGCCAACATCCAGACCCCGGGCATCATGGTCGCGATCACCGGCCCCTGGCGCCGCCAGCCCCGCCGCTGACCCTCACCGGGCCTTCACCACTGACCTCTGGTCAGGTCCATGGACTGACATCTAACATGTCAGTCCATGGACGCCTTACGGCCCGTGGGCCGGACCCTGCTGCGTGACCGGGCCTACGAGGCGCTGCGCGAGGCCATCGTGCGCGGCGACCTCGCCCCCGGAGCCCCGCTCAAGGACGCCGACCTCGCCGACCGGCTCGGGCTCTCCCGCGCACCCGTGCGCGAGGCCCTGGCCCGGCTCGGCCAGGAAGGACTCGTCGAGTCCAAGCCGCAGAGCTACACCCGCGTCACCCGGCCCGTCAGCCGGGTCGTCCGCGACGCCGCCTCGGTGGTGCGGGTGATGCACGAACTCGCCGCCAGGACCGGCGTACCCCTGCTCGGGCCCGAAGGGATCCGGGCCATGCGCGAGGCCAACGAGCGCTTCGCGGCCGCCGTCCGCGCCTCCGACGTGGAGGCCGCCCTCACCGCCGACGACGAGCTCCACCAGGTCCTCGTCATCGCCAGCGGCAACCACGCCGCCGCGGCGACCATCGCCCGCTACACCCCCCTGATCCGCCGGGTCGAACGGCGGCTCTTCGGCGACGCCGGAAGCTGCGGATCGGCGGAGCTGCACGCGCGGCTCATCGACGCGTGCGAGGAAGGGGACGCGGCGGAGGCGGTCCGGGTCACCACGGAGATCTGGGCGGCCCTCGAACAGCTCGCGGACGACGCCATCGAGGTCGCCGAGGTGACGGGCATCCCGGCGCCGTAGCGCGCCCCCACCGCGTCCAGGAACGCCGACCAGCAGCCGTCACTCAACGGGAGCCGCCTTGCCGATCACCGACTTCGAACGCTATCCGCTCCTCTTCGGGCCCTCGCCGGTCCATCCGCTCGAACGGCTCACCCACCACCTCGGCGGCGCCACCCTCTGGGCCAAGCGCGAGGACTGCAACTCGGGCGTCGCGTACGGCGGGAACAAGACCCGCAAACTGGAGTACCTGGTCGCCGACGCCCTCGCCCAGGGCTGCGACACCCTCGTCTCCATCGGCGGCGTGCAGTCCAACCACACCCGCCAGGTCGCCGCCGTCGCCGCCCGCGCCGGGCTGCGCTGCGTCCTCGTGCAGGAGAGCTGGGTCGACTGGCCCGACTCCGTCTACGACAAGGTCGGCAACATCCTGATCAGCCGCCTCGCGGGCGCCGACGTCCGCCTGGTGAAGGCGGGCTTCGGCATCGGCTTCAAGGAGAGCTGGGAGCAGGCCCTGCGGGAGGTCGAGGAGAGCGGCGGCAAGCCGTACGCGATCCCGGCGGGCGCCTCCGACCACCGGCTCGGTGGTCTCGGCTTCGCGAACTGGGCGTACGAGGTGGCCGAGCAGGAGAGCGCGCTGGGCGTCTTCTTCGACACGGTGGTGGTCTGCTCGGTGACCGGCTCGACCCAGGCCGGCATGGTCGCGGGCTTCGCCGCGCTCGCCGAGGACGGCGGGCGGGCCCGCCGGGTCATCGGGATCGACGCCTCGGCGAAGCCCGTACCGACCCACGAGCAGATCACCCGGATCGCCCGGGACACCGCGGCCCTCATCGGGGTCGAGCGGGCCGTGACGGCGGCCGACGTCGAGCTGGACGAGCGCTACCACGCCGGCGTGTACGGCATCCCGGACGAGGCGACCCTCGACGCGATGAGACTCGCCGCCCGCACCGAGGGCATGGTCACCGACCCCGTCTACGAGGGGAAGTCGATGGCGGGCCTGGTCGACCTGGTGGACCGGGGAGAGATCGGCCGGGACTCGACCGTGCTCTACGCCCACCTCGGCGGCCAGCCCGCCCTCAACGCCTACAGCGCCCTGTTCTGATCCCGGGGGACCCGGCCGCTCAGAGTGCCTGGGCGGCCGGCTTCACCATGCCGCGGACGGTCCGGGACTTCACGAACTCGCCCATCGCCGTCATCTCCCACTCGCCGGAGAACTGCTTGATCAGCTTGGCCATCATCACGCCGGTCTGCGGCTCCGCGGTGGTCAGGTCGAAGCGGACCAGCTCCTCGCCGGTGGCCGCGTCGATCAGCCGGCAGTAGGCCTTGGCGACCTCGGTGAACTTCTGGCCGGAGAAGGAGTTGACCGTGAAGACCAGTCCGGTGGCGTCGGCGGGCAGCCGGCCGAGGTCGACGACGATCACCTCGTCGTCGCCCGCGCCCTCGCCGGTGAGGTTGTCGCCGGAGTGCTTCACCGAGCCGTTGAGGATGGAGAGCTTGCCGAAGTAGCAGCTGTCCAGGTGGTTGCGCTGCGGGCCGTACGCGATGACGGAGGCGTCCAGGTCGATGTCCTTGCCGCGGTACGCGGGCTCCCAGCCGAGGCCCATCTTGACCTGGGAGAGCAGCGGGCGGCCGCCCTTGACGAGGGACACCGTCTGGTTCTTCTGGAGGCTGACCCGGCCCTTGTCGAGGTTGATCTTGCCGCTGGGCGCGGGGGCCGCGGCGGCGGGCGGGGTGGCGGCCGCGATCCGGGGGTCCACCGGGGCGGCGGGGGGCGCCGGCGGGGCCGGGGGCGCCACCGGGGGCGCGGCGGGGGCGGGCGCGGCGACGGGGGCGGGTGCGGCGGCCGCCGGGGCGGCGGCGGGCTCGTCGTCCACCGAGACGCCGAAGTCGGTCGCGATGCCGGCCAGGCCGTTCGCATAGCCCTGGCCGACGGCGCGGGCCTTCCACGCGCCGTTGCGCAGGTAGATCTCGACGACCACGAGGGCCGTCTCGGTGGCCAGCCGGGGCGGGGTGAAGGTGGCGAGGACGGTGCCGTCGTCCGCGTTGCGCAGGGTGGCCGTGGGCTCGATGCCCTGGAAGGTCTGGCCCGCGGCGTCGGGGCTCGCGGTGACGACGATCCGCTCGATGCCGGCCGGCAGGGCGCCGGTGTCCACCAGGATCGCGTCGGGGGCGGCACCGCCGCCGGAGCGGTAGGTGACGCCGGGGCCGGACGGCTGGTTGTAGAAGATGAAGTCGTCGTCCGAGCGGACCTTGCCGTTGGCGCCGAGCAGCAGGCCCGAGACGTCGAGCCGCACCGGGGCGGCGACGTCCACCGCCACACGCGCGACGGTGAGAGGGATGTTCGAGCCGGGGGTCATAGCGGTCATGCCAGGGCTAACGAACCGGGTGCCTTTGCCGTTCCCTTACCCTCGCCCGGTTCGGCCACCTTGATTACGGGGGTGGTTCCTGGCCTGGCGCTCGTTGCCGAAGCGGTACGAGCCGGTCCAGCGGGCCATGACGAGCTGGGCGTCGCCGGACTCGACCTCGGCGAGGAACTTCTCGGCGCGTCCGCCGCGGAGCACGCCGGCGGCGCGGCCGAGGTGGGTGAGGACGACCGAGCCGTCCCGGCGCTGTTCGTAGGTGAATCCATGGGGGCGTGGCATGGCGGGCATCCTGCCGTTCCCGGTCAGATCCGTCATATGAATATTCTTTCGACCCATGGGTGCAGTGGGGGTGCGGGGGCCGGTGGGACCGGCGGGGGCAGGGGACGCTGTGGGCGGGGCCGACGGGAGCCCGGGCGGGGTCGGCGCGAGCTCGGGCGGGGTCGGCTCGAGTTCGGACGGGGTCGGTGCGAGCTCGGGCGGGGCCGGTGCGAGCTCGGGCGGGGCCGGTGCGAGCTCGGGCGGGGTCGACGGGAGCTGTTTCCGGACGCGGGACGTGGACGAGGCGCGCGAGGAGCTCGACGCCCGCTACTACGCGAACCGCATGGACGTCGTCGACCGCGAGCGGCGCCCCTTCGCGGCCCGCTTCGACACGGTGGCGCTCGGCCCGCTCGTCATCGGCGATCTCAGCTGCGGGGCCGACGTGCGGATGAGCTTCGGCGAGCTGGGCGCGTACCACCTGAACGCACCGCTCAGCGGACGGATGGAGATGCGCCAGGGCGGGTCCCCGATCGTCGCGACGACCGGCCAGGCGCTGCTGCTCGACCCGGCGGGCGACACCTATCTCGACCGCTGGACCGGGGACTGCCGGACCCTCTCGGTGAAGGTCGGGGCGGCCGAGCTGCGCGACCGCCTGGAGCAGCTGATCGGCCGTGCGCCGCAGGGCCCGCTGGTCTTCGCGCCCGGCCTGGACATCACCCGCGGCCCGGGGCTCAGCTGGGTGCGCTTCGCCCGCCAGGTCGCGGCGGAGGCGCTCGCCGGGGAGGGTCTCGCCCGGCACGAGCTGGTGGCGCGCCCCTTGCAGGAGGCGCTGCTGAACGGGCTGCTGCTCGCGGCCGAGCACCCCTGGCGGGAGGCGCTCGCCCACCCGGGGGAGCCCCGGCGCCCGGCTCCGGTCAAGCGGGCGATGGACGCGGTGCGCGAGCGCCCCGAGCACCCCTTCACGACGACCGAACTCGCGACCCTGGCCCGGGTGAGCGTCCGGCGCCTCCAGGAGTCGTTCCGGGAGTACGTGGGGATGTCGCCGATGGCGTACGTACGGGAGGTCCGCCTCGACCGGGTCCGGGAGGAGCTGCGGGCGGCGGCGCCGGACGAGGCGAGCGTGAGCGAGGTGGCCTGGCGCTGGGGCTTCGCCCATCAGGGCCGCTTCGCGGCGCGCTACCGGGAGAAGTTCGGCGAGTCGCCGTCGGCCACGCTGCGGGGCGGTCGCTGACTCTCTGCGCCCCTTCCTGTCGTACCCGGCGTGCGCCGGGGCGTGCATGGGGCGCATATCGCGGCCACCCGTGCTTCCGTGCGCCAACCCACCGCGCATTCCGGACAGGTGCCGCGTTCCGCGGCTCGCGATGATCTTCGTCCCGCCCTACGGTGAACAGGTCCGGCTGCCAGCGCGCACCGTGACCCGGGCCCCGGCCGGCTCCCCCGTATCAGTCCGGCCGGGTCCTGTGTACCTGTGCCGCGCGGACCACCGCCTCAGGCCAGTCCGCCGTTGCTCATCAGCAGCTGCCCGTTGATCCACTGCCCCTCGGGCGAGCAGAGGAAGTCCACCAGGTGCGCGGTGTCGCGGGGGGTGCCGAGCCGGCCGAGCGGCGTCTGCCGGACCATCTCCTCCCGTAGCGGCTCCGTCATCCAGCCGGTGTCCACCGGGCCCGGGTTGACGACGTTCGCCGTGATCCCGAGGTGCGCGAGCTCGCGCGCGGCGGCCAGGGTGATGCGGTCCAGCGCGCCCTTGCTCGCCCCGTACGGCAGGTTCCCCACGGTGTGGTCGCTGGTCAGGGCGATGATGCGGCCGGTGCCCGGCGCGCCGGCGAAGCGGCGGCCGTACTCCCGGATCAGCAGCCACGACGCCCGCGCGTTGACCGCGACATGGCGGTCGAAGCTCTCCACCGTGGTGTCGAGGAGCCCGGAGTCGACCGACTCGCAGTGGCACAGGACGAGCGCCGTGACCGGACGGCCGAACCGCTCCCCGACCGTGTCGAAGACGCGCGCGGGCGCCCCGGGGTCGGCGAGGTCGGCCTCGACGGCCGTGCACTGCGCGCCCCGCCCGGCGAGCCCCTCGGCGATCAGCTCGGCCGCGCCCCGCTCCTCGCCCCAGGCCATCCGCCGGTCGTACGGGGTCCAGTACGTGAACGCGATGTCCCAGCCCGACTCCGCGAGGCGGTGGGCGATGCCCGCGCCGATGCCGACCGTCCGCCCGACCCCGGTCACCAGGGCGAGCGGGCGGACCGGTGCGCCGCTCAATGCGGCCACCGGGGCGGGTCCACGCAGAAGTGGCCGCCCAGATAGCGGGCGTCGGCGCTGTCCTCGGGCGGGAGGCCCTTCTCGGCGATGAGCTTCTCCGCGTGGACCTCCGAGTCGTCCACCGGCTCGAAGCCGAGCGCCCGGGCCGTGGAGAGGTCCCACCACGCGCGCGTGTTGGCGGACGAGCCGTACACCACCGTGTGGGCCACGTCCTCGGCGGTGAGCGTGGCGTGCAGGAGCCGGGCGCAGTCGGCCGGGCTCAGCCACATCGACAGCATCCGGACCGAGGTGGGCTCCGGGAAGCAGGAGCCGATGCGGACGGAGACGGTCTCGATGCCGTGCAGGTCCCAGTAGAGCTGGGCCAGGTCCTCGCCGAAGCACTTGGAGAGGCCGTAGAAGGTGTCGGGGCGGTGCGGGGTGTCGACCGGGACGAGCGGATCGCCCGGGCGCGGCTGCCGGATGAAGCCGACGGCGTGGTTGCTGGACGCGAAGACCACGCGCCGGACGCCCTCCTCGCGCGCGGCCTCGTAGAGGTTGTAGGTGCCCGCGATGTTGGCGGCCATGATCTTGTCGAAGGTCGACTCCAGCGAGATGCCGGCCAGATGGACGATCGCGTCGACGCCCCGGACCGCCTCGCGCAGCGCCGCGCGGTCCGCGAGGTCGGCGACGATCGCGTCCGGCGCCCCCGGGACGGGGGCGACGTCCAGGAGGCGGAGCTCGTAGCCGTACGGGGGCAGCAGCTCCCGCATCAGCGTGCCGACGCCTCCGGCGGCGCCGGTGAGCAGGACCGTGCGGGGTGGGGACATGGAGCGGGTCTCCTCCGTCGAGCGGCATACCGCAGCATGCACATGAGTGGCATTCACAACTGTGGACACGCTAGGGAGCGGCCCGATGGAGCGTCAAGAGTGTGCGACGGAGCGTGCAATCGCCTTGACCGGCCCTTCGGGGCTGCTCTACCGTGCGACCCGTAGGTGTTCAAGAATATGGACGACAGTCATAACTGTGCACGAGATGGCCTTGTGCGACGGACTTCCTGGGAGCGCCCGTGACCACTGCCCCGCTCGCCGGCCGGCTCGACGGCCTGCTGTTCTTCCCCGTCACCGCCTTCGCGCCGGACGGCTCCGTCGACCTCGCCACCTTCCGCGCGCACGTGCGCGCGGGCGTGGACGCGGGCGCCGCCGCCGTCTTCGCGTGCTGCGGCACGGGCGAGTTCCACGCCCTCACCCCCGAGGAGTTCCGGGACTGCGTCGCCGCCGCCGTCGAGGAGACGGCCGGCCGCGTCCCCGTCGTCGCGGGCGCCGGATACGGCACCGCCCTCGCCGTCCGGTACGCCCGGCTCGCCGAGGAGGCCGGCGCCGACGGGCTGCTCGCCATGCCGCCGTACCTCGTCGTCGCCGACCAGGCAGGACTGCTCCGCCACTACACCGAACTCGCCGCCGCCACCTCGCTCGACGTCATCGTCTACCAGCGCGACAACGCGGTCCTCACCCCGGCCACGGCCGTCGCCCTCGCCCGTACGGACGGCATCATCGGGCTCAAGGACGGGCTCGGGGACCTCGACCTCATGCAGCGGATCGTCAGCGCCGTCCGCGCCGAGGGCCTCGACCTGCTCTACTTCAACGGCATGCCGACCGCCGAACTCACCGGCGCCGCCTACCGGGGCATCGGCGTCACCCTCTACTCCTCCGCCGTCTTCTGCTTCGCCCCCGACATCGCGCTCGCCTACCACCGCGCCCTCACCGCCGGCGACGACACCACCGTGAACCGGCTCGTCGACGACTTCTACCGGCCGCTGGTCGAACTCCGCGCCCAGGGACGGGGATACGCCGTCTCGCTCGTCAAGGCGGCGGTACGCAGGGGCGGCCTGGACGTGGGCGAGGTGCGACCGCCGCTGAGCGAGCCCGCCCCCGAGCACGTCGACGCCCTCATGCTGCTCGTCGAGCAGGGCCGCGCCGCACTGAAGGAGCTCGGCGCGTGAGCGGGGTGAGTGGGGCGAGCGGCGCGGGCGGAGTGAGCGGCGTGAGCGGGGTGGACGGAGGCAGCGGGGTGAGCGGAGGCATGCGGGCCGGCGCCTTCGTCTACCCCTGGGACGTCGACGGCGACCCCGCCGCCCCCGAACTCCTCGCCGGGCTCGGCCTCGCGCAGGTCACCCTCGCCGCCGCCTACCACTCCACCCGGGCCCTGACCCCCCGTCACCCCGCCCACCGGATCGTCACCGCCGAGCACGCCGCCGTGCTCTACCCGCCGGACCCGGAGCGCTGGGCGGGCCGCCCGCTCCGCCCCTACCCGGCGGGGGCGTGGGCCCCCGGCGACGCCTTCGGGCGGGCCGCCGAGGCCCTCGCGCCCACCGGCCTCGACGTACACAGCTGGGTCGTGCTCGCGCACAACTCCCGCCTCGGCGCCGAGCACCCGGAGACCTCCGTCGTCAACGCCTACGGGGACCGCTACCCCTGGGCGCCCTGCGTCGCGGGCCCCGAGACCCGCGCCCTGCTCGTCGCCCTGGCCGCCGAGGCCGCCGTGCGCCCCGGCGCGGTCGGCACCGAGCTGGAGTCCTGCGGCTGGTACGGCCTCGCCCATCTGCACGCCCACGACAAGACCGGCGGCGTCGCCCTCGGGGAGCGCGAGCAGTACCTGATGTCGCTCTGCTTCTGCCCCTCCTGCCGCCAGGGGTACGCGGGCGAGGGCGCCGATCCCGACGAGCTGGCCGCCGCCGTGCGGGGCGCGCTGGCCCCCGTCTGGTCCGGATCGGGCCCCGCCGGCGGACTCGGCGACCTGGAGGCCCCGGCCCTGGCCTGGCGCGCCGGGACCGCCCGCGCCTTCCAGGAGGCCGCCGTGGCCGCCGTACGGGCCGCCGCGCCGCCCGGCTTCCGCATCCTGCTGCACGCCGACCCGGACCCGTACCGCTGCGGCGCCGACGCGGGCACCGACCCGGCGCACGTCCTGGGCCTCGCGGACGGGGTGGTCGCCCGGCCGCCCCGGGTCGCCGCGTTCGCGGCCCACGCGCGCCCGGACACCGTCCTCGCGGCGAACCTGTCGATCGTCACCGGCATGGGTGGAACGCCCGACCGGCTGACCGACACCGCCGAGCGGGCCCGCGCCGCGGGCGCCACCGAACTGCGGCTCTACCACGCGGGCCTGGCCTCGGACGAGGACCTGACCGCGGTCCGCACCGCCCTGCGGAAGCTCGGCTAGGAGCACCCGGGGGCGGCGGCGGGGGCGGTCTCTAGACCGTCCCGTCCTGCCCCCGGGGCCGCCGCCAGGAGGCGGGCCGCGGAGGCGCGGGTGTCCGCGACGTGGGCGCGGGCCAGGGCCTCCGCGCCGTCCTCGTCGCGGTCCCTGACCGCCTCGTAGAGGCGCTCGTGGGCCCCGCACATCGGCTCCCCGTCCGCCTTGGCGGAGGTCCGCCCTCGGCTGGCCCAGGAGGTCCGCGCCGCCGTCCGAGGCCAGCCGGAAGCAGGCTCCAGCTCCTCGTCGAGCCGCGCGTCCAGGGCCCGGGCGGCGAGCCACGCGCGGTGCAGCACGTCCGCGTTGCCGAACGGGCTCCAGTTGTCCCGGACCCCGTACCCCCGCCCCGGCCCTCACCAGGCAAGATCCTCCAGCGCGTCCAGATCCGGCACCACCGTCACGACCGGCTCCGCACCGTCCGCGCCCACCCTCAGCTCCGCCCAGATCGTCTTGCCGCGCCGGCCGTAACGCGTCCCCCAGCGCTCCGCGTACTGCGCCACCAGATACAGCCCCCGCCCGCCCTCGTCCGTCGCCGCCGCGTGCCGCAGGTGCGGGGAGGTGCTGCTGCCGTCCGACACCTCGCAGATCAGCGTCCGGTCGTGGAGCAGCCGTACCCGGACCGGATCGGCCCCGTACCGCACCGCGTTCGTGATCAGCTCGCTCAGGACCAGCTCCGCCGTGAACGCCAGCCCGTCAAGGCCCCACTCCGACAGCTTCGCCGCCGCCGCGTTCCGCACCGGCGAGACCGCCGAGGGATCGCGCGCCACCTCCCACTCGGCGATCCGCTCCCGGTCCAGCAGCCGGGTCCGCGCCACCAGCAGGGCGATGTCGTCCCGCGGCGTCGGCGACAGCAGGGTCGCCAGCACGTCCGCGCAGGTCTCCTCCGGGTTCCGGTCCCGCCGCGCCAGCGTCGACCGCAGCAGCGCGAGGCCCTTGTCGAGGTCCCGGCCGCGGTCCTCCAGGAGCCCGTCCGTGAACAGCACCAGCTTGCTGCCCTCCGGCAGCCGCAGCTCCGTCGCCTCGAACGGCACGTCACCCAGACCGAGCCCCAGTGGCAGCCCCGGCGACAGCTCGGGGAACTCGACCCGACCGTCGGGCCCCACCAGCGCCGGACCCGGATGCCCCGCACTGGCGACCGTGCACAGCCCGGACGCCGGATCGTAGATCGCGTACAGACACGTCGCGCCGGTGATGCCCTCCTCCCGGCGCCGCCCCTCGGCATCCGGCCCCTCCGCGTCGCGGTTCTCGATCCGCCCCGTCAGCTCGTCCAGGTGCCCGAGCAGCTCGTCCGGCGGCACGTCGAGCGTCGAGAAGTTGTGCACCGCCGTCCGCAGCCGCCCCATGGTGGCCGCCGCGTGCAGCCCGTGCCCGACGACGTCCCCGACCACCAGCGCCACCCGGGCCCCCGGCAGCGGGATCACGTCGAACCAGTCGCCGCCCACCCCGGCCTTCGCCGGCAGATAGCGGTACGCCACCTCCACCGCGCTCTGGTCCGGCAGCACCCGGGGCAGCAGGCTCCGCTGCAGCGTCACCGCCATCGCGTGCTCCCGGGTGAACCGGCGGGCGTTGTCGATGGCGACCGCCGCCCGCGCCGCCAGCTCCTCCGCGAACGACAGGTCCTCCTCCCCGAACGGCTCCGGGGTGTCCGCCCGCCAGAAGTTCGCCATGCCCAGGACCACCCCACGGGCGAGCAGCGGCACCGTCAGCAGCGAGTGCATCCCGAACGCCAGGGCCTGCGCCGCGCCCTCCGGGTCCTGCTCCCGCCAGCCCTCCGCCGACGCCAGCTCCGACTGCACCACCGCGTGCCCCGCGTCCAGGGCGGTCGCCATCGGGGTGCTGGCGACGTCGAACCGCACGATGTCCCCGACCGGCTGCAGCGGCTGGTCGGGCCGCAGCCCGCTCAGCGCCGTCCGCCGCATCTCCGTGGTCGCCGACGCCGAAGCCGTCGGTTCCTCGCCGCGCAGCACCGGCTCCAGCAGCTCCACCGTCGCGAAGTCCGCGAACCGCGGCACCGCCACCTCCGCCAGCTCCTCCGCCGTCCGCACCACCTCCAGGGTCGTCCCGATCCGCACCCCCGCCTCGTAGAGCAGCTGGAGCCGGCCACGGGCCACCGCCGCCCGGCCGGTCAGCGCGGCCAGCTCGGTGGTGTCCCGCATGGTCATCACGCTCCCGGACTCGGAGCCGTCCGGGGCCGTGGGCCGCACGCTCACCGCGAGCAGCCGGTCGCCCGCCCGGTGCACCTCGTCCGTCGCCGCCCTGCCCGATTCGAGGAGTTCGACCGTACGGGGGTCGAGACCGAGCTCCGAGACGTGCCGCCGCTCCATGTCCGGCGTGACGCCGAGCAGCCGGCGCGCCTCGTCGTTGGCGAGCAGCAGCCGCCGGTCGGCGTCCACGATCAGGACGCCTTCGCGCACCGCGTGCAGGACCGCCTCGTGATGCTCCTTCATCCGGGTCATCTCGGCCGGGCCGAGGCCGTGGGTCTGCCGCCGCAGCCGTCTGCTCACCAGGGCGGCGCCGCCCACCGCGATCACCAGCGCGCCGGCCGCCGCGCCGACGAGCAGCGGCAGCCGGTCCGACAGCGCCTCCGAGATGTTCTCCACCTCGACGCCGCTGGTGACCATGCCCACGATCCGGCCCTGGTCGTTCACGACCGGGACGACCGCCCGCACGGCGTCGTTGGGCGCGCCGTGGAAGAGCTCGGTGTACGACTCGCCGTCCACCACCGCCTGGTTGAAGTCCCCGGTCGCCCGCCGGCCGATCAGCTCCGGCTGCGAGTCGGTGTACCGCACGCCGTCCGGGCTCAGGACGGCGATGAAGTCCACCCCCGTCGCCCGCCGGGTGGCCTCCGCCCGGCCCTGGAGGGCGGCCGTCGGATCGGGCGAGGCGAGCGCCGCGTCCATGCCGGGCGCCTTCGCGAAGGCCTCCGCGACCGCGAGCGAGCGGACCCTGGCGTCCCGCTGGGTGTCGCTGCGCGCCTGGTAGAACGTCACGAAGACGGCCGCCGCGATCACCAGGAGCGCGATCAGCGCCTCCAGGGCGAACACCTGCCCGGCGAGGCTCCGCAGCCCGGTCCCGCGCTCGCCCGGGCCGCCCCGGCCCCTGCCGCGCGCGCCGCCCCGGGGCGTCATCCCGTGCTCCGGGCGATGAGCAGCGCCACGTCGTCCGGGGCACCCGGCCGGCGCAGCGCCTGGAGCAGCCGGTCACAGGTCTCCTCAAGGGGCCCGCGCAGGTCGTCGAGGAGACCGACGAGCAGCGCGAGGCGCTCGTCGATCGCCTCGTGGCGGGTCTCGATCAGTCCGTCCGTGTACAGCACGAGCCGGTCCCCGGGCCGGAACGGCACCTTGCTCGTACCGAACGTCCCGCCGCCCACCCCCAGCGGCACCCCCGGCGGAACGTCGAGCAGCTCGGCCGGGCCGTCCACCGGCACCCGCACCGGCGGCAGATGGCCCGCGTTGGAGATCCGGCAGCGGCCGAGCGCCGGGTCGTGCACGGCGAAGAGACAGGTCGCGATGTAGTGCTCGAGGCCCGCGGTGATCCGGTCCAGGTGCCGCAGGACCTGGGCGGGCGGCAGATCGAGGTCCGCGAAGGCGCAGGTCGCCGTCCGCAGCCGGCCCATCGTCGCCGCCGCGTCGATGCCGCTGCCCATCACGTCCCCGACGACCAGCGCCGTCTTGTCGTCGGGCAGCGGGATCACGTCGTACCAGTCGCCGCCGACCTCGCTGGACGCCTGCGCCGGCTGGTAGCGGGCCGCGACCTCCAAGCCCGCCCGCTCCGGAGGCGCCCCCGGCAGCAGACTGCGCTGGAGCGTCACCGCCGAGTTCCGCACGCTCTGGTACCAGCGGGCGTTGTCGATGCTCACCGCCGCCCGGGCCGCGAGCTCCGTCGCGAGCAGCACGTCGTCGCCGTCGAAGGGCAGCGGATTGCGGTCCCGCTTGAGGTCAAGGGCGCCGAGCACCTCGCCGCGCGCGATCAGCGGCACCGCCAGATACGAGTGCACCCCCGCCCGGGCGAGCAGCTCGGCCGCCTCGGGGCTGCGGGCGATCCGCGCCAGGTCACCGGAGCCGACGTGCTCCACCAGGACCGGCACCCCGGTGTGCACACAGCGGGTGACGAGCCGGTCCGCGCCGTACATCGCGACCGCGCCGGGCGGGTCCGCCGCGGGCAGCGCGTCCGTCCGGCCCGCGGCCTTCACCGCGAGCGCCCGGAACAGCTCGGGCCCCTCCTCGGGGGCGCCCGGCCTGCGCAGCGCGAGGACCGAGTCGAGGACGTCGACGGCGGCGATGTCGGCCAGCTCGGGCACCACCACCGAGGCCAGCTCGTCGGCGGTCCGCTCCACCTCCAGCGTCGTGCCGACCCGGGCGGAGGCGTCCGCGATGAGCGCGAGCCGCCGCCGCGAGCGGTCGGCGTCCACGTCCGCCCGGTGCCGCTCGGTCACGTCGATCACCGAGGCCGCCACCCCCAGGACCCGGTCGTCGGCGCCTTCGAGGCGGTAGAAGGACACCGACCAGGCGTGGTCGCGGTCCGGGTCGGCGGGGGTCCGCCCGACGGTGGGGTGGTCGAGCAGGGGTTTGCCCGTCTCCAGGACGGAGCGCAGCGCGGCGTCCAGGGCGTCCGCGTCGATGCGCGGCAGCATGTCGCCGATCCGCCGTCCGATGTGCAGCGCCGCGGGCAGGCCGTTGATCCGTTCGAGGGCCGGGTTCACCAGGACGTACCGCAGATCGGTGTCGAGGACGGCCAGGCCGATCGGGGACTGGGAGACCAGCCGGTCGGAGAGCGCGAGCTCGGCCTCGACGCGTTCGACGACGGAGCGGTCGGCGGCGATCCCGAGCGCGTAGAGGCCCCCCAGGTCGTCGGTGAGCCGGACGTTGCGGAACTCCACCTGCCGCTCGCTGCCGTCCTTGTGCCGTACGGGGAAGGTGCCCGCCCAGGTCGTGCCCTCCCGCAGCACGTCGCCGAAGAGGCGCATCGCCTCCTCGCGGTGCTCCGGGCTGACCAGCACCCGCGCCACGTACCCGCCGAGCGCCTCGTCGGCGGAGTAGCCGAAGAGGTCCTCCGCCTGGGGGCTCCACAGCACGATCCGGCCGTGGGCGTCGACGACGACGGCGGCGACCCCCAGCACGTCCAGCAGGCCCTTGCCGTCCAGGGGCACGCCGACCCGCCCCGTCGTCCCCGGGAAGGAACCGGCCGTCACACTGCCCTCCTCCCACCGACGCCGCGCCTCCTTCCATGCTCGCCGCCCACGGGTCGCACCGCACCGCGAACGGCCCCGGCACGCCCCCTGCCGGCCCCCGGCGCAGGGCGCGCGGACGGGCGCCCGAGGCCCTCCGGCGGATCGGAGGCCTCAGCCGGCGGCCCCCTGGATCGCCCGCAGGGCCGTCCGGGCCGCCTCGCACAGCTCGTCGTCCTCCGGCACCGACCGCCAGGTGCCGTGCCCGACCGGACGCTCGTCCGTGTCGAGGAAGGCCCGCAGGGCCGGTACGGCGGGGGCGGCGGCCGGGCCGATCTCGCCGAGCAGCCGGACCGCGAGGACGACCGCCGGGGTGACGTCGCTCCGGACGAACGGCTCGATCGCCCCCACCAGGGCCGGCACCACCTCGTCGGCCCGCCCGGTGATCCGCCACAGCGCCTCGCCCGTCCGCAGGGGCAGCCACCCGGTCGCGTGCTCGCGGAGCAGCGGGCGCAGGCGGTCGACGTACGGGGCGCCGGCCGCGCCGAGCTCGCCGAGCACGATCGCCGAGTTCTCGTTCCCGTACGGCTCGCCAAGACGGGGCAGGAACAGCGCGAGCGCGGGCTCCCAGTCCCCGGTCAGCCTGCCGTACGCCAGGGACAGCGAACGCGGCGCGAAGGTCTGCCCCCGCGGCGGGGCGTCGATCAGCGCCCGCAGCCGCGCCCGGTCCCCGGCCGCCGCGGCCTCAGGCCCGATCGCCGCCAGGGCGTCCGCCGCCCACACCGCGGCGTCGGTGCGCAGGAGCCGCCGCAGCCCCGGGACCGCGGGCGCCGCCACCGGCCCCCAGTCGGTCAGGACCTGGCGCAGCGCCCGCGCCTCGTCGACCGACCCCACGGCCTCGAGGCGGGCCTGCAGCGGCGGAAGCAGCACGTCGGCGTGGGCGGCGAGCGGGGCGAGCGTCTGGCGCAGTCCGAGCTCATGGGTCCACCAGCTGGGGGAGTGCACCTCGAAGTACGAGAAGCCCTGGCGCTCCCCGGCCAGGTGGCGCGCCAGGGGCTCGGCGCAGCGCGGGTCGCCGATCCGGGAGAGCGCCCACAGCGCGTGGTCCCGCACGGGCGGATACGGTTCGCCGTCGTCGTCGACCAGGCCGGCCAGCCGGTCCACCCACGGTCGCGCGGCCGCCCCGCACATGCCGAGGACCCGTACGGCGAAGAGCCGGTTGTCGGGCTCCGGGTCGTCGAGGAGTCCGGCGACCGACGGCAGCAGCGCCGGTACGGCCGAACGCCACCGGCTCATCTCCCCGGCCGCCGCCTCCAGCGCGCCGCGCCGGACCGCCGCGTCGGCGTTCCTCAGCAGCGGCGCGATCAGGGCGGCGCGCCCGGCCCTGTCGTCGCCGAGGAGGGCGACCGCGCCGGCCACCGAACGCCCGCCGAGGTCGCCGCCGTTCAGGACGTCGGCGACCACGCGCGCGTACCGGGGGTCGTCGCCGTCGGGGGCCACCGTCCGCAGCGCCTCCACGGCCCGCAGCCGCTCCCCGGGGTACGCCCCCGGCTCCGTCAGCTCCCAGAGGCGGCGCACCGTCCCGGCCTGCTCCCGGTCGGCGTGCTCGGCGAGCTCACCGGCCGCCTCCACGATCCGGTGCCGGACGACGGGGACGGTCTCCAGGGGCCACCGGGTCCACAGGGCGGCCAGCACCTCGTCGGCCCGCTCCCGGGCCGCGGCGAGGGTCTCGGCGGTCCCGGACCGCACCTCGGGGGCGGGGTCGTGGAGCAGTGGGAGCAGCGCCGTGACGGCCAGGTCCCAGGCCTCCGCCCAGCCGGGGGCGACCCAGCGGGGCTCGGCCCTGTTGCCCTCGTGGGCGAGGCACCCGACCAGCTCCAGGAGGTCCTGCCGCGCCGTCACGGCGGGGTCGGCTGCGGCCCGGACCACGAACGGAAGTGCCGCCACGGCGGACGAGAAGACGCAGCCGCCCTGGTGGTGGACCTTCGTGAGCAGGTCGTCGGCGGCCGCGACGGCCTCGTCGGGTCGGTACAGGGCCCGCAGGTGGGCGGGGACGTCCGCGGCATCGCCGTACGCGTGTTCCAGGGAGCTCCAGGCGATGTCGTCGAGTCCGGTGAGCCCGTTGAGGCCGTCGCGGTGGTCGCTTCCGCGGGGCCGGTCGCTCCCGTCGGACCGGCCGTTCCCGTCGGGCCGGTCGTGAGGTGCCTCCGTCACGCCTCCGGCGCTCCCCGCTTCTCGTACCGCAGGGCGGCCCCGGTCACCACCGCGCCCAGGCCCTCCCACAGGCCCACGCCCAGGAAGCCGGACGGGGCGCGGCCGGTGACGACGGCGAGGGTGAAGACCGCGCAGGTGAGGAGGCGGAACGGCACCGTCCAGCGGAAGAAGGGCTTCCAGTCGGCCAGCGCGGCCAGCACGTAGTAGACGCCCATGTTGAGCGCGGCCATGGAGGAGGCGGTCAGGAAGACGAGCGTGTGGTCGCCGTCCGCGCGGCCGCCGTCGGGCACCGGCTCGAAGCCCATCACCGTGAGCAGGGCGTCCGGTGCGACCAGGCCCACCACCCCGAGCGCGGCGGCGAGCACGCCGAAGACCGCCATGGTCCAGCCGGACAGGGAACGGGGCAGACGCACGGCGGTCCTCCGCGAGGTGAGCAGGATCAGTGGTTCGAGTTCGAATGCGTGCTCGGACGCGAGCGGGACCCTGCATATCGTGTGACGGGCACCGACGGCCAATCGGGGCCCCCGTCACCTCACTTCACGGCCCCGGCCGTCTCGCCTCACGGCCTCGGACGCCCCACCTCACTTCAGCGCCGCCGCCATCATCTTCTGCGCCACCGGGGCCGCGAGGCCGTTGCCGCTGACCTCGGAGCGGGCCGCGCCCGAGTCCTCGATCATCACCGCGACGGCGACCTGCTTCCCGGTCGCGGGATCCTTGGCGTACGAGGTGAACCAGGCGTACGGCGTCTTGCTGTTGTTCTCGCCGTGCTGCGCCGTGCCGGTCTTGCCGCCGACCTCGGCCCCGCTGATCGCCGCGTTGGTGCCGGTGCCCTTCTCCACCACGGTCACCATCGCGCTGCGCAGCTGCTCGGCCGTCGAGGAGGAGACGATCCGCTCGGTGTCCCCGTCCTTGTACGAGGTCAGCGCGTCGCCGTCGGAGTCGACGACCTGCGACACCATGTGCGGGGCGGCCAGCAGGCCGTCGTGGGCGATCACCGCCGACACCATCGCCATCTGGAGCGGGGTGGCGGTCACGTCGAACTGGCCGATGCCGGTCAGCGCCGTCTGCGCCTTGTCCATCTTGGACGGGTACACGCTCGCGTAGGCGCGCACCGGCACGTCGAGCTCGGTGTCGTTGAAGCCGAACTTCTCCGCCATCGCCTTCACCTTGTCCTGGCCCAGGTCGGCGGCCATCTTGGCGAAGACGTTGTTGCAGGAGTACCGGAGCGCGGTGCGGATCGTGGCGTTCTCGCAGGGCGCGGAGGCGTTCTCGTTCTTCAGCACGGTCCGGGTGTTCGGCAGGGTGTACGGGTCGGGGCTCTTCGTCGCCGTGTCCACCGAGCCGTACAGACCGTCCTCCAGGGCGGCCGCCGCGACGACCAGCTTGAACGTCGAGCCCGGCGGCAGCGGCTGGCGCAGGGCCCGGTTGACCAGCGGCTTGTCCTCGTCGGTGGTCAGCGCCTTCCAGGCGTCTCCGTCCGTCGTCCCGGCGATCTTCGACGGGTCGTAGGACGGGGTGGAGACCATCGCGAGGATCCGGCCGGTCGCCGGGTCGACGGCCACGGCCGCGCCTTTCTTGTTCCCGAGCGCCTCGTAGGCCGCCTTCTGCACGGCGGGGTCGATCGTGGTGACGACCGTGCCCGGCTCCTGCTGTTTGCGGGTGATGGCGTCGAGCGGGTTCTTCAGCCGGTCGTCGGTGCCGTCCAGGACGTCGGAGTAGATGCCCTCCAGCTGGGTGGCGCCGTACGCCTGCGAGCTGTATCCGGTGACCGCCGCGTACAGCTCGCCGTCCGTGTACGTGCGCTGGTACGCGAGGTCCGTTCCCTCCGTCCTCTTCGAGCCGGTGACCGGGGAGCCGGCCACGACGATGTTCCCGAGCGGCTGCGCGTACTGCGCGATGGTCTGCCGCCGGTTCTTCTTGTCGTCCGCGAGCGCCTTGCCCTCGTACGCCTGCACCCAGGTGGCCCGGCCCAGCAGGGCGAGCACGAGGATGAGGACGAAGACCGAGGTGCGCCTGATCGTCTTGTTCATCGCACCTGGGGGGACGAACGGACCGGTGGCAGACGTTCCGCTTGTGCTCCGTTTCTCAGCGAACCTTCATACGGACCGGGCCTCCGTGTGGCCGCCGTCACCCCGCCCGGACGAACCCCGACTCGTACGCGAGGATCACCGCCTGCGTGCGGTCCCGGGCGCCCGACTTCGCCAGGACCGACGCCACGTGCGTCTTCACCGTCGCCGGGCCCACGCCCATCCGGCCGGCGATCTCCGCGTTCGTCAGGCCCGTCGCGACCAGGCGCAGCACCTCCGCCTCCCGCTCGGTGAGCCGCGCCACCCAGGGCGGTGCCACCGGCGGCCGGTTCCTCGCGTGCTCGGCGGCCAGGCCGCGTACCGCCGCCGGGTACAGCAGAGAGTCGCTCCGGGCGACCAGCCGGACCGCGCTCACCAGCTCCTCCGCCGCCGCCCGCTTCAGCAGGAACCCGGCCGCGCCGACGCGCAGCGCGTCGTAGACGTACGCGTCGTTCTCGAAGGTGGTCACGACCACGATCCGGGGCGGCTCCGCCATCCCGGCGAGGATCTGTTCGGTGGCCCGGATGCCGTCGATCTCCGGCATCCGCACGTCCATCAGGACGACGTCGGGCCGCTCCGCCCGCACCACCGACACCGCCTCGGCGCCGGTGGACGCCTCGCCGACGACGGTCAGGTCGGGCTCCGCGTCGAGGATGACCCGCAGGGCCGTCCGCACCATCCGCTCGTCGTCGGCCAGGACGACCCGGACGGCGCTCACCGGGGGATCCTGACCGCGAGGCGCCAGACGCCGGCCGCCGCTCCGGCCTCGGCGGTGCCGCCGAGCAGCCGGGCCCGTTCGCCGATGCCGCGCAGGCCGTGCCCGCCGTGCGGGCGGGCGACCGGCGGCCGCGCGGACAGGGGGTTCTCCACGGTGATCTCCCATGCTTCGGTACGGGCCTCGACCCGTACGGTGACGGGCTCGCCGCCCGCGTGCCGGGCCGCGTTCGTCAGCCCTTCCTGAACGATCCGGTACGCCTCACGGGACAGCGTCTCCGGTACGGCGGAGAGGTCGCCGGACACGGTGAGCGCCACCTTCGGCCCCGCGCCCCGCACCAGCGCCGCCAGCGAGTCGAGCCCGGGGCCCACCCCCTCCTCGACCTCGTCGCCGCGCCGCAGCAGGCCCAGGACCCCGTCCAGCTCGCCGACCGTGCGCCGGGTCGTCTCCTCGATCGCGGTCAGCGCCTCCCGGACGAACTCCAGGTCGGCCCCGGCGCCGGCGTCCAGCACCCGGCGGGCCGCCCCGGCCTGGAGGGTGACCGCGCTCAGCGCGTGGCCGACCGAGTCGTGCAGCTCCCGGGCCAGCCGGTTGCGGGACTCGGCCTCCGCCGCGCGCCGCTCGGCGGCCGCCAGCCGGTCCGCCGGGCTCGGCCCGAGCAGCCGGGGCGCCGACCGGGCGAGCAGGGTCCCCGTCGCGGCCGCCACGGCGGCCAGCGCGACCAGCATCAGGAGCCCCGCCGGGAGCGCCGCCCAGTCCCACCAGGGCCGGTCGAGGCCCCAGAACCGGCCGAGCTCCGACGCCCGGAGGGCCGGCGAGAACGGCAGCGCCGTCACGGAGACCGCGAACGGCGGCAGGGCGAGCGTCGCCCCGCTGACCAGTGCCCCGGCGCCCAGGTGCAGGACGAACCAGCCGGAGGTCCGGGCCTTCGCCGCCCGGCCCCGGGCAGGACCGTCCGCGAGCCGCTCCGCCGGGACCCCGCAGAGCGCCCGCGCCGCCGCCACCGCCATCGGCCGGGCCAGCGGGAACAGCGCGGCGACGGCGACGAGCGGGAGTCCCACCGCGTACGCCCCGAACTGCACGCCGAGACCGCCGGAGAACATCCCGCCCTCGTCGAGCAGCGGGCCCATGAGCAGCGTGCCGACCATCCAGAACGGCATGAACAGCGCGCCGCCCACGATCAGATGGAGCCAGCGCCGCCGGGCCCGCTGCCCGAGCAGGGCCGCCGCGAGGGCGGCGGGGGCGTACCGCCTCACGCCTCGGCGCTCCGCCGCCGCAGGACCGCGGCCAGACAGGCGGCGAGGAGGAACCCGGTGATCATTTCGCCAGCGTAGGCCAGTCGCGCGAGGGCCGTGACCTGCTGGGCGGGATCGGACGTCGGCGCCAGCGCGACCAGCGACAGGTACGCGCCCCAGCAGCCCGCCGCGCCCGAGCCGGTCCAGGCGAGGGCGACGAGGGCGCGGGTCCTCGGCGGCGCGGGCCGGCGCAGGACGAGGAGGAGCGTGGCGGCCACGGCGACGAGGAGGAAGACGATCCACTGGGCTTGCAGGACGGCGAAGTCGGCGTCACGTCCGGCTGCCTGACGGGGCGACAGGCCCTCGGTGGCGCCGGACAGCCACATCGTGTGGAGCGTGAGGGGCACCAGCGCGACGGCGGTGGCGGCCAGGGCGACCGCCCGTACGCCGGGCCCGGCCGTACGGGCGGCCGGTTCACCGAGCCGGGCCCGCAGGAGCCGGCCCCAGCGGTCGCGCGCGTACAACACGAAGAGGGTGCCGAGGGAGAGGCCCTGGAGGATGAAGCCGCCGTAGACGACGGCGAAGACCCAGGAGTGCAGGAAGGGTTCGGCGGGCGGGGCGGCCTGCTCGCCGCCGGTGAGGAGGGCGACCGCGAGCTGGGCGGGGTAGCCGGTCATGATCGGGGCGAGCAGCCCGGTCGCCGCCCACATCGGGAGCACCAGGAGCCAGGCGGGCACCCGCCGCCCCCAGGGCCGGGTGAGGAGCAGGGCGAGGACGACCACGAGGGCGTCGGCCACCACCGAGACCGCGTTGGCGACGATCATCATCTGGCGGTGTTCGAGGAGCGCGCTTCCGGCGGGGATGCCGATCTCGCTGCCCGCCACCCACGCGGTCTTGAGCGCGATGTACGGGACGCAGGCGAGGATCGCGAGGGCGCGCAGGGCCCGGCGGGCGGGGCTGATGCCGGCCTCGGGAGGGGCGGCGGGGGAGCGGAGGAGTTCGGTCCTGGTCATGGCTCAAGGCTCGGCCGCGGACCGGGGGCGGCGCGTCCTGCCCGCCGGTGATCCGCCTCCGCCGCGCGGGGGAGGGGAGGGCGGCGCCTGGGGGAGGGGCGGGCGGCGCCTGGATGAAATTGACCCACGTTTTTCTAGATCGATTGCACCCTTCGGGGTGGTCAATGCCGCTCTAGAGTAGTGATCATGAACGACAACAACGCGCCCTTCGCCCCGCTCCTGACCCGCGCCGCCGACGCCGAGACCACGGCGGACCCCAGCAGCGTGATGACCCTCCTCGCCGACTCCGGCACCACCGGTGGACAGCTCACCAGCTACCGCTCCACCTTCGCCGAGGGTGCGGTCGGCGCCCCGGCGCACTTCCACACCAAGGCCTCGGAGATGTTCTACGTCATCGACGGCTCGCTCCAGGTCCTGGTCGGCGAGGAGCTCTCCGTCCTGGAGAAGGGCGACTTCCTCCTCGTCCCGCCGCACACCGCCCACGCCTTCGCGGCGGCGCCCGGCGCCGAGGCGGACGTCCTGTTCGTCTTCACGCCGGGCATGGCCCGCTTCGACTACCTGCGCCTGCTCGGCCGGGTCATGCGGGGCGAGGCGAGCTTCGAGGAGATCAAGGCCTCCTCGGAGCAGTACGACAACCACTACGTGGACAGCCCGGCCTGGCAGAAGGCACTGGCCGAGCGCGGCTGACCGGCCGTGCGGTCAGAGGCGGCGGGTCGCCAGCGTCAGCCGGTCGCGCGCGTCGAAGAGCGCGTCCTTGATCATCTGCTCGTGGGCCGGGGTGAGCCGCGCCACCGGCACCGAGCAGCTGATCGCGTCCCGCGCGGGGGTCCGGTACGGGATCGCGACGCCGAAGCAGCGCAGCCCCAGGGTGTTCTCCTCCCGGTCCACCGAGATCCCCTGCTCGCGGATGGCGTGCAGCTCCTCGATGAGCTGCTCGCGGTCGGTGATCGTGTGCTCGGTGAGCGCCGGGAGGGTCTCCGGGAGCAGCTTGCGCACCTGGTCGTCGGTGTGGGTGGCGAGCAGCGCCTTGCCGAGTGAGGTCGAGTGCGCGGGCAGCCGGCGCCCGACCCGGGTGAACGGCCGCAGGTAGTGCTGGGACTGACGGGTCGCCAGATAGACCACGTTGGTGCCGTCGAGGCGTGCGAGGTGGATGGTTTCGGTGGTGTCGTCGGAGAGCCGGTCCAGGGTGGGCCGGGAGGCGGCCACCACCTCGTCCCCGTCGATGTACGAGGTGCCGACGAGCAGCGCCCGCACCCCGATGCCGTACCGGGTGCCCGTCGCGTCGGTCTCCACCCAGCCGAGTTCGACCAGCGTGCGCAGCAGCATGTACAGGCTGGACTTGGGGTAGCCGACGGCCTCCTGGACGGCGGCCAGCGAGTGCATTCCGGGCCGTCCGGCGAAGTATTCGAGCAGCTCCACGGTCCGCACCGCGGACTTCACCTGCGCTCCGCCCGCGTCGGCTGTCGCCATGACCCTCGCCCCTTTTCCGTCGTCCGGTCGTCCCGTGGCCACCTGGCTGAACGGGGCCCCTTGTGGAGACGGCCGGGCCGTCCCTAGAGTCCCGTCAGATACGTTCATCTACGGGAACTGTGTTCAGAATAGCGAACAGGGGCGTGGCGGTGGCGGCAGAACCAGTGTGGAGTGTGGACCCCCGGACGGGGAAGCCGCGCGAGCGGGTCGGGACGGAGTCCACGGCGGCGGACGTCGACCGGGCCGTACGGGCCGCCCACCAGGTCCGGGAGGCGCTCGCCGACCGGACCGTACGGGCCGCCTTCCTCCGTACCGCGGCCGACCTCCTCGACGGGGCCGGCGAGCGGATCGTCGGGACGGCGGACGCCGAGACGGCCCTCGGACCGGTCCGCCTCACCGGCGAACTCGCCCGCACCACCGCCCAGTTGAGGGCCTTCGCCGAGGTCGTCGAGGAGGGCTCCTTCCTCGACGTCCGGATCGACCTGCCCGACCCCGGAGCCACCCCGCCACGGCCCGACATGCGCCGCTGGAAGATCCCGCTCGGCGTCGTCGCGGTCTACGCCGCCAGCAACTTCCCGCTCGCCTTCTCCGTCCCGGGCGGCGACACCGCGAGCGCCCTCGCGGCCGGCTGCCCCGTGGTCGTCAAGGGCCACCCGGACCACCCCGCCACCTCCGAGCTCTGCGCCTCCCTGCTCCGCGGGGCCGCCGCCAAGACGGGCCTCCCCGAGGACGTCGTCGTCCTCGTCCACGGCTTCGACGCGGGCGTCGAACTGGTCCGCCACCCGCTCGTCGCGGCCGCCGGCTTCACCGGCTCGGTCCGCGGCGGCCGGGCCCTCTTCGACGCCGCCGCCGCCCGGCCCGTCCCCATCCCCTTCCACGGCGAACTCGGCTCCCTCAACCCCGTCGTGCTGACCCCCGCCGCCGTCGAGGAGCGGGCCGAGGAGATCGGCGCCGGTCTGGCCGGTTCCATGACCCTGGGCGCCGGCCAGTTCTGCACCAAGCCCGGCTTCGTCCTGGCCCCCACGGGCGAGGCGGGCGACCGCTTCCTCGACGCCCTCGCCGCCGGGGTCTCCGCGGCCGCACCGGCCGTCCTGCTCGACCACCGGATGCGCGAGGCCTTCGTCGCCGGGGCCGCCGAGCGCGCCGCCCTCGCCGGGGTGGCGGCCCCCGTCACCCCGGGCCCTGGCGGCACCCACACGGTCAGCGCCGGCGTCCTCGCCGTCGACGCCGCACGGCTCACCGGCGGCCCCGACGGGGAGGGCCACGACCTCCTCCTGGAGGAGTGCTTCGGCCCGGTCACCGTCGTCGCCCGCTACGACTCCCGTACGGAGATCAGCGAGGTCCTCTCCCGGCTGCCCGGCAACCTCACCGCCACCCTGCACATCGCCGAGCGGGGCGAGGACGCCGACGCGGCCTCGCTCCTCGCCGAACTCACCCCGCTCGCGGGCCGCGTCCTCGTCAACGGCTGGCCCACCGGCGTCGCCGTCGCCGCCGCCCAGCACCACGGCGGCCCCTACCCGGCCACCACCTCCACCTCCACCTCGGTCGGGGCGACCGCGATCGAGCGCTGGCTGCGTCCGGTCACCTACCAGTCGACCCCCGGCCACCTGCTGCCGCCCGAACTCCGCGACGGCAACCCGCTGGGAGTTCCGAGGCGCTGACTCCGTCAGGAAGGGACGCGCACCACGATCTTCCCGAGGTGCGCGTTCGACTCCATCAGCCGATGGGCGTCGGCGATCCGCTCCAGACCGTCGAAGGTCTCGGCGATCACCGGCGCCAGGGAGCCGTCCCTGAGCCCCGAACCGATGAAACCGGCCGCCCGCCGGCGCCCCTCCTCGCTCCTGGCCAGTTCCCCGTTCGCGTACGTGTGCGTGGTCAGCGGCCAGTTCCGCGACAGCTCGGTCGGCCGGGGGTCGAGCCAGCCGTACAGCACGGCCGTGCCACCGGTCCGCAGCGCGTCCCCGAGCCGGGCGAAGCCGGGCCCGCCGATCGCGTCGAACGCCAGGTCCGCGCCCGCCCCGCAGGTGATCCGGCGGACCTCCCCGACCAGGTCCTCGGTGTCCGTCACGACCACGTGCGCGGCCCCCAGCTCCAGGAGCCGCTTCCGCTTGGCCTCCGTGCGCGTGGTGGCGATGGGCACCGCGCCGACCCGCAGCGCGACCTGGAGCGCGGCGGTGCCCACCGAACTGGACGCCCCCGTGATCACCACGTGCTCACCCGCTCCGAGACCGCCGGTCAGCACCATCCCGCCGTACGCGGTGAAGTAGCTCAGCCAGACCGCCGCCGCCGTCACCGCGTCCACGCCCTCCGGCCGGGCCACCACGTACTCCTGGGGCAGCACCACCCGCTCCGCGTACACCCCGTGGACCCCGAAGTCGAAGTTGGCCGCCGCCATCACCGGGTCGCCCGGGGCGTACGCGGTGACCCCGGCGCCCACCGCCTCGACCACGCCCGCCGCCTCGTAACCGAGCCGCGAACCCGGCAGCGTGGCCGGGTAGTAGTAGGTGCCCGCGCGGAACAGCGCCTCGGCCCGGTTGAGCCCGATCGCCTCGACCCGGACCAGGACCTCGCCGGGGCCGGGCGCGGGCAGCGGCACCTCCTCCACGGTCAGCACCTCGGGCCCGCCCAGCTCGTGGAACAGAACCGCCTTCGTCGTCATGCCTGTTGTCGTCATGACCTCGACGTTAGGAGGGGCCGGAAAGACGATCCATGTCTCCTTGGCTTCCCACCATGTCCGATCGTCTCGCCCGCTACCGTTTCCCACCATGGACGTACTGAGCGATGCCATCGCCGCCATGCGCACCGGCCGCCCCCACTCCTCCCGCACCGTCCGCTTCGCCCCCTGGGGCATCCGCTTCCCTCCCGGCAAGGGCGCCGGATTCCACGTCGTCCTCCAGGGCACCGCCTGGCTGCTGCCACCGGACGACGCCGCCCCCGTCAGACTCGGCCCCGGCGACGTCGTCCTCCTCGCCCACGGCACCGGCCACGGCCTCGCCGACCACCCCGGCACCCCCCTCGTCGACGCCCTGCCCGCCCCCGACGGCTCCTGGCCCACCCCGCCCGACCGCGGCCCGATCGGCGCCGACGAGACCCTGCTCCTGTGCGGCGCCTACCAGCTCAGCCGCGCCCGCGCCCACCCGCTGCTCACCGACCTGCCCCCGTTCGTCCACCTCCCCGCCCGGGTCGGCGCCCACCCCCGGCTGCGGGCCGCCGTCGACCTGCTCGGCGCCGAACTCGCCGAACCCCAGCCGGGATCCGACGCCATCGTGCCCGCCCTCCTCGACACCCTCCTGCTGTACCTGCTGCGCACCTGGTGGCTCACCGAGCGCCCCGACCGTTCCACCGGCTGGTCCGCCGCCCTCGCCGACCCGGCCGTCGCCGGCGCGCTGCGGGCCCTCCACGGCGACCCCGCGCACGCCTGGACGGTCGAGGAACTCGGCGCGCTCACCGGCCTGTCCCGGGCCGCCTTCGCCCGCCGCTTCACCACCCTGGTCGGCCGGGCGCCCCTCGCGTACCTCACCTGGTGGCGCATGACCACGGCGGGCCGGCTGCTGCGCACCGACGACCTCCCCCTCCGCGCGGTCGCCCAACGCTCCGGTTACTCCTCGGAGTTCGCCTTCGCCAAGGCCTTCAAGCGGGCGTACGGGGTGGCTCCCGGCCAGTACCGCAAGGGGGCCTGAGCGGGTCCCGCCGCCGGGCCCGGGCGGGGCCGCTCAGGCCCGGCCCGGAAGACGCCCCGGAAGCCGCAGGGAGAGCAGGGTGGTCAGGGCCAGCAGGGCCGCGCTGACGAGGAGTCCGGTGCGCAGCGCCGCCTCCACGGACGCGGCCGCGAGGGAGCCGAAGACCGCGATCGCCAGGGCGCCCGCCGTCTGCCGGACCGCGTTCAGGAGGCCCGCCGCCGTGCCCGCGCGCTCGGCCGGGACCGCCTCCATCATCGAGGCGATCAGCGGCGGCAGCGAGAAGCCCGCCCCGAGCGCCAGCGGGACCAGCAGCAGGGCCTGGAGCGGGCGGGAGGTGTCCGCGTCCACCGTGAGCAGCCCGAGCAGACCCGCCACCGCGACCGCCTGGCCGACGACGATCGGCAGCCTCGCCCCGTACCGCGCCGCCGCCCGCGCGGACAGGATGTTCACCCCGGCCAGCAGCCCCGTCATCGGCAGGAACATCAGCCCGGCGCCCAGCGCCGAGAGCCCCAGCACCTGCTGGAAGAAGAGGCTGAAGACGAAGAGCATCCCGTAGAAGGCCACGCTGTTCGCCGAGCCCGCCGCCACCGCGACCGCCACCGTCGGGTTGCGGAACAGTCCCAGCGGCACCACCGGGTGCCGCCGCCGCGCCTCGACCACCAGGAACGCGGCGAAGGAGACGACCGCGAGGCCCAGCGCCCACCAGCCCTCCGTGCCGCCCTCGATGGCGGCGAAGGTGAGCGCCCCGAGCGCCGTCATCGCCGTCAGCTGTCCCGGCAGGTCGAGCGGCGCGGGCCGGCGGGCCGAGCGCGCCACCCGGCCCAGCAGCGCGAGCGCCACGAGGCCCAGCGGCAGGTTGACGAAGAAGACGCCCCGCCAGCTCCACGCCGTCGTCAGAGCCCCGCCGGCGACCGGCCCCAGCGCCACCGCGAGCGTGCCGCCGGCCGCCCACAGCGACACCGCGCGGGCCCGCCGCCCGGGATCGCCGTACGCCTCCCGGACGAGCGCGAGGGAGGCCGGCAGCATCACCGCGGCCGCCGCGCCCTGCACCGTACGGGCCGCGAGCAGGGCCGGCAGGCCGGGGGCCAGACCGCAGGCGGCGGAGGCCAGGACGAAGACGACGGCCCCCCAGCCGTACGCCCGGCTCGCCCCGACCCGGTCGGCGAGCGCCCCGCTGGACAGCAGCAGCGCGGCGAACACCAGCGTGTACGCGTCCACCACCCACTGGAGGCCCGACATCCCCGCCCCCAGGTCGGCGCCGATCGCGGGCAGCGCGACGTTCACGACGGAGGTGTCCAGGGTGATGAGCGCGAAGCCGAGCATCGCGGCGGCCAGGGCCGGGCCCGGGGAGCGGGAGGGGGCGGCAGGAGGTGCGGCGGGGACAACGGAGGCTCGTGCGAGTTCGGTCGAGGTCATGCCCCCAGCTTCATGATCGGCGGCGCCATACAGTAGTGGCCCGAATGCCATATGCCCGGAGGTTCTGGCCATGCCCGTCGAGTCCCGCGTCCGGCGCGTCGCCGTGATCGCCGCCCCGCCCGTCTCGATGTTCAACCTGGCCATCCCCGAGATGCTGTTCGGCAAGGTCGAGATCGACGGCGCACCCGGCTACGAGACCGTCATCTGCGCCCCCGACCCCGGGCCCGTCCCCACCACCGGCGGTCTCGACCTCGTCGTCCCGCACGGCCTCGACGCCGTCGCAGGCGCCGACACCGTGGTCCTCGCGGGCAGCGGCTCGTACACCGACCCCGACCGGCGCATCCTCGACGCGCTGCGCGGCGCCGCCGCGGCGGGCAGCCGGATCGCGTCCATCTGCACCGGTGCCTTCGCGCTCGCCGAGGCAGGACTGCTCGACGGGCGGGCGGCGACGACGTACTGGGCGTACAGCTCGCTGCTCGCCGCCCGCCACCCCACCGTCGACCTCCAGGACGACGTCCTCTTCGTCCAGGACGGGCCGGTGCTCACCTCCTCCGGGTACGCGGCGGGCATCGACCTCTGCCTGCACGTCATCCGCACCGACTTCGGCGCCGCCGTCGCCAACACGGTCGCCCGCCTCGCCCTCGTCGCGCCCGTACGGCCCGGCGGCCAGACCCAGTTCACCCAGACCCCGCTGCCGCCCGAGCGCGGAGCCTCCTTCGCCGACACGCGCGCCTGGGCGATGGAGCACCTCGACGAACCGCTCGGCCTCACCGACCTCGCCCGGCACGCCGGGGTCTCCGTCCGCACCCTCTCGCGCCGCTTCCACGCCGAGACCGGGGTCAGCCCGCTCCAGTGGCTGCTGCACCAGCGCGTGGAGCGCGCGAAGGAACTCCTGGAGACCACCTCGCTCGCCATGGACGGAGTGGCCCGCGCCAGCGGCCTCGGCACGGCGGACTCCCTGCGCCAGCACCTGCTGCGCCGCACCGGCCTCACCCCCAGCGCCTACCGCTCCTCGTTCAGCCGCCTGACCACGCCCGCCCCCACACCCACGCCCGCCCGCACTCCCGCAACCGTCCCCGCCCCCCGCGCGTCCTGACAGTTCATGATCAGACTCGCCACCGCCGCCGATCTCGACGCCGTCGTCGCCCTCCACACCGAGGCCCGCGCGACCTACTACCGGGGCCACCTCCCCGACGCCGACTTCCTCGGCCCCGAGGAGATCGCCCGCTCCCGCGCGGGCTGGGCGGCCGCCGTCGACCGCGGCGCCGTGCTCTGCGCCGTACGGGACGGGGAGATCGCGGGCATCGCCGCGTACGGCGAGCGCGAGGGCCTCATGCACCTCACCCAGCTCCATGTGCTCCCCGCCCGCTGGCGCGCGGGCATCGGCGCCGAGCTGCACGCGGCCTGCGTCGAGAAGTGGCGCGCCGCCGGGGTCACCACGGTCCGCCTCGACGTCTTCGACAAGAACGAGCGCGCCCAGGCCTTCTACACCGCCCAGGGCTGGACCCCCGACCCGCAAACCCCGCGCCACGGCGACCACCTCGTGCTCCGGCTCACACTGGCGGCCGAAACGGAATGATCCGGACCGGTGGGGGCGTTCCCCCGAGGAACACCCCCACCGCCGAACCCCGGAGAGAAGTCACATGCGCGTCGAGATCTGGAGCGACATCGCCTGCCCCTGGTGCTACATCGGCAAGGCGCGCTTCGAGAAGGGGCTCGCGGCCTTCGCCCACCGCGACGACGTCGAGGTCGTGCACCGCTCCTTCGAGCTCGACCCGAACCGCGCCAAGGGCGACACCGGCCCCGTCCTGGAGATGCTGGCGAAGAAGTACGGCCGCACCCTCGAAGAGGCCCGCGCCATGGAGGCCCACGTGGCGTCCAACGCCCACGCGGAGGGCCTGGGCTACCGCACCGAGGGGCGCGACCACGGCAACACCTTCGACATCCACCGGCTGCTCCACCTCGCCAGGGACCGCGGCCTGCAGAACGAGCTCCTCGACCTGGCCTACCGCGCCAACTTCGCCGAGGAGCGCTCCGTCTTCGACCCCGAGACCCTGGTGACGCTGGGCGTCGAGGCGGGCCTCGACGAGGCCGAGGTGCGGGCCGTCCTCGCCGACGACTCCGCCTACGCCGAGGCCGTACGCGAGGACGAGCGCGAGGCCGCCGAGCTCGGCGCCAACGGCGTGCCGTTCTTCGTCCTCGACCGCCGCTACGGCATCTCCGGCGGCCAGCCCGCCGAGGTCTTCACCCAGGCACTCGAACAGGCCTGGCAGGGCCGGGTCCTGCAGCCCGTCGGCGGGGACGCGGCCGTCTGCGACCCCGACGGCAGCTGCGAGGTCCCCGGCGCCTGAGGAACCGCGAGGTACCCAGGGTCGACCCACTGCACCCACGCTGACCTGCGGAAATAAGCGCGGCTTGGAGATTCCCCATGATCGGCGCCCATTGACGGGTGATCGTGGGGAATCCAGGCTGGGGGCATGGATTCCCTGGAAGAGCCCCTCGGCGGCGCCGAGTTCGCGCCCGAGCACACCTACCTCAACACCTCCGCCTGCGCCCTGCTGCCGCGGCGCACCATCGAGGCCGTCGTGCTCCTCGCCGAGGAGACCGCGGCCGGGCGCCCGGACGGCGCCGGGGACTTCGCGGTCGTGGACGAGGCCCGCGCCACCTACGCCCGGCTCATGGGCGTCACGCCCGAGCGCGTCGCCGTCGGCAGCTCGGTCGCCGTGCACTGCGGCATGATCGCCCAGTCGATGCCCGCCGGGGCCGAGATCCTGTTCCCGGAGGGTGACTTCTCCTCCGTCATCACCCCCTTCACGATCCGCGGCGACCTCAAGGTCCGCTTCGCGCCGCTCGACCGGCTCGCCGAGTCCGTCGGCCCCGACACGGCGCTCGTCGCCTTCTCCGCCGTGCAGTCGGCGGACGGCCGGACGGCCGACTTCGCGGCGATCCGCGCCGCGGCGGCCGCGCACGGGGCCCGGACCCTCCTGGACGCCACGCAGTCGGCCGGCTGGCTGCCGCTGCGCGCGGGGGAGTGGGACTACACGGTCGCCGGAGGCTACAAGTTCCTGCTCTGCCCGCGCGGGGCGTCCTTCCTCACCGTCACCGAGGAGGCGCAGGACTCGCTCCTCGCGATCCACGCCAACTGGGTCACCGGCGAGGAGCGCTGGGTGAACAGCTACGGCCCGGTCCGCGAACTGGCGCGCAGCGCACGCCGCTTCGACGAGCCTCCGGCGTTCCTCTCGTACCACGGGGCGGCCCGCTCGCTGGCGCTCCTGGAGGAGATCGGCATCGAGCGGATCGAGGCCCACGTCAAGGGGCTCGCGGCCCGCTTCCGCGCCGGTCTGGTCGCCCTCGGCCACGCGCCGGTCATGGACGAGTCGGCGGTCGTCGCCGTCCCCGGCCTCGGGGACCGCGAGGACGCGCTGCGCGAGGCCGACGTCCTGCTCTCCGCCCGCGCGGGCAATCTGCGGGCGTCCTTCCACCTGTACAACACGGCGGCGGACGTGGACCGCGCCCTGGCGGCCCTCAAGGCCTGACCCGGCAGACGGGTCCGGGTCGAGTCCGGGAAGTCCCGCCCGGCCCGCAGTGACCGACAGGGCCTGGCGCCGCGTGGGCGCGGCGGGCAGTTGCCCGACTCGCCCCGACCGTCACGCCCTAGCAGCCGCGCGGCGGGGGCGGGCAGTCGCCCGACTCGCCCGCCTCCGCGCGGAGGTTGTCCGCCACGAGGCCGAGGAGCCGGGCCAGTTCCGCGCGGTCCGCCGGGTCGAGGCCGTTCAGGGAGACCTTCTCCAGGTCCGACCAGACGCCCTCGACGCCGGCGCGCAGCGAACGCCCCTCCTCGGTGGCCTCGACGAGGACCGCGCGGCGGTCGGCCGGGTCGGGGCCGCGGCGGACGTGGCCGCACTGCTCCAGGCGCTGGAGCATCTTGGTCACCGTCGAGGCGTCCAGGCCCAGGGACTGGATCAGCTCGGACTGGCGGACCGGTCCGCAGTCCCAGAGCCGCATCATCATCATTTCCTGGCCCGGATAGAGGTCGAGTTCCCGCAGGCGCCGCCCGGCGGCGAGCCGGTGCATCCGGGCCACCCGGGCGAGCGCGATGCCGACGGGTCCGCCGCGCGCGGCAGACGGTGTCGTGTCGGTACAGGCGGGGTCGTTCGCTGGCATCGGGGCTCCTCGGGAAGGTCTCCCCACAGATTACCTTGGCTGGCCAATGAATGGGTTACAGTGACATCCGGGCCAATGCTTGGCCGACCACATATTTCTGAAGGGGACAGCCATGACCACCGCCTTCGACCCCGTCGACCTCGCCGGCACGCGGCTCTCCAACCGCATCGCCATGGCCCCGATGACCCGCAGCCGGGCCGACGCCGTCCGCCGCACCCCCACCGCGCTCGTCGCCGAGTACTACGCCCAGCGCGCCTCCGCCGGCCTGATCATCAGCGAGGGCGTCCACCCCGTCGCCGAGGGACAGGGCTACCCCTTCACTCCCGGAATCCACAGCCGCGAGCAGATCGCCGCCTGGCGCGAGGTCACCGACGCCGTCCACGAGCGCGGCGGCCGGATCTTCGCCCAGCTGATGCACTCCGGCCGGATCGGACACCCCGACCTCCTCGACGGCGACCTCCACCCCGTCGGCCCCTCCGCCGTCGCCCCCGCCGGCCAGGCCTTCACCCCCGAGGGCCCCAAGGACTACGTCACCCCGCGCGTGCTCACCGGCGACGAGGTGCGCGAGACGGTCGCCGGCTTCGCCGCCGCCGCCCGCCACGCCGTCGAGGCCGGCTTCGACGGCGTCGAGATCCACGGCGCCAACGGCTACCTGATCCAGCAGTTCCTCGCCACCGGCTCCAACCACCGCACCGACGAGTGGGGCGGCCCGGTCGAGAACCGCATCCGCTTCGCCGTCGAGGTCGTCCGGGCCGTCGCCGCCGAGATCGGCCCCGAGCGCACCGGCCTGCGCATCTCCCCGGCCAACACGCTCAACGACATCGCGGAGACCGAGACCGAAGAGCTGTACACGGCCCTGCTCGACGCGATCGAACCCGTCGGCATCGCGTACCTCCACGTCCTGGAGACCGCCCCCGAGCTCCGTCCGCTCGTCCTCGACCTGCGCAAGCGGTTCGCCGGAACGTTCATCCTCAATCCGTCCACCGAGGGCCCGACCAGCTCCGAGTCCCTCGCCCTGATCGAGGACGGCACCACCGACCTCGTGGCCTTCGGCCGGCTCTTCATCGCCAACCCCGACCTGCCCGCCCGACTGCGGGCCGACGGCCCCTACAACGAGCCGGACGGCGCCACCATGTACGGCGGCGACCACCGCGGCTACGTCGACTACCCCGCGCTCTGACCGAGCCGTACGGCCCCCACCCGGGCCGCGCGAGAAGGAAGGGGCGGGGGTCCGGCGCCGGACCCCCGCCCCTCTCCGTACGGGGACGCTCCCCGTACGCGGACGATCAGACCGCCCACGCCTCCGTGACCGCCCGGCGCGCGCCCTCCAGGTCCACCGCGCGGCCCGCCTCGCCCAGCGCCGCGCCCAGGGCCGCCAGCGAGGACTGCACGGCGCCCGGAGTCGCGTCCACCCCGTAGTGGTTGACCCGGATCATCTCCCCGGCCAGCGCCCCGCCGCCCGCGATCAGCGGCAGCGACGGATCGGCGGCCAGCGCCTTCGCCACCAGGGCCGAGGCGTCCACCCCGGCCGGCACCCGCAGCGTCGTCGCCACCGGAGCCGCGTCCTTCGCCTCGTACACGAACGGCTCCAGACCGCCGCCGAGCGCCAGCGCGCCCGCGCGGGTCGCGGCCGCAGCCGACGCGTGCCGCGCCATCAGCGCGTCCAGGCCCTCCGCCTCGATCCGCTCCACACAGGCCTCAAGGGCCAGCATCTCCAGCTGCGCCGGAGCGTGCAGCAGCGCCTTACGGCCGCCGTCGATCCAGCGCTCCTTCCAGTCCAGGAGGGAGAGGTACGAGCGGCGCGGGGCCGCCGGGTTGGCCGCGAACCGCTCCCAGGCGCGGGCGCTCACCGACACCGCCGACACACCCGCGGGACCGCCCATCGCCTTCTGCGCGCCGATGATGCACATGTCCACGCCCCAGGCGTCCGGCAGCACCGGCTCGGCACCGATCGACGCCACCGCGTCCAGATAGAACAGCGCCCCGTGCGCCCGGACGACCTCACCGATCTCCGCCACCGGATTGGTGTTGCCGGTCGCCGCCTCCGCGTGCACCAGCGACACGAAGTCGATCTCGGGGTGCGCGGCCAGCGCCTGCTCCACCTGCGCGGCCGTCACCGCCGTGTGGAACGGCACCTCCAGGTCGACCACGGTCGCGCCGCAGTCCCGCAGCCAGTTGCCGAAGGTCTGCCCGTACGGTCCCGTGACCACGTTCAGGGCGGTCGAACCGGCCCGCGCCCCGCTGCGGATGCACCCCTCCAGAGGGAGCAGCGCCTCGCCCTGGGTGATCACCACGTCCTGCTCCGTGGAGAGCAGCGCGGCCACCCGCCGCTCGATCGACGCGAAATGCGCGGCGGTCAGCGGGGCCAGGTCCAGGAGCGGATGTGTCACGGTCACGGCGGTGCCTCTTCGACTCGGATTCGTGCGGGCGGAACTCCCGATCAGGGTACCGAGGGCCCCTCCCCGGCCCGGGTCCCGTCCTCGTACAGTGCAGACATGAGCGATCACGCGGTGCTGCACGTGAAGGGGCGGGTGCTCGTCGGCCCCGAGGACGTACGGGACGAACTGTGGTGCGTCGACGGGCGGATCACCTTCGACCGGCCCGCCGCCGAGGCGGTGACCGTCGAGGGCTGGGTACTGCCCGGGCTCGTCGACGCCCACTGCCACGTCGGCCTCGACCGGCACGGCCCCGTCGACGCGGCCACCAGCGAGAAGCAGGCCCTCACCGACCGGGACGCGGGCACCCTGCTCATCCGCGACGCGGGATCGCCCTCCGACACCCGCTGGATCGACGAGCGGGAAGACCTGCCGAAGATCATCCGCGCGGGCCGGCACATCGCCCGCACCCGCCGCTACATCCGCAACTACGCCCACGAGATCGAGCCCGCCGACCTCGTGGCGTACGTCGGCCGCGAGGCCCGGCGCGGCGACGGCTGGGTCAAGCTCGTCGGCGACTGGATCGACCGCGAGGCCGGCGACCTCACGGCCTGCTGGCCGCGCCCGGAGGTCGAGGCGGCCATCGCCGAGGCGCACCGGCTCGGCGCCCGGGTGACCGCGCACTGCTTCGCGGAGGACTCGCTGCGCGATCTCGTCGAGGCGGGCATCGACTGCGTCGAGCACGCCACCGGCCTCACCGAGGACACCATCCCGCTCTTCGCCGAGCGGGGCGTCGCGATCGTCCCGACCCTGGTCAACATCGCGACCTTCCCGCACCTCGCCGACGGCGGCGAGGAGAAGTTCCCCCGCTGGTCGGCCCATATGCGCCGGCTGCACGAGCGCAGGTACGACACCGTGCGCGCGGCCTTCGACGCGGGCGTCCCGGTCTTCGTCGGCACCGACGCGGGCGGCTCGCTCGCGCACGGCCTGGTCGCCGAGGAGGTGGAGGAGCTGACGAAGGCCGGCATCCCGCCGCTCGACGCGCTCGCCGCCACCGCCTGGCGGGCCAGGGCCTGGCTGGGCCGCCCCTCCCTGGAGGAGGGCGCCCCGGCCGACCTCGTGGTCTACGGCGAGGACCCCCGCGCGGACGTCCGCGTCCTGGCGGCGCCACGCCGGGTCGTCGTCAACGGCCGGGTGATCGGCTGACCCCGGCCGCACCGGGCCCGCCGGGGCCCGCCCGCGCCCGGACGGACCGCGGGCCGACCCCGGAGCGAGTCAGAGCCGGCCTCGGACCGGGTCGGAGCCGACCCTGGCCCGGAGCCGGCCCCGGGCCCGCCCGGGGCCCGTTGCGGCCCGGTGTCAGCGGCGGGTCAGGAAGGCCAGTCGGGCCTTCTTCTCCGGGATGAAGACCTCCGGGAGGTCGACCTCGGGCAGTACGACCTCCGGGCCCAGTTCGAACCCGGCCCGCACCATCCGGGCGATCGCCTTCTCGTTCGCGGCGTCCGGTTCGACGACGAGCCGGGTGCGGTCCTTCAGCGCGAAGGCGATGAGCGCCGTGAGGAGCATGCCCGTGAAGCCGGGGCGCGGGGCCGGGTTCGGCGCCACCAGGAAGTGGGCGCCGACGTCCCCGGGCTCCACCTCGTAGCACTCGCTGACGCGGTCGGCCTCGGGGTCGTACGTCTGGAGCAGCGCGACCGGCTCCCCGTCCAGGCTCACCAGGAAGCCGTGGTGGGTGGTGAGGGAGTCGAGGTGGGCGTAGACGTCCCGGACCTGCTCGACGGTCGTCCCGACCATGCCCCAGAAGCGGGACCGCTCCTCGTTGACCCAGGCGTGCAGCAGCGGCGCGTCGCGCTCGGGCTCCACGGGCCGGACGGTGACGGTGCCGAAGCCCTCGATCCGGTGGACGTAGGCGGCGGTGGCGGTGGTCATCCCTGCTCCTTGGTGAGGTTCTGCCAGTCGGTGGTGACGGGGGCGAGCTCGCCCCTCAGCCACAGGGGTAGCTGGTCGTCGCGGTGCGGGTCGCCGGGGACGCCGGACGCGCCGAACGGCACGATCCAGCCGCTGCGTTCGCGGTCGGCGAGGTCCCAGACGTAGCGGGCGGCGGAGGCGCGGGCGCTGCGGTCGGTCCAGCCGGGCACGCTGGAGGTGGAGAGCACGCAGTCGTGGTCCCCGCCGAGCCCCGGCCACTTCGCGTCGTCGGGGTCGGGCAGCGCCTGCCAGGGCGCGAGCCGGTGCGTGACGCCCCAGGCGGCGGGCGGTTCGCCGGCCCCGACCTCGTCGAGCGCCTCGCGCACGATCCGGTCGACGTCCCCGGCGGGCACGGGCCCGGCCACCAGGAGGGTCTCCAGGGCGTAGGCGACGCGCGGGCCGAGGGCCAGCCAGGGGCGGAACACCTCGGGGTACGGGGCGGGTTCGCGCAGCGCGGCGAAGGCCTCGTGGGCGGCGAGCCGGCGCACCACGGCGCCGCGGACGGCGGCGTAGAGACCGGCGTCGACGCTGTCCGCGTCCATCCGCCGGTCCCAGCCGAGCAGCCGCTCGCGTACGGCCGAGGCGGCGGGGGAGAGCGCCGCCGGGGACCCGGCGCCGTCGGGACCGGGCGCGCCCGCCCGGTCCACGGCCGCCAGGAGGCGGGCCGCGGAGGGGTTGTCGGTGTCCCGGTGGACGGCGGTCATCGCCTCCGGGGTCCACTCCGCCGAGGCGCCGAGGAGCGCGTCGATCCGGGCCGCGCGGTGCGGCGGCGCGAACTCGATGCCGAGCGGCGCGGCCAGGCCCCGGGCGTTGGCCATCACGGCGTGGCCGTCGACCTCGGCGCGGGGCAGCGGCGCCGGGGCGTCCTGCCACGCGTGCGCCGGGTCCCAGGCGGGCACGATGCGCAGGGAGTTGGTCCGGTGGCGGACGGGGACGTGGCCGGCGACCCGGTGCAGCAGTCCGCCCCGCGTGTCGGCGGCGAGGACGACGTTCACGGGCTCGATCCAGCCGTCGAGCGCGGTGTCCACGTCGGCGACGGTCCGGGCGCGCAGCAGCGCGGGCAGCACGCCGAAGCCGAGCTCCCCGGTGACGCGCGGCGGGTAGCGCAGGCTGACGGCCTCCCACGGGGCGTCCTCGGGCGCCTCGCCCGCGGGCTCGTCGTCGAGGCCGATGATCACCGGGCCGCGGTCGGTCTCGACGACCTCGATCACGACCGGGTTCCCGCCCGCGACCTCGATGGTCTCCCGGTGCGCCGTGGCGGGCCGGTGACCCTCGGGGCCGTACGCCTCGATCCCGCCGTCCGGGAGCCGCCGCAGCCGCTCCCGGTAGAGGTCCTGGTAGTCCGACATGGCGTTGGTGATGGCCCAGGCGACGGGGCCGGTGTGGCCGAAGTGGGCGAGTCCCGGGATGCCGGGCACGGCGATGCCGACCACGTCGTACGAGGGGCAGGCGAGCCGGATCTGCTGGTAGACGCCGGGGGCCTCGATGAAGCGGTGGGGGTCTCCGGCGATCAGCGCCGCCCCGCTCGCGGTCCGCTCGCCGGCGACCAGCCAGCCGTTGGAGCCCGAGGTTCCCGGTCCGTCGGTCGCGAAGAGCTCGGTCCACTCCTCGCCGAGCCGCCGGGCGACCTCCTCGCGCCACAGCTTGGTGGGGAAGCCGGCGAACAGGATGTGGGTGGTCAGCCAGACGGCGAGCGGGGTCCACGGCTCCCACCGGCCGGGGGTGAGGCCGGTCTCGGCGAACTCGGGGGCGCGTCCGGCGCCTTCCGGGAGGCCGTCGTTGACGCCGGCCACGTAGGCGCGGACCCAGGCCGCCGTGTCCGGGTCGTCGCGTTCGAGCCGCTCGAAGCAGCGGCGGGCGGTGTCGGCGAGCCGGGACCGCCGGGCGAAGGTGTCCCAGGCGACCTCGGCGGCGCCGAGGAAGGCGGCCGTGGTGCCCTGGGCGCGGTGCCGTTCGACCTCCAGCTGCCAGGCGCGGTCGTGTGCGGTGACCCGGCCCTGGGCGAAGGCGAGCTCGTCCGGGTCGGCCGCGCGCAGATGGGGGACGCCCCAGGCGTCCCGGTAGACCTCGATGCTCACGGAGACCCCGATCCCGTCCATGTCCCTGACATGGCAGGGCCATGTCGGCTGCGATTTTCTTAGGTTAGGCTGACCTAAATTAATCTACAGGAGTTCAGGGGAGGGGATTGCGGTGGGTCACGGCTGGCAGGGTGCCGTTCTCAAGCTGATGCGCGGCAAGGACTTCACGTTCACCGTGACGGGGGCCGAGCAGGTCACCGAGGACTACCGCAGGGTGCGCTTCACGGACGGCGGACTGCTCGCCGCCGCCGGGATCCACCCCACGATGTGGGTGCGCCTCTGGTTCGAGAACGCGGGCAAGCCGCACCAGCGCGCCTACACCCTGGTCGACCCCGACCTGGAGGCCGGCACCTTCAGCCTGGAGTTCGCCCTCCACGACGGCGTCGCCAGTCACTGGGCCCGCGGCTGCGCCCCCGGCGACACCGTGGAGGCCACCCTCCAGGGCACCGGCTTCGAGGCCCCCGCCCCGCTCCCCGGGCGGCTCCTGGTGGTCGGCGACCCGGCCTCGCTGCCGGCCGTCAACTCCCTGCTCGACGCGCTCCCGGGCGTCCCCGCCACCGTCTGGTTCGAGACCCAGCACGCCTCCGACGAGGAGCTGCCGATCCGGCTCGACCCCGAGCACCACGAACTGCGTCGGGTACCGCGGCGGAACGACGGCGCCGACCTCGTCGCCCGGGTCAAGGCCGAGCTGCCCGGGCTCGCCGACTCCGATCCGTACGTCTGGATCGCCTGCGACACCGCGACCACCCGCACCCTCGCCACGTACGCCCGCAAGGAGCTGGCCCTCCCGAAGGAGCGCGTCCACGCCCTCGGGTACTGGCGCGCGAGCTGAACCGTTCCGCCGGGGCGCTGGGTTGACGATCCGTTACCCCGGCGCGCGGCGGATCGTTCACACCTTTCTCAGGGGTGCCCGCCGTGCGCCCGCGCGTGCGAAAGACGCGGGGCACCCGGGAACGGTTGTGTCGAAAAAAATCGAAAATGAACACGGAAACCCCCCTTTGGAGTGAACTCACGCCAGGCGACTGCCGGTTCACTCTCCGTGCGTAAAGATTCCGGTGTCTCAAGTCGCCGAGGCCGCGCCGACCCACCGTCCCCGTGGTGAGCGGCCGGCGACGCCATGTCTCTTGTGGGGGTTCCACCATCTTGAACAGCAACACCTTCGGCCTGCCCGTACGCCGCACCGCCGCCGCCGCGACCGTCGCCGCGCTGACCGTCGGCCCCGTGCTGCTCGCGGCCCCGGCGGCGCACGCCACGGGCGGCGAAGGGCGCGCCACCGCCGTCGTCCTGCGGACCGGCCTCGACGTCTCGCTCCTCGACAAGACCGTCGACGTGCCGCTGCGGGTCTCCCTCAACGAGGTGCGGGCCCCGCGGACCGAGAGCGAGACCGCGCTCTCCGTGAAGGTGCAGGGGGCCGAGGGCAACAAGCCGATCGACATCCTCGCCGCCGACGTCGCCACCTCGAAGGCCACCGTCGACGAGGCGAAGGCCGAGGGATACGTGAACCTCGTCAAGGCCCGGGTCCACGTCCCCGGCATCCCGCTGCTCTCCCTCATCGAGGTCGAGAAGGTGACCTCCAAGGCGCTGTGCGAGACCGGCAAGAAGCCGGTCGCCGAGTCCAACGTCCTCGGTCACGTCACCGTCTTCGGCAAGAAGACCACCCTCTCCACCGGCGGCCGCACCCAGGTCACCGTGCCCGGCGTCGGCAAGGTCACCCTCGACCTCTCCCGTACCTCCACGACCTCGCGCACGGCCGCGGCGACCGCCCTCGAACTCGCGGTGGAGGTCGACCCGCTGAAGCTCGGCGTCGCCGAGGTCAACGGCACCGTGACCCTCGCCCAGGCCACCTGCGAGACGCCCAAGGGCCCGGCCCCCACGCAGAAGCCCACCGAGAAGCCCACACAGCCGCCCACCCAGGAGCCCAGCGAGCGGCCCTCCGAGCAGCCCACCCAGCAGCCCACGGCCAAGCCCAGCGACGCCGGCGGCATCAAGACCAACAACGGCGGCACCACGCCCACCCAGAACCTCGCCGAGACCGGCGGCAGCTCCACCACCCCGTACATCGCGGGCGGAGCGCTCGCCCTGCTCGTCGCCGGCGGCGGCGCCCTCGCGCTGACCCGCTCGCGCGCCCGCTCCCGGGGCTGACGGCCCGAGGGGGACGCACACCGGGAGCCTGCCGGGGGACGCGCCGGGGGGCGCGGGCAGGAGCGGCGGAAACGGGTCGGGGGAGGGCGACGGTGGCGACGTCGCCCTCCCCCGACCCGTACGCACCCGGCCGGGCGGCGCCCGCCCGGCGACACGCGGGCGGGGTGCTCAGCCGCCCATCAGCAGAGCCTGGTCCAGGGCCTGGAGGAAGCGGTTCGTCGTCACCCGGTCCCGGACCGCGATCCGCAGCCAGTTCCGGTCGAGACCCGGGAAGGTGTCGCCCCGGCGGGCCGCGAACCCCAGCGACCGCAGCCGCTCCCGCACCGCGTCCGCCCCGTCGATCCGCAGCAGCACGAACGGGCCCTCCGACCCCGCCACCGTCCGCACCTCGTCGAACTCCGCGAGCCCCGCCAGCAGATGGGCCCGCTCCACACCGATCCGGTGCGCCGCGTGCTCGGCCTCCGCGAGCGCCACCCGCGACATGCAGGCCTCCGCCGCCACCAGGGCCGGCGTCGACACCGGCCACAGCGGCTGCGTCCGCTCCAGCGCGACGATCGTCTCCGGCTCCGCGAGCACGTACCCGATCCGCAGACCGGCGAGACCCCACGTCTTGGTGAGGCTGCGCAGCACCACGAGCCCCGGCACATCGGTCCGCCCGGCCAGCGACTCGCGCTCGCCCGGCACCGCGTCCATGAAGGCCTCGTCCACGACCAGCGTCCGCCCCGGCCGCGCGAGGGCGGCGATCGTGGCGGCCGGATGCAGCACGGACGTCGGGTTCGTGGGATTCCCGATCACCACCAGGTCCGCGTCCTGCGGAACCGACGCCGGGTCCAGCCGGAAACCGTCCTCCTCGCGCAGCAGCACCCGGCCCACCTCGTGGCCCGCGTCGCGCAGCGCCGCCTCAGGCTCGGTGAACTGCGGATGCACCACGACGGGTCTGCGCACCGGCAGGGCTCTGGCGAGCAGCACGAAGGCCTCCGCCGCACCGGCCGTGAGCAGCACCCGGTTCGAGGGCAGATCGTGCCGCTCGGCGACCGCCGCCCGCGCGGACCGCCCGTCGGGATAGGCGGCGAGTCCGGTCAGGGAGGCGGCGATCCGCTCCCGGAGCCACTCCGGTGGGGTGTTCGTCCGGACGTTGACCGCCAGATCGATGAGTTTCTCGTCCCGGACCTCGGCGTCACCGTGGTGGCGCAGGTCGTGGGCGTCGGTATGCGTGTGCATGTCCATGGCCGCCGTCGTGTGGGGGGTGGGGATGGTGGGGGGTGAGCCAGGCTCGCCAGCGATGTACCCGTGGGGCAGGTGCAACAACCGTACGGCTGGGGCATCTTCGTTCGTGCGAACCGGGACGGAAGCGGCGAGAGCGCACGTTACGCGCGCGGATTTCCGTTTCGGTACGAGCAGCACGGCTCCGCCGCCCGCCCCGACCCCGGCCGCAGCCCCGGGGCCGTCACCCGTCGCCCCGACCCCGGCCGCAGCCCCGGTGCCGTCACCGCCCGCCCCGACCCCGGCCCCGGCCCCAGGGCCGTCACCCGCCGCCGCGAGCAGTGCCGCCGCCTCCGCCACCGACGCCGTGCCCGTCGCCGCCAACGGCAGCTCCGACGGATGCGGTACGGGTACGGCCGCGAGCTCCCCGGCCGTGAACCCCCGCAGCGGCACGCCGAGGACGGCCGCCGCCGCCACCAGGCCCGGCTCCGCCGCCCGCGCGTCGAGCGTGCCGAGCGACCGGACCCCGGCGCGCCCAAGACCCGCCTCCCGCAGCACGCCGTCGACCAGCGCGAGCACCTCGTCCACCGGGGCACCCGACCGGACACCCACGCCGAGGTGCGCGGACGCCGCCCCATCCGATACCAAAGGCCCATGGCTGTAGTCGTCGCGCTCGGCGCGTTCCTCATGACGCTCTTCGGCGGCTGGGTCGCGCAGCGCGTCACCGACCGCCGTCACCTCGTCCTCGGGCTCGCCGGCGGACTGATGCTCGGCGTCGTCGGACTCGACCTCCTGCCGGAGGCCCTGGAGGCGGCGGGCGACGAGGTCTTCGGAGTCCCCGAGGCCCTGCTGCTCTTCGTCGGCGGCTTCCTCCTCGCGCACGCCGTGGAACGCCTCCTCGCCGTACGCCGGGCCGCGCACGGCGTGGCGGCCGACGAGCGGGTCCCGCAGGTCGGCATGACGGCGGCCGCCGCGATGGTCGGCCACAGCCTGATGGACGGCATCGCGCTCGGCGCCGCCTTCCAGGTCGGCGGCGGCATGGGCGCCACCGTCGCACTCGCCGTCATCACCCATGACTTCGCCGACGGCTTCAACACGTACACGATCACCAGCCTCTACGGGAACGCCCGCCGCAAGGCCCTCACCATGCTCGTCGCCGACGCCCTCGCCCCCCTCGTCGGCGCCGCCTCCACCCTGCTGTTCACCCTTCCGGAGGAACTGCTCGGCGGCTATCTCGGCTTCTTCGGCGGCGCGCTGCTCTACCTCGCCGCCGCCGAGATCCTCCCGGAGGCCCACCACGACCACCCCGCCCGCTCCACCCTGCTGTGCACGGTGGGGGGCGTCGGCTTCATCTGGCTCGTGGTGGGAGTCTCCGGCGGCTGATCTCACGCGCAGTGCTCCACGAACCGGGCGGCGACTTCGGGGGCACCCGCCCAGTGGGTGTGCACATAGCTGGCGTGCACGCCCCCCTGCACGAAGCCCTCGACCCGGCGCTCCGGCTGCCGCAGCCCCCAGGCCGCCGTCGCGCCGGCGCCCGGCTCGACGACCGTCCGGTGGAACTCGTGGCCCCGCATCCGCGCCCCGGCGGGCGCGAGCACGCTGTCGCTCACGGCGACGGCGTCCCGGTACCCGAGCGTGAGCCGCTCCGACATCCGCGCGTCCGCGTCGAGCACCCCGCACATCGGGTGCCCGTCGAGCGACCGCGCGAGGTACAGCAGCCCGGCGCACTCGGCGGCGACCGGCGCGCCCGAACGGGCGAGCTCGGCGACGGCCTTGCGGAGCGGCTCGTTGGCGGACAGCTGCTCGCCGTACATCTCGGGGAACCCGCCCCCGATGACCAGCCCGCTCGTCCCCTCGGGGAGGGCCTCGTCCCGGAGCGGGTCGAACGTGACGACGTCGGCCCCCGCGGCCCGCAGAAGCTCCGTGTGCTCGGCGTACGAGAACGTGAACGCGGCCCCGCCGGCGACGGCGACGACCGGCCGTCGGCCGGACCTGTCCGCCGTCCGCGGCCCGGGGGCCGGACTGTGCCCACCCGTTCCGCCCTGCGGAACGCCCGCCCCCGATCCGTGCGGCACCCACGGCTCGGCGTGCAGCTCGGGCGCGCTGCGCGCCAGCGCGAGCAGCGCCTCCATGTCGCACCCGGCGAGAACCTGCTCCGCCTGCGCGGCCACCGCCGCCACGGCCGCCGCCTGCCGCTCGGCCACCGGCACGAGCCCCAGGTGCCGCGACGGAGTCGCGACCGCCGGCGCCCGCCGCAGGACACCCAGCACCGGCACCCCGGACTCCCCGAGCGCCTCCCGCAGCAGGTGCTCGTGCCGGTCCGTCGCCACCTTGTTGAGGATCACGCCCCCGATCCGCACCTCCGGGTCCCACGACGCGAAGCCGTGCACCAGCGCCGCCACCGACCGCGACTGCGAGGACGCGTCGACGACGAGCACCACCGGCGCCTTCAGCAGCTTGGACACCTGCGCGGTGGAGGCGAGCTCACCCTGGTCGGCGGCGCCGTCGTACAGGCCCATGACCCCCTCGACGACCGCCAGGTCGCACCCGCGCGCCCCGTGCTCGAAGAGCGGCGCGATCAGGCCCGTACCGCACATGTACGCGTCGAGGTTGCGGCCCGGGCGGCCGGTCGCGAGCGCGTGGTAGCCGGGGTCGATGTAGTCCGGGCCGACCTTGTGCGGGGAGACCGCGAGACCACGGCCGGCGAACGCGGCCATCAGGCCGGTCGCGACCGTGGTCTTGCCCGCGCCGGACGACGGCGCGGCGATGACGAGACGTGCTACCACTCGATGCCCCGCTGGCCCTTCTGACCGGCGTCCATGGGGTGCTTGACCTTGGACATGTCGGTGACGAGATCCGCGAAGTCGATCAGCTCCTGCGGCGCGTTGCGTCCGGTGATGACGACGTGCTGCTGCCCGGGGCGGTCGCGCAGCACTTCGACGACCTCCTTGACGTCGATCCAGCCCCAGTGCAGCAGGTAGGCGAACTCGTCGAGGACGTAGAAGGTGTACTTCTCCTCGGCGAGGTCCCGCTTGACCTGCTCCCAGCCCTCACGGGCCTTGTCCTCGTGCGACTGCTCGCCCTCGGCGACCTCGCGCTGGATCCAGGACCAGCCCTCACCCATCTTGTTCCAGGTGACGGTGCCGCCCTTGCCGGTCTCGCCGAGCGCCTTGAGGGCGTTCTCCTCGCCGACCCGCCACTTGGCGGACTTCACGAACTGGAACACCCCGATCGGCCAGCCCTGGTTCCAGGCGCGCAGCGCCATGCCGAACGCGGCGGTCGACTTCCCCTTGCCGACACCCGTGTGCACCATCACCAGTGCGCGGTTGCGGCGCTGACGGGTGGTCAGACCGTCGTCGGGAACGACGGTCGGCTGTCCCTGCGGCATTAAGCGGCCCTCCTGGTTGTCTGTCCTGCCTGGACGTCTCGTACGTCGCGGACGAGACCGGCGATCGAGTCGGCGCGCAGCTCGTCCAAGGTGACGGCGGTGCCGCCGAGTTCACGGGCGAGCTCCCGGGCGAGCCCGAGCCGCACGGGACCCGTCTCGCAGTCGACGACCACGGAGGCCGTGCCCTCGGCGGCGTGCAGCCGCGCCGCCCGGCCGGCCAGCGCCACCGGGTCGGCGCCGCCACCGGTCGCCCGGCCGTCGGTGACCACGACCAGCAGCGGGCGGCGCGAGGCGTCCCGCAGCCGCTCGACCCGCAGCACGTCGTGGGCCTTCAGGAGCCCGGCGGACAGGGGCGTGCGGCCACCGGTCGGAAGCTTCTCCAGGCGGGCGGCGGCCGCGTCCACGGACGAGGTCGGCGGCAGCGCCACCTCGGCGTCCCGGCCCCGGAAGGTGATCAGACCGACCTTGTCGCGCCGCTGGTAGGCGTCGAGCAGCAGGGAGAGGACGGCGCCCTTCACGGCGCTCATCCGCTGCCGGGCCGCCATCGAACCGGAGGCGTCCACGACGAACAGCACCAGGTTCCCCTCGCGCCCCTCCCGCGTCGCCTGCCGCAGGTCGTCCCGGCGGACCACGAGCCCGGGCCCGGTCCGGCCCCTGGCCTTCTGGTGCGGGGCGGCGGCCTGCACGGTCGCGGCCAGGTGCAGCTTGGTCAGCGCCCCCCGGGGGCGTACGGAGCCGGTGGTACGGCCGTGCTCGGTGCGGGCCCGGGAGCGCCGCCCGGCCGCACCCTCGCCGAGTCCGGGCACGCTCAGCACCTTGGTGCGGAAGGGCTCACCGGCGGCGACGGCGGCGCGCTCGCCGGAACCGGCGCCCTGAGGCGCGGACGCGGGTGCGGGCTCGGACGCGGGCTCGGGCGACGGCGGGGAGGTCTCCTCGGCAGCGGGCGCGTTCTCGGCGGCGGGACCGTCACCCTGCGGCGGAACACCCCCACCGGGCCCGCCGTCGCCGGGACCACCGTCACCGGGGCCGTCGGGCTCGGGGTCCTCGTCCGGCTCCTGCCCCTTGAACTGCTCCAGGGTCTCGTCGAGCTTGTCCTCGTCGAGACCGGGCGCGTCGAAGGGGGAGCGGCGGCGCCGGTGGGGGAGCGCGAGGAGCGCGGCCTGCCGCACGTCCTCGGAGGTCACCTCGGTACGCCCCGCCCAGGCGGCGAGCGCGGTCGCGGTCCTGGCCATGACGATGTCGGCGCGCATGCCGTCGACCTCGAACGCGGCGCAGGTCGCGGCGATCTGGAGCAGCACGGCGTCGCCGAGCGTCACCTCCGGCAGCAACTCCCGTGCGGTGACGATCCGTTCCCGCAGCGCGGTCTCCTCGTCCGCCCAGCGGGCCGCGAACGCGCCCGGGTCGTCCTCGTACGCGAGCCGCCGCCGCACCACCTCCACCCGCTGCTCGGGCTCCCGGGAGGCCGCGACCTCCACGGTCAGCCCGAACCGGTCGAGCAGCTGCGGCCGCAGCTCGCCCTCCTCGGGGTTCATGGTGCCGACGAGCAGGAACCGGGCGGCGTGCCGCACGGAGACGCCTTCGCGTTCGACGTACGAGGAGCCCATGGCGGCGGCGTCGAGCAGATGGTCGATGAGGTGATCGCTCAGGAGGTTGACCTCGTCGACGTACAGGATGCCCCGGTGGGCTGCGGCGAGCAGCCCCGGCTCGAAGGCCTTCACGCCGTCGGCGAGCGCCTTCTCGATGTCGAGCGAACCGACGAGCCGGTCCTCGGAGGCGCCGACGGGCAGCTCGACCATCCGCGCGGGCCGCTGGACGCCCGGCTCCGTCCCGTGCGGGCCGTCGGGGCAGCCGAGGTCGGGCGAGGCCGGGTCGCAGCTGAAGCGGCAGCCGGCGACGACGGGCACGGCGGGCAGCAGCTCGGCGAGCGCGCGCACGGCGGTGGACTTGGCGGTCCCCTTCTCGCCGCGCACGAGGACACCGCCGACGGCCGGGCTGACGGCGTTCAGCAGCAGCGCGAGCCGCAGATCGTCCATGCCGACGACGGCGGTGAACGGGTAGCGGGTGTTCATCGAATGCTCGCTCCTTCGAGTCGTACGGAATCTCGTACGGCGTCTCGTACGCGGGGACGGGTGGACGCGGTGCTCACGGCGCACCCGGCGGCACGAACGGCAGCCCCTTCGGCGGGCCCTGTTCGATCAGCCGCAGCAGCGCGTCCGTGTCGGCGTGTTCCTCGATCAGGTCGCCGAGCCGGTCGAGCTGTTCCTCGCGCAGCGCGCCGAACGAGGTGTCGGGCGCCGGGACGAACCGTCGGCCCGCCGCCGCCGCGACCTCCCGCAGGAACGCCCGGCGGAAGCCGTCGCTCTCCAGCGAGCCGTGCCAGTGGGTGCCCCACACGGCGCCGACCCGGCAGCCGTCCAGGAACGGTTCCCCGCCCCGCACGTCGGCGACGCCGTGGTGGATCTCGTACCCCTCGACCCGCTCGCCGAGCGCCTCGCCGACCGGCCGGGCCAGTGTCTTCCCGGGCGCGAACCGCACCCGTACGGGCAGCAGACCGAGCCCGTCGACGGCCCCGGCCTTCGACTCGACCTCGTCCTCGATGTGCTCGCCGAGCACCTGGAAGCCGCCGCAGACGCCGAGCACCGGCCGCCCCTCGGCGGCCCGCCGCACCAGCGCGTCGGCGAGCCCCCGCTCCCGCAGCCAGGCGAGCGCCCTGACCGTGCCCCGCGTCCCCGGTACGACCACCAGGTCCGCGTCGACGAGCTCCTCCGCCCGGTCCACGAACCGCACGACCACACCCGGCTCGGCGGCCAGCGCGTCCACGTCCGTGAAGTTGGACATCAGCGGCACCGCGCAGACGGCGACCCGCAGCACGTCCTCGCCGACCGGCGGCGCGACGACCGACTCGCGGACCGCACCGCGCAGGGAGACCCGCAGGCCGTCCTCCTCGTCGATGCCGAGCCCGTGGGCGTACGGCAGGACGCCGAAGGTCCGCCGTCCGGTGAGCCCGTGCAGCATGTCGAGGCCCGGTTCGAGCAGGGTCACGTCACCGCGGAACTTGTTCACGAGGTAGCCCGCGATCAGCTCCTGGTCCTCCGGCGCGAGCAGCGCCGTGGTGCCGAAGAACTGGGCGAACACCCCGCCCCGGTCGATGTCGCCGACGACCACGACGGGCAGCCGCGCGGCCCGCGCGATGCCCATGTTCACGATGTCGGTGCGCCGCAGGTTGATCTCGGCGGGGCTGCCCGCCCCTTCGCAGATCACCGCGTCGTACGTGCTCCGCAGCTCCTCGAGGCAGGCGAGCACCGGCTCGAAGAGCTCCTTCTGCCGCCCCCCGTGGTAGCCGCGCGCGCTCAGCTCGCCGACCGGCTTGCCCATCAGGACGACCTGGCTGGAGCGGTCGCTGCCGGGCTTGAGCAGCACCGGGTTCATCAGCGCGGTCGGCTCGACCCGAGCCGCCTGCGCCTGCATGGCCTGTGCCCGGCCGATCTCGGCGCCCTCGCGGGTCACGAAGGAGTTCAGGGACATGTTCTGTCCCTTGAACGGCGCGACCTTGATCCCCTGCCGGACCAGCCACCGGCAGATGCCGGCCGTGACGACGCTCTTGCCCGCGTCGGACGTGGTCCCGGCGACGAGCAGCCCCCCACCCCTCATGCGTTCCTCCGCTTCAGCGCGCTCGCGATCAGCCGTCCGCCGACGCAGACGGCCAGGGTCAGTCCGGTGACCCGGCGGGACAGCCGTACCGCCCGGTCGATGTCGGCGACCTCGACGGGCCGCCCCTCCCCGTTGAGCACCGGCCGGTGCTCGACCCGTCCGCCGTACGACAGGGTGCCTCCGAGCCGTACGCCGAGGGCGCCCGCGAACGAGGCCTCGACGGGGCCCGCGTTGGGGCTGGGATGCCTGGCCGCGTCCGCCCGCCAGGCCTTCAGCGCGCCGCGCGGATCGCCGCCGGCGACGGTCGCGAGCGCGGCCGTCAGCCGGGCGCCGGGCCAGCCGGCCACGTCGTCGAGCCGGGCCGAGGCCCAGCCGAAGCGGCGGTGGCGCGGCGACTTGTGGCCGACCATCGCGTCCAGGGTGTTGACGGCCCGGAAGCCGACGAGGCCGGGGACGCCCGCGACCGCGCCCCAGAAGAGGGCGCCGACGACGGCGTCGGAGGTGTTCTCGGCGACCGATTCGACGACGGCGCGGGCCATCGCGGGTCCGTCGAGGGAGTGCGGGTCGCGGCCGCAGAGGTGCGGGAGCCGTTCCCGGGCGACGTCCAGGTCTCCGGCGGCGAGCGCCCCGCCGATCGCGCGGGCCTCGCGTCCCAGGGTGGTGCCGCCGACGACGGCCCAGACGGAGGCGGCGGTGAGGGCGACGGCGGCGGCCGGCCGGTCGCGTACGGCCCGGGCGGCGAGCGCTCCGAGGGCGACGGTGGTCCCGGCGCAGACGGCGGTGTGCAGGGCGCCCCAGCCGCGGTGGTCGTGGTGGAGGCGGTTCTCGACCGCGGCGGCGGCCCGGCCGAAGGCGGCGACGGGATGGCCGCGGCGGGGGTCGCCGACGAGCAGGTCGACGGCGAGGCCTGCGGCCGCGCCGTAGGCGAAGACACCTGTGGTTCTGCTGCGGCCGGGCATGGCGCATGTCCTCACTCAGGGTCCGCGCCCTGGATCGACGTGACCGGCGGCGAGAGTTCCTGACTCCCGGACCCTTCGGATCCGGTCACAGTGGCGGGACCGCGCCGGATTCGCACCGGACTTCCTCTACTGCCGCCGTAATGGCCTCGGCAGTCCACCACGGGCCGAGAACACCCGTCAACTCACCCTTGACCTGCGCCGGGTCACTGTGCGAAGCACCACAGACACGGCGCCGGGCACACGGGAAGGGCGGCCCGCACCCGAGGGTGCGGACCGCCCTTCCCGTCGAGCGGGGGCGACCGTCAGACGACGATCAGGTAGATGCCGTAGGCCACGGCCGCGAGGCAGAGGCCGAAGCAGGCGTAGGCGCCGGTGCGGGCCAGGGCGGCGGAGCCTCCCTGGGCGGCGGCCCGCTCCTGCTTGGAGAGGCCGATGACGCCGAGGGTGAAGAGGCCCACGAGGGCGACGGTCGCCACGAGGCTGACTCCGAAGACGGAGCCGAGAGCTGCCCAGTCGATCTTCATGTCGTTCGTTCCTTACACCGCGGCGGCGGGGGCCGGGGGAGCGGTCGGGTCGGTGGGGACCGGCGCGGGGATGGTGGTCTTGAGGTCCTCGTCCGTGACGGCGGCGACGGAACCGGCGGCCGGCGGCGGGGTGACGGCCGCGATGGCGGTGGTCACGACACCGGCGGGCTCGTCGAGGTCGTCGGCGGTGACGTTGTGGTGGTCGACCGGCTTGCGGCGGGAGAGCGACCAGATGACGCCGGAGCCGGCGATCAGGAGGACCGCGACGGCGGCGATGCCCCAGGGGCCCTGCTTGGTGAGGAACTCGGCGCCGGCGCCGACCAGGCCAGCGGCGGGAAGGGTCAGGCCCCAGGCGACGAACATCCGGGTCGCGGTCGACCAGCGGACGACGCCGCCCTTGCGGCCGAGCCCGGCGCCCATCACGGCACCCGAGCAGGACTGGGTGGTGGAGAGGGAGAAGCCGAGGTGCGAGGAGGCGAGGATGACCGTCGCGGCGGAGGTCTGGGCGGCGAAGCCCTGCTGCGGCCGGAGGTCGGTGAGGCCCTTGCCCATGGTGCGGATGATGCGCCAGCCGCCGAGGTAGGTGCCGGCGGCGATGGCGACGCCCGCGGAGACGATGACCCACAGGGGCGGGTTGGAGCCGGGGGCGATGGCGCCGCCGGTGATCAGGGCCAGGGTGATGATGCCCATCGTCTTCTGGGCGTCGTTGGTGCCGTGGGCGAGGGAGACGAGACCGGCGGAGGCGATCTGGCCGACTCGGTAGCCCTTGGCGGTGTGCTTCTCGTCGGTCTTGGCGCCGAGCTTGTACGTCAGCCGGGTGGCCAGCATCGCGGCGAGGCCGGCGACGATCGGCGCGGCGACGGCCGGGATGAGGACCTTGGTGACGATGGTGGGGCCGTTCACGGCCGACCAGCCGGCCGACATGACCGCGGCGCCGATGAGGCCGCCGAAGAGTGCGTGGGAGGAGCTGGACGGGAGTCCGAGCAGCCAGGTCAGCAGGTTCCAGAGGATGGCGCCGACCAGGGCGGCGAAGATCACCTCTGTCCGGATGCCTTCTTCGTTGATGATCCCGCCGGAGATCGTCTTGGCGACCTCGACGGACAGGAACGCGCCGACGAGGTTCAGCACGGCGGACATGGCCACCGCCGTCTTCGGCTTGAGCGCACCGGTCGAGATGGTCGTGGCCATCGCGTTCGCGGTGTCGTGGAAACCGTTCGTGAAATCGAACACGAGAGCTGTCACGACCACAATGGCGAGCAGCAGCGTGATGTGTTCCATTTACCCAGGCAATCGTTTGACGTCAGTGGCTGGACGAACGTAAGCAACCTGAGTGAACGGAAGATGAACTGGGCCGGGCGTTGTGGTGTCCCCAACCGGGTTCCAGGGATTCCGTTTACGGCTCCGGCGGGTCCGCTGTCCACGATGCGGTCACCTAGCAACCCCGGGTAATCCCGGCCATCACCGGGCACATGCGACCTGTCCGGGTTCCTCCGCCCCCACCCGGTTCCGCTCCCTGGACCGAACCGCCCGACCGGGGGACCCCCTGGACGAGACCCACGTCACTCCCCGGAGGGGCCGCCCCGCCCCGACCGGCCCCCCACGGAGGGCCATCCGGCCCCGTCCGGTGGCAGGCCGCCCCCACCCTGCCGAGACTGGGAGCGTGCGCCCGGCTACAGCGACGGCAGCGGCCGTCACCACACTGCTCGGTGTCGGCGCGGCCGCGATCGCGGCCGGCCGGTACGCCAGCGACGTCGCCCTCAGGGCGCCGTCCGGACGTCCCCTGCCCGGAGATCCCCGGCTGACCGTGCACGCCACGGGCCCCGAGCGGATCACCCTCACCCGCAGCCTCGCCTCGCTGCGCCCCGGCACGTACGGGATCGAGGGCCCCGGCCTGCACGCCGTCGTCGGCCCCGTCCTCGACCGGGTCCCGCACACCGCCGACACCGTCGTCCGGCGCCTCGAACGGGTCGAACAGGGGGTGCTCGGCCCCGGCTCCCGCGTCCGGCTCACCCCCCAGCTGCACATCGGCACACCGATCAGCGCCCTCGGGCTCGCCCACGAGGACGTCGAGATGCCCGGCGAACTCGGCCCCCTGCCCGCCTGGCTGGTGGCGGCGCCCCGCACCACCTGGGTCATCGCCCTGCACGGCCTCGGCACCACCCGCGAGCACCCCCTGAACGTCGTCCCCTTCTACAACCGCCGCAAGATCCCCGTCCTGCTCCCCGCCTACCGCGGCGACGAGGGGGCACCCGCCTCCCCGGACGGCCTCGCCCACCTCGGCGACTCCGAATGGCGCGACGTCGACGCCGCCATCCGCTACGCCGTCCACCGCGGCGCCGCCAAGGTCGTCCTGCACGGCTGGGGCACCGGGGCCTCGATGGCCCTGCGCGCCGCCGCCGAGTCGGGGGTGCGCGACCGGATCAGCGGCCTCGTCCTCGACTCCCCGGTGCTGGACTGGGAGGCCACCCTCCGCAACCTCGCGGCGGCCCGCCACGTCCCCGCCCCCCTGCTCCCGCTCGCCGTCCGCGCCGCCCAGGGCAGGACCGGCCCGCACGGCGACCTGCTCGACGCCGCCTCGGCGCCCGACGCCCTGCGCGTCCCAGCCCTCCTCTTCCACGGCCCCGACGACACCCTCGCCCCCTGGGAGCCGTCCGTCGAACTCGCCGCCCGCCGCCCCGACCTGGTCAACCTCCAGGTCGTACGGAACGCACCCCACGCGGCGATGTGGAACGCCGACCCGGTCCGCTACGAGGAGGCCCTGCGCCGCTTCCTCACCCCGCTCCTCTAGGACCCCGGCGGCCCCTCCGCCGCGGGACCGGCGGAGGGCGCCCGGGACGGGGCGGCCGATTCCGATTGGGCTTTCGGGCCGTCAGCGGGAAGACTGCCCCCGTGACGTCTCGAAAGCCCGATGAACCATTGGCGCGCAACTCCAGACTCCGACTCGTCCGCCCGCGGGCGCTGGCCACCGCCCGACGGGCCGTGACGACCCGGCGCACCCGGCCGGCGCCGCGGCCGCCCGAGGGCACTCCGCCCCGGGCGGAACTCGCCCGCCAGGCCCGCCACGTCCTCGCCGACGCCGTACGGATCGCCCGCTGGGCCGCCGTCGAGCGCGGCGCCGAGACGGCCCTCCGCACCGGCCCGGGAGCCGCCCCGGCCCACGAACGGGCCGCCGCCGCACTGGACCTGACACCCGAGCAGATCCGGGCCGGCTGGGACCGCGCCCGGCTCGCCGGACTCGTCGAGCTGCACGGCGACACCGCCCGCCCCGGCTGGCGGCTGCACGCCTGGGACCGCGACGACTCCGCCGTGCTACGCGGCTGGGTCGCCCTCTTCGACGCCTGGTCCCTGGTGCACCCGGCCGCCGAAGGGGTCGAGCCGAGCGCCGTCGCCGAGGTCGTCGAGGCCGTCCCGCAGGTGCTCTCGCTGCTCCAGCTCTCCCAGGGCCCGGTCCTCGTCCCCGCCCTCCTCGACCTCCTCGGCCAGCGCGTCGAGGAGCTGCGCGAGGAGCGCTGCGAGGTGCCCGTCACCGGCCCGGCCCCCGAGACCCCCGGCGCACCGGCCGGGGCGGCCCCCGGCGCGGCCGACGCCGCCGACGGCCTCCCCGCCCTCCTCGACTGGGCCCTCGAAGGCCTCGCGGCCGTCGGCGCGCTCACCCTCGACCGCGGCCCGGAGGGGCGTCACGCCACCCTGACCCCGCTCGGCAACTGGGCGGTCTGGGTCAAGCTGGAGCAGATCTGCGTCGCCGCGCAGAGCCCCGCCGGAAACATCGAGCAGTCCGCCGAGGACATGCTCCGCGGCTGCGCCCGGCTCACCCCCGGCCCGGCCCGCGCCGAGTACCGCGCCTGGCTCGCGGCGCGCACCCTCTCCAGCGCCGTGGCCGAACTCCTCGCCGTCGCCCGCGGCGAGGACGCCCTGCTGCGCGGCCTGGCCTTCGAGGCGCTCCGGGTCGTCGGCGCCCCCGCCGAGGCCGAGGTGCGGGCCACCGTCGCCGAGCCGTCCCTGCGCCCCTACGCCCTGCTGTGGCTGGCGGAGTACGAGGGGGCCGACCCGGACGACGCCCAGGAGGTGCTCACCCGCGAGGAGTCCACCTGGCTCTGGGTGGACACGGCGGCCGCCGTCGCCGACCACGGCGAGAGCGCGCTGCTGGTGCGGCACCTCGAATCCGCCGTGCAGGGCACCGTCCCGGCGCTGCTCGACGAGGTCCGTGCGGTCGGCCATCCCCGTACCGTCCAGGTCCTGGTCGCCCTCGCCGCCGCCCATCCGGACCCGGCGCTCGCCAAGGCGGTCCGCAGGGCGGCGTTCCAGGTGCACACCGGGGGAGCGTGACCGCGGGCCCGTCCCCGGCGCCCGGCTACTCCGCGGCGCCGGGGGTGTACGTCCCGAAGCTCCAGACGTTGCCCTCGACGTCCCGGGCCGTGTAGTCCCGCGAGCCGTACTCCTGGTCCTTGGGCGGCATCACGATCTCGACGCCGTGCGCCACCGCCCGCGCGTGGTGCTCATCGACGTCGTCCACGTGCACGAAGATCCCGACCGGGCCCGCCTTGGCCATCAGCTTGTCGAACTCGCTGCCGGTGCCCTTGCTGCCCAGCATCACCATGCCGTTCCCGTACGAGAGCTCGGCGTGCGCGACGAGCCCGTCCTCGCCCTCGTACACCGCGGTGGCCCGGAAGCCGAAGCCCTCCGTCAGCTGGGTGATCGCCGCCTTCGCGTCCTGGTACGTCAGCGCCGGACAGATGTGGGGGGCCTCAGCCATCCCGATCACTTCCCTTCGATCCAGCCGAATGTGACCTGGGTCTCAGTCTGGCAGTCCCCGCGGGCAATCAGCGGAAGGTGTTGCACCGGGCCATGTCGCCGGTCCGGTAGCCCTCGTAGAACCACTGCTGGCGCTGGGCCGCGGAGCCGTGCGTCCAGGTCTCCGGCGTCACCCGCCCCTGGAACCGCTCCTGGATCCGGTCGTCGCCCACCGCGGCCGCCGCGTCCAGGCCGTCCCGGATGTCCGCGTCCGTGAGCCGGGTGAGCACCGGCCGGCCCGTCCGCTCGTCGGGGGTGGTCGTGGCGTGCCGCGCCCAGACGCCCGCGTAGCAGTCGGCCTGCAGCTCGACCCGTACCGCGTTGGAGTTCGCGCCGGTCCGCCCGTCCTGGGCGCGGCTCAGCGTCCCCATGAGGTTCTGGATGTGGTGGCCGTACTCGTGCGCCACCACGTACGCCTGGGCGAAGGGTCCGCCGCTCGACCCGAACTTGGTGCGCAGCTCGTCGAAGAAACCCAGGTCGAGATAGACCTGCCGGTCGCCGGGGCAGTAGAAGGGCCCCACGGCCGAGGTCGCGGACCCGCAGGCGGTGGGGACCCGCTGGCTGAACACCACGGTGGCGGCGCTCCCGTAGGTGCCGCCCCGGCGCGCATACTCGCTCCGCCAGAAGTCCTGGACGCTGTTGACGACGGCGACGATCCGGCAGTCCTCGCGGGTGTTGGCGTCCGAGCCCTTCCGGCAGCTCTGGGAGACCTGGGCCGCCGACGAGGCGCTGGCGGCCGGCTCGTCGCCGCCGCCGGAGAGCCCGAGCTGGTCCGGTCCGACCCCGAAGAGGACGCCCAGGATCAGGGCGATGAAGCCGATGATCCCGCCGCCGACGGTCGCCCTGCCGCCCGGGATGCGGCTGTTCCGGACGTCCTTGACCTCCGAGGTGTCCAGATCGGCGTCGTCGTCGAACTGCACGGTCCACCACCCTCCGCGTCACTGCCGCGGCAGTGGCCGCCGCCCTGCGCCGAGTATCGACCGTTATCACGACCCTCGCCCCTTTTGGTGGCCTCTACCGGAGATGCGAGAAACCTCCCGATCGGCCCCGTACCCTCCCGCATGGCCGAAAACCAGTTGCAGGGGCCCGTTAGACTGGCCGTATGGCCATTCTCCCCGTGCACTAGCGGCGTCGAAGCCCTCCCTCAGCCCTCCTTCCGCCGTTTCCACACCGCCCTGGAGTCTGTCCGTGATCACCGCTTCCGGCATCGAGCTGCGCGCCGGCGCCCGCGTCCTCATCGAGTCCGCTTCCTTCCGCGTCGCCAAGGGCGACCGCATCGGCCTCGTCGGCCGCAACGGAGCGGGCAAGACCACCCTCACCAAGTGCCTCGCGGGCGAGGGCATGCCCGCGGCCGGCCAGATCGCCCGCTCCGGCGAGGTCGGCTACCTCCCGCAGGACCCGCGCACCGGCGACCTCGACGTGCTGGCCCGCGACCGCATCCTCTCCGCCCGCGGCCTCGACGTCCTCCTCAAGAAGATGCGGATGAACGAGGAGCGCATCGCCACCGGCTCCGGCGCCACCCGCGACAAGGCGATGCGGCAGTACGAGCGCCAGGAGACCGAGTTCCTGACCAAGGGCGGGTACGCGGCCGAGGCCGAGGCCTCCACCATCGCCGCCGCCCTCGGCCTGCCCGACCGGGTCCTGGGCCAGCCGCTGCACACCCTCTCCGGTGGCCAGCGCCGCCGGGTCGAGCTCGCCCGGATCCTCTTCTCGGACGCCGACACGCTCCTCCTCGACGAGCCGACCAACCACCTCGACGCCGACTCCATCGTCTGGCTGCGCGACTACCTGAAGACCTACCGCGGCGGCTTCATCGTGATCTCCCACGACGTCGACCTCGTCGAGACCGTCGTCAACAAGGTCTTCTACCTGGACGCCAACCGCTCCACCATCGACGTCTACAACATGGGCTGGAAGCTCTACCAGCAGCAGCGCGAGGCCGACGAGAAGCGCCGCAAGCGCGAGCGCCAGAACGCCGAGAAGAAGGCCGCCGCCCTCAACTCGCAGGCCGACAAGATGCGCGCCAAGGCCACCAAGACCGTCGCCGCGCAGAACATGGCCAAGCGCGCCGAGCGGCTGCTCTCCGGCCTCGAGGAGGTGCGCGCCTCCGACAAGGTCGCCAAGCTGCGCTTCCCCGAGCCCGCGCCCTGCGGCAAGACCCCGCTGACGGCCGAGGGACTGTCCAAGTCCTACGGCTCGCTCGAGATCTTCACCGATGTGGACCTCGCCATCGACAAGGGCTCCCGCGTCGTCATCCTCGGCCTCAACGGCGCGGGCAAGACCACGCTGCTCCGGCTGCTCGCCGGCGCCGAGAAGCCCGACACCGGCGAGGTGACCCCGGGCCACGGCCTCAAGCTCGGCTACTACGCCCAGGAGCACGAGACCCTCGACCCCGAGCGCAGCGTCCTGGAGAACATGCGCTCGGCCGCGCCCGACCTCGACCTGGTCCAGGTCCGCAAGACGCTCGGCTCCTTCCTCTTCTCGGGCGACGACGTCGACAAGCCGGCCGGGGTGCTCTCCGGCGGCGAGAAGACCCGTCTCGCCCTGGCCACCCTGGTCGTCTCCTCGGCGAACGTGCTGCTCCTCGACGAGCCGACCAACAACCTGGACCCGGCGAGCCGCGAGGAGATCCTCGGCGCCCTGCGGACGTACAAGGGCGCCGTCGTGCTCGTCACCCACGACGAGGGCGCGGTCGACGCGCTGGAGCCGGAGCGGATCATCCTGCTCCCGGACGGCGTCGAGGACCTGTGGGGCCCGGACTACGCGGACCTGGTGGCGCTCGCCTGACCCGGAGGCGGCCGGGTGATCATGCCCGGCTGGATCATTCGGCTCATGGGTGATCCTTCATCTGAGTGAGGGCGTCTCGTACCCCCGGCGCGGTGCTCTGCGGAATCCTTCCGGCAGACCCGCGCCGTACGTGTGTTCCCATGGTGTCGCTGACCTGGCACTTCCCGCTCCGGGCGAGGTGAAGACGGGTTCCAGGCCCTGCGGAATCCGTTCTTCCGGTCGTGATGAACGCGCGCTCGTCCACAAACCCGGCGGCATCGACCTTGTCGAATGGGTGGCCAGGACGGACAGGAGGGGTGATCATGAGAAGTCCAGAGCGCACTTCCCATGAGGAGGCACGGGTGGCCGAGACTCTGAAGAAGGGCAGCCGGGTGACCGGCGCCGCGCGCGACAAGCTCGCGGCAGACCTGAAGAAGAAGTACGACTCCGGTGCGAGCATCCGGGCGCTGGCCGAGGAAACCGGCCGCTCCTACGGATTCGTCCACCGGATGCTCAGCGAGTCCGGAGTCACGCTGCGTGGACGCGGCGGAGCGACACGAGGCAAGAAGGCGGCCTCGGCCTGACATAGGACGCCTCGACCGGGCCACCGGGTCTTCCCCCGGTGGCCACCCGGTCGGCCCTCGGGCCGGCCAGGTGGTTACTGTGCAGTCACTTAGCATCGGATGCAGTGCTGCACCGGAACCGGAGGCGCCCCATGACTACGCTCGACGACTCTGAGCTCGTATTCGACAAGGACGGTGTACGGCTCACCGTCGAGGACGCCGTTGCCACGGTGACCCTGACCAATCCGGCGAAGCGCAACGCTCAGTCTCCCGCTCTGTGGCGGGCGTTGACGGAAGCCGGCCGGTCGTTGCCCGGCAGCGTGCGGGTCGTCGTCCTGCGCGGCGAGGGACAGTCCTTCTCCGCCGGACTCGACCGGCAGGCGTTCACGCCCGAGGGCTTCGACGGAGAGCCGTCCTTCCTCGATCTCGCGCGCGGTTCCGACGAGGACCTCGACGCGGTCATCGCCGAATACCAGGAGGCGTTCACCTGGTGGCGCCGTAGCGACCTCGTGTCGATCGCGGCCGTCCAGGGCCATGCCATCGGCGCGGGCTTCCAGCTCGCTCTCGCCTGCGACCTGCGGGTCGTCGCCGAGGACGTGCAGTTCGCCATGCGCGAGACCAGCCTGGGTCTCGTCCCGGACCTGACCGGGACGCACCCGCTCGTCTCGCTCGTCGGCTACGCCCGCGCGCTGGAGATCTGCGCCACCGGGCGCTTCGTCGGCGCGGAGGAGGCCGAGCGCATCGGCCTCGCCAACCTGTCCGTGCCCGCCGACGAGCTCGACGCGGCGGTACGGGACCTCAGCGGCGCCCTGCTCGCGGCGCCGCGCGACGCGGTCACCGAGACCAAGGCGCTGCTCCAGGGCGTCTCCGGCCGCTCGTACGAGGAGCAGCGCGTCGCCGAGCGCGCCGCCCAGGCCCGCCGCCTGCGCGACCTCGCGGGCCTCGGCGACTGACCCGCCCCACCCCACGACCGACGGCCCGCCCGCCCCGGCCCGACAGCCGGACCGGCCGGGCCGTCGCCCGTCCCGAGCGACGCGAACCCCGGCCCGAGCCGGCCCGGGTCCGGCGACCACCCGCTCAGACCTCACCCGGACCGCGGGGCGGCGGTATCGCCCGCTCCAGCCCGCTCGGGCCAACGGCGGCGGCTCCCGCCCGCTCCGACCCCACCCGGGCCGCACGGCGGCGGCTGCCGCACGGCCGTGGCTACCGCACGTCCGAGACCAGCACCGTGACCGATGCCGTTCCCGTGGCGGCGGCCGTGGCCGCCGCCGTCCGGGCCGCGCGGGCCACGTCCAGGGCCCGGCGGCCCGCCGTCACCGCCAGTTCCACCCGCAGCCGGTCCGCGTCCCGGTGCACCGGCGGACCCAGCGCGTCGGTCACGGCCGCCACGCCCTCGACCGCGAGCACGGCCAGCGCCACCGGGTCGTCCGTGGCAGGGGAGGTCGGCCTCGGCGGCGGGGCCGGGGAGTCGCGGGGCGGGGGAGCGTCGAGCAGCTCCGTCACCCGCAGGTCCACCCGCGCCACCGGAAGGCCCAACGCCTCCCGGGCCACCGCGAAGAGTGCCTCCCGCAGCTCCCCGGTGAGCTCCGGCAGCGGCCGACCGGCCACCGCCCCGAGCGCGGCGGTGATCACCAGGGGCCCGGTCACGGCCCCGCCGGGCGGCACCGGCGGCAGCTCCACCGCCCCGCCCGCCGCCCCGTCCGGCGGTCCGTCCTCCGCCACTCCCGCCGGCCCGCCCGCCGGCACGTCCGCCGCCCCGTCCGCCGGTTCGGTCCCGGCCGCGGCCCCCGTCACCTCATCGGGCTCCTCCGCCGGGCCGATCCGCAAGCGGCCCGGCACCACGCCCCGTACCGCCGAGGCGGCCCGGCCGAGGACCTCCCGGGCCGCCCGCTCGGTGATCCACGCCCCTTCCGCCGCCGCTCCGAGCGGCAGCAGCCTGCCCGGCGCGAGGCGGTCTCGTACCGCCGCCGTCCATCCCTCAGCCGTCGTCATTGCCCCAGCCTGCCGTATCCCCGGGGCGAGATCGGGTAACCGCCCTTAATGTGGGCGAAGAACCCCGAAATATCCCAGAAGGGGCGCAATGTGATGACCGACACCACTCACACCAGCGACACCGGCGACGAACCCCGCCGCACCTCGGTGACCAAGCGGGGCGGCGGCGCGGCGGCCACCCGGGGCCGGACCACGATCGCGGACGGAGTCGTCGAGAAGATCGCCGGTCTCGCCGCCCGCGACGTCGACGGCGTCCACGCCATGGGCAGCGGACTCTCCCGCACCTTCGGCGCCGTCCGCGACCGCGTACCCGGCGGCGGCAGCGGGAAGTCGAACGTCAGCCGAGGCGTCAAGGCCGAGGTCGGCGAGGTGCAGACCGCGCTCGACCTGGAGATCGTCGTCGACTACGGCGTCTCCATCGCCGATGTCGCCGGCGACGTCCGGGAGAACGTGATCGCCGCCGTCGAGCGGATGACCGGACTCGAAGTCGTCGAGGTCAACATCGCGGTCAGCGACGTGAAGCTGCCCGACGACGAGGAGGACGAGCCGGAGCCGCGGCTTCAGTAGCCGCTGACGGCGGGGTACGCGTACAGGGGGCTCAGGAGGACTCGGAAAGGGGTCAGGAATGAGCATGTCGGTGGTCGGCCTGGTGGCCGGCATGGCTCTCGGCTTCGCCGGATACTTCGGCGGTTTCGGAGCGTTTCTGCTGGTCGCGGCATTGGGCGCGGTCGGCTTCGTGGTGGGCCGCTTCCTCGAAGGCGACCTCGAACCCGGCGATCTGTTCCGGGGACGCGAACGCGGCGACCGGCGGCGGTGACCGGGGGTGGCGACAGCAGCAGACCTCGCCCCCCGGGCCCCCGCGCGGGATCGGGGGGCGACGGCGATCGCCGACCGGGTCGTCGCGAAGATCGCCGCCCAGGCGGCGCGGGAGGCCGCGGGCGCCGTCCCCGAGGGCGGCTCGAAGCCCCACGCCTCGGTCGTCGTCCACCGGGACGTCGCCCGGGTCGCGGTGAGCCTCGAACTCGACTACCCCAGCGACATCGGCCGCCGCTGCGGGGCCGTACGGAGCCGGGTCAGGACGCGCGTCGAGGAACTGGTGGGCATGGAGGTCCACGAGGTCACCGTCCACGTGGAGCGGCTCCACTCCCCGCTCACCCGGCAGAACGCACCGAGGGGGCGACTGTCATGACCACCGCCCCCGTCCCGCGGTCCGCCCCGGACGCCGACGACGTCCCCGTGCTGGCCGAGCCCGCCCCCGCAGGACCCGTCCGGCGCTTCTGGGCCGTCCGCCGCATCCCGGCCGCCCTGCTCGCGGCCCTCGTCCTCGGCGGAGCCGGGCTCCTGCTCTACGACGTCGCGGCCGTACGGGCCGACCGCAGCGCCATGGCCTGGCGGCGGGAACTCGCCGACGGCCTCGCGACCCGGCCGCTCGACGACACCTGGGTCGTCCTGGGCGCCGCCCTCGCCGTCGTCCTCGGCGTCTGGCTCCTGGTCCTGGCCGTGACGCCCGGGCTGCGCGCCGTCCTCCCGATGCGCCGCGAGCACGCCGACGTACGGGCCGGGCTCGACCGGGAGGCGGCGGCCCTCACGCTGCGGGACCGCGTCATGGAGGTCTCCGGCGTGCAGTCCGTCCGGGTCAAGGTCGGCCGCGGCAAGGTGGCCGTCAGGGCGGTCTCCCACTTCCGGGCGCTCGACGAGGTACGCGCCGACGTCGAGACGGTCCTCGCGGCCGGCGTCGAGGAGCTCGGCCTCGCCCGCCGGCCGGCGCTCACGGTACGGGTGGCCCGCCCGCCCAGGAAGGGGTGACCCGGTGACGGTCGTCCTCCGGCGCGTCAACCGCGCCCTGCTCGGGCTCGCCGGGCTGCTCCTCGTCGTCCTCGGCGGCGGAGTCCTCGCCGCCGCCCTCGATCTCCCCGTGCCGTCCTGGTGGCCCTGGTCGGGCCCCTCGGACGTGCTGCTCTCCACCGCCGACCGGCAGCGCTGGCGGGACGAGGGCTGGTGGTGGCCGGTGGTCATCGCCGTCCTCGGGATCATCGTCCTGCTCGCCCTGTGGTGGCTGCTCGTCCAGTTCCGCCGGGCCCGGCTCGCCGAGGTCGTCGTCGACAGCGGCGACGGCGAGGAGGCGATCGTGCGCGGCCGGGCCCTCGAGGGTGTCCTGGAGGCGGACGCCACCGCCCAGGAGGGCGTGGCCCGCGCCCAGGTCGCACTCACGGGCCGCCGGGCCGCCCCCCGTACCCGCGTCGCGCTCCACCTGGAGCCGTACGCCTCGCCGGGGGACGCCCTGACGACCCTCAGCACCCAGGCCCTGGCCCACGCCCGGACGGCCACGGGCCTGCCCGCGCTGCCCACCGAGGCGCGGCTGCGGGCGGTCAAGCACCGGGCCCGCCGGGTCGCCTGAGGGTCAGAACCCGGCGCGCGCCCCGCCGTCCACCGGGAGCATCAGGCCCGTGAGGTACGAGGCGGCCGGCGACAGCAGGAAGGCCGCCGTCCGCCCGAACTCCTCCGGGGTGCCGTAGCGGCGCAGCGGGATGGTGGCCTCGTTGGCCGCGCGGGCCGCGTCCGCGTCGCCGGAGAGCGCGTCGAGGGACCGCACCCGGTCGGTGTCGATGCGGCTCGGCAGCAGCCCGACGACCCGTACCCCGCGCGGGCCCAGGTCGTTCGCCAGGGACTTCGCGAAGCCGGCGAGGCCCGGGCGGAGCCCGTTGGAGATGGTCAGGCCGGGGATCGGCTCGTGGACCGAGCCGGACAGGACGAAGCCGATGACCCCGCCCTCGCCGAGCGTCGCGGCGGCCGCGCGCGCCAGCCGGACGGCTCCGAGGAAGACGGTGTCGAAGGCGGCGGCCCACTGCTCGTCGGTGTTGTCCGCGGCGAAGCCGGGCGCCGGACCGCCGACGCTGATCAGGATGCCGTCGAAGCCGCCGAACCGCGCCCGGGCCTCGGCGATCAGCCGGGCGGGGGTCTCCGGGTCGGTGTTGTCGGCGGCGAGCCCGGCCGCCCCCGGCCCCAGCTCGGCCACGGCCTCGGCGACGCTCTTCTCCTCACGCCCGGTGACGAGCACCTGGGCGCCCTCGGCGAGCAGGGCCTCGGCGGAGGCCCGCCCGAGCCCGCGCGTCGCCCCGGTCACCACGTACACACGGTCCTTCAGTCCAAGATCCATGGCCCTATCCTGCCGGGTCCCGATCCTCCCGGGCCAGTGCGAAGGCCGTGCCCACCAGGCCGATGTGGCTGAAGGCCTGCGGGAAGTTGCCGAGCTGGCGGTCCGTCACCGGGTCGTACTCCTCCGCCAGGAGCCCCACGTCGTTGCGGAGGGCCACGAGCCGCTCGAAGAGCTCGCGGGCCTCCTCGGGCCTGCCGGTCAGCCGCAGGGCGTCCGCGAGCCAGAACGAGCAGACCAGGAAGGTGCCCTCGTCGCCCGGGAGGCCGTCCACCGCGCCCGAGTCGGTGCTGTAGCGGCGTACGTAGCCGCCGTGCAGCAGCTCGGCCATCACGGCGTCCACCGTGCCCACCACCCGGGGGTCGTCCGGCGGCAGGAAGCCGACCTGCGGGATCAGCAGGGTCGCCGCGTCCAGCTCCAGCGAGCCGTACGACTGGGTGAAGGTGTTCCGGGCGGGGTCGTAGGCCATCGCGCACACCTGTGCGTGGATCTCGTCCCGCATCGTCCGCCACCGCGCCGCGTCGCCCGGCAGTGAGGGGTCGGCCTCCAGGGTGCGGACCGCGCGGTCGGCGGCCACCCAGGCCATCACTTTGGAGTGGGTGAAGTGGCGGCGGGGCCCGCGGACCTCCCACAGGCCCTCGTCGGGTTCGCGCCAGGTCGACTCCAGGAAGCCGAGCAGGCTCAGCTGGAGGTTCCAGGCGTGCCGCTCGGCCGGGATGCCGGCCTCGCGCGCCCGGTGCAGCGAGTCCATGACCTCGCCGTACACGTCGAGCTGGAACTGGTCCACGGCCGCGTTCCCGGTCCGTACCGGCGCCGAGTCGGCGTACCCCCGCAGCCACGGCAGGGTCGTCTCGGGGAGTCGGCGTTCCCCGGCCGGGCCGTACATGATCTGCAGGTCGGCCGGGTCCCCGGCGACCGAGCGGAGCAGCCAGTCCCGCCAGGCGCATGCCTCGTCGACGTATCCGGCGGCGAGCAGCGCGCCGAGGGTCAGGGAGGAGTCCCGCAGCCAGCAGGCGCGGTAGTCCCAGTTCCGCACGCCGCCGACCTCCTCGGGGAGGGAGGTGGTGGGGGCGGCCATGATCCCGCCGGTCGGGGCGTAGGTGAGCGCCTTGAGGGTGATGAGGGAGCGCAGCACCGCCTCCCGGTAGGGGCCCTGGTACGTGCAGCGGGCCGCCCATGCGCGCCAGTCAGCGAGCGACTGCTCCAGGGCCTCGTAGGGGTCGACGAGGTCGGGGCGGGGTTCGTGCGAGGGATGCCAGGTCAGCACGAAGGCGACCTTCTCGCCGGCGGCGACGGTGAACGAGGAGCAGGTGGAGAACTGCTGGCCCCAGGTCTTCACCGGCGGCTCGCTGCGCAGCCAGACCGCGTCGGGACCGGCGACCGCGACCCGGTGGCCGTCGGAGCGGCGCATCCAGGGCACGACCGAGCCGTAGTCGAAGCGCAGCCGCAGCACGCCGCTCATCTCGACGCTGCCGCTGAGGCCCTCGACGATCCGCATCAGGTCGGGGGCGCGGTCCCGCTGCGGCATGAAGTCGGTGACCTTGACCGTGCCCGTACGGGTCTCCCAGTAGGTCTCCAGGACGAGGGAGTCCTCCGCGTACCGGCGGGTGGCGCAGGTCGTGGCGCCCTTGGGGGCGAGCCGCCAGTGGCCGTTGTCCTCGTCGCCGAGGATCGCGGCGAAGCAGGCGGCGGAGTCGAAGCGGGGCAGACACAGCCAGTCGACCGATCCGTCGCGGCCGACGAGTGCGGCGGTCTGGAGATCGCCGATGAGGGCGTAGTCGTCGATACGTTGCGTCACGCTTTGGGCTGTTCCCGGATGTGGCGCCGGTCAATCAGCGGGACGGAGTGGCCTGGATCGCGTCCGCGTCCCGATCGGGGTTCTCCGGGGCCTCGGGGGCCTCCGCTGCGGCCTGCTGGTCACGCTTCTCCCGGCGGACCAGGATCACCCAGCCGACGGGCACGCCGGCCGCGAAGAGCCACCACTGCACGGCGTACGCCATGTGGGCGCCGATCGAGTCGTGGTCGGGCGCGGGGATCGGCTCGGGGGTGCCGCCGGCGGGCTCGGGAGCGATCAGTTCGAGGTAGCCGCCGAGGACCTCGCGGCCGATGAGCTCGGCCTGCTGCCGGCTGTTGATCAGCATGACCTGGCGGTCGGGCAGGCCCTTCAGGTCCTTGATGCCGCTGGCGCCGGTCGTCTCGTCGGCCTTGAGGCGGCCGGTGATGGTGACCTCGCCCTTGGGGGCGGGCGGCACCGGCGGGTAGGAGTGCTGGTCGGCGGCGGCCTCCACCCAGCCGCGGTTGACCAGGACGGTCTTCCCGTCCCGGAGGACCAGCGGGGTGAGGACGTGCACGCCCACCCGGTCGTCGGAGGAGGTACGGCGCCGGACCACCACCTCGTGGGCGGTGTCGAAGGTGCCGGTGGCGGTGGCGGGCCGCCAGTAGTCGGAGCGCGGGACCGTGTGCCCGGGGGAGGTGAGCTCCTCGACCGGGACCGGCTTCGCCGCGATGCTGTCCGCGATCAGGGAGTTCTGGGCGACCCGGCGTTCGTGCCGGTGGAACTGCCAGAAGCCCAGCTCGATCATCGTCGGGACGAGGACGAGTGCGATGAGGGTGAGGATCACCCACTGCCGGGACAACAGGAAGCGGTACACCCCATGACCGTACAACTCGGTCCATGGGGTGCACGCACGGGGGGTTCGGCTCGACCGGGCGAGCCGAGGATCGTTTCCTCAGACCCTGTCGACGATGCCCACCTTTCCCTCCGCGCGGGCGCAGTGGCCGCCGCAGTACCAGCTGCCGTCGACCTCGACGCCCTGTCCGATGATCTGGACCCGGCAGTGCTCGCAGATGGGCGCCATGCGGTGGATGGCGCAGGCGAAGCAGTCGAAGACATGGATCGCGCCCTGTGCATGAACCTCGAAGGACATGCCGTAATCGTTTCCGCAGACCTCACAACGTGCCATGCGCCACAGGGTGGAGCCCCCGGCGGGCGTGCGCAGCTCGGCACGCCCGCAGGGGCGGGGGGTGTCACCCGTCTGCCGGGGCCACGTCCCTCAGGAGCTGGGTGTAGGCGGCCTCGTCGACGATCGGCGTGCCGAAGGACTTGGCCTTGACGGTCTTGGAGGTGGCGGAGTCCGGGTCGTTGGTGACCAGCAGGCTGGTCAGCCGGGAGACGCTGCCGGCGACATGGAGTCCGGCGTCGACGGTGCGGTCCTCCAGGAGCTCGCGGTCGACGGAGGTGTCCCCCGAGAACGCCACCCGCATGCCCTGCTTGAGAGGTTTGTCCGTCTCGTACCGGCCGGGGTTGGGGTACGGGCACGGCGGACGCTTCCGCGAGGGACGCCAGCTGCCGGCCCGGTACGAGGAGCCGTACGGGGACGAGGCCTGCTGCCCGATCCGGGGCCGCTCGGACGAGGAGGCCCACTCGGTCAGCGGCCGGCACTCCAGCAGCGGCAGCCTGACGTTCCGCTCGGCCGCCGCGTGCAGACTCGGCCGGAACGCCTCGGCGAGCACCCGCGCGTCGTCGAGCGCGTTGTGCGCGCGCTGCTGCACGACGCCGAAGTGCGCGGCGAGCGACTCCAGCTTGTGGTTGGGCAGCGGCAGCGACAGCTCCTTGGCGAGCGCGATCGTGCACAGCCGCTGCCGCACCGGGGCGGCGGACTCCGCGCGCGCGTACTCCCGGGCGATCATCTGCCAGTCGAACATGGCGTTGTGAGCGACGAGCACCCGCCCGTCCAGCCGGGCCGCGAACTCCGCCGCGATCTCCGGGAAGAGCGGCGCGCCCGCCAGGACGTCGGTGGTGAGCCCGTGGATCCAGACGGGTCCCGGATCGCGCTCGGGGTTGACGAGGGTGTACCAGTGGTCCTCGACGTTCCCCTGGGCGTCCAGCCGGTAGACGGCAGCCGACACTATCCGGTCGTCGCGGGCGAGTCCGGTGGTCTCCACGTCGACGACCGCGTACCCCTGCGGGTAGGCGGCCGGCCACGTCGCTGCTGTCGTACGGTCGTCAAGCACGGTCAATGAGAATACGGCCCACGACCGACCCCTCCGTCCCCGGTGTCCCGCTCCGGGTCCCCGACGGGCCGTCCACCGGCCGGGGCGGTCGGCGCGGCCGGGGCGTTCCCGGGGGTCAAAAGCCCGTCCACCAGGGCGCGTACGGAGGTGGTGAAGAGCCGCTCCGGGTCGATCGGGGCGGCCAGGGCGCGGGTGAGAGCCGGGTCCGGCGGGTCGGTCGTGGCGGTCTGCCAGAGCTCCACCTCGGCCGGGGACTGGACCGGGGCCCGTTCGCGGTTGCGCTCGACCAGCACGTGGCCGACGACCTGGATCTGCACCGCCCGGACCGCCTCCGCCGCCCGCGCGCCGCGCAGCCCGGCCGCGTGCACCTCCTGGGCCAGGGTGCGCTGGGCGGGCAGGAACATGCGTTCCGTCAGACCCCGTTCGTGGACCATCGCCACCAGGTGCGGGCGCGCCCGCAGCTCCCGGCGCAGCGCGCGGGCCACCGAGACGATCCGGGCGGCCGGCGTGCGGCCGCGCGCGGTGATCGCGGCGAGGTCGGCGACGGTCCGCTCGACCAGCGCGTCCAGGAGGGACTCGCGGTTGCCGACGTGCCAGTAGATCGAGGTGACCGCGGTGCCGAGCTCGGCCGCGAGCTTGCGCATGGTGAGGGCGTCCGGACCGTGCTGCTTCACCAGGGCGGCGGCGGTCTCCAGGACCTCCTCCCGGGTGAGTGCGGTGCGCGCCATCCGGTCCCCCAACTCTGTCGCGTGCACGGGTCTTTACCCTTCATCGCCGCCGGTGTAACTCTGTTACAGACCCGACCCCCTGAAGGGTGGTACGTCATGGCACGAGTACGGTACGGGGCGCGCACCGACGCCGAGATCACCGCGGCCCGGACGAAGAGCGCGAAGCTCCCCGACATCTGGTCCACCGGAGTGGTCGCCGTCTGGGAGACCGATCCGGACGTGGTGGCGGCCGTTCTGCCGCCCCCGCTCAAACCCACCGAGCGGCCCCTCGTCCGGGCCAACATCTCCCGGGTCGACCTGCCCGGCTACCCCCTCGGCGCCGGCTCCGTGGCCGTCGCCGCCGCCCACGGCGACCGCGAGGGCTGGTACCCGCTGGTCATGCCGATGACCCACGAGCGGGCACTCGTCGGCGGCCGGGAGGTCTTCGGCGAGCCCAAGAAGCTCGGCGACGTCGTCGTCGAGCGCGAGGGACTCGTGGTCCGCGCCGCGCTCGGGCGGCACGGCATCGACTTCGTCGAGGTGCGCGGCGCGGTGTCCGGCCCGCTGCCGCTGCCCGAGCCCGCCGAGAAGACCGACTTCTACTTCAAGTTCCTGCCGGGCGTCGACGGCACCGGCTTCGACGCCGAACCCGTCCTCGTCCACTGCGTCCGCAACGAGAAGGTGCGCAGGCTGGAGCGGATCACCGGCGACGTCGTCCTGCGCGAGTCCATGTACGACCCGGTCGCCGACCTGCCGGTCCGCCGGATCGTCGAGATCACCATCGGCGAGAAGACCACCGACCAGAAGGGCACGGTCGCCGAACGCGTCTCCGCCCGCGCCCTGCTGCCGTACATCCACCAGCGGTACGACGACCCGCAGCAGATCCTCGACGGCCCGCCGGAAGGGAGCGTGTGATGAAGCTGCGCGCGGGACAGGTCGCCGTCGTCACCGGCGCGGCGAGCGGCATCGGCCTCGCCATGGCCCGCCGCTTCGCCGCCGAAGGCCTCGCCGTCGTCCTCGGCGACGTCGAGGAGGGCCCGCTGGCGGAGGCCGCCGACGAGCTGATGGAGGGCGGGGCGCAGGTCCTCGCCCGGACGGTCGACGTCTCCGACGCCGACCAGGTCCGGGCGTTCGCGGACGCCGCGTACGAGACCTTCGGCGCCGTCCACGTCCTCTGCAACAACGCGGGCGTCGGCTCGGGCGCCGAGGGCCGCATGTGGGAGCACGAGCCCAACGACTGGAAGTGGGCCTTCGCGGTCAACGTCTGGGGCGTCTTCCACGGCATCCAGGCCTTCGTCCCCCGCATGATCGCGGGCGGCGAACCCGGCCACGTCGTCAACACCTCCTCCGGCGACGGCGGCATCGCCCCGCTGCCCACCGCCTCGGTGTACGCGGTGACCAAGGCGGCCGTGGTCACGATGACCGAGTCGCTCTACGCCCATCTGAGGGCCGAGCACGCGCGCGTGGGCGCGTCCGTGCTCTTCCCGGGGCCCCACATGCTCCGCACCGGACTCTGGGAGTCGCACCGCAACCGGCCCGAGCGGTACGCCAAGCAGCGCCCGCGCAAGACCCCGTACCGCAGCCTCGACCAGTGGGAGGCCGCCATGAAGGAGGCCGGACACGAGGTCGCCTTCACCCCGGTGGAGGAGGTCGCCGAGCACGTCGTCGACGGCATCCGCGCCGACCGCTTCTGGATGCTGCCGGAGAGCGAGCACAGCGACCGGCAGATCACGGCGCGCTCGCGGTCGATGCTCGACCGCTCGAACCCGTCGTACCTGGAGAACTTCATCCTCGACTGAGGGGGCCCCGATGGCCGATCCGAACGACCCGTATCTGATCATCTCCTCCGACTGCCACGCCGGGCTGCCCACCGAGGAGTACCGGCCCTACCTCGACTCCCGCTTCCACCGCGCGTTCGACGAGTTCCTCGCCGGCCGCGAGGCGCGCCGGGAGGCCATGACCCGGCTCGGGGTCCGCAACGAGGCCTTCGCGAACAAGTGGTTCAGCGACAACGAGGAAGGGCTGCGGGGCGGCTGGGACGCCGGGCAGCGGCTCAAGGAGCTCGACGGCGACGGGGTGGCGGCCGAGGTCGTCTTCCCCGACGCGGACGCCGTCGACAGCCAGACCGCCGCGCCCTTCGGCGTCGGCCTCGGCCTCTCCGGCGACCAGGACCCGGAGCTCGGCATGGCGGGCGCGCAGGCGCACAACCGCTGGCTCGCCGAGTTCGTCGGGCAGAATCCCGAGCGGCACTGCGGGGTGGCGCTGCTGCCGATCACGGCCGAGCCCGCGAAGGTGGTCGCCGAGATCCACCGGGCCAAGGAGTCGGGCCTCGGGGCGCTGATGATCCCCTCCATGTGGGTGGACAAGGAGCCGTACCACGACCGGCGCTACGACCCCGTCTGGGCGGCCGCCGCCGAGACCGGGATGCCGCTGGTCACCCACTCCGGGGCGGCGCCGCGCGAGGAGTACGGCGACCACCTCGGCATCTACGTCTCCGAGGTCACCTGGTGGCCGGCCAGGCCGCTCTGGTTCCTGCTCTGGTCGGGCGTCTTCGAGCGGCACCCCGGGCTGCGGTTCGGCGTCGCCGAGTCCGGCTGCTGGTGGCTGCCGAACCTGCTCTGGTTCATGGACCGGCTCTACCTGGGCGCGCACGGCGGCAAGAAGCTGTCCCCGTTCGCGGAGCTGCGGCGGCCGCCGAGCGAGTACCTCGACCGGCAGGTCTTCATCTGCGCGACCAACACCAAGCGGCGGGAGCTCGCGCAGCGGTACGAGATCGGCGTGGACAACATCCTGTGGGGCTCGGACTTCCCGCACCCGGAGGGCACCTGGCCCACCACGCGCGCGTGGCTGCGGAACACGTTCCACGACATCCCGGTGGCGGAGACGCGGCGGATGCTGGGTCTCGCGGCGGCCGAGGTCTTCGGATTCGATGTCCAGAAATTGGATCCGATCGCCAGGCGGATCGGTCCCACCCCCGCCGACCTCGGCCAGCCCGCCGACCAGGCCGCCGTGGAGGCCTCCTGGGCCCGCTCGCGCGAGGTCGGCAGGCACTGGCTGACGGACCACGACTTCCCCGCCCTGGGGGTGAACTGATGGACCGCTACACGGTCGTGTCGGCCGACTGCCACGCGGGCGCCGACCTCCTGGACTACCGGCCGTACCTGGAGAGGAAGCACCACGAGGCCTTCGACGCCTGGGCCGCCGGCTACGTCAACCCGTACGAGGACCTGCTCGCCGACACCGCCGACCGGAACTGGAACTCCGAGCGCCGGCTGCGCGAACTGGAGGCCGACGGCATCGTCGCCGAGGTCGTCTTCCCGAACACGATCCCGCCGTTCTTCCCCAAGGCCTCCCTGATGGCCCAGCCGCCCACCGCGGCCGAGTACGAGCTGCGCTGGGCCGGGCTCCAGGCGCACAACCGCTGGCTGGCCGACTTCTGCGCGGCCGCGCCGGGCCGCCGGGCGGGCGTGGCCCAGATCCTCCTCAACGACGTGGACGCGGCGGTCGCCGAGATCCGCCGCGCCCGCGAGGCGGGCCTGACCGGCGGCATCCTGCTGCCCGGGGTGCCGCCGGGATCGCCCGTGCCGGACCTGTACTCGGAGGCGTACGACCCGATCTGGGCGGTCTGCGCCGAGCTCGGCCTCCCCGTCAACCACCACGGCGGCTCGGCGTCCCCGCCGCTCGGCGACGAACCGGCGGCCCGGGCGGTCTTCATGGTGGAGACCACCTGGTTCTCCCACCGGGCGCTGTGGCACCTGGTCTTCGGCGGCGCGTTCCGGCGCCACCCGGGGCTCAAGCTGGTCCTGACCGAGCAGGGTTCGGGCTGGATCCCGGGCGTGCTCGACATGCTGGACTACTACCACGGGCGGCTGGTGTCGGCGGTGACGAAGGCCTCCACCGCGGAGTCGAAGTTCGGCGCCGGTCTCGCCGAGGCCATGGGCAAGGGCCCCAGCGCGGTCTGGCGCGACAACTGCTTCGTCGGCGCGAGCTTCATGCGCCCCCACGAGGTGCCGCTGCGCGACCGGATCGGCCTCGACAAGATCATGTGGGGCAGCGACTACCCGCACGACGAGGGCACCACCCCGTACTCCCGCGAAGGCCTCCGGATCGCCTACGCGGGACTGCCGAAGGAGGAGGTCGCGGCGATGGTCGGCGGCAACGCGGCCCGCGTCTACGGCTTCGACCTGCCGTACCTGGACTCCCTGGCGGCCGTCCACGGTCCGGCGGTCGAGGAGATCGCCGAACCCCTCAAGGAGGTCCCCGCCGGGGCCACCAGCCCGGCCTTCGCGCCGGGCGGGTCGGTCCGCGTCTGGTGACCCGCCGGGTGCGAGGCTCCTGGGGTGACCGACGCTCCCCGGGTGACCGACGCACCTGAACACGACGAGGCCCACGGCGGCGGCCTCGGCTCCCGTCTCAACTGGCTCCGGGCCGCGGTGCTCGGAGCCAACGACGGGGTCGTCTCCACCGCGGGCCTCGTCGTCGGCGTCGCCGGCGCCACCGAGTCCCAGGCCGCGCTGCTCACCGCGGGCCTCGCGGGACTGCTCGCCGGATCGATGTCGATGGCGGCGGGGGAGTACGTCTCGGTCTCCACCCAGCGCGACTCGGAGAAGGCCGCGCTCGCCCAGGAGAAGCGGGAACTGCGCGAGGACCCGGAGGCGGAGCTCGCCGAACTGACCGGCCTCCTGGCCGCCCGCGGCCTCTCCGCCGACGTGGCCCGCGAGGCCGCCGAGCAGCTCACCGCCCGCGACGCGCTGCGGGCCCACGCGCGCGTGGAGCTGGGCATCGACCCGGACCAGCTGACCGTGCCCTGGCACGCGGCCGCCGCCAGCTTCCTCGCCTTCACCGTCGGCGCCCTGCTCCCGCTCCTCGCGATCGTGCTCCCGCCGGCCTCCGCCCGGCTCTGGGTCACCGTGGTCTCCGTCCTCGCCGCCCTGACGCTCACCGGCTGGTGGAGCGCCCGCCTGGGCGCCGCCCCCGCCGGCCGGGCCGTCCTGCGCAACGTGGCCGGCGGGGCCCTGGCGATGGCGGTCACCTACGGGGCGGGATCGCTGCTGGGGGCGACGGGGGTCTAGGAGGGCCCTGCCGATCGGGCAGGGCCGGCGGTCGTGCCTTGTCGGAAGGTGCCAAAGCCTGCTGACAACTCGTCTCGCATACTTGTCGGTAACACCGTCTAGCCGCACCCCCGCCCCCGCCCCTACCGTCGTCGGCATGCCGAACCTGCCCGACGTCGTGCTCTGGTCCATACCGGCGTTCGTCCTGCTGACCGTCCTGGAGATGATCAGCCACCGCATCCACCCCGACGAGGACGCCGCCGGGTACGAGACCAAGGACGCCGCCACCAGCATCGGCATGGGACTCGGCAGCCTGGCCTTCGACGCGCTGTGGAAGATCCCCGTCGTCGCGCTCTACACCGCCGTGTACGAGCTGACCCCGCTCCGCGTCCCCGTCCTCTGGTGGACGATCCCGCTCATGCTGCTCGCCCAGGACTTCCTCTACTACTGGCAGCACCGCGGACACCACGTCATCCGCGTCCTCTGGGCCTGCCACGTCGTCCACCACAGCAGCCGCAAGTTCAACCTCAGCACCGCCCTGCGGCAGCCCTGGACCGGCGTCACCTCCTGGCCGTTCTACCTGCCGATGATCGCGCTCGGCGTGCACCCGGCCGCCGTCGCCTTCTGCTACTCGGTCAACCTCGTCTACCAGTTCTGGATCCACACCGAGCGGATCGACAAGCTGCCCCGGCCCTTCGAGTACGTCCTGAACACCCCCTCGCACCACCGCGTCCACCACGCCTCCCAAGGCGGCTACCTGGACCGGAACTTCGGCGGCATCCTCATCGTCTGGGACCGGATGTTCGGCTCCTGGACCGGCGAGACCGAACGGCCCGTCTACGGCCTCACCAAGAACATCGAGACCTACAACCCGCTGCGCGTCGCCACCCACGAATACGCCGCCATCGCCCGCGACCTCCGGGCCGCGCACGACTGGCGCGAGCGCGCAGGCCGGGTCTTCCGGGGCCCCGGCTGGCAGCCCGCCGAGGCCACCCCGGAGCGCACCGCGTGACGCCCCTCCCCGGCCGGACGCCCGGCGCGCTGCTCGCCCTCTTCTGGCTCGCGGCCGCCGTCGACCTGGGCTCCCTGCTCTGCGGCGCCGAGCTCGGCCACCAGATCGCCAAGCCGCTCCTGATGCCCCTGCTCGCCGGGTACGCCCTCACCCGGGGCGCCCCCAGGCCGCTGACCGCCGCGCTCCTCCTCGGCTGGGGCGGCGACGTCCTCCTGCTCTCGGACGCCGACGGGACCTTCCTCGTCGGCATGGCCTCCTTCGCAGCCGGGCACGTCTGCTACCTGGCCCTCTTCGGACGCCGTCGTACGTCCCCGGTCCTCGGCGCCCTGTACGCGGCCGTCCTCGTCGGCACCGTCGTGCTCCTCTGGCCCGATCTCCCCGCCGACCTGCGCGTCCCCGTCGCCGGGTACTCGCTGCTCCTGACCGCCATGGCCTACCGGTCGAGCTCCCTCGGGCCGGTCGCCGGACTCGGCGGCGCCCTGTTCCTGCTGTCCGACACGCTCATCGCCACCGGGGTGGCCGAGTGGCCCCAGCTGCCGGTCCCGGACTTCTGGGTCATGCTGACCTACATCGCGGCGCAGTACCTGCTGACGGCGGGAGCGCTCCGCGCGATGTACGGTGAACGTCGTACAACCGTCTGACAGCAAGGACCGTCCGCCATGCGCGCCACCACCATCCACGCCCCGTTCGACATGCGCGTGGAGGACGTGCCCGACCCGGTGGTGCAGGACCCCACCGACGTCGTCGTCCGAGTCCTGCGCGCCTGCGTCTGCGGCAGCGACCTCTGGGCCTACCGCGGCGAGTCCGCCCGGCAGCCCGGCCAGCGCATCGGCCACGAGTTCCTCGGCATCGTCGAGGCCGCGGGCTCCGAGGTCACCGGCTTCACCGCGGGCGACCTCGTCGTCGCCCCCTTCGTCTGGTCCGACGGCACCTGCGACTACTGCGCCGAGGGCCTCCAGACCTCCTGCCCGCGCGGCGGCTTCTGGGGCTCGGTCGGCTCCGACGGCGGCCAGGGCGAGGCCGTCCGCGTCCCCTTCGCCGACGGCACCCTCGTCAAGCTCCCCGCCGACGCCGCCTCCGACGACCGGCTCCTCACCGCGCTCCTCGCCCTCTCCGACGTCATGGGCACCGGCCACCACGCCGCCCTCGGCGCCGGCGTCCGCGCGGGCTCCACGGTCGCCGTCGTCGGCGACGGCGCCGTCGGCCTCTGCGGCGTCCTCGCCGCCAAGCGCCTCGGCGCCGAGCGGATCATCGCGCTCGGCCGCCACACCGCCCGCACCGACATCGCCCGCCGCTTCGGCGCCACCGACGTCGTCGCCGAGCGCGGCGAGGCCGCCGAGGCCGCCGTCCGCGAGCTCACCGGCGGCCAGGGCGCCCACGCCGTCATCGAGGCCGTCGGCACCGAGCAGTCCATGCGGACCGCCGTCGCGATCTCCCGCGACGGCGGCTCCATCGGCTACGTCGGCGTCCCGCACGGCAGCGGCACCGGACTCGACCTCTCCGTCATGTTCGACCGGAACATCGCCCTGCGCGGCGGAGTCGCCCCGGTCCGCGCGTACATCCCCGAGCTGCTCCCGGACGTCCTCGACGGCACCATCGACCCGTCCCCGGTCTTCGACCTGACCGTCGGCCTCGAAGGCGTCCCGGGCGGCTACAAGGCCATGGACGAGCGCACCGCGCTCAAGGTCCTCGTCAAGCCGTAGGACGGGGGGTCACGCCGGACTCGCCCACGCGGGGGCGTCGGCCCCCGCCAGGCCCGGCGGGCGCGACCAGGAGGACGGCCCGCCCTCGTACGACACCGGGGACAGCGCGTGCCGCAGCCGCCCCAGCGGGCCGTCCGACTCCGTGAGGTACCGCTCGGGCTCGTACCGGGGCAGGGCGTGCGTCAGCCAGTGGCCCGTCTGCGCCAGCGCGAGCCGGACGAGCCGGGTCCCGCCCTCCCGGTCCTGCTCCGTCAGCGACCGCAGCACCGCCGCCGCGAGCAGATAGCCGGTGCCGTGGTCCAGGGCCTGCGCGGGCAGCGCGCCCGGCTCCTGCGGCGAACCCTCGGTCACCCCGATGCCGGTCGCCACCTGGACCAGGCTGTCGAAGCCGCGCCGCTCGCCCCACGGCCCGTAGTCGCCCCAGGCGGAGAGCCGGGCGGTGACGAGGCCGGGGCGGTGCAGGCCGAAGCGGTCGAGGGCGCCGGGCCGGTAGCCGGTGACCAGCACGTCGGCGGAGTCCAGGAGTTCGTCGAAGGTCCGCCGGTCGGACGGCCGCTCCAGGTCGAGCGCGGCCGTCCGCTTGCCGACGTCCGTGTCCGCGTGCTGGTCGGGGAGTTCGGGGTTGCCCGGCGGGTCGATCCGCAGCACGTCCGCGCCGAGCAGCGCGAGCGTCCGGGTCGCGACCGGCCCGGCGATCACCCGCGTCAGGTCGAGCACCCGCAGCGGGCCGGTACGGCGCCGGGGCGGGGCCTCGTCGAGCCGCTCCTGGCTCAGCAGCGGCCGCGCGGCGACCTCCCGGCCCTGCGGGTGCGCCGCCCACTGCGCGGGCGTGCGCAGGGCGACGGCCAGGCCCCCGGCCGCGTACACCGCCGTCTCGACGTCGACGGCCTTCCGCCCGGCGACCGCCGCCGCGACGGCCTCCACGGACCCGTCGGGCACGCCGAGGGCGGCGAGCAGCGCGGCGCGGTGGTGCGGGTAGTTGGCGTGGGTGCGGACCCAGCCGTCGGCGGCCCGCCAGAACCGGGAGAGCGGCGCGAAGTTCACCGGGGCCCGCCCGTCGACCCGCAGATGACGCTCGCTCACGAAGGCGGTGGCGACGGCCCCGTCGTCCACCCGTACGGGACCGGGCAGACCGGCCCGCTCGACGGCGGCGAGTCCGGCGACGGCCACCGCCGCCCTGGCGAGGTCGAGCACGGGCAGCCGGGCCGGCAGCAGTCCGCCGGGTCCGCCGTACTCCACCCGGTCCACCAGGGCGGGATCGCCGCCGAGGGCCGACCACAACAACTCCGTACCGGTGCGCACTGTGTTGTCCATGACGGCAGTGTGGCACTCAGTGCCATGCGCAAGGGCCCTGGTGTGGCGCACCCCACCAGGGCCCCTCGTCCACTCGTGCGCCCACTAGCCGACTAGCGGACTGGCCGACTAGCGGCGGACGGCGTCCAGCGCGTCGATCAGACCGGCCCCGTAGAAGCCGTTCTTGTTCTTGCCGCCCTCGCAGACGGCGTCGATCTTGCCGTCGCCCTCGATGTCGTACGGGTTGGTGCAGGCGAGCTTGTCGGCCTGCGCGTACAGCAGCGCCTTGAGCGCGGCCGGGCTCGCGTACGGGTGCGTCGACTTGATCAGGGCCAGGACACCCGCCGCGTGCGGCGAGGCCATCGACGTACCGGCCTTGTAGTTGTAGCCGCCGTTGACCGTGGTCGACAGGATGAGGCCGTTGTTCGCGGGGGCCTCCGGCGCCTGGTACTGGGTGCGGTCACCGCCGGGGGCGGCGATGTCGATGACACCGAGACCGTAGTTGGAGTACGAGGACTTCAGGTTCTTCGCGCCGGTCGCGGAGACCGTCACGACGCCCGGGAGCATCGCCGGGTAGTCCAGGCACTCCTTCGGGTCGATGACCCGGTCGCCCGGCGTGGTGTCGTTCGGGCTGCTGTTGTCGAGGATCTCGTCGGCCGCCAGGTCGAACTTGGAGTTGCCGGCCGCCGCGACGTTGACCGTGCCCTTGCGCTCCGCGTAGCGGGTCGCCCGGGTGACCGCCTCGATGAGGGCCTTCTGGTCCTCGTCGTTCTTGCAGGCGAACATCCACGGGTCGGTGTAGTAGCTGTTGTTCGTGATGTCGACGCCGTGCTCGGCCGCCCACACGAAGCCGCAGACCACGGCCTCCGTGTAGAAGAAGCCGTCCGGGGTGGACACCTTGATGCCGGAGACCTTGACGCCCGGGGCGACACCGGTGATGCCGATGCCGTTCTTGGCGGCCGCGATCGTACCGGCGACGTGCGTCCCGTGGTCGCTCTCGCCCGGGTTCGGACGCCACGAGCCCGCCGTCGTGTCCGGCTTGCCGGAGACGCAGTTGGCCGAGGCCTTGGCGTCGAAGTTCGGCGCCAGGTCCGGGTGGGTGTCGTCGACACCGGTGTCGATGACACCGACGGTGACGCGCTTGCTGCCCAGCGTCCGCTGGTGGGCCTTGTCGGCCTTGATGGCCGGCAGGTCCCACTGGAGGGGCTCGAGGGCGTCCTGCTCGTCCGTCGCGCGGGCGGCGGCGGCCTTGGCCTCGGCCTCGGTCAGCGCCTGCGAGCCGCCGCCGACCGAGTTGTCGGTCTGCACGGAGAGCGGGGCGGTACGGGTCGAGCCGGCCGACACCACGCCGCGGGCCTTGCGGATCGTCTTCGCGAACTCGGGGTTCTGCGAGTGGACGACGATGACACCTATCTGGTCGTACGAGATGACCACCTCGCCGCCCGCGGCGGCGATCGCCTTCTTCACCGAGGCGGCGGTCCAGCGGCCACCCGCGACGTTCACGACGTACGACAGCTTCGGGCCGTTCGTCGCCACCGTCGCCGCCGGAGCGTCACTCAGTTCCGCGGCGGAGGCGGCGCCGGAGGGAAGGAAGCCGAGCGAGGCCGTGAGCGCGAGACCAACCGGCAGAGCGAGAGCTCGGCCGCGCCTCGATCCCAGATGAGCCATGGGTTCTCCACATCATCCGTATGTACTGTCCGCGCGCGGGTTTACGCGCGGACAGGTGCATGACGAGTGAAGCTATCGCTGATCTTCCATGCCCTTCAATGAGTTGAGAAGACTTCATGAAGATCTGACCGAAGAAATCCCCCGCGTGAACCACTTCCCGTTCCGCTCCGTGCCGTTGGACAGGGGAGGGGCTCCAGACGGCGCCCCTGTTCCCGCACCCCTGGTGAGGCCCCCTTGACCATGCCGTCCGCCCCCGCGTCACGAGGAGATTCCGTGGCTACCGAAGCACCGCCGCCGCCCAGAGACGGGACGGGGTCCGCATCCGCGCCCGCGTCGCCCACGACGGAACAGTTCGTCGAGGTGCAGGAGGGCGAGGAGTTCGGCGAACTGCGCCGCACGTACCGCTCCTTCGCCTTCCCGCTCACCCTGGCCTTCATCGCCTGGTACCTGCTGTACGTGCTGCTCTCCAACTACGCGGGCGGCTTCATGGGCACCAAGGTCTTCGGCAACATCAACGTGGCGCTCGTCCTCGGCCTCGGCCAGTTCGCCACCACCTTCCTCATCGCCTGGCTCTACTCGCGGCACGCGGCGAACCGGCTCGACCCCAAGGCCGAGGCCATCAGAGAGCGCATGGAGGCCGACGCATGAGCACCCCCGTCCTGCTCGCGGCGGGCAACGCCACCAGCGAGCACCGGCCCCTGATCATGGCCCTGTTCGGCGCCTTCGTCCTGGCGACCCTGGTCATCACCGTCTGGGCCGGCCGCCAGACCCGCAGCGCCGCCGACTTCTACGCCGGCGGAGGCCAGTTCACCGGCTTCCAGAACGGCCTCGCGATCTCCGGCGACTACATGTCCGCCGCGTCCTTCCTCGGCATCAGCGGCGCCATCGCCCTCTACGGCTACGACGGCTTCCTCTACTCCATCGGCTTCCTGGTCGCCTGGCTCGTCGCCCTGCTCCTGGTCGCCGAACCGCTGCGCAACTCCGGCCGGTTCACGATGGGCGACGTCCTCGCGTACCGGATGCGCCAGCGGCCCGTCCGCACCGCCGCCGGCACCTCCACCATCGTCGTCTCGATCTTCTACCTGCTCGCGCAGATGGCCGGCGCGGGTGTGCTCGTCTCGCTGCTGCTCGGCATCACCAGCGACGGCGGCAAGATCGGGATCGTCGCCCTCGTCGGCGTCCTGATGATCGTCTACGTGACGATCGGCGGCATGAAGGGCACCACCTGGGTGCAGATGGTGAAGGCCGTCCTGCTCATCGCGGGCACCCTCCTCATCACCTTCCTCATCCTGCTGAAGTTCGACTTCAACCTCTCCCAGCTGCTCGGCGCCGCAGCCACCAACAGCGGCAAGGGCGACGCCTTCCTGGAGCCCGGCCTCAAGTACGGCATCTCCGGCGTCTCGAAGCTCGACTTCATCTCGCTCGGCATCGCCCTCGTCCTGGGCACCGCCGGCCTGCCCCACATCCTGATCCGCTTCTACACGGTGCCGACCGCCAAGGCCGCCCGTAAGTCGGTCAACTGGGCCATCGGCATCATCGGCGCGTTCTACCTGATGACGATCGTCCTCGGCTTCGGCGCCGCCGCCCTGCTCAGCGGCGACACCATCAAGGCGTCCAACAAGGCGGGCAACACGGCGGCACCGCTCACCGCCCTGGAAGTCGGCGGCGGCGCCGACTCCACCGGCGGCGCGATCCTGCTCGCCGTCATCTCCGCCGTCGCCTTCGCCACCATCCTCGCCGTCGTCGCCGGTCTCACCCTCGCCTCGTCCTCGTCCTTCGCGCACGACATCTACGCGAACGTGATCAAGCGCGGCAAGGCCACCGAGAAGGAGGAGATGCGGGCCGCCCGCTGGTCCACCGTCCTCATCGGCATCGTGTCGATCGCCCTCGGCGCCCTCGCCCGCGACCTCAACGTCGCCGGTCTGGTCGCCCTCGCCTTCGCGGTCGCCGCCTCGGCCAACCTGCCGACGATCCTCTACTCGCTGTTCTGGAAGAGGTTCACCACCACGGGAGCGCTCTGGTCGATCTACGGTGGACTGATCTCCTCCGTCGTCCTCGTGCTCTTCTCGCCGGTCGTCTCCGGCGGCCCGGCCTCGATGTTCAAGGGCGTGGACTTCCACTGGTTCCCGCTGGAGAACCCCGGCCTCGTCTCGATCCCGCTCGGCTTCCTCCTCGGTTGGCTCGGCTCGCTCCTCTCCAAGGAGGAGCCGGACGCGGGCAAGTACGCGGAGCTGGAGGTCAAGTCCCTCACCGGCGTCGGGGTCGCCGCCGCGGTCAAGCACTGACCGGAACGGAGCCGGACGCACACGCTCCGCAGCGATCCGCCGGCCGCGTCGTAGAGTTCTACGACGCGGCCGCGCCGGTCCTCGTGACAATCTGCCCTGCTCGTTGTCCGAGGGCTCACGTAGGCTCGAACCACACGCCGACACACGAACGGGGAGGGGGCCCACAGTGCTCATCGACACCTTTGGCCGCGTGGCCACCGACCTGCGCGTCTCGCTGACGGACCGGTGCAACCTGCGCTGCACGTACTGCATGCCGGAGGAAGGTCTCCAGTGGCTCGCCAAGCCGGACCTGCTCACCGACGACGAGATCGTCCGGCTGATCCGCATCGCCGTCACCGACCTCGGCGTCACCGAGGTCCGCTTCACCGGCGGTGAGCCGCTGCTGCGTCCCGGACTCGTCGGCATCGTCGAGCGCTGCGCGGCCCTGGAGCCCCGCCCCCGGATGTCCCTCACCACCAACGGCATCGGACTCAAGCGCACCGCCGCCGCCCTGAAGGCCGCCGGACTCGACCGGGTCAACGTCTCCCTGGACACCCTGCGCCCCGACGTCTTCAAGACCCTCACCCGGCGCGACCGCCACCAGGACGTCCTCGACGGCATGGCCGCCGCGCGCGACGCCGGCCTCACCCCGGTCAAGGTCAACGCCGTCCTGATGCCCGGGCTCAACGCCGACGAGGCCCCCGACCTCCTCGGCTGGGCGATCGCGGAGGGTTACGAGCTCCGCTTCATCGAGCAGATGCCGCTGGACGCCCAGCACGGCTGGAAGCGCGACGGCATGATCACCGCCGGGGACATCCTGGACTCCCTGCGCACCCGCTTCACCCTGACGCCCGAAGGCTCACAGGAGCGCGGCTCGGCGCCCGCCGAGCGCTGGGTCGTCGATGGCGGCCCGCACACCGTCGGGGTCATCGCCTCCGTCACCCGGCCGTTCTGCCGGGCCTGCGACCGGACCCGGCTCACCGCCGACGGCCAGGTGCGGACCTGTCTGTTCGCCACCGAGGAGACGGACCTGCGGGCCACGCTCCGCTCGGACGCCTCCGACGCCGAGGTCGCGGAGATCTGGAAGAAGGCGATGTGGGGCAAGAAGGCCGGCTCCGGTCTCGACGACCCGAGCTTCCTCCAGCCCGACCGCCCGATGTCGGCGATCGGCGGCTGAAACCCTAGGCCGGCGCCCGGATCCGGGCGCCGGGCGGCCCGGCGTCCTCAGGCCTCGTCGGACTCCCAGTCCGCCAGCGGCACGACGTCCTTGAGGAAGCCCCGTACCCCCAGGAACTGGGACAGATGCTCGCGGTGCTCCTCGCACGCGAGCCAGGTCTTGCGGCGCTCGGGCGCGTGCAGCTTGGGGTTGTTCCACGCGAGGACCCAGACGGCGTCGGCGCGGCAGCCCTTGGCGGAACAGATCGGCTTCTCTTCGCTCACCTGATCATTGTCCAGCAAGGGCGATGCCGGGCAGCCACGGGGGGAGCTGCCCGGCATCGGTCCGTCGCTCCGACGGGGGATGCGGAGCGCGTAGGCAGTATGTCACGGCACATGGGGTGCGGTGCACCGGAACTTCATGATTGATCTGAGCTTTTCTTGAGGTTTCCGGCCACTGTCCGTGATCAATTCCGGCCGTACGGTCGCTCCGCGTCCCCGCCCGCCGAGGTCTCGCCGGCGCCGAGCGCGGGCCGCACCGGAGCCGGCACGAAGGTCGAAGGGAGCGACGGAGCCGTCTCGCGGCCCGCGTTCGCGATGACCACGGCGATGTAGGGGAGCAGGATGCCCAGGGCGAGCGCCACGATCGCCACGTGCCGCTCGACGTTCCACAGCACCGCGGCCGCGATCACCGAGAGCGTCCGGACGGTCATCGAGATGACATAACGCCGCTGCCGTCCCCGGACGTCGTCCGCGAGCCCCTGCCGGGCCCCCGTGATCCGGAAGACCTCGCTCCCGCCACGCTTCGCCATCGCCGTCCACCACCCACCGGTCGCGCCGGACCCTCCCCGGTCCGGACCTCGCTCCCACCGTACGCCCGCCCCTGTGCGCCGACGAGACCGGGGCACGGATGGAGCTGTCCGACATGCGCCGTATGGCGGATGGGCCGAGACTGGGCGCAGTTGCGTACAAGGAGGCGACGATGAGTTGGTTGTGGGCGATCATCGTGGGATTCGTCCTCGGACTGATCGCGAAGGCGATCCTTCCCGGGAAACAGCAGATCCCGCTCTGGCTGACGACCGTGTTCGGCATTCTCGGCAGCGTGCTCGGCAACGCCGTCGCGACCTGGATCGGTGTCAACGACACCAAGGGCATCGACTGGACCCGCCACCTGCTCCAGCTGATCGGCGCCGTCGCCGTGGTCGGGGTGGGCGACATGCTGTGGGCCTCGATGAAGGGCAACAGACGGCGGGCCTAGCACCGCGGGAACGGCTGGGAGGCCCGGTACGGCACTGCCGTACCGGGCCTCCCGCACGTCCGGGGCGCTATGCGATCACGCGCCGGCGAACTCGATCGCCGCCAGGTTCTTCTTGCCGCGCCGCAGCACCAGCCAGCGCCCGTGCAGCAGCTCCTCCGCCGACACCTCGGCGTCCTCGGCGGTGACCTTCACGTTGTTCACGTACGCCCCGCCCTCCTTCACCGTGCGGCGCGCCCCCGACTTGCTCGGGGCGAGACCGACCTCGGTGAACAGGTCCACGACCTGGCCCAGCTCGGTGACCCGCGCGTGCGGCAGCTCCGAAAGGGCGGCGGCCAGCGTCGCCTCGTCGAGCTCGGTCAGCTCGCCCTGGCCGAACAGCGCCTTGGAGGCGTTGATGACGGCCGCGCACTGGTCCGCGCCGTGCACCAGCGTGGTCAGCTCCTCCGCCAGCGCCCGCTGCGCCGCGCGCGCCTGCGGCCGCTCCGCGGTCTGCGCCTCCAGCTCCTCCAGTTCCTCGCGGGACTTGAAGGAGAGGATGCGCATGTACGTCGAGATGTCCCGGTCGTCCACGTTCAGCCAGAACTGATAGAACGCGTACGGCGTGGTCATCTCCGGGTCGAGCCAGACGGCGCCGCCCTCGGTCTTGCCGAACTTGGTGCCGTCCGCCTTGACCATCAGCGGGGTCGCGAGCGCGTGGACCTCGGCGCCCGGCTCCAGGCGGTGGATCAGGTCGAGCCCGGCCACCAGGTTGCCCCACTGGTCCGAGCCGCCCTGCTGGAGGGTGCAGCCGTAGCGGCGGTACAGCTCCAGGAAGTCCATGCCCTGGAGCAGCTGGTAGCTGAACTCGGTGTAGCTGATGCCCTGCTCGGACTCCAGACGGCGGGCGACGGAGTCCTTGGTCAGCATCTTGTTGACCCGGAAGTGCTTGCCGATGTCCCGCAGGAACTCGATCGCCGACATTCCGGCGGTCCAGTCCAGGTTGTTCACCATGACCGCGGCGTTCTCCCCCTCGAAGGAGAGGAACGGCTCGATCTGCGAACGCAGCCGGTTCACCCAGTTCGCGACCGTCTCGGGGTCGTTCAGGGTGCGCTCGGCCGTCGGCCGCGGGTCACCGATCTGCCCGGTGGCCCCGCCGACCAGCGCCAGCGGCCGGTGCCCGGCCTGCTGGAGCCGGCGGACGGTGAGGACCTGGACCAGGTGGCCGACGTGGAGACTGGCCGCGGTCGGGTCGAAACCGCAATAGAAGGTGACGGGACCGTCCGCGAGAGCCTTGCGCAGTGCGTCCTCATCGGTGGACTGGGCGAAGAGCCCACGCCACTTCAGCTCGTCGACGATGTCGGTCACGTCGTCCGTCTCCTCGTGATGCGTGCGGGTAAGAGTCGTCCCAGTCTAGGTGGGTCAGACTCCCTTGCTGACCGAGCTCATGTTGAAGTCCGGGATCCGCAGGGCGGGCATCGCCGCCCGGGTGAACCAGTCGCTCCACTCGCGCGGCAGCGTCTTCTCCGTCCGGCCCGCCTCCGAGGCCCGCGACAGCAGGTCCACCGGCGACTCGTTGAACCGGAAGTTGTTCACCTCGCCGACCACCTCGCCGTTCTCGACGAGGTAGACGCCGTCCCGGGTGAGCCCGGTGAGCAGCAGCGTCGCCGGGTCGACCTCGCGGATGTACCAGAGGCAGGTGAGGAGCAGCCCGCGCTCCGTGGCGGCGACCATCTCCTCCAGGGAGTGCTCGCCCCCGCCGTCCAGGATCAGGTTCCCGGCTCCGGGCGCCACGGGCAGGCCGGTGAGTTCCGCCGTGTGCCGGGTGGTGATGAGCCGGTCCAGCGTCCCGTCCCGCATCCAGTCCGTCGGCGCGATCGGCAGACCGTTGTCGAAGACCGAGGAGTCGTCGCCGGAGGAGTGGGCGATCACGAACGGCGCGGACTCCAGGCCCGGCTCGTTCGGGTCGCTGCGCAGGGTCAGCGGCAGCGGGGAGAGGGTCTCGCCGAGCCGGGTGCCGCCGCCGGGCTTGGAGAAGACCGTCCGGCCCTCCACCGCGTCCCGGGCCGTGGAGGACCACAGCTGGTAGATCAGCAGGTCGGCCACGGCCGTCGGCGGCAGCAGCGTCTCGTACCGCCCGGCGGGCAGCTCGATCCGGCGCTCGGCCCAGCCGAGGCGGGTCGCGAGCTCCGCGTCGAGGGCGGCCGGGTCGACGTCCTTGAAGTCCCGGGTCGAGCGGCCCGCCCAGGCGGAGCGGGCGCGGTCGGGCGACTTGGCGTTGAGCTCCAGGGTGCCGTTCGGCTGGTCGTGGCGGAGCCGCAGGCCCGTGGACGTCCCCAGGTAGGTGGAGGTCAGCTCGTGGTTGGCGAAGCCGTAGAGCTCCCGGCCACCCGCCCGGGCACGGGCGAAGGCCTCGCCGAGCGCCGGGGCGAAGTCGGCGAACACGGCGGAGGAGGTCTCCGCCGGCGCGTCCGTGAAGTCGGGGGACGAGGGCACGTCCGTCACCAGCGGCTGGGCGTCCTCGGCAGGCCCGGCGGCGCGCGCGGCGGCCTCGGCGGCCCGCACCAGCGGCTCCAGGTCGTCCACGGTCACCGCGGACCGGGAGACGACGCCGGACGCGGTGCCCTGCGCGCCGTCGACGGTCGCGATGACCGTGAGCGTACGGCCCCGGGTGACGCCGTTGGTGGTGAGCGCGTTGCCCGCCCAGCGCAGATTGGCCGAGGACTCCTCGTCGGCGATGACGACACACCCGTCGGCGCGGGACAGCTCAAGGGCCCGCTCGACGATCTCGTACGGCTTGCTGACGCGGCTCATCGCCCGGCCTCCTGCGTCGTGTTCAGGCTGTGCTCGCCCGGGGGACGACCCCCGGACCCCCAGCAGATGTCGTGGCTGACGCTCATCGCCCGGCCTCCTGCGTCGTGTTAAGGATGTTGACGCCCCGGAAGAGGGCGGAGGGGCAGCCGTGGGAGACCGCGGCGACCTGGCCCGGCTGGGCCTTGCCGCAGTTGAAGGCGCCGCCGAGGACGTACGTCTGCGGGCCGCCGACCTGCTCCATCGAGCCCCAGAAATCGGTGGTCGTCGCCTGGTAGGCCACGTCCCGCAGCTGGCCGGCGAGCCGGCCGTTCTCGATGCGGAAGAAGCGCTGCCCGGTGAACTGGAAGTTGTAGCGCTGCATGTCGATCGACCAGGACCGGTCACCGACCACGTAGATGCCGCGCTCCACGCCCCCGATCAGGTCCTCCGTCGACAGACCGCCCGGATCCGGCTGGAGCGAGACGTTCGCCATCCGCTGCACCGGCACGTGCGCGGGGGAGTCGGCGAACGCGCAGCCGTTCGACCGGCCGAGGCCGGTGAGCTTCGCGATCCGCCGGTCCAGCTGGTAGCCGACGAGCGTGCCGTCCTTCACCAGGTCCCAGCTCTGCGCCTCGACGCCCTCGTCGTCGTACCCGATGGTCGCGAGGCCGTGCTCGGCGGTCCGGTCACCCGTCACGTTCATGATCGAGGAGCCGTACGCCAGCTTGCCCAGCTGGTCGAAGGTGGCGAACGAGGTGCCCGCGTACGCCGCCTCGTACCCGAGGGCCCGGTCAAGCTCGGTCGCGTGCCCGATCGACTCGTGGATGGTCAGCCAGAGGTTCGACGGGTCGACGACCAGGTCGTACCGGCCCGCCTCGACGCTCGGCGCGCGCATCTTCTCGGCGAGCAGCGCCGGGATCTCGTCGAGCTCCTTGTCCCAGTCCCAGCCGGTGCCGGTGAGGTACTCCCAGCCGCGCCCGACCGGCGGCGCGATCGTCCGCATCGAGTCGAACTCACCGGTCGTCTCGTCGACGGCGACCGCCGTGAGCTGCGGATGCAGCCGGACGCGCTGCTGGGTGGTCACCGTGCCCGCCGTGTCCGCGTAGAACTTGTTCTCGTGCACGGTGAGCAGCGAGGCGTCCACATGCGCCACGCCCTCCGCCCCCAGCAGCCGGGAGCTCCAGTCGGCGAGCAGCGCGCTCTTCTCCTCGCCGGGGATGGAGAAGGGGTCGATCTCGTACGAGGAGATCCAGGTGCGCTCCTCGTGCACCGGCTCCGCCGCGAGCTCCACCCTCTCGTCCGACCCGGCCGCAGCGATCACCTTCGCCGACAGCTTCGCCATGGCGACCGCCTGCGAGGCGACCTTCGCGGCCCCGTCCATGGTCAGGTCCACGCCGGACGCGAAGCCCCAGGCCCCGCCGTGCACCACCCGCACCGCGTAACCGAGGTCCGTGGTGTCCGAGGAACCGGACGGTTTGGCGTCACGCAGCCGCCAGGAGGCGCTGCGCACCCGCTCCAGACGGAAGTCGGCGTGCTCGGCACCGAGCGCGCGCGCTCGGGCGAGCGCCGCGTCGGCGAGCGCCCGCAGGGGCAGCGCGACGAACGAAGGGTCGATCTGATGGACCACGAGCGGCCTCGCTCTCGGTGATCGGAAGGCGGTGGGTGCGGCGGTTGATCTGTTCCGGAAGTCAATCACGGGACGGGCCGCCGAGTCGGCGCATTGTTGTGCGCCCGTCGCGGAACCGCCCCAACGCGCCCTCACCCACCGCGTATTGGGGCATCGGAATAGAGCGTTGGCATAGCCCCCGGGTTGATGGGATGAGATGATCGACGCCATGCACGGGTGGGTGAACGGAGTCAGGTCCTGGCTGTCGGCGCTGGACGAGGACGCACTCAGATCCCTGCTGACCTGGCACCAGTGCTTACGCGGCGACAGACACGCCCACACGTCGGACCGGCCCCCGCGCCCCACACCCCCCTCACGGCGGGAACTGCACACGGCCCGGGTGCGCCTCGCCAAGGCCCAGCAGGGACAGCTGACGAGCATCGCCGCCTGCGGTCTCGTATGGGCCGTCAAAGCACTCCACACGGAGTACGGCTTCTCCCAGCGGGCCCTCACCGAGCCCACCCTCGACGAACTCCTCGCCATGCTCCGGGTGCTCGACCCGCCGCTCGCGCGCTGCGCCCTCTACGGAATGCTCCTGCCCGGCACCAGCCGACTGCCGGTGGGACCGCTGGCCCGGGAACACGAGGCCGCGTTACAGGCCGCGGCGGACAGCGGCCCGCCGCCCGACGCACACGCGATTGGCCCGCGCTTCGAGGCCCAGGAGGCCCCGCCGGAACCCCCGGACGACTCCCGGAGCTTCGCCCCGTCCGGCTCCGGCCTTCCGACCACGAACCCCGACTGTGAGGATGCCGCCTCCGTGCCCGCTCCCGGCCCCGACCCCCTGGTCGACCTTCCCGCGTCGCTCGCCCGGCTGACGGAGGACGGCGCCCGGCTCGCCGCCGTCCTGCGCGCCGCCGCCGACGCCGTCGAGGCCGGCCCGCTGCCCGCCGACGCCCCCGGCGAGGGGCTCGCCGCCTGGACGGAGGGCCGCGCCCGGCTCGCCGCGGCGCTCGCCGCCGAGGGCTTCGTCTGGGAGCCGGACCTCGGATACGCCGACGCCGGGGCCGGGCTGGCCCGGGTCCGGGAGGCCCGGGCCGAACAGATCGACGCCCTGCGCCGCAAGGCGAGCCGCTACGCCGAGCTGTTGGAGTGGGCCGACGACGAGGAGGAGGCCGCCGACCTCCGCCGTCACCTGGAACGCATCGAGACCCAACTGCGCGAACTCGACGCCCCGGCGGGGGAGGCCCCGGCCGGCCGGACCGAGCACGGCACCGGCGACGCGACCGCGATGACGGGCGGCGGCCGGGTCCGGGTGGGCGCCTCCGCGATCGAGGCGGTCCGCCGAGCCGTGGAACCCCCACCCCCGACCCCCCTGCTCACCCACCCCACCCCGCCGCAGGGCGCCGCCCCGCCGCAGGGCGCCGCGCCCGCGCGGACCGCCGCACCGGCCCAGGGCGCCGCGGCGACGCAGGGCGGAGGACCCGCACAGGCCTCCGCACCCACCCAGAGCACCGCACCCGCGGAGGCCTCCGCCCCGGCGCAGGGCGCCGCGCCCGCCCAGGCCCCGGCGCAGGGCGCCGTGCCCACGCAGAGCACCGCACTCGCGCAGGGCGCCGCCGCGGGGCGGGGCGGCGGGTCCGCGCCGACGTCCGGGTCCGCGCACCCCTCCGTGCCGGCCCAGGGGACCGCTTCCACTCAGGCCGCCCCGCCGGCCGAGTGTGCCGGGCCCACCCAGGGCGCCGTGCCCACGCAGAGCGCCGCGTCCGCGCAGGGCGCCGCCCCGGCCCAGAGCGCCGCACCCGCGGAGGCCTCCGCCCCGGCCCAGAGCGCCGCGTCCGCCCAGGCCTCCGCCCCGGCGCAGAGCACCGCGCCCGCCCAGGCCTCCGCCCCGGCGTAGACCGCCGCGCCCGCGCAGACGCACGGCTCCGCCGCCGCGCCCCCGCAGAAGCCCGCCTCCGCCCAGGCCCCGGCGTCCGCCCCCTCCGCGCCCGCGCAGCCCGCCCCGCCCGGGCAGGCCTCCGGGTCGGACCGGGCGGACGCGCCCGCGCAGCCGGCCGGGACCGCCCGGGTCTCCGTGCCCGCTCAGGGTGCCGCGCCCGCCCCCGTACCGGCCCCGGCGCACCCCCAGCCCGCCGTCGAGGAGGAGCCCTGGCCCGTCGGGGTGCCCGCGCCCGACTGGGACCCGTACGCGCCCTGGGACACCGGCAGTGAGCCGCCCGTCGGCCGGCTGCTCAGGGACGGGCGGCTCGCCGAGGCGTACTGGATGACCGTGGCGTCCCGCGAGAGCGACGTCCGGGCGCGGACGCTCGCCTTCGCCACCGCCGCGTTCGGCTGTGTCTCGGACAGCGAGGCCACCCCCGTACAGATGGCGCACGAGTTCGACCCCGCGCTCGCCGCCCAGGACCGCGAGGCGCACCTCGTGGCCCTCGCCGCCGCCCTGCGCACCGGGCTCACCGCCCGCTGGCCGCACGGTCTGATCAGCGGTTTCGTCATGCCGTCCGGGCTCACCGGCCCCTGGCAGCAGCTGCTCACCGTGCTCGTCGCCGCCGTCCGGGACGGCCGCGCCTTCGAGCCCGGCATGCTCCAGGGCAGCGCCGAGGGCCTGGAGGCCGCCACCCGCGAGGAGATCGGCCTGACCGCCCGGCAGCTCCTCGACGACCTGCCGCGCCGCAAGATGAAGTACCAGCGGGCCTCGCAGGTGCTCCAGTACCTCGTCGGCCCCTCGGGCCCGGTGCGCGAGGCGCTGAACGAGGTCATCGAGTGGTCCGCCCAGAGCCCCGCGCAGTACACCGGCACCCCCGGCTTCCGCGCCCTCGGCGAGCAGCTGTGGCGGGCGGAGGACATCGACCGGCTCATCGAGGACACGGACGCCCTGTTCCGTACCTCGAAGCAGGCCAAGGAGCCGATCACCGCGGGGGCGCTGCGCCAGCTGCACACCGCCTGCCGGTCCGTCGGCGAGCTCCTCATGCGCGCCGAGGCCGCCCACGCCGCCGCCCGCCCGCACCAGGGCGTGAGCGAGCGCGGCATCCCCGAACTGGCCTCCGTGCTGCGGCACCTGGCCGAGGAGCCCGCCCCGGCCGGCACCGGAGGCGCGGCCCTCGGGCTGCTGCGCGCGTGGCTCACCGGCGAGCAGGTGCGGTCCGCCGACACGGCCGCCGACCAGCTCCGCGAGAACGGCGGACCCGTCCCGCCCTCCGACGCCCTCCTCCGCCTCCCCGACCTGCCCCGGGACGCCCTGGGCGACCCGGACCTCGCCGACCCCAGGGCGGCCCGCCGGATCGCCGCCCTGCTGACCCCCGCCGACGCCGAGTACGCGCTCGCCCGCTACCTCGACGACGGCGACCTGCACCTCGCCAGGGCGCTGATCGCCGCAGTCGAGAGCGAGCCGGAGGAGTACGGGTGCACCGACCCCGAGTGGGGTGAGACGGCGGCCCGGCGGCTGGCCCAGGGCCACGAGGACTGGCGGCGCGCCGTCGCCGAGCGCCACCGGGCGGCGGCCGGACTGCTCGCGCAGATGCGGACGCTCAACCAGCTCGCCGCCGACGAGGAGCGGGAGTTCGTGGGCCGCCTCCAGGAGTTCGCCGACGGCGAGGAGTCGGGCCGTTACCGCTTCGCCGTGGAGTCGCTGCGCGCCCTGGAGGCGGAACTCGTCACCCTCGTCGAGAACTACACCCGGCAGCTCCGCGAGAACCTCGCCCAGCTGCGCTCCCGCCCCGACCGGCCGCTCTCCGCCGCCGACCACGACCGCATCGCCCGGCTCATCGACGAGGGGGACACGGTCACGGCGCAGGAGTTCCTCGCCCTCGCGACGAGCCACAAGCCGTTGCCGGAGCGCCCCGCCGACGACGGTTCGGAGCTGGTCGCCTTCCTGGCCGGGGTCACCGCGGCCGACGCGCCGAAGGCCGGCGGCGAGGGCATCGACGCCGACTGGTGGGCCAAGCGGTACGGCGACCCCGACGCCTCCCTGACCCCGGCGGCCGGAAACGGCCTGGAGTCCTGGGCGGCCCTCTGCACCCCGCAGGGCAGGCGCGGCGAATGGCAGCAGCACATCCCCCGGGTGCTGCGCCTGCTCGGTCTCGAACTCTCCACCCACCAGGTCACCGCCGAGCGGGTCGCCCTCGGCCAGGGCATGCGCCGCTTCAAGGTGCGCGCCCGCGTCGCCGAACGCGCCGGCTACGTCGCCGCGCTGGGTTCCCGGGCCTCCTCGTACACCGTCCTGCTCATCTGGGAGGAGCAGCCGGCCGACGGGCCGCTGGCCCATCTGGAGGACGCCGACGTCGGCGCCAACATCGTGCTCTACCTGCATCCGCTCGGCATGGAGGGGCGGCGCGGACTCGCCGAGTCCGCCCGCTCGTTCGCCCAGCAGGCGCTGGTCGTCGACTCCGCGGTGATGGGCTGGATGGCGGCCCGCGCCCCCGGTTCGTTCCGCTCGCTCCAGCGCGTGACGCTGCCCTGGGCCGCGTACAACCCGTACACGCCGTTCGTCGCGGGCCTCGTCCCGCCCGAGGTGTTCTACGGCCGCGACGAGGAGATGCGGGAGGTGATGGGCCGCGAGGGCGGCATGTTCCTCTACGGCGGCCGCCAGCTCGGCAAGTCCGCGCTGCTGCGCCGCGTCGCGGAGATCTTCCCCAGCCGCGCCGACGCCCACGTCGCCGTCTACCTGGACCTCCTGAAGGCGGAGATCGGCCACGCGGAGGCCCCCGACCGGATCTGGAGCAGACTGGTCGAGGACCTCAAGCGCAAGGGCGTCTTCGGCAACAAGATGTCGGAGCAGGCCAACCCCGACGTGGTCGTCCGCAACATCCAGTCGTGGCTCGACGAGGACGACACCCGGCGCATCCTGGTCCTCGCCGACGAGGCCGACGCCTTCCTCAACACCGACTCGCGGCGCGCCTACCGGGTGGGCAGCGAGTCGACGTTCCCCAACGTCATGCACTTCCAGCGGCTGATGGAGCAGACCGAACGCCGCTTCAAGATCGTCTTCGCGGGTCTGCACCAGGTCCAGCGCTTCGGACACCTCTCCAACGTCTCCACCGTGCACGGCGGCCCCGACGTCCTCGTCGGCCCGCTCGGCACCCAGGCCGCCGTCCGGCTCGTCACCGAACCGATGGCCGCGCTCGGCTACTTCTTCGAGCGCCCCGAGCTGGTCTGGCGGATCCTCGCCATCACCAACTACCAGGCCAACCTGGTGCAGATCTTCTGCCGCGAACTCGTCCGCGTCCTCCACGACCGCCCGTACACCTGGTCCGGGAACCCGGTCCGGATCACCGAGGACGACGTCCAGAAGGTCGCAGCATCGGAGACCGTACGCCGCCAGATCGCCGAGCGGCTCCGCTTCACCATCAACCTGGAGGACCGCTACCGGGTCCTCGCCCTCGTCATCGCCCTGCGCAGCCTCAAGGACAACTACCGCGGCGACTACTCCGCGAGCGAACTGCTCCAGGAGGCCCGGGAGGCCTGGCCCGAGGGCTTCGAGATGCTCAGCGCCAAGCAGGCGCAGATCTTCCTCACCGAGATGGTCGGCCTCGGCCTGCTCATCCAGCTCGGCGACCGCTCCCGCTTCGCCGTCCGCAGCCCCAACGTCGTCAACATGCTCGGCACCCGCGAGGAGCTCGAACTCGAACTCCGCGAGACCGAGTTCGGCCTGCCGTACGACTACAACCCGCACGCCGCCCGGCGCATCCTCGGCCGCGACGCCCGCCACGTCCAGACCTACAGCCCGCTCACCGAGGAGCAGCTGCACGAGACCGCGCAGTCCGGCGTCAGCCTCATCGGCGCCACGGCGCTCCACCGGCCCGAGCTGGTCCGCCGGGCGGTCGCCGCGTTCGCCGAGAACCGGGGCGTCGACGTCGTCCCGTACACCCACGGCGACGACCTCGCCGCCCTCCTCAAGAGCCGCCGCCGCAAGGCCCATGTGATCATCGCCGACCTCCGCGGCGCCGACACCGACGCGCTGCGCGAGACCGTACGCGCCCTCCTCGTCCACGCCGGACCCGCCGCCGACCGGCTCGTCCGGCAGACCGAGCGGCGCAGCGGCGGCAACGAGAACCGGTCCGTCGTGGTCGTCGCCGACCCGGCCGGCCTCGCCGAACTCGCCGCGGACGACGGGCACGAGGAGCTGTCCGTACGGTGGCTGCGCCCCGAGCGGTGGACCGCGGACGCGCTGCGCGCCTGGTCGGAATGCCCCTTCGTGTCCCGCGAGGACCGCGACCGGCTGGTCGCCGCGACCGGCGGCTGGCCCCGCTGGATGGAGGCCGCCGTGACGGACGTGTCCGTGCACGGCGCGACCCTGGACAACGCCGTGGAGCGGATCCGCACCCTCATCGCCGGCTCCCGCAACATCGCCGAGCACCTGCACCTCTCCGGACTCGACGCCCGGGACCTGGACCTCCTCGCGGCCTGGACGGGCTACGTGGAGGAGGGCCAGGGCGTGCCGCGCGACGACGTGTCCGCGGCGGTCGAGCTCTCCGACGCGGACACCGACGCCTGGCTCCAGCACCTGGGCCGGCTCGGCGTCCTCGACGAGACGCCCGAGGGCTTCGCGGTGGAACCGGTCACCTACCGCGCGGTGCGGTCCCGGGCGGCCGCGGGGGAGAAGTGAGGTGACGCGGACGGAGCCGCGCACGGGGGCGCGGGCCGTGCCTCCCGGCGACCTGCCGGGGGTACGGGCGCAGCTGCGCGGGGTCACCGCCGACCTCGCCGCCGGACGCAACTGCCTCTGGCTGGTCACCGACGCCATGGTGGAGTCGGGGCTCGCGGACGAGCTGTACCGGGGTGCGCTGTTCGGCACTCCGGTACGCGTCGACGTACCGCCCCCGCCGTCCCCACGCGCGCGTGGACCGGAACCGAAGCGCGAACCCGCGACCGGGGAGGGCGCCGGCTGGGCGACCGGGGACGGCGGCGCTCGGGCCGACGGGGACGCCGGCGTTTGGGCCGGCGGTGACGGCGGCGCTTGGGCGGACGGGGAGGGCGACGGCTGGGCGGCCGGGGAGGGCGACGGCTGGGCCGACGGTGACGCCGGCGCTTGGGCCGACGGGGACGACCTGCCGTATCTCGACCTGCCCGATGACGGCTTCGACCTCGACCTCGGCTGGTCCCTCGACGCCCGTGCGCCCCGCGTGCCGGCACCCCGTACGGAACAGCCGGGCCCCCGGCACGACCCGCACGGCCTGCTCGCCCGCCTCGCCAAGGAGCTCTCCGTCGACGCCGACGAGGCCGTCGCGACCCTGGTCGACCCGGGCCGTGGCCGCCGCCCGGTCGTCGGCGTCCGCGCCTGGACCGAACCGGACGACCACGACGGCGGTACGAGCCCCGGCCCAGGCACCGGCCCCGGCACGGGCACGCGCGCGCGGGGCGCCGCCGTCGAGCGGCTCTTCCGGCTGCTCGCCGCCGCCGTCAAGGACGCCGGGCTCCCGCCGGGCGAGCGGCCCCGCCTCCTCGTCGTCGCCCGCCTCCGCGACCTGCCCGAACCGCTCCCGGACGAGCTCCGGCACGGCCTCGGCGACACGGCCGTGCACTGGTGGTGGGGCGCCCTCGGCCGGCTCGACACCGCCACCGCCGTCGCGCCGATCCTCGACCACGGCCCCGACACCTCCGGCCGCGACCGCGACCCGCTCGCCGAGCGGATCCGCCGCGCGGTGCGGTCCGAGACGGTCGTCGAGATCTGCGGCCCCGACCTCGAACTCGCCCGGCTGCTCGCCCTGGAGTGGGACGGCGCGCAGCACACCCTCGGCGCCGCCGTCGGCCGCTGTCTCGCCGCCGCCCCCACCCCCGTCCCCTCCGCGTGCCCGCCGCTGCGGCGGATCGGCGCCCTGCTCAGGCCGGGCGCCGAGCTCCGCCAGGCCTGGGCGGCCGGCGCCGTCGTCTCCTGGGAGGGCAGACTCCGCGCCCACGTCGGCGTCTGGCATCCGGCGGCCCCCGCCGACGGCCCGCAGCCCGCGCCGGACGGGGACGTGCGGGCCCGGCTGACCGCACTGGTCTCCCAGGCGCAGCAGCGGGTCCTCGCCCCGTGGATAGAGGAGGCCCGGCAGCGCCTCGCGGTCCGGGCGCTCGGGCACCTCAACCGCCCGGTGGCGACCCTCGTCGCCGACTACGCCGACCGTCCTCCCGCCTATCTCGGCGGCGATCCGGAACGCGCCTTCCTGGAGCTCCAGGTGGGCGAGCTGCTGCGCGCCCACGTCAGCGGAGCGCTCGCGCTGCCCCCGCGCGACGCGGCCCTGCTCCGGCTCCTGGTCACCACCCGTAACGTGCTCGCGCACCGGTCCGTGCTGTACGACCGGACACTCGACGAGCTCTGCGCCGAACTCTCGCAGGCGGACCTCAGGGCTGCCTAGCGGCGCGGAGGGCCACGTCAGGGACGGCCCGGGGCGGTGCCCGGAAGCGGGCAGCGCCGCCGCCGGCCGTTCCCGAGCTGTAGGGACCCGACAGTGACACCCCGACGCCACTGTCGGAGGTCGATTCCTCATGGCGGCAGCTGTACCGATAGGTTTTCGGATACCAGACCGCTATCGAAAGGGTGATCCGTTGAGCCGCTCGGTTCTCGTCACCGGAGGAAACCGGGGCATCGGCCTCGCCATCGCCCGCGCGTTCGCCGAGGCCGGCGACAAGGTCGCCATCACGTACCGCTCCGGTGAGCCGCCGGCCGCCCTCACGGAATTGGGCTGCCTGGCCGTGAAGTGCGACATCACCGACGGCGAGCAGGTGGAGCAGGCGTACAAGGAGATCGAGGAGAAGCACGGTCCGGTGGAGGTCCTCGTGGCCAACGCCGGCGTGACGAAGGACCAGCTCCTCATGCGCATGTCCGAGGAGGACTTCACGTCCGTCCTCGACACCAACCTCACCGGCACCTTCCGCGTCGTCAAGCGCGCCAACCGGGGGATGCTGCGGGCCAAGAAGGGCCGCGTCGTCCTGATCTCCTCGGTGGTCGGTCTGCTGGGCTCGGCGGGCCAGGCGAACTACGCCGCCTCGAAGGCCGGACTGGTCGGTTTCGCGCGTTCCCTCGCCCGGGAGCTCGGTTCGCGCAACATCACGTTCAACGTCGTCGCGCCCGGTTTCGTCGACACCGACATGACCGCCGTGCTGACCGACGACCAGCGCGCCGGCATCGTGTCCCAGGTGCCGCTGGGCCGCTACGCGCAGCCCGAGGAGATCGCCGCCACGGTGAAGTTCCTCGCCTCGGACGACGCCTCGTACATCACTGGAGCCGTCATCCCGGTTGACGGCGGACTGGGAATGGGTCACTGAACCATGGCTGGAATCCTCGAGGGCAAGAAGATCCTCATCACCGGTGTGCTGATGGAGTCCTCCATCGCCTTCCACGCCGCGAAGCTGGCCCAGGAGCAGGGTGCGGAGATCATCCTCACCGCCTGGCCCCGGCCGACCCTGACCGAGCGCATCGCCAGGAAGCTGCCCCAGCCCGAGAAGGTCAAGGTCCTGGAGCTCGACGTCTCGAACGACGAGCACCTCGCCCGCCTGGAGGGCCAGGTCCGTGAGCACCTGGGCGACCGCCTCGACGGCATCGTCCACTCCATCGGCTTCGCCCCGCAGGACGCGCTCGGCGGCAACTTCCTCAACACGCCGTTCGAGTCCGTGGCGACCGCCATGCACGTCTCCGCCTTCTCGCTGAAGTCGCTGACGATGGCGCTGCTGCCGCTGATGAGCGAGGGCGGCTCGGTCGTCGGCCTCACCTTCGACGCCAAGTTCGCCTGGCCGCAGTACGACTGGATGGGCCCGGCCAAGGCCGCCCTGGAGGCCACCAGCCGCTACATGGCCCGTGACCTGGGCAAGCAGAACATCCGCTGCAACCTGATCTCGGCGGGCCCGCTCGGCTCGATGGCCGCGAAGTCCATCCCGGGCTTCGGCGAGCTGGCCTCCGTGTGGGACAGCCGTTCCCCGCTGGAGTGGGAGCTCTCGGACCCGGAGCCGGCCGGCCGCGGCATCGTCGCGCTGCTCTCGGACTGGTTCCCGAAGACCACGGGCGAGATCATCCACGTCGACGGCGGCCTGCACGCGATCGGGGCCTGACCGCCTTCCACAGCAGCACCGGGGCCGTGTGCCCGCCCGAGCGGCGGACACACGGCCCTCGCCGTTCCGCAACTCCTGCCCGACTCGAAAAGTCGCGCGAATCACCCCAGACTGGGGCAGAGCGTGATGTTCCTGTCGCTGACGGGGAGGAGGTACGGGCATGCGCGCGATACGTCACGGCTTCGGTGCCTTCGCCTCCGTCGCCGTACTGCTCACCGGGATCGCCGTCGCCGCCGAGGTGCGGGCCGCCCCCGCCCCGGCCGAGGAGGTCCCCGTCGCCGGCCCGGCCACCGAGGAGCCGGAGAACTTCGGCGCCTCCTGCCGCACCGAGATCCAGGGCTCCCGCGTCACCGCCCACTGCCAGAACCCGTACCCCCGCACCGACCGGATCCGGCTCCACGTCGAGTGCGAGCGCTGGTGGGACGTCGACTCCGACAGCGCCCCCGTGGACGTCGGACCCGCCGACTACGGCAAGGTCACCGGCCGCTGCTGGAAGGAGGTCCGGTCGGCCTGGATCACCCACCAGCCGGCGGACCAGGCTCCCGAGCCGGCTGTGCCGCGGGGCTCCTGAGGCACATGAAGGGGTAGCCGGCCGCCTCCGCGGCCGCCCGCTCGGCGTCGCCCTCCCGGATCGCGTCCACCAGGCGCGCGTGGTCCATCCAGTTCTCCGGCCGCAGCTCCTGCCCCACGTCACCGCGCAGCCAGTCCCGCAGCAGGTCGCCGAGGTCGGCGTAGAGCTCGGTGAGCACCTCGTTGCCCGAGGCGGCGACGACCGCGTGGTGGAAGGTGGCGTCGGCGGTCACGAACCGCTCCGCGTCACCGGACTCCCACGCCTCCTCGCGCCGGAGCAGCAGGGCGTCCAGCTGCTTCAGGTCCCGTTCGGTGCGCCGCCCGGCGGCGAAGCGCGCGGCGGCGGACTCCAGGGTGGAGCGCAGCTCGGCGACGTGCCGCGGGTCGGAGCCGGCGAAGCGCCGGTGCATGACGCCGGCCAGCTCGCTGGTGGCGATGACGTACGTCCCGGAGCCCTGGCGGATGTCGAGCAGCCCGTTGTGGGCGAGCGCCCGGACCGCCTCGCGCACGGTGTTGCGGGCCACTCCCAGCTGCTCGACCAGTTCGGGTTCGGTCGGGATGCGCGAACCCACCGGCCACTCGCCGGAGGTGATCTGGTTCCGCAGTTCGGCGATCACCTGATCGGAGAGGCCTGCGCGCCGGGGGTGGCCGAGGGCCATGGGGCACCTTCCCATTCGTTCGAGATTGGACAACCAATCATCCCATGATTCTATGATGGCTCCATGCCTGACGAGCCGAAGACCCTCGACCCCGCCGTACGACCGGCCAGGACCAGCGCCCCCGCCGCCACCACGACGCAGCCCGGAGCGGCCGCCACCGCCGGCGATTCTCCCGCACCGGGACCCGCGCGGCGCCTGACCCTCGGCCTCGTCACCGTCGGACTCGTCCTGGCCGCGCTGAACCTCCGCCCGGCCATCACCAGCCTCGGCGCCCTCCTCGAAGAGGTCAGCTCCGACCTCCACATGAGCGGCACCGTCGCCGGCGTCCTCACCTCCGTCCCCCCGCTCTGCTTCGCCGTCTTCGGCATCACGGCCCCGCGCCTCGCCCGCCGCTTCGGCCCCGCCGCCGTCGTCTGCGCGGGCATGGCCGCCATCTTCGCGGGCCTCCTCCTGCGCCCCTTCGCGGGCGGCACCGCCGGCTTCCTCGCCGCCAGCGCCCTCGCCCTGATGGGCATCGCCGTCAGCAACGTCCTGATGCCGGTCATCGTCAAGCGGTACTTCCCCGAGCGCATCGGCAGCATGACCGGCCTGTACTCCATGGCCCTGGCCCTGGGCACCTCCATCGCCGCGGCCGCGACCGTCCCGATGACCGACGCCCTCGGCGGCGACTGGCGCGTCGGCCTCGGCGTCTGGGCGGCCATCGCCGCGCTGGCCGTCCTGCCCTGGATCCCGCTGGTACGCGACCGGGACCGGACGGCGACGACACCGGCCGGCCCCCAGGCCGAGGCCACGGCCACGTCCCGGGCGGCGGCCGGGGCTACGGTCCGCCCGGGCGCGGCCGGGGCCACCGCCGCCGCGGGCACGGGCGCGACCACCGCCGCCGCGCCGCGCATCACCCGCAGCCGCACCGCCTGGGCCCTGGGCGTCTTCTTCGGCCTCCAGGCCACCGGCGCCTACATCACCATGGGCTGGATGCCGCAGATCTTCCGGGACGCCGGCGTCCCCGCCTCCACCGCGGGCGTGCTCCTCGCCGTCACCATGGTCATGGGCGTCCCGCTGGCCTTCGTGATCCCCCGGCTCGCCACCCGGATGAAGAACCAGGGCCCGATCGTCGTCGCGCTCGGACTGTGCGGCCTCACCGGCTACACCGGCCTCTTCCTCGCCCCGTCCGCCGGAGCCTGGGTCTGGGCCGTGCTGCTCGGCATCTCCAACTGCTCCTTCCCGCTCGCCCTCACCATGATCGGCATGCGCTCCCGCACCGGTGCCGGAGTCGTCCGCCTCTCCGCCTTCGCGCAGAGCGTCGGCTACCTGATCTCGATCCCCGGCCCGCTCCTCGTCGGCGTGCTCTACCAGCACAGCGGCGGCTGGGGGCTCCCGATCGTCCTCATGGGCAGCCTCATGATCCCGCAGATGATCGTCGGAACCCTGGCCGGCCGGGACCGGACGGTCGAGGACGAATGCTGAGATGCGAGACTGTGGGCATGCCAGTCCTCGAACCCAATCCCCAGAACGGTCAGAAGAAGCTGCTCATCGTGCTCGGCGCGATGCTCGGCATCTCGGTCGTCATCGCCGTCATCGCCTCGGTCGCCTCCCCGTGAGCCCCCGTCACCCCGGCCCGAGGTAGGGCTGACCCCCCTGTCCCCTAGGGGGCGGGTGTCAGGGTGAAGTGGGTGGATCACCGGATGGGCCGAGCGGTCCGCGATCCCTAGGTTGGAGACAACAGGGAAAGCGGAGCTCTCACCCATGGAGGCGGTCATGACGGCCCGTACGTACACCCGCGTCCGGCCGGGCGCCACCGGCGTCGACACCCGGCTGCCGTGGTGGGCCCTCGTCCTCCCGGCGGCCGCGTTCGTCGCCCTTCTGCTCCTCATGGCCGGGCCCGCCGAGGCCCACGCGCCCTCGGGTGACGCGGGGGCCGGACGGGTCCTGGAGCGCATCCAGCAAACGCTCTCACTCTGAGTCGCCGCGCGTCGTTTCGTGCGAAGCTGAGGACCATGAGCGTCGACACACCCCGCAGGATCGTGCTGCTCCGACACGCGAAGGCGGACTGGAACCAGGAGTCCGACCACGAGCGCCCCCTCGCCGAGCGAGGCCGCAAGGACGCCCCCGTCGCGGGCCGCAGGCTCGCCGAGACCGGTATCGCCTTCGACCTGGCTCTCTGCTCCACCGCCACCAGGACCCGCGAGACCTGGAAGCTGGCCGTGCCGGAACTGCCCCAGCGCCCCAGGACCGTGTACGAGGAGCGGCTGTACGAGGCCTCGCTGGGCGAGCTCATCGCCCTGCTCAACGAGACCTCGGAGGACGTCGCCAACCTCGTCGTCATCGGCCACAACCCCGGCATGCACGCCCTCGCCGACGCCCTCGCGGGCGAGGCCGACGGCGACCTGCCGGCCCGGATGAACCGCAGCGGCTTCCCGACCTCCGCCTTCGCCGTCCTCACGTTCACCGGCACGTGGAAGTCCGTCGAGCACGGCGTCGGACGCCTGGTCGACTTCTGGACCCCGCACGCCTGACCCGTCCGTGTGATCCGTCCCCGCAGCGCGTACGCGAAAGGGCCCGGCCGTCAGCCGACGACCGGGCCCTTCCCCGTACCGGAGCACCGGGCGGACGCACCGCTCAGTGCAGCAGGTCCTCCTCGCCGCCGTCCGCGGCCTCGACCTCCTCGCGGGTGATCCCCAGCAGGTACAGCACGGTGTCGAGGAAGGGCACGTTCACCGCGGTGTGCGCCGCCTCGCGCACCACCGGCTTCGCGTTGAAGGCGACGCCGAGCCCGGCCGCGTTCAGCATGTCCAGGTCGTTCGCCCCGTCACCGATCGCCACCGTCTGCGCCAGCGGCACCCCCGCCTCCGCCGCGAACCGGCGCAGCAGCCGCGCCTTGCCCGCCCGGTCCACGATCTCGCCCGTGACCCGCCCGGTCAGCTTGCCGTCGACGATCTCCAGCGTGTTGGCGGAGGCGAAGTCCAGCCCGAGCCGCTCCTTCAGATCGTCCGTGACCTGCGTGAACCCACCGGAGACGACGCCCACCTGGTAGCCGAGCCGCTTCAGCGTACGGATCAGGGTCCGGGCCCCGGGCGTCATCCGCACCTCGGCGCGGACCTTGTCGACCACCGAGGCGTCGAGCCCGGCGAGCAGCGCCACGCGCGCGTGCAGCGACTGCTCGAAGTCCAGCTCCCCGCGCATCGCGGCCGCCGTCACCTCGGCGACCTTGTCCTCGCAGCCCGCGTGCGCCGCGAAGAGCTCGATCACCTCGTCCTGGATCAGGGTCGAGTCGACGTCCATCACGACGAGCCGCTGGGCCCGCCGGTGCAGGCCTGCGGAGACCACGGCCACGTCCACGCCGACGGAGTGCGCCTCGGTGGCGAGGGCCGTCCGCAGCGGCTCGGTCTCGCAGCCGGAGACGGCGAACTCGACGGCCGTGACCGGATACTTCGCCAGCCGGAAGACCCGGTCGATGTTGCCGCCCGCGCCGGCGATCCTGGCCGCTATGGCCGCCGTCTGCTCGGCCGTGAGCGGGTTGCCGAGCACGGTGACGTGCGAGCGCCCCTCACCGCGGGGACGGTTGTCGCCCGTGCCGGAGATGATCTCGGCCTGCAGCTTCAGCGACTCGGCCCAGCTGTGCACGGTGGCCCGGAGCTCGCCCTGCGTGGCGACGGTCGGCTCCGTGACCAGCGCGCACAGGACGAGCCGGCCGCGGGAGACGACCTGCTCGATGTCCACGACGTCGACGGAGTAGGCGGCGAGGGTGTCGAAGAGTCCCGCGGTGATCCCGGGACGGTCCTTCCCGAAGATCTTGACGAGAAGGGTGGGAACGTCTGAGGTCTGCGATGCGCTCATGGTGCTTCCACCGTATCGGGCACCGTGTGCCACCCGACCCCCCGTCCCGCCCTGCGGACACCCGAGTGGGCGCCCGCGTGCCGCCAGGGGCGTCCTGCGGGACCCTGCGCGGGGTCTTCACGCGGCCCGACTTTCGGAGAGGGGACCGGGCCTGAAATAGTTCCCCAGGATGATTCGCATCCCTGGACTCCCCGCGACGGGGGTACATCGGGGGACAAGTAGTGGGGCATGGAGTGCCAGAACTCGTACTGGAATTGAACGGCAGGACCTGGACGCTCGATCCGTCCAGGTCGTACACCCTGGGCCGCGACCCGCAGGGTGACCTGGTGATCGACGACGCCAGGGTCTCGTGGCGGCACGCCACCATCAGCTGGGGCGGCCGGAGTTGGGTCATCGAGGACCACGGTTCCACCAACGGAACCTTCCTGCTGGGGCAGCGGATCCACCAGGTGGAGATCGGCCCCGGCTCGGCGGTCCACCTCGGCAACGCCACCGACGGCCCGCGGCTGAATCTCGCCGCCGCCGGCGCACCTCAGCAGCAGGCCCCGCACCAGCAGGCCCCGCACCAGCATGCCCCGGCCCACGCCCAGCAGGCCCCTGCCCACCAGGCGTCCGCCGCGGCCCAGGCCGACTGGGCCACGCACCAGGCGCCGCCGCAGCAGAACTGGCAGCAGCAGGCCCCGCCGCAGGTCCCGCACCAGCAGGTCCCGCAGGGCCCTGCCGGCCACCAGGGCCCCGTCGGCCACCCGGGCCAGGGCGGCCCCGTCGAGCAGCTCGCGCAGAAGGTTCCCGCCACCGGCGGAGCCGGGAGTGCCTCCTCGGCCTACGCCGACCGCAGCCCGACCACGTTCCACCAGCTGGCCCTCGGCCACGTCATGCGCATCGGCCGTGCCCTCGAGAACGAACTGGTCGTCTCCGACCTCCAGGTCTCGCGGCACCACGCCGAGTTCCACGCGACGCCCGACGGCCGCTTCGAGATCCGCGACCTCGGCTCGCACAACGGCACGTACGTCAACGGTCAGCCGATCACCAAGGGCGGCACCGCCCTCCTCGGCCCGCAGGACATCGTCGGCGTCGGCCACTCGACCTTCCGGATCGTCGGCGGACAGCTCGAGGAGTTCGTCGACACCGGCTCGGTCTCCTTCTCGGCCCGCCACCTCACGGTCACGGTCGACGGCGGCAAGCAGATCCTCAAGGACGTCTCCTTCGGCGTCCCCGAGAAGTCGCTGATCGGCGTCATCGGCCCGTCCGGTTCCGGAAAGTCCACCCTGCTCAAGGCGCTGACCGGCTACCGCCCGGCCAACGAGGGCGACGTCCTCTACGACAACCGAAGCCTCTACAAGCAGTTCGCCGAGCTGCGCCAGCGCATCGGTCTGGTCCCGCAGGACGACATCCTGCACAAGGAGCTGACCGTCCAGAAGGCGCTGCGCTACGCGGCCAAGCTCCGCTTCCCCGGTGACACCGCCGAGTCCGAGCGCGAGGCCCGCATCGGCGAGGTGCTGCGCGAGCTCAAGCTCGACATCCACAAGGAGAAGAAGGTCACCTCCCTCTCCGGTGGCCAGCGCAAGCGCGTCTCCGTCGCCCTGGAGCTCCTCACCAAGCCGTCGCTGATCTTCCTGGACGAGCCGACCTCCGGCCTCGACCCGGGCATGGACCGCGACGTCATGCAGCTGCTCCGCGGCCTCGCCGACGACGGCCGCACGGTCCTCGTCGTCACCCACTCGGTGGCCGAGCTGGGCCTGTGCGACAAGCTCCTCGTCATGGCCCCCGGCGGCTCGGTGGCGTACTTCGGCCCGCCGGACGAGGCGCTGAACTTCTTCGGCTACTCGACCTGGGCCGACGTCTTCTCCGCCTTCGAGAACTACCGCGACTACGACTGGGCGGGCCGCTGGAAGGGCTCGCAGCACTACCAGCTGTACGCCGCGGACATCGACGCGGTCGCCGCGCAGCCCGTCCAGATGCCGCAGCAGGCGATGTCCAGGCCGCCGAAGCCGCAGGGCTGGGGCTCCCAGCTGTGGACCCTGATCCGCCGCTACGTCTCCGTCATCGCCTCCGACGTGGGCTTCATGGCCCTGATGGTGATCCTGCCGGCCGTCCTCGGCGCGGTGTCCGTGGTCATCCCCGCCGACTTCGGCCTCGGGAAGCCCACGCCCCCGTCCCGGTTCAACGGCGACGCCGGCACGATCATGCTGATCCTCGCGGTCGGCATGTGCTTCAGCGGCGCCGCCAACTCGGTCCGCGAGCTGATCAAGGAACGGGTCATCTACGAGCGGGAGCGCGCCGTCGGCCTGTCCCGCTCCGCGTACCTGATGTCCAAGGTCATCGTCCTCGGCGTGATCACGGCCCTCCAGGGCGTGATCATCTGCGCCATCGGCTTCTCGACCCGCGCGCTGCCCGAGGAGGGCCTGCTGATGCCGCCGGCCGTCGAGCTGTGCATCCAGGTCATCGGTCTCGGCCTGACCTCGATGATGGTCGGCCTGGTCATCTCCGCCCTGGTGAAGACCGCCGAGAAGACCATGCCGCTGCTCGTCATGTTCGCGATCATCCAGGTCGTGTTCACCGGCATCCTCTTCCAGGTGTACGACTCGCCCGGCCTGGAGCAGTTCGCCTGGCTCATGCCCTCCCGCTGGGGCATCGCCGGCGCGGGCGCCACCCTGGACCTGGCTCACCTGATGCCGCCGTGGGACCAGAAGAACCCCGCGAACACCGACCCGCTGTGGGAGCACACGGTCGGCCAGTGGAGCCTCAACCTCGGCATCCAGCTGTTCATGGCGGCCATCTGCTGCGTCGCCGTGGCGCGCCTGCTGCGCCGCCACGAGCCCGAGGTCATGCGCAAGTGACCGGCTGAGCGACCGTACGCCCAAGGGCGGCACCCCGCACGGGGTGCCGCCCTTCGGCGTTGTCCTTCGGTGCTGTCCCGGAAGGCTCAGTAGGCGCTGTTGACGTTGTCGATCGAGCCGTAGCGGTCGGCCGCGTAGTTGGCGGCGGCGACGATGTTGGCGACCGGGTCGTACTGGTCGAACGCGGTGCCGGGCACGTGGTAGGCCTTGAAGGTCGGGTAGATGACCTGGAGCAGACCCTTGGACGGCACGCCGTTGATGGCGTTGATGTCCCAGTTGTTGATGGCCCGCGGGTTGCCGCTGGACTCGCGCATGATGTTCTTGTGCAGGCCGTGGTAGCTGCCCGGGATGTTGTGCTTGTCCATGATGAACAGGGCCTCGCGGATCCAGCCGTCGAGGTTGTTCGCGAAGACCGGGGTGCGGGCGACGGAACGGCTCGCGGCCGTCTTCGCCGCGGCGCGCTTCTTCGCGTCGGCCTTCGCCTTGGCGGCGGCCTTCGCCTTCGCGTCGGCCTTGGCCTTGGCGTCCGCCTTCGCCTTGGCGGCGGCCTTGGCCTTCGCGTCGGCCTTCGCCTTGGCGGCGGCCTTCGCCTTCGCGTCGGCCTCCTGCTTGGCCTTCAGGCCGACGGTGGTGTGCTGCTCGGTGACGCTGGCGGCCAGGGCCTTCGCCTGCGGGCTGTTCGCGTTGTACGACCAGGCCACCTGCTGCGTACCGGCGAGAGCCTGCGGCTCGGTCTCGGTGGAGCCGTTGCCGGGGACCAGGGAGAGGGTGAGCGCGGCGGCGCCCAGGGCGGCGACACCGGCGATCGTGGCCTTGTGGGTCTTCTTCAGACCACGACTGTGGCCAGGGGTGTTCGCAGACATAACGGACTACCTCTTCGAATCGCTGGGGGGTCGCTCCACCGGGGCGGTGTCTCGCCAGCTCGGCGGCGACGGGGGCAATTCTTAGCGGCCGCAAAATGCCGTGGCAAAGGTGTGACGTACGATCCCGGGTAGTGGATCAGGGGCCCGTGCACGGACCACGAAGGCGCCCTTATGTCGGGCTCACCCCACCCTGACCGCCCCTCCGGGCGTCCACTAGGGGGGTTCGTAAGTGACCTGCGTCCTATGCGCGGGCTCACATCGGGCACGTAACGAACTCACCAGGCGTTGCGTCGGCAACGCGCAGGGTGAACCCCCTCCTCCTCCGGTATGACGGGCAACCCCGGGCACTACGACCTAGGTCCCCGGTCCCCCTCCGCCGCCGTCCCCGGACGGATACGGACCGTCACGGCCCGCCGGTACGGTGAACACATGAGCCATCGACCGAGCTCCGGCCTGGCCGCCGTGAGCACCGCCCTCCTGGCGATGAGCCGCCACCTGGAGGTCCGCGACGTCCTCAAGACGATCGTCGCCTCCGCCCGCGAGCTCCTCGACGCCGAGTACGCCGCCCTGGGCGTCCCCGACGACCACGGCGGCTTCGCCCAGTTCGTCGTCGACGGCGTCAGCGACGAGCAGTGGAAGGCGATCGGCCCGCTGCCCCGCCAGCACGGCATCCTCGCCGCCATGCTCCACAAGGCCGAGCCCGAGCGCCTCGCCGACGTCCGCGAGGACCCCCGGTTCGGCGGCTGGCCCTCCGCCCACCCCGAGATGTCCGACTTCCTCGGCCTCCCCGTCAGGGACGGCGACGAGATCCTCGGCGCCCTCTTCCTCGCCAACAAGCGCTGCCCGAAGGAGACCGGCGGCTGCGGCTTCACCGCCGAGGACGAGGAACTCCTCTCGATCCTCGCCCAGCACGCCGCCATCGCCCTCACCAACGCCCGCCTGTACGAGCGCAGCCGCGAGCTCACCATCGCCGAGGAGCGCTCCCGCCTCGCCCACGAGCTGCACGACGCCGTCAGCCAGAAGCTGTTCTCGCTCCGGCTGACCGCCCAGGCCGCCGCCGCCCTCGTCGACCGCGACCCCGCCCGCGCCAAGGGCGAGCTCCAGCAGGTCGCCGCGCTCGCCGCCGAGGCCGCGGACGAGCTGCGGGCCGCCGTCGTCGAGCTCCGCCCCGCGGCCCTCGACGAGGACGGCCTCGTCCACACCCTCCGTACCCAGATCCAGGTCCTGGACCGCGCCCACACCGCCCGGGTCACCTTCGAGAGCCCCGGGACCCGCGCGCTGCCCGCCGCGCAGGAGGAGGCCGTGCTCCGGGTCGCCCAGGAGGCCCTGCACAACGCGCTGCGGCACGCGGACGCGGAGCTCGTCACCGTCGCCCTCACCCGCGCGGGCCAGGGCGCGCGGCTCACCGTCGCCGACGACGGGAAGGGCTTCGACCCCAGTACGGTCCGGAGCGCGGGCCGCCACCTCGGCCTGGTCTCCATGCGGGACCGGGCGAGCGGGGTCGGCGGATCGCTCACCGTCACCTCGGCCCTCGGCGAGGGCACCACGATCGAGATGGAGGTTCCCGGTGGCTGACAAGCAGATCCGTGTCCTGCTGGTCGACGACCACCAGGTCGTCCGCAGGGGCCTGCGCACCTTTCTGGAGGTGCAGGACGACATAGAGGTGGTGGGGGAGGCCTCCGACGGCGCCGAGGGCGTCGACCGGGCCGAGGAGCTCCGCCCCGACGTCGTCCTCATGGACGTGAAGATGCCCGGTACGGACGGCATCGAGGCGCTGAAGCGGCTCCGCGCGCTCGACAACCCCGCGAAGGTCCTCGTCGTCACCAGCTTCACCGAGCAGCGGACGGTGGTCCCCGCGCTCCGCGCCGGCGCCGCCGGATACGTCTACAAGGACATCGACCCGGACGCGCTCGCCGGCGCGATCCGCTCCGTCCACGCGGGGCACGTCCTGCTCCAGCCCGAGGTCGCGGGCGCGCTCCTCGCCCAGGAGGACTCCCACGGCGGTACGGGCCGGGGCTCGACCCTCACCGAGCGGGAGCGCGAGGTGCTCGGCCTGATCGCGGACGGGAGGTCCAACCGGGAGATCGCCCGCGCGCTCGTCCTCTCCGAGAAGACGGTCAAGACGCACGTCTCGAACATCCTCATGAAGCTGGATCTCGCGGACCGCACCCAGGCGGCCCTCTGGGCGGTCCGCCACGGCCTCACCCACTGACGCCCGCCCCACGCGCCCCCGGGTGCGCCGGGCGCACGACCGTTCAGTCCTTCATACCGTCGTGTGTATGTCCCCCGTTCGGCGCAACCTGGCGGGGGGTGCGGCGTTCTCCATGGCGTGCTGCGGCTGACCGGCCGCAGCGATGACCAGGAGGATGTACCAAGTGAAGAACCTCAAGAAGGCCGCTGCCCTCACCATGGTCGCCGGTGGCATCGTCGCCGCCGGTGCGGGTGTCGCCTCCGCCCACGGGGGCGCCGAGGCCGTGGGCAAGGCCGTCGAGTCGCCGGGCGTCGCCTCCGGCAACCTGGTGCAGGTCCCGGTCCACGTCCCCGTGAACGTCTCCGGCAACACGGTCAACGTGATCGGCCTGCTCAACCCGGCCTTCGGCAACCACGCCCTCAACGGCTGACACCCCCAGAACCAGCCGGCCCCCGGGACGATCCCCCCGGGGGCCGGCTTCTCTGTCCGCACCCGCGTCAGAAGCCCCACTCCCGCCGACGGCCACGAGCCCGCGTCAGAAGCCCCGCTCCCGCCGACGGCCACGAGCGGCGTCAGAAGCCCCGCTCCCGCTCCCTCTCCTCCACATAGGCGTTGTACGCGGCCACCTGCGCCCGCCGCGCCACCCGCTCCACCGGCCGCAGCGCCTCGCCCCGTGCCGCCATCTCCGCGGCGCTCACCGCGCCCCCGTGACCGTGGTCGTACGCCAGGTCCACCAGGAGCCCGATCCGCTGGGCCAGCTCCAGGACCCGCACCGCGCGCGGCGGGTAGCCCGGGGCCAGCACCTCCCGTCCGACCTCCGCCCGCGCCCGGTACGCCTCGCGCGCCGCGTCCGCCGTAGGGCCCGAGGCCGCCACGTCCAGCCGGGTCAGGACCGCCGTCGCGTCCCGCAACGCCTCCGCGAGCTCCCGCTCGGCCTCCCCGAGCGACGGCACGTCCGCCGGCGGGGCCTCCCGCACCGCCAGACACCGCCAGACCACCTCCACGTGGACGTCACCCGGCGGCCCCGCCTCCGAGACCTCCGGCACGAGTCCGTACGGCGCGCCGAACCCGACCGCGGCCTCCTCCGCCTCCAACGCGCGCGCGTTGAAGTCCGGCGGCCCGCTCAGCCCCAGCGGATGCCCCGGCGCGGGCAGCGCCACCCGCCACCCGGTCACCCCCAGCCGCCGCAGCCGGCCCAGCGCCAGCGTCAGCCCCACCGGCCGCGCCTCACCCGGCAGCCCCTCCACGCGGTGCACCGCGTCCTCCCCGACAATGGCCAGCGCCGCCTCGTCCGGCGACACCGCCCCGGCCAGCAGGGCGTTGCCCCATGCGGCCAGGCGTCCTGAGCGTGGTTCCGAAAGCATTCCCCAAGACTAGGGGGCGCCTCGGGCGCACCGGTGACCCAAAGCAAGCCCTAGGGACCGGCCCGCTCCGTCGATAACGTAGGTTTTCCCCTGGACGCCGCGCCCATCCGCGCGAGGCGACGACCCGACTCGACCGCAAGGGGAGACAACGCGCTCATGAGCGATGTACTGGAGCTGGTGGACGTATCCGTGGTCCGCGACGGACGGGCTCTGGTGGACGAGGTCTCCTGGTCGGTCAAGGAGGGCGAGCGCTGGGTGATCCTCGGACCCAACGGCGCCGGCAAGACCACCCTTCTGAACATCGCCTCCAGCTACCTCTTCCCCACCAAGGGCACCGCCCACATCCTGGGCGAGCGGCTCGGCGGCGTCGGCACCGACGTCTTCGAGCTCCGTCCCCGCATCGGCATGGCCGGCATCGCGATGGCGGAGAAGCTCCCCAAGCGCCAGACCGTCCTGCAGACCGTCCTCACCGCCGCGTACGGCATGACCGCCACCTGGCACGAGGACTACGACCCGGTCGACGAGCAGCGCGCCAAGGCCTTCCTCGACCGCCTCGGCATGAACGACTACCTGGACCGCAAGTTCGGGACCCTCTCCGAGGGCGAGCGCAAGCGCACCCTGATCGCCCGCGCGATGATGACCGACCCCGAGCTCCTCCTCCTCGACGAGCCCGCCGCCGGCCTCGACCTCGGTGGCCGTGAGGACCTCGTCCGCCGTCTCGGCCGCCTCGCCCGCGACCCGTACGCCCCCTCCATGATCATGGTCACCCACCACGTCGAGGAGATCGCCCCCGGCTTCACCCACGTCCTGATGATCCGTCAGGGCAAGGTGCTCGCGGCCGGCCCCGTGGAGATGGAACTGACCTCCCGCAACCTCTCCCACTGCTTCGGCCTGCCGCTCGTCGTCGAGCGCGTCGGCGACCGCTGGACCGCCCACGGCCTGCCCCTGAAGTAGCGGACGCGGCGCCGGTGTCCCGCACAGCCGCCCGCGCCCTGTCCCGCAGGACCCCACCGCCCTACCATGACCATGTGGACATCGACGCATGGGTCTGGTGGCTGATCGGCGCGGTGGGGCTCGGCATTCCGCTGGTCCTGACCGCGATGCCCGAGTTCGGCATGTTCTCGGTCGGAGCGGTCGCGGGGGCGGTGACCGCCGCCCTCGGCTTCGGCGTCGTCCCCCAGGTACTCGTCTTCGTCGTCGTCTCGGTGGCGCTCATCGCGGTCGTACGCCCGATCGCCACCCGGCACCGCGACGACAGACCCCGGCACGCCACCGGGATCGACGCCCTGAAGGGCCGTCAGGCCGTCGTCCTGGAACGGGTCGACGTCCACGGCGGCCGCATCAAGCTCGCCGGGGAGATCTGGTCCGCGCGGACGCTCGACACCGGACAGAGCTTCGAACCGGGCGAACAGGTGGACGTCGTGGACATCGACGGGGCCACCGCCGTCGTCATGTGACCGAACCTCGCCCATGACATTGCGTCATCTGCGAAAATCGATCATCGAAGGCCACCCGGCCGTCAACCGGCAGCGAAGGGCACGGGGAACACGATGTCAGCAGTCATCATCGTCCTGATCATTCTGGTGGTGCTCGTCTTCATCGCCCTGATCAAGACGATCCAGGTCATTCCGCAGGCGAGCGCGGCGATCGTGGAGCGCTTCGGCCGTTACACCCGCACGCTCAACGCCGGACTGAACATCGTCGTCCCGTTCATCGACTCGATCCGCAACCGGATCGACCTCCGCGAACAGGTCGTGCCGTTCCCGCCGCAGCCGGTCATCACCCAGGACAACCTCGTCGTCAACATCGACACGGTCATCTACTACCAGGTGACCGACGCCCGCGCCGCGACCTACGAGGTCGCCAGCTACATCCAGGCGATCGAGCAGCTCACCGTCACCACCCTGCGGAACATCATCGGCGGCATGGACCTGGAGCGGACCCTGACCTCCCGCGAGGAGATCAACGCGGCCCTGCGCGGCGTACTCGACGAGGCCACCGGCAAGTGGGGCATCCGCGTCAACCGCGTCGAGCTCAAGGCGATCGAGCCGCCGACCTCCATCCAGGACTCGATGGAGAAGCAGATGCGCGCCGAGCGCGACAAGCGCGCCGCGATCCTCACCGCCGAGGGCACCCGCCAGTCCGCGATCCTCACCGCCGAGGGCGAGAAGCAGTCCGCGATCCTCCGCGCCGAGGGCGAGTCCAAGGCCGCCGCCCTGCGCGCCGAGGGCGAGGCCCAGGCGGTCCGCACGGTCTTCGAGGCCATCCACGCCGGCGACCCGGACCAGAAGCTCCTCTCGTACCAGTACCTCCAGATGCTCCCGAAGATCGCCGAGGGCGACGCCAACAAGCTCTGGATCGTCCCCAGCGAGATCGGCGACGCACTCAAGGGCCTCTCCGGCGCCTTCGGCAACAAGGACGGCAGCGTCCCCGGCTTCAACACCAAGGCCGCGGGGACCGAAAGGCGAGACGAACCGCCGGTTGACTGACACGTACACGTAATCCTCGTGCATGATCGGTGCGAGCCCCTCGACCCTGACGGCCTCAGGGCGGGGAGGCGACTCACTGACCATGTAAGGAGATGGCGTTGTCCATCTGGGAAGCCCTGGCAGTCCTCGCCGCCGGCATCGGCGCCGGCACCATCAACACCATCGTCGGATCGGGAACGCTCATCACGTTCCCGGTCCTGCTCGCGACCGGACTCCCCCCGATCACCGCGAACGTCTCCAACGCCCTGGGCCTCGTCCCCGGCTCCATCAGCGGAGCCATCGGCTACCGCGCCGAACTCAAGGGCCAGAAGCGCCGCATCCTCCGCCTCGGCGGCGCCGCCCTCCTCGGCGGACTCATCGGCGCGATCCTCCTCCTGGCGCTGCCGTCCGACGCGTTCGACGCGATCGTCCCGATCCTCATCGGCCTCGCGCTCGTCCTGGTCCTCCTCCAGCCCCGGATCGCCGCCGCCGTCAAGCGCCGCCGCGAACAGACCGGCACCGAGGCCCACCCCGACGGCGGCCCCGTCCTCCTCGGCGGCCTCTTCCTCGCCAGCATGTACGGCGGGTACTTCGGCGCCGCCCAGGGCGTGCTCTACCTCTCCCTGATGGGCCTGCTCCTCCACGACAACCTGCAGCGCATCAACGCCGTCAAGAACATCCTCGGCGCCCTCGTCAACGGCGTCGCCGCCGTGTTCTTCCTCTTCGTCGCCGACTTCGACTGGACGGCCGTCCTGCTCATCGCCGTCGGCTCCACCATCGGCGGCCAGATCGGCGCCAAGGTCGGCCGCAAACTGCCGCCCACGGTCCTGCGCGGAGTGATCATCGCGGTCGGCGTCGTCGCCATCCTCCAGCTCACCCTCCGCTGACCGGAACACCACGAGGGCCCGCCTCCCCACCGGGGGAGACGGGCCCTTCCGTACGAGACGGCGTTACGCGGCCGCCCTCGCCAGCCACTCCGGGAGCTCCGACCGCTCGCTCGCCCGCATCGCCAGCAGCATCGCGTCCGCCGGCGTCGGCTCGAACGGCTGGTGCAGCAGCGGCATCCCCGCCTGCTCCGGCGTCCGGTCCGCCTTGCGGTGGTTGTCCTCGGCGCAGGACGCGACCGTGTTCAGCCAGGTGTCCCCACCACCCTGCGCCCGCGGCACCACGTGGTCGACGGTCGTCGCCCGCCGCCCGCAGTACGCGCACCGGTGCTGGTCCCGCACCAGCACACCCCGCCTCGACCACGGCGCCTGTCTTCGGAACGGCACCCGTACGTACCGGCAGAGCCTGATCACCCGCGGCACCGGAAGATCGACGGCGGCACCACGGACCCGCAGATCGGGATGGGCGTGCTCGACGACGGCCTTGTCCGTCAGGACGAGGACCACCGCACGGTTGAGAGTGACCGTCGACAGCGGCTCGAAGCTCGCGTTGAGTACCAGCGTGTCCCGCATTGTGCCCACCTCCCGTGTGCAGGCCCGGCCCCGGAGCGGGGCGGTGGGGCCTGGATCAACGATGGCCGGGCCGGCCGGGGTCGGACAACGCAATATTTCCCGCGCAACAAAAGATGCCCGCTTCTGATCTCTCCAGGACCAGAAGCGGGCAAACAACAAACGAACGATCAGCCCGCCGCGGGAGCCGCGTACTCACCGATCAACTGGGCGCGCCCCAGCGTGTGGAACCGCAGATTGAAGCCGATCGCCGCCGGCGACGCGTCGCTGTCGGGACCCAGCTTCTCGCTGTCCACCGCGTACACGGTGAAGACGTAGCGGTGCGCCGGATCGCCCGCCGGCGGAGCGGCACCACCGAAGTCCTTCGACCCGTAGTCGTTCCGGACGTGCACGGCCCCGGCCGGCAGCCCCTCGAACGACCCCGACCCGGCACCCGCCGGCAGCTCCGTCACCGACGCCGGGATGTCGAACAGCACCCAGTGCCAGAACCCGCTGCCCGTCGGAGCGTCGGGGTCGAAGCAGGTGACGGCGAAGCTCTTCGTCCCCGGTGGGAACCCCTCCCAGCGCAGCTGCGGCGAGGTGTTCCCCGCCGCGTACACCTGAGCGTCCTTCAGGACCCCGCCCGGCGCGATGTCGTCGCTCACCACGGTGAACGCCGCCACCGGCGGGTGGAAGTCGTGGGGGAGCGGCGCCCTCTTGCCCTCGGACACGTCGAAACCTCCGTATCGCCCGTACTGCCTCGGCAGCCTTTACGGCCCGAGCCTAGAGCCAGTTGCGACGGCCGCCGACCTCGGCGAGCCACTGGTTCAGGTAAGCCGCCCAGTCGGTCGTGTGGAAGTCGTGCAGACCCACCTTGAAGGCGCGGAACGAGTCGCTGCCCTCACCGAACAGACCCGGCTTCTTGTCCATCTCCAGGACGACGTCCATCTCACGGTCGTCCGCGACGAAGCTGACCTCGACCTGGTTCAGGCCCCGGTACTGCTGCGGCGCGAAGAACTCGATCTCCTGGTAGAACGGCAGCTTCTGCCGCGTCCCGCGGATGTGCCCGCGCTCCATGTCCGCGCTCTTGAAGCGGAAGCCCAGCTGGAGGAAGGCGTCCAGGATCGCCTGCTGCGCCGGCAGCGGGTGCACGTTGACCGGGTCCAGGTCACCGGAGTCCACCGCGCGCGCGATCTCCAGCTCGGTCGTCACACCGATGTGCATGCCGCGCAGCTGCTGCCCCGACACCGAGGTCACCGGCGTCTCCCACGGGATCTCCAGACCGAACGGCACCACGTGCACCGCACCGGCCTTCACCTCGAAGGCACCGCCCAGGCGCACCTTGACGAACTCGATGTCCTGCTTGTGCTCCTGGTCACCGCCCTCGACCTCGACCCGCGCCTGCAGCCCGACGGAGAGCCCCTCGATCTGCTGGTCGACACTGCCGCCCTGGATGCGCACCTCGCCCTGGACGACGCCGCCCGGGACCACGTTCTCCTCGGTCAGCACCGTCTCGACACTGGCCCCGCCGGCACCCAGGCTCGCGAGCAGCTTCTTGAATCCCATGACCTTCACTCCTTCTCAGTCCTGACCCCTACATACGCGCGACGACCGTAGCCGGTTCCGCACCGGACCCCACTACGCTCGGACGCCATGAGTGAGAGCCCCGACCGTACGCCGCTCCCGCGCGCCTTCTTCGACCGCCCGGTCCTCGAGGTCGCCCCCGACCTCCTCGGCCGCACACTCGTCCGTCGCTCACCGGAAGGAGTGATGGAACTGCGCCTCACGGAGGTGGAGGCGTACGCGGGCGCGATCGACCCCGGTTCGCATGCCTTCCGGGGCCGCACGGCCCGCAACGCCGTCATGTTCGGCCCGCCCGGACACGCGTACGTCTACTTCACCTACGGCATGTGGCACTGCCTCAACCTGGTGTGCGGCCCCGAGGGCAAGGCGAGCGGGGTGCTGCTGCGCGCGGGGGAGATCCTGAAGGGCGTCGAGCAGGCCCGGCCCCGCCGTCGCTCGGCCCGCCGGGACCACGAGCTGGCGAAGGGCCCCGCCCGCCTGGCCACGGCCCTCGACATCGCCCTCTCCCTGAACGGCACGGACACCTGCGACGGCCCGGACTCGCCCCTCGCCGTCCTCACCGGCACCCCGCCCCGCGCCCGGAACATCCGCAGCGGCCCCCGCACCGGAGTGGGCGGCGACGGCGCCCCGCACCCCTGGCGGTTCTGGATCGACGAGGACCCGACGGTGAGTCCGTACCGGCCCCACACGCCCCGGAAGCGCCCACTTGACTCGAACCGCCCGACCGCCTAACGTAGCCCGAGCAGCTGGTTACGGGCTTGCCTCTCTGGCACCCCCGCAGCAGCCACCCACTACTCAAGACGACTCCCCAGCAGGGGCTTATTCCGGCATGCCGGAATTCGAATTCGATTGACTCGATTATGAGTCACCGAGGAAATCGGCTAAAGTAGTGAACACGCCGAGAGGCGAAAGGCAGCCAACAGGCCACCGGATACAAACTCCGAACCGGAAACGGAACGGAAAACGATCTGGTAAGGTTGGAAACACGAAGGGAAAAGCCCGGAGGAAAGCCCGAGAGGGTGAGTACAAAGGAAGCGTCCGTTCCTTGAGAACTCAACAGCGTGCCAAAAATCAACGCCAGATTAGTTGATACCCCGTCCATCTTCGGATGGCGAGGTTCCTTTGAAAGTCCTGCCGGCCCTTGTGGCGGGTAGGCAACATACACAGCGAGGACGCTGTGGACAGTCGGCCCTATTCCGGCCTGACTGTCCCGCTCAACGCGAGTGTCACCCGATTACGGGTAAACATTCACGGAGAGTTTGATCCTGGCTCAGGACGAACGCTGGCGGCGTGCTTAACACATGCAAGTCGAACGATGAAGCCCTTCGGGGTGGATTAGTGGCGAACGGGTGAGTAACACGTGGGCAATCTGCCCTTCACTCTGGGACAAGCCCTGGAAACGGGGTCTAATACCGGATAACACCGGCTTCCGCATGGGAGCTGGTTGAAAGCTCCGGCGGTGAAGGATGAGCCCGCGGCCTATCAGCTTGTTGGTGGGGTAATGGCCTACCAAGGCGACGACGGGTAGCCGGCCTGAGAGGGCGACCGGCCACACTGGGACTGAGACACGGCCCAGACTCCTACGGGAGGCAGCAGTGGGGAATATTGCACAATGGGCGAAAGCCTGATGCAGCGACGCCGCGTGAGGGATGACGGCCTTCGGGTTGTAAACCTCTTTCAGCAGGGAAGAAGCGAAAGTGACGGTACCTGCAGAAGAAGCGCCGGCTAACTACGTGCCAGCAGCCGCGGTAATACGTAGGGCGCAAGCGTTGTCCGGAATTATTGGGCGTAAAGAGCTCGTAGGCGGCTTGTCACGTCGGGTGTGAAAGCCCGGGGCTTAACCCCGGGTCTGCATCCGATACGGGCAGGCTAGAGTGTGGTAGGGGAGATCGGAATTCCTGGTGTAGCGGTGAAATGCGCAGATATCAGGAGGAACACCGGTGGCGAAGGCGGATCTCTGGGCCATTACTGACGCTGAGGAGCGAAAGCGTGGGGAGCGAACAGGATTAGATACCCTGGTAGTCCACGCCGTAAACGTTGGGAACTAGGTGTTGGCGACATTCCACGTCGTCGGTGCCGCAGCTAACGCATTAAGTTCCCCGCCTGGGGAGTACGGCCGCAAGGCTAAAACTCAAAGGAATTGACGGGGGCCCGCACAAGCAGCGGAGCATGTGGCTTAATTCGACGCAACGCGAAGAACCTTACCAAGGCTTGACATATACCGGAAAGCATTAGAGATAGTGCCCCCCTTGTGGTCGGTATACAGGTGGTGCATGGCTGTCGTCAGCTCGTGTCGTGAGATGTTGGGTTAAGTCCCGCAACGAGCGCAACCCTTGTCCTGTGTTGCCAGCATGCCCTTCGGGGTGATGGGGACTCACAGGAGACCGCCGGGGTCAACTCGGAGGAAGGTGGGGACGACGTCAAGTCATCATGCCCCTTATGTCTTGGGCTGCACACGTGCTACAATGGCCGGTACAAAGAGCTGCGATGCCGTGAGGCGGAGCGAATCTCAAAAAGCCGGTCTCAGTTCGGATTGGGGTCTGCAACTCGACCCCATGAAGTCGGAGTTGCTAGTAATCGCAGATCAGCATTGCTGCGGTGAATACGTTCCCGGGCCTTGTACACACCGCCCGTCACGTCACGAAAGTCGGTAACACCCGAAGCCGGTGGCCCAACCCCTTGTGGGAGGGAGCTGTCGAAGGTGGGACTGGCGATTGGGACGAAGTCGTAACAAGGTAGCCGTACCGGAAGGTGCGGCTGGATCACCTCCTTTCTAAGGAGCACAGTACCGATTGCAGGCAAACGTTCTGCACGGTCAGCTCATGGGTGGAACGTTGATTAGTTGGCACAGTCTCTCTCCGAGAAACCGTTAGTACTGCTTCGGCGTGGAAAACGGGCTTCGAGGAACGGACTGTGCTTGGCACGTTGTTGGGTGTCTGAGGGTACGGCCGTAAGGTTTGTATCTTCGCGATGCCGGCCCCGGTAAAGCGTCACTTCGGTGATGTGTGACGGGTGGCTGGTCGTTGCTTGAGAACTACACAGTGGACGCGAGCATCTGTGGCCAAGTTTTTAAGGGCGCACGGTGGATGCCTTGGCACCAGGAACCGATGAAGGACGTGGGAGGCCACGATAGTCCCCGGGGAGCCGTCAACCAGGCTTTGATCCGGGGGTTTCCGAATGGGGAAACCCGGCAGTCGTCATGGGCTGTCACCCATGCCTGAACACATAGGGCATGTGGAGGGAACGAGGGGAAGTGAAACATCTCAGTACCCTCAGGAAGAGAAAACAACCGTGATTCCGGGAGTAGTGGCGAGCGAAACCGGATGAGGCCAAACCGTATGCGTGTGATACCCGGCAGGGGTTGCGCATGCGGGGTTGTGGGATCTCTCTTCTGTCGTCTGCCGGCGACAGGACGAGTCAGAAACCGTTGATGTAGGCGAAGGACATGCGAAAGGTCCGGCGTAGAGGGTAAGACCCCCGTAGCTGAAACATTGACGGCTCGTTTGAGAGACACCCAAGTAGCACGGGGCCCGAGAAATCCCGTGTGAATCTGGCGGGACCACCCGCTAAGCCTAAATATTCCCTGGTGACCGATAGCGGATAGTACCGTGAGGGAATGGTGAAAAGTACCGCGGGAGCGGAGTGAAATAGTACCTGAAACCGTGTGCCTACAAGCCGTGGGAGCGTCGCTCATTGGGTTTACCCAATGGGTCGTGACTGCGTGCCTTTTGAAGAATGAGCCTGCGAGTTTGCGGTGCGTTGCGAGGTTAACCCGTGTGGGGAAGCCGTAGCGAAAGCGAGTCCGAATAGGGCGATTCAGTAGCGCGCTCAAGACCCGAAGCGGAGTGATCTAGCCATGGGCAGGTTGAAGCGGAGGTAAGACTTCGTGGAGGACCGAACCCACCAGGGTTGAAAACCTGGGGGATGACCTGTGGTTAGGGGTGAAAGGCCAATCAAACTCCGTGATAGCTGGTTCTCCCCGAAATGCATTTAGGTGCAGCGTCGTGTGTTTCTTGCCGGAGGTAGAGCACTGGATAGGCGATGGGCCCTACCGGGTTACTGACCTTAGCCAAACTCCGAATGCCGGTAAGTGAGAGCACGGCAGTGAGACTGTGGGGGATAAGCTCCATGGTCGAGAGGGAAACAGCCCAGAGCATCGACTAAGGCCCCTAAGCGTACGCTAAGTGGGAAAGGATGTGGAGTCGCAGAGACAACCAGGAGGTTGGCTTAGAAGCAGCCACCCTTGAAAGAGTGCGTAATAGCTCACTGGTCAAGTGATTCCGCGCCGACAATGTAGCGGGGCTCAAGCGTACCGCCGAAGTCGTGTCATTGCAGCAATAAGCCCCAACGGGTGCTGTGATGGGTAGGGGAGCGTCGTGTGCCGGGTGAAGCAGCCGCGGAAGCGAGTTGTGGACGGTTCACGAGTGAGAATGCAGGCATGAGTAGCGATACACACGTGAGAAACGTGTGCGCCGATTGACTAAGGGTTCCTGGGTCAAGCTGATCTGCCCAGGGTAAGTCGGGACCTAAGGCGAGGCCGACAGGCGTAGTCGATGGACAACCGGTTGATATTCCGGTACCCGCTTTGAAACGCCCAATATCGAGCCCATTAATGCTAAGGCCGTGAAGCCGTTCCGGACCCTTCGGGGAAAGGAAAGTGGCGGAGCCGCTGACCCAAGGTGGTAGTAGGTAAGCGATGGGGTGACGCAGGAAGGTAGTCCAGCCCGGGCGGTGGTTGTCCCGGGGTAAGGGTGTAGGCCGTGTGATAGGCAAATCCGTCACACATTAAGGCTGAGACCTGATGCCGAGCCGATTGTGGTGAAGTGGATGATCCTATGCTGTCGAGAAAAGCCTCTAGCGAGTTTCATGGCGGCCCGTACCCTAAACCGACTCAGGTGGTCAGGTAGAGAATACCGAGGCGTTCGGGTGAACTATGGTTAAGGAACTCGGCAAAATGCCCCCGTAACTTCGGGAGAAGGGGGGCCACGCCTGGTGATGGAGTTTTCCTCCTGAGCTGGGGGTGGCCGCAGAGACCAGCGAGAAGCGACTGTTTACTAAAAACACAGGTCCGTGCGAAGCCGTAAGGCGATGTATACGGACTGACGCCTGCCCGGTGCTGGAACGTTAAGGGGACCGGTTAGCTCTGTTTCGACAGGGCGAAGCTGAGAACTTAAGCGCCAGTAAACGGCGGTGGTAACTATAACCATCCTAAGGTAGCGAAATTCCTTGTCGGGTAAGTTCCGACCTGCACGAATGGCGTAACGACTTCTCGACTGTCTCAACCATAGGCCCGGTGAAATTGCACTACGAGTAAAGATGCTCGTTTCGCGCAGCAGGACGGAAAGACCCCGGGACCTTTACTACAGTTTGATATTGGTGTTCGGTTCGGCTTGTGTAGGATAGGTGGGAGACTTTGAAGCCGTGACGCCAGTCATGGTGGAGTCGCCGTTGAAATACCACTCTGGTCGTGCTGGATGTCTAACCTCGGTCCGTGATCCGGATCAGGGACAGTGTCTGATGGGTAGTTTAACTGGGGCGGTTGCCTCCCAAAGGGTAACGGAGGCGCCCAAAGGTTCCCTCAGCCTGGTTGGCAATCAGGTGTTGAGTGTAAGTGCACAAGGGAGCTTGACTGTGAGACCGACGGGTCGAGCAGGGACGAAAGTCGGGACTAGTGATCCGGCGGTGGCTTGTGGAAGCGCCGTCGCTCAACGGATAAAAGGTACCCCGGGGATAACAGGCTGATCTTCCCCAAGAGTCCATATCGACGGGATGGTTTGGCACCTCGATGTCGGCTCGTCGCATCCTGGGGCTGGAGTCGGTCCCAAGGGTTGGGCTGTTCGCCCATTAAAGCGGTACGCGAGCTGGGTTTAGAACGTCGTGAGACAGTTCGGTCCCTATCCGCTGTGCGCGTAGGAATATTGAGAAGGGCTGTCCCTAGTACGAGAGGACCGGGACGGACGAACCTCTGGTGTGCCAGTTGTCCTGCCAAGGGCATGGCTGGTTGGCTACGTTCGGGAGGGATAACCGCTGAAAGCATCTAAGCGGGAAGCCTGCTTCGAGATGAGTATTCCCACCTCCTTGAGAGGGTAAGGCTCCCAGTAGACGACTGGGTTGATAGGCCGGATGTGGAAGCCCAGTAATGGGTGGAGCTGACCGGTACTAATAGGCCGAGGGCTTGTCCTCAGTTGCTCGCGTCCACTGTGTTAGTTCTGAAGCAACGAACGGTTGCTGGTTTCTAGAGCTAGAACACAACTACAGAGTGTGCTTGTTCGCTCGAAACCGATAGGGTTTCGGTGGTCATAGCGTTAGGGAAACGCCCGGTTACATTCCGAACCCGGAAGCTAAGCCTTTCAGCGCCGATGGTACTGCAGGGGGGACCCTGTGGGAGAGTAGGACGCCGCCGAACAATTCTTCAGGACCCCTGGTCCCAGCGTTCACGCTGGGACCAGGGGTCCTTTTGTTTTTCACTTGACTTTTTCGATGCGCGGCGGAGTGCCGGCTGCGCGAGAATGACAGCAGTACCCGAAGACAGGAGTCACACCGATGTCCACCAACTCTCCCGACGACCGTCCGGAGCGCGAACCGCGTCGCAGGGACGGTGCCGGTGGCGACCGGGGCGGCTTCCGCGGGCCGCGCCGGGACGACAACCGTGGTGGCGACAACCGTGGCGGTGGCTTCCGTCGCGATGACAACCGTGGTGGTGGCGGCTTCCGCCGCGACGACCGCGGCGGTGACAGCCGTGGTGGCGACCGCAGTGGCGACCGCGGTGGGTTCCGTCGGGACGACCGCCGCGACGACAACCGTGGCGGCGACAACCGCGGTGGCGGCTTCCGCCGTGACGACAACCGCGGTGGTGGCGGTGGCTTCCGTCGCGACGACCGTGGTGGCGACAACCGCGGTGGCGGTGGCTTCCGCCGTGACGACCGTGGTGGCGACAACCGTGGCGGTGGCTTCCGCCGCGACGACCGCCGTGACGAGCGTCCGTCGTCCTTCCGCCGTGACGACCGGCCTTCCTTCCCGCGCGACGACCGTGGTGGCGACAACCGCGGTGGCGGCTTCCGCCGCGACGACCGGCGTGACGAGCGTCCCTCGTCGTTCCGCCGGGACGACAACCGCGGTGGCGGCGGCTTCCGTCGCGACGACCGTGGTGGCGACAACCGTGGCGGTGGCTTCCGCCGTGACGACCGGCCTTCGTTCCCGCGTGACGACCGTGGCGGCGACCGGGGTGGGTTCCGTCGTGACGACCGTGGTGGCGACAGCCGTGGTGGCGACCGAGGTGGGTTCCGTCGGGACGACCGCCGCGACGACAACCGTGGCGGCGACAACCGTGGCGGCGGGTTCCGCCGCGACGACCGGCGTGACGAGCGTCCCTCGTTCCGTCGGGACGACCGGCCGTCGTTCCGCGACGACCGTCGTGATGACAACCGTGGCGGTGGCTTCCGCCGTGACGACCGTCGTGACGACCGTCGGGACGAGCGTCCGTCGTCGTTCCGTCGGGACGACCGGCCCTCCTTCCCCCGTGACGACCGTGGTGGCGACAACCGCGGTGGTGGCTTCCGCCGCGACGACCGCCGTGACGAGCGTCCCTCGTCGTTCCGCCGGGACGACAACCGCGGTGGCGGCGGCTTCCGCCGTGACGACCGTGGTGGCGACAACCGTGGCGGCGGATACCGTGGCCGTGACGACCGTGGCGGCGACCGTGGTGGGTACCGCGGCCGGGACGACCGTGGCGGCGACCGCGGTGGCTACCGTGGCCGCGACGACCGCGAGCGCAGCGACCGCGCGCCCATCAAGCGGCTGCCGATCCCGCCGGAGGTCACCGGTGAGGAGATCGACCCGGATGTCCGCCAGGAGCTCATGAGCCTGCCCAAGGGGCTCGCCGAGGACGTCTCGCGCAACCTCGTCATGGTGGCGCAGCTGATCGACGAGGACCCGGAGAAGGCGTACGGGTACTCCCGGGTCGCCCTGCGGCTCGCCTCCCGTGTCGCCGCCGTGCGCGAGGCCGCCGGCTTCGCCGCGTACGCCACGCAGAAGTACTCCGAGGCGCTGGCCGAGTTCCGTGCCGCCCGCCGGATGAGCGGTGGCGTCGAGCTGTGGCCCGTCATGGCCGACTGCGAGCGCGGTCTCGGCCGCCCCGAGCGCGCGCTGGCGATGGCCGGGGAGCCCGAGGTGCAGAAGCTGGACAAGGCCGGTCAGGTCGAGATGCGGCTCGTGGCCGCCGGCGCCCGACGGGACATGGACCAGCTCGACGCGGCCATCGTGACGCTGCAGAGCCCCGAGCTCGCTTCCAGCGCCGTTCACCCGTGGACCGCGCGTCTGCGGTACGCCTACGCCGACGCGCTGCTCGCGGCCGGCCGTGAGCGCGAGGCGCGTGAGTGGTTCGCCAAGGCGCTGGAGGCCGACAAGGACGGGGCGACCGACGCCTCGGACCGGCTGGCGGAGATGGACGGCGTCGAGTTCGTCGACGCGTTCGTCGAGGACGAGGCCGACGAGGACGAGTCGGGCCTCGTGGTCGAGGGTGACCTCGACGACGACCTCGATGAGGACGACGAGGACGACGAGGACGAGGACGACGTCCTCGGCCGGGGCGACGGCGACAAGAGCTGACGCTTCTGACGCGATGAGAAGGGCGGCACCCCTGCGGGTGCCGCCCTTTTTCGTTCTCCGGGGTTCCTCAGTCCAGTGCCAGGCTGCGCAGGACCAGGCCCGTGGCCGGCTTGGGGCCGAAGGAGGTCGACTTGCGGGGCATCGTGACGCCCTGGCGGGCGAGGTCCCGTACGACGTCCTCGCGGACCGGGTGCATGAGGACCGCCGTACCGCCACGGCGTTCCGCCTGGGCGACCGCGGCCTCCGTGTCGTGGATGTAGCTGATGTCCTCGGGGGCGTCCGGGATCTGCCAGACGTGCTCCAGGAGGGTGGAGTGCAGGACCGTGGCGTCCAGGGTGCGCCAGGCGTCGGGGCGGTCCGTGCGGATCGTCCGGTCGAGGAGGGCGGGGTCCGGGCGGTCGACGAGGTGGAAGCCGCCGTCGCCCGCGAGGAGGAAGGCGTTGCCCTCGGCCGTGGCCTCCGCGAGGGCGTCGAGCGCCGCCGACAGGGGCCGCTCGATCCGGCGTACCCGGAAGGAGCCGTCCAGGGCCGTGAGGGCGTCGGCGAGCGGCAGACGGTTGAGGAGACGGTGGATCGCGCGGACCCGCAGGGGGTAGCGGGCGGTGTCGATGAGGAGCACCAGGCCGTAGTTCCACGGGCCGGGTGAGGGGTGCTCCTCGCGGAGCCGGAGGTAGGTCGCCCAGCGGTGGTGGCCGTCGGCGATGAGGGCCTGGTGGCGGCCGAGCTCGGCGGTCACGGCGGCCTGCTCCGCCGGGTCGGTCACGGCCCACAGGCGGTGGTGGAAGCCGTCCTCCGTGGTCGTGGCGAGCAGCGGGGGGCGCTCCACGGTCCGCTCGACGACCCGGCCGGCGCCGTCGCCGTCGCCCACGTACGTGAGGAGCAGCGGCTCCAGGTTGGCGGCGGTGGTCCGCATCAGGGCGGCGCGGTCCTCGACGACGTGCGGCATGACGTCCTCGTGGGGGAGGACGACGCCCTCGGCGGGGGTGGTGAGCTCCAGGGCGCCGATGATGCCGCGCTGGAGGATGCCGTCGCCGTGCTGCTCGTACACGTAGAGCGCGGGTTCGGGGTCCGGCGCGAGGACGCCGTCCGCGAGCCAGCGGTCGAGGGTGACGGCGGCCTTGCGGTGGCGGGTGCCGGCGGTGATCGCCTGCGGGAGGATCAGCCGGACGATGTTGTGCGGATCGGCGGACTCCAGATGGAGCAGTCCGTCAGGTCGTACGACGACGTCGTAGGGCGGAGACGTGACGGCGGCGAGGCTGCCGACCCGTTCGGGGACGTAACGGAGTCCGCGGAACGGTGTCAGGTGCAGTCCGACTGTGTCGTCGCGGACATCGGCGGCCGCGTGACCCGAGGTGTTCATCTCGTCATCGTATGTGGGCGGTGGGATGAGCGATGATCGGGGGAGCGGGGAACCCATCCGGTGAGGCGAGGAGCGTGCGGTGACGGTGCGGAACGGTCAGGGGCGGCGGGGCGTCGGCAGGACTCGGCCGGGTGGCAGCGCGGTGCCGCTGAGCGAGGCGTACGACACGGCGCTGCTCGATCTCGACGGGGTCGTGTACGCGGGCGGGGAGGCCGTGCCGCACGCCGTGGAGGCGCTCGGGGCGGCCAGGGCCGGCGGGATGCACCTTGCGTACGTCACCAACAACGCGCTGCGGGCGCCCGACGCGGTGGCCGAGCACCTCACCGAGCTCGGGGTGCCCGCCGAGGCCGGGGACGTGATCACCTCGGCGCAGGCGGTGGCCCGGCTGATCGCCGACGACGTGCCGCCCGGTTCCCGGGTGCTCGTCATCGGCGGTGAGGGGCTGCGGGTGGCGCTGCGGGAGCGGGGGCTGGTGCCGGTGGACTCGGCGGAGGACGGGCCGGTGGCCGTCGTGCAGGGGTACGGCGGTCCCGAGATGCCGTGGGGGCGGTTCGCGGAGGCGAGTTACGCGGTGGCGCGGGGGCTTCCCTGGTACGCCTCGAACACGGACCTGACGATTCCGGGCGCGCGCGGGATCGGGCCCGGGAACGGGGCGGCGGTCGAGGTCGTGCGGATCGCCACGGGCGGGCGGGTGGAGCCGAAGGTCGCCGGGAAGCCGCTGCCGCCGATGCACCGGGAGACGGTGCTGCGGACCGGGGCGAAGCGGCCGCTGGTGGTCGGGGACCGGCTGGACACGGACATCGAGGGCGCGTTCAACGGCGGGGTGGACTCGCTGCTCGTCTTCACCGGGGTGACGGACGCGGCGCAGCTGCTGGCGGCCGTGCCCGAGCACCGGCCGACCTATGTGGCGGCGGACCTGCGGGGGCTGCTCGTGGGGCAGCCGGAGGTCGTCGCCGGGGAGGGCGGGGTCTTCGTGTGCGGGGCGTGGCGGGCCTCGGTGAGCGCGCCGGACGGGGGCGAGCTGGTCCTTGAGGGGCCGGCGGGGGACGCGGCCGGTGCGGACCCGATGGACGGTGTGCGGGCGCTGTGCGGGGCGGCCTGGTCGGCGGCCGACGCCGCGGGTGGAGCCGTACCGGACGGGGGGAAGGTGCTGGCGCGGCTCGGATTCTGAAATTGGGTAGGCTAACCTAACTTCATCTGGGTTGAGGGTCGGGAGCAGCGGCATGGACGGTCGACAGCAGCGGTTGAGCGCGGAATCGGTCACCCTGGCGTACGAGCAGCGGGTCATCGCCCGTGACCTGTCCGTCGAGATCCCCGACAACTCCTTCACCGTGATCGTCGGGCCGAACGCCTGCGGCAAGTCCACCCTGCTCCGTGCCCTCTCCCGGATGCTGAAGCCCAGCCAGGGCCGGGTGCTCCTCGACGGGCAGTCGATCCACGCCCTGCCCGCGAGGAAGGTCGCCAAGACCCTCGGCCTGCTGCCGCAGACCTCCGTGGCCCCCGACGGCATCACCGTCGCCGACCTGGTCGCCCGCGGCCGCTACCCCCACCAGGGGCTGTTGCGGCAGTGGTCGCCGGAGGACGAGCGGATCACCCGGGAGTCGATGGCGGCGACCGGCGTCGCCGAGCTGGCCGGGCGGTACGTCGACGAGCTGTCCGGCGGTCAGCGGCAGCGCGTCTGGATCGCGATGGCGCTCGCCCAGCAGACCCCGCTGCTGCTGCTCGACGAGCCGACGACGTACCTCGACATCCAGCACCAGATCGACGTTCTCGACCTGTGCGCCGAGCTGCACGAGACCCAGGGGCGGACGCTCGTCGCCGTCCTGCACGACCTCAACCACGCGGCCCGGTACGCGACCCATCTGATCGCCGTCCGCGACGGCGAGGTGGTCGCCGAGGGGCCGCCCGCCGAGGTGGTCACCGCCGAGCTCGTCGAGCGGGTCTTCGGGCTGCGCTGCCAGGTCATCGAGGACCCGGAGACGGGGACGCCGCTGGTCGTGCCGGCCGGGCGGAAGGCCCGGGTGCCCCGGCCCGCCGCGTCGCCGGAACCCGCGCTGCGGAAGTAGGGGTTCTAGAGCAGCGAGCGGAGGCGGAGGAGGTCACGGAAGCCCGCCTCCAGCCTGACCCGGCCCGAGGCCCAGGCCTTCGCGAAGTTCAGCTCGCCGCCCACCATCGCCACCAGGTCGTCCCCGGTCATCGCGAGCCGGATCTGCGCCTTGGCCGGCGGCGGGCCCGCCACCAGGGACTCGACCTCGATCCGGCCGCCCGCGAGGCGGCCCGTGAACGTGCTGTCCAGGTCGGTGATGTGGCAGCTCAGGGTGCGGTCGAACGCCGCCGCCCCGCGCACGTCGCCGTCCGCCCGCGCCAGGTTGTCCGAGAGTCTGTCGAGTGCGTCGCGGCACTCCGTGATCGTCGCCATCGCCGTCGACCGTACCCCAGGGGTTCGCGGTAGCGTCGGGAGCATGAACGACGTGATGCCCGAGCCGGTGGAGGCGACGCCCGAAGTGGAGGCCGAGGCTCCGCGGGGCGGTGCCGACGAGCCCGCCGCGGCCGCACCGCTGGAGGTCGTACGGGAGCTCACCGGGCACCCCGGCGTCGACGTCCACCTGGCGCGTCTCGACGAGGTCGACCACCTCCCGGCGGACGGACACCTGGAGGTGTACGAGGATGTACACCGTGGACTGCGCGCCGAGCTGACCTCGCTCGACGCGCATCCCGCCCCTCGACCGCACGACAACAGGAGCTGAACCGAACGTGGCAGGAGTGGCACGCCGCCGTCTCGACGCCGAGCTGGTCCGGCGCAAGCTCGCGCGCTCGCGCGAGCACGCCAGCCAGCTGATCGCCGCGGGCCGGGTGACCGTCGGCAAGACCGTCGCCACCAAGCCCGCCACCCAGGTCGAGACCGCCGCGGCCATCGTCGTCGTCCAGGACGACTCCGACCCCGACTACGTCTCGCGCGGCGGCCACAAGCTCGCCGGGGCCTTCGAGGCCTTCGTCCCGCTCGGTCTGAAGGTCGAGGGCCGCCGCGCCCTGGACGCCGGAGCCTCCACCGGCGGCTTCACCGACGTGCTGCTGCGCGCGGGCGCCGCCCACGTCGTCGCCGTCGACGTCGGCTACGGACAGCTCGCCTGGTCGCTGCAGAGCGACGAGCGGGTCACCGTGAAGGACCGCACGAACGTACGCGAGTTGACGCTCGACGCGATCGACGGCGTCCCGGTCGACCTCGTCGTCGGAGACCTCTCCTTCATCCCGCTCGGCCTCGTGCTGCCCGCCCTCGCGGCCTGTACGGCACCCGACGCGGACCTCGTCCTGATGGTGAAGCCGCAGTTCGAGGTGGGCAAGGAGCGGCTCGGCACGGGCGGCGTCGTGCGGAGCGCCGAACTCCGCGCCGACGCCGTGAAGAACGTGGCCCGGCGGGCCGCCGAACTCGGGCTCGGCGTCCTGGGCGTCACCGCCAGCCCGCTGCCCGGCCCCTCCGGCAACGTCGAGTACTTTCTGTGGCTGCGGGCAGGGGCGCCCGCGCTGGATCCGGCGGACGTCGACCGCGCCGTGGCGGAAGGACCTCGTTGAGCTCAACGGCAGCAGCACCAGAGACCGCACCCCGTACCGTCTTCCTGCTCGCGCACACCGGCCGGCCGGCCGCCGTGCGCAGCGCCGAACTGGTCGTCCTCGGCCTGCTGCGCTGCGGCATCGGCGTCCGGGTCCTGGAGGCCGAGGCGGAGGACCTGCCGCTGCCGCCGGCCGTCGAGAGGGTGAAGGAAGCCTGCTCCGACGCCCTCGACGGCTGTGAACTCCTCGTCGTCCTCGGCGGCGACGGCACCCTGCTGCGCGGCGCCGAGTTCTCCCGCGCCTCCGGCGTGCCGATGCTCGGCGTCAACCTCGGCCGGGTCGGCTTCCTCGCCGAGGCCGAGCGGGACGACCTCGACAAGGTCGTCGACCGGGTCGTGACGAAGGCGTACGAGGTCGAGGAGCGGATGACCCTCGACGTCGTCGTGTACGAGAACGGTGACGTCCTGCACCGCGACTGGGCGCTCAACGAGGCCGCCGTGCAGAAGGTGTCCCCGGAGCGGATGCTGGAGGTCGTCCTCGCCATCGACGGGCGGCCGGTGACCGGCTTCGGCTGCGACGGGGTGATCTGCGCGACACCCACCGGTTCCACCGCGTACGCCTTCTCGGCGGGCGGCCCGGTCGTCTGGCCCGAGGTCGAGGCGCTCCTCATGGTTCCGATCGGGGCCCACGCCCTCTTCGCCAAGCCGCTGATCACCACCCCCGAGTCGGTGCTCGCCGTCGAGGTCGAGCCGCACACCCCGCACGGCGTGCTCTGGTGCGACGGGCGGCGGACGGTGGAACTCCCGGCGGGGGCGCGGGTCGAGGTGCGGCGCGGTGCCGTGCCGGTCCGGCTCGCCCGGCTCCACCACGCCTCCTTCACCGACCGGCTGGTCGCCAAGTTCGCCCTCCCGGTGTCGGGGTGGCGGGGCGGGGCGCGCTGACGGGCGGTCCCCCGGCGGCGCCGGTCGTTCCGCACGACCGGCCGGCCGGAACGAGCGGCTGAACCGCCCGGCGCGGGCCCGAACGATCGGCGCGCCGGAGAGTTACGCCCGGGGGCGATGTCGCATCGCGGCAGGGAAACCTCGTATGGTCTGGGGCGTGCTGGAGGAGATGCGGATACGGTCGCTCGGGGTCATCGACGACGCGGTGGTCGAGCTGTCGCCCGGCTTCACCGCGGTGACCGGTGAGACCGGTGCGGGCAAGACGATGGTCGTGACCAGCCTCGGGCTGCTGCTCGGTGGCCGGGCCGACCCGGCCCTGGTGCGGATCGGCGCGGCCTCGGCCGTGGTCGAGGGGCGGATCAGCGTGCCCGCGGGCGCGCCCGCCGCCCTGCGCGCCGAGGAGGCCGGGGCGGAGCTCGACGACGGCGTGCTGCTCGTCAGCCGCACCGTTTCCGCCGAGGGACGCTCACGGGCCCACCTCGGCGGGCGTTCCGTGCCCGTCGGGCTGCTCGCCGAGCTCGCCGACGAGCTCGTCGCCGTCCACGGCCAGACCGACCAGCAGGGCCTGCTCAAGCCCGCCCGGCAGCGCGGTGCGCTCGACCGGTACGCGGGCGAGGCCGTCTCCGGACCGCTGGCCGCCTACGCGGAGGCGTACCGGCGGCTGCGGGCCGTCAGCGGCGAACTCGACGAGATCACCACCCGGGCGCGCGAGCGGGCCCAGGAGGCCGATCTGCTGCGCTTCGGGCTCGGTGAGATCGAGGCCGTCGCCCCGCGCGCCGGGGAGGACACCGAACTCGCCGCCGAGGCGGAGCGGCTCGGGCACGCCGAGGCCCTGGCCTCCGCCGCCGCGCTCGCCCACGCCGCGCTCGCGGGCGTGCCCGAGGACCCCGAGTCCGTCGACGCCACGACCCTCGTCGCGGGCGCCGGGCGGGCGCTGGAGTCCGTACGGTCGCACGACCCGGCCCTCGCCGCCCTCGCCGACCGGATGGGCGAGATCTCCATCCTGCTCGGCGACGTGGCCACCGAACTCGCCGGATACGCCGACGACCTCGACGCCGACCCGCTGCGGCTCGCCGCCGTCGAGGAGCGGCGCGCGGCGCTCACCCAGCTGACGCGGAAGTACGGCGAGGACATCGCGAGCGTCCTCGCCTGGGCCGAGGAGAGCGCCGGCCGGCTCGGCGAGCTCGACGGCGACGACGACCGCGTCGAGGAACTCACGGCCGAGCGGGACCGGCTGCGGGACGAGCTCTCGGTGCTCGCGCAGCGGCTCACCGACGCGCGTACCGAGGCGGCCGACCGGTTCGCCGACGCCGTCACCGCCGAACTCGCCTCGCTCGCCATGCCCCACGCGCGCGTGTCCTTCGACATCCGGCAGACCGAGGACCCCGACGGCGTCGAGGTCGGCGGCCGCCGGGTGGCCTACGGCCCGTCCGGCGCCGACGAGGTCGAGCTGCTGCTGGCCCCCCATCCCGGCGCCCCGCCCCGGCCGATCGCCAAGGGCGCGTCCGGCGGTGAGCTGTCCCGGGTGATGCTCGCGGTCGAGGTCGTCTTCGCCGGGGTCGACCCGGTGCCGACGTATCTCTTCGACGAGGTCGACGCGGGGGTCGGCGGCAAGGCGGCGGTCGAGATCGGCCGCCGGCTCGCCAAGCTCGCGAGGACCGCGCAGGTCGTCGTCGTCACCCACCTGCCGCAGGTCGCGGCCTTCGCCGACCGGCAGCTGCTCGTCGAGAAGACCAACGACGGCTCGGTCACCCGGTCCGGTGTCACCGTCCTGGAGGGCGAGGAGCGGGTCCGGGAGCTGTCCCGGATGCTCGCCGGCCAGGAGGACTCCGAGACGGCCAGGGCGCACGCGGAGGAACTGCTCGCGACCGCCCGGGCGGACGGGTGAGGGGGCGCCTCGTCTCCTTCGGGGTCGCCGCCGTGGTGAGCCGGGCGGTGTACGGGGCGCTGCGCGGGCGGGTGGCCGGTGGGGGCGTGTCCCCGGTGGCCGGTGGGGGCGTGTCCCCGGCGGCCGGTGAGTCCGGGTCTCCGGTGGACCGCGGGTCCGTGTCCGGGGGGCCGTGGACCCGGGTCAACCACGGCGGGCGGGTCGTCGATCTGTGTGCCGGGCCAGCGGTGGCGCTCGGGGCCGCCGTCGGCGCCGGGAGCGGGCCCGTCGCGTTCGCCGTGCTCGCCGCCGGCGCGTGCGGGGCGTACGACGACGTGAAGGGGGACTCCCGGCGGGGCTTCCGGGCGCACCTCACGGCGCTGCGGGACGGCGAGGTGACCAGCGGGACCGTCAAACTGTTCGGGATCGGGGCCGCCTCGCTGGTGGCCGGGGCGCTCCTCAAGGAGCGGGCCGTCGACAAGGTCCTCGCCGGGGTCGTCATCGCCGGCACCGCCCACCTCGTCAATCTCGTGGACGTACGGCCGGGGCGGGCGGGTCTCGCCGTTCTCGCCCTCGGTGCGCCCGGGCTGCTGCGCGGTGCGTCGGCCGCCGCCCCCATGGGAGCCGTCACGGCCGTCCTCGGTGACGACCTCGGTGAGCGCACCATGCTCGGCGACACGGGCGCGCACGCGCTCGGCGCCGCCGTCGGCTGTGCGATCGCCGTCGGCAACGGACGGCTGGGACTCGCCGTCCACGCGGCCGGGTTGACCGCCGCCGCGGCCTGGGGGGAGCGCGAGACCGCGTCGCGCGCTCACCCGAGTGGGTGAACCCGTGGAGTGAGTCGCGGAGCCGTACGCCTTCCGTGCGGGGGAACGACGCCACTTCGGTGCCGGAACGTGCGTACGGTCAGGGGTACGGGCTGGCATCCTTGGGCGCGTGACACAGCTCCGTACGGTCCAAGTGCTGGGCGGCGGCAGCGCGGGCAGCAGCGCTCACGTCCGATCACTTGCCTCGGGGCTGGTGGCGAGGGGCGTGCGGGTGACCGTGTGCGCCCCGGCCGAACTCGACCGCGTCTACGACTACCTCGGGGTCGGCGCCCACTTCGTGCCCCTGCCGCGCCTCGGCGACCCCGCGACCGTCACCGCCCTCCGCAACGCCTGCATCGGGGCGGACGTCGTCCACGCGCACGGCCTGCAGGCCTCCGTACGCGCCGCGCTCGCGCTCTCCGGCGGCGCGGCCCACGCACCGCTCGTCACGACCTGGGACAGCCGGTGCCATGTCGACGGTCCCGGGGGCGGTGTGCTGCGGATGGTGGAGCGCCGGACCGTGCGGGCGGCGACCGTCGTCCTCGCCACCTCCTCCGAACTCGTCGACCGGGCCCGGCGGCGCGGCGCCCGTGACGCCCGGCTCGCGCCCGTCACCGTGCCGCCCGCGCGGGGGCCCGTATGTCTGCACGACGGCAAGGCCCGGGCCGAACTGGGCGCGGTCGACCGGCCGTTGCTGATGGCGGTCGGGGCGCTGGAGCGGGGGCGGGGGTACCGGACGCTGCTCGACGCGGCGCGGGTGTGGCGTGAGCTCGATCCGCAGCCGCTGCTGGTCATCGCGGGGGAGGGGCGCGAACGCGCCGCCCTCCAGCGGCGGATCGTCGCCGAGAGCCTGCCGGTGCGGCTGATCGGCCGGCGTGAGGACGTCGCCGAGCTGCTCGCCGCGGCGGATGTCGCCGTGCTGCCGTCCCGGTGGGAGGCGCGGTCGCTGCTCGCGCAGGAGGCGCTGCGGCTGGGTGTGCCGCTGGTCGCCACCGCGGTCGGCGGAGTGCCGGAACTCGTCGGGGACGCCGCGGAGTTGGTGCCGTACGGCGACGCGGAGGCGCTGGCGCTTGCGGTGCGGGGGCTGTTGGAGGACGTCGAGCGGCGGATGGACCTGGCGGCGGCCGGGCGGGTGCAGGCGGGGTCCTGGCCCACGGAGGACGAGACGGTGGCGCACGTCCTGAGCGTGTACGACGAGCTGGCGGGGCGGTGACCGACTCCCGGTCCGCCCCGCCACGGACCTGGCGGGGCCCCGGCTACGGGGTGTGGCGGCGGGCCCGCAGGGCCAGGGAGAGGGCCAGGACCGTCTGGGGGTCGTCCAGGTCCGTGCCCAGGAGTTCCGAGATGCGGGCCAGGCGGTTGTAGAGCGTCTGGCGGTTGAGGTGCAGCTCGCGCGCCGTCTCCGCCTTGCGGCCCGCGTGCGCCAGATACGTCTCCAGGGTGGGGAGGAGCGGGGGGCGGGACGTGCGGTCGTGGTCCCGCAGCGGGCCGATCGCACGGTCCACGAAGGCCGCGAGGACCGTGTCCCCGTGGAAGTGCAGCCGCCACAGCAGCAGGTCGATGTCGAGGCGTCGGGCGTCGTACCAGGGGAGGTCCGAGAGGCCCTGCGCGGCCGTCGCCGTCTCCGCCGCGTGCCGCAGCCCCGCCGAGGCCGCCGCCCAGCTGCCGGCGACGCCGACCACGACGACCGGCGGGTGGACCCCGGCGCGTTCGAGGCCGGCCCGCTCCACGCCCGCGCGGAGCGCCGCCGCGACCCGGTCCGCCACCGCCGTGCGCTCCGATTCCGAGCGCAGGCCGAGCAGGAGGGGCACGCGGCCTTCCACCGGGCGGACGCCCAGGAGGACCGGCACGCCGACGGAGGCCAGTTCCTCCAGGACCGCGCGGGCCAGCAGGGCCCAGTTGCCCGAGGGGGAGAGCTCCGACGCAAGGCGCATGACCACCGGCAGCAGCGGGCCGTCGCCCGGCTTGAAGCCGAGGACCCGGGCCTGCGCTGGGGCGTCCTCGGCCGTGATCCGCCCCTCCGCCAGGTCCGTGAGGAAGTCGCCGCGGCCCCGCGCGGCCAGTTCCTCCTCCTGCCGTGCCTGCATGAGGACGACCGCGAGCAGGCCCGCGGCACGTTCGGCGGCCATCCGGTGGACGGGGGAGAGGGCGCCGGAGACCGAGAGCAGCACCAGGCGGGCCCGTACCGAGGACGTGCCGGGGCCGCCGCCCGGGACGTCCACCAGGACCGTGCCCGTCGGCGGGCCGGACTCGCGGGCCGCCCGCTGGCCGCGCAGCCCGTCCCACACCTGGAGCGGGTCGGCGGGAGCGGACTCGGTGCCCGCCGCGTACAGCAGCTGTCCGTCGGCGGTCTCCAGGAAGACGGGGTTGGCGGCGAAGTCGGAGAGGATGCGCAGGACCTGCGGGACCCCGCCGCCGCCGAGGAGCGCCTCCGTGCACTGCCGGTGGACCTCCTCGGCCTGCCGCTGGAGGGCGTAGTGGCCGTTGACGATCTCGGTGTGGATCTCCTCCGTGACGGCCACGAAGGGGACCTCGCGGTGGAGCTGCACCAGGGGCAGCCCGGCGGCCCGCGCGGTCTCCACTATGGTCGCCGGGAGGCGGGCGAACCGCGGCCCCAGCTCGACGACGAGCGCCGCGATGCCCCGGTCGGCGAGCCTGCGGACGAACGCCCGCTGTTCGGCCGGGCGGGTGCCCAGGCCGAGGCCCGTCGTGAGGAGCAGTTCGCCGCCCTTGAGCAGCGACGCGATGTTCGGCACCTCGCCCGCGTGCACCCAGCGCACGGTGCGGTGCAGCCGGTCGGCGCCGGCCACGACCTCCGGGAGCCCGCCGCGCAGCCCGGGGAGTTCCAGCGCCCGCTGCACGGTGATCCCGCCCTGATTGTCCATGGGCCCGGACGCTACCCGCGTCCGTGTTTCGGCGACATCACCCCACGGTCACGGGACCGGACAGTTCGTACACCGGGGCGACAACTCGTCGCCCCGTGGCGGGAATTGTGCGACCGCATGTCGATTGTGGCCTACGTCACTCCCGAGGATCCTCTCGGCCCATGGCAGAGAACCCCACCCCAGAAGTCCACCGGCTCAAGGCGAACTCGGTCGGACTCGTCGGCGTCGTCTTCATGGCCGTCGCCACCGCCGCGCCGATCACGGCGATGACCGGAAACCTCCCCATCGCCGTCGGATTCGGCAACGGCACCGGCGCCCCCGCCGGATATCTCTTCGCGACGCTCGTCCTGACCGTCTTCTCGGTCGGCTACGTCGCCATGGCGAAGCGGATCACGGCCGCCGGCGCCTTCTACGGCTACATCTCGCACGGCCTCGGCCGGATCGCCGGCATGGCCTCCGGCATGCTCGCCGTCCTCGCGTACGTCGTCTTCGAGGCCTCGATCGTCGGGGTCTTCGCCTACTTCGCCAAGACGACGGTCGCCGACCAGCTCGGCGCCGACCTGCCGTGGATCCTGTACGCGGCGGTCATGCTGGCCGTCACCGCCGTCCTCTCGTACTTCGACATCAACCTGACCGCCAGGGCGCTCGGCGTGATGCTTGTCGCCGAGATCGCCGTGCTCTTCGCGGTCGCCACCGCCGTCCTGATCGCCGGCGGCGGCCCGGACGGCATCCCCGTCGAGCCGATCGACCCCAGGAACGCCTTCACCGGCACCTCCGCCGGCCTCGGTCTCTTCTTCGCCTTCTGGTCCTGGGTCGGCTTCGAGTCGACCGCGATGTACGGGGAGGAGTCCCGCGACCCGAAGAGGGTCATCCCGCGCGCCACCCTGATCTCCGTCATCGGCGTCGGCCTCTTCTACATCTACGTGTCGTGGATGACGATCGCCGGGAACGGGCTGACCGGCTCGGTGAAGCTGTCCGCCTCCGCCAGCCCGCTCGACCTGTTCTTCGCGCCCACCGAGTCCTTCATCGGCGCCTGGGCCGTCGACGCCTTCCAGTGGCTGCTGCTCACCGGCTCCTTCGCCTGCGGCATGGCGTTCCACCAGTGCGCCTCGCGCTACCTCTACGCCATCGGCCGCGAGGGCTTCCTCCACCCGGCGCTCGGCCGCACCCACGCCCGTCACGGGTCGCCGTACATCGCCTCGTTCGTGCAGAGCGCGATCGCCGTGGCCCTCGTCGGCGCCTTCTGGCTGACCGGCCAGGACCCCTACATCCACCTCTACACCCTGCTCGCGATCCTCGGCACCATGGCGATCCTCATCGTCCAGACGCTCTGCTCCTTCGCCGTCATCGGCTACTTCCGCAAGAACCACCCCGAGGACCGGCACTGGTTCAAGACCCTCACCGCCCCGCTCCTCGGCGGCGTCGGCATGATCGCCGTCGTCGTGCTGCTGATCATGAACATGGAGACCGCGGCCGGGCTCGCCGCCGACTCGCTCTTCTTCAAGGCGATCCCGTGGATCGTCGGCGCCGTCTTCTTCGGCGGCCTCGGCCTCGGCTTCCACCTCAAGGCCAAGCGGCCCGAACGGTACGAGATCATCGGCCGGATCGTCCTGGAGGACGCCACCGAACGCCCCGCCGACGAGGCCGCCGCGCCCGCCCCCGTACCCCAGAGCTGACCCTCCCTCCCCGGGTTCCGTCCCCTCTTCCTCCAGGAGCGCCCCATGGCACGCACCAACCCGATGCACCTCCTGAAGCACCTCGCCGCCGAGCACGCCGACGCCCGACGGCTCGGCCTGCCCGTCGACGAGCTCCGCGGCATGCGGGCCGACGCCCTCGGGCGCCGGTCCCTCCTCAAGTACGCGGCAGCCGCCGGGATCGCGGTCGGCGCGGGCACGGCGGCCACCGTCGCGCCCGCCGCGGCCGCCACCCCGACCCCGCCGATCAGCAGCACCGCCCGGATCGCCGTCGTCGGCGCCGGGATCTCCGGCCTCACCGCCGCCCTCACCCTCCAGGACGCCGGCCTGAGCCCGGCGCTCTACGAGGCGAACCCCTCCCGGGTCGGCGGCCGCATGTGGACCCAGCGCGCCCACTGGGCGTACGGCCAGACCTCCGAGATCGGCGGCGAGCTGATCGACACCGGCCACAAGAAGATCCTGGCGCTCTGCCGCCGCTTCGGCCTGTCCGTGGAGGACTTCCTCGGCGGCGGGCCCAACGGAGCCGAGGAAGTCCTCTGGTTCAACGGCGCCTACTACCCGCGCGCCCAGGCCGACGAGGACTTCAAGGCGGTCTACCAGCAGTTGCGCCGGGACCTCTCCGAGGCGGGGGAGGTGTCCTGGAACCGGACCACCCCCACCGGCACCGCGCTCGACAACATGTCGATCCACGAATGGATCGAGACCCGGGTCCCCGGCGGCCACTCCTCGCCGCTCGGCCGCTTCCTCGACGTCGCCTACAACGTCGAGTACGGCGCCGACACCACCGAACAGTCCTCGCTCGCCCTCGTGCTGCTCATGGGCTACCAGACCAATCCCGGCAACTTCAACGTCTGGGGCCTGTCCAACGAGCGGTACCACATCGTCGGCGGCAACGACCGGCTCCCCCACGCCATCGCCGGGGCGCTCGCCCCCGGCACCCTGCGCCAGGGCTGGTCCCTGACCGCCGTACGGGCCAACGCCGACGGCACCCAGACGCTGACCTTCACCGAGGCCGGCGCCACCCGGACCGTCACCGCCGACCACACGGTCCTCTGTCTCCCGCTGCCCGTCCTCCAGCAGCTCGACCTCTCCCGGGCCGCCTTCGACCCGCTCATGAGGAACCTGCTGCGGGACGCGCGGATGGGTTACTGCACCAAACTCAACATGCAGTTCGGCACCCGCCCCTGGCGCGGCACCGGCGCCTGGCCCGGCGTCTCGGCCGGTGACTGCTTCACCGACACCGAGGTCCAGCAGACCTGGGACACCACCAAGATCCAGGGCGGGACCGGCGGCATCCTCCTCCAGTACGGCGGCGGCGCCCTCGCCCGCTCGCTCACGCCCGCCGGGCCCTTCTCCACCGAGTCGGACCCGTACGTACGGAGCCTCGTCACCCGCCACCTGGCGGGCATCGACGCCTTCTTCCCCGGCACCTCCCGGGCGTACGCGGGCCGCGCCCAGCTCTCCGCCTGGCACCGCGACCCGTACACGCTCGGCGCGTACTCCTGCTGGCCGGTCGGCTACCTCCACCGGTACGCGGGGTACGAGGGCACCGCCCAGGGCAACGTGCACATCGGCGGCGAGCACTGCTCGTACGACTTCCAGGGCTTCATGGAAGGCGGGGCCACGGAGGGCGAGCGCGCCGCCCTGGAGGTGATCGCCGCGCTGAGCTGAGCCCCGGGGCCGGCGGGCGGTGGGCTCAGGCGGCGGTCGGCGTGATGTTGTGGTTGAAGCGGAACACGTTGTCGGGGTCGTACGCGGCCTTGACGGCGGCGAGCCGGCGGTAGTTCTCCTCGCCGAAGGAGTCGACGACCCGCTGCTCGCCCTCGGCTCCGGTGAAGTTCAGGTACACCGAGTCGATCGACCACGGCCGCGCGTCGGCCCGTACGTCCTTCACCCACTGGATCGCTGGCTCGTCCATCGCCGGGTCCTCCCAGGTCGCGAACGGATGCACGCCCCACGGGGCGGTCCGCCACGGCTGCGGGTACGGGCCCGCGCCGGCCGTCACCGCGCCACCCAGCGGGAACAGCACGTGCTGGGTGGCCGTCGGCATCGGGATCTCCGCGCCGCGCGCGCAGAACACGTCCACGGCCTCGTCGGGGAAGGACGTCAGGTACTCGGCCGACCAGTAGTTCCGCAGCCCCGGCGGGTCGTCGAGCATGCACTGCAGGTCGGTGTACGCGATGTCCGTGTCGATCGCGATCTCGGGCTTCAGGGCGAACAGCGGCGCCGCGAGTTCCCGTACCTCCTCGACCGGCCCCGCGTACGTCAGCAGTGCCCCGCAGACCAGCTTGCCGACGAGCTCCGGGGGGACGAACGGTTCGGGCGGCGCCGGCAGGTAGATCGCCCCGCCGCCCACCTCGTCCGGCGCGGCGGCCGTGAGGTCCCGGTAGGCGCGCACCACCTCGGGCGCCTTGTCGGGCAGGAAGAAGAGCATCACGAAACTCATCCGCGGCAGCTCGTGCAGACGCAGCGTCAGCGAGGTCGCCACCCCGAAGTTGCCGCCGCCGCCGTGCAGGGCCCAGAACAGGTCCGGGTTCTCCTCCGTGTCCGTGTGGACGTGCTTGCCCTCGGCCGTGATCAGATCGGCCGCCAGCAGGTTGTCGCTGGCGAGGCCGAACTTCCGCTCCAGCCAGCCCGATCCGCCGCCCAGCGCGAAGCCGGCCACCCCGGTGGTGGAGACCCGGCCGCCGGTGGTCGCCAGGTGGAACGGCTGACAGGCGTGGTCCAGCCGGCCCATCGTCGCGCCGCCCTCGACGCGTACGGTCATGTCCTCCGGATCCACGACGACCGCGTGCATCCGGCTCAGGTCGATCACGAGCGCGCCGTCGATCATGGAGGACCCGGCGACGCTGTGTCCGCCGCCGCGCACGGCGACCGGCAGTTCGCAGGAGCGGCCGAAGAGGATCGCGTTGGACACGTCGGCCGGGGTCGCGCACCGGGCGATCACCGAGGGACGCCGGTCGATCATGGCGTTGTGGATCCGGCGGGCCTCGTCGTAGTCCGGGTCGCCGGGGACGATCACCTCGCCGGCGAGGTCCTCGACCAGTCCGGACAGGGCGCTTTCGGAGATGTGGGGACCCATGGGAGCCCCCCTTTCACGCGGGGGACGGGACTTTCTCATCGTAGGTCCGGGTCCCGTCCTCCGCGTGCCGGAAGGTCCGCGCGGCCCCGTACGTCCCGGTCAGCCGCCGTACGCTCCGCTCGCCGTCAGGCGCAGGGCCGTGTCGATCAGCGGGACGTGGCTGAACGCCTGCGGGAAGTTGCCCACCTGCCGCTGGAGCCTCGGGTCCCACTCCTCGGCGAGCAGCCCCAGGTCGTTGCGGAGCGCGAGCAGCCGCTCGAAGAGCGAACGCGCCTCGTCGACCCGGCCGATCATCGCGAGGTCGTCCGCCAGCCAGAACGAGCAGGCCAGGAACGCGCCCTCGTCGCCCTCCAGGCCGTCGACGCCGGCCTCCTCGCCGGACGTGGGGTAGCGCAGCACGAAGCCGTCCTCCGTGGACAGCTCGCGCTGGATCGCCTCGATCGTGCCGATGACCCGCTTGTCGTCCGGCGGCAGGAAGCCCATCTGCGGGATCAGCAGCAGCGAGGCGTCCAGTTCCTTGGAGCCGTACGACTGCGTGAAGGTGTTCCGCTCCGGGTCGTAACCCTTCTCGCAGACGTCCCGGTGGATCTCGTCGCGCAGCGCGTACCAGCGCTCGAGCGGTCCGTCGGCGTCGCCGGACTCGATCAGCTTGATCGTGCGGTCGACGGCCACCCAGGCCATCACCTTGGAGTGGACGAAGTGGCGGCGCGGGCCGCGCACCTCCCAGATGCCCTCGTCGGGCTGGTCCCAGTGCTTCTCCAGGTAGTTGATCAGCTTGATCTGGAGGAGCGAGGCGTAGTCGTTGCGGGAGAGGCCCGTCATGTGCGCGAGGTGGAGGGCTTCCGTGACCTCGCCGTACACGTCCAGCTGGAGCTGGTTGGCGGCGCCGTTGCCGACCCGGACCGGGCCGGAGTTCTCGTACCCGGGCAGCCAGTCCAGCTCCGCCTCGCCCAGCTCCCGCTCGCCGGCGATGCCGTACATGATCTGGAGGTTCTCCGGGTCGCCGGCGACCGCGCGGAGCAGCCAGTCGCGCCAGGCGCGGGCCTCCTCGCGGTAGCCGGTGCGCAGCATCGAGGAGAGGGTGATCGCCGCGTCCCGCAGCCAGGTGTAGCGGTAGTCCCAGTTGCGGACGCCGCCGATCTCCTCCGGCAGCGAGGTCGTCGGCGCGGCCACGATCCCGCCCGTCGGCGCGTACGTCAGCGCCTTCAGGGTGATCAGGGAGCGGATCACCGCCTCCCGGTAGGGCCCGTGGTACGTGCAGTGCTCGACCCACTCGCGCCAGAAGTCGGCGGTCGCCTCCAGGGAACCCTCGGGGTCCGGGAGCGCCGGCGGCTCCTTGTGGGAGGGCTGCCAGGAGAGCGTGAACGTGACCCGGTCACCGGGGTTCACGGTGAACTCGGAGTACGTCGTCAGGTCCTTGCCGTGCGTCTCGGCGTCCGTGTCCAGCCACACCGAGTCGGGCCCCGCGACGGCGACCGTGCGCTCGCCGACCTTGTGGACCCACGGCACGATCCGGCCGTAGCTGAACCGCATCCGCAGCGCGGAACGCATCCGGACCCGGCCCGAGACGCCCTCCACGATCCGGATGAGCTGCGGGGCGCCCTCACGGGGCGGCATGAAGTCGGTCACCCGGACCGTGCCGCGCGGGGTGTCCCACTCGGACTCCAGGATCAGCGAGTCGCCCACGTAGCGGCGGCGGTCCGCCGGGACGGGCTCGCCGTCGGCCGGCCCTGCGGGGCTCACCCGCCAGAATCCGTGTTCCTCCGTGCCGAGCAGTCCCGCGAAGATCGCGTGCGAGTCGAAGCGTGGGAGGCACAGCCAGTCGACGCTGCCGTCGCGGCAGACCAGTGCGGCGGTCTGCATGTCTCCGATGAGTGCGTAATCTTCGATGCGCCCGGCCACGTGCTTCACTCCAGTCGAACGGCCACGTCCGCCCCGCGGGGCGCTTGCTCAGATGCGCCGGCTGGTGTCAGCCGGGTCTGCGTGTGTCAGCGGTCAAGGGATCTTCGACGAGCTCTTGGCCGGGTGGGGGGTCTCCCCAGGTGTTCGGCTCCGGGGGAGGGCGGGGTGGTGCCGCTGGCCGGCCGGCTCGGCGGGCAATCGTCCGAGCAGGATACGTCGCACCCTAGTGACCCGGTGATCACACCGGTAACGGCGTTGCTCCGATCAGGTGAACGAGTCCTTTCCCCCGGAGGAAGATCCTTGGCGGGAGCCTCCGCCCCGCCCCTGCGGCGGGCCCGATCCCGCCCGTCGGCCGGTCCGATCCCGCCCCGCGGGGGGCCCGGCCCGCTCCACGAGAGGCCCGTCCCGCCCTTGCGTCGCCGTCCGTGAACACCCGACTGCCGCGTGTGGCCGGAAGCGGTCTCCCGATGTCGCTGATACCCTGGTACCCCGTGGACCGGTGGGAAACGGCGACAGCCGAGGACCCCGAAACCGCAGCGACGGCACCCCCCGATTCTTCCGGAGGGGACGCCGGTACGCACCTCCAGAACGCGACCACGGGAGCCCCCTCTTGGCGATGCCGCCCAAAACCACGACGACCAAGCACATCTTCGTCACCGGGGGTGTCGCCTCCAGCCTCGGCAAGGGACTGACCGCCTCCAGCCTGGGTGCGCTGCTCAAGGCCCGGGGCCTGCGGGTCACCATGCAGAAGCTCGATCCGTACCTGAACGTCGACCCCGGCACGATGAACCCGTTCCAGCACGGCGAGGTGTTCGTCACCAACGACGGCGCCGAGACCGACCTGGACATCGGCCACTACGAGCGCTTCCTCGACGTCGACCTCGACGGCTCGGCCAACGTCACCACCGGCCAGGTCTACTCGCAGGTCATCGCCAAGGAGCGGCGCGGCGAGTACCTCGGTGACACCGTGCAGGTCATCCCGCACATCACCAACGAGATCAAGGGCCGGATCCGCCGCATGGCGACCGACGACGTCGACGTCGTCATCACCGAGGTCGGCGGCACCGTCGGCGACATCGAGTCGCTGCCCTTCCTGGAGACCGTCCGCCAGGTCCGCCACGAGGTCGGCCGCGACAACGTCTTCGTCGTCCACATCTCGCTGCTGCCCTACATCGGCCCCTCCGGCGAGCTGAAGACCAAGCCGACCCAGCACTCCGTCGCCGCGCTCCGCAACATCGGTATCCAGCCGGACGCCATCGTGCTGCGCGCCGACCGTGAGGTCCCGACCGCCATCAAGCGCAAGATCTCGCTGATGTGCGACGTCGACGAGGCCGCGGTCGTCGCCGCCATCGACGCCAAGTCGATCTACGACATCCCGAAGGTGCTGCACTCCGAGGGCCTGGACGCCTACGTCGTCCGCAAGCTCGACCTGCCCTTCCGCGACGTGGACTGGACCGTCTGGGAGGACCTCCTGGACCGCGTCCACAACCCCGACCACGAGGTCACCGTCGCGCTCGTCGGCAAGTACATCGACCTTCCCGACGCGTACCTCTCCGTCACCGAGGCCATGCGCGCCGGCGGCTTCGCCAACAAGGCGCGGGTCAAGGTCAAGTGGGTCACCTCCGACGACTGCAAGACCCCGGCCGGGGCCAAGAAGCAGCTCGGCGACGTCGACGCGATCCTCATCCCCGGCGGCTTCGGCGACCGCGGTGTGAGCGGCAAGGTCGGCGCGATCCAGTACGCCCGCGAGAACAAGGTGCCGCTGCTCGGCATCTGCCTCGGTCTGCAGTGCATCGTCATCGAGGCCGCCCGGAACCTGGCCGACATCCCCGAGGCCAACTCCACCGAGTTCGACCCGGCCACCGCGCACCCCGTCGTCTCCACGATGGAGGAGCAGCTCGCGTACGTCGAGGGCGCCGGCGACCTGGGCGGAACGATGCGCCTCGGTCTGTACCCGGCGAAGCTCGCCGAGGGCTCGATCGTCCGCGAGGTCTACGGCGACCAGCCGTACGTCGACGAGCGCCACCGGCACCGCTACGAGGTGAACAACGCCTACCGCGCGGAGCTGGAGAAGAAGGCCGGTCTGGTCTTCTCCGGCACCTCCCCGGACAACAAGCTCGTCGAGTACGTCGAGTACCCGCGCGAGATCCACCCCTACCTGGTCGCCACCCAGGCGCACCCCGAGCTGCGCTCGCGCCCGACGCGTCCGCACCCGCTCTTCGCCGGCCTGGTGAAGGCGGCCGTGGAGCGCAAGACGGGCAAGTAGGACCAGGCGTTAACGTTGCCGGGGTACGGGTCCTTCCGGGGCCCGTACCCCGGTTTTCGTCTGTGTGCGCATGTGGGAGGACAGCTCATGGAGTTGCAGGACACCCCTGAGGAGTGGCGGGTCGTCGCGACCACGACCCCCTTCCGGGGAAACAAGACGAGCGTCCGCACGGACGACGTGGTCATGCCGGACGGCACGGTCGCGCGCCGCGACTACCAGGTCCACCCCGGCTCCGTGGCCGTCCTCGCCCTCGACGAGCAGGACCGGGTCCTGCTGCTCAAGCAGTACCGGCACCCCGTGCGGCAGAAGCTCTGGGAGATCCCGGCCGGGCTCCTCGACGTGCCCGGTGAGAACCCGCTGCACGCGGCGCAGCGCGAGCTGTACGAGGAGGCGCACGTCAAGGCGGAGGACTGGCGGGTCCTGACCGACGTCTACACGACGCCGGGCGGCTGCGACGAGGCCGTACGGATCTTCCTCGCTCGCGGGCTCTCCGAGGCGGAGGGGGAACGCTTCGAGGTCTCCGAGGAGGAGGCCGACATGGAACTCGCCCGGGTGCCGCTCGGGGAGCTCGTACGGGCGGTCCTGGCGGGGTCGCTGCACAACAACTGCCTGGTGGTCGGGGTGCTGTCGCTGGCGGCGGCGCGGGCGGAGGGTCTGGACGAGTCCCTGCGCCCCGCGGACGCGCCGTGGCCGGCGCGACCGTTCGAGGCGTAGCGCAGCGGGTGGTGTGACGATCTGTTGATCCGATCGGGGGACGGGGTGGTCGTGCTTCGCCGGGGGCGTGTGCCGGGCTGAACTACGCTCGGAATCGCCCGTGCGGAGCCCCCGCGGGATCGGCTCGTGCGCAGGTGGACGGGAGCGTGGCCCGTGACGGATCAGGCGGTGGCGGCGGCCGGCAGCCGGCAGTTCTTCGGCCGGCAGCGGGAGTTGAAGGCCCTGCGCGCCGACATCGAGCGGACCGGCCTCGACACCCTCACCGGCCGCAAGGCCCCCCGCGCCCGCGTGCTGCTCGTCGCGGGCAAGCCCGGCTCCGGGCGGACCGCGCTCGCCGAGGAGCTGGCCGCCGGTCTCGCCGACCGGTATCCCGACGGGGTCTTCCGCGCGCGGCTCACCGAGCCCGGGGGCGACCCCGTCCCCACCGCCCGGGTCGCCCAGGAACTCCTCGCCGCGCTGGGCGTCGCCGAACCGCCCGGCGCCGCCGAGGACGAGCTGACCGAGCTGGTCCGGGAGGCGCTCGGCGCGCGGCGGGCCGTGCTGGTCCTCGACGACGCCGTCGACGCCGAGCAGGCCGACCCCCTCATCCCCGACAACCCCGACTCCCTGGTGATCGGCGTCGCCCGCGGGCCGCTCACCGGCATTCCCGACGTGCGGCCCTGCACGCTCGGCGGGCTCGACCCGAAGTCGGCCATCGAGCTGCTCACCGCCTTCACCGGTTCCGTACGCGTCACCGTCGATCCGCAGGCCGCCGAAAGCCTGGTCGAGGAGTGCGGCGGGCTGCCCGCCGCGGTGGTCCTCGCCGGCGGCTGGCTCTCCTCCCGCCCCAAGGCCTCGGTCGCGGATCTCGCGAAGCGGCTGCGGGCGCTCAGCGGCGATCCGCTGACCCGTGCCTTCTCGCTCGCCCACGAGGGGCTGCCGGGGCCCGCCGCGCGGATACTGCGATACCTGTCGCTCGCCCCGCTCGGCCGGGCCGACGCGCACACCGCTTCCGCGCTGGCCGGCTGTTCGGTCTCGGCCGCCGCGACCACCCTCGCCGACTTCGCCGCCCTGGGGTTGCTCGAAGCCGGTGAGGACGGGCAGTACGAGGTGCCCGGCCATCTCGTCCCCCTGCTCCGTGCTCAGCTGGAGGAGCGCGACCGGCCCGCCGAGGTGCAGCTCGCGCGGGCCCGGATGCTGGAGCGGACCGTACGGCTCCTCCAGTCCTGCCGTGCGGTCACCGAGCCCGAGGGCTCGCCGGCCCGCAAGAAGCTGGCCGGTCTGCCCCGGGCGCTCCGCTTCCCGAACGCGGCGGCGGGCGAGCTCTGGCTGCGCACCCGGCAGTCCGTCCTGCTCGCCTCCGCCCGGCTCGCCGTCGCCGACGGGGAGCTGGACACCCTGGCCCGCCGGCTTGTCGCCTCCCTCGTGCGGGCGCTGGCCGCGCACCAGGGCGCGGAGGCGGCCGCGCCCCAGCTGTACGGGCTGCACCAGCTGGTCCTGGACGTGGCCGAGCGGCGGGGGCTGCACCGGGAGCGGGCGGCCGCCCTGCTGAACCTGGCCGATCTCGATGCCCGCACGGGCAGGACGAAGGAGGCTCTGCTGCGATATCGGTCGGCTTTGGATGCCGGACGCGCAGCAAATGACCCGTACGCGACCGGTCGCGCGATGGAATCCGTAGGTGGCTCGTATCAGGAGCTGGGGGACTGGCAGCGGGCCGGCGACTGGTACGGCCGGGCGCTCGCCCAGCGTCTCGCCCGGGACGAGCGTCCGGACCAGGCCAGGCTGTACGCCCGGCTCGGCGCCGTGCAGACCTATGCGGGCCGCTACGGGGAGGCGCTGCGGAACTGGCGGGCGGCCGCCGCGGGCTACCGCAGGCTCGACGATCTCCCGGGCTACGCGCGGGCGTTGAGCGAGGCGGCCCGGGTCCAGGAGTACGCGGGGCGGCCCGAGGAGTCCCTGCGGACCTGCGAGGAGGCCGTCGAGTGGGCCCGGCGCGCCCAGGACACCCGGCTCCAGGCGGCGCTGCAGCTGCGGCTTGCCGACACCCTCGACCGGCTGGGCGACCCGGCGGCCGCCCGGCTGCACCGGTCCGCGGCCGACAGACTGCTGGAAACGGAATCATCCGCCTACGAAATCCGCAGTGGGTCCGGCGAAGATTAGTACTTTGAAAGGCTAGACACCGGGAACTCCTTCATTAGACTGGGTGCGCCGCGTTCGAACGTGGTCTGCCCCGGTGCGCCGCAGTGCATCCGGGTATGTATCGCATTGCCCCATGTATCCCCCCTGATTCAAGGACCGTGATCGACGATGAAGGTCGGCATCCCCCGCGAGGTCAAGAACAACGAGTTCCGCGTGGCCATCACCCCTGCCGGTGTCCACGAGCTCGTCCGCCACGGCCACCAGGTCTTCGTCGAGCAGAACGCCGGTGTCGGCTCCTCGATCACGGACGAGGAGTACGTCGCCGCCGGCGCCGAGATCCTCCCCACCGCCGACGAGGTCTGGGCCACCGCCGACCTGCTGCTCAAGGTCAAGGAGCCCATCGCGGAGGAGTACCACCGCCTCCGCAAGGACCAGACGCTCTTCACCTACCTGCACCTCGCCGCCTCCAAGGAGTGCACGGACGCGCTCCTGGCCTCCGGCACCACCGCCATCGCGTACGAGACGGTCGAGACCGCGAACCGCGCGCTCCCGCTGCTCGCCCCGATGTCCGAGGTCGCGGGCCGCCTGGCCCCGCAGGTCGGCGCGTACCACCTGATGCGCTCGGTCGGCGGCCGCGGCGTCCTCCCCGGCGGCGTCCCCGGCACCCACGCCGGCGAGGCGGTCGTCATCGGCGGCGGCGTCTCCGGCTGGAACGCCACCCAGATCGCCGTCGGCATGGGCTTCCACGTGACCCTGCTCGACCGCGACATCAACAAGCTCCGCGAGGCCGACAAGATCTTCGGCACCAAGGTGAAGACGGTCGTCTCCAACGCCTACGAGCTGGAGAAGGCCGTCGTCGAGGCCGACCTCGTCATCGGCGCCGTCCTCATCCCGGGCGCCAAGGCCCCGAAGCTGGTCACCAACGAGCTCGTCGCCAAGATGAAGCCCGGAAGTGTCCTTGTCGACATTGCGATCGACCAGGGCGGCTGCTTCGAGGACTCGCACCCGACCACCCACGCCGAGCCGACCTTCCAGGTCCACAACTCGGTCTTCTACTGCGTCGCCAACATGCCGGGCGCGGTCCCGAACACCTCTACCTACGCCCTCACCAACGCCACGCTGCCCTACATCGTGTCGCTGGCGAACAACGGCTGGGTCGAGGCGCTGCGCCGCGACTCCGCGCTCGCCCTGGGCCTCAACACCCATGACGGCAAGGTGGTTTACAAGGAGGTCGCCGAGGCGCACGGCCTCGAGCACGTCGAGCTGAGCACCCTCATCGGCTGACCCCTTCGGCACGTCCGTCAACGCGTGCCGTCAATGCCACACGCCCGGCCGGACCTTGTTCGACAAGGTCCGGCCGGACGCGTGTCCGGACCCGCCGGAACGTTCGGCCAACTCGCCTCGAACGTAACCCTTTAACCGTTTCGCACACCCCTGAAACGTGTGGATGCATGCCTGCGCACCCTTGACAGAGGGGTGTTCGGTTGCCGACACATCGGGCCGGGTCCGGCGGATTGTGTTGCTGCGGAGCGGTGACACGCCATAGAGTCGCCAACCGTCGGCATGGTGCCACGCTGACCTATCGATAAATGTTCCTGGTGACATCCAAGGAGGTAAGACGACTTGTGAATGAGTCGACAATTACTCCCGGGAGCGGTGCGCCAGGTGCTCCGATCGGCTCCGTCGCGGTGCGGACCTTCGCGACGCACCAGCCCATGACGACAGCCCACACGATGAAGACGATGGACGGCCTACACGTGAACGCCACGGCCGGCAACGAGATGGGCCGAGAGTCCACCCACTTCGCCGCCTACGACGAGGTGCCCGAGGGGCACTTCTACGACCCCGACGCCGAGTACGAGCCCGACCCGGAGTACGCGGCCACCCTCGCACCCGACGCTGCCCGCCAGCGCCGCGAGCGGATCGGCCCCACCGGACGGCCCCTGCCGTACTTCCCGATCCCGGGTCCCCTGACCGACCACGGACCCGCCAAGATCATCGCGATGTGCAACCAGAAGGGCGGCGTCGGCAAGACCACGTCGACCATCAACCTGGGTGCCGCGCTCGCCGAGTACGGACGACGGGTGCTGCTCGTCGACTTCGACCCGCAGGGAGCCCTGTCGGTCGGCCTCGGCGTGAACCCGATGGAGCTCGACCTCACCGTCTACAACCTGCTCATGGAGCGGGGCATGTCGGCCGACGAGGTCCTCCTCAAGACCGCCGTGCCCAACATGGACCTGCTGCCGAGCAACATCGACCTCTCGGCCGCCGAAGTCCAGCTCGTCAGCGAGGTCGCGCGCGAGTCGACGCTCCAGCGCGCCCTGAAGCCGCTGATGAACGACTACGACTACATCGTGATCGACTGTCAGCCCTCGCTCGGCCTGCTGACCGTGAACGCCCTGACGGCCGCTCACAAGGTCATCGTGCCGCTGGAATGCGAGTTCTTCGCGCTCCGCGGCGTGGCGCTGCTCACCGAGACCATCGAGAAGGTCCAGGAGCGGCTCAACCCCGAGCTGGAGCTCGACGGCATCCTCGCCACGATGTACGACTCCCGCACGGTGCACAGCCGCGAGGTGCTCGCGCGCGTCGTCGAGGCCTTCGACGACCACGTGTACCACACGGTCATCGGGCGGACCGTGCGCTTCCCGGAGACCACGGTCGCCGGTGAGCCCATCACCACCTACGCCTCCAACTCCGTGGGCGCCGCCGCCTACCGCCAGCTCGCCAGGGAGGTGCTCGCCCGGTGTCACGCCGAGTGAGTCTGCCCGGAGCCGACGAACTCTTCCGTACGACCGGGGGGACGGCGCTCCAGGCGTCCGCGCCCCGTCGGGCCGCCGTTCCGGCTCCCGCCGGGGAGAGCGACCCGACGGCGGCCGAGGGCTCCGCGGAGCACACGGCGGCGGACTCCGAGGCGACGGAACCGCGCGCCCGGACGGCGGAGCCCGAGGGCGCCGCCACCGCTCCCGCGAAGTCCGCGCCGGCCGCGGCGGTGCCCGCCCCGGCGGCCGCCCGCAGGCGCGGCGGCCGGGCCCCGAACCGGCGGCCCAGCGGACGCGAGCGCCACGACGAGAAGATCACGGTCTACGTCTCCGCCGAGGAGCTCATGGACCTGGAGCACGCCCGGCTGGTGCTCCGGGGCGAGCACGGCCTCGCCGTCGACCGGGGCCGGATCGTCCGGGAGGCCGTCGCGGTGGTCCTGGCGGACCTGGAGTCCCGCGGCGACGCGAGCATCCTCGTGCGCCGCCTGCGCGGCCGCTGACGGTAGCCTGCGGGCTGCCGCGCTCCCCGTTCCCCCTGGACCTCCATGCACCACACCCCTGACGAAACGTCCCGCCCGCCGCGCCGCCGCGCCCTCGGGCGCGGCCCGGGCGAGCCGGGGGCCCCGGCCCCCGCCACGGAGCCGGGACCGGAGCCGGAGCCGGGATCGGGGCAGGAGCCGGCGGCTGGGACCGTGGGCGGTGCCGACGGGGCCGCGGCCGGTGCTTCCGGCGCCGGGGGCGGTGAGGCCGGTGACGGGGGCGTGGGGGCCGGTGACGGGCGGTTCACCGTGCGGCTCGCCAATTTCGAGGGGCCCTTCGATCTGCTGCTCCAGCTGATCACCAAGCACAAGCTCGACGTCACCGAGGTCGCGCTCTCCCAGGTCACCGACGAGTTCATGGCGCACCTGCGGGCCCTCGGGCCCGACGGGGACCTCGACCAGACCACCGAGTTCCTCGTCGTCGCCGCCACCCTGCTCGACCTCAAGGCCGCCCGGCTGCTGCCCGCCGCCGAGGTGGAGGACGAGGCCGACCTCGCGCTCCTGGAGGCCCGGGACCTGCTGTTCGCCCGGCTCCTCCAGTACCGCGCGTACAAGCGCATCGCGGCGATCTTCGAGGAGCGCTGGGAGTCCGAGGGGCGCCGCCGTCCCCGTACCGTCGGACTCGAACCGCACCACGCCGAGCTGCTCCCCGAGGTGGTCATCTCCATCGGCACCGAGGGCTTCGCCCGGCTCGCGGTCAAGGCCATGCAGCCCAAGGCCGAGCCCCAGGTGTACGTGGACCACATCCACGCCCCGCTCGTCAGCGTCCGCGAACAGGCCGCCGTGGTCGTCGCGCTGCTGCGGGAGCGGGGGACCGCGCTCTTCCGGGAGCTGATCGAGGACGCCGGCGACGACACCCTCACCGTCGTGGCCCGCTTCCTCGCCCTCCTGGAGCTCTACCGGGAGCGGGCCGTCGCCCTGGACCAGGAGACCGCCCTGGGGGACCTCACGGTCTCCTGGACCGGCGGGGAGACCGATCCCACGGCGGCCGTCACCGACGAGTTCGACCAGGAGTCCGCCGCATGAGCGATGCCACGCCCGCCCTCAAGCCCGCTCTCGAGGCCGTCCTGATGGTCGTCGACGAGCCCGCCACCGAGGCGCACCTCGCCAAGGTCCTGGAGCGCACCCCCCGCGAGGTCGCCGACGCCCTGCGCGAGCTGGCCGACGAGTACACCGTCCAGGGCCGCGGCTTCGAGCTGCGGCGGGTGGCCGGCGGCTGGCGCTACTACACCCGCGCCGAGCACGCCGCCGCCGTCGAGGCCTTCGTCCTGGAGGGCCAGCAGGCCCGGCTCACCCAGGCGGCCCTGGAGACGCTCGCGGTCGTCGCGTACCGCCAGCCGGTCAGCCGTTCCCGGGTCTCGGCGGTCCGCGGGGTCAACTGCGACGGCGTGATGCGCACCCTCCTCCAGCGGGGTCTGGTGGAGGAGACGGGCGCGGAACCCGAAACAGGTGCGATCCTGTACAGGACGACGAACTACTTCCTGGAGCGGATGGGCCTGCGCGGCCTGGACGAGCTCCCCGAGCTGGCTCCCTTCCTCCCCGAGGCGGAGGCGGTCGAACCGGACTCGCTGGAAGGGGTGCCGTCGTTCGATCCGGATGCACCGGATCGTGAGGACGACGACAAGACGGAAGTTTGATGCGAAGCAGCAGCGGCAGGAACAGCAGCGGAAACAACGGCGGGAGCCGTGGTGGCAACAGCGGCGGCCGCGGCGGCAGCAGCGGTGGCGGCCGCGGTGGCAGCGGCGCCGGCGGTGGCGGCTACCGGGGCTCCGGTGGCGGCAGCGGCAGTGGCGGCGGCCGGGGCGGCAGCGGCGGTGGCGGTGCCTACCGCGGCGGCAGCGGCTCCGGCGGCGGCGGCCGCGGTGGCAGCGGCTCCGGTGGCGGCGGTGGCTACCGCGGCGGCTCCGGTGGCGGTGGCTACCAGGGCGGCGGCGGTGGCGGCTACCAGGGCGGCGGTGGCGGCTACCAGGGCGGCCGTGACGGCCAGAAGAGCCCGAGCAATCCGCGCCGGCCTCGCCCCGAGGAGCGCTCCTACGACGTGAGCCCCCCCTCCGAGGCCCCGAAGAAGGGGCGCGGCTCCGCGGCCCGCGGCGGCGCCAAGGGCGGCCCCAAGGCCCCGCAGGGCGGCATGCCGCCCCGTCGTGGACCGCACGGCCAGCGGCAGGCCCCGGCCCGCTCCCGCGAGCTCGACGCCAAGATCGAGCAGCGCAACCGGGAGCGGTACGAGAACCGGCCCGAGATCAAGACCCCGAAGACCTTCCCCGGCGCCGAGCAGGAGGGCGAGCGACTGCAGAAGGTGCTCGCCCGGGCCGGCATGGGCTCGCGGCGCGCCTGCGAGGAGCTCATCGAGCAGGCCCGCGTCGAGGTCAACGGCGAGATCGTTCTGGAGCAGGGCAAGCGCGTCGACCCGGAGAAGGACGAGATCAAGGTGGACGGCCTGACCGTCGCCACCCAGTCGTACCTGTTCTTCGCGCTGAACAAGCCGTCCGGCGTGGTCTCCACCATGGAGGACCCGGACGGCCGCCAGTGCCTCGGCGACTACGTCACCAACCGCGAGACGCGCCTCTTCCACGTGGGCCGGCTCGACACGGAGACCGAGGGCATCATCCTGCTCACCAACCACGGTGAGCTGGCCCACCGCCTCACGCACCCGAAGTACGGCGTGAAGAAGACCTACCTGGCCGCCATCACCGGCCCGCTGCCCCGCGAGGTCGGCAAGCGGCTCAAGGACGGCATCCAGCTGGAGGACGGCTACGCCCGCGCCGACCACTTCCGCGTGGTCGAGCAGACCGGCAAGAACTACCTGGTCGAGGTCACGCTGCACGAGGGCCGCAAGCACATCGTGCGCCGCATGCTGGCCGAGGCCGGCTTCCCGGTCGAGAAGCTGGTGCGCACCGCGTTCGGCCCGATCGCCCTGGGCGACCAGAAGTCGGGCTGGCTGCGCCGTCTGACCAACACCGAGGTCGGCATGCTGATGAAGGAAGTCGGCATGTAAGGCCCCGCGCCGCAGGACGAGAGCCCGTGACCGCCACCCGGCGGTCGCGGGCTTCCGCGTTTCACGGGCTCGCCGCCGTGCCTTTCGGGCTTGTGGCCCGGACCCCTCCGCCTTTATAGTCAGCATGACTCTTAAGGAGGCGGGCGTGAGCCTCGCAAGCATGCTGGAACCCCTGCAACAGCCGCTCTTCACCGTCCTGGACACCCCGGTCAGCTGGACCGAGGTGCTGGGATTCGGCAGCGGGGCGCTCTGCGTCTGGCTCGTCGCCCGTCAGCACCTCGCGAACTGGCCGATCGGCATCGCCAACAACCTGTTCTTCGTCCTGCTCTTCACGCAGGCGGGGCTCTACGCCGACGCCGGCCTCCAGATCGTCTTCATCACCCTCGCCGTGTACGGCTGGTGGACCTGGACCCACGGGGGTGGACCAGGCTCCGACGCCCTCCCGGTGCGCCGCACCACGCGCACCGAGTGGACGTGGCTCCTCACGGCGGGGGTGGTGGGGACCCTCGCCCTCACCCTGCTGCTCGACCGCGCCACCGACTCGACCGTCCCCTTCTGGGACGCCCTGACGACCGCGCTCTCCCTGATGGCGACCTACGGCCAGTGCCGCAAGCGGCTCGAGTCCTGGTGGCTGTGGATCGCCGCCGACGTGGTCTACGTACCGCTGTACGCCTACAAGGAGCTGTACCTGACGTCCCTGCTGTACGTCGGCTTCATGACGCTCTGCGTCATCGGCCTGCGCGGCTGGACCAGGGACCTCACCGCACGCCGGACCCTCCGGACGGAGATGGCGGCATGAAGCGCTACGGCCACGGCCTGGTCCTCGGCAAGTTCTATCCGCCGCACGCCGGCCACCACCACCTCGTCGACACCGCCCTCGACCGCTGCGAACGCCTCACCGTCCTCGTCTGCGCCTCCTCCGTGGAGAGCATCTCCCTGGAGGACCGGGTCGGCTGGATGCGCGAGGCCCACCCCGACGCCCTCGTCGTCGGCGCCGTCGACGACATCCCCGTCGACCTCCAGGACCCCGACGTCTGGGACGCCCACATGGCCGTCTTCCGGGCCGCCGTGCCCGAGCGCGTCGACGCCGTCTTCACCTCGGAGCCGTACGGGGAGGAGCTCGCCCGCCGCTTCGGCGCCGAGTCCGTCTGCGTCGACCCCGGGCGGAACCGTTTCCCCGTCTCCGGCACCGCCGTCCGCGCCGACCCCGCTGCCCACTGGGACTTCCTGACGCCGCCCGTGCGCTCCGCACTCACCCGGCGCGTCGTCGTCCTCGGCGCCGAGTCCACCGGCACCACCACCATGGCCCTCGCCCTCGCCGACCACTACCGGCGGCGCGGCGGCGTATGGGCCCGCACCCGGTACGTACCGGAGTACGGGCGCGAGTACAGCGAACTCAAACTCGCCGAACTCCGCGCCGAACGCCCCGACGCCCAGTGGTCCGACGTCTCCTTCCACTCCGCCGACTTCCCCGTCATCGCCCAGCGCCAGGCCGAACTGGAGGAGGCGGCGGCCCGCGACGGCTCACCCGTCCTCTTCTGCGACACCGACGCCTTCGCCACCACCATCTGGCACGAGCGGTACATGGGCACCACCAGCCCCTCCACCGGCGAGATCGCCGCCCTCGGCCGACAGCACCTCTGGCTGCTCACCGACCACCGGGGCGTCGACTTCGAGGACGACGGACTGCGCGACGGCGAGCACCTGCGACCCTGGATGACCGCCCGCTTCCTCACCCAGCTCGCCCACACCGGACGCCGCACGGCCGTCCTCAGCGGACCCCACGAGGAACGCCTCGCGGCCGCCGTCGCCGCCGTCGACGAACTCCTCGCCGAGGGCTGGCAACTGGCCGACCCCCTGCCGGAACGCCGATGAACGCCGATCCGGCGCCGGGACACGCGCCGCGCGCGGGGGGCGCTCCCGAGGGCTACGACCCGCACGCCTTCGAGCCGTTCGCCGTCACCGTCGACCTCGCCGTCCTCACCGTCCGCGAGGACCGCCTCCACGTCCTGCTCGTCGAACGCGGCCAGGAGCCGTACGCCGGAACCTGGGCGCTCCCCGGCGGCTTCGTGCTGCCCCGCGAGTCCGCCGAGCGGGCCGCCCGCCGCGAACTCGCCGAGGAGACCGGCCTCTCCGGAACCACCGTCGCGGGACTCCACCTCGAACAGCTCCGCACCTACAGCGACCCGGACCGCGATCCGAGGATGCGGGTCGTCTCCGTCGCCTTCGCCGCCCTCGTCCCCGACGCACCCGAACCACGCGGCGGCTCAGACGCGGCGCAGGCCCGCTGGATGCCGTACGGGACGCACGGGCCGCTCGCCTTCGACCACGACCGCATCCTTGCCGACGCCCACGAGCGGGTAGGCGCAAAGCTGGAGTACACCTGCCTCGCGACCGCCTTCTGCCCGCCCGAGTTCACCCTCGGCGAGCTGCGGCAGGTATACGAGACGGTCTGGGGCGTCGAGCTCGACCGCCCCAACTTCCGGCGCAAGGTCCTCACCACGCCCGGCTTCGTCCAGGCCGTGGTAGGACCGCCGCGCCTCACCGGCGGACGGGGGAAACCGGCCGCCCTGTACCGGGCGGGCGGGGCCAGCACCCTGCACCCGCCCCTCCTGCGACCGGAAGGACGATCCACGTGAACCTCACCCGCACCGCCACCAAACAGGCCGCGACCGGCTCCCTGATCGGACTGGCGCTCGGCGACGCGCTGGGGCGGCCCACCGAGTTCATCGACGTGCCGCGCATCATCAGCTGGTACGGCCCGTGGCGGGATCTTCCCCTTCCCGACCCGGCCCGCGTCACCGACGACACCCAGATGGCCCTCGCCTTCGCCCGCGGCATCCGGACCGTCACCGACCACGGCGTACTCGCCCCGGAGCGCCTCGCCCAGCCCGTACGGGACGAGTTCGTGGACTGGTACCGGTCCCCGGAGAACAACCGGGCGCCCGGACGCACCTGCATGGTCGCCTGCCAGCTCCTGTCCCTCGACTCGCCCTGGCAGGACGCCAGCCAGCTCGGCTCCAAGGGCTGCGGCGCCAACATGCGCGTCACGCCCGTCGGGCTCGTCCCCGGGCTCAGCGACGAGCAGCGGGCCGGCGCCGCCCAGCTCCAGGCGGCCCTGACCCACGGTCACCCCACCGCGCTCGCCGCCTCCGACCTCACCGCCCGCGCCGTCCACCTCCTCGCCCAGGGCGTGGAACCCGCCGGACTCGTCGGACAGCTGCGCTCCTACGCGTACGAGAACCGCTCCCGCTACCACGAGAACTGGCTCGGCGACCTCTGGACCCGCTCCCAGGACCCCTCCGCCGAACACTTCGCCGAGCGCGGCTGGGACGAGTGCCTGGCCGTCCTGGAACGGCTCGACGCCGTCCAGCGCACGGCCGACCCGGAGCTCGACCCCTGTGCGTACACGGGGGACGGCTGGATCGCCGAGGAGGCCCTCGCGACCGGGCTCCTCTGCTTCCTCCGCTTCCCCGAGGAGCCGCTCACCGTGCTGCGCCGGGCCGCCTGCACCCGGGGCGACTCCGACTCGATCGCCGCCCTCGCGGGCGCCTTCGCCGGAGCCCACCTCGGCGCCGACGCCTGGCCCAAGGAGTGGGAGGAGCGGATCGAGTACCGGAGCGACCTGCTGACCTTCGGCGCGCTCTGGGACGCTTGACCCATGACGCTCTCCCTCGAGTCCGCCCTCGACGCCGACCTCGTCGCCGTCGTGGCCGAACAGCCCGACCCCCTGCTCTTCGCGACCGTCTCCGGCGCGCACCTGTACGGGTTCCCGTCCCGCGACTCGGACGTGGACCTGCGCGGAGCGCACCTCCTGCCGGTGGACGCCCTGATCGGGCTGCGCGAACCCGAGGAGACCCGCAGCCGGATGTGGGACCGGGACGGCGTCGAGATGGACCTCGTCACCCATGACCTGCGGAAGTTCGTCCGGCTGATGCTGCGCCGCAACGGCTACGTCCTGGAGCAGCTCACCTCGCCGCTCGTGGCGCACACCACGGAGACCCACGCGGAGCTGGTCTCCCTCGTGCCCGAGGTGCTCACCCATCACCACGCCCACCACTACCGGGGCTTCGCCGGGACGCAGTGGCGGCTCTTCGAGCGCAGCGGTGAGCTCAAGCCGCTGCTCTACACCTACCGGGCGCTGCTCACCGGCATCCATCTGATGCGGGCGGGCGAGGTGCAGGCCCATCTGCCCACCCTGGTCGAGGAGGTGGCCGAGGCGCCCGCCCGGCTGCCCGACCTCGTCGCGGCGAAGGCGGCGGCGGAGCACGGGCTCGCGGAGGTGCCGATCGAGGAGGTCCGCGCGGAGACCGAGGCCCTGCACGGCGTCCTCGACGAGGCGCAGGCGGCGTCAGGTCTGGGCGATGCGGCGGTACGGGCCCACGACCTGCTGCACGATCTCGTCGTACGGGCCAGGCTGAAGGGCGGCTGCTAGAGCCGGCCGCTCGGACCGCGCCCGGGGCGGGTCACTCGGACCGTGCACGGGGACGGTCCCCCGGACCGTGCCGGACCCGGAAGCTCGGGTCTCAGGGGAGCACGGACGTCGCCGAGGCGCGGCGCGCGCGGATCAGGAAGTCCTGCACGCGCGCGTGGTCCGGCGCGGCCGGCAGCGGGGTCGCGTCGAGGGCGCGGTCGGCCTCGTCCTGGAGGCGGTTCATCCAGGACTCGACCTCGGGCCAGGGCACCTCGCCGCGCTTGACCGCGAGGAGGCGCTCGCGCTCCTCGCCGACGTCGATCCTCAGCTCGCCCGAGCGCAGCAGGTCCCGGCAGCTGGTCAGCAGCCGCAGCAGGTGCATGGCGTGCTTCCAGCGCGGGTGGCCGTACTGCCGGACGTCCGCGTCGAGCTTGCGGCGCTGGCCGCCCGCGTACCGCACGAAGGTCTGGTGGGCCTGCCGGGAGAGGAAGGCGCCGCGCAGCGAGAGCAGTTCGCGCCCGAGGTCGTCGACGTGCCGGACGACGGGGGAGTGGAGGCACTCCAGGACGTTCGGGTTGTTGCGCAGGGCCAGCTCGCAGAAGCGTTCCAGCTCCCAGCTGAACTGCTCCTCGCCCGGCCCCTCCACATGGGCGGGGGGCTTGTCGAAGTGCCAGAACAACGGCGTCGGGGCGAGGTACACGCCCCGGACGTCCGTGTCGCTGTCCTCGGTCGCGAGACCGAAGGCGCGGGAGCCCATGACACAGGAGTAGATCGTGTGTGCGCTCACCAGCTCGTCCGGAGTCATGGCGGTCAGGGTACGGCAGGGCTACCCGAGCGTGATCGAGTCCCCCGAGACGGTGATCCGCTCCGCCGGGAGCGGGCGGGGCGCGGGACCCGCCACCACCGCGGCATCGGCGATGGCGTACTTGGAGCCGTGGCAGGGACAGTCGATGGTGCCGTCCGCGACCTTGTTCACCAGACAGCCCTGATGGGTGCAGACCGCCGAGAACGCCTTGAACTCCCCGGCCTTGGGCTGGGTGACGACCACCTTCCGGTCGGCGAAGACCGTGCCTCCGCCGACGGGGATGTCCGAGGTCTTGGCCAGGGCGGGCCCGGCGGCGGACGCGCTTCCGCGGGGAGTCGCGCCGGCCGTCTCCGTGGCGGCCGGGGCGCTCGTGTCCGCGGGGGTGCTCGGGGTGGCCGGGGCGCTGGTGGTCGTACCGCCGTCGCCTTCGTCGTCCGAGCCGCAGCCCGCCGTCAGGGCCGCGGCGGAGGCGAACAGGACGGTACGGCGGTTCGTGGCGCGTGAAGTCATGCGGCCCAGCTTGGCGCCGAGCCGCCGCCGGGTCCGGCAACACGCCTACGCCCGGGGCGTCAGCTCCCTCGCACGGCCGTCCGCGTCCCGCCGCACCTCCAGGACCCGGGTCACCGCGTCCCGCTCGATCGGCCCGTACACATGGGGGAAGAGCGTCCCGCCCGAACCCTCCCAGCGGACCTCCCCGGCCAGCCGCTCCTCGTCGATCACCAGCACCAGGAGCGGACCCGGCACGTCCCGGTAGCGGGCCTCGGCGACCACGAGGGCCGAGGCCTCGTCCGCCGAGCAGTGGACGAAGCCCTCGGTGGCGAGCGAACCGGGGGCGTACGGGGCATCGGGGGCGGCCGACCAGACGGCCGACGGTACGACGTGCAGCAACATGACGACAGTTCTACCGCGCGGAGCCGCCCGGACCTGCCCTTACCCCGAGTGGCGGAACAGGACGGTTCGGGTGACATTGGGCCTGTTCCGAACCGGACGAAAGGCAGGACCATGGCGGGAAACGACCTCGGCAGTCTCCTCGGAAGCCTTCTCGGCGGCTCCGGCGGCCAGAGCGGCGGCGCCGGCGGCATCCTCGGCTCCCTGATCGGCGCCCTCGCCGGCGGCCAGGGCGGCGGCTCGGCCGGCGCGGGCGGCGGCTCGAACCCGCTTGGCGGCCTCCTCGAGATGCTCACCAGGTCGGGCCTCACCGATCAGACCCAGTCCTGGGTCGGCACCGGTGAGAACCAGCCCGTCAGCGGCGCCCAGATCGCCGAAGCCCTCCCCGACGGCACCCTGCAGAAGGTCGCCCAGGACGCCGGCGTCACCCCGCAGGAGGCCGCCGACCAGATCGCCCAGTCGCTGCCGCAGGCCGTCGACAGGCTGACCCCGACCGGGTCGATGCCCTCCGGCTCCCTGGAGGACATCATCCGCGAGCAGCGGCTCTGACCACCGGGCCCAGGACCTTCGCCGCGCCCGTCCTCCGTCTCGGAGGGCGGGCGCCGCGACGCGCCCGCCCGGCCGCTGACTAGGGTGAACGGAGCAATGACGCAGGCGAAGGAGCACGACGTGGCGGTACGAGCGGTCCGAGGCGCCGTCCAGCTGGAGCGGGACGAGGCCGGACACATGAGCGAGCAGGTCGAGGAGCTGCTCACCGCCGTCCTCGAACGCAACGGACTCGACGCCGACGACCTCATCAGCATCTGGTTCACGGCCACCCCCGACCTCCACAGCGACTTCCCCGCCGCCGCGGCCCGCCGGATCGGCATCGTCGACGTCCCGCTGATCTGCGCCCAGGAGCTCGACGTCGACGGCGCGATGCCGAGGGTCGTCCGGCTCCTCGCCCACGTCGAGACCGAACTGCCCAAGTCCCGGATCGCGCACGTCTACCTCGGTGCCGCGGCCGCCCTGCGCAAGGACATCGCCCAGTGAGAACAGCGCTCGTCATCGGCACCGGACTGATCGGCACCTCCGCCGCCCTCGCCCTCGCGGGCCGCGGCGTCGCGGTCCACCTGCGCGACCACGACCCGGCGCGCGCCCGCACGGCCGCCGCGCTGGGCGCCGGCACCGACGAGGCGCCCGAGGGCCCCGTCGACCTCGTCCTCGTCGCCGTACCCCCGGCGCACGTGGCCGCCACCCTCGCCGAGGCCATCACCGCCGGGCTCGGCCGCGGCTACCTCGACGTGGCCAGCGTCAAGGGCGGACCCAAGCGGGAACTGGAGGCCCTCGGCCTCGACCTCACCGCCTACCTCGGCACCCACCCCATGTCCGGCAAGGAGCGCTCCGGCCCGCTCGCCGCGACCGCCGACCTCTTCGAGGGACGGCCCTGGGTCCTCACCCCGACCCGGGACACCGACACCGAGGTCCTCAACCTCGCCCTCGAGCTCGTCGCGCTCTGCCGGGCCGTCCCCGTCGTCATGGACGCCGACGCCCACGACCGCGCCGTCGCCCTCGTCTCCCACACCCCGCAGCTGGTGTCGTCGATGGTCGCCGCGCGCCTGGAGGAGGCCGACGAGACCGCCGTACGCCTCTGCGGGCAGGGCATCAGGGACGTCACCCGGATCGCGGCCTCCGACCCGCGCATGTGGGTCGAGATCCTCTCCGCCAACCCCGGGCCCGTCGCCGACGTCCTCTCCGGCGTCGCCGCCGACCTCGACGAGACCGTCCGCGCGCTGCGCGCCCTGCAGTCCGCCGACGAGGACAAGCGCCGGGACGGAGCCTCGGGCGTCGAGGACGTGCTGCGGCGCGGCAACGCCGGCCGGTCCCGCGTCCCGGGCAAGCACGGCGCCGCGCCCACCGTCTACGAGACCGTCGCCGTCCTCATCAGCGACCAGCCGGGCGAGCTGGCGCGGATCTTCGCGGACGCGGGACGGGCCGGGGTCAACATCGAGGACGTGCGGATCGAGCACGCGACGGGACAGCAGGCGGGTCTGGTCCAGCTGATGGTGGAGCCCTCGGCGGCCCCGCTCCTCGGCAAGGCCCTCCAGGACCGGGGCTGGTCCCTCCGCACCACCTGAGGCCCGCGACGGGCGGGGCCCGGCCCGGCGGGACGGGGGTCCGCGGCGGGGCGGGTGCCGTGGTGTTCGGGTGCGGCCGAACGGGGGCCGGGGACTCGGTAACCTTGTGGGGGTGCCCCGCGTCCCGCCGGGCCCCCCACTCACCCCAGGAAGGTGTTCCCACCGTGGAATCCGTGATCGTCGCCATCGACGGGCCCTCCGGCACGGGCAAGTCCAGCACCTCGAAGGCGGTCGCCGCCAAGCTGGGGCTGAGCTACCTCGACACCGGTGCCCAGTACCGGGCGATCACCTGGTGGATGATCAGCAACGGCGTGGACGTCCACGACACCGAGGCCGTGGCCAACGCCGCGTCCAAGCCGGTCATCGTCTCCGGCACCGACCCGGCCCGCCCCACCATCACCGTCGACGGCGCCGACGCCTCCGGCCCCATCCGTACCGAAGAGGTCACCTCCAAGGTCAGCGCCGTCAGCGCCGTCCCCGAGGTGCGGGCGCTCATCACCGAGCTCCAGCGGACCATCGCCCGCGGCGCCGAGACCGGCATCGTCGTCGAGGGCCGGGACATCGGCACCACCGTCCTCCCCGACGCCGACCTGAAGATCTTCCTCACCGCCTCGCCCGAGGCCCGCGCCGCCCGCCGCTCCGGCGAGCTCAAGGGCGCCGACGTGACGGCGACGAAGGAGGCCCTGGTCAAGCGGGACGCGGCCGACTCCAGCCGGAAGACCTCGCCGCTGGCCAAGGCCGACGACGCCGTCGAGGTCGACACCACCGAGCTCACCCTCGACCAGGTCATCGAGTGCGTCGTCACCCTCGTCGACGAGCGGCGCGGCGCGACCACGGGCGCCGAGAAGAGGACGGCCGCCAAGTGACCGTGCCCTCCGAGAAGGGCGCCGCCGTCGGCCGACGCATCGGCATCGGGCTGATGTACGGGCTGTTCAAGCCGCGCGTCCTCGGCGCCTGGCGGGTGCCGGCCTCCGGCCCCGCCATCCTCGCCGTCAACCACGCGCACAACATCGACGGCCCCATGCTCATGGGCACCGCACCGCGGCCCGTGCACTTCCTCATCAAGAAGGAGGCGTTCGTCGGACCGCTCGGCAGCTTCCTGGAAGGCATCGGGCAGCTCAAGGTGGACCGCCACGGCGCCGACCGCAACGCGATAGGCAACGCCCTCGGCGTCCTTGAGCAGGGCGGCGTCCTCGGGATCTTCCCCGAGGGCACCCGGGGCGACGGCGACTTCGCCTCGCTCCGCGCGGGCCTGGCCTACTTCGCCCTCCGCAGCGGCGCGCCCATCGTCCCGGTGGCCGTCCTGGGAAGCACCGAGCGCCGCGGGCGGTTGGTCAAGGCACTGCCTCCGCTGCGCGGCCGCGTCGACGTCGTCTTCGGTGACGCCTTCGACGCGGGTGACGGCACGGGCCGCCGCACCCGCAAGGCGCTCGACGAGGCCACCGTACGGATCCAGGGGAAGCTCACCGACCACCTGGAAAACGCCAGGCGCCTCACCGGGCGCTGAGCGAGACTTTCAGTAGTGGGCCCCGCGGCCCGGGGACCCACCGACCACGAATGATCAAGGAACGGACTTCATGAACGACCAGCACGACCACGGGGCACTTGGCGACGCCGAGTACGCGGAGTTCATGGAGCTCGCCTCCGAAGAGGGCTTCGACGTCGAAGAGGTCGAGGGCGCGATCGAGGAGGCGGGCCACGGCCCGCTGCCCGTCCTCGCCGTCGTCGGCCGTCCGAACGTCGGCAAGTCGACCCTGGTGAACCGCATCATCGGCCGCCGCGAGGCCGTCGTCGAGGACAAGCCGGGCGTCACCCGCGACCGCGTCACCTACGAGGCCGAATGGGCCGGCCGCCGCTTCAAGGTCGTCGACACCGGCGGCTGGGAGCAGGACGTCCTCGGCATCGACGCCTCCGTCGCCGCCCAGGCCGAGTACGCCATCGAGGCCGCCGACGCCTGTCTCTTCGTCGTGGACGCCACCGTCGGCGCCACCGACACCGACGAGGCGGTCGTCAAGCTGCTCCGCCGCGCCGGCAAGCCGGTCGTCCTCGCCGCCAACAAGGTCGACGGCCAGTCCGGCGAGGCCGACGCCGCCATGCTCTGGTCCCTGGGCCTCGGCGAGCCTTTCCCCGTCTCGTCGCTGCACGGCCGCGGCACCGGTGACCTCCTCGACGAGGTCCTGAGGAAGCTGCCCGAGGCCCCCGAGCAGCGCTTCGGCAACACCGTCGGCGGCCCGCGCCGCATCGCCCTCATCGGCCGCCCGAACGTCGGCAAGTCCTCGCTGCTGAACAAGGTGGCGAACGAGGACCGCGTCGTCGTCAACGAGCTGGCCGGCACCACCCGCGACCCGGTCGACGAGCTCATCGAGCTCGGCGGCGTGACGTGGAAGTTCGTCGACACCGCCGGCATCCGCAAGAAGGTCCACCTCCAGGAGGGCGCGGACTACTACGCCTCCCTGCGGACCGCGGCCGCCGTCGAGAAGGCGGAGGTGGCCGTCATCCTCATCGACACCACCGACAACATCTCGGTCCAGGACCAGCGCATCATCACGATGGCGGTCGAGTCGGGCCGCGCCATCGTCATCGCCTACAACAAGTGGGACGAGCTCGACGAGGAGCGCCGCTACTACCTCGAGCGCGAGATCGAGACCGAGATGCAGCAGGTCGCCTGGGCGCCCCGGGTCAACGTCTCCGCCAAGACCGGCCGCCACATGGAGAAGCTGGTCCCGGCCATCGAGACCGCCCTCGCCGGCTGGGAGACCCGGGTCCCCACCGGCCGGCTCAACGCCTTCCTCGGCGAGATCGTCGCGGCCCACCCGCACCCGATCCGGGGCGGCAAGCAGCCCCGCATCCTCTTCGGCACCCAGGCGGGCACCAAGCCGCCCCGCTTCGTGCTCTTCGCCTCGGGCTTCCTGGAGGCCGGCTACCGGCGCTTCATCGAGCGCCGGCTGCGCGAGGAGTTCGGCTTCGAGGGCACCCCGATCCACATCTCGGTCCGCGTGCGCGAGAAGCGCGGCCGCAAGAAGTAGCCGGGAAGCGGCCCGCCCGTCGGCGGGCCTGGCACACGGCGGAGGGCCGGGGCGATCGCGCCCCGGCCCTCCGCCGTTCCCCCGTGTGCCCCGCCGCCGCTAGACGCCCCTGCGGGGGCCCGGCGGCAGCGCCGCCTGCGGGTGCGCAGAAGAGTAGGGCCCGGACGGCGACGACGGCATGGACGGTGTGGACCACGCGGTCGGATACGCCGACGCGTACCGGGGGCCCTGCCCCGGCCCGTACACGCCCGTGCTCACCGCCGTACCGAAGGCCCGGAAGCTCAGCTCCTCCTCGCCGCTGCGGTCACCCGGCAGCGTGCGGAACGTCCTGCGGTACTCCGAGTACAGGGCGTCGTAGATCGGCGTGGGGGATGCCCCCGCCGTGACGTCCTGCGCGGGGCGCATCGGAGGGATCGGACTCGGATACGGGGGGAGGAAGGGGTCGTATGCGTGCACGTAGGTGCCAACGACCCCGCCGCCCGTCGGATGCGGGCGGCTCTCCGAAAGGGGCGCCCGGCGCGGATGCGGCACGGTCGGGAGCCCCGGCCCCGCGGAGCCCGCGGGCCCCGTCGGTCCGCCGGGGACCCGCGACCACCCTATGCCCGGCCGGCCGTCCTCCATCAGGTACCGGCCAGCGGCATCGCGGCGGCGACCAGGCGCCCGTTCGCCGCGGCCTTCTCCAGCGCGTCCCGCAGCAGGTCCTCACGCGGCTGCTGGCCGATCGAGCCCACCGGGGCCGCGAAGACCAGCACGGTGTGCGACTTGTTGGCCGCCGCGCGCCAGCCCTCGGTGACCTGGAGCGGCTGGTGCGCCTGCCACCAGGCGGCCTGCCCGGCGCCGCCGGGGCCCGGCTGGAGCACGGAGTGCAGCTGACCCATGGCGACCAGGACCGACCAGCCCGGGAGCGCCGCCGGCTTCTCGTCCAGGGTCGTCACCTGGTGGAAGCCCTGGTCGGCCAGGAGCGGCAGGAACTCGTCGGTGAGACCGTCCGAACCCGGACGGGCGACCGGGGCGGTGGGCTCCACGACGAGCGCCGGGTGCAGTTCGCCCTCGATCAGGACGAGACCGCTGGTGACGCCGAGCACGGCCTGCTCGGGGTGGGCGGCGGACAGCGCGTCGGCGGTGTCGGCGGCCGTGATCGAGGCGACGGCGCCCTGGAGCTGCTCCTCGGCGACCCGGACGACCTGCGAAGGAATGCAGCTGGCGTGGGCGAACGCCAGGACCGCGGTCTCGTCGCCGACGAACAGCACCGTGCTGGTGCGCTCCTGCTCGGAGTCACCCGGCGTGCGGCAGGAGGTGCAGTCGTAGCTGCCCGGGGCGTTGTCGCCGGCGAGCAGCCGGTCCGCTTCTTCGTCGCCGATCTCGGCGCGTACGTCCTCGCTGACGTCGAGCATGCGCGGCACGGGGGGCTCCCTGGACTCGGTACGGGGGGACGCCGGGCCGTTCCCGGTCGCCTCATGCCGAGTTCAACGGGTCAGGCTCGGCCGGGGTCACGCGTGGAAGCGAGGCAAGTTGCCACCGGCTCGTGCGCGAGGCCGGCGACGGGCATACGCGGGGCAGACGTGGAGCCGACGAGGAGCCGGTGGGAGGCGGGCGAGCAGGCGGCGATCGGGCGGCCATCCGGCGGCGGGGGCTCGCGGCGGGAGGGGCCCGGGGGAGGCCGGTGACTCCGACCGGGTGGGGTGTGAACGGTGTTCCGCGCGGCACGGGCCGGGGGCGGCGGGCGGCTGCCTAGCCTGCCCCGATGTCGAAGATCCGATTTTGGACGACCGGTTCCCTCGTGGTGTCCGCGGCCGCGCTGCTGGCCCTGGCCCCGGCACCCGCCCAGGCCCGGGACGTGGCGGACGGGCCACGGACCACCTCCGCGGCGCCGCGGACCGTGTCCGCCGGGCTTCGCGCGGCCACCGCCGTGCCCCCGTACGCCTGCGCCGTGGACCAGTGGCCCTGGGGCTGCGTCGCCGAGTGCGAGAGCAGCGGTGACTGGCACACCAACACCGGCAACGGCTTCTACGGCGGGCTCCAGTTCTGGCACCCGACCTGGGTCGAGCACGGCGGCCTCCGCTTCGCGCCGCGCGCCGACCTGGCGACCCGGCCGCAGCAGATCACCGTCGCGGAGGAGGTGCTCCGCACCCAGGGCTGGGCGGCCTGGCCCGTCTGCTCCAAACGGTACGGGCTGAGCGGGCGCGTCCACACCGTCCAGCCCGGCGACACCCTCAGCTCCATCGCCCGGCGCTTCGGGATCGAGGGCGGCTGGGAGGCGCTGTACGCGGCGAACCGGGACGTCGTCGGACCCGACCCGAACCGCGTGGTGGTCGGGACGATGCTGCGGATCGACCCGCTGTGACGGCTCCCGTGGCCGTCACCGGAGCTCGGCCGGCTCCCCGCTGAACGCGAGGGAGCCGCGGCGCAGCTCGTGCACGAGCGTCCCCCTCGGCAGCCCGTCCGGTACGGCCTGCTCCGCCAGGACCACGGCCGCGCCGCCGTCCACGGCGAGCGCCACGAGACCGCGGTACGTGCGGGCCGCGACCGGCGGGGCCAGGCCGAGGGACGGCTCGTCGACCAGCACCACGCGCGCGTGCGGCGCGAGAAGGGCCCGTGAGAGGGCGACCATGCGGCGCTCGCCGCCGGAGAGGGTGCCGGCGGGGCGGGCGAGGAGGGGGACGAGCTCGGGGTACGGGGGCTCGGCCGCCGGGCCGGTGAGCGCGAGGTTCTCCGCGACGGTGAGGCTCGCGTACACCGCACGCCGGTCCGGTACGAAGCAGAGCCCCCGGCGCGCCCGTTGGTGCGCCGTCAGGCGGCTGACGTCGGTGCCCCGCCACAGGACCCGGCCGGCCGAAAGACGGACCGTGCCCGCGAGGGCGCGCAGGGCCGTGGTGCGTCCCGAGCCGTTGCGGCCCAGGAGGACGGTGACCGTACCGGCGGGGACGGGCAGGTCAAGGCCGTGCAGGGCCTCCAGGGGGCCGTAGCGGACGCGGGCGGCCCGCAGGGCGATCTCGACGCTCATGGCCCGGCCCCCACGATCCGGCCGCCTTCCATGGTGTGCACCGTGTGGGCGATCCCGGCGACGAGGTCCGGGTCGTGCTCGACGACGAGGACGGTCAGGCCGTCGGCCGCCAGGGCGGCGAGGGCCCGGGCGAGCGCGGCCGTCTCGGCGGCGTCGAGGCCCGCTGCGGGCTCGTCGAGGAGCAGGGTGTGCGGCTGCCCCGCCAGCGCCCGGGCCAGCTCCACCCGGCGCAGGGTCCCGGTGGGCAGGTCGGTCGCCGTCGCGTGCCGGACGGGCCCGGCGAGGCCGAGGAGGCGCAGGCTCCGCTCGACGGCCGCGGGGTCCCCGCCGGGGTGGCCCCGCTCCGCGCCGAGGCGGACGTTCTCCTCGACGGTGAGGGAGGGGAAGACGGCGAGGCGCTGGAAGGTCCGGGCGATGCCGAGCCGGGTGCGGGCGTGGGCGGAGCGGTGGGTGATGTCGGCGCCGTCGAGGGTGATCCGGCCCTCGTGGGGGCGGAGGGTGCCGGCGAGACAGTCGAAGAGGGTGCTCTTGCCGGCGCCGTTGGGGCCGACGAGGGCGGTGACGCGGGAGGGGGCGAGGTCGAGGGTGACGCCGGTCAGCGCGGTGACCCCTCCGGGATAGGTGAGGGTGAGGTCGCGGGCGTGGAGACGGGGGACGGGCGGGGGCGCGCCGTCGGGCGGGGGCGCGCGGTCGGGCGGGGGCGCGCGGTCCGGCGCGGGCGCGCCGTCGGGCGCGGGCCGGTGGGGGCGGGCCCGGCGCACGGCGGGACGGGGGCCGTCTCCCGCACCGGCCGTCACCCCGGCCGACAGGGCCGCGGGCCCTCCCGAAGCGGTCCCCCCGCCGACGTCCGCGGGCGGCCGGGTCCTGCTCGGCAGCAGGCTCGTCAGCGGCGGGACCCGGCCCGTGAGCGCCGCCAGGAGGCCCAGCACCAGCGCCGCCGTGCCCGCGTACCCGCCGGCGTCCAGGGTGGTCAGGAGGGCCGCCGCGGCGAGCGGGGTCAGCAGGCTGTCGGCGCCCAGGACCAGGACCGCGGCGAACCAGAGCAGGCCGCGGACCGGGTCGTACGCCTCCGGGTCGAAGGCGCGGAGCCCCATGCCGAGGAGGCCGCCGCCCAGGGCCGCCAGGGCCGCGCCCAGGACGAAGGCCAGGAGCTTGAGGCGGGGCACGGGGACGCCCGCCGCCTCCGCGCCCGGCTCGTGGTCCCGCAGCGCCGCGAGCGCGCGGCCCGTACGGCCCCGGCGCAGCGCCGCGACCAGGGCCAGGCAGCCCGCGAGGACGAGCAGTTCGAGGGCGTAGAAGGCGCGGTCGTCGGAGAAGCCCGCCGGGCGGCCGAGGGACAGGCCGGCCGTCGCGTACGGCTGGGTGAGGACGAAGCGGCTCACCGCGACCCCGGTCGCCAGCGTCACCAGGGCCAGCGCCAGGCCGTGCCGCCGGATCGCCGGCCAGCCGGTCAGCAGGCCCACCGCCCCGGCCAGCGGCACCGCGAGGCCGAGGGCCGGGAGCCCGGGGACGCCGCCCGCCGTGAGCAGCGCGGTGAACAGGGCGCCCAGGCCCGCGTACGCGGCCTGGCCCAGCGCGATCTGCCCGCCCCGGCCTGCCACCACGACCAGGGACAGCAGGATCACCGCCAGCGCCGGGACCTGCACGGCGGTGTGCAGGTCCGCGCCCGCGAAGCCGAGCGGGAGGAGGAACAGGACGCCCGTGACGAGCCACACGGCCCCCGGTACCCGCCCCGGGCGCGCCGGCGGCGGCAGCGCGTCGCGGCCCTTGCCGCCGACGCCCGGCAGGACGAGCGCGGCGACGAGGAGCGCCACCACGAACAGGTTCGCCCCGACGGCCTGGAGCAGCGGCCCCGCCCACCCCTCCGGGTGCAGCCGGGTCAGCTGGGCCTGGGCCACCCCGAGGGCGAGCGCCGCCGCGACCGCGACCGGCAGCGACCGCATCCGGGCGATCACCGCGACGGCGATCACCTCGACCACGAGCAGCGGCAGCCCGTACGGGTCGAGCCGGACGTACGGGGCGAGGAGGACGCCGGTGAGCCCGGCCGTGAAGGAGCCGAAGGCCCAGCCGGCGGCCGCGACCCGGTCCGCGTCGATCCCCGACAGGGCGGCGAGCGGGCGGTTGTCCACCACGGCCCGCAGTTCCCGGCCGAAGCGGGTCCACCGGGTCACCGCCCCGACCAGGCAGGCGAGCGCCACCACCACCCCGAGCTGGGTCCAGGGGTCGTCGCCGAGGAGCACCGGCGCGTCGTCCCGGGCGCCGGGGCCCCACAGCAGCACGGCGGCGCCGACGAGCAGCACGAAGACGCCGATGGAGGCGACCAGGGACCGCGCCGGGTTCGCCTCGCGCCGTGCGAGGGGCCGGAACACCGCGAGGTCGAGGACGAGGCCGATTCCGGGCGCGACCACGAGGAGGGTGACGAGGGCGGCGGCCGGCAGCGGCCAGCCCCAGCCGACCGCCAGCTGGCGCAGCACGTACGCGCAGATCATGGCGACGGCGCCGTGCGCGAGGTTCAGGACGCCGGTCGCCCGGTAGGTGACGACGAGTCCGATCCCGGTGAGCGCGGCGGCGCTGCCCACGGCGAGGCCGGCGAGCGTCAGTTCGTACGTCAGGGAGGCCACGGCTCACACACCGGACAGGGGTCGAGCACCGCGTCGCCGACCTCCACCGCCTCCGGCCTGCCCGCGACGAGCGGACAGTCGGACCGGTGCGCCAGCGTCCCGGCCGGGACCCGGACGAACGGTCCCGCCGCGGAGGGCGCCGGGGGCTCCTCCTCGGAGGCCGCCGGCCGACGCGGCTGCGGAGGGCGTACGGGAAGGGCGCACGCTGCCACGAGGAGCACCGCGCCCGCCACGATCAGCGCGGCCCCCGGCACCGTGCAGGAGGCGAGGTAGGGCAGCTGGCGCTCCGCGAACCGCTCGCCGGAGATCCCGTACCAGCCGAGGACGCAGAGCACCGCGCCGCCGGCGGCCGCCACGAGACCGCTCCACAGCAGGATCCGGGGTGTCGGCACGACGACCTCCCTCGCCTCTCCCTGGTGTTGTGCGTACTATGCCCCGATCTTGCACTATGTCCTGAACCGTCCCACCCTGGAAGCATCGGGCCGCTCGGCCCGCAGGGACACCCGGTGGTGAGCCAGATGGTTTTCGCACGACCCGGCCGGCGCCCCCGGCTCGCCGCCCTCGCGGCCGCCGCCGTCCTGGTGCTCACGCCCGCGCTCGCGAGCTGCTCCGACGACGAAGGCGAGGGCCGCTCCGAGGAGATGAACACCTCCGCCCCGGCCGCGACTGCGGACGAACCCGACGACCCGGCGGCCGCCAAGGCGGAGATCACCAAGAACTGGACGGCCTTCTTCGACCCGAAGACCCCCACCGCCGACCGGGTGAAACTGCTCGAGGACGGCGAGCGGATGCAGGCCGTCCTCGGCGCCTTCGCCGGCGACAAGAACGCGGCCATGACCTCGGCGAAGGTCACGGGCGTCACGTTCGACTCCGCCACCGAGGCCGGCGTGACCTACGACCTGCTGGTCGGCGGGTCCCCGGCGCTCCCCGGCGCACAGGGCACCTCCGTCCTCCAGAACGACACCTGGAAGGTCTCGGTGAAGACGCTCTGCGGCCTGGTCGAGCTGAGCGGTGCCACCGTTCCGGGCTGCTGAGGCCAGGGCGAGGCCGCTCGTCGCCCTGCTGCTCGCCCCGCTGCTCCTGCTCCTCGCGGCCTGCGGCAGCCGGCTCCCGGAGCGGGCCTTCGAGACGCGGCCCACCGCCCACCCCTCCGGCGGTGAGCCGCTCCGCGTCGGGATCATCACCAGCGTCACCAGCCCGGTCGGCGGCCAGGCCTTCACCGGCCCCCGCGACGGAGCCCGCGCCTACTTCGACGCCCTCAACGCGCGCGGAGGCCTCGACGGCCGCCGGATCGAGGTCGAGACGTGCGACGACGGCGGCAGCGGCGTCGGCAACAACGCGTGCGTGCACCGGCTGGTCGACGAACGCCGGGTCTTCGCCCTCGTCGCCACCACCGCCCTGAACTACGCGGGCGCGCCACTCGTCGCCCGCGCCGGGGTCCCCGACATCGGCGGCCAGCCCCTCACCCCCGCGTACGACACCTACCCGCACCTCTACGGGATCTACGGCAGCTCCGCGCCCCGCACCGGGAAGGAACCCGGCTGGGGCGGCACGCTGTACGGCGGGACCGAGGTCTACCGTTGGTTCGCGAAGGAGCGCGGGGCGAGGACCGCGGCCGTCGTCTCCTACAACCAGGCCGCGTCCGCCGGGTACGCCCGGCTGGTCACCCGGGGCCTGCGCGCCGAGGGCTACCGGGTCGTCGAGGAGCAGGTGGACTTCGCCCTGCCCAACTTCCGCGCCGTGGCCGCAGACCTGCGCGCCCAGCACGTCGACGTCCTCTTCGACGCCATGGACACCCATGGCAACGTGCGCCTCTGCGAGGCGATGCAGAGCCTCGGGGTGACGGTCGACGCCAAGGTCACCAACGTCCAGAACTGGTCCTCTTCGGTCGCCCGGGAGTACGCGCGCGCACCCGGCTGCCGGCAGGCCCTGTGGGTGACCGGCGCCAGCCGCAACCACCAGGACACCGGGAGCCCGGCGGTCCGCGAGTTCCGGGCGGCGATGGGGGACCGGCCGTTGTCCCAATGGCAGCTGGAGGGGTGGGCGGCGGCGATGTGGTTCACCGACGCGGCGCGCTCCTGCCTCGCGGGGAGCGGGAGCGGGCCGGGCGGCGGTGGCGGACTCACCCGTGCGTGCGTGGAGCGGTACCTGAACCGCCCGGAGCCGTACACCGCGCGGGGACTGCTGCTCCCGGTCCGCTACGAGCACCTCGCGCGACCGCCCGCGACCCGGAACACCTGTCTGTCCGTGGCCCGTTGGCAGGACGGCCGGGGCTGGGTGAGCCAGGGCGAGATGACCGAGAACTGCGCGACCGTGCCCCAGCTGGGCTACCGCCCCTGAGCCCCCTCCGCCACGGCCCGCGAACACCCGCCCTTCACCGGCAGTACAGTCGAGCGACCGATCAACTGACCGGGGGGAACCGGCAGCGCGATGCGTATCTCCTTTCTGCTCCACAACGGCTACCACTACGGCGGCACGATCCGGACGACCTTCACCCTCGCCGAGGAACTGGCGGAACGTCACGAGGTGGAGATCGTCTCGGTCTTCCGCCACCGCGACCGGCCGCTCCTCGGCCTGCCCGCCGGGGTGGCCCTGCGCCACCTCGTCGACCTCCGCAAGGACAGCCCCGGATACGACGGCGACCACCCCGACTTCCACCGCCCCGCCGAGGTCTTCCCGCGCGGCGACGGACGCTGGAAGCAGTACAGCGCCCTCACCGACGCCCGGATCGGGGAGCACCTGCGCGGCGTGGAGGCCGACGTCCTCGTCGGCACCCGCCCCGGGCTCAACGTCCACCTCACCCGGCAGGCCCGGCGCGGCCCGGTCCTGGTCGGCCAGGAGCACCTGGTGCTCGCCGGGCACAGCTACCGGCTGCGCCGGGACATCGGCCACGAGTACGCGCTCCTCGACGCCCTCACGACCGTCACCGAGGCGGACGCCCGCGCCTACCGGAAGCTGGCGCTGCCCGGCGTACGGATCGAGGCCGTGCCCAACAGCGTGCCCGCGCCCACGGTGGGGCCCGCCGACCCCTCCGCGCGGACCGTCGTCGCGGCGGGCCGGCTCACCGGCGTCAAGCGGTACGACGTGCTGATCGACGCCTTCGCCGAGGTGGCCGCGGACCACCCGGAGTGGAAGCTGCGGATCTACGGCACCGGTGACGCCGTCCAGGACCTCAAGGGGCCGCTGACCCGGCAGATCAAGGAGAAGGGCCTCACCGAGCGGGTCTTCCTCATGGGTTCGGTGACCCCGCTGGAGCCCGAGCTGGTCAAGGCGTCGATCGCGGCCGTGACCTCGCAGCGCGAGTCCTTCGGCATGACCATCGTCGAGGCGATGCGCTGCGGCCTTCCGGTGGTGTCCACCGACTGCCCGCACGGGCCGCGCGAGATCATCGAGGACGGCGTCGACGGGTTCCTGACGCCGGTCGACGACGTGGCCGCGTTCGCGCGGGCGCTGCGCCGGCTCGTCGAGGACGACGAGCTGCGGGCCAAGACGGCACGGGCCGCGCTCGAAGCCTCCGAGCGCTTCGACCCCGCCCGGATCGCCGCCCGCCACGAGGAGCTGTGGACAGAGCTCGTCGAGCGGGGCGCGGGCCGGCGCACCCATCCGCGGGGACGGGTGGCGGTGCACGCCGGGACCGGCCGGGCGATCGACGCGGTCTACACGCTGAAGGCGAAGGCCGGCCGGCTCGTCCGCCGCTTCCGCTGAACCGGCGGCGGCCGACTCGTCCGCGGCCTGCGCCGGACCTCGCGGCGGCGGGCTCGACCGCGGCCCGCGCCGGTCCCGCGCCGGGCGGTCGGTCGGCCGTTCATCGCGGACAGTACCTGTCCGCGAGGGCTGGCAGACTCGGGGCCATGTTGGAGACCTCCGCACGGCTCTTGCGTCTGCTCTCGCTGCTCCAGGCCCACCGCGAGTGGTCCGGCGCCGACCTCGCCGACCGGCTCGGCGTCACACCCCGCACCGTACGGCGGGACGTCGACCGGCTCCGCGAGCTCGGCTACCCGGTCAACGCCAGCCCCGGGACCGGCGGCGGCTACCAGCTGGGCGCCGGTGCCGAGCTGCCGCCGCTGCTCCTCGACGACGAGGAGGCCGTCGCGGTCGCGGTCGGCCTGCGCGCCGCCGCCGGACAGGGCGTCGAGGGCATCGGGGAGAGCTCCGTACGGGCCCTGGCCAAACTGGAACAGGTGCTCCCCGGGCGGCTTCGGCGCCGGGTGAGCGCCCTGAACGCCTTCACCGTGCCGATGCTGCGCACCCCCCGCGAGCGGACCGACCCGGCCGTGCTTACCGAGCTCGCCCACGCCTGCCGGGACTCCGAGCGGCTGCGCTTCGAGTACCGGGACCACGGCGGGTCCGCCACCCGCAGGACCGTCGAGCCGCACCGCCTGGTGTGCAGCGAGCGGCGCTGGTACCTGGTCGCCTGGGACGTGGACCGGGCCGGCTGGCGGACCTTCCGGGCCGACCGGATCGTGCCGACACCGCCGCACGGGCCGCGCTTCCCGCCCCGTGAGCCGCCCGCCGAGGACCTGGCCGCCTATGTGGCGAAGGGCGTGTCCACCTCCGCGTACACCACGGAGGCGACGGTCCGGCTGCACGTGCCGCTCGCCGAGGCCGCCACGGCCGTCGGCATCGCCGACGGCGTCCTGACGGCCGAGGGGGACCACTCCTGTCTGCTGCGCACCGGCGCCCACAGCCTGGACGTGATGGTGATCCACGTGTCGATGATCGGCTTCGAGTTCGAGGTGCTCGACCCGCCGGAGCTGGCCGACCGGGTGCGGGCGCTCAGGGACCTGCTGTCCCGCTCCCTCGACCGGACGGCCGCCGCTCCGGCGGAGGGCCCGTGAGCCGCGCCCGCTCGTAGGCCGCGAACTCCGGGTGGTGCAGGTCGAAGGCCGGTGACTCGGAGCGGATCCGGGGCACGGCCTCGAAGTTGTGCCGGGGCGGCGGGCAGGAGGTGGCCCACTCCAGCGAGCGCCCGAAGCCCCAGGGGTCGTCGACCTCCACCTTGGGCGCGTCGAGGGCGGTCCGCCACACGTTGTAGAGGAACGGCAGCGTGGACGCGCCGAGCAGGAACGCGCCGATGGTGGAGACGGTGTTGAGCGTGGTGAAGCCGTCCGCGTTCAGGTAGTCGGCGTACCGCCGGGGCATGCCCTCCGCCCCCAGCCAGTGCTGCACCAGGAACGTCAGGTGGAAGCCGACGAACAGGGTCCAGAAGTGGATCTTGCCGAGCCGTTCGTCGAGCATCCGGCCGGTGAACTTCGGCCACCAGAAGTAGAAGCCGGCGAAGGTGGCGAAGACGACCGTGCCGAAGACCGTGTAGTGGAAGTGGGCGACCACGAAGTACGAGTCGGTGACCTGGAAGTCCATCGGCGGCGAGGCGAGGATCACTCCGGTGAGGCCGCCGAAGAGGAACGACACGAGGAAGCCGACGGACCACAGCATCGGAGTCTCGAAGGAGAGCGAGCCCCGCAGCATCGTCCCGGTCCAGTTGAAGAACTTCACCCCGGTGGGCACGGCGATGAGGAACGACAGCATCGAGAAGAACGGCAGCAGCACCGCGCCCGTCACGAACATGTGGTGCGCCCAGACGACCACCGAGAGTCCGGTGATCGCCATGGTGGCGGCGATCAGCGTCGTGTAGCCGAAGATCGGCTTGCGTGCGAAGACCGGGATGATCTCGCTGACGATCCCGAAGAACGGCAGCGCGATGATGTAGACCTCGGGGTGGCCGAAGAACCAGAAGAGGTGCTGCCAGAGCAGCGCCCCGCCGTTCTCGGGCTGGAAGACCACCGAGCCGAGCCGCCGGTCGGCCTCCAGGACGAGCAGGGCCGCCGCGAGCACGGGGAAGGCGACGATCACCAGGACCGCGGTGAAGAGCACGTTCCAGGTGAAGATCGGCATCCGGAACATGGTCATGCCGGGGGCCCGCATCCCGACGATGGTGGCGAGGAAGTTCACCGAGGTCAGGATGGTGCCGAAGCCGGAGAGCGCGAGTCCCGTGATCCACAGGTCGACGCCGACGCCGGGGGAGCGTTCCAGGCTGTTGAGCGGGGCGTACGCGGTCCAGCCGAAGGCCGCCGGGCCGGTCGGGGTGAGCAGCGAGCCGATCACCATCAGGCCGCCGAAGAGGAACAGCCAGTACGAGAACATGTTCAGCCGGGGGAAGGCGACGTCCGGCGAGCCGATCTGGAGCGGCACCAGCTCGTTGGCGAAGCCGGCGAAGGTGGGGGTCGCGAAGAGCAGCAGCATGATCGTGCCGTGCAGGGTGAAGGCCTGGTTGAACTCCTGGTGGGTGAGCAGCTGGAGTCCGGGGCGGGCCAGCTCGGCCCGCATCAGCATCGCCATCAGACCGGCCACCAGGAAGAAGAGGAACGCGGTCACCAGATAGAGGTGGCCGATCTTCTTGTGGTCGGTGGTGGTGAGCCAGTCGATCAGCACCCGGCCGTGTCGCTCCGGCGCCGATTCGACGGTCGCGGTCGCTGTCCCGTTGCCCATCCCGCTGCCTCCGCCTCGCCGTCGTCCCGGCTCCGCGTCTCCGGGCGTTCGGCCAGCGTAAGCATTGTGTAAGGGAAGAGTGAGCGGCTCGCGTGCGCGTCGCCGAGACAATTCGGGACGGCGGTGCGGGAACGGGGAATTACCCACGCTCCATCGGCACTTCGGAACCCTTCGTGTGAAGTACCCGAGGCCCTCCGGAATTACTGGAGAAACGGCCGGAATCACTCCCGTCGAGTGACCGGGAGCACGCCAAACATATGTCGAGAACTTGTGACACAAGCGTGACCGCCAAGGGACTAACGTGAGGGACATGGCACCCACTTCGCGCACTCCCCAACCGCCCCGCGACGCCCCCGAGTCCTATGTGGGCCTCGACGCGGAAGGCGCCACACAGCTGGCCAGGACCCGGGGCTGGAAGACCGTCAGGTCGCTGCCGCCGGGCTCGATCATCACCATGGAGTACTTGGCCGGACGCATCAACTTCGAGGTCGAGGACGGCACCGTCAACCGCTGCTGGATCGGCTGAGCGGGCCCGCCGGGCACGCGGAAGGGCCCCGGCCGAGGTCGGCCGGGGCCCTTTCCCGTACGTAGGGGGCGTGCGCCCGTGAGATGCGTCCCGCGGTCAGCCGCGGGTCGCCGGGGCGCGGCCGGCGGCCACTCCCGTGCGCGTCGCGGGCGCGCGGCCGGCCACTCCCGTGCGGGTCGCCGGTGCGCGGCCCGCGGCCACTCCCGCGGTCTCCCTGGCCGGCTCCTCCGAGCCGGCGGGGCGCTGCGGGAAGAAGCCGGGGCGCGGTCCGCCGGAGGCCACGGGCAGCGAGGGCACCAGGCGGCGGCGGTCCCGCAGCCGCTCCCGTACCCGGTCGCGGGCGGCCAGGATCCACGACTCCGCCACGGCCAGGACCGGCTCGCACCAGGGCAGGGCCAGCAGGATGAGCAGCCCGGCGGCCCAGCCGAGGAGCACGTCGCTCAGCCAGTGCGTGCCCAGGTAGACGGTGGTGAGGCCGACGCCGAGCGCGACCACGGCGGAGAGTGCCGACAGATAGCGCCTGGCCCGTGGGGTGGTCGCCAGGTAGGCGAGGATGCCCCAGGTCACGACCGCGTTGGCGGTGTGACCGGAGGGGAATATGTCGCCGCCCGCGAAGAGCTCGGCGGAGCCGATCTCGGTCGCGTAGTGGGGGCCGAGCCGGCCGAGTCCGAGCTTGACCGCGCCGACCGTGACGTTCAGCAGCAGGAGGGCGGCGCCGAGGCAGAGCAGCGGCCGCAGGGTGTGCTGGCGCCAGGAGCGCCAGCCCAGCCAGGCGGCCACCATGACGGCCGTGGGGCCGCGCTGGCCGAGGACGACGTAGTAGTCGAGGAAGGCATGCAATTCGGGCCACTGCTGATAGGGCCGGAAGAGCATGATCTTCCAGTCGAGGGTCACCAGCCACGTCGACAGCAGTACGGCGACGACGATGGCCAGATAGAACGCCGACGTCCCGCCGAAGAGGGCGAGACGCGTGCGGGTCATCCGCGGGACCTCTATCTTCGGCGGTTCCGGCTCCCGGTCCAGCCGGGCAAAGATGTCGGTACGCACCCAATCGACGTTACAGGGAGTGAGAAGCCGACCCGGTCGATCCGGTCCCTTCGTGATGTTGATGTGATGTGGAGTAGGTCTCAGTGCCCGGCCTATTCCGGGCGTCCGTCGGGAAATCCGATGACCTTCCGCCCTAATGCAGCAGGGGCGATTCCGGAAGAGTGTTTGAGCGTGCGGGAATTGCTTCAAACAGGCGTCCGTACGGAATTCCATGCGACGCGCGGGCCGCCCCGAGTGGCGTACGCCACACCGCGAGCCCCGCCGAGGTGAGAGCTGCACCACGCGCTCGGGGCTTGAACTCGCGTACGCTGACGGCTCACTCGCCCGTCGATGCCGGGCCGCCCCAGGGGCATAAGCCCTGGTCGGGGCCCGCCGAGCGCGAGAGCTTCACTGGGAGGTACGTACATGTCGCGGACGAACACGGCCCCAGCACCACCGCGTGCCGCAGCCGACGGCGGAGCCAACCGCTGGGTCGTCCTCGTCGTCCTCTGCGTCAGCCTCCTCGTCGTCGCCCTCGACGCGACCATCCTCCACGTCGCGATCCCCTCGCTCACCGAGGACCTGCGTCCCAGCTCCACGTCGCTGCTCTGGATCGTCGACGCCTACCCCCTGGTCTGCGCCTCGCTGCTGATCCTCTTCGGCACGCTCGGCGACCGGGTCGGACGGCGCAGAGTCCTCCTGCTCGGTTACGCGCTCTTCGGCATCGCCTCGGCGGTCGCCGCGCTCGCCACCGAACCCTCGGTCCTCATCGGGGCCCGGGTGCTCCTCGGCGTCGGCGGCGCCATGATCATGCCCGCCACCCTCTCCATCCTCCGCGCGGTCTTCCCCGACCGGCGAGAACGCGCCACCGCCATCGGCGTCTGGACCGCGGTCGCCGCGATCGGCGCCGCCACCGGACCGGTCCTCGGCGGCTTCCTCGTCGAGAACTACTGGTGGGGTTCCGTCTTCCTCATCAACATCCCGCTGATGGCCCTGATCCTGCCGCTCGGCCGCCGGCTCCTCCCCGAGTCCCGGGGCGCCACCGACGGCCCCTGGGACGTCCTCGGCGCGCTGATGGCCGCCGCCGGTGTGCTCGGCTGCGTCCTCGGGGTCAAGCGCGCCGGCGCAGGCGACCAGCTCCTCGCCCTGCCGACCGCCGGGCCGCTGCTGCTCGGCGCCGCGCTGCTCGTCCTCTTCGTCCGGCGGCAGAAGCGACGTCCGCATCCGCTGATCGACATGCGGCTCTTCTCCCGGGCGGCCTTCACCACCTCCGTCGGCTGCATCGTGCTCGCCATGCTGGCCCTGGTCGGCCTCCAGCTCATCGCCGTCCAGTACCTCCAGCTGGTGCTCGGCCTCAGCCCCCTGGAGACCGGGCTGCGGCTGCTCCCGCTCACCTTCGCCGCCATGGCCGCCGGCGCCACCGGCTCGTACACCCTGCGCAGGATCGGACCGCGCCGGATGGTCGGCTGGGGCTTCGTCCTCACCGCCGCCGCCGTGCTGCTGCTCACCTTCATGGGGCAGCACGACCGGCCGCTGCTGCTCACGGTCGGCTTCGTGCTGCTCGGCTTCGGCCTGCAGACCACGCTCTTCTCGGCGTACGAGTCGATGCTCAGCGAGGCGCCCCAGCGGAGCGCGGGAGCGGCGGCCTCGATCGGGGAGACCTCGTACCAGCTCGGCGCGGGCATGGGCACCGCGCTGCTCGGCAGTGTGATGAACGCGGCGTACGCCCCCGGGCTCGCCTCGGTCCCCGGGGTGCCCGCCGAGGCGAGCCGGGCCGCGGGGAACTCGCTGGGCGAGGCCTACCAGGTCGCCCGGCAGCTCGGTGGCGCGGCGGGCGAGGCCCTGCACCAGGCCGCCCGGCACGCCTTCGTGAACGGCCTGCACATGACGCTCTTCGTGAGCGCCGGGCTGCTGCTTTTGGGCGCGGCGATGGCGCGGCGACTGCCCCCGGTGATGGAGTGCCCGGTGGACGCGCACGCGGACCCGGATGCGGACCTCGGCGTGGACATGAACGTGGGCGCGGCCGCGGATCCGGGCGCGGACCTGGACGTCGACCTGGACGCGGGGTCGGGGTCCGGGCCGGTGTCGGTGGCGGAGGGGGCGCCGGCGCCGGTGGGGCTCTCCGCGTCCGTCGAACCGCGGGTGCCCACGACCCGGGAAGCGATCGAGCCCGCCGGCTCGGGGCGTCCGGCGCACTGACCCGATCCCTCGGGGGGTGCCCGGCCGGGCCGGCGGACCCGCTCAGCTCTGGTTGAAGAAACCGTCCTGCTGGCGCCGGCCCGTCTCGCCGGTGACGATCTGGGTGTCGGCGGGGGTCAGCAGGAAGACCCGCGTCGCCACGCGCTCGATCGAACCCCGCAGACCGAAGGCGAGACCGGCGGCGAAGTCGACCACGCGCTTGGCGTCGTTCGGCTCCATCGCGGTCAGGTTCACGATCACCGGAACACCGTCCCGGAAGAGCTCGCCGATGCCCCGGGCGTCCCGGAAGCCGTCCGGGGAGACGGTGGCGATCCGGCGGCCCCGCTCCTCGGCGGTGTCGGTGGCCACCCGGACGCGGGGGTCCGTCACCCAGGCGTCGCCGCCCTCGGCACCGTCGGCGTACTCGTCGTCGTAGTAACGCTCGTCGTTGTCCTCGACGAGTCCCAGCCAGGCACTCGCCTTACGCACCGATCCCATGGACGCCTCCTTTCAGCGCGGTCACTTGTGGTTCCGCATTTCCCTATCGTCCTTCATGATGCGGATCGCGCGCCAAGTGGATAGTCGGCGCGCAGGGGATTCGTGACGGTACTGGTGCAGAACGTGAGCACCGTTTTCTGGCGATTCGTCAGGAAACTTGCGGTATGCGGGGCCTGAGAGAGGGCCATGCAGCTGAAAATATGAAAGTCGTGCCACAAGGGTGACGATGGGCGCGTTCGGGTGAACGGAGCCGCTCGCTACGATGCCGCGAGGCCGCCCCGCGGGCAGCCGCACCGCCAGGTCCACGACTCACGGGGGAGTCCATGTTCGGAATCGTCAGACCCTGCACCCATCGGCTCACCGACGGCCTCAAAGTCGAGTGGATGGCCCATCTCTGCGGCCTCTGCCTGGCACTTCGCGCCGACCACGGACAGTTCGCCCGGGTCGTCACCAACTACGACGGCCTCATCGTCTCGGTCCTGACGGAGGCTCAGACCGGGGTCACGGCCGCGGACCGACGCACCGCCGGACCGTGCGCGCTGCGCGCCATGCGCACCGCCCCCGTGGCCAAGGGCGAAGGGGCCAGGCTCGCCGCCGCCGTCTCGCTCGTCCTCGCCTCCGCGAAGGTACGGGACCACGTCGCCGACCGGGACGGCCTGTTGGCCCGGCGGCCCGTCGCCGCCGCGGCCCGCCGGGTCGCCCGCTCCTGGGACCGGGCAGGCGCCAGGACCGGCCGCTCCCTCGGCTTCGACACCGCCGTCCTCGTCGACGCCGTCGACCGCCAGACCGGCATCGAGTCCCTCGCCGGACCCGGCACCCCGCTGCTCGCCGTCACCGAACCGACCGAGACGGCCACCGCGGCCGCCTTCGCGCACACCGCCGTCCTCGCCGGGCGCCCCGGGAACGCCGAACCGCTCGCCGAGGCGGGCCGGCTCTTCGGCCGGCTCGCCCACCTCCTCGACGCCGTCGAGGACCAGAACGCCGACGCGGAGAGCGGCGCCTGGAACCCGCTCACCGCGACCGGCACCTCACGCGAGGAGGCCCGCCGGCTCGCCGACGACGCCCTGCACGGCATCCGCCTGGCCCTGCGGGACGCCGAGTTCGCCGACGACAAGCTGGCGCACGTCCTGCTCGCCCACGAGCTCCGCGCCTCGGTGGACCGCGCCTTCGGCACGACCCGCTGCTCCCACGGCGCGCCGGGCCCGGGCCAGGGGCCGGTGCCGGGCAATCCGTACGCGGGCGGGGCGCCCGGCCCGTACGGTCCCCAGGGCGGGAACCCGTACGGCGGCGGGAACCCGTACGGGGGCGGCGGGAACCCTTACGGCGGCGGCGGTCCTGGCGGGCCCGGCGGGCTGCCGCCGCAGTTCGGCGGCGGCGCCCCGCAGGCACCCAAGCCGCGCGGCTTCCTCGCCGGGTGCGCCATGTTCACCTGGCTCTTCTGCACCTGCCAGATCTGCTGCGCCAAGGAGTACGAGGGCCCCTGGTCCCGCAAGAAGCGCGAGGGCTGCTGCCGGGACTGCGACGGCGACCCCGGCTGCGGCAACTGCGACTGCTGCTGCCCCTGCGACGGCTGCTGACGGTCCGTAGGGCACCGCCGCCCGGTCCCCGGGACTCCCGGCCTCCTACTTCTCCGGGGCCGGGAGCTCCGGCGGGGAGATCCGCGAGGTGGCGATGCCGGACGCCGTCACGCCCCACTTCCGCAGGATCCTGTCGTACGTCCCGTCCGCCTTCAGTCCGTTCACCGCGGCCTGGAAGGCGGGCGCGAGCGGGGTGCCCTTCTTGAAGGCGAAACCGACGTCGAGCCGCCGGTACTCGTTCAGGAACTTCACGTCCTTCTGCTGCGTCACCGCGTACCGCACGCCGTTGATGGTGTTCATCACGACATCGCTGCGGCCCTGCCGGAGCGACATCCAGATCGCCCCCGTCTCGCTGTAGACGTTCACCTCGTACGGCTGCTTCCCGGCCGCCGCGCACCGGCCCTTGTTCTTCTCCAGGGTCCGCTCGAAGGTGGTGCCCGCGTTCACCGCGACCTTCAGGCCGCACAGCTGGGTGAGGTCGGTGACCGCCTTCAGCGGGCTGTCGGCCCGGCTCGCGAAGCCCTGGCCGTCGTTGACGTACGTCACGAAGTCGATGGTCTTGCGCCGCTCCTCGGTCACACCGAAGTTCCCGGTGCCCACGTCGTACTTGCCGCTGCCGAGCGCCGGCAGGATCGCCTCGAAGCCCACCACCTCGCGCTTCAGCTCAAGGCCGAGGGCCTTCGCCACGGCGGCCGAGAAGTCGGCGTCCACCCCGACGACCGTCTTGCCGTCGGGCAGATAGGCCGAGCTGGGCGGGGTCCCCACGGAGGCGGCGAGCGTCAGGCCGCCCCGCTGCCGCACGTCGGCGGGGAGCAGCTTCGCCGCCGCCTCGTTCCGCGTGACCGCGGCCACCACGTCCTCGGTCGGGAGCCCGCCCTTCGCGGCGGCGGCGCCGGCCGGGGCGGTCGCGGGATCGCCCCCGGCGCAGGCGGTGAGACCCAGCGCGGCGGCGGTGATCAGGGCGAAGGCGACGGCGGTGCGTGCGGTGCCGGGTGGGGTGCGCGTGGTCATGGCTTCGGGTTCTCCAGGAGTTTCTCGAACGGCAGCGGGCCGATCGACTCGGGATCGGCGGACACGTCGAAGAGCGGGCGGTAGCCGCTCGCCAGATAGAGGCCCCTGGCCTCCGGCTGGCGCGGTCCGGTCGTGAGGTAGAGGCGGGAGTAGCCGCGGGCGGCGGCCTCCCGTTCGAGCACGGTCAGGACCTGACGGGCGAGTCCGCGCCTGCGGTGCGCCGAGCTGGTCCAGATCCGCTTCAGTTCGGCGGTGTCGTCGTCGTAGCGGCGGTAGGCACCGCCCGCCACCGGCCTGCCGTGCTCCAGGAGGAGCAGGAAGGCGCCGTGCGGCGGGGCGAACTCCTCCGCCGGGTAGCGGCTCAGATCGTGCGCGGAGCCGTACCGGGTCGTGTACTCGTGCGCCAGCTCGTCGAGGAGCGGGCGGGCCAGCGGGTCGGTGGTCGTGGTCCGGTGCACGGACAACGCGAAGGTCATGACGGTCCTTCAGGACGAAGGAGGGCAGCAGCCCTTCAGAGCGCGGAAGGGCGGCGTGACGGAGCGAGGGGAGGGGAGAGCACGGGCATCACGAGATGCCCGGGTGTGAAGGCGCCGCGGAGAACAGCACGCGGACGGGGCGAGCCGGAGACCGGCTCAGCGAACAGCGGGTCGGCTCAACAGGAAGAGGACCACACGCGACCGAAGTCGATGTGGGAGCGCGTGACCAGCTGCTGCGGATGCATGGCCCCAGTGGAACAGGCATCCGTTCCGGCGTCAACCACGATGAGACGTACGGCTCACAGTGCGGACAGCCTTGACAGCGGGCCGTGTTGACCGCATAGCCTCGAAGGGCGGAACCGGGCTGAGGGGCCCGGGACCGTGCTCAGCGCGTGTGAAGGCGCACCCCGTGTTCGATCCGCCTCTGGCATCCACGGAGTCTTCGTATGTCCGCGACCCTGGTCAAGATCCCCTCCACGGCCCCACCGGCCGCCCCACCGCCCCGCATCGTCCCCGCCCGCCGCACCGGGCAGTGGACCGCGGCCGGCCTCGTCCTCGTCCTGCTCGCGCTCGGCCTCGTCTCGGTCGTCCGCAACAAGGCCTTCCAATGGGACGTCGTCGCCGAGTACTTCACCTCCGCGTCCGTCCTGCGCGGCCTCGGCCTCACCCTGTGGCTGACCGCCCTCGTCATGGCGCTCGGCTTCGCCCTCGGGACCCTGCTCGCCGTGCTCCGGCTCTCCGCCAACCCCGTGCTGCGCGCGGTCAGCTGGGGATACGTCTGGTTCTTCCGGTCCACCCCGATCCTGGTCCAGCTGCTGTTCTGGTTCAACATCGGCGCGCTCTACCCGCAGATCCTCGGCGTGAACACGGTCAACCTCCTCGGCCCCGTCTCCGTCGCCGTCATCGGCCTCACCCTGCACGAGGCGGCCTACGCCGCCGAGGTCGTGCGCGGCGGCATCCTCTCCGTCGACCGCGGCCAGATCGAAGCGGCCCAGTCGCTCGGCCTCGGCCGGTGGCGCCGGCTCTCCCGGATCGTGCTGCCGCAGGCCATGCGCGCCATCGTCCCGCCGGCCGGGAACATGCTCATCGGCACCCTCAAGGGCACCTCGATCGTCTCCGTGATCGCCGTCCAGGACCTGCTCTACTCGACCCAGCTCGTCTACCACCGCACCTACGAGATCATCCCGCTGCTGCTCGTCGCCACCCTCTGGTACGTCGCCGTCACCTCGGTCCTCAGCCTCGGCCAGTACTACGTCGAGCGGCACTACGCCCGCGGAACGGCCGGTGGGCGATGAACGGCCACGCGTCGATCGTGATCGTGGGTGCCGGGCCGCGGGGGACCGGCTACCTCGAACGGCTCGCCGCCAACCTGCCCGAGCTGTACGGCGACCGCCCCGTCGACATCCACGTCGTCGACCCCCACCCGCCGGGCCCGGGCCGCATCTGGCGCACCGCGCAGTCCCCGCTGCTCTGGATGAACTCCCGGGCCGAGGACGTCACCATGTTCACCGACGAGACCGTGGACATGGCCGGCCCCGTCCGGCCCGGCCCCACCGTCGCCGAATGGTCCGGCATCGAGGGCCGCACCTTCCCCACCCGCCCCCAGCAGGGCGCCTACCTGCGCTGGGTGTACGAACGGGCCCGGGCGGCGCTGCCCGCCACCGCCCGCCTCCACGAGCACCGCACCACCGCCCTGCGGATCGCCGGCCCCCGCGAGGGACGCCAGCGGGTCTGGCTGGAGGGCGGCGCCGCGCCCCTCCTCGCCGACCTCGTCGTCCTCACCGTCGGCCACCTCGACGCCGAACCCGACCCGGAGCAGCGGGCCCTGACCCGCTTCGCCGCCCGCCACGGCCTCCTCCACCTGCCGCCCGACTTCACCGCCGACAGCGACCTCGCCGCCCTCCCGGCCGGCGAACCCGTCCTCGTCCGCGGCTTCGGGCTCGCCTTCGTCGACCTGATGGTCCTGCTCACCGAGGGCCGTGGCGGACGGTACGAGGGCGAGGGCGACGCCCTGGTCTACGTCCCCTCCGGCAGGGAGCCGCGGCTGCACGTCGGATCGCGGCGGGGCGTCCCGTACCAGACGAAGATCGGCTACTCCCTCGACGGCGAACCGCCGCCGCTGCCCCGCTTCTTCGGAGCCGCGCAGACCGACGCCCTGCTGCGCAGGACCGGGCCGGTCGACTTCCGGCGCGACGTGTGGCCCCTCATCGACAAGGAACTCGGCTGGGCCCACTACCACCGGCTGTTCGCCGCCCACCCCGAGCGGACCGCCCTCGCCTGGGACGACTTCGAGCGGGCCTACGAGACGGCGCCGCCGAGCGGGGCCGAGCTCGCCGCCGTGGTCGCCGCCGCCGTCCCCGACCCCGCCGACCGGCTCGACCTGGACGCCCTCGACCACCCCCTGGACGGCATCCGCTTCAGCTCCACGGAAGCCCTCCAGCACGGCCTGCGGGACTACATCGGCGACAACCTCACCCGGCGCCACGACCCCGCCCACAGCGCGGACGCCGCCGTCTTCGCCGGCCTCCTCTCCGTCTACGGCCAGCTCCTGCGGCTCGGCAAGCGGGTCGACCCCGGCCCCTGGTGGCACGGCTTCTTCAGCTACCTCGCCTCCGGGCCGCCCGGCCCCCGGATGCGGCAGCTCCTCGCCCTCTCCCGCGCGGGCGTCGTCCGCTTCCTCGGTCCCGGGCTCACCGTCGAGACCGACGAGGAACGCGGGCTCTTCCGGGCCGCCTCCGCCGCCGTACCGGGGGAGTGGACCGAGGCCCGCGCCCTGGTCGAGGCCCGCATCCCCGACCCCACCCTGGAACTCACCGGCAGTCCGCTCCTGCGCGCCCTCCACGAGGACGGCGCCCGGGCCACCGCCGCCGGGCTCCTCGTCGTCGACCCCGCCGACGGTCGCGTCCTGGAGCGCGACGGCCGCCCGCACCCGCGCCGCTTCGCGCTCGGGCCGCACACCACCGCCCGCACGGGCAGCGCCTTCACCCGGCCCCGTACCGGCGGGGCCGCGTTCGCGCAGAACGACGCCGCCGCACGGGCCGCCCTGACGCTCCTGCGCGACGGGGCGTGTCCGCTCCCGGCGCCCCTGAGCGCCTGACCCCGCGCCCCGCCCCGCGACCGCGCCGCCGTGCGCCCGACCCGGCGCCCCGCGACCGCGCCGCTCTCCCCGCCGCCCGAGCCCCTGCCGAGGAACCGTCATGTCTCTCACCAGCGATCCGCCCGCCACCAGAGCCGTCCTGAAGGAACCGGCGGCCGGACCCGAACTCGTCGTCGTACCCGTGCGCCACCCCTGGCGCTGGGTCGCCGTCGTCGTCACCGCCGTGCTGCTCGTCCAGTTCGTCCACGGGCTCGCCACCAACCCCGGCTGGGAATGGGACGTCTTCGCCGCCTTCTTCACCACCGAGACGATCCTCCGGGCCGTCTGGGTCACCCTCCAGCTCACCTTCTACGGCACCGCGCTCGGCTTCGCGATCGGGATCGTGCTCGCCTTCATGCGCCTGTCGGCCAGCCCGTTCCTGCGCTCCGTGGCCTTCGGGTACATCTGGGCCTTCCGCTCGATCCCGCTCATCGTCCAGCTGCTCTTCTGGTTCAACCTCGCCTACCTCTACAAGGAGCTGAGCATCGGCATCCCGTTCGGGCCGGGCTTCCTCTCCTTCGACACGACGGGCCTGGTCGGCGAGATGAGCGCCGCCGTCCTCGGGCTCGCCCTGCACCAGGCGGCCTACGCGGCGGAGATCGTCCGCGGCGGTGTACTGGCCGTGGACGAGGGCCAGGCGGAGGCCGCCGCCTCGCTCGGCATCCCCAGGCTGCGGCAGCTGCGGAGGATCGTCCTGCCCCAGGCCATGCGCTCGATCCTGCCCAACGCCGCCAACGAGATCATCTCGCTCTTCAAGGGCACCTCGATCGTCTCCGTCATGGCGATCGGCGAACTCTTCTACCAGGTGCAGGTCGTCTACGGCCGCAACGGCCGGGTCGTCCCGCTCCTGATGGTCGCCACCGCCTGGTACGTCCTGCTCACCACCGCGCTCTCCGTCGTCCAGCACTACGTCGAACGCCACTACGCGAAGGGGAGCGTCCGATGAGCTCCGTCACCACCGCGGAACCGTCTGCCGGATCCACCGCCAAGGTCGAGATCCGCTCCGTCCACAAGACCTTCGGCCCCCTCCACGTCCTGCGCGGCATCGACCTCGACGTCCGCGCCGGCGAGGTCACCGTCGTCCTCGGCCCCTCCGGATCCGGCAAGTCGACGCTCCTGCGGACCATCAACCACCTGGAGAAGGTCGACAGCGGCACCGTCAGCGTCGACGGCACCCTCGTCGGCTACCGCCGCTCCGGGAACAAGCTGTACGAGCTCCGCGAGCGGGACGTCCTCAAGCAGCGCACCCGGATCGGCTTCGTCTTCCAGAACTTCCACCTCTTCCCGCACCTCACCGTCCTGGAGAACATCGTCGAGGCCCCCGTCTCGGCCCTGAAGCGCCCCCGCAAGGAGGCCGAGGCCGCGGCCCGGACGCTCCTCGAACGCGTCGGACTCGCCGACAAGGCGGAGGCGTACCCCAAGCAGCTCTCCGGCGGACAGCAGCAGCGGGTCGCCATCGCCCGCGCGCTCGCCCTCGAACCGGGCCTGCTCCTCTTCGACGAGCCGACCTCCGCGCTCGACCCGGAGCTGGTCGGCGAGGTCCTCGACGTCATCAAGGACCTGGCCGCCTCCGGCACCACCATGATCGTCGTCACCCATGAGATCGGCTTCGCCCGCGAGGTCGCCGACACCGTGGTGTTCATGGACGAGGGCCGGATCGTCGAACAGGGCCCCCCGGCCGAGGTGCTGGACAGCCCGCGCCACGAACGCACCCGTGCCTTCCTCTCCAAGGTCCTCTGACCCACCCCTCCCTTCTTTCCTCCCTCCCTCGTTCAGGAGTACTGCCATGAAGACCCGTCGCACCGTCCTCACCGCCCTCGCCTCGCTCACCGCCCTCGGGGTCCTCACGGCATGCGGCTCGGGTGACGCCGCCGTCGACGCCCTGGAGCCCGCCGGGAAGCAGGGCGGCGGCAACGGCATCAACCTCAGCCCCGAGCAGAACCGCGTCCACACCCCCAAGGTCGACGCCCTCGCCGCGAAGCTGCCCGAGGCCGTCCGCAAGAGAGGCACGCTCGTCCTCGGCGTCTCCGCGACCAGCAACCCGCCGCTCGCCTTCCACGCCACCGACGACCGGACGCTGATCGGCGTCGAGGTCGACCTCGCCACCCTGGTCGCCGACGCCCTCGGCCTGAAGCCCGAGTTCAACCCGGTCTCCTGGGAGAACCTCTTCGTCGGCCTCGACAGCGGCAAGTACGACGCCGTCTTCTCCAACGTCACGGTCACCGAGGAGCGCAAGGACAAGTACGACTTCGCCACCTACCGCCTCGACGACCTCGCCTTCGAGGCGAAGAAGGGCTCCGGCTGGAAGGTGAAGGGCCCCGAGGACGTGGCGGGGAAGAAGATCGCCGTGGGCTCCGGCACCAACCAGGAGAAGATCCTGGTCGACTGGTCCGCGCAGAACGAGAAGGCCGGCCGGAAGCCGGTCGACATCACGTACTTCCAGAACACCTCCGACTACTACCTGGCGCTCCAGTCCGGCCGGATCGACGGCTACCTCGGCCCCAACCCCGTCGCCGCCTACCACGTGCTCTCCGCCGGACAGACCGAGATCGTCGGGAAGTTCTCCGGCGCGGGCGCCGGCCTCCAGGGGAAGATCGCGGCCGCCACGAAGAAGGACAGCGGTCTCGTCGCCGCCTACGCGGCCGCCCTCGACCACGTCATCGGGAACGGCACCTACGCCCAGGTCCTCAAGCGCTGGGGCCTCGAAGGCGAGGCCGTCACGGCATCGGAGATCAACCCGCCCGGGCTGCCCCGCACCAAGAACTGACCCCGCTCCGTCCGCTCCGCACCGCTTCGAGAGAGACCGCATGCCCCGCACCCGAACGCTCCACCTCGCCGCCGAACTCGCCCCGGGCACCGGCCCGTCGGCGTCCGCCGCCGACCCGCTGGCCGCCTCCTCCGCCGGGACGGCCGCCGCCCGTACCGTCGCGCTCGCCCGGCTCGCCGAGGCCGCCGGGCTCGACTTCCTCACCCACGACGACTCCTTCGCCCGGCCCGGCCTCGACGCGCTCGCCGTCCTCGCCCGGGTCGCCCCCGAGACCCGCTCCGTCGGCCTCGTCCCGACCGTGACCACCACCCACACCGAGCCCTTCCACGTCCAGGCCGCCGTCGCCACCCTCGACTGGGTGAGCCGGGGCCGGGCGGGCTGGCGGATCGCGGTCTCCCCCAGCGGTGCCGAGGCCCGCCTCTTCGGCCGCCGTCCGGCCCCGCCCACCGCCGCGCTCTGGCAGGAGGCGGGCGAGGTCGCCGAGGTCTCCCGCAAGCTGTGGGACAGCTGGGAGGACGACGCCGAGATACGGGACGTGGCGACCGGGCGGTTCGTCGACCGCCGCAAGCTGCACCACGTGAACTTCCAGGGGGCGACCTTCTCGGTCAAGGGCCCCTCGATCGTCCCCCGGCCCCCGCAGGGCCATCCGGTGACCGTCGTCGACGCCACCCGCCCCGCCGCCCGCGACACCGCCGCCCACCACGCCGACGTGGCCCTGATCCGGGCCTCCTCCGCCGAGGAGGCCGCGGCGCTCCGCGCCGAGCTGCTCCAGGGCGCCCGCGCCCACGGCAGGGACCCCGGACAGCTGCGCGTGCTGCTCTCCGCGACCGTCGACCTCGACGCGTACGAGGGCGGGCCGGGAGCGCTCGCCGAGCTGATCGCGGGCTGGCACGGCGGCGGCGCGATCGACGGCTTCCACCTGGTGCCGGCGGTGCCCGAGCGGGACCTGGACCGGTTCGCCTCCGACACCGTCACCCGGCTCAGGGACCGCGGCCTCTTCCGTACCGCGTACGAGGGCGGGACCCTCCGCGACCACCTGGGACTCACCCGTCCCGTCAGCCAGTACGCGACGACGGGAGCCCACGCGTGAGCACCGGCACGGGGCCCAAGCAGGTCCATCTCGCCGCGCACTTCCCCGGCGTCAACTCCACCACCGTCTGGGCCGATCCGCGCTCCGGCTCGCAGATCGACTTCTCCTCCTTCGAGCACCTCGCGAGGACGGCGGAGCGCGGTCTGTTCGACTTCTTCTTCCTGGCCGAGGGGCTGCGGCTGCGTGAGCACAACGGGCGGATCCACGACCTCGACGTCGTCGGCCGGCCCGAGTCGATCACCGTCCTGAACGCGCTCGCCGCCGTCACCGACCGGCTCGGCCTGGCCGGCACGGTCAACGCCACCTTCAACGAGCCGTACGAACTGGCCCGGCGGCTCGCCTCGCTCGACCACCTCAGCGGGGGCCGGGCCGCCTGGAACGTCGTCACCTCGTCCGACGCCTTCACCGGGGAGAACTTCCGGCGCGGCGGCTATCTGGACCGGGCCGACCGGTACACCCGGGCCGCCGAGTTCCTCGCCACCGCCCGGGAACTGTGGGACTCCTGGACCCCGGAGGGCAGGCAGCGCCCCTTCGCCCACCACGGCCCGCAGTTCGGCATCGAGGGCGAGTTCACCGTCCCGCGCTCCCCGCAGGGGCATCCGGTCGTCATCCAGGCCGGCGACTCCGCCGAGGGCCGGGAGTTCGCCGCCTCGGCCGCCGATGTGATCTTCACACGGCATTCCACCCTGGAGGCCGGCCGGGAGTTCTACGCCGACGTCAAGGGGCGGCTCGCCCGGTACGGCCGGGAGCCCGGCGACCTGAAGATCATGCCGGGCGTGACGTACGTCCTCGGGGACACCGACGCCGAGGCGCAGGAGCTGGCCGCCGAGATCCGCCGGCAGCAGGTCTCCCCGCAGAACGCGATCCTCGCCCTGGAGCAGGTCTGGGGCCGCGACCTGTCCGGCTACGACCCGGACGGGCCGCTGCCCGACATCGACCCCGACCCCGAATCGACGCTCGTCCAGGGCCGGGTGCGGATCGCCGACCCGGTGGCGGTGGCCCGGAAGTGGCGGGCGCTCTCCGAGGCCAAGGGCCTGTCGATCCGTCAGACGGTCATCGAGACCAGCGGCCGGCAGTCCTTCGTCGGCAGCCCGGGCACGGTGGCGGCGGCCCTCGCGGAGTTCGTCGCCACGGACGCCGCCGACGGCTTCATCCTCGTCCCGCACCTCACGCCCGGCGGACTCGACGGCTTCGTCGACCGGGTCGTCCCGCTGCTCCAGGAGCGCGGGGTCTTCCGTACGGAGTACTCCGGCACGACGCTCCGCTCGCACCTCGGGCTTCCCGAGCCCGTATGGAAGGGTTGAGCACCATGAGCACGGACAACGACAGCGGCACGGACGCGGGCACGCGCCCGGACGCGGACGCCGGGGCCGGCCCCCGGCAGGAGTGGCAGCACTGGCACGAGCAGCGGGAGGCCGCGGTCTCCTCCTCGTACGGCCCGCTCTCCCTCACGGGGACCTACTGGCTCTCGGACTTCCCGGAGGGGCGAATTCCGGCCGTTCCGGGGGAGTGGCGGGAGGACGGCGACGAGGTGCTCCTCAGCGCGGCGGCCGAGGACGGTGTCACCGTCGACGGCAAGCCCCTGGCCGGCACGGTCCGGCTCACCGCCGACCACCCCCCGATCCACGAGTCCCGGGTCGAGTCGGCGGGCCGGCGGCTCGTGGTGCTGCGCCGCGAAGGCCTCTGGGCCGTACGGGACTTCGACCCCGGCTCGGCGGCCCGCGCCGCCTTCCGGGGCATCGAGGCCACGCCGTACGACGAGCGCTGGGTGGTGCCCGGCGTCTTCCGCCCGTACGAGGAGACGCGCAGCGTGCGCGTCGAGAACGCGGACGGCCGGGAGCGTGGCCTCGGGCTCTCCGGCGAACTGGTCTTCGACCTGCACGGCGGCGAGCACACCCTGCAGGTGGCCGTCGAGGACGACGGCACCCTGTGGGCGGTCTTCGCGGACGCCACCAGCGGCCGGGACAGCTACCGCTTCCGCTTCCTGCGCCCGCCGGCCCCGGCGGCGGACGGTTCGGTGACGGTCGACTTCAATCGCGCGCTGCTGCCGCCGTGCGCCTTCGCCGACCACTTCATCTGCCCGTTCCCGCCGCCGGGGAACACCCTCGACACCGCCGTCGCGGCGGGCGAACGGCGGCTGAGCGGCGCCTGACCGCGTTCTGACCCCTTCTCAACTCGCTGGGAGCGGTAGGTAGTTGAGGGCCGTACGGCCGAAAGGCGCCCTTGCGGCGTGAAGTCGTACGGCCCGAGACTCCCCCACAGCGCCGGCCCCAGGCCGCGCCTCACGGGCCCGGCACCCCACGGCGGGCCCCCGATTCCCCTCGGGAGGAACGAGAAGTGAGGACCATGCGCACCACCCCCACGAGAACCGTCCGGCTGCTCGCCGTCGCGGCAGGCCTCGCCGCCGCCGCCGCGCTCGCCGCCCCCACCGCGAGCGCGGGCACCGCCGACTCCGCGCGGAGCACCCGCACCTTCGACGCCGCCGCCCTCTCGGCGACCGGCGACGCCGTCCGCGCCGCCGACGTGGCCGGCACCGCCTGGTACGCCGACACGGCCACCGGCGAGCTGGTCGTCACCGCCGACTCCACCGTCACCCCCGCCGGGATCGCGAAGATCAAGCGGCAGGCGGGGGCGAACGCGGACGCCATCCGGGTCGAGCGGACCCCGGGCAAGTTCACCAAGCTGATCTCCGGCGGCGACGCGATCTACGCCACCAGCTGGCGCTGCTCGCTGGGTTTCAACGTCCGGGACAGTGCGGGCAACTACTACTTCCTGACCGCCGGCCACTGCACCGACGGCGCGGGCACCTGGTACTCCAACTCCTCCCGGACCACCGTCCTCGGCACCACCGCGGGGTCCAGCTTCCCCGGCAACGACTACGGTCTGGTGCGCTACACCAACTCCTCCGTCACCAAGTCCGGCACGGTCGGCAGCGTGGACATCACCAGCGCCGCCAACGCCACCGTCGGCATGTCGGTCACCCGCCGCGGCTCCACCACCGGCATCCACAGCGGCTCCGTGACGGGCCTGAACGCCACCGTGAACTACGGCGGCGGTGACATCGTCTCCGGGCTGATCCGTACGAACGTGTGCGCCGAGCCCGGCGACTCCGGCGGTCCGCTCTACTCGGGCAGCCGGGCCGTCGGCCTCACCTCGGGCGGCAGCGGCAACTGCTCCACGGGCGGCACGACCTTCTTCCAGCCCGTGACCGAGGCGCTGAGCGCGTACGGGGTCAGCGTCTTCTAGTCGATCTTCCGCACGCACCCCGGAGTCCCTTTGTGAATGCGTTCACAAAGGGACTTCCGGCCCCTCCCCGCAGGCCCTTTTCCTGGCCTTTTCGCAGGTCATCGGGTGTCGAATGGAGACATCGGAGAAAAAGGGACCCACGAAGGAGTGCCTGCCATGGAGACCGAGGAGAAGGTGGACGGACTGGTGCGCGAGGCCCTCGGGGCACTTGACCGGTTCGAGGAGCTCGACCAGGAACAGGTCGACCACATCGTCAAGAAGGCCTCCCTCGCCGCGCTGGCCGCGCACGGCGAACTGGCCAGGCTCGCCGTCGAGGAGACCGGACGCGGCCTCTTCGAGGACAAGGCCGTCAAGAACCTCTTCGCCTGCGAACACGTCACCCACTCGATGGCCGGCCTCAAGACCGCCGGAGTCATCCGCCGCGACGAACTGAACGGCATCACCGAGATCGCCGAACCCGTCGGCGTCATCTGCGCGATGACCCCCGTCACCAACCCCACCTCGACCACGGTCTTCAAGGCGCTCATCGCCCTCAAGACCCGCAACCCGATCGTCTTCGCCTTCCACCCCTCCGCGCAGAAGTGCTCCGCCGAGGCCGCCCGGATCGTCCGCGACGCCGCCGTCGCCGCCGGGGCGCCCGCCGGCTGCGTGCAGTGGATCGAGGAACCCTCCATGGCGGCCACCGCCCTCCTGATGAACCACGAGGGCGTCTCCACCATCCTCGCCACCGGCGGAAACGCCATGGTCAAGGCCGCCTACTCATGCGGCAAGCCCGCCCTCGGCGTCGGCGCGGGCAACGTCCCCGCCTATGTCACCCGCAGCGGCAAGCTCCCGCGCGCCATCCACGACATCGTGCTCTCGAAGGCCTTCGACAACGGCATGATCTGCGCCTCCGAGCAGGCCGTCATCCTCGACGAGGAGGTGTACGAGGAGGGCATCGCCGAGTTCGAGCGGCTCGGCGCCCACGTCGTCACCGCCGCCGAGAAGACCAAGCTGGAGGAGTACGTCTTCGGCACCACCGCCTACGCCACCGACTGCGCCGGAGCCAGGCTCAACGCCGACGTCGTCGGCAGGTCCGCCCACTGGATCGCCGCCCAGGCCGGCTTCGAGGTCCCCGAGGACACCTCGATCCTCCTCGCCGAGTGCGCCGAGGTCGGCGAGGGCGAGCCGCTCACCCGCGAGAAGCTCTCACCGGTCCTCGCCGCCCTCAAGGCCGACAGCACCGAGCACGGCCTCGAACTCTCCGCCCGGATGGTCGAGTTCCACGGCCTCGGCCACAGCGCCGCCATCCACACCGAGGACGAGGCGCTCGCCGAGGAGTTCGGCCAGCGCGTCAAGGCGGTCCGCGTCATCGTCAACGCCCCCTCCACCTTCGGCGGCATCGGCGACGTCTACAACTCCTTCCTCCCCTCGCTCACCCTCGGCTGCGGCTCCTACGGACACAACTCCGTCTCGAACAACGTCACCGCGGTCAACCTGATCAACGTCAAGCGGATCGGACGGCGCAACACCAACATGCAGTGGTACAAGGTGCCGCCGAAGATCTACTTCGAACGGGGAGCCATCCGCTACCTCGGCGAGATGGAGGGCCTGAAGCGGGTCACCATCGTCACCGACCGCACGATGAGCGCCCTCGGCTTCGTCCGGCGGATCACCGACATCCTGGGCGGGCGCGAGGAGCCGGTCACCCTCCAGGTCATCGACTCCGTCGAGCCCAACCCGGAGCTCGCCACCGTCCGGGCCGGCGCCGCCGCCATGCGGGAGTTCCGGCCGGACACCGTCATCGCCCTCGGCGGCGGCTCCCCGATGGACGCGGCGAAGATCATGTGGCTGATGTACGAGCGGCCCGAGGTCGAGTTCGCGGACACCAAGGAGAAGTTCTTCGACATCCGCAAGCGCGCCTACCGCTTCCCGCGGCTCGGCGAGAAGGCGAAGCTCGTCGCGATCCCCACCACCTCGGGCACCGGCAGCGAGGTCACCCCCTTCGCCGTCATCTCCGACCCGGAGGCCGCGCAGAAGTACCCGCTCGCCGACTACGCGCTCACCCCCGACGTCGCCATCGTCGACCCGCTCCTGCCGCTCGACCTCCCGCCGACGGTCACCGCCGACTCCGGCTTCGACGCCCTGACCCACGCCACCGAGGCCTACGTCTCCGCCTACGCGAACGACTTCACCGACGGGCAGTGCCTCCAGGCGATCAAGCTGATCTTCCAGAACCTGGAGACCTGCGTGACACAGGGCGCCAAGGCGCCCGAGGCCCGCGAGAAGATGCACAACGCGTCCACCATCGCCGGCATGGCCTTCGCCAACGCCTTCCTCGGCCTGGTCCACGCCATGGCCCACACCCTCGGCAACACCTTCCACGTCGCCCACGGCCGCACCAACGCGCTGCTGCTCCCGCACGTGATCCGCCACAACGGCACCGTCACCCACAAGGCCGTGCCGTGGCCGAAGGCCGAGGTCTACCGGGCCCCGGAGCGCTTCCAGGAGATCGCGCGGATGCTCGGGCTGCCGGCCGCGACCCCCGAGGAGGGCGTCGAGTCCTACGCCCGGGCGGTGGAGGAGCTGCGCGAGCGGTGCGGCATCCCGGCCTCCTTCCAGGCGGAGGGCGTCGACGAGCAGGCCTTCCTCGCGGCCCTGCCGCAGCAGGCGATGAACGCCTACGCCGACCAGTGCGCCCCGGCCAACCCCCGGATGCCGATGATCGACGAGATGAAGGAACTGATGACCCGGGCGTACTACGGCGCGTAGCCCGCCACCGTACGACGGTGCCGCCCCGTGCGAGGAAGCACGGGGCGGCACCGTCGTGTGCGGAAGCCGGGCCAGGGGGCGCCGGATCGGAAAGCACGGGATCGGAGAGCGCGGGGTCAGGGGGCGCGGGGTCAGAGGGCGCGGGTCAGAGGGCGCGGGCGAACTCCAGCCGGGCGGCGAAGTTCTCGTAGCCGGCGCGCTCGAAGGCCCTGGCCATCGCCACGTTCGCGGCGTCGCAGTCGCCGCGGATCTCGGTGGCCCCGGCGGCGACCAGGACGCGCGTGCCCCGGATCACGACCGAGGTCGCGTACCCCTTGCCCCGGTGGGCGGGGGCGACGCCGACGAAGCCGATCACCGGGAAGGCGGGGTTCTCGGCGGGCAGGCTGATCACGGCGACGGTGCCGTCCGCGTCGTAGCCGAGCTCCCACCACGCCGGCTCGTGCTTCAGCTCGGCCGTCTCCTCGAAGAGCAGCTCGGCCGCACGCCGGGCGCCGTGCTGCCGCACGTCCGCCGCGAGGCGGGCGTCGGCGGTGTCCGCGAGCAGCTCGGCGAGGACCGCGACGAAGGGCTCGGGGCCGAGCTCGGCGAGTGAGCGGAAGGTCAGCCGGGGGTCGTCGGCGGGCAGTGCGTCCGGGGCGCCGGGCGCCTCCGGTCCGGCGTCACCGCTTCCGTCCGCGGCGGGGACCCGGAGGCCGAACCGGCGTCCGTCGCGGATCACGCCGAAGCCGGACGCCCGCAGCAGCTCGGCCCGGCGCTCCGGGTCCCGCTGGAACTGCGGGGCCTGGGCGGGGGAGTCGACGACGTGTTCGAGCTCCGTCGCGCCCAGCTTCCCGGCCACCGACGCCGCCGCGTCGAGCAGGGCGGCGGCGGTCTCCGGCGCGTCCTTCGGCGCCTCGAACAGCACGAGCGCCAGCGGGACCTCGTGCCCCGGCATGGTCCACAGCACCACGCTGCCGGTGAGCCGGCCGTCGCCGTCCTCGGCGACCAGGCACCACTCGGGCCGGGTGCACCGGTTGTCGAGGAGCTGGGTGAGGTACGCGCGGGTGGCGGCGTTGCGCTCGGGGTCGCCAGAGTGCTCGACCAGGGCGGGGAGTTCGTCGGGACGGGCGGGGCGGACAGATGCCACGGAGAGCCTTGTCGGTTCGGGGACGGTGGTCGCTGCCCCGCGAACGTAGCGGCCGACGAGGAGGGAGGCCAGTGGTTTTGGGGTCTTCAGTGGGCCCGGGCGCCGCTCGCCGTGCCCAGCTCCTCCGCGATCGGCTCCGCCGCCGGCTTGCGCTTCAGGGAGGACATCACCAGGGTCACCGCCGCGCCGACGACCGCCCAGGCCGCGAGGACCAGCATCGAGCCGGTCATGTCGTTGCCCTTGAAGTACGCGATCGAGCGCGCCGCCCAGGTGCCCGCGCCCGGCGGCAGGGCGGGTCCGATCGCGTTCCAGAACGGGGGCAGCATCGGCAGCGGGAAGGCGCCGCCCGCGCTCGGATTGCCCGCGACGACCACGAGCAGGATCGCCAGGCCGATGCCGACGATCCCGAAGACCGACTGGAGGGCGAGGGTGGCGGCGCCGACGGCGAAGACGACCAGGGCGCCCAGGCCCCACAGGGCAGCGACGCTGCCGGGCAGGGCGCCGAGGATCGGGCCGACGATGATCGCGCCGCCGAGTCCGCCGAGCACCGAGTAGATCGCGAGGGCGCCGAGGCGGATGATCGCGCGTTCCCGGTTGGCGGGCCGGGAGCCCGCGCTGATCGCCAGGATCGCGGCGCAGATGTAGCCGCCGACGCACCAGCCGACGACGAGGTAGAAGGCCGAGAGCCCGTCGAAGTCCTGCGCCGACGCGGGGGCCACGTCGACCGTCCGTACGGTGCGCTGCTGGGCGCCCTCGACCTGGGTGAGGATCGTCTCCAGGGCCGTGGAGAGCACGGTTCCGCCGCCGGAGGCGACGAGCAGGGTGTCCGTGCGGCCGGTGGGGGCGACGAGCAGGGCGCCGTCGATGTCCCGGTTCAGGATCTGGTTCCGTGCCGTGGCCTCGTCGGCGACCGTACGGGGGTCGAGCGGGGCGCCGGGGAGTTTCTCCAGCTGCCCGACGAGCTGGGCGGAGACCTGTGGCGGCGCGACGACGCCGAAGGGGACGTCCCTGGGCTTGGGGTGGTGCAGGGCCCCGACGTACGAGGCGATGAACAGCAGCTGGAGGGCGAAGACGCCGACGACAAGGAGGGCGGCTCGGGGGGTGACGGCGCTTTTCAGTTCGTCGACGAGGCTCATGCCCCCCAGGTTCGGGGGCGAGGGGTGTTTTCGCAGGTGGGATGCGTCCGAATGGCTGACCCGGGTGGGTCGAACACGCTTATCGTACGGACGTTCGAAATGGGCTATGGTGAAGAGCAGGGGGTGGGAACGTACGTACGATTTCGATGCGGGAGCCGGGAGGTGCACCATGCCGGGGTTCACGCATCTGCACACCGCGTCGGGCTACTCCCTGCGCTACGGCGCCTCCCACCCCGAACGCCTGGCCGCCCGCGCCGCCGAGCGCGGCATGGACGCGCTCGCCCTGACCGACCGCGACACCCTCGCGGGCACGATCCGCTTCGCCAAGGCGTGCGCGAAGGAGGGCATCCGCCCGCTGTTCGGAGTGGACCTGGCGTACGAGCCGACGACACCAGGGCCGGGACGGACGCCGGCGGCCTCGCCCGGCGGCGACCCGCGGGACGTCCGGCGGGCGCCCGGCCGCGGCCCGCAGGACATACGCCGGGTCCCCGTCCGGGGCGGCGCCTTCGTCGACGAGTCCGCCCCCCGTGCCCTCTTCCTCGCCCGCTCCCGCGCCGGCTGGGCCTCCCTCTGCGCGATGATCACCGCCGCCCACGCCGGCGGCGGGGACCACCCCCTGCTGCCCTGGTCCGCCCTCTGCGACGACGACGTGTTCGTCCTCCTCGGCCCCGCGTCCGACGTCGGCCGCGCCCTCGCCGCCGGCCGCCCCGACCGGGCCGTCCGGCTGCTCGCCCCCTGGCGCGAGCGGTACGGCGACGCGCTGCGGCTGACGGCCGTCGACCACGGCCGGAGCGGCACCGGACCCGGCTCCCTGCGGCTCGCCGCCCGGACCGTCGGCTTCGCCGCCGAGCAGGGCGTCCGGCCCGTCATCGGCAACGCCGTCCGGTACGCCGACCCCGGCCAGGGACCGGTCGCCGACGTCCTCGACTCCGCCCGCCGCCTCGTCCCCGTCGACCCCCGCAAGGAGCTCGACAGCGGCGAGGCCTGGCTCAAGGGCGCCGACGGCATGCGGGCCGCCGCCGAACGGATCGTCGAGGCGGCCGGCTTCCGCCGGGACACCGCCCACCGCCTCCTCGAACAGACCGCGACGGTCGCCGCCGACTGCCTCGTCGACCCCGAGGACGACCTCGGCATCGGCTCCGCGCACTTCCCCGAGCCGCACCTCGTCGGCGCCGAGTACCGCACCGCCCAGCGCGTCCTCGCCTCGCGGGCCGCCGCCGGCATGATCCTCAAGGGGTACGAGAAGCGGGGCGCCTACTGGGACCGGATGCACCAGGAGCTGGACGTCATCGCCCACCACCGCTTCGCCCCCTACTTCCTGACGGTCGCCCAGGTCGTCGACGACGTACGGGAGATGGGCATCCGGGTGGCCGCCCGCGGCTCCGGCGCCGGCTCCCTCGTCAACCACCTCCTCGGCATCGCCCACGCCGACCCGGTCGAGCACGGCCTGCTGATGGAACGCTTCCTCTCCAAGCGCCGCACCGCGCTGCCCGACATCGACATCGACGTGGAGTCCGCCCGCCGCCTGGAGGTCTACCGGGCGATCATCGACCGCTTCGGCACCGCGCGCGTCGCCACCGTCGCCATGCCCGAGACCTACCGCGTCCGCCACGCGGTCCGGGACGTGGGCGCGGCCCTCTCCCTCGACCCGGCCGACATCGACCGGATCGCCAAGGCCTTCCCGCACATCCGTGCCCGGGACGCGCTCGCCGCCCTCGACGAACTGCCCGAGCTGCGCGAACTCGCGGGCGAGCGGCAGAAGTACGGAAAGCTCTGGGAGCTGGTCGAGGCCCTCGACGCGCTGCCGCGCGGCACCGCCATGCACCCCTGCGGGGTCCTCCTCTCGGACGCCTCGCTGCTCGCCCGCACCCCCGTGGTGCCCACCAGCGGCGAGGGGTTCCCCATGTCCCAGTTCGACAAGGAGGACGTGGAGGACCTCGGGCTGCTCAAGCTGGACGTCCTCGGGGTGCGGATGCAGTCCGCGATGGCCCATGCCGTCGCCGAGGTCGAGCGGGCCACCGGCACCCGCCCGGACATCGACGCGGTCCCGGACGGCGACCCCGAGACGTACCGGCTCATCCGCTCCACCGAGACCCTCGGCTGCTTCCAGATCGAGTCGCCCGGCCAGCGCGACCTGGTCGGCCGGCTCCAGCCCGCCACCTTCCACGACCTCGTCGTCGACATCTCGCTCTTCCGGCCGGGCCCGGTCGCCGCCGACATGGTCCGCCCCTTCATCGAGGCCCGGCATGGCCGCGCCCCCGTCCGCTACCCGCACCCCGACCTGGAGGAGACGCTGCGGGAGACGTACGGCGTGGTCGTCTTCCACGAGCAGATCATCGAGATCGTACGGATCATGACCGGCTGCCGGCGCGACGAGGCCGACCAGGTGCGGCGCGGGCTCTCGGACCCCGAGTCGCAGGGCCGGATCAAGCTCTGGTTCACCAGGGAGGCCGCGGCGCGCGGATACGCGGACGAGGTCGTCGCCCGTACCTGGGAGATCGTGGCGGCCTTCGGCTCGTACGGCTTCTGCAAGGCGCACGCGGTGGCCTTCGCCGTGCCGACGTACCAGTCGGCCTGGCTCAAGGCGCACCACCCGGCCGCCTTCTACGCCGGGCTGCTCACCCACGACCCCGGCATGTACCCCAAGCGGCTGCTGCTCGCGGACGCCCGGCGGCGGGGGGTGCCGGTGCTGCCGCTGGACGTGAACCGGTCGGCGGTCGCCCACCGTATCGAACTGGTGTCTGAATCGAAGGTGCGGTGGGGGCTCCGGCTCGGCCTCACCGACGTCCATGGCATCAGCGAGGCCGAGAGCGCCCGGATCGAGGCCGGACAGCCGTACGCCTCCCTCCTCGACTTCTGGGAACGGGCCCGCCCCCGCACCCCCGTCGCCGAACGGCTCGCCCAGGTCGGCGCGCTCGACGCCTTCGGCGCCAACCGCCGCGACCTCCTCCTCCACCTCACCGAACTCCGCCGCATCCAGCGCGGAGCCGCCTCCCACGGCGGCCAGCTCCCGCTCGCCCAGGGCGGGAAGACCGCCCCCGTCGGCCTGCCCGACCTCGACGAGACGGAACGCCTCAGCGCCGAGCTCGGCATCCTCGGCATGGACGCCTCCCGGCACCTCATGGGCGACCACCACGCCTTCCTCCGCGAACTCGGCGTCGTCTCCGCCCAGCGCCTCCGCGACACCCCGCACGGCCGGACCGTCCTCGTCGCGGGCGCCAAGGCCGCCACCCAGACCCCGCCGATCCGCTCCGGCAAACGGGTCATCTTCACCACCCTCGACGACGGCACGGGCCTGGTCGACCTCGCCTTCTTCGACGACGCCCACGAGCGCTGCGCCCACACCGTCTTCCACTCCTGGCTGCTCCTGGTCCGGGGCGTGGTGCAGCGGCGCGGCCCGCGCAGCGTCAGCGTGGTCGGCGCCGCCGCCTGGAACCTCGCCGAACTCGTCGAACTCCGCGCGTCCGGCGGCCTGGAGGCGGTCAGCGAACGGCTCGCGGAGCCCCGGCCCGCCGAGGGGAACGGCGACTCCGCCCCCGCCGGACGGCCCGCCGACTCCGGCCGCCGCATCACCCTGTCCACCGGTTACGAGATGAACCCCTGGGCCGACCTCAAACCGGCCGGCGAAGGGCTCCCGAGCGGAAGGAAGCTGTGGCACAGCAGCCCGGGGAGCGCGGGATGATCCTCTGCGTACGGTTCCGGATCGAGCCGATGTACGAAGCGCTGTTCCCTCAACTAGTCGACCTGCTCGGCGAGTTCACCCCCGTCGTCGAGGCCGCCCCGCCGGACGGGGCACTCGCCGACGTCCGGGGCGCGCTGCGCTACTTCGACCGGAGCGCCGCCGAGCTCGCCTCGGTCATCCGGGTCCGGGCGCTCGCCCTGTACGGCGTCGACTGCGTCATCGGCGCCGGACCCAACCCGATGCTGGCCAGGATGGCGGCGAGCGAGGCCCGGCCCGGCGTCACCCTGGTCGTCGAGGACCCCGAGGCCTTCCTCCGCGACCGGCCGGTCGTCGCGCTCGACGGCGTCGGCCGCGCCACCGCCCGCACCCTCTGCGGCTACGGCCTCGACTCCGTCGGCCGCGTCGCGGCCGCGCCGCTCGCCGTGCTCCAACGGCTCGTCGGCGCGAAGACCGGCCGCGAACTGTGGGAGCGGGCCCGGGGCGTCGACCGCACCCCCGTCGTGCCGCACGCCGCCTCCCGCTCACTGGCGGCCGAGCGCGCCTTCCCGCGCGACGAGACCGACCGGACGGAACAGCGCCGGGCCCTCCTCTCGCTCACCGAGGAGCTGGGCGCGCGGCTCCGGGCCGAGGGGCAGGTGTGCCGCGGGCTCGCCGTCACCGTGCGGTACGCGGACCGGACCACGACCACCCGGAGCCGTACCCTGCCCGAACCCACCGCCCACTCGGCGGCGCTCACCGCCCTCGCGTACGCCGTCCACGACTCCTTCGGCCTCCAGCGCGCCCGGGTGCGGGGCATCGCCCTGCGCGCCGAGGGTCTGACGGGCGCGGAGGGCGCGGCCCACCAGCTGTCCCTGGACCCGGCGGACGAGAAGGCCCGGCGGATCGAGGCGGTGGCGGACCGGGCGCGGGCGAGGTTCGGGCCACGGGCGGTGCTGCCGGGGTCGCTGGCGGCCTGAGGGCACGACGTGCCGGGCGGCTTTCCCGCCCAACGGGCTTGCTGTCACGCCTTCATGACGTCGCATCACTTTTTACCGACGCGTAACTTCCCAGTCGAGGCTACCCGTGCGTAGCTTGGCTGGGAACGCATCCCCACTTGTGGTCCGGACCGCAGGGCGTAGCACCCCCACCATCCCCTTGAGCCGCAAGGAGATCGCCCGATGCTGCCCTGGAAGCACGCCGTCAGAGCCCTGTCCGTCCTGCTGCTGACCGCCGCCGCCACGCTCGCCCCGACCGCCGCCGCCTCGGCCCACACCGAGGCCGCGACCACCAGCCGCGGCTGGAACGACTTCTCCTGCAAGCCCTCCGCCGAGCACCCGCGCCCCGTCGTCCTCGTCCACGGAACCCTCGGGAACTCCGTCGACAACTGGCTCGTCCTCGCGCCGTACCTGGTCAACCGCGGGTACTGCGTCTTCTCGCTCGACTACGGCCAGCTGCCGAACGTGCCGTTCTTCCACGGACTCGGACCCATCGAGGCCTCCGCCGGGCAGCTCGCCACGTACGTCGACCGGGTCCTCGCCGCCACCGGCGCCCCCGAGGCCGACCTCGTCGGACACTCGCAGGGCGGCATGATGCCCCGCTGGTACCTCAAGTTCCTCGGCGGGGCCGCGAAGGTGAACACGCTCGTCGGGATCGCCCCCGACAACCACGGCACCACCCTCCTCGGCCTCACCAAGCTCCTGCCGTACTTCCCCGGCGCGGAGGACCTCATCAAGGCCAACACCCCGGGCCTCGCCGACCAGATCGCCGGCTCGCCGTTCCTCACCAAGCTCAACGCGGGCGGCGACACCGTCCCCGGCGTCCGCTACCACGTCATCGCGACCCAGTACGACGAGGTGGTCACCCCGTACCGCTCGCAGTTCCTGAGCGGCCCGAACGTCACCAACGTCCTCATCCAGGACAAGTGCGCGCTCGACCTGTCCGAGCACGTGGCGATCGGCACGGTGGACCGGGTCACCTTCCACGAGGTCGCCAACGCCCTCGACCCGGCCCACGCGAGCCCGACCACCTGCCTGTCGGTGATCGGCTAGCCGTTCAGGCCCCGAGCGCGGCGCCGGCGGGTCGACCCGAACAGCACGGCCGCGCCGACCGCGAGCACGGCGGCGCCACCGACCGCGAGATACGGGGTGGTGGCGTCGCCACCGGTCTCGGCGAGCACCACACCGGTACCGGAGCCCGAACCGGCCGCGGGCGCGGGCGCGTTGGGCGCGGCGGCCCGGGTGGCCTCGGGCCGTGCGGCAGCGGGCCGCGACTCGTGACCGGGCCCGGGAGCGGCCGCCGTCTCCTGCGCACCCGTGGCGGCGTCCCCGTCCCCGTGCCCGCCGTGCTCGACCGAGGACTCGTCCTGACCCTCCTCGATCTGCTCCTCGCTCGGCGCGGAGGCGGTCGGCGCCGGGGCCGTACCCCCGCTGTCCTTCCCGAACACCACGTCCGAGCAGGTGTAGAAGGCCTCGGGGGAGTCGGAGCGCTGCCAGATCGAGTAGATCAGGTGGCGGCCGGACTTGTTCGGCACCGTGCCCCGGAAGACGTAGTCCCCGCCCTCCATCCGCGGGTCGGTCACCGTCGCGAACGGCTCGGCCTCCAGATCCGCCCACGTCAGCGGCTTCGACGGGTCGTACCCGTCCTTCGTCACGTACAGCTCGAACGAGCCCCGGTGCGGCGCGGTCCCCTTGTACCGGAAGGTGTGCGCCCCGGAGGACATCGGGCTCGCCGGCCAGTCGGCCCGCGCCAGGTCGAGCCCCCGGTACTTGTCGTTGCCCGCGCTGCACAGCTTGCCGTCCGGGATCAGCTCGCGGTGCTTGCCGGCGGCGTTGGCGATGTTCACCGCGTTCCAGTCGTAGAACGCCTGCGCCCCGCTCGCCGCCACCGCCGCCTTGCACGCCGCCGACTTCGGCGCCTCGGGCCCCTCCGCGTAACAGGCCGAGACCCGGCTCACCGGATCGGTCATCGACCCGTGGGCGACCGCGGGCACGGACGCGAGACCGACCCCGGAGAGAGCCAGAACCGCGGTGGCGGCGACGGCGGCGGTACGGCGAGAAGTCATGGGGGGACAGCTCCTTCACGAGGGTGAGGTGGGGGGGATGCCCAGGAAACTAGCCGCCCGGATCCGTGAAATCGCCGCGGGAGAGCGGGATACGGCGATTCTTAGGACCGCTTTAAGGAAGCACTAAGCACCGGCTGAGGAACCCCCGCCGCCGACGGCCTCACCCCAGCCGGCGGTAGCGGCGCTCCGGGCGGCCCGTGCCGCCGTAGCGCAGGGTGACCTCGGCCCGGCCGGTCTCCGCGAAGTACTCCAGGTAGCGGCGGGCGCTGACGCGGGAGAGGGAGCCCGCCTCGGCGCACTCCGTGGCCGAGAGGCCCTCCGGGTGGGCGCGCAGGACCGAGTCCACCAGGTCGGCCGTGTGCGCGGCGAGGCCCTTGGGGAGCTCCCGGGAGCCGCGGGGGCGGGCGCCGAAGATCTGGTCGACGTCCTCCTGACGGGCCTCGTCCAGTTCGTCCAGACGGCTGCGCAGCGAGGCCACGTGACGGAGCTGCTCGTGCAGCGCCGCCTGGCTGAACGGCTTGATCAGATAGTGCAGCGCCCCCGCCCGCAGCGCCTCGCGGATCGTCCCCACGTCCCGGGCCGCCGTGATGAAGAGCGCGTCCGTGCCCAGACCCGCCGCGCGCAGCTCCCGCAGCACCCGGATGCCGTCCATGTCCGGCAGGAACACGTCGAGGAGCACCAGGTCCGGCCTCAGCCGCTCGGCCGCGCGCAGTGCCTCGGCGCCGCTGTGCGCGACCCCGGACACCGTGAAGCCCGCCACCGCCGACACATAGCGGCAGTGCAGCTTGGCGACCATGAAGTCGTCGTCCACCACCAGCACGTTCGTCACGACGACCCACGCTAGGTCCCGACCACAACGACCACAACGTCCGTTGATTGCGGAAGAGAGACAGCTTCCTCACGCGAGGGCAACATGTGGGCCACTTCACATCCCCGTCCCCCTACAGCTGAGAGGCGGCACACGTGCGGTTGCGCACCCCCTTCGCCCTCCTCGGGGCCGCGCTCCTGGTCCTTGTGGGTCCGCCCCTGCTCAGTCCCGGCAGCGGCTCCGACACCGGCACCCGCATACCCGGCCTGCGTCTCATGGTCCCCAACACCCCCGGCGGCGGATACGACATCACCGCCCGCACCGCCGCCAAGAACGCCGAGGAGGCCGGTCTCACCGGCGACGTCGAGGTCTTCAACCTGCCCGGCGCCGGCGGCACCGTCGGCCTCACCCGGCTGGTCGGCGAGCGCGGCAACGGCCGCCTCGCCATGTCCATGGGCCTCGGCGTCGTCGGCGCCGTCCACACCAACGAGACCCCCAGGACCCTCGCCGACACCACCCCGATCGCCCGGCTCACCGAGGAGCAGGACATCGTCGTGGTCGGCAAGGACTCGCCGTACCGGACCATCCAGGACCTCCTCACCGCCTGGAAGGCCAACCCCGGCAAGCTGCCCGTCGGCGGCGGTTCCTCGCCCGGCGGCCCCGACCACCTCGCCCCGATGCTGATGGCCCAGGCCGCCGGCATCGCCCCCAAGGACGTCAACTACGTCCCCTTCGACGGCGGCGGCGAGCTCCTCGCCTCCATCCTCGGTGACAAGGTCGCCTTCGGCGTCTCCGGCGTCGGCGAGTACCTCGACCAGATCAAGGCCGGTGAGCTGCGCCTGCTCGCCGTCACCGGCCCGAAGCGGGTCCCCGGCCTCGACGCCCCCACCCTCCGCGAGGCGGGCCTCGACACCGAGTTCACCAACTGGCGCGGCATCGTCGCCCCGCCCGGCCTCTCCGACGCCGAGCGGGAGAAGCTCGTCACCCTGGTGACCGAGCTGCACGACTCCCCGCAGTGGCGCGAGTCCCTCAAGACCCACGGCTGGAACGACGCGTTCCTGCCCGGCGAGGAGTTCGGCGCCTTCCTCGCGGAACAGGACCGCCGCGTCGGCTCCGTCCTCAAGGAGCTCGGACTGTGAACACCACCGTGAAGACCTGGCTCCGCGAGCGGTCCGAACTCGGCGTCGGCGTCCTGCTGTTCGTCCTCGGCGTGCTCGTCCTCACCGACGCCCTCACCCTCGACGCCGACCTCGCGGGCCGCGGCCCCGTCGGCCCCGCCACCGTCCCCCTCGTCGTCGGCTGCGGACTGCTCGTCGTCGCCGTGCTGCTCTCCGTCGACGTCCTGCGCGGCGGCCGCGGCGAGGCCGAGACCGGCGAGGACGTCGACCTCACCGAACCCGCCGACTGGCGCACCGTCCTGCTCCTCGCCGGCGTCTTCCTCGCCTTCGCCGTCCTCATCGGCCCCGTCGGCTTCCCCGTCGCCGGCGCCCTCCTCTTCTGGGGCGCGGCGTACGCGCTCGGCAGCCGCCACCTCCACCGCGACCCGCTGATCGCGGCCGCCCTCTCGCTCCTCACCTACGCCGTCTTCGACAAGCTGCTCGGCGTCCCGCTGCCCGGCGGCCCGCTGATGGGAGTGATCTGACCCGTGGATTCCCTGAACTCCCTCATCGACGGCTTCGGCACCGCCCTCACCCCGATGAACCTGCTGTGGGCCGCCATCGGCGTGCTCCTCGGCACCGCCATCGGCGTCCTGCCCGGCATCGGCCCCGCCATGGCCGTCGCCCTGCTGCTCCCGGTGACGTACGGACTCGAACCGACCGGCGCCTTCATCATGTTCGCCGGCATCTACTACGGCGCCATGTTCGGCGGCTCGACCACCTCGATCCTCCTCAACACCCCAGGGGAGAGCGCGGCCGTCGTCGCCGCCATCGAGGGCAACCCGATGGCCAAGGCGGGCCGGGGCGCGCAGGCGCTCGCCGCGGCCGCCGTCGGCCACTTCGCCGGCGGGATGATCGGCACGATCCTGCTCGTCGTCCTCGCCCCCACGGTCGCCGCGCTCGCCGTCGACATCGGGGCCCCCGACTACCTCGCCCTGATGGTCCTCGCCTTCATCGCGGTGACCTCGGTCCTCGGCTCCTCCCGCATCCGCGGGCTCGCGTCCCTGCTCGTCGGCCTGACGATCGGCCTGGTCGGCCTGGACCAGATGACCGGGCAGCAGCGCCTCACCTTCGGCTCCCTCCAGCTCGCCGACGGCGTCGACGTCGTCATCGTCGCGGTCGGTCTCTTCGCCATCGGCGAGGCCCTCTGGGTCGCCGCGCACCTGCGCCGCACGGCGGGGGAGGCCATCCCCGTGGGGCGCCCCTGGCTGGGCGGGGACGATGTGCGGCGCACCTGGAAGCCCTGGCTGCGCGGCCCGTTCATCGGCTTCCCGTTCGGCGCGATCCCGGCCGGCGGCGCCGAGATCCCGACCTTCCTCTCGTACGTCACGGAGAAGCGTCTCTCCCGGCACAAGGAGCAGTTCGGCAAGGGCGCCATCGAGGGCGTGGCCGGACCGGAGTCCGCGGCCTCCGCCTCGGCCGCCGGGACGCTCGTCTCCATGCTGACCCTGGGGCTGCCGACGACGGCCGTCGCCGCCGTGATGCTGGCCGCGTTCCAGCAGTACGGCATCCAGCCGGGACCGCTCCTGTTCGAGCGGGAGCCCGACCTGGTGTGGGGGCTCATCGCCTCGCTGTTCGTCGGCATGGTGCTGCTGCTCGCGCTCAACCTGCCGCTGGCGCCGGTCTGGGCCAAGCTGCTGCGCATCCCGCGGCCCTACCTGTACGCCGGCATCCTCTTCTTCGCCGCCGTCGGCGCGTACGCGGTGGGCGGCGAGGCCTTCGACCTGGTCATCCTGCTGGTCATCGGCCTGATCGGGCTCGGCATGCGGCGGTACGGCCTGCCGGTCCTGCCGGCCGTCATCGGGGTCATCCTGGGCCCGGCCGCCGAACAGCAGCTGCGCCGGGCCCTGCAGATCAGCGACGGTTCGGTGACGGGTCTGGTGAACACGCCGTTCTCGGTCACCGTGTACGCGGTCGTGCTGATCCTGCTGGCCTGGCCGCTGGTGCGGAAGGCGGTGGGGCGCCGCGCCGCGCACCGACCGTAGGACGGTATGCGCGGGTTCGTCCAACTCGCCCCCGATGGGGTGAGTTTCGGACAGTACGCGGCTTGATCCGGTATGCCTGGCGGGCAGCACCATCCCCCCACTCCGAAGGGACCCCGCCCATGCGCGTCCGACTCCTCATCGCCGCAGGCGTCCTGCTCGCCGCCTCAGCCGTCGCCCCTCTCGCCCACGCGGGAGGGGCCGCCGGCGCTCCCGGCCTGCCCACCGACGGGCACGCGCACGGCGGCTTCCCCACCGACGGCCCCACCGACGGCGGCTCGCTCGACGGCTTCGCCGCCGACGGCCTCTCCGTCCACGGCTACGGCACCGTCGGCGACGACGCCACGGTGACCCTCTCCGGCATGTACCGCTGCCTCGACGACAGCGCGGGCCCGGTCTTCGTCAGCTCCACCCTCGTCCAGGGGAACCGTTCCGCCGGGATCGGCGGCACCCGGGCCGTCTGCGACGGACACCTCCACGAGTGGGTCAACACCTCCGTCGTGAAGGACCCCGCCTACCGGCCCGGCGCCGCCCGGGTGCGCGCCACCCTGATGCAGCTCACCTCCGGTACGACGGGCCTGCCGACGCCCGGCTTCCTCGCCTCCGAGGAAGCGGACGTCGAACTCCGCTGAGGCCTCAGCGCAGCAGCTCGATCAGGCCCTCACGGCCCAGCACCGCAAGCTCGTCGAGGGCGACCACGGCGCACGCCGCCGCCTCCGGATCGGAGGCGGCGAGCCCGCTCGCCGCGAACTCGTCCTCGTCGAGCCGCAGCACCTCACTGCCGTCCGCCGACACCCACAGATCCAGGTCCAGGTCGTCGATCACCACCCCGGAGCCGTCGAACACGGCCGGCCGGGTGATGTCGCAGTACCAGCCCTTCAGGGTGCCGTCGCCGGACCACACCTCCTTGACCGTGAACCAGCGGTCGCGCCAGTAGTGCTCCACGAAGACATCGCCCGGCTCGAACCGCACGAAGCCGAAGTCCCGCACCCCCTCGGCCGCCCAGGGGGCGCGCACCGAGAGCCGGACACCGTCCTCCGCGAGCACCTCCGCCGGATAGCGGATCTTCGTCCGGCCGGCCTTCGTCAGCGTGACCTCAACCGAGCGTCCGGACATGCCGTACCTCCCGCGCCCCGATCTCGTACCCGAACCACTTGTTGATCGCCAGCATCGGCCCGTTCCCGGTGTCGTTCCCGGTGAACGCCTCCGTGCAGCCCGCCGCGCGGGCCCGGTGCAGCGAGGCGTTCTTGGCGAGCTTCGCGAGCCCGCGGCCCCGGAACGCCGGCGCGGTGCCGGTCATCCCCGAGTTGTACCGGCCCAGACCGTCCGTCTGCGCCGCGCTGAACGCCGCCGGCACACCGTCCACCACCGCGACCGTCGTCAGCGCCCGGTCGAAGAGCGGATGCTCCCAGGTGGTCGCCCGCCAGTGCGCGAAGTCGTCCAGCTCGGCCCCCACGTCGCTCGGCTCGTCGGCCGTCGTCACCGCGTCGAGCTCGAACAGCGGCCGCGGATCGGCCGCGAAGTCCTCGGCCGTGAGCAGTTCGACACCGGCCGGCGGCGCCTGGAGCGGCGGCAGCTCGGCGGCGGTGAGGTCGAGCCGGAGGAAGTACGCGGAACGGCTGGGGGAGTACCCCCGCCGCCCGGCCCAGGCGAGGTTCTCCGGGGCGTCCAGGACCCAGCTGTACTGGGTCCGCGCCCCCCGCTCGGCCAGGTGCTCCTCGGCGGCGCGCAGCAGCAGGCTCCCCGCGCCCCGTCCCCGGTGGGCGGGGTCCACGTACACGTTCGCGTAGCCGATCCCGGGCTCCGCCGCGTCGTGCGCGATGCCGACCTGGGCGGTCCCGACGACCCCGCCCGCCTCGGTCACGGCGACGAGCGGCCGGTAGTGGCTGTCGGGGTGGGCGTGCGCCCAGTCGAAGACGAGCTGCTCGGCGGTGGACAGCATGTACGGGAGGGCCGCCCGGCGGACCCGGGCGAATCCCTCGGCGTCCTGGGTGTCTACATCACGGACGATCACAGTCATGGGGCCGCACGCTACGGGCAGCGGACGCGCCACCGCCTCCCATTTTCCGGTGGGGTGGGGGCAGAATCGGCGGGGTGACACTCACCATCGCCGTGGACCACGAATCCACCACCGCTCCGTACGAACAACTGCGTGCCCAGATCTCGGAGCGGGCCCGGTCCGGCAGTCTGCCGGTCGGATACAAGCTGCCGACGGTACGAGGACTCGCGGAGCAGCTGGGCCTCGCCGCGAACACGGTCGCCAAGGCGTACAAGGCACTGGAGGCGGACGGGGTGATCGAGACGCGCGGGCGTCACGGCACCTTCGTCGCGGCCGCCGGCGACGCGGCCACCCGCCGGGCGGCCACCGCCGCCGCCCAGTACGCCGAGGAGGCCCGCCGCCTCGGCCTCAGCCGCGAGGCGGCGGAGGCCGCGTTGAACGAGGCCCTGCGCGCCGCCTACGACAGCTGATCCCGATCCGAAGGACCTACAAGTACAGGCCCGCCCCCGCCGTGCGGGGCTCCGGGAGCTCCGCCGGGGGCGTGCCGCGGCGCAGGGCGAACAGCTCCGCCAGCGTCGCGCCCTCGCGCGGCACGTCCTCCGCGCGCCCGAGCCACTCCACCGACTCGGCCCGGCTCAACGGCCCCACCTCGATGCGGGCCAGGCAGCGCCCCGGCCGGACGACCGCCGGATGGAGCCGCTCCAGGTCCTCGTTGGTGGTGACGCCGACCAGGACGTTGCGCCCCTGGCCGAGCAGACCGTCCGTCAGATTGAGCAGCCGGGACAGCGCCTGCCCCGCCGTGTGCTTCGCCTCGCCCCGGATCAGCTCGTCGCAGTCCTCCAGGAGCAGCAGCCGCCAGCGCCCCTTCGCCGTGCCCTCGTCCTCTCCGATGGCGATGTCCATCAGATAGCCGACGTCGTTGAAGAGCCGCTCCGGGTCGAGCACGCAGTCCACCTGGCACCAGTCCCGCCACGACCGGGCCAGCGTGCGCAGCGCCGAGGTCTTGCCCGTGCCCGGCGGGCCGTGCAGCAGCAGGAGCCTGCCGGCGATCGACTCGGGCGTCACCTTCATCAGCCGGTCCATCGACTCGGCCACCTGCGCCGAATAGTTGGGCCGCACCTCGTCCCAGGTCCCCGCGCTGATCTGACGGGTGGTCCGGTGCGGGCCGCGCCGGGGCGACACGTACCAGAACCCCATCGTCACGTTCTCCGGCTGCGGTTCGGGCTCGTCCTTCGCCCCGTCCGTCGCCTCCTTCAGGACCCGCTCGGCGAGCTCCGCCGCGGTGGCCGTGACGGTCACGTCGGCGCCCCGGTTCCAGCGCGAGACCAGCAGCGTCCAGCCCTCGCCCTCGGCGAGCACGGCGCTGCGGTCGTCGTCCTTCGCGGCCCGCAGCACCGTGGCCCCCGGCGGAAGCAGCGTCGCCTCCGGCTTGACCCGGTCCAGGGTGGTGCTGTGCGAGTGCGGCTGCTCCCCGGTGGCGAAGCGGCCGAGGAACAGCGCGTCGACGACGTCCGAGGGCGAGTCGCTGTCGTCGAGGTTCAGCCTGATCGGCAGCGACCGCTGCGGCTCGGACGGTACGGAGGGGGTGTCGGCCATGGCGCCCATGATCCGGCAACCGGGCGGGGCGCGCACCGGGTTTTGACCGGGACACCACCGCCGACGGCCGCGCTCCGCACCCCGACCGGGCGTTCAGATCCAGTGGCCGCGCACCGCGCCCCGGGCGCGTCGCGCGAGCGCGTACCCCTTCGTCATGACCCGGTCGGCCGCGAAGTTCCGGCCGATCGCCCGGCCCTCCACGAGCCGGGTGAACTCCTCGACGTCGGTGGACCGCCGTACCGTCACCCGCTCCAGGGCGTACGGCCCCTGGCGGCGCCTCGCCAGCGCGTTGCCGACCGCCAGCGCCTGGGTGAACCCCACCTCGCGGACGGTACGGCGGACCCGGCGGCTCGAGTAGCCGTAGGGGTACGCGAAGGAGGCCGGGGCGGTGCCGAGCTCCTCGCCGACGATCTCCCGGCAGCGCAGCGTCTCGAACCGGAGCCGACGCGCGTCGAGCTGGTCGAGCTGCGGGTGGGTGTGACTGTGCCCGCCGATCTCGGTGCCCGCGTCCGCGAGTTCACGCACCTGCGCCCAGTCGAGCATGGTGTCGAGCGCCCCGCCGGTGGCGTGCCGGCCGGGCAGCCAGCCGGTGGACACGAAGACGGTGCTCGCGAAGGAGTGCCGGGCCAGCACCGGGAGCGCGTACCGGTGCACGCCCTCGTAGCCGTCGTCGAAGGTGACGAGGAGCGGCCGCGCGGGCAGCGGGCCACCGGTGCGCCAGGCGGTGGCGAGCGCGGCGGTGGTCAGCGGGGTGAACCCCCGCTCGGCGACCACCTCCATCTGCGCGGCGAACGCTTCGGGGGTGACGGAGAGCCCCAGGGTCGCGGGGGCGGGGTCGGGACCGACGGCGTGGTACATGAGGATGGGTACGGCGGTGGTACCGGTCACGAGACCCGTCCTTCGGGAGTCCTGGCCCCGGGGACCGCCTCGGCCCGCGCAACGGCCTCCGGGCCCTCGATCGGCCCGTGGGGCGGCGGTCCCTCGATCGGCCCCTCGATCGGTCCCTCGATAGGCCCCGAGAAGAACGTCGTCCCGGTCCGGCGGGCCCGCAGGGTCCCCAGCGCGTAGCCGCCGGCCGCGACCGTGACGCCCGTGACGATCGCGCCGGCCCGCCCCGCGCCGCCGGAGCGGCCCCGCAGGGCGTCGCGCACCCCGCGCAGGACGCCGGCGGGCAGCACCCGTGTGGTGTAGCGCCGTTCGGACTCCAGGCCCTTCTGCGGGCCGACGCTCCGGGCGACCAGCGCCTTGGAGAGGCCCTCGGCGTAGACCCGGGTGCGGAAGTAGCCGAAGCGCTCCCGGGCCGCGGGCACCTTGTGGTGGATGACGGCCCGGTCGTCGATGAGCAGGATCGCCTCGGGCAGCGCCTGGGAGAGCCGGATGCAGAGTTCGGTCTCCTCGCCGCCGAGGGGCCGCCGGTCGCCGTCCCGGCCGATGCCGGTGGCGAAACCGCCGGCCGCGTCGAAGGCCGTGCGACGGAAGGAGGCGTTGCCGCCGAGCACGTTGCGCACCGGGACGCGGCCGGGGGGCAGGCCCCGGTACGTGCAGCCGACGACCCAGTCGAACTCCTCCGGGAACCAGGCCGGGCGGCGGCCGGACGCCCAGGCGGGCAGGGTCCGGCCGCCGACGGCCATGACGCGCGGGTCGTCGTAGGCGGCGGCGAAGTGGTGGAGCCAGTCCGCCTCGGCGACGGCGTCGTCGTCGAGGAAGGCCACGAACTCGCCGCGGGATGCGGCGATTCCGGTGTTGCGGCCGGAGGAGAGGCCGCGGGGGCCCGCGTTGGCGAGCACCCGCACCTCCTCGGTCAGCCGCTGCTCCGCGTACTCCTCGGTGAGCCGTTGGCGGAGCCGCTCGTTGTGGTCGACCACGAGGAGCGTCTCCAGCGGCGGCAGCGACTGCTTCCGTACGGAGTCGACGGCGGCGAGGATGTCCTCCCACCGCTCCTCCGTGTAGACGCAGATCACCACCGAGAAGCCGGGCGGGGACGTGCGGTGGTTCAAGACACCTCTCCCCGGGGGACGTTGACCGAGAACGGGGCCGGCCGGCGCCGGGCGGCCTTGCTGACGGCCTTCTCCTTGAGGATGACCTTCAGGACCCGGATTCCGTCGCGCACCGCGTTGAGGTTGCTGACGCCGTGAATGCGGTTGTATTCGTGGCTCGGCACCTCCTGCACCTTGAGTCCGGCCTTGACGACCCGGATGTTGATGAGGGTCTCTATCTCGAAGCCGGTGCAGTCGAGGGTGATCTTGTCGAGGCAGTGACGCCAGAAGGCGTTGTAGCCGTAGCAGAGGTCGGTGTAGCGGGCGCCGAACTTGCGGTTGACGAGTCCGCAGAGGACCCAGTTGCCGAGTCTGCGAATGGTCGTCATGTCGTCGGTGCCGCCGCCGTTGGCGAAGCGGGATCCCTTGGCGAAATCGGCGCCGCCCACGAGCGCGGAGACGTACGAGACGATCTCCTGGCCGTCGGCCGATCCGTCCGCGTCGACCATGACGATGATGTCGCCCGTGCAGGCGGCGAAGCCGCTGATCAGCGCGTCGCCCTTGCCCTTGCCGACCTGCTTGACGACCTTGACGTCCGGCCGGAGTTCACGGGCGACGTCCACCGTGTTGTCGGTGGAATTTCCGTCGACGAGAACGACTTCGTGAATCCATTCCGGCAGCGTCTTGAAGACGTACGGAAGATTTTCGGCTTCGTTCATCGCGGGAATGACCACACTCACCGGCGGAGCGATCGCCAGATGTGAGGTGATGGCCCGGTACTGGGCGGCTATTCGACTCGGCTCGGTCATTTCTTGGCCCGAGACGGATGGGCGCAGGAACGAGCTCATAGGTCTGGTTTCCCTCTCGTCCGGTGGGCCGCCCACCCCTTGGGCGGTCCGATGGTGTGTCCGGTTCGAAAGGGGGGTTCTCGCCCGCCCGCACAGAAACGATCTCCTTGCGGGATCGGCGAGTTGGCATGTCTGGCCGCGCGGCATCCGCGACTCGGCGCACCTACGAACACCGAGCACGGCACCCCCCTACCGCGCCCCGCACCGGGACCATCAGCGACGCTAGAGCCCTCCCCTGAGCCGCTGTGCGTGATGGATCGGTGCGGGTGAGATGTACGACGGTATTGATGATTGGGACTGTATGGCAAGTCCCGGATCTGTGGCCCGCTTTTCCGTAGTTTGGCGAAGCTTCGCCGGTCAGATGTGCACCCGACCCGGTCGCGTTCGTTCAATCCGTTTGCATGCAGGGAACAGTGATGTGGGATCACGGTTCTGTGCATTGTCGGGTGTTCTGGGTCGCGATCCCGTTCGATCGTTTGGCGGGACCGGAACTTCCGCTTCCTGTCATGGCCGGAACTCGATGGTCACGGAAGGGGGATCGGGGACGTTCATCCCCAGTTTTGACATGAACACTTCCGGAGCGGCGGATCGGATGCTACTACCTGGTAGCGCAGAGATCCTGCTACAGGGAGGTTCCATGAGACTGTCCCGCTTTGCCGCCGTTTCGTCCTCGCTCCTGCTCGGTGCCGTCCTCGCCCTCACCGGGGCGGGCGCCGCACAGGCCGCCGAAACCGCCGCCCTCGACTATGTGGCCCTCGGCGACTCCTACTCCTCGGGTGTCGGATCCGGGAGTTACGACAGCGCCAGTGGCGACTGCAAGCGCTCCACAAAGGCGTTCCCGGTGCTGTGGAAGAACGCCAACGCCCCGTCGTCCTTCGCGTTCACCGCGTGCTCGGGCGCCCGAACGGGTGATGTGACCGCGAATCAGCTCGGCCCGCTCTCGGCCGCCACCGACCTGGTCTCCGTCACGATCGGGGGAAATGACGCCGGTTTCGCTGACGTCATGACGACCTGTGTGCTGCAGTCCGAGGCCACCTGTATCAACCGCGTGAATCAGGCCAAGAGCTACGTCGACACGACGCTGCCCGGCAAGCTCGACTCCGTCTACACGGCGATCAGGAACAAGGCGCCCGCCGCCCACGTGGTCGTGCTCGGCTACCCGCGCTTCTACCAGCTGGGCGGCAACTGCGTCGCCGGCCTGAGCGAGGCCGAGCGCAGCGCCATCAACGGAGCCTCCGACTACCTCAACGCGGCCGTCGCCAAGCGCGCGGCCGACCACGGCTACACCTTCTCCAGCGTCGTCCCGGCCTTCACCGGACACGAGATCTGCTCCGGCTCCGCCTGGCTGCACAGCGTCAACTGGCTCAACATCGGGGAGTCCTACCACCCGACGGCCGCGGGCCAGTCCGGCGGCTACCTGCCCAGCTTCAGGAACGCGGTCTGACCGGACCGCCACCCGCGCCGCTCGTGGCGCCGGGGCCGGCCGGAGCGGTGCTCGTGACACCGCCCGGACCGGGCCCGGCGCCTCGTTCGTCCCCCCGGACCGCGTGGTACGTCAGAGCCCCCGCGATCACCAGCGCGCCGACCGCCCCGGCGAGCAGGACGTGACTCCGGCGCGGCGCCCCCCGCCGGCCGGGCCGCCCACCGCCGGGTTTCACCGAAGTCCGCTCCCCGGCCCCGCCGTCGCCGTCGTCGAAGCCGTCGCCGTCGTCATGGCCGGAGCCGCCGGCGCCCTCCGCCCGGCGACTCGGCCCCGCTCCTGCCGACGCCGTGCCGGGCTCCGGTCGGGCGGGACGCGCCCCGCCCGCCGCCAGCCGCCGCAGCTCCCGCTCGGCCCGCTCGGCCCGGTCCGTGGTCGGCCCGCGCTCCGGCCCCTCGTCCAGCAGGTCCTCGATCACGGCCCGGAGCGCACCGGCCCGCCCGTCCTTCGACGCCCCCGGCGACGGCGGCGCGGAGACCGCCCCGGCCAGGAGCGCGCCCACCGCCCTCAGGTCCGCCTCGGGCCCCGGATCGTCCTCCGGAGTCGCGCCGAAGCCCGTCATGACGATCCGTCCGTCGTTGGCGAGGAGGACGTGCCCGGGTCCAGGGCCCCGGTGCGGGGCTCCCGCCGTCCGGGCCGCCCGGAGCCCGGCGAGGACTTCGGCGCCGACACGGGCGGCCTCGCGCGGGGGCAGCGGGCCGGCCGCCTCCAGCGTCTCGGCGAGGGTGAGGCCCCGGACGAGCTCCGTCACCATCCACGGCCGGCCGTCCTCGGTGGCGACGCCCAGGACCCGTACGACCGCGGGGTGGGAGATCCGGGCGGCGGCCCGTGCCGCCCGCTCGCGCCGCGCGTAGAGCAGGGGAACCTCGTCCGCCGGGAGGCCGTCCGGGGCGCGGAGTTCCTTGAGCGCCACCTCGCGCCGGTCCGTCTCGTCCAGGGCGCGCCATACGGTGCCCGTCGCCCCCTCGGCGAGGACGTCCAGAAGCCGGTAACGACCCGCGACCACCGTCATGGATCCACGGTAGCCGAGGGGGTGTCGTCATGGCTCGGGTCCGTACCCGGGTCCGTGCTCCGGTCCTTCGGCGGCGGCCGGGACGATCTTGGTGGTGGAGATCACACCGGTCCGGGTGGCCAGGGTCGGCGGTCCGGAGTGCAGGATGGTTCATGACGGTTCGGCAGGTGTTCGAGCCCTGTCCAACTCGCCCTGGAATCAGATGGATTCGCACGGTGACCGTCAACCCTCGTACGAATGCCCTGAATCCCGTCGCCGGGATACACGGGTGTCACGGAGGGGCGATAGGGTTAACCTGCCCTGGGTCGGGTGCCCTTGTACGGGTGGGGAGTGACATGGAACAGATAGCAATGCGCAGCAGGCCGCGAGTGCCTGCCATCACCTGCGGGAGCAGCGCGACGAGTTCGCGTCTCGACCGTCATCTCGCGGTGCTCGGCGGTCCCGCCGTGCCGCAGCGCGAGGTGGCCGAGGCGACGCTGCTGATGCGGGAACTGACGACGCGTACGCCGGAGGCGCCGGTGCACGGTCACCGCAGCCGTAGCGCGCGGGTCTCGCTCTTCGCCCCGCTCCGCCGGCTCCGCCGCTCCCTCTTCGGGACGCGCCACTAGGAGTCGGGTGCCGGGCCGAGTACCCCCGAGGTTCCCGCCCGCTTCCGCCCGGTCGCCCGTACGACTCCGCTCGCGACGACCGCCTCGACCGCGGCGCTCGCGATGACTGCGACACCGCCGGACGTGTCCCCGCCCGTCCGGCGCTCAGTCGTACCCGACAGCGGGCCGGCAGTCCCTCGACGGGCCCCGTGACCCGGGGCCCCGCACCCGTACCCGTACGCCCGGTCAGGCGATCACTCCCGCGTCCCGCAGCTCCTTCCGCTCCGCCTCCGGCACCCCGAGACCGGTGAGCACCGTGTCCGTGTCCTGGCCCAGGGCCGGAATCCGGTCCATCCGCGGCTCCGGCGCGTCCGGGAAGACGACCGGCGGCAGCAGTGAACGCAGCGGCCCGACCGGCGACTCCACCTCCCGCCAGCGGTCGCGCGCCGTCAGCTGCGGGTGCTCCGCGAGCTCCGCGACCGAGTTGAGCCGGGCGCAGGCGATGCCCGCCGCGTCCAGCCGGGCCAGTGCCTCGGGCGCCGTCAGCGGGGCCAGCGCCTCGGCGACCACCGCGTCCGTGGCCGCACGCCCGGCGACCCGCGCGGTGTTCGTAGCGAAGGCCGGGGCGTCGGCCAGCTCAGGTCGGGCCAGGACCTGTTCGGCGAGGCGCCGCCACTCCCGGTCGTTCTGCACGGAGAGCAGCACCAGGCCGCCGTCCGCCGTCGGATAGGCGTCGTACGGCGCGATCACCGCGTGCGCGAGCCCCGTACGCGCCGGGGGCGTACCCCCGTGCATCCCGTGATGCAACGGGTGCCCCATCCACTCGGCCAGCGAGTCGAGCAGGGAGACCTCCACCGGGCCGCCCCGGCCCGTCGTGCCGCGCCGGACGAGCGCGGCGAGGACCCCCGAGAACGCGTACATCCCGGCCGCGATGTCCGCGGCCGGGATACCGGACTTGACCGGCTGCTCCGGCGTGCCGGTCACCGAGACGAGACCGGCCTCGCACTGCACGAGCATGTCGTACGCCCGCTTCTCCGCGTACGGCCCCGACGGCCCGTACCCGGAGACGTCCACCGCGATCAGCTCCGGGTGCGCGGCGCACAGGGTGGCGGCGTCGAGACCGAGCCGGGCCGCCGCCCCCTGGGCCAGGTTCTGCACGAAGACGTCCGCGTCCGCCACCAGCCGCCGGACGAGGGCGAGGCCGCGCGGGTCCTTGAGGTCGACCGCCACGGACTCCTTGCCGCGGTTGCACCAGACGAAGTGCGAGGCGAGGCCCCGGGCGGCCGTGTCGTACCCCCGGGCGAAGTCCCCGCCGTCGGGGCGCTCGATCTTCACGACGCGGGCGCCGAGGTCGGCGAGCTGCCGGGTGGCGAAGGGCGCGGCGACGGCCTGCTCGACGGCGACGACCGTGATCCCTTCGAGGGGGAGTGGCTGAGTACTCATGGAAGCCCTGCCTACCCTGCGGGGCGGCCCCTTGTCACCAGGGCGCATCTCACCCGGGAGGCCGTCAGCCCCGGGTGTGGCGGCGCACCGCGAGCGGGGCGCAGAGGGCGATCAGGGCCAGTGACCAGAGCAGCGCACCCGCGATCGGGTGGGCCACCGGCCAGGCCCCGTCCGCGGGGACGGGCGCGTTGCCGAAGAGGACCCGTACCGCCGTGGTGACCGCCGAGATCGGGTTCCACTCGGCGACCGTCCGCAGCCAGCCGGGCAGGGTGTCGGTCGGGAGGTACGCGTTGGACAGCAGCGGCAGCATGAACGTGGCGCTGCCGAGCTGTCCCGCCGCCTCCTCGCTCTTCGAGGCCAGGCCGAGCAGGATGCCCGCCCAGGTCGTCGCGAAGCGGAAGAGCAGCAGCAGACCGAAGGCGCCCAGGGCCTCCGCCGCCGTCCCCTCGATCCGCCAGCCCATCGCAAGGCCGACCAGGATCAGCGGCACGGTGCCGACGGCGCTGGTCACGAGGTCGGCGAGGGCCTGCCCGAGGGGGACGGCGGAGCGGCTCACGGGCATCGTCCGGAAGCGGTCCATGACGCCCCGGTGGGTGTCCTGGGCGGCCTGGAACATACCGGTCATCAGGCCGCCCGCCGCCGTCGCGACGAGCAGGCCGGGCACCAGCTGCGAGCGGTACTCGGCGCCCGGCACGGCGAGCGCGCTGCCGAACACGTACCCGAAGAACAGCAGGAACACGATCGGCATCGTCTGCGTCATCACGGTGATCGCGGGCGCGTGCCGGACGCGCCGCAGATGGCGGCCGAGGACGGCCGTTCCGTCGTGGACGAACGCGGTGCTCATGGGACGAGCTCCTTCCGGCCGGTGAGGCGCAGGAACACCTCGTCGAGGGTGGGCGGGCGCAGCGAAGCGTCGACGATGAGCACGCCGGCCGCGTCGATCTCGCGGACGAGCCGGGGGAGGGTGAGCGTGCCGTCGGTGGTCACCGCGCCGACCGTGCGGCGCTCGGCGTCCAGCACCGGGGCCGAGCCGGTCAGCCGGTCGAGGACGGCGGCGGCCGCCACCAGGGCGGCGGGGTCGGCGACGACGACCTCGGCGTAGCTGCCGACGAGCGCCTTGAGTTCGGCCGGGGTGCCGCGCTGAGCGGCCCGGCCCTCGTCGATCAGGACGATGTCGTCGGCGAGCTGGTCGGCCTCCTCCAGGTACTGCGTGGTGAGCAGCACGGTCGTGCCCTCGGACGCCAACCCCCGTACGGCGTCCCAGATCCCGTTGCGGCTGTGCGGGTCGAGCCCGGTCGTCGGCTCGTCGAGGAAGAGCACCCGCGGCGGTACGAGCAGGCTGGCGGCCAGGTCGAGCCGGCGCCGCATCCCGCCGGAGTAGGTGCGGGCCGGGCGGCCGGCGGCCGCGGTGAGGCCGAAGCGCTCCAGGAGCTCGTCGGCGCGGGCGCGCGGGGCGCGCAGCAGCCGGGCGAAGAGCCGCAGGTTCTCGGCGCCGGTCAGGTCGCCGTCGACGGAGGCGTACTGCCCGGTGACCGCGATCCGCTTCCGTACCCCCGCCGGGTCGCGCACCACGTCGTGCCCGGCGACCCGCGCACTGCCCGCGTCGGGCCTGACGAGGGTGGTGAGGACGCGGACGGCGGTGGTCTTCCCCGCGCCGTTGGGGCCGAGGACGCCGCAGACCGAGCCTTCGGGGACGGCGAGGTCGAGGCCGCGGAGCGCGTGGACCTCGCCGTACCGCTTCTGGAGACCCTCACTAAGTACAGCGTACGTAGTTGTCATGGCGCGACCTTACCCCACTACGTACGCTGTACGTAACTACGATGGGGGGCGAGGTGATGATCCATGGCGGGCCGAGCGGCCGAACCGGAAGTGATCTGGGCGCGGCCCGAGCGCGCGGGCCGAGGCCCGAAACCGGCGTACAGCCGGCGGGACATCGTGGACGCCGCCGTGCGCATCGCCGACACGGACGGCATCGACGCGCTCTCCATGCGCCGCGTCGCCACCGAACTCGGCTGCGGCACCATGTCGCTCTACAACTACGTCCCCCGCAAGGAGGACCTCTACGAGCTGATGGTCGACGCGGTCAGCGGCGAGTACGAACTCCCCGCGGAACCCAGCGGCGACTGGCGCGCCGACATGACCGGCATCGCCCACCAGACCCGCGCGATCATGTACCGGCACCCCTGGCTGCCCCGGGTGATGACCACCGCCTACGGCTTCAGCCCCAACGCCCTGCGCTTCCTGGAGTGGTGCCTGGGCTGCCTCGTCCCGCTCGACGTGCCCCCGGGACTGAAGATGCAGCTGATCGCCATGGTCAACGGCACGGTGATGGCGACCGTCGCCAACGAGCAGGCCATCGCCGAACGCGCCCGCGGACTGCCCTGGTCCGAGGAGGCCGAGCAGGCCGTGCGCGGCGCCTACCTCACGGCGCAGGTCGCCAGCGGGAAGTACCCCCACCTCGCCGAACTGCTCGCCGAGGCCCCGGCCGCGCCCGTCGACGCGGACGAGATCTTCGCCATGACCATCAGCCGTCTGCTCGACTCGTTCGCACCGCCCGAGGGCCCCGTCACAGCAGCATGAACTGCCCCTCCGGGCCCTCCTCCTGATGGTCGAGCACGGAGGCGGGGCGACGGCACGCGGACGGCGGGGGCAGCACACCCGCCGCACGCAACGCCGCCGCCGGCCCGGTCGCGCCCTCGGGTTCCGCGGCGAGGGCCGCGCGCTCGAGTTCCGCGGCGAGGGCCGCGCGCTCCGGCTCCCGCGCGCCGAGCAGGGCCAGCACGGTGATCAGGTCGAGCAGCTCCGAGGTCCACTCCTGCGGCCACGCCGCCGGCCCGATCGCGTCCAGCGAGCCGGGCTCCGCGGCGGCCGTGCGCTGCGCGAACCACTGCTCCAGGACCCGCACACCACCGACCGTGAACTCCCAGGCCTCCGCCGGCACGGGCGAGACGCGGCCCCCGTCGAGACACAGCGCCTCGTCCCCGGCCTCGTACGTCATCGCCGTGGGACGCGCCGGGACCGCCGCCCGCACATAGGGCCGGCGCCCGCCCGGCAGCCGCGGCTTCGTCCCGCTGACCGCGCCCCGCACCTGGATGTCGAGGAGCTCCCGGCCGAGCTCCACCCCCGCCGCCCAGACCGCCGGGTCCTCCGGCAGCGGGACCCGGCACCCGGCGGGGGAGGGCCGGGCCGCCGCCACCGTCCACGCGAGCCACTCCAGGGCGTCGACCTCGTGCCCGTACCGCTCCCCGAGCGCATCGAGGAGACCGGGGGCGAGATTGGGCTCGCGGCCCCCGGGACGCCGGAACAGCGGCCGGATACGGCCCGGCCGGCCCGCGGGGGAGCGGCCCTCGGGGAGCGCGGCCGTCACCAGGAGGGCCGGCCCGGCCGCCCCCGGCACGTATCCCTGCTCGACGGCGAAGAGCTGCGGTTCCCCGGCCACCCGCCACAGCTCCGGGCGGGCGGTGTCGATCAGCCGGTGGTCGGGCAGCAGCCACTGCTCGTCGAACGGCCCGCGCGCCACCCGTACGGGCTCCGGGCACGGGCCCGGTTCACGGGCCCAGCGCACGGTGCCGGTCCGCTGCCCGGGCAGTGCGGCCACCGCGCTCGCCGGGGTCCGCGCCCGGCTCGGCCGGAACAGCGCGTCCCGCTCGGCGCCTTCGGCGGCCACCAGACGGTCCCAGCGGGCCCGCAGCGTCCGCGCGTCCGGCGCCACGATCCACGAGCGTCCGAAGCGCAGCGGCGCGACGGACCACGGCATGAGGTCGTCGAGGAGGGGCGGTGCGTCGTCGTGCGCTCCCGGGGCTACCGTCACGCCCCGCATGCTAACGACCGCCGTCCGTGGGTCTCCACCGCCCGCCGCGGGCAGGCCTACTGGGCTTCGACCGTCACCGTGAAGGAGAAGCGGTCCCCGCGGTAGCGGATGCGCGCCACGTCGACGACCCTGCCGTCCTCGTCGTAGGTCACACCGGTGTAGTGGAGGATCGGCGACAGCAGCGGGACCTGGAGGAGCGCGGCCGTCTCCGGATCGGCGAGGCGCGCCTCCACCGTGTCCGTGATGCGGCTGATCCGCACCCCGACGACGTCCCGCAGCACCTTCGTCATCGGCCAGCGCTCCAGATCGGCCGGATCGATCCCGGCCGCCAGCTCGGGGCGCACCGCGTTCTCCGCCCAGTTCGTGGGCTCGCCGCTCTCCCCGTCGCGGCGCAGCCGCCGGTACGCCACCACCTCCGCGAGATCCGGGAAGTGCTCGGCGAGCTCACCCGGCACCGGTTCGGTGCCGTGCCCGAGGACCGTCGTCCGCTCGCCCGACTGCTGGGCCACGATCGCGTCGATCGAGCCGAGCAGCCGGCGCGGCGTGGAGCGCCGGGCGCCCGGCTCGATGAAGGTCCCGCGCCGCCTGTGCCGGCTGATCAGGCCCTCCTCCTCCAGTTCCTTGAGGGCCTGGCGCATCGTGAGCACGCTCACGCCGTAGTGCGCCGCGAGCTGCTCCTCGGTGGGCAGCCGCAGCGAGGCGTCGGGCGTGCGGCCCAGTATCGAGGCGCGCAGCGACTGCGAGACCTGATACCAGAGCGGCAGCTTGCGGTTCAGGACCAGCGAGTCGGGAGCGAAGGCGGTCACGGGTTCTCCGTACGAAGGCTACGGGCTTACGGCCGAGACACTACGGCCGAAAGTGGCGCTCCAGACCCTGCCATACGTCGTCGTACCCCTGCTGGAGGTGGTCGGCCTCGGCGGCCTGCGGGGTGGTCGTCACCGGCCAGCGGGTCTCGAACATGAAGGCCAGGCCGTCGTCGATCTTCTGCGGCTTCAGCTCGGCGGCGCTGGCCTTGTCGAAGGTCTCCCGGTCGGGGCCGTGCGCGGACATCATGTTGTGCAGCGAGCCGCCGCCCGGCACGAACCCTCCCTTTCCGGCGGTCTTGGCGTCGTACGCGCCCTCGATCAGGCCCATGTACTCGCTCATCACGTTCCGGTGGAAGTACGGCGGCCGGAAGGTGTCCTCGCCGACCAGCCAGCGCGGGGCGAAGACCACGAAGTCCACGCTCGCGAGCCCCGGGGTGTCGGAGGGCGAGGTGAGCACCGTGAAGATCGACGGGTCCGGGTGGTCGTACGAGATGGTCCCGATGACATTGAAACGGTGCAGGTCGTACACGTACGGGGTGTGGTTGCCGTGCCAGGCGACGACATCGAGCGGCGAGTGGCCGTACGTCGCCGACCAGAGGTTGCCGCAGTACTTGTTGACCACCTCGACCGGGCCCTCGACGTCCTCGTAGGCGGCGACGGGGGCCCGGAAGTCCCGGGCGTTGGCCAGTCCGTTGGCGCCGATCGGGCCGAGGTCGGGCAGCTGGAACGGGGCGCCGTAGTTCTCGCAGACGTACCCGCGGGCCGTCTCCTCCAGCAGTTCCACGCGGAAGCGGACCCCGCGCGGGACGAGCGCGACCTCGCCGGGGTGGACCGCGAGCAGGCCGAGCTCGGTGCGCAGCAGGAGACCGCCCTGCTCGGGGACGATCAGCAGCTCGCCGTCGGCGTCGCCGAACACCCGCTCCATCGAGGCGTTCGCGTGGTAGAGGTGCACGGCCATGCCGCTGCGCTGGGCCGCGTCGCCGTTGCCCCCGAGGGTCCACAGGCCGGCCAGCCAGTCCGTGCCGGGGGCCGGGTCCGGCAGCGGGTTCCAGCGCAGCCGGTTGGGGTCGGGGACGGTCTCGGTGAACGGCGCGGAGCGGACGGCGCCGTTGTCGATCCGGGTGAACGGCGGGTGCGCGGCCGAGGGGCGGATCCGGTAGAGCCAGGACCGGCGGTTGTGGGCCCTCGGCTCCGTGAACGCACTGCCGCTGAGCTGCTCGGCATAGAGGCCGAGGGGCGCGCGCTGCGGCGCGTTGCGGCCGTGCGGCAGCGCGCCGGGGATCGCCTCCGAGCTGTGCTCGTTGCCGAATCCGGTGCTGTAGCCGAGCGCCTCGGCCGTCTTCCTGGCCTGCTCCGTGGTCATCGACCGCTCCTGTCCTGAGCCCACAAAGAAATCCTATGGATGACCGTAGGATTCCGCGCGCCCTTCGTCAACGGGGCGCAGACGCCCTTCCTCGGATCGGGGCGCCCCTCGCTCGGACCGGTATGTGCGCGGGGGCTCGAATTGGTACGTGCGCGAGGGGTTCAAAAAGATGAACATTGCTCTACTCTCTCGCGCATGTCCTGGTCCCGAAGGATCGTCCTCGCGCTCACGGTCGTGCTCGCGGCGCTCGCCGCAGCCCTGCTCACCGCCCCCGGGGCCCAGGCCCACGAGGAACGGCCCGTCACCTTCCCCGACGGCACCGGCACCGTGCCGAAACTCCGCACCGGAGAACCCGACCTCCTCGTCTGCAAGACCGACCGCGCCGCCTTCGAAAGCCGGATCTCCCGCTTCCCGGCCCCCCTCAAAGCCCGCAACCGCACCCTCCACGAGCGCTGCCTCCGCGACGGCTACCGCCACCTCCAGCAGGCCGTCGACGCCGTCGACCGGCCCGGCCTCACCATCGCGATCCTCCCCGGCCTCTACGAGGAAGAGCCCTCCCTGCCCCCGCCCACCGGCGCCTGCGCCACCCTCAAGGCCCCCACGTCCTCGCTCGGCTACCAGATCCTCAGCTACGAACAGCAGCGGCAGTGCCCGCACAACCAGAACCTCGTGGCGATCCTCGGCAAGAAGGACCTCCAGATCGAGGGCACCGGAGCCTCCCGCCTCGACGTCGTCATCGACGCCAAGTACCAGAAACTCAACGCCCTGCGGGCCGACGGCACCGACGGCATCTACTTCCGCAACTTCACCGCCCAGCGCACCACGTTCAACTCGCTGTACGTGCTCGCCGCCGACGGCTTCGTCATCGACGACGTCCTCACCCGCTGGAACGACGAGTACGGCTTCCTCACCTTCGCCTCCGACCACGGCCTCTACAAGAACTGCGAGTCCCACGGCAACGGCGACTCCGGCATCTACCCCGGCTCGGCCTCCGACATCAACGACGGCCGCGGCTACGACGTCCCCCGCTACTCCATCGAGATCACCGGCTGCCGCAGCCACCACAACATGGTCGGCTACTCCGGCACCGCCGGAGACTCCGTCTGGGTCCACGACAACGAGTTCGACCACAACATGGGCGGCGCCTCCATGGACTCCGCCTTCCCCGGCCACCCCGGACTGCCCCAGAACCACGCCCGCTTCGAACGCAACCTCATCCACGACAACAACCAGAACTACTACCCGTACGTCGCCGACGGCACCTGCGCGAAGCCGCCCGTCGAACGCGGCTACGAACAAGGTGTCGTCTGCCCCCAGATCTCCATGCCCCCCGGCACCGGCATCATCACCGCCGGCGGCAACTGGAACCTCTACGAGGACAACTGGGTCTACGGCCACCAGCGCACCGCCTTCTACCTCAACGCCGTCCCCGCCTTCATCCGCGGCGAATCCGCCTGGGGCAAGCAGACCGACACCTCCCACCACAACCGCTACGCCCGCAACCACCTCGGCGTCGACAAGGCCGGCAACGCCCGCCCCAACCGCAGCGACGTCTGGTGGGACGGCCAGGGCAGCGGCAACTGCTGGCAGACCGACACCGGCGCCGCAAGCCCCGGCGCCCTGCCCGGCTGCGGAGCACGCCGCGGCGACGTCACCGGCAACGCCGACCGGCTCATCGGCGAACCCGTCAAACTCGCCCAACTCCTCGTCTGCGCCGACTACAACGTCCAGGCCCGCCGCCTCCCGGCCGGCTGCGACTGGTACGGCGCCCGCGGCATCCAGCGCGTCGAGACCCAACTCGCCCTCGGCACCTCCCTCCTCCTCGCCCTCGTCGGCCTCGCCCTCTGGTGGCGCCGGCTGCGCGGCAGCCGCCTCGCCGGCGCGGCCACCCTCATCGGCCTCGTGGGCCTCGCCCTCGACGTCGCCGGCTCGACCCTCGCCCTCACCCCGACCGCCGTCCCGGCCCTCGCCCTGCTGCTCACCGGCCTGTGGTGGACCCTCATCGGCCTCGCCCTGCGCCCCTCCCGCCCGGTCTTCGCCTGGACCACCGTGGCCCTCGGCGCCCTCACCCTTCTCGACGCCTTCGACAAGGCGGTCCTGATGGTCCCCGGCATCCCCCTGAGCCCCGCCTGGCTCCGCCTCCTCCTCGGCGTGATCTGGGTCCTGTGGGCCGTGACAGCCGCAGGCACCCGCACCCGCACGGGCACCCAACCCCCGACCCCGAACCCACAAACCCCCGCCCGGACCCCAGACCCCGACGCACCGGACCCCGACGCACCGACCCCCGACGCACCGACCCCCGCCCCGGCGCCGCACCCCGGGTCCCACCCTCACGGGGGGACCCCGGCATGACCCACCGACCCGCGACGCCGCCGGTGGCCGCACGCATCACCACACGGGCGGTCCCGCCCGCCGCCGTCCCGCCCGAGGCCCGCTCGCGGGGCCGGCGTTTCCGGGGCCGTCGTTCCCGGGCCGGTGGCCGTCCCCGGCGGGTCGGGCCGGCGGCCGGGCTGCTTCTGGTCGCCGCGCTCGTGCTCGTGGGGTGCGGGGGGCGGCCCACCACGCATCACAAGCCCGGCACCAGCCATCAGGAGGCCACCGGGAGCAGCGGCACCCTCCTGCCGGCCCGTGACGAGGGAGGGCACCGGCTCCGGGAGCTGCCGGTGGCGGAGGCGCCCACCGTCCGGGCCGAGGCCCGCCCCGACAGCGAGGGCGGCTGGAACGTCCACCTCACGGTGGAGAGGTTCCGCTTCACTCCCGAGAGCACCGGCGGCGCGGCCCTCCCGGGCCGGGGCCACGCCCGCCTCCTGGTCGACGGCCGGGAGACCGCCCGGCTCTACGGCCCCTGGGGCCACGTACCGGCGGGCGCCCACACCCTGACCGTCCGGCTCCACGCGGACGACCACACGGTCTGGGCCGTCTCCGGCACGCCCGTCCAGGCCACCGTCCGCCTGGACGGCGCCCCCACCACACCCGTCCCCACCGCGCCCGCGCCGACCCCCGCATCCCCCTCCGCCCCCGCCCCCGTGAGCCCCCGCACGCCCGACCCCGGTCGGACCGTCGTCCTCACCATCAGCGGTCGGACCGTCTCACCACCCCCTTCCCGCATCGAGTTGAAGAAGGGTGAACGCCTCACCCTCCGGGTCACCGGCGACCGCGCCGACACCCTCCATGTGCACGGCTACGACCGCGAACTCCCCCTCTCTCCCGGCACGCCCGCGACCCTCACCCTCACCGTGGACCGCACCGGTCTGTTCGAGGTGGAGACGCACGAGTCCGGTCTCCTGCTCACCCAACTCGTCGTCCGATGACCGGCGTCCTCGCCGGCCTCGTCCTCGCCCGCCCCGCCCACACCGTCCTCGCCCACGGTGTGGGCTCCCGGCACGACCTCCCCCTCTCGCCGTTCTACGCGTACGCCGGTGCCTTCGCCGCGCTCCTCATCTCCTTCCTCGCCCTCGGACTGCTCTGGTCCTCCTCCCGTTTCCAGGGCGACCTGGCAGGGCGCCCGCTACCCGCCGCCCTGCAACGGGCGGCCGACGCCCCCGCCACCCGTGCCGCCCTCCGCCTCCTCGGCTCCGCCGCCGCTCTTCTCTTCCTGCTCCACCTCCTCCTCGGCCCCGACGACCCCGACCGCAACCCCGCACCCGGCGCCCTCTACGTCCTGCTCTGGGTCGGACTCGTCCCCGCCTCCCTCCTCCTCGGCCCCGTCTGGCGCCTCCTCAACCCCCTGCGCGCCCTCCTCTCCCTGCGTCCGCCCCGGAACCCCCGCCCCGTGCCCGCCGCCGTCGGCATCCGCCCGGCCGCCGCCGGGCTCCTCCTCTTCACCTGGCTCGAGCTCGTCGCCCCCGACAACACCTCCTCCCGCACCCTTCTCCTCGCGCTCACCGTCCACCTCGGCGTCCAGCTCACCGGCGCCGCCCGCTACGGCGACCGGTGGTTCGCCCATGCCGACCCCTTCGAGGTCTACTCCTCCCTTCTCGCCCGCCTCTCGCCGCTCGGCCGCCGCGCCGACGGCCGTCTCGTGCTGCGCTCCCCCTTCAACGGCCTGGACGCCACCCCCCGGACGCCAGGTCTCGTCGCCACCGTCTGCGTCCTCCTCGGCTCCACCGCGTACGACGGCTTCTCCGACAACCCCCGATGGATCACCTCCCTCCAGACCTCACCCCTCGGCCCCACCCCCACCGCCACGCTCGGCCTCCTCTCCGCCGTCGCCCTCGTCGCCGCCTGCTACGGACTGTGCGCGGGCGCCCTCCGCCTGATGAACCGCGCGCTCTCCACACCCCTCACCTCCTTCGCCCACTCGCTCCTGCCCATCGCCCTCGGCTATCTCGTCGCCCACTACTTCTCGCTCTTCGTCACCGAAGGACCACGCACAGTCATCTTGGCAGGGGGGTCTGACAACGCCCCCTCACCCGCCCCGTTCCTGGGCCCCGGCGGCCTCGCGACCCTCCAGGTCGCCGCGATCGTCACCGGTCACGTCCTCGGTGTCGTCGCCGCCCACGACCGCTCCGTGCGCCTCTTCCCGGCCGACCGCGCGGTCGCCGGTCAACTCCCGCTGTTCGCGCTGATGATCGCGTACACCCTCGGCGGCATCGGCCTGCTGATCGCCTGACCCCGACCGGAGCGGCATCATGGTCCCCGTGCCCCAGACCCGCCCCCAGAACCCGCCGGCGCTCCGCCGCACCCCGGTGCAGCAGCGCAGCGCCGAGCGGCTCGCCCGGATCCTCGACGCCTGCGCCGGACTCCTCGACGAGTCCGGCTACGAGCAGCTGAGCACCCGCGCCGTCGCCGCCCGCGCCGGTGTGCCCATCGGCTCCGTCTACCGCTTCTTCGGCAACAAGCGGGCGATGGTCGCGGCGCTCGCGCACCGCAACCTCGACGAGTACGCCCGGCGGATCTCGGACCGCCTCGCGGCCGCGCCGCTCCTCGACGCGTACGGCGCCATCGACGGGGTGCTGGACGAGTTCATCGAGATGAAGCGGACCGTCCCGGGCTTCGCGCTCGTCGACTTCGGCGTGCCCGCCGCCGCGCCCGGCGACAGCGCCGAAGGCGACGCCGGCGAGGGGGAGAGGGAAGGGGGAGGGGAGGGGGAGGAGGCGGCCGAGAGCGCCGCCGAGGACCCCAACCGGCTCGTCGTCGAGCGGATCTGTGAGCTCCTCGCCACCCACCTGAACCGCCCCGCCGACGACGGGCTGCGCCGAAAGGTCCTGGTCGGCGTCGAGACCGCCGACGCCCTCGTCCGGCTCGCCTTCCGGACCGACCCCGCCGGGGACCCCGCGCTGATCGACGAGACCCGTCAGCTCCTCTACGCCTATCTGGCGCCCTCGCTCGCCTGAACCCCCGCGCACCCCTCCCCACCGTGCCTACCGGTCGGTATGCTCGCGGCGGGCCGACGCCCCGGCCCCGACCCGCCGCCCCAGGGAGACGCCATGTCCACCGCCCTGCGCATCTGCCCGCTCTGCGAAGCGACCTGCGGACTGACGCTGACGATCGAGGGGGCACGCGTCACCGGGGCGCGTGGCGACCGCGACGACGTCTTCAGCCAGGGGTTCATCTGCCCCAAGGGTGCCGCGTTCCCCGAGGTCGACTCCGACCCGGACCGGCTGCGCGTTCCCCTGGTCCGGAAGGACGGCCGGCTCCAGGAGGCCACCTGGGAAGAGGCGTTCGACACGATCGCCGCGAGAATTCGCCCGCTGATCGAGGAGTACGGGCCGGATGCCGTGGGTATCGTCCTGGGCAACCCCAATGTGCACACGATGGCCGGCGCCCTCTACCCGCCCCTGCTGATCGGTGCCTTGCGCACGCGGAACCTCTTCACGGCGTCCACGCTCGACCAGATGCCCAAGCACGTCTCCAGCGGCCTGCTCTTCGGAGACCCCTTCGCCGTCCCCGTGCCGGACCTGGACCGCACCGATCACCTGCTGATCCTCGGAGCCAACCCCCTCGACTCCAACGGAAGTCTCTGCACCGCCCCCGACTTCCCCGGCAGGCTCAAGGCGCTGCGCCGGCGCGGCGGCACCCTCACCGTCGTCGACCCCCGGCGCACCCGCACCGCCCGCCTCGCCGACCGGCACGTCGCCATCCGCCCGGGCGCCGACGCGCTGCTCCTCGCCGCGCTCGTCCACACCCTCTTCGAGGAGGGGCTCACCGACCTCGGCCCGCTCGCCGCCCATGTGGAGGGGGTCGAGGAGGTCCGCGCGGCGGTCCGGGAGTTCAGCCCGGAGGCGGTCGCCGACGCCTGCGACGTGGACGCCGCCACCCTCCGCACCCTCGCCCGGGAACTGGCCGCCGCGCCCACCGCCGCCGTCTACGGGCGGATGGGCAGCTCCACCGTGGCCCACGGCACCCTCGGCAACTGGCTGGTCGACGTCCTCGACATCCTCACCGGCAACCTCGACCGGCCCGGCGGCGCCCTCTTCCCGCTCTCCGCCACCGCGCCCGCCCCGCGCCCGGCCGGACCGGGCAAGGGCTTCGCCCTCGGCCGCCGCCGCAGCCGGGTCTCCCAGCACCCCGAGGTCAAGGGGGAGTTGCCGCTCGTCGCGCTCGCCGAGGAGATCGAGACACCGGGGGAGGGGAAGATCCGCGCCCTGATCACCGTCGCCTCCAACCCCGTGCTGTCCGCACCCGACGGACAGCGCCTGGACGCCGCCCTCGACGCCCTCGACCTGATGGTCGCCGTCGACCCCTACCTCAACGAGACCACCCGCCACGCCGACGTCGTGCTGCCGCCGCCCCCGCCCTCCCGGAGCGCCCACTTCGACTTCGCCTTCAACGGCTTCGCCGTCCGAGACCAGGTCCGCTACACCCCCGCCGCCGTCCCCCTCGAAGCCGACCGCATGGACGAGTGCGAGATCCACGCCCGGCTGATCCTCGCCGTCTCCGGGATGCACGGGGCGCCGCCGTCCGCCGTGGACCGGCTCGCCATCGAGACCACCCTCGCCAAGGCGGTGACGCAGGAGCACTCGCCCGCGTTCGGGGCGGATCCCCAGGAGTTCGCCGCCCGGCTCACGGGGGACACCGGGCCGGAGCGCCGGCTCGACCTGATGCTGCGCCTCGGCCCGTACGGACTCACCCTCGACGAGGTGCGCGCCCACCCGCACGGCATCGACCTCGGCCCGTTGAAGCCGCGCCTGCCCCAGCTCCTCAGGACCCGCAGCGGGCGGATCGAACTGTTCCCCGCGCCGATCGCCGCCGACCTGCCCCGGCTGCGGGCCGCGCTCGACGCCGTACCCGACCCCGGCACCCTCCAGCTCGTCGGGCGCCGTCACCTGCGCTCGAACAACAGCTGGCTGCACAACACGCCCGCGCTCGGCGGCGGCTCGAACCGGTGCACCCTCCAGGTGCACCCCGACGACGCGGCCCGGCTGCGGCTCGCCGACGGCGGCCTCGCCCGGATCAAGGGCGAGGGCGGCGAGCTCGAGGTGCCGGTCGAGGTGACCGACGGGGTGCGCCCGGGCGTGGTGAGCCTCCCGCACGGCTGGGGCCACGACCGGCCGGGGACCCGTCTGACCGTGGCGTCCGCGCGCCCCGGCGTCAACGTCAACCAGCTGCTCGACGGCTCCCGGCTCGACCCGCTGTCGGGCACCGCCGTGCTCAACGGTTTCCCCGTCGAGGTGTCACCCCTGCCGTGACCTGGGGTTTTGCTCGTATTGCTCACGCGTCGACATCTTGTTAACGGCGGAAGGGGGCACCTACGGTCATCCGGACCGCCGCTCGGCGGCAGTTCAACGGTGAACGTGAGGTGCCCTCCATGCTGACCGTCCTCGGCTTCGCCATGATCGCGACCTTCCTGGTCCTGATCATGATGAAAAAGATGTCGCCGATCGCGGCGCTCGTGCTGATCCCCGCGCTCTTCTGCGTCGCGGTCGGGCAGGGGGCCCAGCTCGGCGACTACGTCATCGAAGGCGTCGGCAAGCTGGCGCCGACCGCCGCCATGCTGATGTTCGCGATCGTCTACTTCGGCGTGATGATCGACGTCGGCCTGTTCGACCCGATCGTCCGGGGCATCCTGCGCTTCTGCAAGGCGGACCCGGTGCGGGTCGTCGTGGGTACGGCGGTGCTCGCCGCGATCGTCTCGCTGGACGGCGACGGGTCCACCACCTTCATGATCACCGTGTCGGCGATGTATCCGCTCTACAAGCGGCTCGGCATGAGCCTGGTGGTCATGACCGGTGTCGCCGCCACCGCGAACGGCGTCATGAACACCCTGCCCTGGGGCGGGCCGACGGCCCGCGCGGCGACCGCGCTGAAGCTGGACGCCGGGGACATCTTCGTGCCGATGATCCCCGCGCTCGGCATGGGCCTGCTCTTCGTCTTCGTCCTCGCGTACGTCCTCGGCCGCCGGGAGCGCAAGCGCATCGGCTACCTCACGCTCGACGAGGCCCTGGTGTCCGAGACCGACGCGGTGCTGGTCACGGCGGGTGGCGGGGGCGGCGGCGCCGGCGGTCGCGTGAACCTGCGCAAGAGGCCGGCCGGCGGTGCCGGTGACGCGCCGGGCGCCGACACCTCCGGCGACGCGCAGGGCGCGGCCGCCCCCGTCGCCCCCGCCGGTGCGGGTGCCGGGGAGGACGAGGGCTTCCAGGGGCTCGACCCGAACCGGGCGACCCTGCGGCCCGGGCTGTACTGGTTCAACGCGGGCCTGACGGTCGCCCTGCTCGCCGCGATGATCCTCGAACTGATGCCGATCCCGGTGCTGTTCCTGCTCGGCGCCGCGCTCGCGCTCACCGTCAATTACCCGAAGATGGCCGAGCAGAAGGCCCGGATCGCCGCCCACGCCGACAACGTCCTCAACGTCTCGGGCATGGTCTTCGCCGCCGCCGTCTTCACCGGCGTCCTCACCGGCACCGGCATGGTCAAGCACATGGCCGACTGGCTCGTCGGCGCCATCCCCGAGGGGATGGGCCCGCACATGGGCCTGATCACCGGTCTCCTCAGCATCCCGCTCACCTACTTCATGTCGAACGACGGCTTCTACTTCGGTGTCGTGCCGGTCCTCGCGGAGGCGGGCGCCGCCCACGGCGTGTCGCCGCTGGAGATCGCGCGGGCCTCGCTGGTCGGCCAGGCCCTGCACATGTCGAGCCCCCTGGTGCCCGCCGTGTACGTGCTCGTCGGCATGGCGAAGGTGGAGTTCGGCGACCACACCAAGTTCACGGTGAAGTGGGCGGCGCTGACCGCGCTGGTCGTGCTGGCGGCGGGGATGCTCTTCGGGATCATCTGAGCCGGACGGGCGACTTCGAGGGGTGGCGTGGGCATGTCGCCACCCTTCGTAGTCATGTGGTGACGGATAGTCGGATTATCGGTTGACCTGTCCGACGAACTCCTTCCGGAGGAACCCGCATGACCGCTCGAACCGCCCGCCCCCTCGCCGCCACCGCAGCCGCGGCCCTCGCGTTCGGCGGCCTCGCCCTCGCGGGCGCGCCCGCCGCCTTCGCCGCCCCGGGCGACAACGGTGACGTGAAGATCCACAAGGTCGGCACGCCCTTCGACGATCAGAGCAACGAACCGAAGGTCTGCAAGTTCTACCTGGCGGCCTTCAACTTCGACTCGCTCCAGGAAGTCGACTGGGAGATCACCCCCCAGCCACCGAAGGCCGACGACCCCTCGCTCAGCGGGCACATCACCCTGGGCGGCACCGGGAAGGGCCACACCGGCCCGCTGTCGCTGCCCAGTGGCCAGTACAAGCTCGTCTGGACCTTCGAGGGCGAGAACGGGGCCGGCAAGCAGAAGGTCTTCAAGGTCGAGTGCCCGGGTGACGTCATCACCAACCCGACCAACCCGCCCACCACCGGCGGCCACGGTCCCGGCAAGCCCCCGCACGGCCCGGTCGGCGCCGGCGGCGGCGGCAGCGCGGAGCTGGCCGCCGAGGACTCCTCCGCCTTCGGCGTCGGGGCGGCCGTCGCCGCCGGTCTCGCCGGTACGGCCGGACTGGTCCTGATCCGCCGCTCGCGCCGCCGCGACAATGGCGCCGCGTAGGTCGGCCCGCCTCACGCGCCGACGGCGGCGCCTGCTCCGGCTCGCCAGGACCGTGACCGTCACCGTGGTCCTGGTGACCGGCGGCGTCTGGTGGGCGGGGGACGAGGACGCCGCCGACGCGCCGCCCGCCGCCGGTCCGGTCGCCTCCGGCGGCGCCGGACCGGTCGCGGCGGCCGGGGCGCCGGCCGGAGCCGCGGCCGGCGCCCCCGCCGCTCTCGACCACAAGGCGAAGCCCCGGGCGCGGCCCAAGCCCGTGCCGCCGCCCCGGCCTTCGCCGCCCCCCGCCCCGCTGGCCCGTTCCGTGCCGACCGCCGTCGCCGTGCCGGCCATCACCATCGAGGCCCCCGTGACCAGGCTCGGTCTCGACGCCGAGGGGCGGCTCGCCACGCCGCCCGTCGACGACCCCCGGGTCGTCGGCTGGTACGCCAAGGGCGCCACGCCCGGCGAGCGGGGGACGGCCGTCGTCGTCGGCCACCGCGACACCCGTTCCGGGCCCGCCGTCTTCCTCAACCTCGACTCGCTCAGCCCCGGCAACACCGTGCGGGTGGCCCGCGCCGACGGCCGGGTCGCCGTCTTCACGGTCGACCGCGTCCGTACGTACGCCAAGACCGACTTCCCCGACAAGGAGGTGTACGGCTCCACAGGGCGGCCCGAACTGCGGCTGCTCACCTGCGGCGGGGCCTTCGACCGCAAGACGGGGTACGAGGCGAACATCGTCGTCTTCGCCCACCTCACCGACATCGCCCAGAAGATCTGAGCGGCGGACCCCAGCCGCGTCCGCCGACGGTCCCGATCCGGCGGGTCCACGCCACCCGGCGCGGGCCCGCCGGTCCGGCGTTTCACCGGCCGACCGCCGGAAGGCAAGGAGAGTTCGGCCAGTTCCGGGGGCGGACGGCTGTCCGGGGTGCCCGTGGACAGGGCGGACGGGGGGAGGCACGATCGACGGGGCCCGCGGTGTGCGTCCGGTGGTCCGCCGCGTGGTGCGGCAGTGAGACCCGGGGCACGTCCGAAGGCTCTGGCGCCCAAAAACTATCAGCGCTAGTTTGGGTGCCGAACCGGTCGGCAGTGTGAGGAGACAGCGGATGAAGGCGCACGACGCGATGTACATCGGCGGGGAGTGGCGCCCCGCCGCCGGTCCCGACACGATCGCCGTCATCAACCCGGCGGACGAGCAGGTCATCGCCCACGTCCCGGCCGGCACCGCCGAGGACGTCGACGCGGCCGTACGCGCCGCCCGCGCCGCGCTGCCCGGCTGGGCCGCGACCCCGCCCGCCGAGCGCGGCGCCCGGATCGCCGCCCTGCGCGACGCGCTCGCCGCCCGCGCCGAGGAGATCGCCGCCACCGTCACCGCCGAACTCGGCGCGCCGCCGCAGCTCGCCGCCGCCGTCCACGCCGGACTGCCGATCGCCGTCGCGGGGACGTACGCGGAGCTGGCCGCCACCCACTCCTTCGAGGAGAAGGTCGGCAACTCCACCGTCTACGCCGAGCCCGTCGGCGTCGTCGCCGCGATCACCCCCTGGAACTTCCCGCTCCACCAGGTCGTCGCCAAGATCGCCCCGGCGCTCGCGGCCGGCTGCACGACCGTCCTCAAGCCCGCCGAGGACACCCCGCTCACCGCCCAGCTCTTCGCCGAGGCCGTGCACGAGGCGGGCCTGCCGGCCGGAGTGTTCAACCTGGTCACCGGCCTCGGCCCGGTCGCCGGACAGGCCCTGGCCGAGCACCCCGACGTGGACCTGGTCTCCTTCACCGGCTCCACCGCCGTCGGCCGCCGCATCGGCGCCCTCGCGGGCGGCGCCGTCAAGCGGGTCGCCCTCGAACTCGGCGGCAAGTCCGCCAACGTGATCCTGCCGAGCGCCGACCTCGCCCAGGCCGTCTCCGTCGGCGTCGCCAACGTGATGTCCAACTCCGGCCAGAAGTGCAGCGCCTGGACCCGGATGCTGATCCCCGCCGACCGGTACGAGGAGGCGGTGGCGCTCGCCGCCGAGGCCGTCGCCAAGTACGTCCCCGGCGAGCGGCTCGGCCCGCTGGTCAACGCCAAGCAGCGGGAGCGCGTCCGCGGCTACATCGAGAAGGGCGTCGAGGAGGGCGCCCGGCTCGTCGCCGGCGGCCCCGAGGCCCCGCTGGAGACCGGCTACTACGTCTCCCCGACCGTCTTCGCCGACGTCACCCCGGAGATGACCATCGCGCAGGAGGAGATCTTCGGGCCGGTCGTCTCGCTGCTGCGGTACGAGGACGAGGAGGACGCCCTCGCCATCGCCAACGGCACCGTGTACGGCCTCGCCGGAGCGGTCTGGGGCGACCCCGAGGAGGCCGTCGCCTTCGCCCGCCGCATGGAGGCGGGCCAGGTCGACATCAACGGCGGCCGGTTCAACCCGCTGGCCCCGTTCGGCGGTTACAAGCAGTCCGGGGTGGGCCGGGAGCTCGGGACGCACGGCCTCACCGAGTACCTCCAGACCAAGTCCCTCCAGTTCTGACCGTCCGAGCCGTCCCCCCGACTCCCGAGGAGCACCGCACGTGAGCCTGATCCGTGCCGCCGTCCTGCCCGCCGTCGGCTCGCCGCTGGAGATCACCGGCATCGAGCTGCCCGAGCCCGGCCCCGGCCAGGTCCGGGTGCGGCTCGCCGCCGCGGGCGTCTGCCACTCCGACCTCTCCCTCTCCAACGGCACCATGCGCGTCCCGGTCCCCGCCGTCCTCGGCCACGAGGGCGCGGGCACCGTCGTCTCCGTGGGCGAGGGCGTCACCCACGTCGCCCCCGGCGACGGGGTCGTCCTCAACTGGGCGCCCTCCTGCGGCGCCTGCCACCCCTGTTCGCTCGGGGAGGTCTGGCTCTGCGCCGACGCGCTCACCGGCGCCGCGAACGTCCACGCCCGCACGGAGGACGGCAGGGAACTCCACCCCGGCCTCAACGTCGCCGCGTTCGCCGAGGAGACCGTCGTCGCCGCGGGCTGCGTCCTCCCGGCGCCGGAGGGCGTGCCGCTCACCGACGCCGCCCTGCTCGGCTGCGCGGTCCTCACCGGCTGGGGCGCCGTCCACCACTCCGCCCGGGTCCGGGAGGGCGAGAGCGTCGCGGTGTTCGGCGTCGGCGGCGTGGGCCTCGCCACCCTCCAGGCGGCCCGGATCGCGGGGGCGTCCACGATCGTCGCCGTGGACGTGTCGCCGGAGAAGGAGGAGCTGGCGCGCGCGGCCGGGGCGACGGAGTACGTCGTCGCCTCCGACACCACGGCGCGGGAGATCCGGAAGCTGACGGGGGGCCAGGGCGTCGACGTGGCCGTCGAATGCGTCGGCCGCGCGGTCACCATCCGTACCGCCTGGGACTCCACCCGGCGCGGCGGCCGCACCACGGTCGTCGGTATCGGCGGCAAGGACCAGCAGGTCACCTTCAACGCCCTGGAGATCTTCCACTGGGGCCGCACCCTCGCGGGCTGTGTCTACGGCAACTCCGACCCGGCCGTGGACCTGCCGGTCCTCGCCGAGCACATCCGGGCCGGCCGCTTCGACCTCGGCGCCCTCGTCACCGAGCGGATCACCCTGGACGGCATCCCCGGCGCCTTCGACAACATGCTCGCGGGCAAGGGCGGCCGGGCCCTGGTGGTCTTCCCCTGACCCGGTGACCCCCGAAACGGTGACCACTTGACCCGGTGACCACCCGGACCGAGCGAACGCGGAAGCCCGTACCGGCCCCACGCCGGTACGGGCTTCCGCGCGTCACAGGTCCAGGACGAGCCGGGGCCCGCGCGAGCGGCCCACGCAGATCATCATGGTCGCCCCCGAGGCCTTCTCGTCCTCGCCGAGGACGGAGTCGTGGTGCTCGGGCGTGCCCGCCACCACCTTGGTCTCACAGGTGCCGCACCAGCCCTCCTCGCAGGAGTACGGGACGCCCGGCACGGCCTCCCGTACGGCGTCGAGCAAGGTCCGGCCGGGCTCCACGCGCAGGGTCCGGCCGGTGCGGCGCAGCTCCACCTCGAAGCCGCCGTCCTCCGCCGGGGGCTCCGCCGCGACCGGGGCGGACGCCGGAGCCGCGCCGAACCGCTCCGTGTGCAGCGGGCCCGGCCACCGTTCCTCCACCGCCCGGAGGAGCCCCTCCGGGCCGCAGCAGTAGACGGCCGTGTCCGCGGGCAGCGGGGCCAGGACGGCGTCCAGATCGGGCATTCCCGCCGTGTCCTGGGGGACGAGCGTCACCCCGGGAAGCCCGGCGAGCTCCGCCCGGTACGCCATCGACGCGAGGCTCCGGCCGCCGTACAGCAGCGACCACGAACCCGGCGGGAGAGAGCGGAGCATCGGCAGGAGCGGGGTGATGCCGATGCCTCCCGCGATGAACAGGTACCGCTCGGCGGGCACCAGGGGGAAGCGGTTGACCGGGCCCCGCACGCCGAGGACCGTACCCTCCCGGACGGCGGTGTGGACCTCCTCCGAACCGCCCCGGCCGGCCGGCTCCCGCAGCACCCCGAGCCGGTAGGTGCCGCGGTCCGCCGGGTCGCCGCAGAGCGAGTAGTGCCGGACCGCCCCGGACGGCAGGGTGACCTCCAGATGGGCGCCGGGTTCCCACGGGGCCAGCTCGGCGCCGGTGGGATCGGCGAGCAGGAGACCGAGGACGCCCTCGGCCTCCCGGACGACCGAGCGGACCGTGAGCCGCACCGCGCCGGGGGCCGGGGGCGGAACTGTGGTGGACATGCGTCACCTCGGCCTTCGCGACGGCGCCGGCAGCGGTTCCGGCCAGATCCTGCAGAGCGCCCCGTACAGCACGGCGGCGACCACGAAGGAGGCCGGCAGGCTCAGGTCGACACCGCCGGTCAGGTCGGTCAACGGGCCGGTGTAGAGGGGATTGTTGACCCACAGGACGCCGACGGCCGAGCCGGCCGCGAAGGCCGTGGCGGCCCGCGCGTTCACCCCGCCCGTGTACCAGTACCGGCCGCCCCCGCCCGTGGTGAAGGAGCGCAGTGCCTCCGCGTCGTACCTGCCCCGGTGGAGCACGTACCCGACGAAGAGCACGGCCGCCCAGGGGGCGACGACCGTGAGCAGCAGCGTCACGAACGCGGACATCGCGTCCATGGCGTCGTACACCACCGCGCCGAGGTACAGCACGGCCGCCGCGAGCAGCGCGACCACCGTGGTGACGGCGGCCCGCGAGGAGCGCCAGAACACGGAGTTGGCGGAGAGCCCGGCCGCGTACAGACAGAGTCCGGCCTGCGGCAGGGTGCCCGCGAAGCCGAAGACCACGACGGCGACCGCGAACCAGCCGGGCACCGCGTCCGTCAGGCCCTGGAGCCACGGCTCGTCGGGGACGGGGAAGAGGGTCGTCACGTACGCGCCGGTGAGCAGCGCGGCGAGACTGCTGAGGAACATGGAGATCCCGCTGGCCCGGACGACCCGGCCGGTGGGGGTGGAGGCGGGCATGAAGCGGGTGTAGTCGCCCTGGAAGGTGGCGTACGACAGCGGCACCGTGGCGGAGGCGGTCGCCGCGAGCAGCCAGGTGTGCAGGGCGCCGTCGAGGGCGAGGGGCCCGCCGGCGTACCCCGGGTCGAAGTCCGGGGCGAGCACCAGCACGGTGCCGAGGAGGACCGCGCCGCCGGTCACCGCGGTCACCTTGTACGTACGGACGAGGGTCTCGTGGCCGCGGACGGCGACCAGCGCGACGGCCGCCGCCGTCACGAACATCGCGGCGGTCAGCGCGCCGGGGCCGGTCGGCGTGGCGAGCAGCCGGTGCCCGGCGACCATGACGGCGGTGCCGCCGGTCCAGACGGCGATGGCGAAGAAGCCGAGCGCGGTCACCACCGTGATGGTGTTGCCGACGACCCTGCCCCGGACGCCGAAGTGCGCGCCGCTCGCCACCGGGTCGTTGGTGCCGGTCCGGACGCCGAAACGGGCCAGCGGCGCGAGCAGCGCCGTGCCGACGGCGACGCCCACGGCGATCGCGCTCGCCGAGGCCCACCAGCCGAGGCCGAAGACCACGGGCAGCGCGCCGAGGACGACGGTGCCGAAGGAGAACTGTGCGGAAGGCCAGATCCAGCCGAAGTCGCCCGGCCGCGAGGTGCGTTCGCCCTCGGGGACCGGCGCGATGCCGTCGTGGTCGACCGCCGCACGGGGCGGCGTCACGGTGGACGCCGCCCCGGTCGGTGTGGTGGTCATGAGGCGCCCCCGGCGGGGGTGGTGCCCGGGGCCGGCGCGACGCTGCCGTCGTGCGCCGGGTCGCGCTGTTCCGGTACGGAGAGGTCACCCGGCAGGACGTCGACCACGCGGATGTCCGCGCAGGCCGCGCCCGACAGGCGCTCCCCGCTGGTCAGGTCGAAGGTCGTGTGGTGCAGGGGACAGGTGATCCGCAGCCTGTCCCCGTCGACCCTGCCGTACTTCAGCCGGCCGCCGCGGTGCGGGCAGACGGCGGCCGCGAGGACCTTGCGGCCGCCGACCTCGACCAGGACCAGGTCCTCGGTCACCTGGCGGACGGCGGGCGCGTCGGAGACCCTGCGCCGGCCGGCGGGGACGGCCGTCATGAGACGGTCTCCCGCGCCCGCGCGACGGCCGTCTCGGTGGCCGTACCGACGATGTCGGAGGCCAGCCGCACGCCCGCCCAGATCTTCGCCAGGTCCGGCTCCTCCAGGGCGCGGATCGCCGTACGCATGTGACTGCTGTGGTACTCGTCGATGTAGAGGTGCTCGGTGTAGTACGCGTCGTGGACGATGCCGAGCCGCCGCGCCGCGCGCGCGAAGCTCTGGAAGGCGTACAGCACGCTGGTCTCGAAGTAGGCGTACGCGCCCAGGAAGTACTGGGGCGAGGGTGCCCGGCTGGCCAGCCAGTGGAACATGTTGACGTAGGCGAAGCACTCCGGGGCCGTCTCGTCGAGGTAGTCGTCGAGCCGGAGGCTCATCCCGAGTTCGGTGAGCAGGTCGCGGTAGAGCTGGGAGTGCGCCTTCTCCTCGTTGCCGCAGCCGAGTTCGTCGATGAGGACGCGGAAGACCGCCATCGCCGAGCGGTACGGCAGCCGGGGGACCACCGGGAGCAGCGACTCCGACTCGGTGAGACCGTCGAGGGCGAACTGCCGCACCACGACCTTGAACTGGTCGAGCGTCGCGTGCTCGGCGAGGAAGACCGCGCTCTCCGGCAGCGCGGCCTCCTCCTCGGCGAGGAACTCCTTGAGCGCCTGGAGCAGGTCGCCGGCCGAGCCGAAGCGGGGCGCGGAGGCCTCGTACGCCCGCGCCTTGGGCAGGATCCACCGCTCCTCGATCGCGGTCATCGAGCCGTAGTCCCCGAGGTTGGGCACCCGGCGGTAGAGGCTGTGGAGCTCGCGCTGCGCGGTCGCGGCCGGGGCCGTGATCGAGTGCGCGGCCACCGGGACGGCGGCGGAGGGAGCGGAGGCGGGAGTGGTGCTCATGCCGCCTTCGCCTCCTCGTGCACGGTCGGGGAACTGATCACGCCGCGCCGGTGCAGTTCCTTCTTGACCCAGCGGTACCAGTCGTCGAGGAAGACGCCGTACCGCTCGCAGACGGTGTTGATCTCCGCCTGGCGGTCCGGGGTCGGGTCGACCAGCATCGCGTTGCACAGGCCGGGTTCGAGGTTGGCCAGCGGGCCGATGAAGCCGTCGACGCCGCGGACGTCGACCAGCAGGTTCTCCCAGCCCTCGAAGACCGGGATGCCGGTGCCCGCACCGGCCATCTGCCGGGTGAAGGCGGCGTCGCCGCTGGACTCCTTGATGCCGACGATCCCGGGGATCTCCTTGCAGATCCTGATCAGGGTGTCGAACTCGATGCGATTGCCCGAGAGCGCCTCCTCGTTGTAGAGGAAGATCGGTATGTCGACCGCCGCGCGGATGGCCTCGTAGTGCTCGACGATCTGGTCCTGCGTCACGTCCGCGCCGAACGGCGTGGTGACGACGACGGCGTCGGCACCGATCGCGGCCGCCGTACGGGCCCGGTCGATCACCGCGGCGGTGTCGGGGAGCTGGATGCCGGCGAGGACGGGCAGGCCGCCCGCGTGCCGCACGGTGTACGTGACGACGTCCTGCCACTGGCGGGCGTCGAGCTTCCAGCCCTCACCGGAGGTCAGGGCCGGCATGAAGCCGGTGACCTCGGCGCGGATGTGGTCCAGGAGGCGCACGACGCTCTGCTCGTCGACGACGCCGTGCTCGTCGAGGGGGGTGATCAGCGGGACGACGGTCCCGGAGTAGGTGCCAGGCATGAGTGGGGTGCCCTTCGGAATGTCTGCGGAGGCTCGTCAGAGGTTTTCGGAGACGACCGTCAGCACCAGCGAGCGCTGGTACAGGTCCTCCAGGTACGCGGGGAAGGACGGCTCCTCGCCGGGGGCGGGAGCGCCGGCCGGCGCGGGGGGCGCGAGCGGTACGACGGGCAGCCCCGCCGCCCCGGTCAGCCGGGGGCTCGCCGTGTGGAGCACGCCGCCGCGCCCGATGACCTGGGCGAGCAGCAGGCGTTCGTGCGTGGGCAGACCGTCGAGCGCGGGCTCGGTGAAGGCCCGGCGGACGTCGTCCTCGGTGTACGGGACGCGGTCGACGGCCAGATCGGTGTGGAGGACGTCCATGAACGGGTAGTACTCGTCCTGCACCCCCCGCTCGTAGCCCCACACGAGGTCGTCGCAGCGGCCGACCTGCTCCCAGCTCATGACGACCGCGCCGGCGTCCCCGGCGGCGAGCCGGTCCGCGAAGAAGGCCTTGGCGGCCACCCGGACGGCGTCGTCCTCGCTGTGCATGCCCATGAAGGCCGTGGCGTCGATGAACGCCACCGGGTTCGCGTCAGACCGCATAGCGCTCGAGCACCTTCCGCATGCGCTCCATCGCGCCGGCGAACAGCTCCGGCTCGCGGGCCAGGGCCAGCCGGACGTAACGCTCGCCCTTCTCCTTGGTGTTCCAGTAGAAGAAGGTGCCCGGCAGGACGTACACCTCCTCGTCGAAGAGGACGGCCTGCAGCTGGGTGGCGGTCAGGTGCTCCGGCTTGATGCGGAACCAGGCGACGCTGGTGCCGACGACCGGCTCCTGGAACTCCAGGATGGTGCCGCCCAGGGCCTTGCGGGCGGCCTCGCCGTTGGTGCGGATGATGTCGCGGACGGAGGCGAAGCCGTCGGTGATGGAGTCCTCGACGTACTGCGTGACCATGTTGAGGACGAAGGGCGAGACGTTCAGCAGGACGCTGGTGTGGAGGTTGTAGACCTCCTCCTGGATGTTCCGGCTGGCGGTGATCATGGCGCACTTGGCGTCCTGGATCGGCCAGGTCTTGCCGGTGTCCTCCATGACCATGTACGTGACGCCGGACTCCTCCAGGAGTTGGTAGATGTCCACCCGGCCGATGCCCTCGTCGCAGAGCGCGAAGGACGCGAAGCAGAAGTCCATCACCAGGACCTTGTCGTGGTCCACGCAGTAGCGCACGACCTCGCGGAAGCCCTCCAGCTTCTCGGCGAGCAGGGTGAACCCGGTGGGGTTGTTGGGGTCGACGAGGTAGATCGCGTCCGCGTCGATCTCCTCGACGAGCCGGTCGTAGATGGCGTCCTTGTCGTGCAGCGCCGACTCGGCGAACGGGGCGATCGGGACCTGCATGTTGCGCAGCAGGTCGACCAGGTTGTCGAAGCAGGGCTCGACCAGCTGCACCGACATGCCGCGCTGCTTGAGGAACATGCCGGCGACCATGGTCGACACGCTGGCGGAGTAGGAAAGGAGCGTCCGCTGCATGGCGCGGGCGGTCGGCTGCTGGTGCAGCCGGAAGAAGGCGTCGATGAACTGGCGCTCGAAGTGCGCCTGCTGCTTCGACTCCGACTCGTGCCAGAGCTCGGGGAGCCGCGAGACGATCCGCTCCTGGGAGGCGGACTGGCGCTGGTGGGTGTGTGCGTCGGCGAGGTTGAACCGGGTCTTCAGCGCCTCGATCTCGTGCTGGGTGAGGTCGACGAAGGTGCTGACATCGGCCTTGTCGGTCAACGACATGAAGAACTCCCGCTGTCGATACGAATCTCCGTCCGGAATTCCGGCGGCGTGAATGACTTTAGGAGCTCCGACCGCCCTTGCGAATAACGCACGGGTCACGCAATTAATAATCACCGCGATGTTCTCGGAATCAAAAAAAGGAACGACGGCCAGGCATTCCTCGAATAGGAATGCCTGGCCGTCGTTCCCTTTATCGGGCCGCTTTCGCGGCTTGTTCCACTATTCCGTGGCGGCCCGCAGCAGGATGTCCTCGAACACCTTCGGGTCGTCCGACGAGATCACCGGCCAGCCGATGCCGTACGCGCCCTCCCAGCCCACCTCGATGCCGGGGTTGGCGTGGTCGGAACCGTCGGGCAGGAACAGGTGGGGGCTGCAGTTGATCCGGTCGCTCGCCGACAGGGCCGCCTGGTCCGCGAGGGAGCGGCGGGCGCGCCCGTCGTCCAGCGCCTCCGTGAGGGCGTCCACGTCCACCACGCCGGTGTCCGCGGCGACCTCCAGGATCACCTTGCGATGGCTGATGCAGCGGGACTCGGCCCAGAAGGCCCGGCGCAGCCCCAGGTCGAGCTGCTCCGAGGCGTTCAGGCTCTGCTCCTTGGCGGCGAGCACCGCCTCCAGGGCGGGCAGGGTCGTCGAGGGGTAGAGCCAGTCCTTGGCCTGCCACAGCTGCCAGCCGGCGGCCGGCTCCAGGCTGGCCATCCGGGCCACCTCGCTGTCCGTGCCGGGGCGCGGGCTCGGGGCGTCGTTCAGCAGTTCCAGGGGGAAGGCGCGCAGGTCGAAGGAGACCTGCTCCTCCAGGCCCAGCCGGGCCCGGGTGGCGTGCAGCCGGTGGATGGCGATGTGCGCGAAGGAACACCAGATGTCGGAGAAGACGGTGACGACTCCGCGCGGCGGGGTCAGATCGGCGGTGGTCGGGTCGGGCATGGTTCTCCTCGGTTCGTACGCGGGCGGAGCGGGGCTCAGCCGGCGGGGGACTCCACTGCGTCGAGCGCCGCCTCCAGGTCGAGGTCGGCGTCGGGCAGCCAGGCGGGCAGGGCGGGGATGCGGGCCATCGCCTCGAAGAGCCGCGGTACGGCCTCCTCGCGGACGGTCGGCCCGTGGGCGCTCAGCAGCTTCGCGGGGCGCAGGGCGGCCAGTTCGCGCACGGGCCGCAGGAACTTCTCCTCGTCGACCAGCGCGGTCCACGGGGCTATCGCCCGGTTGAGGACCTCGAAGCCGTGAAAGAATTCCTCCTCGGAAAGATCGGCGAACTCGTGCCTGATTTCTCCGACGACGGTCCCGAAACTGTCGGAGCTGTAGAGCGTTCCATCGGAGTGGTCGAACACGGCGAGGGTTCCGGGGGAATCGAACGTGGGGGGCCGGTGGAAACTCAACTCACGATCACCGACTTTCACGCGACTTCCCGGGTTCGCAGTTACTACCCGTTCCTGCGGAATGCTGAACTCTTCCGATATTCGCGTCAGTGATATGGCGTTGGCGAGCACCCTGGCGTTCGGCGCGGATTCCAGGATCCGGGCGAGGGCGCCGGTGTGGTCGCGGTCGTCGTGGGTGACGACGACCCAGCGCAGATCGGCGGGCTCGATCAGGGACCAGAGGGAGTCCAGGAAGCCCTCCCGGTCGACGGGCATGCCGGTGTCCACGAGGAGCGGCTGGCCGGACCGGAGGAGGAAGGCGTTCACCGGCTGGTCGCCGAGGCCCGGGATGGGCAGCGCCGAGGGGAGGACGTGGAGGTCCGGCCCGGCGGTGTAGGACGCTTTCATGACACACCTTTCATGGCGCACCGTGCGGGCCGTGAGCCCCCCGGGTGGGGTCCCGGGGGGAGTGACGGCCCGGGTCAGACGAGCTGGATGGTCAGGGAGCCGGCGATCAGCAGGCCGAGGCCCAGGGCGCGGGCCTTGGTGAGGGAGCGCTGGGGGAGCTTGAAGAGGCCCTTGTGGTCGATCAGGGCCGAGGTGAGCTGCTGACCGGTCACGGTGAGCGCGATGGTCACCGCGGCCCCGATCTCGGGGATGAGCAGGAAGGTGCCGGTGACGTACGCGGCGGCGCAGGCACCGCCGAGCCAGCCCCACCAGGGCATCTTCTTCAGCGGGGCGATCTTGGGCTTGGGCGTCCTGCGGGTCGCGTACAGCACGAGCAGGACGACGGCGATGGTGAAGGTCGCCACGGCGAAGCTGATCACGGCGACGGTGACGGGCTGCTGGAGCTGGGCGCGCAGCTGGGCGTTGACCGCGCCCTGCACGGGCAGCACGGCTCCCGCGATGATGCCGAGGGCGAGCCAGCCGGCCCGGCCGGCGCTCGACATCTTGGGGGCGCCGGGAGGGGCCGCCGCCTTCATGCCGCGGATGATCACCACGATGCCGGCGAGCACGGCCACGGCTCCGACGACGATCCCGGCGCTCAGGTCCTTCTTCTCGAGGCCGAGCAGGCCGAAGAGGTCGAGCGCGAGCGAGGCGAACATCTGGCCGGTGACGAAGAGCCCGACGGCGGCGAGGGCGCCGAGCCGCGGGAAGAGCAGGATGCCGCTGGTGATGTAGAGCGGACTGGCCAGTCCGCCGAGCAGCTGCCAGGGCTCGACGTCGGGCAGCTTGCCGAGCGCGCCGAGTGTTCCGGCCGCGATCGCGAGGGCGGTCAGCAGACCGGTCGCGACGCCGAGCTGGATGGTCGAGGCGCCGTAGGGGGTGCCGACGGCCGAGTTGAGCTGGAGGTTCACCGAGGCCTGGACGGCCAGGAGGCAGCCGACCAGCAGGGCCGCGGCGAGGAGCGCGGTATGCATCTTGATCTCCCTGGGGCGGGGTGGCGAGCGGGTAAGTGGACACTGAGTCCGTTTAGCATGCCATGAGATAAGGCAAACGGACAAGGTGTCCACTTAGCTCCTGGGGAAGTAAGGTCTGGTCCATGAGCGACGACGAGCAGCGCGGACGTCGAGCCGCCTCCGTACACCGGGTCGGCGGGCTCCTCGGTGACCTCCAGGCCGCCGACGAGCAGCCGGTCGCCCCGCGCAGACGCGCGGACGCCGAACGCAACCGCGCCCAGATCCTGGCCGCGGCCGAGCAGCTCTTCGCCGAGCAGGATCCGCGCTCGGTCACCATGGACCGGATCGCCAAGGCCGCCGGGGTGGGCCGCGCCACGCTGTACCGCAGCTTCCCCGACCCGTCGTCGGTCGCCGTCGCCCTGCTCGACGAGCACGAGCGCCGGCTCCAGGGACAGCTCATCTACGGCCCGCCGCCGCTCGGGCCGGGGGCGGGCGCGGGGGAGCGGCTCGCGGCGTTCTACCTGGCGATGCTCGACCTGCTCGAACGGCATCTGCCGCTGGCCCTCGGCGCGGAGACCGGACCCGCGCGCTTCCGGACGGGGGCGTACGGTTTCTGGCGCGTGCACGTCCGCACGCTGCTCGTCGACCACGGGGTCCAGGACCCGGACCCGCTGATCGACATCGCGCTCAGCCCGCTCTCACCCGAGCTCTACCAGTTCCAGCGGCACGAACTCGGGCTGTCGACCGAGCGCATCGGACGCTCCCTCGCGGACTTCGCCCGCCAGCTGCTGCGCTCGGCGGGATGAACGGGAGTCTTCGCACGGAGCCCCCGCACAGAGCCGCCCCCGCGCGGATCCGGTCGGGATACGCGCGGGGGCGGAAGCGTCTCGGGCCCGCAGGCCCGGCGTAGGTGGGGTGGGTCGCCGGCGGAGCTACGCGCCGTGCCGTCGTCCGGCCGGGTGGACCAGGCCCGGCAGGATCAACGCCCAGATGCGGGCGAGCCGCTGCTCGGCGGGTCCGTGCAGGGCGCCGTTCTCGGCGGTCCTGGGCTCCTCCGGAGGCCAGCTCTCGCCGGCCGGGGCGGTGTTCGGGCCGCGCATCTCCAGCTCGACGCCGGTGATCACATAGCCGATCAGTGCGGCGACCGCCGTCGCGTCCACCCCGGGGCGCAGGGCCTTCTCGGCCTCCGCGTAGCGCGCGAGCCGGGCCACCTCGCGCCGCCAGGGGCAGTCCCCGGAGAGCCCGGGGTCGGTCAACTGGAGTTCGCGGGCGAGGCGTTCACCGGCCCTGGCCGTGGGGTCGGTCTCGAAGAGCCGGATCAGCGCGTGCGTGGCGATCACCAGCTTGTCGATCGCGGTCCCGCCCACGCCCTCCGTGGAGAGGCAGGCCGACTCGACCGTGATCCGGGTGACCGCGCGGGCCCGCCCCCGGACCGCCGTCGCCAGATCCGCCTTGGTGGCGAAGTGGAAGACGAGCGCGCCGGTGGTGACCCTTGCCTCGCCGGCGATCCTGGCCAGTGAGGCCCGCTCGTAGCCATGCCCGTCGAACACCCTCGCGGCCGCCGACAGGATCTCCTGTCTCGTACGTTCCGCGCGCTGCTGAATCGCCATGAGCTCCCCCGTCGGCTTGCGAGAAGGTGCCGGAGCGTGATGTTCCGGCCTGCGCCTGTGACCGACTCGAAACTATCCGGCCGGGAGCCCATGAAACGTGCCCGCGTTTGCGAACGGCCGAATCCAGGGGTTGACGCGCACCTTCATTCCTGGTCGCAAGCGCCCGCCCGGCGGCAGTCGTTCGCGAAGTGTCCGGAATCGGGGGTATGCCCTGTCAGGTGGATTCAGCCGTTCCGGTGGCCGGGGACGGACGCGGACGGGAGCGCGATACGGCCACACCTGCCAGGCACAGCGCACCCCCGCCGAGGGTGAGGAGCCCGGGCAGTTCGCCCAGGAACAGCCAGGCGAGCAGCACGACGAGCGCGGGCACGGCGTACGTCGTCGCGCCCATCCGTCCGGCGGTCGTACGGGCCAGGGCGTAGGCCCAGGTGGTGAACGCGAGCGCGGTCGGGAACACCCCCAGGTAGACCATGTTCAGGGTCGCCGACAGCGGGGCCCGGCCCGCCTCGTCGATCAGCTGCCCGGCGAACGGCAGACAGGCCACCGCCCCCACCAGGCACCCGAACCCCGTCACCTGGAGCGCGCTGCCGTGGGCGAGCGCCGGCTTCTGCGCCACGACACCGCCCGCGTACGCGATCGCCGCGAGGACGCAGAGCAGGACCCCGAGCACCGAGGCGTGCGCGCCGGAGGACGTCCGGGACATCGAGAGGCCGACCGTCACCGCGCCCGCGAACGACACCGCCATCCCGGCGATCAGCCGGGGCGGCAGCGACTCGCCCAGGAAGCGGGCGCCGAGCAGGGCTATCAGGATCGGCCCGATGTTCACCACCATCGCCGCCGTGCCCGCGTCGACCTCCTGCTCGCCCCAGTTGAGCACCACCATGTACACCCCGAACCAGAGCAGGCCCGAGACCACGATCCCCGGCCACGCCGCCCGGGGCGGCAGGCCCTCCCGCCGGACCAGGAGGACGGCTCCCAGCACCAGGGCCCCGGCGAGCAGCCGTCCGAGGGCGAGCGCGCCGGGGGAGTAGGCCTCCCCGGCGCTCCGGATGGACACGAAGGCGGAGGCCCAGAGGACGACGGTGACCCCGGCGGCGCCGATCGCGAGCCGGGAGGATTGCTTCTGCATGCTCCGACCGTACGGCGCGGACCGTTCGGTGCTCACCGCAATATCCCTCAGCGCAGCGCCTCCGGGGCGATGCCCAGGGCGGCGTGGAGCGCGTTCTCACCCGCCCCGGTCACCTTCACGGCACGCTCGGACCCGATCCGTACGCACCACCCGGCGTCCAGCGCGTGCCGGCAGAGCGCGGCGCCCGCGAGGCCGGCGAGGTGCGGCCGGCGCTCGGTCCAGTCGAGGCAGCCGCGTGCGACGGGCCGCCGCCCCCGGCGCTCCAGCGGGATGCCGAGCCCGTCGAACCAGGCGAGTCCCCGGTCGGTGAGCGCGAACCCGGTGTCCTGGCGCAGCAGTCCACGGGTGGTCATCGCCTCGGTGATCGTGATGCCGAGCCGCCCCGCGAGGTGGTCGTAGCAGGTCCGTCCCCGGGCCATCGCCCGTCCGGCGGTCGCGGCCGCGAGGGAGCGGGGCGGCGCGGCCACGGCCGGCTCGGACCGGGCGGCGAGGTCCTCGACGAGGTGGGCGATCCCGGGGTCGGCGAGGCGCACGTACCGGTGGCGGCCCTGCCGCTCCTCCGTGAGCACCCGCCCGGTGACGAGCTTCCCGAGGTGCTCGCTGGCGGTGGACGGCGCCACGCCCGCGTGCCGGGCGAGTTCCCCGGCGGTCCAGGCCCGGCCGTCGAGCAGGGCGAGCAGGAACGCGGCACGGGTCTCGTCCGCGAAGAGCGCCGCGAGCGCGGCGAGGTCACTGGCAGCCATGGGCCAAGCCTCCCGCACCCATGCTTCGGCGGGGACCGAACCGTCACATGGTCGGCCGGTCGGCCGCCCCGGCCGCGGAGGAATCCGGTGCCGGGGTGCCGGAAGGGAGCGGCTGGGCCTCGTGCGGGAGCCGCTGCGCCTCGTACTGGAGCCGCAGCCCGTCGAGCAGCGCCCGCAGTCCGGTGTCGAAGGCGCCCTCGTCGACCTTCTGCCGGTGCTCGGCGAGGCGGTGCGCCTGGCCGAGGTGGGGGTAGTCGGCGGGGTCGTAGGCCGTCTCGTCGTCGACGAAGCCGCGCGCGAACGAGCCGAGGGCGGAGCCGGTGACGAAGTACCGCATCAGGGCCCCGATGGAGGTGGCCTGGGCGGGGGGCCAGCCGGCGCGGACCATGGCGCCGAAGACGGCGTCCGCGACGCGCAGACCGGCCGGCCGGCGGCCGGGGCCCTGGGCGAGGACCGGGACGATGTGGGGGTGGTCGGCGAGGGCGGCCCGGTAGGAGACCGCCCAGTCGCGCAGCGCCGTCAGCCAGTCGCGGTCGTCGTCCGCCGCGAACATCGACAGGTCGATCTTCGCGCTCACCGCGTCGGCGACGGCGTCGAGGATCTCGTCCTTGGTGCGGAAGTGGTTGTAGAGCGAGGGGCCGCTCACCCCGAGTTCGGCCGCGAGCCGCCGGGTCGACAGCGCGCCGAGCCCCTCCGCGTCCACGAGCGCGCCCGCCGTCTCGACGATGCGGTCTCGGCTGAGCAGGGGCTTGCGCGGTCGGGCCATGGCGCACATAGTAGGCCTGCGGAAAGAAAACTAGCAGTGGTAATTAAACGGTCGGGTGAGGTGGGCGCCGCATGAATCTGGAACTCAGCGAGGAGCAGGAAGCCGTACGGCGGCTCGCCGAGGACTTCGTCGCACGCGAGGTCACCCCGCACGCCGTCGCCTGGGACCGCGCCGAGGAGGTGGACCGGGCGATCGTGAAGAAGCTCGGCGCCGTCGGCTTCCTCGGGCTCACGATCCCGGAGGAGTACGGCGGCTCCGGCGGCGACCACCTCGCGTACTGCCTCGTCACCGAGGAGCTCGGACGCGGTGACTCCTCCGTGCGCGGCATCGTCTCCGTCTCGCTCGGGCTCGTCGCCAAGACCGTCGCCGCCTGGGGGAGCGAGGAGCAGAAGCGGGAGTGGCTGCCGCGGCTCGCCTCCGGCGAGGCGCTCGGCTGCTTCGGCCTCACCGAGCCCGGCACCGGCTCCGACGCGGGCAACCTCGCCACCCGGGCCGTACGGGACGGCGGCTCCGGCGACTACGTGATCAACGGCAGCAAGATGTTCATCACCAACGGCACCTGGGCCGACGTCGTCCTGCTCTTCGCCCGCACCAACGACACCCCCGGCCACAGGGGCGTCTCCGCCTTCCTCGTCCCCGCCGACACCCCCGGCCTCACCCGCCGGGCCGTCCACGGCAAGCTCGGTCTGCGCGGCCAGGCCACCGCCGAACTGGTCCTTGAGGACGTCCGCGTCCCGGCCGCCGCCCTGCTCGGCCCCGAGGGCAAGGGCTTCACCGTCGCCATGTCCGCCCTCGCCAAGGGCCGCATGTCGGTCGCGGCCGGCTGCGTCGGCATCGCCCAGGCCGCCCTCGACGCGGCCGTGCGGTACGCCGGGGAGCGCGAGCAGTTCGGCAAGCCCATCGCCTCGTACCAGCTGGTGCAGGAGCTCATCAGCGACATCGCCGTCGACGTGGACGCCGCCCGGCTGCTCACCTGGCGGGTCGCCGATCTGATCGACCGCGGCCAGGACTTCGCCACCGCCGCCTCCAAGGCCAAGCTGTACGCCTCCGAGGCCGCCGTCCGTGCCGCCAACAACGCCCTGCAGGTCTTCGGCGGCTACGGCTACATCGACGAGTACCCGGTCGGCAAACTGCTGCGCGACGCCCGCGTGATGACCCTGTACGAGGGCACCAGCCAGATCCAGAAGCTCATCATCGGCCGCGCGCTGACCGGCGTCTCGGCCTTCTGAGTACCTCACTGAGTACCCGGACGGATGTGGCACCCGCCACATCCGTCCGATGCTGTGCCCATGAGCGACACACCGGTCAAGCAGCAGAACACCGCCGCCTACTACATGCAGGCCGTCCTCTCCTTCGGGATCGCCCTCGCGGCCGTGGCCATCGGGATCTACCAGCTGGAGGCCAGCGCCTGGGTCCGCGCCTTCCTCGCCGTCGCGGTCCTCTACCTCACGACCTCGGCCTTCACCCTCGCCAAGGTCGTCCGGGACCGCCAGGAGGCCGGGCAGATCGTCAGCCGGGTCGACCAGGCCCGCCTGGAGAAGCTGCTCGCCGAGCACGACCCCTTCCAGAAGCTCTGAGCCGCCGGGCTCCGCGGCCGGGCGCGTACCGGCGGGCCGCCGGATCTCTAAGCGCTTGCTCACCCTCGTTGTATGGTGTTCGTCCTGACGGGGTCGAGAGGGAGTGTGCGATGAGCGTGGCGGAGGAGACGCCCGGGGGCGAGGACATGCCCTGGGGCGAGGTCACGCCCGAAGCGGCCCGGCGGCTGCTCGTGGCCGCCGTCGAGGCGTTCGCCGAGCGCGGCTACCACGCGACCACCACCCGCGACATCGCCGGCCGCGCCGGGATGAGCCCGGCCGCGCTCTACATCCACTACAAGACCAAGGAAGAGCTGCTCCACCGGATCAGCCGGATCGGTCACGACAAGGCGCTGGAGATCCTCCGCGCCGCGGCCGACGGCGAGGGCACCGCCGCCGAGCGGCTCGCCGACGCCGTCCGCTCCTTCGTCCGCTGGCACGCCGAGCGCCACACCACCGCCCGGGTCGTCCAGTACGAGCTCGACGCCCTCGGCCCCGAGCACCGCGCCGAGATCGTGGAACTGCGCCGCGAGTCCGACGCGGTGGTGCGCGGCATCATCAACGAGGGCGTGGCGGCGGGCGAGTTCGACGTGCCCGACGTGCACGGCACCACGGTCGCCGTGCTCTCGCTCTGCATCGACGTCTCGCGCTGGTTCACCACCCAGGGCCGCCGGACCCCCGACGAGGTCGGCGCGCTCTACGCCGACCTCGTCCTCAGGATGGTCGGCGCTCAGAAGTAGTAGCGGGAGACCGACTCGGCGACGCAGACGGGCTTCTCGGAGCCCTCGCGCTCGACCGTCACGGCCGCCGTCACCTGCACGCCGCCGCCGGCCTCCTCGACCTTCGTCAGGACGGCGGTGGCGCGCAGCCGCGAACCGACCGGGACGGGGGCCGGGAAGCGCACCTTCTCGGTGCCGTAGTTGAGGCCCATCTTCATGCCCTCGACCCGCAGCACCTGCGGAACGAACAGCGGGAGCAGCGACAGGGTCAGATAGCCGTGCGCGATGGTCGTGCGGAACGGGCCGGACGCGGCCCGCTCCGGGTCCACGTGGATCCACTGGTGGTCCCCGGTCGCCTCCGCGAAGAGGTCGATCCGCTTCTGGTCGATCTCCACCCAGTCGCTGTGTCCCAGCTGCTCGCCGACCCCCGCGCGCAGCTCCTCGGCGGAGGTGAAGATCCTCGGCTCGGCCATGTTCCTGTTCCCTTCTGGTACGGCGTACCCGGGCGGGTGCGGCATACCCAACGGTCGGTATCTAAGCGCTTGCTCAGCATGTGGGGTGGGCGGGCCGCTGTCAACGGACCAGTAGGGTCGCGGGGTGCCGCAGATTCCAGAGAAGATCCACGAGCTCACCGTCGGCCAGCTCGCCGCCCGTAGCGGTGCCGCCGTCTCCGCCCTGCACTTCTACGAGGCCAAGGGGCTCATCACCAGCCGCCGCACCACCGGCAACCAGCGCCGCTACGGCCGCGACACCCTGCGCCGGGTCGCCTTCGTCCGGGCGGCGCAGCGGGTCGGCATCCCGCTGGCCACGATCCGTGAGGCACTGGCCCAGCTCCCGGAGGAGCGCACCCCCACGAACGAGGACTGGGCCCGGCTCTCCGCCACCTGGCGCACCGAACTCGACGAGCGGATCAAGCAGCTCGGCCGGCTCCGCGACCACCTGACGGACTGCATCGGCTGCGGCTGCCTCTCCCTGGAGACCTGCGTCCTGTCCAACCCCGACGACGTCTTCGGCGAGCGGATGGCCGGCTCCCGCCTGCTGCCGATCCGCCGCACCGGCGCCGACCAGAACTAGGGGGCGTCCAGGGCCCGTCTCGCGGATCGGGCCCCGGGGCCCGCCGGTCGCGCCAGGGCGGCGCTCACCAGCTCGGCGTTCGAACGGGCCGGGGTGCCGTCCGGGAGCAGCAGGGTGTCCTCCAGACCGGTCCGGGAGCCGAGGCCGAGACGGCGGGCGAGCCGCAGCACCGGCCAGGCGCCGCCGTCCTCCCCGTGCAGCAGGACGGGGACCCCGGGCCCGGCCGCGAGCCCGCCGAGCAGCGACCGGGCGGCCGCCTCGGCCTCCGGTACCGTCCCCGACACCGCCCGCGGCACCTTCGCGAGGACCCGCGCGACCCGCGGGGCGAGCGGCGAGCGGGCGAAGCGCTCCGGCCCGTCCGTACGGGCCCACAGCGCCGCCTCGACGCCGATGCCGCGCTCCAGGAGCGCCGCCGCCACCTCCTCCGCACCCGGCTCGTGCCAGTCGACCGACACCAGGTCGGGCAGCACCTGCCAGGAACGGACGCGCTCCGTCCGGCGCGTCGGATCGGGTTCGGCCGCAGCCGCCGCCGTGACCCGCGGCCGCCCGCCGACCGCCGCCCGCACCGCGACCAGCACCGGCCCGAGCACCCGCGGGGAGAGCGACGTCCTTCCGCACGGCGTACGGGGATGCAGGCGCACCTCCGTCGCGCCGGCCGCCACCGCCCCCGCGGCGGATTCCGCGAGCGACTCGGGCGACATCGGCACCGCCGCCGAATCCCCGGGCCCCCGTCCCCCGTTGAGACAGACCTGGAGCGTCCCGGGCGGGACGGCCCCCGGCGGCGTCACGCCGCCGACGCCAGCTGCCGGTTCCGCTCCTCCCGGGCGCGGGCCAGCGCACCCGAGGTGAGCACCGTCCGCGGCACGCCCACCCCGCAGTCCCCGCACACCGGCCCGAGCCACGGCTCGTACCCGTCGCCGGGACCGGCCCACTCGATCCGCGGCCCCGCGCACACCGGGCACCGCTCGCCGGGGCCGCGCTCCAGGGCCGTGATCAGCCGCCGCAGCACCTCGGGCAGCGGGTCGGACGGGTGCACCGCGGGATCGCCGCAGCGGACCACGCCGTTGCCGCCCCAGACGCGCCGGTGCCAGTCGTCGACGGCACCGAGCCCGCGCAGGCCTTCCTGCTTCTCGCGCCGCCGCCGGGCGGCGAACTCCTCCTCGTACGCGAGCCACACGGCCCGCGCCTCCTCCAGCTCGTCGAGCGCGGCGATCAGCCGCCCGGGGTCGAGCTCCCGGTCCTCGGGTCCGAACCTGTGCCGGCGGCACAGGTGGTCCCACGTCGCCCGGTGCCCGTACGGCGCGAACCGCTCAAGGCACTTGCGCAGCGAGTACCTGCGCAGTGCCGTGTCGCACCCCGGATCGCGCACCTGTCTCGCGAGACTCCGGAAACCGGCCATCCCTCGCCACCTCCGTCGCTGGTCCTTCCGCGATATCAGAGGGACGAACGAGCGCCCCGCCGTGTTCCATCGGATTCCCGATGGGAGCCATCAGCGGTGCGCGAGGGGCTGCCGGGAGAGACCGGAACGGAAGGGTCCGGTGAGGCCGGGCCCCGGCCCCACCAGCGGTTCCGCCCGGTGGGCCGGTCGCCCTACCGGCCCGCCCGGGCCGCCGACACCACGACCCGGGCCAGCTCGGGTCGGCGGATGTCGCTGTGCCCGCTGACCACGTCCGAGGCGTCCACGCTCACGAATCCCGAGGCCGGCACCCCCTCGCGCAGCAGCGCCGCCAGCGGCCGTACGACCGTCCCGGGCACCGCCTGTACGCCGTCGTGCCCGATCGCGCCCCAGCGCGGGTCGTCCAGACCGAGCAGCCGGGCGCCGGGGACGGCCTCCGCGTCGTCGTTCGCGAGCCGGGACGCCAGCGGGTACATCACCCCGAGCGCGGTGTCGTGCCGCGAGTAGCAGGCCACCACCGGCCCCCTGACCCGCTGCTGCATGTCCCGCAGGGCGCCGGAGCGCCGGGTGTCGTGCGGCAGCTGGGCCGCGAACGCGTAGTGCGAGAAGGCGCCCTGGAGCAGCGTGACGGAAGCGACCGGCCGGGCCCCCGGCGGAAGCCCCTTCAGGGCGCACGCGACGAGCCGGGCGCCCATGCTGTGGCCCACGAGATGGACGCGGAGGCGGGGCGCAGCCCTGGCGACCTCGCCGAGCAGGGGACCGAGTCCGAACTCGCCGACCTGGCCCGACCGCTTCTTCATGACGTAGTACGTGGCCTGCCGCAGGACCTCCCGGGCCCCCTTCCAGTACCGCTTGAGGCCCTCCCCGAAGCCCTCCTCCCCGTAACCGCCCGGCCCGACGACGCCGGGCCCGACCCCGTCCGGCCCGACGACCCCCGGCCCGACCCCGTCCGGCCCGACGACTCCGAGTCCGACGTCGTCCGGCCCGACGGCTCCGGGCGCGGCGACGCCGGGCCCGGGCCCGGCCGGCTCCAGTGCCTCCGTGAAGACGGCGCACACGTCCACCGGGTCGGCGACGAGGAACTCCGGCACCGGCTCGGCGGCCTCGGAGAAGCCCTCCGGGCCGCCACCGGAGGGCACGTCCGTGAGGTCCCGCAGCAGCGCCCCGAACTCGGCGAAGGCGGCCTCGTCCGGCGGAGCCGTCGCCAGGAGTTCGGTGAGCCGGTCGATCACCGGCTCCTTCTCCGGGAGGACCGTCACGAGGGCCCGGTAGTCGGAGACCGGTTCGCCCGTGAACATCATCGAGGGCCAGATCACGCCCGCGTACCCGGCCTCGACGCCGGGGGCGAGCAGGCCGGGGAAGGGCTCGAAGAAGTCGGAGCAGAGCCGGGTGGCGCCGGACGGGGAGTTGTTCCATCCGTGCGCGAACACCACCAGGTCGGTGACCCCTTGCCGGGCCAGTGCGGCGAGGGCCGCGGACTGCCCCGCGGGCCCGTCGCCCTCCTTGTCGAAGGTGATCTCCCGGTACGGTTCCACACTCATCCCGGACAACGGCCCGACCGTCCCTCCACGTCGAGGTGGCCACCGCGCTCCGGACGCGCCAAGCGCGGGCGGCGGCTCCAGGGCCAGCATGCCCGCGCGTGGCCCCGGCCAGACCTCGGCCGGGGGAGGCGTACCGTTTCGGCGGCAGGGGCGCCACCCGTGTGCCCGGGCCGCGTCACCGATCCGGCGGCCCCCGCCTCAGCGCAGCCGGGCCGCCGAGATCCTGGGGAAGTGGATCAGCAGGTCGTACGCGGTCGAGAGCCGCACCGGCGCCTCCGCGCCCGGCCACGGGTACGCGGTCCCGATGCCCCGGGTGGTCCGGTGCGTGCCCAGCCAGTCGCGCGCCGCCGGCGTCGTGCGCCGCAGGTCCAGGTAGAACGGCGCGGACGAGACCCGGTCCAGCGTGTGGGCGTTGCTGTCGGGGCCGAGCGGTCCGACGGTGAAGACCCGGAGCGGCTCGCCCGGGGCCCCGGTGTCGTGCGCGTTGAAGGAGCCCCGGCCGAAGGAGGTGCCGACGCTCACGTACTCCGGACCGAGGGCGTCCCTGAGGAAGGCGCCCTGCAGCCGGGGGTAGTGGTCCGGCTTCGTCGTCTCGTACCCGATGTGCCCGTTGTGCGCGGAGAGCAGGATCCGGTCGCCGGTCTTCCGCTGCCACCACACGGTGTTCTCGGCCATGATCCGGTCGCGGTAGAGCATCGCCTCGGCGACGCCCGCCCCGGTGTCCAGATCGTGGGCGTACTCGGTGCCGACCTGGGCGATGGCCCGCGCGTGCTGGACCGCCCACGAAGCCGCCTCACGCGCGCGTGCGTCCTTCCCGGGCCGCTGGCGCTCCAGGAGGGCGAGGGCGGTGTTCACCTCGGAGGCCATCCGCTGCCGTTCGGGGCGCGGCTTGGCCATGTAGCCCTTCATCCACGCCTCGACCCCGCCCACCGGACGCGAGGCCCGGTACAGCTCCTGGAAGCGGGGGAGGAGCGCGGGGTGGGCGCGGGCCACGTACCCGGTCACGTCGTCGAAGAGGTTGGCGCCCGCGTAGCCCAGGTCGTTGCCCATGAAGCGGACCTGGTGGCCGGGGTGCCGCTGGTTGTACGCCCGCATCCAGCGGAAGAGGTCGAGGTACTCCTCCGTGTTCCAGAGGCGGTACGACTCCTGGAACTCGTCCCGCATGATCGCCCGGATGTCACCGCGGCCCGTCCGCACCCACTCGTCGACGAGCAGCCCGGTGGACCAGCTGGCCTCCAGGGCGAACGTGGTGAAGCCCCGGCGCTCCACGAGGTGCTCGAAGATCCGGTGCTTCGTGGTGAAGAACTCCGCCGAACTGTGGGTGGCCTCCCCGACGCCGACGACCTTGGCCGAGCCGATCATCCGGTCGAGCGGCTCCAGGTCGGTCAGGGGCTGGGCGGTGCGGGCGAGTGCGCGGGCCGGGTCGGGCGCGGCCGGGGCCCCGGCGGTCCCGGCCGCCCCGGCGGCGGGAGCCAGGGTGCCGAGGCAGGCGGCGACCAGCAGGCCGACGAGGGGCAGCCGGCGTCGTGACGAGGTGCGGGAAAGGATCATGGGTCCAGCGTCGCCGGTGCGCCCCGCCGGGGACATCCCGCCCACACCCCTGTCGATCTTGGGGAAAACCCCACCGGCCCGCGGGCCCCCGCACCTCCTCAGCGGTAGAGCAGGTACTCCTTCCGTACCGCCCGGAACGCCGCGAGGTCCGCCTGCCACGCCCCCACCGTCTCGTCCACGCCCGCGCCCGCGTCGATCAGGGTCCGCACCCGGGTCGAGCCGGTCAGCTTGTCGATCCAGTTGTCCGCGCGCCAGGCGAAGCCGGACCACGAGCTCCGGGCGGTGACCAGGAGCCCGATCCCGGTCCGTACCGGGTCGAAGGACTCCCGGTCGTGGACGTGCAGCTGCACCCCGCCCACGGTCTTCCCCTGGAACTTGGAGAAGGTCGGCGCGAAGTACGCCTCGCGGAACCTGACGCCCGGCAGGCCGAGCGCGGCGGCCGCCTCCGCCCAGCGCCGGTCGACGCCCTCGGCGCCGAGGAGTTCGAAGGGGCGGGTGGTGCCCCGGCCCTCGGAGAGGTTCGTCCCCTCGAAGAGGCAGGTGCCGGAGTAGACGAGCGCGGTCTCCGGCGTCGGCATGTTCGGGCTGGGCGGCACCCAGGGCAGCCCGCTCGCGTCGAAGAAGTCGGTCCGCCGCCAGCCCGTCATCCGCACGGTCTCCAGGGCGACCGGTGAGGCCAGGAACTCGCCGTTGAACAGCAGGGCCAGCTCGGCCACCGTCATGCCGTGGGCCTGCGCGATCGGTTCGCGTCCGACGAACGTGGCGAACGCCCGGTCCAGGACGGGCCCGAGCGCCGCCCGGCCGGTCACCGGGTTCGGCCGGTCCAGGACCACGAACCGCTTCCCGGCGAGGGCAGCGGCCACCATGCAGTCGTACAGCGTCCAGATGTACGTGTAGAAGCGGGCGCCGACGTCCTGGATGTCGAAGACGACCGTGTCCACACCGGACGCGGTGAAGACGTCCGCGAGCGGCTGCCCGCTCTTCAGATAGGTGTCGTAGACGGGCAGTCCGGTCGCGGGATCGTCGTACCGCCCCTCGGAGCCGCCCGCCTGCGCGGTGCCCCGGAAGCCGTGTTCGGGGCCGAAGACGGCGACCAGGTCCACCCGCTCGTCCGCGTGCATCACGTCCACGATGTGCACGGCGTCCCGGGTGATGCCGGTGGGGTTGGTGACGACGCCGACGCGCTCGCCCGCGAGGAGGGCGTACCCGTCCGCCGCGAGGCGCTCGAAACCGGTCCGTACGCGCGCGTGGTGCGGCCGTCCGTCCGCCGAGGCGGCGGGCGCGGCGGCGGCCACCGCCCCGAGCGCGCCGCCGGCGGCCAGCAGACTCCGTCGCGACAGACCCATGCGAAACCTCCTCGATCGCCGGCCCCCGGGCGGGCCCGTGACATGGGCCCGCACGCTAGCGGTCCTGACCGCCCACGGGAACGAGGCGTGCGGCCGACACCCTTCCGTCTTCCATACCGACTGGTTAGTCTGTTCGCGTCGTCACAGGTCGGCGGAGGCCGTCACGGGCCCCCGCGGGCCGTCACCAACGGAGAGGTGGGTCCATGAGCGAGGGCGCGAACCAGGTCCAGGGCGCCGGAGTCGTCGTCACGGGAGCCGGCGGCGGCATCGGCGCCGCCCTCGCCCGGCGGTTCGCCGCCGAGGGCGCCCGGGTCGTCGTCAACGACCTCGACCCGGTCCGCACCAAGGCCGTCGCCGAGGAGATCGGCGCCCTCGCCGTCCCCGGTGACGCCTCCGCCGTCGTCGAGGAGGCCCGCGAGGCCCTCGGCGGCACCGTCGACATCTGGTGCGCCAACGCCGGACTCTCCTCGCCGGGCGACGCCTTCGCCGACGAGGACGTCTGGGCCGCCGCCTGGGACGTCAACGTGATGGCCCACGTCCGCGCGGCCCGCGCCCTCCTGCCGGACTGGCTGGAGCGCGGCAGCGGCCGGTTCGTCTCCACCGTCTCCGCCGCCGGACTGCTCACCATGATCGGCGCGGCGCCGTACAGCGTCTCCAAGCACGGTGCGTACGCCTTCGCCGAATGGCTCTCCCTCACCTACCGGCACCGCGGCCTCGCCGTCCACGCCATCTGCCCGCAGGGCGTCCGTACGGACATGCTGACCGCCGCGGGAACGGCCGGGGAGCTCGTCCTCGCCCCCACCGCCATCGAGCCCGAGGACGTCGCCGACGCCCTCCTCGACGCCATCGCCGCCGAGCGGTTCCTCGTCCTGCCGCACCCCGAAGTGGCCGGTTACTACCGCAACCGCGCCACCGACCCCGAGCGCTGGCTCGGCACCATGAACCACGTCCAGCGGGCCTGGGAGACGGGCGGTCGTTAACCGGGGCCCGATCGGATGCGAAGATCTACCGGCGGGAAGGCGTTCCCCTGACCGAAAAAGGTCACCGGAACGATCCCCCGGGCACCACGGCACCACCCCACGGAACGATCACCAAGGAAGGCGGCGGAGCATGGCCAGGACGACGGACGGGGACGGCACACCCGTCCCCCAGAGGCTCCTCGCCGCCGCCACCCGGCTCTTCGCCGAGCAGGGCTACGACCGCACCTCCGTCCAGGAGATCGTCGAGGCCGCCGGGGTCACCAAGGGCGCGCTCTACCACTACTTCGGCTCCAAGGAGGACCTCCTCCAGGAGGTCTACTCCCGGGTGCTGCGCCTCCAGCAGGAGCGCCTCGACGCGTACGCGGACTCCGGCGCGCCCATCGAGGAGCGGCTGCGGGCCGCCGCAGCCGACGTCGTCGTCACCACCATCGAGAACCTCGACGACGCCGCCATCTTCTTCCGCTCGATGCACCACCTCAGCCCGGAGAAGAACAAGCAGGTCCGCTCCGAGCGGCGGCACTACCACGAGCGCTTCCGGGCCCTGATCGAGGAGGGCCAGCGGTCCGGGGTCTTCTCCACGGCGACCCCCGCCGACCTGGTCGTGGACTACCACTTCGGGTCGGTGCACCACCTCTCCACGTGGTACCGCCCGGACGGGCCGCTCACCCCGGAGCAGGTCGCCGGCCACCTCGCCGACCTCCTGCTCCGAGCGCTCCGCCCCTGAGCCCCGGCCCTCCGCCGGGGCCGCCCCGCTCCTACAGGTACTTCTTCAGCTCCCGCCGCGCGAGCGACCGCTGGTGCACCTCGTCCGGGCCGTCGGCGAGCTTCAGGGTCCGCGCCGCCGCCCACAGTTCGGCGAGCGGGAAGTCCTGCGAGACACCGCCCGCTCCGTGCGCCTGCACGGCCTTGTCGATGATGTCGACCACCGCGCGCGGGGTGGCGATCTTGATGGCCTGGATCTCGGTGTGCGCGCCCCGGTTGCCCACGGTGTCCATGAGCCAGGCGGTCTTCAGCACGAGGAGCCGCAGCTGCTCGATCGTCACCCGGGCGTCCGCGATCCAGTTCTGTACGACGCCCTGCTGGGCCAGCGTCTTGCCGAAGGCGGTACGGGTGACCGCGCGCCGGCACATCAGCTCGACCGCCCGCTCGGCCATGCCGATCAGCCGCATGCAGTGGTGGATGCGGCCGGGGCCGAGCCGGGCCTGCGCGATGGCGAAGCCGCCGCCCTCCTCGCCGATGAGGTGCGAGGCGGGGACCCGGACGCCGTCGAAGACCACCTCGGCGTGGCCGCCGTGGTAGTGGTCCTCGTACCCGTAGACCCGCATCGCCCGGCGCACCTCGACGCCGGGGGTGTCGCGCGGCACCAGGATCATCGACTGCTGGCGGCGGGGGTCCGCGCCGTCCGGATCGGTCTTGCCCATGACGATGAAGATCGTGCAGTCGGGGTTCATCGCCCCGGAGATGTACCACTTGCGGCCGTCGACGACGTAGCTGTCGCCGTCCCGACGGATCCGGGTCTCGATGTTCGTGGCGTCGGAGGAGGCGACCTCCGGCTCGGTCATCGCGAACGCCGAGCGGATCTCGCCCGCGAGGAGCGGCTCGAGCCACTGCTTCTTCTGCGCCTCGTCGCCGAACTGGGCGAGCAGCTCCATGTTCCCGGTGTCCGGGGCGGCGCAGTTGAGGGCGGTCGGCGCGAGGTGGGGGCTGCGGCCGGTGATCTCGGCGAGCGGCGCGTACTGGAGGTTCGTCAGGCCGGCACCGTACTCCGCGTCCGGCAGGAAGAGGTTCCACAGGCCCTGCCGCTTGGCCTCGGCCTTCAGTTCCTCGACGACCGGCGGGGTGTCCCACGGGGAGGCGAGCCGGGTGCGCTGTTCCTCGGCGACGGTCTCGGCGGGGTACACGTGCGCGTCCATGAAGGCGAGGAGCTTCTCGCGGAGTTCCTCGGTGCGCGCGTCGTAGGCGAAGTCCATGGTGGTTCAGCCTTCCTGAAGGGTGGTCAGGCCGTGCTCGATGAAGACGGGGACGAGTTCGCCGATGCGGTCGAAGCCCGCGCCCACGGTCTGGCCGAGGGTCCAGCGGTAGTGGATGCCCTCCAGGATCACGGCGAGCTTGAACCAGGCGAAGGCGGTGTACCAGGGGAGCGCCGAGGTGTCGCGGCCCGAGCGGGCGGCGTAGCGCTCGACGAGTTCGGCGGCGGTCGGGTGCCCGGGCGCCGTGGCGGTGGTGGAGATGGGGGAGTCGGGCAGGTCGAGCGGGGTGCTGTACATGACGAGCAGACCGAGGTCGGTGAGCGGGTCGCCGAGCGTGGACATCTCCCAGTCGAGGACGGCGCGGATGCGGTCGGTGTCGTCGATGAGGACGTTGTCGAGCCGGTAGTCGCCGTGGATCACGGTGGGCGCGGGCGAGCCGGGGAGCGCGCGGCCGAGGGCGGCGTGCAGCTCGTCGATCCCGGCGAGTTCGCGGCCGCGCGAGGCGTCGAGCTGCTTGCCCCAGCGCCGCAGCTGCCGGTCGAGGAAGCCGTCGGGGCGCCCGAAGTCGCCGAGCCCGACGGCCTCCGGGTCCACGGCGTGCAGGTCGACGAGGGTGTCGACGAGGCCGAGGACGGCGGCGCGGGTGCGCTCGGCGCCGAGCGGGGCGAGTTCGGCGGCCGTGCGGTACGGCGTCCCCTCGACGAAATCCATGACGTAGAAGGGCGCCCCGAGCACGGAGTCGTCCTCGCAGAGCAGCAGCGTCCGCGGCACGGGTACGGCCGTGTCGTGCAGCGCGCTGATGACGCGGTGCTCGCGGCGCATGTCGTGCGCGGTGGCGAGGACGTGGCCGAGCGGCGGCCGGCGGACGACCCAGCGGGCGGCGCCGTCGGTCACCACGTAGGTCAGGTTCGACCGGCCGCCTTCGATCAGCCGGGCTTCGAGGGGGCCGGACACCAGGCCGGGGCGCTCGCGGTCGAGGAAGCGGCGCAGCTGCTCGGGGTCGAGGCCTGGCGGCGGGGCGGAACTCATACGTACCTCCGGATCGGCTTCGGTCGGCGTTCATGATGACCGACCAGTCGGTATGTCGTCCAGGGGGGTGTCGGGAAACCGGCCCCCTGGCTCTGGTCACCGATCGCATCCCTGAATAGGGTTCACATATGGATGCGAAGCTGATCGTCGACGAAGTCCGGCTCACCCCGATCCTGATCTCCGACCCGCCCCTCCTCAACGTCCAGGGGGTGCACCAGCCCTACACCCCCCGCCTGGTGGTCGAAGTGGTCACCCGGGGAGGGGTGAGTGGCCTCGGGGAGACGTACGGCGACACCGTGTACCTGGACATCGCCGGCCGGCTGGCCGAGGTGCTTCCCGGCCGCTCGATCACGGATGTGAACGCTCTCTTCGCGCTTTCGGAATCGGTGGATCCGCACCAGGCGGATGTCGACCCGGCCGTCGACGCCGGCGGCCTGCGCGGCGTCCGTACCGCCGACAAGCTCCGCCTCTCCGTCGTCTCCGCCTTCGAGACCGCCTGCCTCGACGCACTCGGCAGGACCCTCGGCCTGCCCGTCCACGCCCTGCTCGGCGGCAAGGTCCGCGACTCCGTCGAGTACAGCGCCTACCTCTTCCACCGCTGGGCCACCCATCCCGCCGGCGGCCCCGTCGACGACTGGGGCGCGGCCCTCGACCCCGCCGGGATCGTCGCCCAGGCCCGCCGCTTCGACCGCCTCCACGGCTTCCGCTCGTTCAAGCTCAAGGGCGGGGTGTTCGAACCCGAGCGGGAGATCGCCGCGATCCGCGCGCTCGCCGAGGCGTTCCCCGGCCGCCCCCTCCGCCTCGACCCCAACGGCGCCTGGTCCGTGGAGACGTCGCTCGCCGTCGCGCGGGAACTCGGGGACGTCCTGGAGTACCTGGAGGACCCGGCGAGCGGCACGGACGCGATGGCCGAGATCGCCGCCCGCACCGACGTGCCGCTCGCCACCAACATGTGCGTGACCACCTTCGAGGAGGTCCCGGAGGCCTTCGCGAAGGAGGCGGTACGGATCGTCCTCTGCGACCACCACTACTGGGGCGGCCTCGGACGCACCCGCGAACTCGCCGCGCTCTGCCGGACCTACGGCGTCGGGCTCTCCATGCACTCCAACACCCATCTCGGCATCAGCCTCGCCGCGATGACCCAGGTCGCGGCCACGCTGCCCGGCCTCCACCACGCCTGTGACACCCACTACCCCTGGCAGACCGAGGACGTGATCACCACCCGGCCCGTCTTCCGCGCGGGCCGCCTCGCCGTCTCCGACGCGCCCGGCCTCGGCGTCGACCTCGACCGGGACGCGCTCGCGGCGCTCCACCACCGCTGGCTGTCCGACGACGGCACCCACCACGACCGCGACGACACGGCGGCCATGCGCGGAGCGGCCCCGGACTGGAAACCGAGCAGCTGGTAGGGCTACGCGTGGCAGGCCACCGGCTCGCCCCCGTTCATCACCGCCATGTCGCCGAAGACCGCCACCGGGTCCAGCGCCGAGCCCTCCGGAAGCCCGTCCAGCTCCGCGTACGCCCGGTGCAGATTCGCCACCAGCCGCTCGCTCTCCCGCCACGCCGCGAACTCGCCGAGCTCCGCCCGCGACGCCGTCTCCAGCGGCGTCGCCCCCCGCGCGTACCCCTCCGCCGCCAGCTCCCGCACCCACAGCAGGTACCGCTCCGTCGCGTCGTACGCGGAAGGGTCGGTCACCCGCCCGTGGCCCGGCACGACCGTCGGCGCGTCGAGGGAGCGCAGCAGGGCGAGCGCACGCAGGGACCCGGCGAGCGAACCCATCGGCAGGAACGGCGTCCCGCCGTGGAACACCAGGTCGCCGGTGAACACCACCCCCCGCTCGGGGACGTGCACGATCGAGTCGCCCGTCGTGTGCGCCGGACCCGGGTGGATGACCCGTACCTCCAACTCCCCGACGTACAGGGTCAGCCGTTCGCGGTACGTGACGGTCGGCGGCTGGATGTCGACCGTCCCGAAGTCGGTCCGCGGCCACAGCAGATGGAGCTGGTGCCCCGCCGCGAGCTGCTCGCTCCGGCAGTTCTCGTGCCCCACGATCCGCGCCTCCGGCAGGAACACCCCGTTGCCGTACGTGTGGTCGCCGTGGTGGTGGGTGGAGACGATCGTCCCCGGCAGCGGCAGCCCCTGCCCGAGGACCGCCTCCCGCAGCAGCCGGGCCCGGCGCTCGGTCGCCGCGGTGTCGACCAGCAGCGACTCCCGCGCGTCGCCGAGGAACCCGGCGTTGTTGAGGCACCAGCCGCCGTCGGGCTGGACGAAGGCGTGCACGTCCGGCGCGAGCGGGACGACGTAAGGGGCCTGGAGATCGGTGACGGACAAAGGGATTCCCCCTGGTTGAGAGCCCGATCGGACAGGGGAGAGTCTCCCCGGCTTGCGGGCCGGCACGGTTGCACCGAGGGTCGGGGTCATGAAGGCGATCAGCTACAGCCGGTACGGCGGCCCCGAGGTCCTGGAGTACGGCGAGCGGCCCGACCCAAAGATCGGGCCCGACGCGGTCCTGGTCAAGGTGCGGGCGGCCTCGGTCAACCCGGTCGACTGGAAATGCCAGGCCGGGTACCTCGACGGGATGATGGACGCGGTGTTCCCGGTCGTCCCCGGCTGGGACGTCTCCGGGGTCGTCGTCAGGCCCGGCGTCTCCGTCACCGAGTTCGCCGAGGGCGACGAGGTCATGGGCTACGTCCGCGAGGACTTCCTCTCCCGGGGCACCTTCGCAGAGTACGTCGCCGCCCCGGTCCGCACCCTCGCCCGCAAGCCCCGCACCGTCGGCTTCGAGGAGGCCGCCGCGCTGCCGCTGGTGGGCCTCACCGCCTACCAGGCGCTCCACCGCCCCCTCGCGGTCGGACCGGGCGACACCGTCCTCGTGCACGCGGCGGCCGGCGGGGTCGGCTCCATGGGCGTCCAGATCGCCCGGCACCTCGGCTGCCGGGTCATCGGCGCGGCGCGCGACGCCGGACTCGAACGGGTCGCCGAGCTCGGCGCCGAACCGGTCCGCTACGACGAGGCGACCTTCGCCGACCAGGTCCGGGCACTCGCCCCGCAGGGCGTGGACGCCGTCCTCGACACCATCGGAGGGCCCTTCCTGCGGATCTCCGCCGGGCTGCTCGCCCCCGGCGGCCGGCTCGCCTCGATCGCCGACGGCGAGGTGCTCGCCCTCGGCGGCCGCTACTTCTGGGTGCGGCCCGACGCCGCGGACCTGGCGGCCCTCGCGGACCTGGTCGACGAGGGCGTCGTCGGCGTACGGGTGGCCAGGGCGTTCCCGCTGGAGCAGGCCGCGGACGCGCAGCGGGCGAACGCCGCGGGCGGCCTGAACGGCAAGGTCGTCGTCACCGTCCCCTGACGTACGCGCCCCCCCCGGAGGCGGCTCACCGGGCCTCCCGGCCCCTCGGGTTCACCAGATCATCGCCGCGCCGAAGACGGCCAGCGCGATCGTGCAGCAGGCGGCGAGCAGCGCGCCCCGGTGGGAGAGGGGCTGTGGCCTGGCCGGGCTCAGGGACCGGATCCGGCGGTGGGCGACGGCCAGGAACCCGATCCACACGAGGGCCGAGAGGGCGAGTCCGGTGACGCCCACGGCGGTGATCTCGTCGCTCACGCCCAGCTTGACGGCGAGCACGGCCACCACCGTGCACGACAGCGTCGTCCGCCGCCAGGCGAGCCGGGTCCGCTCCGGCTGGAGCCCGGGATCACGCGCGTCCGCGGGCTCCGTCACCGGCCCGCCCAGCCGAAGAGCACGACCACCACCATGGCGACCGCCACCACCGCCACGACCAGGCTCAGCACCGCGGGGAACCGGGACCCCGGCAGGTCCTCGCCGCGGCGCATCGCCCGCTCGCAGCGCACCCAGTGGTTCACCGCCCGCAGCGCGCACAGCGCCCCCGCCGCGAGCAGCGCGAGCGCGAGCCCGACCCGGACGCCCCAGCGCAGGTCCGGCAGGAACTGGTCCACGGCGAAACCACCGCCGACCAGGGCGAGCGCGGTCCGGATCCAGGCGAGGAAGGTCCGCTCGTTGGCGAGGGAGAAGCGGTAGTCGGGGGTCTCGCCCTCGGCCCGGATCCGCTGCGGCGCGAACCACAGCCGCAGACTCTGTACGAAATCGCTCACACGCGCACCCTAACGTTCGGGTGATCACCCCGCCGGGCGCCCCTCACCGGCCCCCGGGAACCGCGGGCTCACCGCCCCAGGTGCTCCCGCAGCCGTTCGTGCGCGGCGAGCCCGTCCGGCACCCACGCCCAGTCGCCGAGCCGCCCGGCCAGCTCCTCCTCCGTCAGGAAGGCGTGCCAGGCGACCTCCTCCGCCTGCGGGTTCACCGGCAGGTCGCAGCGCACCTCGTAGACCGCCGACCACCACTTGCCGGCCACGCCCGCGGAGTCGTACAAGAAGGTGAACAGGTGCTCGGGCCGGGGCAGGCCGCGTACACCGAGCTCCTCCTCGGCCTCGCGCAGCGCGGCCTCGTCGTAGGACTCGCCCGCGCCGACGACCCCGCCGACGAACATGTCGTACATCGAGGGGAAGACCAGCTTGGTCGGGGTCCTGCGGTGGACGAAGAACCGGCCCTCCGCGTCCCTGACCCGGACGAAGACGCAGCGATGGATCAGGCCCCGCGCGTACACCTCACCGCGCGGGGCCTGCCCGACCACCCGGTCCTGCTCGTCGACGACATCGAGAATCTCTTCAGCGGCGCTCATCCCGCCATCCAAGCAAACCGCCGGGACCGCGGGGCCGCGCCGTCCGGGCTCACTGCCCCATGACGTACTGGACCGTCGGCCCGGTGGTCCAGCCGCCGTCCACCGCCAGCTCCGCGCCCGTCACGTACGAGGCGGCGTCCGACAGCAGGAAGACCACCGCGCCCGCGATCTCGTCGGCCTCGCCGACCCGGCCCATCGGCGTGTTCGGGTACCTGCCCTCGCCGCGCTCGATGCCGACGGAGGCCGTCATCGGGGTGTACGTCATGCCCGGGTGGACGGAGTTGACGCGGATCTTCGCCGTGCCGAGCTCCACCGCGCCGATCTTCGTCAGACCCCGCACCCCCCACTTGGAGGCGCCGTACCCGGCGGTCAGGGCGAGGCCCATCAGGCCCGCGGCCGAGGAGATGTTGACGATGGAGCCGCCGCCGGCCTCCTTCATCGCCGGTATCGCGGCCTTCATGCCGATGAAGACACCGGTCAGGTTGATGTCGAGGACCTTGCGGAAGTGCTCGACGGACTCGGTCTCCAGGAAGGCGCCGGTGGAGATGCCCGCGTTGTTCACCAGGCCGTGCAGTCCGCCGAACTCCGCCACGGCGTACGCGACGGCCGCCGCCCACTCCTCCTCGGAGGTCACGTCGTGGTGGAGGTAGCGCGCCCGCTCGCCGAGCGCCTCGGCGGTCGCCCCGCCCTCCTCGTCCAGGACGTCGGTGACGACGACGTTCGCGCCGGCCGCGACCGCCTGCCGGGCGGCCTCCGCGCCCAGGCCGCGGGCGCCGCCGGTGATGAGGACGGTCCTGCCGGTGAGGTCGTTCATGAAGGGTCCCTTCGGGTGTTCCGGACGCTCCGGGGCTGTGCGGCCCGGAGCAGCGCGGTGGTGGTCTCGACCAGGTCGGCGAGGAAGAGCGCCTCCCCGGTGAGGGGTTCGGTGCCGTCGAGGTACTGCCGCGCCCGGTCCGCGAGCGCCGCGCCCACCACGGTCAGCGCCAGGTCGATGCGCTCCAGGAGCAGGGGTTCGGGCAGGCCGTCGGCGGCGAGCCGGTCGGCGATCCGCTCGATCAGGCGCCAGTAGCCGGTGCCGGCGAGCGTGGGATGCGGGGTCCGGGTGCGGATTCCGCTCTCGTGGCTGAGCTGCGCGGAGATCCGCAGGCAGCGGCGGCCCCGGTCGGTGCGCAGCTCGCTCGCCTCGGCCGTGACGAGGGCCTCGACGAGGGCGTGGGTCGTGTCGGGCGCGGCCGCCAGGAGCGGGGCGAGCACGTCTTCCGTACGGGCCTGGCGGCCGGCCATCACGGCGTCGAGCAGTCCGGCACGCGAGCCGAAGTGGTACTGGACGGCCGAGGGGTTGGCCTGTCCGGCCCGGGCCACGACGTCCCGCAGCTGTGCGCCGTGGACGCCCTGGGCGGCGAAGAGCTCCTCCGCCGCGCGGATCAGTCTGTCCCGGGTCTCGGGTCCCGATGTCCTCGCCATGCATTCATATTAATGCTCGACATTAGAAAACGGGAGGGGGGTGCGGAGCACGGCGGAACCGGCGAAAAGGTTGACTCGATACATCCGTGTATCCAAGATGCGGTCCATGTCCTACGACGCTGATGTGATCGTGATCGGGGCCGGCCTCGCCGGCCTCGTCGCCACCGCCGAGCTGGTCGACGCCGGCCGCACCGTGATCCTCCTCGACCAGGAACCCGAACAGTCCATGGGCGGCCAGGCCCATTGGTCCTTCGGCGGACTCTTCCTCGTCGACTCGCCCGAGCAGCGCCGGATGCGTGTCAAGGACAGTCATGCCCTCGCGCTCCAGGACTGGTACGGCACCGCGGGCTTCGACCGGACCGAGGACCACTGGCCGAGGAAGTGGGCCGAGGCGTACGTCGACTTCGCCGCCGGAGAGAAGCGTTCCTGGCTCCACGCGCGCGGGGTCCGCTTCTTCCCCGTCGTCGGCTGGGCCGAGCGCGGCGGCTACGGCGCCATCGGGCACGGCAACTCCGTCCCCCGCTTCCACATCACCTGGGGCACCGGCCCCGGCCTCGTCGCCCCCTTCGAGCGGAAGGTCCGCGAGGGCGTCGCCCGCGGTCTCGTCCAGCTCCGCTTCCGCCACCGGGTCACCGCCCTCGGACGCACCGCCGGAGCCGTCGACACCGTCACCGGCGAGATCCTCGAACCGTCCACCGCCGAGCGGGGCACCGCGAGCAGCCGCACGGCCACCGGCGCCTTCGAACTGCGCGCCCAGGCCGTGATCGTCACCTCCGGCGGCATCGGAGGCAACCACGACCTCGTCCGCGCCCAGTGGCCCGAGCGGCTCGGCACCCCGCCCGCCCGGATGCTCTCGGGCGTGCCCGCCCACGTCGACGGCCTGATGCTCGGCGTCGCAGAGAAGGCCGGCGCCCGCCACATCAACCGGGACCGGATGTGGCACTACACCGAGGGCATCGAGAACTGGAACCCGATCTGGGCCAGGCACGGCATCCGCATCCTCCCCGGCCCCTCCAGCCTCTGGCTGGACGCGACCGGAAAGCGGCTGCCCGTCCCGCTCTTCCCCGGCTTCGACACCCTCGGCACCCTCGAACACATCATGCGGACCGGCCACGACCACACCTGGTTCGTCCTCGACAAGCGGATCATCGGCAAGGAGTTCGCCCTCTCCGGCTCCGAGCAGAACCCCGACCTCACCGGCAAGTCCGTCCGCGACGTGCTCGGCCGCGCCCGCGCCGACGTCCCCGGCCCCGTCCAGGCGTTCATGGACAAGGGCGTCGACTTCGTCGTCGAGAACGACCTGTCCGCCCTCGTCCGGGGCATGAACCGGATCACCGGCGAGGACCTGATCGACGAGACCGCGCTGCGCCGCGAGATCACCGCGCGCGACCGCGAGATCGCCAACCCCTTCACCAAGGACCTCCAGGTCACGGCGATCCGCGGCGCCCGCAAGTACCTCGGAGACAAGCTCATCCGCACCGCCTCGCCGCACCGCATCCTCGACCCCAAGGCCGGCCCGCTGATCGCCGTCCGCCTCAACATCCTCACCCGCAAGTCCCTCGGCGGCCTGGAGACCGACCTCGACTCCCGGGTCCTCACGGACGGCGGCGAACCCCTGGAGGGCCTCTACGCGGCGGGCGAGGCGGCCGGCTTCGGCGGCGGCGGCGTCCACGGCTACCGGTCCCTCGAAGGCACCTTCCTCGGCGGCTGCGTCTTCTCGGGCCGGGCGGCCGGCCGGGCGGCCGCGAAGGCGGTCGGCTGACGGAAGGCACCCCGCCGGGGCAAGATGACGCCGTGACACAACGCGTACTGCTCATGCTCGTCGGCGGGGTCGCCGCCCTCGGCGGCCTCGCGGCCTTCCTCGTCCTCCAGGGTCTGGACGCCGCGGACAAGTGGAGCAGCGTCCTGAGCCTGTTCTTCACCGTGGCGGGCTTCGCCCTGACCCTGGCCGGCCTCCTCGGCCGGCCCTCCGCGCAGTCGGCGGACCAGGCCGTGACCGGCGGATCGCTGCACCAGATCAGGAACGTGACGGGGGACGTGGTGATCAGGCCCGGCGGGAGCACGAGCGCCCCGCAGGCCCCCGCCGCTCCCTCCGCCCCCACGGCGGGCCAGGGCGGCGGGACGCAGTCGGCCCGCGGCGCCCGGACGGCGGGGGACCTGCACCAGCTCGACGGGGTGGGCGGCTCGGTCCGCGTCGAACCGCCGACGACCCCCGCGCCATGAGGGGCTTCTTCGCGCGCCGGAAGGCGGCCCAGTCGGCGTCCGGCGCCGCCGTCGAGGGCCCGCTCACCCAGATCAGCGGCGTCCGGGGCGACGTCCACGTCACGCTCGGCTCCATCCCGCCGCAGCCCGCGCCACCGGAGGTGGAGTCCGCCCGCGAGGCCTACGCCACCCGCGTGCGCCAGCGGTACGGCCGCCTCGACCTGGAGGTCCTCACCCCCCTCAGGGAGCAGGACGAGCACCCGGCCCTGCACCTCAGGGACGTCTTCGTCGCCCAGACCGTACGGTCCGACCCGCCGCCCGTCGAACTGCCCCAGGAGCTCCTGCGCCGTCTGATGGACCCGGCGGACGCCGAACTCCACGACCTGCCGCCCGGCATCGACCGGGAGACCGTCGACCGGGTCCGCCGCGCCTACCAGGAGCGGCCGCCGCTGCCGGTGCTCGACGTCCTGACCGCGCCCGGCCACGACCGCGTCGTCCTGCTCGGCCACCCGGGCTCCGGCAAGTCCAGCCTGGCCCGCTACCTGGCACTCGTCCTCACGGCCCCCGAGCCCCCGCGGGCCCTCGAAGCGCTGCACGGCACCATCCCGCTGATCGTCGAACTCCGGGAGTACGCGCAACCCGCCTGGCGCGAGCGGACCTTCGAGGACTTCCTCGCCCACCAGCACGCCACCGAGGGCCTGGGGCTGCCGCCCGGGACACTGGACGCGGTCCTGGCGGGGGACGGCCCGTACTCCGCACTCGTGATCTTCGACGGCCTGGACGAGCTCTTCGAGAAGGACGTCAGGGACGCGGTCAGCCGCCGAGTCGCGGGCTTCGCCGCCCGCCACCCGAAGGCCAGGATCGTCGTCACCTCACGCGGCTACGGCTACCAGCGGGCCGTCCTCGACGGCGCCGGTTTCGCCAACTTCATGCTCCAGGACCTCGACCGGGAGCAGATCGGCGCGTTCGCCCGCCAGTGGTTCTCGCTCGCGTACCCCGAGGAGCCCGAGCAGGCCCGGAAACTGATCGAACGCGTCACGACCGCCGTCGACGCGTCCACCTCCGTGCGGGAACTCGCGGGCAACCCGCTGATCCTCACCATCCTGGCGATCATCGGGCGCCGCCGTGAACTCCCGCGCGACCGGCGCACGGTGTACGAGCACGCCGTCGACGTCCTCGTCGAACACTGGGACCCCAGCAAGTACCTCAAGGACCGTCAGGTCGAGGAGCACCTCCCGTACCTCGGCCCCGAGGACAAACGCGAACTCCTGCGCCTCGTCGCCCGCCAGATGCAGGAGGGCCACGGCGGCATCTCCGGCAACCACATCGCGGGCCCTGACCTCCTCAGGAGCTTCGAGGAGTACGTCAGGGACCGCTACGCCCTGCCGCCGGACCGCGCGGCGACGGCGGCCCGCGTGATGCTGGACCAGTTCCGCCACCGCAACTTCATCCTCAGCCGCTACGGCGGCGAGATCTACGGCTTCGTCCACCGCACCTTCCTGGAATACCTGGCGGCGACGGACCTGGCCCACCGCTTCCACCAGGAGCGAAGCCTCTCGGAGCAGGACCTCCAGGACCTCTTCGCCACCAAGGTCCACGACCCGACGTGGCACGAGATCCTGCTGCTGCTGGTGGGGTTGCTGGACGAGCGCTTCGTGGCGGGCGTGATCGACCGGCTCCTCGCGCCGCGCGCGATCGCCGCCCCGCTGGGCTCCCGCGACGACACCGCGTTCACCGAAGTCGCCTTCGTGGCTCGCTGCCTGGCCGAGGTGCGCCGGCTGGGGGCGCTGGCCCCGCAGAGCACGGCGACGGTCGCGGCGGTGTCCCGCCTGTTCGAGTGCGCCAGGGCGTTGGGCGTGACCTTCTTCTACCCCTACGCGCACGTGGAGTCCCTGGGCCCGGCGCTGGCGGCCCTCGGCGACACCTGGACGGGCAGGGAGACGTACGCGCGCTGGTACGAACGGTGGAAGCACGGTGAGCAGTCCCCCGAGGACTGGTCCCTCGCGCTCAACGGGACGAACCAGCTCGCCACGAGCATCGAGCTGAGCCTCCGGTGGAGCCCCGGCTCGGTCCACCTCGCGGAGACCGCCCTGAACGGTGACAGCACGGTGGAGCGTCTGGGCGCCGCCCGGCTGCTCGTCCGCTCCGCGGGTCGTGAGCCGGCGACGAGGTTGCTCGTGGAGCGATTGCTCCGGGAGGAGGCGAACGTCGAGGTGCGGTCGAGGTTCCTCGGCCACCTGGCGTACCAGGAGGACGTCGACCCGGAATGGGTGGTCGGGCTCGCCGTCGAGCGGCTCGCCGACGACGAACTGCCGGTGCGAATCGCGGCATTCGAATGCCTGCGGCGGCGCCGGAGCGACAGGCCGGAGGCACGTGCCGCGATCGCCCGGCTGCTCGACGACCCCGATCCCTCCGTCCGCCGGGAGGCGGTGCGCCCGCTCGCCGCGCACGCCGAGGACGGGGCACGGGCGGCGGAGTTCCTGCGGAAGGCCCTGGCCGACCCCGATCCCGAACTCCGTGCCAGGGCCCTGACCGCCGTGGTGGCGAGGACCGGCGACGAACCGTCAGTCCGCGCGCTCGTCCAGGAGCGGATGAAGAACGACGAGAGCCCCGAGGTCGTGGCCGCGGCGATCGACGCCGTACGGGAGATCGGCTCCGACGACCCGGGCACCCACGCCCGCCTCCTGGAACTGTCCGGCCACGAGGACCCCGTGGTGCGCAGGGCCGCCCTCCGCTGTCTGGCCGAGGCCGGCGCCGGGGACGGCACGATCGTGGAGCTGCTGTCCCGCCGACTGGCGCACGACAGGTCCCACTTCGTCCGTGAGACCGCCCTGCGGCTCTTCGCCGCGCACGTCGAGGACGACGCGGCGGTCGTGGACGCCCTCCTCGACCGGGTGAGGAACGATCCGAGCCCGGCGGTCCAGAGCCGCGCCCTGACCGGGCTCGTCGAGCTGGACCACGACCTGGCCCGTGACCTGGTGGCCGACCGGGCCCGGACCCACCCCGACGAGGAGGCCCGCCACTCGTCCTTCGTCCACCTGCTGACCACGTACGGGGACAACGAGGCGGTGCGCGTGGTCCTCGACCGGGCCGTGGCGGACGAGAGCCGCGACGTACGATTCGCGGCCTTCCGCAGCCTCCTGGAGCTGCGCGGCGGCGCGGACCTCGCGGAGGTCGCGGACGTCGCCGAGGAGCGCTTCGTGAACGACCCCGACCCCGTGGTCCGGGTGGCCGCCCTCCGCATCCTGGCCGACCTCCGCCGCGACGACCCCGAGGTCCTCCCCGTCCTCCGGCGGGCCGCCGGAAGCCCGCTGCGGGAGGTCCGCGACACCGCCGCCACCCTCCTCGCCGCCCTCGCCCCTCAGCCCTCCTGAAGCCGCTCAGCCACCCGGAACCGCTCCACCACCAGCATCGTCGAGTCGTCCACCACGAAGGCCGGGTCGCCCAGTGCCTCCCGCATCTCCGCGCTGTGCCAGAAGCCTTCGTGGGCTTCCCGCCACTCCGCGACCGACAGGTACCCCTCGCCCTCGTCCAGGGCGAGCGCGAGGGGCACCTCGCCCAGCGGGAGGACCTGGACCTCGGTGACCTCCACGACCGCCACCTCGCGGCCGTCCGAGTCGATGAGCGCCGAGCGTTCGCCCGGTTCCGGCAGTTCCTCGGCCTCCACCTCGTACTCCGCGAGGAGGCCCGTCGTCGCCACCTTCTCACCGGACAGGACGGCCGCGACCAGCCGGTCCCGGAGGGGGCCGGGGAAGGCGAGCAGGAAGGGCTTGAGCGCGTGAGGGCCGGTCATGGCCGACAGTCTGTCAGCCACGACCGGCCCTCGGAGCCGTATCGGAAGCGCCGCTACAACACCAGCGACAGCAGCAGCACGAACCCGATGCCGACGACCGAGATGATCGTCTCCATCACCGACCAGGTCTTGACCGTCTGGCCGACGGTCATGCCGAAGTACTCCTTCACCAGCCAGAACCCGGCGTCGTTGACGTGGCTGAAGAAGAGCGAACCCGCACCGATGGCGAGGACGAGCAGTGCCGTGTGGCTGGTCGACATGCCCTCCGCCAGCGGCGCCACCAGGCCCGCCGCCGAGATCGTCGCGACCGTCGCGGAGCCCGTCGCCAGCCGGATCGCGACGGCGATCAGCCAGGCGAGCAGCAGGGCCGGGATGGACCAGTCCTCGGAGAACTCCAGGATCATCTGGCCGACGCCGATGTCGATCAGGGTCTGCTTGAAGCCGCCGCCCGCGCCGACGATCATCAGCACGCCCGCGATCGGGGCGAGGGACTTCTCGACGGTGGTGGAGAGCCGCTCCTTGGTGAAGCCGGCCGCGCGGCCCAGCGTGAAGAGCGCGACGAGGACGGCGGCGAGCAGCGCGATCAGCGGGGAGCCGATGACGTCGGTGACCTTCTGGACGCCGTTCTCCGGGTCGTCGACGACGATGTCGACGAGCGCCTTCACCAGCATCAGGACGACGGGGAGCAGGACGGTCGCGACGGTGACGCCGAAGCCGGGTCGCTTCTCCAGGTCCTCGGAGGGCCGCACCGGGATCATGTTCTCGGGGGCCGGGATGTCGACCCAGCGGGCCGCGTACCGGGAGAACAGCGGACCGGCGATGATCACCGTGGGTATGGCGACGACCAGACCGAGGGCGAGGGTGACGCCCAGGTTCGCGCCGACCGCGTCGATCGCGACGAGCGGCCCGGGGTGCGGCGGGATGAGGCCGTGCATCACGGAGAGGCCCGCGAGGGCGGGGATGCCGATCCGCATCAGCGAGTAGTTGCCGCGTTTGGCGACGAGCAGCACCACCGGGATCAGCAGCACGATGCCGACTTCGAAGAAGAGCGGCAGGCCGATGACCGAGGCGATGAGGACCATGGCCCAGGGCATGGCCCGGCCGCTCGCCTTCGCCAGGATCGTGTCGACGATCTGGTCGGCGCCGCCCGAGTCGGCGAGCAGCTTGCCGAGGATCGCGCCGAGGGCGATCAGCACGCCCACGCCGGCGACGGTGTTGCCGAGGCCGGTGGTGAAGGACTTGATGGTGTCCGCGAGCGGCGCACCGGCGAACGCGCCGAGCGCGAGCGATCCGATGGTCAGCGCCAGGAACGCGTGCAGCTTGAACTTGGTGATGAGCAGGACGATGACGGCGATGCCGGCGAGTACGGCGATGCCGAGCTGGGCGTTGCCTGCCGAGGTGATCGGTTCGGCGGCGTCCGCTGCCAGGATCTCGACGCTGAGACTGGTCACGGTGTGTCCTTCGTACGAGCGGGGGAACGGGGGACGGGGACTGAGATCAGCCGGCGAGGGCGCGCAGCGCGGCGGCGGCCCGGGCGGCGATCTCTTCGGGGGTGCCGGAGACGTCGACGGCGACGCCGGCCTCGTCCTCCTGCAGCGGCTGCAGGGTGGCGAACTGGGAGTCGAGGAGCGCCGTCGGCATGAAGTGGCCCTTGCGGTCCCCCATGCGGCGCTCGATCAGCTCCCGGTCGCCGGTCAGATGAAGGAAGACCACGCCGGGGGCGGCGGCGCGCAGCCGGTCCCGGTAGCTCCGCTTCAGCGCGGAGCTGCTCACCACACCGCCGAGCCCGGCCCGGTCGTGCGCCCATGCGCCGATGGCGTCGAGCCAGGGCGCGCGGTCGCTGTCGTCCAGGGGGATGCCGGCCGACATCTTGGCCACGTTGGCCGCGGGGTGGAAGTCGTCGCCCTCGGCGTAGGGGAGGCCGAGGGCTTCGGCGACCAGCGGTCCGATGGTGGTCTTGCCGGTCCCGGCGACGCCCATCACGACGACGACCGTCGTGGTCCGGGGGCGGGGGGTGGTGCTCATGGGTGGTGCCTCGCTGTCTTCTTCGACATCGATCCGTCGCGCCCATGAAACCCATTGGGTACGACGTATTCAAGAGCCTGTGACATAAAAGTAGTACTTTTAATTCCCGATGTGATCATCCCCGCGAGCCCGCATAGGCTTGCCACCATGACGACACCGGCCCAGGGGCTCCACTCGCACGTCCTGGCCACCCTGGGCCTCGCGATCACCGCGGGCGAGTACCCGCCGGGCACCGTGCTGCGCACCGACGAGCTCGCCCAGCGCTTCGACGTCTCGCGGACCGTGGTCCGCGAGGTCGTCCGGGTCCTGGAGTCCATGCACCTCGTCGAGTCCCGCCGCCGCGTCGGCGTGACCGTGCTCCCCACCGCCAGCTGGAACGTGTACGACCCCCAGGTCATCCGCTGGCGGCTGGCCGGCGCCGACCGCCCCCGCCAGCTCCGCTCGCTCACCGTGCTCCGCTCCGCCGTCGAGCCCGTCGCCGCCGGGCTCGCCGCCGTGCACGCCACGCCCGAGCAGTGCCGCGAGCTCACCGAGCAGGCCCTCGGCATGGTCGCCACCTCGCGCGGCCGCCGGCTGGAGGAGTACCTCGTCCACGACATCGCCTTCCACCGGGTCGTGCTCAACGCCTCAGGGAACGAGATGTTCGCCCGCCTCGGCGACGTCGTCGCCGAGGTCCTCACCGGCCGCACCCACCACCACGTGATGTTCGAGGACCCCGACCCGGCCGCCGTCACCCTCCACGTCCAGGTCGCCGAGGCCGTACGGGAGCGGGACGCGGCCCGCGCCGAGGAGCTGACCCGGCAGATCGCGGTCGGCGCCCTCCAGGAACTGGACGTCCTCGCCCCGTAGGGCATTACGCGCGGGTAAAGCTCTGAACTAGCTCAAATATGGGCGTTCAGTGACATGCACCACAGTCAGTTGGCGCCCCTTGCCGTGAGGATGTGCGCTGGCCGTGCCGGGGAGACCCCCCAGCCAGGTACGGCCGGGCACCGCACAGCTCCCCCTCACGAAGGCGAACAACTCCATGACTGACCGCGTCACCGCGGCCGAGCCGCTGTCCGCCGCACCGGCGAACCCGGCCGCAACCCCCCACGTCGACGCAGGCGACGCCGGATACCGCAAGGACCTCAAGTCCCGGCACATCAACATGATCGCCATCGGCGGCGCCATCGGCACCGGCCTCTTCCTGGGCGCCGGCGGCCGGATGTCCCAGGCGGGCCCCTCCCTCTTCATCGCGTACGCGGTGTGCGGCGTCTTCGCCTTCTTCGTGGTGCGGGCCCTCGGCGAGCTCGTGCTCTACCGCCCCTCCTCCGGCGCCTTCGTCTCCTACGCCCGTGAGTTCATGGGCGAGAAGGGCGCCTACACGGCCGGCTGGCTGTACTTCCTCAACTGGTCGACCACCGCCGTCGCCGACATCACCGCGGCCGCGACCTACGCCCACTTCTGGGCGATGTTCAGCGACGTCCCGCAGTGGATCCTCGCCCTGATCGCCCTCGCGGTCGTCCTCGCCGCCAACCTCATCTCCGTGAAGTACTTCGGCGAGATGGAGTTCTGGTTCGCGATCATCAAGGTCGGCGCCCTCGTCGCCTTCATGCTGATCGGCATCTTCCTCGTCGTGACGTCCCACGACGTCGGCGGCCACACCCCCGGCCTCGCCAACATCACGGACAACGGCGGCATCTTCCCCAACGGGATGATGCCGATGCTGCTCCTCATCCAGGGCGTCGTCTTCGCCTACGCCTCCGTCGAGCTCTGCGGCGTCGCCGCCGGCGAGACCGAGAACCCCGAGAAGATCATGCCGAAGGCGATCAACTCGATCATGTGGCGCGTCGGCCTCTTCTACGTCGGCTCCGTCGTCCTGCTCGCGCTGATCCTCCCGTACACCGCCTACTCCGGCGACCAGAGCCCCTTCGTCACCGTCTTCGACAAGCTGGGCATCCCCGGCGCCGCCGGCGTGATGAACCTCGTCGTGCTCACCGCCGCCCTCTCCAGCCTCAACTCGGGCCTCTACTCCACCGGCCGCATCCTGCGCTCCATGTCGCTCGCCGGCTCCGCCCCCAAGTTCACCGGCGTCATGAACAAGGGCGGCGTCCCCTACGGCGGCATCCTGCTCACCGCGGGCTTCGGCGTCCTCGGCGTCGCGCTCAACTACGTCATGCCCGGCGAGGCCTTCGAGCTGGTCCTCAACTTCGCCTCCATCGGCATCATCGGCACCTGGGCCATGATCATGGTCTGCTCGCTGCTCTTCTGGCGCAGCGCCCAGCAGGGCAAGCTCACCCGCCCCGGCTACAACCTCCCCTGGGCCCCGTACACCCAGATCGTGACCCTGGTCTTCCTGGGCTCCGTCCTCGTCCTCATGTGGATGGACGGCGGCATCGGCCGCACCACCGTCAACTGCCTCCCGCTCATCGCGGCGGCCCTCGTCGGCGGCTGGTTCCTGGTCCGCAAGCGGGTCCGCAGCACCGCCGCGGAGAACCGCGTCTGACCTCCCCCCACGGGAACCCGGCGAGACCCCCGCAGGCACGGCCTGCGGGGGTCTCGCCTTTTGTCAGGAGATAGTGGTACGCAGGAGCCTTACAAGATCCGGTCGGAGGAAGGGAAGTTCGCGATGCCACAGCACGTCCAGGGGGTCATCGCCCCCGGCAGGAACGAACCGGTACGGGTCGAGACCATCGTGATCCCCGACCCCGGCCCCGGCGAGGCCGTCGTGAAGATCCAGGCCTGCGGCGTCTGCCACACCGATCTCCACTACAAACAGGGCGCGATCAACGACGAGTTCCCCTTCCTCCTCGGCCACGAGGCCGCCGGAACCGTCGAGTCGGTCGGCGAGGGCGTCACCGACGTCGCCCCCGGCGACTTCGTGATCCTCAACTGGCGCGCGGTGTGCGGCCAGTGCCGGGCCTGTCTGCGCGGCCGCCCCTGGTACTGCTTCGACACCCACAACGCCCGGCAGAAGATGACCCTGCTCGACGGCACCGAACTCTCCCCGGCGCTCGGCATCGGCGCCTTCGCCGAGAAGACCCTGGTGGCCGCGGGCCAGTGCACCAAGGTCGACCCCGCCGTCGCCCCCGAAGTCGCGGGCCTCCTCGGCTGCGGCGTGATGGCCGGCATCGGCGCCGCGATCAACACCGGGAACGTCGGCCGCGGCGACAGCGTCGCCGTCATCGGCTGCGGCGGCGTCGGCGACGCCGCGATCGTCGGCTCCCGCCTCGCCGGAGCCGCGCGGATCATCGCCGTCGACATCGACGACCGCAAGCTGGAGACGGCGAAGACGATGGGCGCGACCCACACCGTCAACTCCCGCGCCACCGACCCCGTCGAAGCGATCCGCGAGCTCACCGGCGGATTCGGCGCCGACGTCGTCATCGAGGCCGTCGGCCGCCCCGAGACCTACCAGCAGGCCTTCTACGCCCGCGACCTCGCCGGCACCGTCGTCCTCGTCGGCGTCCCCACCCCCGAGATGAAGCTCGAACTCCCGCTCCTCGACGTCTTCGGCCGCGGCGGCGCGCTCAAGTCCTCCTGGTACGGCGACTGCCTGCCCTCCCGCGACTTCCCGATGCTGATCGACCTGCACCAGCAGGGCCGCATCGACCTCGCCGCCTTCGTCACCGAGACCATCGGCCTCGGCGACGTCGAGAAGGCCTTCGCCCGCATGCACGAGGGCGACGTCCTCCGCTCGGTGGTGGTCCTCTGATGGCCGCCCGCATCGACCACCTCGTCACCTCCGGCACCTTCAGCCTCGACGGCGGCACCTGGGACGTCGACAACAACGTCTGGATCGTCGGCGACGACACCGAGGCGATCGTCATCGACGCCGCCCACGACGCCGAGACCATCCTCGCCGCTCTCGACGGCCGCGCCCTGCGCGCCATCGTCTGCACCCACGCCCACAACGACCACGTCGACGCGGCCCCGGCGCTCGCGGCCGCCACCGGCGCCCGCATCCTGCTCCACCCCGCCGACCAGCCGCTGTGGAAGCAGACCCACCCCGACCACAGCCCCGACGGCGAACTCGCCGACGGTCAGGTCCTCACCATCGCCGGCACCGACCTCACGGTCCTGCACACCCCCGGCCACGCCCCCGGCGGCATCTGCCTGTACGCCCCCGACCTCGGCACGGTCTTCACCGGAGACACGCTCTTCCAGGGCGGCCCCGGCGCCACCGGCCGCTCCTTCTCGGACTTCCCCACGATCGTCGACTCGATCCGCGAGAAGCTCCTCACCCTGCCCCCGGAGACGGTGGTCCGCACCGGCCACGGCGACAGCACCACCATCGGCGCGGAGGCCCCGCACCTCCAGGAATGGATCAAGCGAGGCCACTGAGAGCCAGCCGGCTCTCGAAGCGCCTCGGCACGCCCGTGAACGGGTCGGTGAACTCCAGCGTCCGCGCCAGCAGTTGCAGCGGCCGTCCGAAGTCCTCCGGCCCGTCCGCACGGACCACCGGATAGATCGGATCGTGCAGGATCGGCAGCCCCAGGCCGTTCATGTGCACCCGCAGCTGATGCGTCCGCCCGGTCTCCGGCACCAGCCGGTACCGCCCGAGCCCGCCCGCCCTTCCGACCAGCTCGATCCTGCTCTCGGCGTTCGGCTCGCCCGGCAGCTCCCGGGCGGCCATCACCCCGCGCTCCTTCTCGATCCGGCTCCGCACCGTGACCGGCAGCCCCACCGCGGGGTCGTACGGCGCCACCGCCTCGTACTCCTTGCGCACCCGCCGGTCCCGGAACAGCGTCTGGTACGCCCCCCGGTCCTCCGGCCGTACGACGCAGAGCACCAGCCCCGCCGTCAACCGGTCCAGCCGGTGCGCGGGCTGGAGGTACGGCAGCCCCAGCTCCCGCCGCAGCCGGGCGAGCGCCGTCTCCGTGACGTGCCGGCCCCGCGGCATCGTGGCCAGGAAGTGCGGTTTGTCGGCGACCACGATCCGCTCGTCCCGGTGCACCACCCCGATCGGGAAGGGCACGGGCGTCTCGGCGGGGAAGTCCCGGTGGAACCAGAGGTACCGCCCCACGGCATACGGCTCGGCACCGTCGACGGGACCCTCCGTCCCCACGAAACGGCCGCTGAGCAGCATCTCCTCGATCCGCCCGGCCCCGACGGCGGCCCCGTACCGGTCGAGCAGATGATCCCGCACGGTGCCCCAGACCCCTCCGGGGTCCTCCGGCAGCCGCACCCGCACCGGATCGATCCCGTCCCGCTGGGGGAGGGGCGAGGCCGGAGCCTTGGATCTGCGTCCCACCGCCGTCACACGTCCTGCCGCCGTAACAAGAAGGACCCCACAAGACTGTGGGGTCCTTCGCTGGTGTCCGAGGGGGGACTTGAACCCCCACGCCCGATAAAGGGCACTAGCACCTCAAGCTAGCGCGTCTGCCATTCCGCCACCCGGACAAGGTGTCTGTCTTCCCGGCCGCTGGGCCCTTCCGACGAGGAAAACCATAGCAAACATTCGGGGTGGCCGATCACCACCCCCGGTCGGCCCCCGTCATGTGACGACCGCATGTCGGCCGAGGGCCGCCCTTGGGCCGGGAGGGGGGCACGCGGGAGGATGGGACGAGCACCGAAGCAATCACGTGGGGCACGTAGTGGGAGGAAGCAGCGTGAGCGAGTCGAACACGGGCCGAAGCGTCACCGCCGAGACCGAGGTGGTGGACCTCTGTCGCGACCTCATCCGCATCGACACCAGCAACTACGGCGACCACTCCGGCCCCGGCGAGCGCGCGGCGGCCGAGTACATCGCCGAGAAGCTCGCGGAGGTCGGACTCGAGCCGAAGATCATCGAGTCGCACCAGGGGCGGGCCTCCACGGTCGCCCGCATCGAGGGCGAGGACCCGTCGCGCCCGGCCCTGCTCATCCACGGCCACACCGACGTCGTCCCGGCCAACGCCGAGGACTGGACCCACCACCCCTTCTCCGGGGAGATCGCCGACGGCTGCGTCTGGGGCCGCGGCGCCGTCGACATGAAGGACATGGACGCGATGACCCTCGCGGTCGTACGGGACCGGCTGCGCAGCGGCCGCAAGCCCCCGCGCGACATCGTCCTCGCCTTCCTCGCCGACGAGGAGGCCGGCGGCACGTACGGCGCCCGCCACCTGGTCGACAAGCACCGGGACCTCTTCGACGGGGTCAACGAGGCCATCGGCGAGGTCGGCGGCTTCTCCTTCACCGTGAACGAGAACCTCCGCCTCTACCTGGTCGAGACCGCCCAGAAGGGCATGCACTGGATGCGGCTCACCGTCGAGGGCACGGCCGGTCACGGCTCGATGACCAACGACGACAACGCCATCACCGAGCTCTGCGAGGCCGTCGGCCGGCTCGGCCGCCACCAGTGGCCGGTGCGGGTCACCAAGACCGTGCGCTCCTTCCTCGACGAGCTCTCGGGCGCGCTCGGCACCCCCCTCGACCCCGAGGACATGGACGGGACCCTCGCCAAGCTCGGCGGCATCGCCAAGATGGTCGGCGCCACCCTGCGGAACTCGGCCGCCCCGACCATGCTCGGCGCCGGCTACAAGGTGAACGTGATCCCCGGCCAGGCCACCGCCCACGTCGACGGACGCTTCCTGCCGGGATACGAGCAGGAGTTCCTCGCCGACCTCGACCGGATCCTCGGCCCGAAGGTGAAGCGCGAGGACGTGCACGGCGACAAGGCCCTGGAGACCAGCTTCGACGGCGCCCTGGTGGACGCCATGCAGCTGGCCCTGCGCGCCGAGGACCCGATCGCCCGCGCCGTGCCGTACATGCTGTCCGGCGGCACCGACGCCAAGTCCTTCGACGACCTCGGCATCCGCTGCTTCGGCTTCGCCCCGCTCCAGCTGCCGCCGGAGCTCGACTTCGCCGGGATGTTCCACGGCGTGGACGAGCGGGTGCCGGTCGACGGCCTGAAGTTCGGCGCCCGCGTCCTGGACCGTTTCATCGACGCCTGCTGAATTCGTGCACGCGTTTGCCCGTGACCGGAAAGAGTGAATGAACTCGGGGGCTCGTAGCCCCCACCATTCCCCCTCGTTACAGGTGATGCGGTCCGCGGCTGGGACCGCATTCCAACTAGGAGGAATAATGATCAAGAAGGTCGTCGCTGCTGCGGCTGCCACTGGCGGTCTCGTTCTCGCGGGTGCGGGCATGGCCGTTGCCGACGCGGGTGCCCAGGGTGCCGCCATCGGTTCCCCCGGTGTCCTCTCGGGCAATGTCGTCCAGGTGCCGGTTCACGTCCCCGTGAACGTGTGCGGCAACACGGTCTCCGTGATCGGGCTGCTGAACCCCGCCTTCGGCAACACCTGCGTCAACGCCTGACGTTGAACCTCGCCCCGTAAGGGTGTGAGCCGGTCCGGCCCCGGAGTGCGTGCCATGCACTCCGGGGCCGGTGGCCATTTCCGCCCCGGGTTTTCCACCCGGTGGCACTCTTTCGAAGCCGAGCAGGCAGGGAACAAGCTATGCGACAGGTCACGCGCAAGGGTCTCGTCACCGTTGCGGCAGCCGGAGGCGTTCTCGCCGCCGTCGGCGGCGGTTACGCGCACGCCGATTCCGGTGCGAACGGTGCGGCCATGAATTCCCCGGGCGTCGCGTCCGGCAATTCCGTCCAGGTCCCGGTGCACGCGCCGGTGAACGCCTGCGGAAACACGGTCAATGTCGTCGGACTGCTGAATCCGGCGATGGGAAACAAGTGCGCCAACACCTCCAGGCCCGGAAAGCCGGGCGGCGGTTCCTCCGCCGGTGGGCACACCAGCAACTCGCCCGGAGTCGGCTCCGGCAACACCGTCCAGGTGCCGGTCGACGTCCCGGTGAACGTGTGCGGCAACAGCGTCACGGGCATCGGCCTGGGCAACGCCGCGGCGGGCAACAGCTGCGCGAACGGCATCGAGCCGACGCACCCGGGGAACCCTGGGAACCCGGGCAACCCCGGTAACCCGGGGAACCCCGGCAACCCCGGTAACCCGGGGAACCCCGGCAACCCCGGTAACCCTGGGAACCCCGGTAACCCGGGCAACCCTGGGAACCCGGGCAACCCTGGTAATCCCGGTAACCCGGGCAACCCGGGCAACCCGGGCAATCCCGGTAACCCCGGCACCCCCGGTAACCCGGGCACCCCGGGTAACCCGGGCACCCCGGGTAACCCGGGCACCCCGGGTAACCCCGGCACCCCCAGCACCGACGACGGTGAGGGCGGGCCGAACACCCCGGGTGAGCACGGCGTCACTCCGCCCAAGGGCTACGAGGAGCTCGCCGAGACCGGCGCCGGTCCGCTCGGTGTGATCGTCCCCGCCGGGGCCGGTCTGCTGCTCGCCGGGTCGCTGATCTACCGCCGTACCCGCAGCGCCGCCTGAGCGGAGCCGCACGCACCACGCACAGGGGCCCCGCACACCGCGGGGCCCCTTCTCGTCGCTACCAGGTCGCCCGGACCTGGCGGATGATCCGCCGCTTCAGCCGCACTCTGCGGCTCCCGTCCCGGTGCAGGCTCAGACGGTCCAACTCCCAGTGTCCGTACTCGGCATGGTCGGTCAGCAGCCGCGTCGCCTCCTTGCGGGAGACACCGCGCGGCACGTACACGTCGACAAATTCGTATTCCGGCATCGCATCTATTGTGCGGGCACCGGCCCGCTACGGATAGCGTGCGTCCCATGTCTGATGCTGCGCAGCCCACCGCTGCCGAGGTACGTGCCGCCGCCGAGGCGGTCAAAGCCGCACTGGACCGTCACCTCGCGGCGGTCGAACGCCGCACGGGGGACGACGACACGGCCGTCTACGAAGCCTTCAACGCCCTCGCCGCGGCGGCCGAGGCGTACGACGAACTCCTCTACGACCGCTACGACGAGGTCACTCCCTTCGAGATCCCCGGAGCGGACGGCGCCCTGCCCCCGTACGCCGGACCTGACGAACCCCACGCCCTCAGCCTCCTGATCCGCCGCGACTACGCCGTGGCCGAACCGCAACGCCTGCTCGCCCAGGCCCGCCGCGTCGCCGAGATCGACGGCGAGGCGGACGGACCGGCCGCCAGGGCCGGAGTCTCGCCGCTCGCCGCGCTCGGGGTGCTCTTCGGCGAGTTCGAACCGGACGAGATCGCCTCCCGGCACAAGGAGTTCGGCCTGGAGGAGGGCGACTCCACGCTCTGGGTCACCGCCGCCGAGGAACTGCCGGAACCGGGGGAGTGGCTCAACGCCCCCTTCGAGCACGCCGATCCGGAGCGGATCGTCTGCCGCTTCGACGTCAGTTCGGTCTTCGACGAGGACGAGGACGAGCACGAGGACGAACACGAGGACGAGGACGAGGATCACGACGAGGAGGGCGGGGCCGACGGCTCCGACTCCTGAGGGGAGACGGCTGAGGGCCGGGACACCGCGATCGGTGTCCCGGCCCTCAGCCGTTCCGCGTCCGCCCGGGCCGGGCTACTCCTCGGGTACGGCGAGCAGCGCCTCCAGGAGCGGCCGCAGCCGCGTCGTACGCTCCGGAGCCACCCCCTCGGCCACCGCGCGCGCCAGCGCCTGGTCCACGCCGTGCACCACCGACAGATGGCGCTCCGCCCGGCCGAAGGCCGTGTACACCCACGCCCGGCTCAGGCCGCCGGCGGCGTCGCCCGGCAGCACCGCGACCACCGCGGGCCAGCGCGCCCCGGCCGCCTGGTGCGCGGTGAGCGCCCAGCCGTGCCGCAGCTCCCGCTCCACCCGCTCCTTCGGTACGAGGAGCTCCGCGTCGCCGCAGCGCAGCCGCAGCCCCTCGGCGTCGGCCGACAGGACCGTGCCCGTCACCGTCCGGCCCGGCACCGGCGCGTACGCCACCCGGTCCCCCGGGTCGAAGCCGCCGAAGCGGCCCGGGCCGGGGTTCAGCCGCTGCTTGAGGGCCGCGTTCAGCGCGCGGGTCCCCGCCGAACCGCCGTGGCCGACCGTGACGACCTGCGTCTGCTCGGACGGCACCCCGATCGCCCGCGGCACCGAGTCGGCGACCAGCTGGACGGTCCGGTGCACGGCCTCGCCCGCGTCCCGCACGGGGACGATCACGATCTCCTTGCCGGGCGCCTCGACCTGGTTCAGCTCACCGACGCCGATGCCCGAGACCAGCTCCCCGAGCGGCCCCGGGTCGGGCAGCCGCGAGGCGATCCTCGGGCACACCCGGGCCGCCAGGACATCGGCGAAGACCCGGCCCGCGCCCGGTGCGCCCAGCACCTCCGGGTCGCCGCTCAGCACCAGACGGCAGCCGTCGGGCAGCGACTCGACGAGCATCGCGGCGGTCTCCACGTCCAGCTGCGGGGCGTCGAGGACCACCAGGAGGTCGAGCGCGAAGGCACCGTCCTCGTCCCGGCCGGGACCGGCCGCGCCAGAGAGCAGGGCCGCCACCGTCACCGCGTCCGCCCCGGCGGGGCCGAGCAGACGCCGCCCGGAGTCCGCGTGGACCGCGACGAGCGTGCGCAGCCCGCGCTCGCGGCCGGCCGCGGCGAGGGCGACCGGCTCGGCGCGGGAGGCCTCGCCGCCGGTGTGCAGGACAAGACCGTGCGACCCGGCGGCGCGCTCCAGCTCGGAACCCTCCCAGGTGTCCGCGGTCGCCGTCCTGACCAGCCGGGCGAGACCGTCCGCGAGGCTCTCCTCGGCGAGCGCGTAGCGGTCGAGGCCCAGCAGCACGGGCGCGGCGGGCCCGGCGACGGCCTCGGCCGGCTCCTCGCCCTCCTCGTCCGGCGCCTCTGCCGCGGCTGCCTCCTCCACCCCCTGGTCACGGGGCGTCTCCTCCTCCTGGAAGACGAGTACGGCGCCCGCGGAGACGGCCTCCTCGACCGCCGACTCCGGATCGGGCACCGCGTGCCCGGCGAGCCCGGCGCGCACGGTGCCGATCTCCAGCGCCGTGTGTCCCTGGAGCGCGGCCCGCTCCAGGAGCCACACGGTCAGGGCGACCGTCCGGCGCGGGTCGTCGGGGCCGCAGTCGGCGCCCAGCAGGGCACGCGCGAAGCCGTCGGCCTGCTCGGGGCGCACCCCGGACACGGCGAGCAGCTGCCAGGGGTCGTCGAGCAGCGCCTGGGCGGCGCCCTCGCCGAGCGCGGCGGCGACCGGCCCGGCCAGCGCTTCGGGGGCGCCGCCCTTGGCGAGCACCTCCCGCACGGCGGCGGTGGTGCCGGGCGCCGGGGCGGCGGCCTGCGCCGGCACGGGGGGCCGTACGGTCACGGCCGGAGCCGCCTCGGGTGCGGTGCGCCGGGGCGCCGGCTCGGCGGCCTCGAAGAAGGTGCTGCCGGAGGCGGCGCCGCCCTCCACGGCCCGGACGGCCGCGAGCAGGTCGGCGGCCGTGCCGCTCAGCTTGGCGCCGGCGGCCGGCGGCCCTGCCTTCTCGGCCTTCCGCGCCTCGATCTTCGCCCGCAGCTCCCGCTGCGCGGCGAGCTCGGCCTGCGCGTCGCTCAACTCGGGCGCGGCAGCCCCGTCACCGGAGGCGGCGGCCCCGTCCTGTGCGGCGCCGGCCCCGTCCGTCGGTTCCGGCTCCTCGGCGGCGGTCCCGGCCGGCGTGCCCGGCTCCTCGGCCGGTGCGTCGGCGGTCTCGGCTTCCCGACCCGTCTCGGCGGCCTCGGGCTCCTGAGGGGCTCCAGCCTCTTCGCCCTCTTCGGCGGCGGGCTCGACGTCCTCGGGTGCCTCGGGCGCGGTCTCCCCGGAAGGCTCGGTCACAAGGTGCTCCAGTCGTGATCCGGATAGCGGTGCACGGGCGCCGACACATCGTCCAGCGCCCGACAGATCTCGTCAGGAAGACTAAGGGTCTCCACCGACAACGCGGCCGTGAGCTGGCGTGCCGTGCGCGCGCCGACGATCGGGGCGGTGACGCCGGGCCGGTCGCGGACCCAGGCGAGTGCCACGTGCAGCGGGGTCGTCGCGAGCCCGTCGGCGGCGGTCGTGACCGCGTCCACGATCCGGCTCGCGGCCTCGTCCAGATACGGCTCCACGAAGGGCGCCATGGTCTCGGACGCGCCCCGCGAGTCCGTCGGGGTACCGCTGCGGTACTTGCCGGTGAGGACGCCGCGCCCGAGCGGCGAGGAGGGCAGCAGGCCTATCCCGAGGTCCTGCGCCGCCGGCAGCACCTCGCGCTCCACACCGCGCTGGAGCAGCGAGTACTCCAGCTGCGCCCCCGCCAGCCGGGTGCGGTCGCCGGCGAGTTGCCAGGTGCCGGCCTTGGCGAGCTGCCAGCCGCAGAAGTTGGCCACGCCCGCGTACCGCGCGCGCCCGCTGCGTACCGCGATGTCGAGCGCCTGGAGCGACTCCTCGAGGGGGGTGTACGGGTCGAAGGCGTGCAGCTGCCACAGGTCGACGTGGTCCGTGCCGAGCCGGGCGAGGGAGGCGTCGAGCGCGGCGAGGAGGTGTCCGCGCGAGCCGTCCGTGCGCCGGTCGGGGTCCGGCACGCTGCCCGCCTTGGTGGACAGGACGAGGTCCTGCCGGGACACCAGCCGCTCCATGAGGCGGCCGAGCAGATACTCCGCCTCGCCCCCGCCGTACACGTCGGCGGTGTCCACGAGCGTGCCGCCCGCGTCCCAGAACGCCTTCAACTGCTCGGCGGCGTCGTGCTCGTCGGTGTCCCGGCCCCAGGTGAGGGTGCCGAGTCCGAGGCGCGACACACGCAGGCCGGTCCGTCCGAGATGCCTCTGCTCCATGGGCGCGAGATTACTGGCCACGGCACCACGCGGAGAGAGCCTGTGGACAACCGCGTCCTGACGGATGCCCCGGGCGCGCGCTAGAGTCCCGCCCACAGAGACGTTACCGATGGGTAAGGGGTGCGTGGACATGCGGCTCGGCATCAACCTCGGCTACTGGGGTGCGGGCATGGACGGCGACAACCTCGCCGTCGCCCAGGAGGCGGACCGCCTCGGCTACGACGTGTGCTGGGCCGCGGAGGCCTACGGTTCCGACGCCCCCACGGTCCTCGCCTGGGTCGCGGCGAAGACCGAACGGATCGACGTGGGCTCCGCGATCATGCAGATCCCGGCCCGCCAGCCGGCGATGACGGCCATGACCGCCGCCACCCTCGACTCGCTGACCGGCGGCCGCTTCCGCCTCGGCCTCGGCGTCTCCGGGCCGCAGGTCTCCGAGGGCTGGTACGGCGTGAAGTTCGACAAGCCGCTCGCCCGGACCCGCGAGTACGTCGAGATCGTCCGCAAGGCCATGTCCCGGGAGCGCCTCACCCACGACGGCGAGCACTGGACCCTGCCGCTCCCCGGCGGCCCCGGCAAGCCCATCAAGCTCACCGTCCACCCGGAGCGCGAGCACATCCCGCTCTACATCGCGGCGATCGGACCCAAGAACCTGGAGCAGACCGGCGAGATCGCCGACGGCGCCCTGCTCATCTTCCCCTCGGCCGCCCACCTGGAGGAGACCGCGCTGCGGCACATCCGCGCCGGCCGGGAGAAGGCCGGCCTGACGATGGACGGCTTCGACGTCTGTCCCACCGTGCCCCTCGCCCTCGGCGACGACGTCGACGCCCTCGCCGACGTGTTCCGGCCGTACACCGCGCTGTACGTCGGCGGCATGGGCAGCCGCAAGCAGAACTTCTACAACCAGCTCGCCCAGCGCATGGGGTACGAGAAGGAGGCCGCCGAGATCCAGGACAAGTACCTGGCCGGCGACAAGGCGGGCGCGGCGGCGGCCGTGCCGCAGAGCCTGATCGACCAGACGGCGCTGCTCGGCCCCGTGGAGCGGATCGCCGAGCGGATGACGGCCTACGCGGAGGCCGGGGTCACCACCCTCACCCTCGCCCCGGCCGGCTTCACCCTGGACGAGCGGGTGGCGGCCCTGCGGGCGGGCGTGGAGGCCATGGAGCGTGCGGGCCTGGCGTAGCTCGCGGCCCTGACGGCGTCGAGGAGAGGTCTGCGGCCGTGGTGGGGGCTCGGGGGTCTTCCCCGCCACGGCCGTCACGCTGCACAACGCCTCCGGCAGGCCCTCGGTTACGCCCTCCGGCTCACTCTTTCGGCCGAGCCGTCCGCCCTTCCTGTTGCCCCGCGCCCCGGACCGCATTTGACTCGGTGCGCGGGGGCGTACGGAGGTGGCGGCGATGCTCACGGCCAAGGGCCTGTTCCAGGAAATCATCGACAACGACGAGTCCTTCCGGCTCTTCTGCTCGATCGCGGCGAGCGGAGAGTCCCAGGGCGGCTGGGAGAACGCGCGGATCGCGGCGCTCGTCGCGCCCGGCATGCGGGACCTCACGCCCAAGATCACCCGGCACGGCGCCGACGAGGACAAGCACGGCCGGATCTTCAACGCGCTGATGAAGAAGCGCGGCCTGGAGCCCGTGCCCGTGCCGCCCGACACCGACTACACGATGCTGCTCGAACAGCGCGGCATCGGCCTCGCGCACGACAAGCTGCGCCGCGACGAGCCGCTGACCGAGCGGGACATCATCGTCTACCTCGCCCACAGCCGGGTCACCGAGCAGCGGGCCGCCGACCAGATGGACATGCTCGTCACGTACTTCGGGGACCACCCCGAACTCGGCAAGGCCATCCACATGATCGACAACGACGAGACGAACCACCTCGCCTACTGCCACGAGGAGCTGCTCCGCCTCGCGCGGCTCGGCCACGGCCGGCTGATCCAGCGGACCCTCCGCGAGTCGGCCCTCGTCGAGATCCAGGTCTACCGCGACGTCAGCCTCGCCGTGATGGGCCACATGGGACGCATCCTGCGCTGGCCCCGGGCCAAGGGAGCCGTCCTCGCCGCCGGGATCCGCGGGATGTACGCGTACGAGCGCGCCGCCGGCTGGCACCGGATGGTCGACCTGAAGATGCCCGAGCGGCTCGACGCCCTCGGCGGACCCGCGACCCCCGCCCCGGCCTTCTGACCGGCCCGGGGGCGGGCCTCACATCCAGCCGCGCCGCTTGAACATCCGGTACAGGGTCATGACGATGCCCGCCATCACCACGATCACCACCGGGTACGAGGCCACCCAGTGCAACTCCGGCATGTGCTCGAAGTTCATGCCGTAGACGCCGGCGACCATCGTGGGCACCGCGGCCATGGCCGCCCACGCCGAGATCTTCCGCATGTCGTCGTTCTGCCGGACCCCCATCTGCGCCAGATGGGCCGACAGCACGTCGGACAGGAGCCGGTCGAGCCCCTCCACCTGATCGTTGGCGCGCAGCAGATGATCGTTGACGTCCCGGAAGAAGGGCTGCGAGCGTTCGTTCACGAACGGCACCGAACCGCCGGTGAGCCGGGCCAGCGGCCCGGCGAGCGGCCCGCTCGCCCGGCGGAACTCCAGGACCTGCCGCTTCGCCGTGTAGATCCGCTCCGCCGTGTTCGACGGATTGCCCCCGGTGGGCGCGAAGACGTCCGCCTCCAGCTCCTCCAGGTCCACCTGGAGCTCGCCCGCCACATCGAGGTAATGGTCCACGACCGCGTCGCTCACCGCGTACAGCACCGCCGTCGGCCCGTGCTTGAGCACCTCCGGGTCGGCTTCGAGGCGCCGGCGCACCTGCGCGAGCGGCGCGCCCTCGCCGTGCCGGACCGTGACCACGAAGGAGTCGCCGATGAACAGCATCAGCTCGCCGGAGGTGACCCGGTCGCTCTCCGGCTCGTAGACCACCGGCTTGAGCACCGCGAACAGCGAGTCGTCGTAGACCTCCAGCTTGGGGCGCTGATGGGCCTTGAGGGCGTCCTCGACGGCCAGCGGGTGCAGCGCGAACTCCGAGGCCACGTGGTCGAACTCGGCCTCCGTGGGCTCGTGCAGGCCCACCCAGAGGAAGGCGTCACCGGCCGCCCGCGCCTCGTCCAGCGCGTCGGAGAGGTCGGCGGGTCCGTCCGTACGGCGGCCGTCCCGATAGATGGCAGAGTCCACGATCACGCGCCGTATTCTCCATCGAACGGCCCCGGTACGCACGCGTGGAGCCGTCGGGCGGCCACCGGCCCCCGAAACCGCGGCACATTCCGGGTCCGCCGGGACACCGCCTAGGCTGGCCGCCATGGCCACGCTGATCCTCGTCCGGCACGGACGCTCCACCGCCAACACCTCCGGGGTCCTCGCGGGGCGCACGCCCGGGATCTCCCTCGACGAGCGGGGCGCCGCGCAGGCCGCCGCGCTCCCCGGGCGGCTCGCGGACGTGCCCCTCGCCGCCGTCGTCTCCAGCCCCCTCCAGCGCTGCCGGGAGACCGTACAGCCGCTCCTCGACGCCCGGCCGGACCTCCCGCTGCACGTCGAGGACCGGATCAACGAGTGCGACTACGGCGACTGGTCGGGCCGCAAGCTGGCCGAGCTCAACGACGAGCCCCTGATGGAGGTCGTCCAGGCGCACGCCTCCGCCGCCGCCTTCCCCGGCGGCGAGTCCATGCGCGCGATGCAGGCCCGCGCGGTCGACGCCGTCCACGACTGGAACGCGCGGATCGAGGCGGAGCACGGCGAGGACGCCGCCTATGTGATGTGCTCGCACGGAGACATCGTCAAATCGATCGTGGCGGACGCCCTCGGCCTCCACCTCGACCTCTTCCAGCGCCTGCACGTCGACCCCTGCTCGGTCACCGTCGTCCGGTACACCCGGCTGCGGCCGTTCCTCGTCCGCCTCGGCGACACCGGGGACTTCGCCGGGTTCGCCCCGCGCGAGCACCCCGACAGCAGTGGGACGGCTGAGGTCGGGGGCGGCGCGGGCGCACCGTGATCCCTTCGCGCAGTAGGGTGGACGCGCCGCTGTAGTACGACTGTCGAGACGCAAGGGAGCCGGGAAACGTGTCCCGTCAGGTGTTCCTCTACGACCCACCGGAGCGTTTCGTGGCCGGTACGGTCGGGCTGCCTGGCCGCCGTACGTTCTTCCTCCAGGCGTCCGCCGGCGGCCGGGTCACCAGCGTCGCCCTGGAGAAGACACAGGTCGCCGCCCTCGCCGAGCGGATGGACGAGCTCCTCGACGAGGTCGTCCGCCGCACCGGGGGCAACGCGCCCGTGCCCGCCGTCGCCCCCGCCGAGGTCTCCGACACCGCCCCCCTCGACGTGCCCGTCGAGGAGGAGTTCCGAGTCGGCACCATGGCCCTCGCCTGGGACGGCGAGGAGCAGCGCATGATCGTCGAGGCGCAGGCGCTCGTCGAGCTCGACGTGGACTCCGAGGAGGACCTCGCCGAGGCCGAGGAGCGGCTGCTCCAGGACGAGGAGAACGGGCCGCCGATGCTCCGGGTCCGCCTCAGCGGTGCCCAGGCCCGCGCCTTCGCCAAGCGGGCCCTGGACGTCGTCAACGCCGGCCGGCCGCCCTGCCCGCTGTGCAGCCTGCCGCTCGACCCCGAGGGCCACGTCTGCCCGCGCCAGAACGGATACCGCCGCGGAGCATGAGCAGCAGCCCCCCGACGCTCCCGGACGCCGAGCTGCTCGCCCACGGTGAGCTGACCGTGCGCGGCCGGGTCCGCGAGGCCTCCAACGCCGTGCTGTACTGCTCCGTCGCCCACGAAGGGCGGGAAGCGGCCTGCGTCTACAAACCGGTCGCGGGGGAGCAGCCGCTGTGGGACTTCCCCGACGGCACCCTCGCCCAGCGGGAGGTCGCCGCGTTCGAGATCTCCGAGGCCACCGGCTGGGGCCTGGTCCCGCCGACCGTGCTCCGCGACGGGCCGTACGGGGAGGGCATGGTCCAGCTGTGGATCGAGGCCGACCCCGGGGCGCGGCTGCTCGCCCTCACCGAGGACGACGAGCCGGGCGAGGGGTGGAAGGCCGTCGGACCGGCGCAGATCGCCGAGGACCGCACCGCGCTCCTGGTCCACGCCGACACCCCCGAGCTGCGCCGGCTCGCCGTCCTGGACGCGGTCATCAACAACGGCGACCGGAAGGGCGGGCACCTGCTGCCCGCGCCCGGTGGCCACCTCTACGGCATCGACCACGGGGTGACCTTCCACGTCGACGACAAGCTGCGCACCCTGCTGTGGGGCTGGGCGGGCGAGGAGCTGCCCGCCGAGGCGGCCGAGGTGCTCGACCGGCTCGACGGCGCACTGGCCCCCGGAGCGCCGCTCGCCGCCCGTCTGGCCGAACTGCTCACCGGCGCCGAGGTGGCCGCCGTCCGCGCCCGTGTGGCGGCGCTGAGGGCCACCGGACGGCATCCGGAGCCCTCGGGGCAGTGGCCGGCGATCCCCTGGCCGCCCGTCTGACCGGGGGAAAGGTTTCGGCCAACCCTGCCGAAAGGGGCGAGCACCCCTGGGGGGTATGCACGCACGCCTCCGACCCGCAAGAGCGCCTAATCGGTCAAGATCCCGGATCCGGTTCGTATCCGGAACACCTGTCCGGTTACGCTCGGGTCATGCATGCCTGGCCCGCTTCTGAGGTCCCCGCCCTTCCCGGCAAGGGCCGCGACCTCCGGATCCACGACACCGCGACCGGTGGACGAGTGACCCTCGCCCCCGGCCCCGTCGCCCGTATCTACGTCTGCGGCATCACGCCGTACGACGCGACCCACATGGGTCACGCGGCGACCTACAACGCGTTCGACCTCGTTCAGCGCGTGTGGCTCGACACCAAGCGGCAGGTGCACTACGTCCAGAACGTCACGGACGTGGACGATCCGCTCCTGGAGCGAGCGATCCGTGACGGCGTCGACTGGGTCGGCCTGGCCGAGCGTGAGACCGCCCTGTTCCGCGAGGACATGACCGCCCTGCGGATGCTGCCCCCGCAGCACTACATCGGCGCCGTCGAAGCCATACCCGGCATCGTCCCGCTCGTCGAGCGCCTCCGGGACTCCGGAGCCGCCTACGAACTCGACGGCGACATCTACTTCTCCGTCGACGCCGACCCGCACTTCGGCGAGGTCTCCCACTACAGCACCGAGCTGATGCGCCACCTCTCCGCCGAGCGCGGCGGCGACCCGGAGCGCCCCGGCAAGAAGAACCCGCTCGACCCGATGCTCTGGATGGCCGCCCGCGAGGGCGAGCCGAGCTGGGACGGCGCCAGCCTCGGCGCCGGCCGCCCGGGCTGGCACATCGAGTGCGTCGCCATCGCCCTCGACCACCTCGGCATGGGCTTCGACGTGCAGGGCGGCGGCTCCGACCTGATCTTCCCGCACCACGAGATGGGCGCCTCGCACGCCCAGGCGCTGACCGGCGAGTTCCCCATGGCCAAGGCGTACGTCCACGCCGGCATGGTCGCCCTCGACGGCGAGAAGATGTCGAAGTCCAAGGGCAACCTGGTCTTCGTCTCCAAGCTCCGCCGGGACGGCGTCGACCCGGCCGCCATCCGGCTCGCGCTCCTCTCCCACCGCTACCGCGACGACTGGGAGTGGACCGACCAGGTCCTGCGGGACGCCCAGGAGCGGCTCGGCCGCTGGCGCGCCGCTGTCTCGCGTCCCGACGGCCCGTCCGCCGACGCGCTCGTCGAGGAGCTCCGCGAGGCGCTCTCCGACGACCTCGACACCCCCACCGCGCTCGTCGCGGTCGACCGCTGGGCCGAGCTCCAGGCCGCCGAGGGCGGGACCGACGACTCCGCCCCCGGTCTCGTCTCCCGTGCCGTCGACGCACTGCTCGGTGTGGCCCTGTAGCGAGCAGTACCGCGCAACCCCGTTTCAGGCAACCGCCCTTGGACTTCTCGCCGAAGTCCGAGGGCGGTTCCGTTTTGTCCTGGCGGGAATGCTCGTTCCTGCGCTAAATAAGCCCCATGCAATCATCATCACGCATGAAAGTTGCACTCGCCGGAGCCGTCCTCGGGCTCCTCGCGGCCTTCGCGGGACCCGGCTCCACCGCGTCGGCCACCCCCACCGACACCACGGTCGGCGACCTCACCGGCTTCGCCGCCGACGGAGCCGTCTACCGGCTGACCGCCGGCCAGGCCCAGGCCCGGGTCAGCTTCGTCACCGCCGACACCTTCCGCATCGAACTGGCCCCCGACGGCGCGTTCACCGACCCCACCGGCACCGACATCACGCTGCCCCAGGGCCCGCCCCCGGCCACCACCTGGCGCGACCTGGGCGACCGCTACGAACTGAGCAGCCCTCAGGTCACCCTCCGCGCCTACAAGTCGCCGCTCCGCTTCGCCGCCCTGCGCGCCGACGGCACCCCGCTCTGGAGCGAGGCCCGCGGCCTCAGCTGGACCGCCGACCGGACCACACAGACCCTCGCCCGCGGCGCCACCGAGCAGTTCTACGGCGCCGGCATGCAGAACGGCCGCGGCAACACCTCCCACCGCGACAAGACCGTCGAGGTCGGCGTCGACTACAACTGGAACGACGGCGGCCACCCCAACTCCGTGCCGTTCTACCTCTCCTCGGCCGGATACGGCGTCTACCGCAACACCTACGCGCCGAACACCTACGCGTTCAACGAGCCCGTCACCACCAGCGCCAAGGAACGCCGCTTCGACGCCTACTACTTCGCGGGCACCGGCTCCGACGCCGCCAAGGACGTCATAGGCCAGTACACCCGGCTCACCGGCAAACCGTTCCTGCCGCCCGTGTACGGCCTGGAGATCGGCGACGCCGACTGCTACCTCCACAACGCCAACCGGGGCGAGCGCCACACCCTCGACGCCCTGAAGGTCGCCGACGGCTACGTCGCCCACGACATGCCCAACGGCTGGATGCTCGTCAACGACGGCTACGGCTGCGGCTACGAGAACCTCGCCGAGGCCTCCACCGGACTCGGCGCCCGCGGCATGAAGCTCGGCCTGTGGACCGAGGACGGCATCGACAAGCTCGAAGAGCAGGTCAAGGCCGGCCAGCGGGTCGCCAAGCTCGACGTCGCCTGGGTCGGCGAGGGCTACAAGTTCGCCCTCGACGGCTGCAAGGACGCCCACGCCGGCATCGAGGCCCACAGCGACGCCCGCGGCTTCACCTGGGCCCCCGAGAGCTGGTCCGGCGCCCAGCGCTGCGGCGTCCAGTGGTCCGGCGACCAGTCCGGCAGCTGGGAGTACATCCGCTGGCAGATCCCGACCTACGCGGGCGCCTCCATGTCCGGACTCGCCTACACCACCGGGGACGTCGACGGCATCTTCGGCGGCAGCGCCAAGACGTACACCCGCGACCTCCAGTGGAAGACCTTCCTGCCCGTCACCATGACCATGGACGGCTGGGCCGCCAACGACAAGCAGCCCTTCCGCTACGGCGAGCCCTCCACCAGCATCAACCGCGCCTCCCTCAAGCTCCACGAGGCCCTGCTCCCGTACATCTACAGCCACGCCCACCAGGCCACCCGGACCGGCGTCGGCCTCGCCCGGCCGCTCGCCCTCGAGTACCCGGACGACCCGAAGGCCGCCACCGACGCCGCCAAGTACGAATTCCTCAGCGGCGAGGACTTCCTCGTCGCCCCCGTCTACCAGGACGCCGTGGAGCGCGACGGCATCTACCTCCCGAAGGGCACCTGGATCGACTACTGGAGCGGCCGCACCTACGAAGGCCCCGTCACCGTCGACGACTACAGCGCCCCCCTCGACACCCTGCCCCTGTTCGTACGGGCCGGGGCGACCGTCCCGATGTGGCCCGGCGACATCCGCTCGTACACCGACCGCGCCCCCGGCGACCCGCTCGCCTGGGACATCTACCCCAAGGGCAGCTCCTCCTTCGAGCTGTACGAGGACGACGGCGTGACCCGCGAGCACCGCACCGGCCGCTACGCCACCCAGCGCGCCGAGGTCCGCGCGCCGAACGGCGGCCCCGGCGACGTCACCGTCCGCATCGGCGCCAGCCAGGGCACGTACACCGGCAAGCCGGCCGCCCGGCCGTACGCCTTCACCGTCCACACCGGCGACGCCCCCGGCAACGTCAAGCTCGACGGGCGGCGGCTCCCCGCCCTCACCTCACGCGCCGCCTTCGACGCCGCCCCGCAGGGCTGGTGGTACGACCGCGACGAGCGCGGGGGAGTGGTCCGGGTCAAGACGGCCGCCCTGTCCACCGGCCGCGGCTTCGAACTGAAGCTGACCGACACCAGCGCGGTCGGCGGCGCCGTCGCGGGCGCCCCCGCCGCCCTCGCCGTCCCCACCGGCCAGGAGCTCGGCGCCGGAGTGCCCGGCACCGTCGCCGTGGACGTCACCGCGGGCACCCGGGACGCCACCGACGTACGGGTCTCCCTGGCCGCCCCGGCCGGCTGGCGGGTCACCCCCGCCGCGCCGATCGGCCGCATCCCGGCCGGCACCACCCGCCGGGTCGCGGTCACCGTCACCCCGGCCGCCGGCGCCGAGCCCGGCGAGGCCACCCTCACCGCGACCGCCCGGCACCGCGCCGCCGGCACCGACCGCACCGCGACCCAGCGGTTCGCGGTCGGCGTGATGCCCCCGCCGCCCACCGGCGACGCCTGGGCGAGCGACCTCGTCTGGCTCCGCTCCACCAACGGCTGGGGCCCGCCCGAACGCGACCGCTCCAACGGCGAGTCCGGGGCCGCCGACGGCCACCCGCTCACCCTCGCGGGCACGACCTACACGAAGGGCATCGGCGCCCACGCCGACTCCGACATCGAGGTCTACCTCGGCGGCCGCTGCACCACCTTCACCGCCGACGTCGGCATCGACGACGAGATCAACGGCTACGGTGACGTGGCCTTCTCCGTCGAGGCCGACGGCAAGGTCCTGTGGACCTCGCCCCGGCTCACCGGGGCCTCCGCGACCCTGCCCGTGAACGTCGACGTGACCGGGGCCCGGCACGTCCGGCTCCGCGTCACGGACACCAACGGGTCCAAGAGCGGTGACCACGGGGACTGGGCGGCGGCCCGGTTCGGCTGCGCCTGACGCGTGATCCGCGCCTGACGTGACGACGGGAGGGGCGCCCCTGGGGGCACCCCTCCCGTTCCGTCAGGTGACGCGGAGCCGCTACTTCCCGGACTCGCCGTCCGCGCCGGGCTCCGTGTCCGCGCCGGGCTCCGTGTCCGCGCGCGGCTCCGGCTCCGGCTCTGTCTCCGCGCCCGGCTCCGGCCCCGTGCCCGGCGACTCGTCGGCCGCCCCCTCCGGAGCGTCCGTGCCTTCTGTGTCTTCCGTGCCCTCCGTGCCTTCCGGGGCGTCCGGCTCCCCGGCGTCCCCGGGGGTCTCCGACTCCGCGCCCGGCACCGCCTCAGGTCCCGGCTGCTCCGGCTTCGGCGGGCGCGTACGGCCGCTCCCCGGGTCCCGCAGGAACGCCGTGTCACCGCCCTCCATCGCCACCCCGGGCCCGCCCGGACCCGTGCCCGGCTCGCGCCGCCGCAGATACCGCTCGAACTCCCGGGCGATCGCCTCGCCCGAGGCCTCCGGCAGCTCCGCCGTGTCCCGGGCCTCCTCCAGGGTCTGGACGTACTCGGCGACCTCGCTGTCCTCGGCCGCCAGCTGGTCCACGCCCACCTGCCAGGCCCGCGCGTCCTCGGGCAGCTCGCCCAGCGGGATGCGCAGCCCGATCAGGTCCTCGAGACGGTTGAGGAGCGCCAGGGTCGCCTTCGGGTTCGGCGGCTGCGACACGTAGTGCGGCACCGCCGCCCACAGGCTCACCGCGGGCACGCCCGCGTGGGTGCACGCCTCCTGGAGGATGCCCACGATGCCCGTCGGGCCCTCGTACCGGGTCTCCTCCAGGTCCATCGTGCGCGCCAGGTCCGGATCGGAGGTCACGCCGCTGACCGGCACCGGCCGGGTGTGCGGGGTGTCCCCGAGCAGCGCGCCCAGGATCACGACCATCTCCACGCCCAGCTCGTGGGCGAAGGCGAGCAGCTCGTTGCAGAAGGAGCGCCAGCGCATGGACGGTTCGATCCCGCGCACCAGCACCAGGTCACGGGGCTTCTCGCCGCCGACTCGGACCACGGACAGCCGGGTCGTCGGCCAGGTGATCTTCCGGACGCCGTTCTCCAGGAAGACCGTCGGCCGGTTGACCTGGAAGTCGTAGTAGTCCTCGGCGTCGAGCGCCGCGAAGACCTCGCCCTTCCATTCCCGGTCGAGATGGGCGACCGCGGTGGAGGCGGCGTCGCCGGCGTCGTTCCAGCCTTCGAACGCGGCCACCATGACCGGGTCGATCAGCTCGGGTACCCCCTCGAGCTCGATCACCCAGCGCCTCCTTTTCGAAGTTCCTGTCGTACGGACCAACCTTACGGCTTTCCTCAGGTCCGTCCGCAGCCCCCGGACGTCCCCGAAAACCCGTGCGGCCTTGATCGACTACCCAGGAACTCGCCTCCGCACACGGCGGGGTCACTCCTCCCAGAGCGTGCTCGGCGCCTCCTTCCGGACCACCGGTGCGATCTCCTCGGCGAAGCGCTGGAGCGTCTCGGTCTGCTCGGCGGTGGACTGGCCGAAGGCGTCCACGGTGACGGACTGCAGGTCGTGCCCGTAGTGGGCGTGGTACCCGAGGATCTTGTCGATGATCTGCTGCGGCGAACCGATCAGCTGCGGGCCGTCCGCGACCGCCTCCTCGATGGTCCGGAACGGGGTGTTGTAACCGGCCTTTCCCGCCAGCTGGGGCCGGAAGCTCTGCCGTACCTTCGCCTCGTACAGGTCCTTGTAGCGGGTGACCGCCTCCTCGGCGGTGTCGGCGATGAGCAGGCCGCCGGAACCGGCCGCCACGCGCGCGTGCGCCGGGTCGTGCCCGTACTCCTCGAACTTCTCCCGGTAGTGGGCGATGAGCTTCGCGTACGCCTCGCGGGGCTGGATCGCGTTGGCGGTGAACAGCGGATCGCCGTGCTTCGCCGCGAGTTCGGGGGAGTTGAGGCTGGTGGCCGAGCCGTGCCAGATCCGGGGCGGTCCGGCGTACGGGCGCGGCACCGTGGTGACGTTCTTCAGCGGGGGCCGGAACTCGCCCTCCCAGTCGACGCCCTCCTCCCGCCACAGCCGGCGGAGCAGCTCGTACTTCTCCCGCTGGAGGTCCCACTGCCGCTCCTCGTCAAGGCCGAAGAGGTCGAAGTGGCCGGCCTCCGCGCCCTTGCCGACGACGAGTTCGAGCCGGCCGCGGGAGAGCTGGTCGAGGGTCGCGTAGTCCTCGGCGACCCGGACCGGGTCGAGGATCGCGACCACGGTGACACCGGTGAGCAGCCTGATCCGGCGGGTGCGGGCGGCCAGCGCGGCGAGCAGCACGGTGGGGGCGGAGGAGAGGAACGGGCCGGCGTGCCGCTCGCCGACCGCGTAGGCGTCGAAGCCGAGCCGCTCCGCGGTCTCGCCGAGCGCGACGACCTGCTCCAGCCGGTCGGCGGCGGAGGGGAGTTCGCCGGTGAGCGGGTGCGGGGAGTGAGGGACGATCGAGAGCACCTGAAACTTCATGCGTTCCACTCTGCGCGCGGAGTGTTGCTGCGGTGTGGACGGCGTGTGGCACGCCTCAGGGGCGGCCCTCCGAGGAGGAGCCGCCCCTGAACCGTCCCTGAAGCCGGGGGAGTTACTTCTTCAGCATCCGCTCGACGTCCGCGCGGATCTCGTCCGTGGCCAGGCCGCGGATGGTGAGGGTCGTGCGGCGGCGCAGCACGTCGTCCGCCGTCTCGGCCCACTCGTGGTCGCGGGCGTAGGCGACCTGCGCCCAGATCTCCGGCGCGTCCGGGTGTATCCGCCGGGCGAGCTCCGGGTTCTCGTTCGCCATGCGGGCGATGTCGAAGGAGAGCGACCCGTAGTGCGTCGCCAGGTGCTTGGCGGTGTCGGCGGCCATCCGCGGGCCGGGCGCGGGACCGTCGACGAGCAGCCGGTGCGCGACCGCGTTCGGGTTGGCGATGCCGGGCAGCGGGAGGCGCTTGGGCAGCGTCGACACCGGCTCGTAGTCCTCGCCCAGCGGGTGGCCGGGCAGCTGCTCCAGCTTCTTCATGACCGTACGGCCGATGTGGCGGAAGGTCGTCCACTTGCCGCCGGCCACCGACAGCATGCCGCCGCGGCCCTCGGTGACGACCGTCTCGCGCTTGGCCTTCGAGGTGTCGCCGGGACCGCCCGGGAGCACCCGCAGACCGGCGAAGGCGTAGGTGATGAGGTCGCGGGAGAGCTGCTGGTCGCGGATGGAGAAGGCGGCCTCGTCCAGGATCTGGGCGGTGTCCTTCTCGGTGACCTCGACCTGGCCGGGGTCGCCCTCGTACTCCTCGTCGGTGGTGCCGAGCAGCAGCATGTCCTCCCAGGGGAGGGCGAAGGTGATGCGGTACTTGTCGATCGGGGTGGCGAGCGCCGCCTTCCACGGGGAGGTCCGCTTGAGGACCAGGTGCGCGCCCTTGGAGAGGCGGATGGAGGGGGCCGCGTTGGGGTCCTCCATCTTGCGCAGGTGGTCGACCCACGGGCCGGTCGCGTTGAGCACGAGACGGGCGGTGACGCCGAACTCGTCGCCGCTGGTGCGGTCCTTGAGCTCGGCACCGGTGACCCGGCCGCGGGTGAAGCGGAGCCCGGTGACCTCGGCGTGGTTGAGGACGGTGGCACCGGCGTCGACCGCCGCGCGGACCGTCATCAGCGCCATGCGGGCGTCGTTCATCTGGTCGTCGCCGTAGACGGCCACGGCCTTGAGGTTGTCGGTGCGCAGCTCCGGCACGTCCTGCGCGGCCTTGGCGGGGGAGAGCAGGTGCCCGACCCCGTCGCCGAAGGCCGAGAGGGCGGAGTACGCGAAGACGCCGGCGCCGAGCTTGGCCGCGCCGTGCGGGCCGCCCTTGTAGACGGGCAGGTAGAAGGTGAGGGGGTTGGCGAGGTGCGGTGCCACCTGACGGGAGACCGCACGCCGCTCGAAGTGGTTCTCCGCGACCAGCTTCACCGCGCCGGTCTGCAGGTAGCGCAGGCCGCCGTGGAGGAGCTTGGAGGAGGCGGAGGAGGTGGCGCCGGCGAAGTCGCCGGCGTCCACCAGGGCCACCCGCAGGCCCGACTGCGCGGCGTGCCAGGCGGTGGAGATGCCCAGGATGCCGCCGCCGATCACCAGGAGGTCGTACGTCGCCTTGGAAAGCTGTTCCCGGGTCTCGGCGCGGCTCGGGAGGGAGCCGGACGCCGGGTGCGTCCCGAGGGCAGGGACGCTCTGCAGGGTGGTCATGTGTCTTACTCCTCGGATGCGTCATCCAGCCAGCCCATGGACCGTTCCACGGCCTTGAGCCAGCTCTTGTACTCGCTGTCACGCCTGCCGGCGTCCATGCGAGGGGTCCATTCCGCCGCGCGGCGCCAGTTGGCGCGCAGGGCGTCGGTGTCCGGCCAGAAGCCGACGGCCAGGCCGGCGGCATAGGCGGCACCGAGGCAGGTGGTCTCGGCGACCATCGGGCGCACGACCGGCGCGTCGAGGAAGTCCGAGAGGGTCTGCATCAGCAGGTTGTTGGAGGTCATGCCGCCGTCGACCTTGAGCGCGGTCAGCTCGACGCCGGAGTCCTTCGTCATGGCGTCGGTGATCTCGCGGGTCTGCCAGGCGGTGGCCTCCAGGACGGCACGGGCGATGTGCGCCTTGGTGACGTAGCGGGTGAGGCCGGCGATCACACCGCGGGCGTCGGAGCGCCAGTACGGGGCGAACAGGCCGGAGAAGGCCGGCACGAAGTAGGCGCCGCCGTTGTCCTCGACCGAGGACGCGAGCGTCTCGATCTCGGCGGCGGACTTGATGAGGCCCATCTGGTCGCGCATCCACTGCACCAGCGAGCCGGTGACGGCGATCGAGCCCTCCAGGGCGTAGACCGGCTTCTGGTCGCCGATCTGGTAGCCGACCGTGGTCAGCAGGCCGCTGTAGGAGTTGATGATCTTGTCACCGGTGTTCATCAGCATGAAGGTGCCGGTGCCGTACGTGGACTTGGCCTCGCCCTCGGCGAAGCAGGTCTGGCCGAACAGCGCGGCCTGCTGGTCACCGAGCGCCGAGGCGACCGGGACGCCGGCGAGGACGCCGTTCTTGACGTGGCCGTAGACCTCGGCGGAGGACCGGATCTCGGGGAGGACGTTGAGGGGGACCCCCATCGACTCCGCGATCTTCTCGTCCCAGGCCAGGGTGTGGAGGTTCATCAGCATGGTGCGCGAGGCGTTGGTGACGTCGGTGACGTGCACGCCGCCGTCGGTGCCACCGGTGAGGTTCCAGATGACCCACGAGTCCATGGTGCCGAAGAGGATGTCGCCGGCCTCGGCGCGCTCCCGCAGGCCCTCGACGTTGTCGAGCATCCAGCGGATCTTCGGGCCGGCGAAGTAGCTCGCCAGCGGCAGGCCGGTCTCGCGCCGGAAGCGGTCCTGGCCGACGTTGCGGCCGAGCTCCTTGCAGAGGGCGTCGGTGCGGGTGTCCTGCCAGACGAGGGCGTTGTGGACGGGCTCACCGGTGTTCTTGTCCCAGAGCAGGGTGGTCTCGCGCTGGTTGGTGATGCCGATGGCCTTGACGTCGGCGGCGGCGATGCCGCCCTTCGCCAGGGCGCCGGCGACGACCTCCTGGACGTTGGCCCAGATCTCGGCGGCGTCGTGCTCGACCCAGCCCGGCTTCGGGAAGATCTGCTCGTGCTCCTTCTGGTCGACCGAGACGATCCGGCCGTCCTTGTCGAAGACGATGCAGCGGGAGGAGGTGGTGCCCTGGTCGATGGCCGCGATGAACGGGCCGGAGGTGTGTGCGTCGGTCACGGTGTGCTCCAAGGGAGGTCTGGAAGAAGGACGGCTCAGGCGAACGCGATGTTGTAGATACCCGCGGCGATGGCGCCGCCGATCAGCGGTCCGGCGACCGGGATCCAGGCGTAGCTCCAGTCGGAGCCGCCCTTGTGCTTCAGCGGGAGCAGGGCGTGCACGATGCGCGGGCCGAGGTCACGGGCCGGGTTGATCGCGTAGCCGGTCGGGCCGCCGAGCGAGAGGCCGATGGAGACCACGACGAACGCGGTGATCAGGGCGCCTATGACGCCGAGTCCCTTGCCGCTGTCGTTGAGGCCCTGGGTGAGCACGGCCAGGACGAGCACGACGGTGCCGATGATCTCGGTGGCCAGGTTCTGCCAGGTGTTCCTGATCTCGGGGCCGGTGGAGAAGATGCCGAGCACCGGGCCGGGGCCCTCGATCGGCTTCTTGCCCGAGGCCTCGGGGTCGGCGAGGTGCGCCTGGAACTGGCCGTAGTAGGCCACCCAGACCAGCGCCGCGCCGATCATCGCGCCGAGCATCTGGCCGGCGATGTAGACGGGGACGTCGCCCCACTCCCCGTCCTTGATCGCGATGCCGACCGTGACGGCGGGGTTCAGATGGGCGCCGGAGAGGGAAGCCGTCATGTAGACGGCCGTCATGACGGCGAAGCCCCACCCGAAGGTGATCGCGAGCCAGCCCGCGTTGCGGGCCTTGGAGCCCTTGAGCGTGACGGCGGCGCACACACCGCCGCCGAGCAGAATGAGAACGGCGGTACCGATGGTCTCGCCGAGGAAGATGTCGGAGCTGGACACCCGCGACTCCTTTGTCCTTCGTCCAGGGGAAGGCGAACCCCGGGTCCCTCCGGTGGTCCGCACCCTCGTGTGAGGGCGTTACCGGCCCTTGGCACTGCCACACTCTAGCGTGTATTGCCGTTAAGTGTTCGGCAATGCCGACCGGTGAACGGAAGTTTTGCCCCCGGCTTCACAGCGCGTCAAGGGTCCGGGATGCGAAAAACCCGCCGATAACGGGATCGTTACCAGCGGGTTCGGTCGTACGGGCGGCGGCGCGCCGGGAGGCTCAGAAGCGCCCGGCCCCCAGATCCCGGGACACGGCGCGGGCGCAGTCCCGCACCGCCGCCACCAGCTCGGGGCGGAGCTCCCCGGAGGGGCAGAGCCGCTCCACGGCGCCCGTGACCGCCACCGCGCCCACCGGCATCCGCCGCCGGTCGTGGATCGGTGCCGCCACCGAGGCCACGCCCTCCCAGGTCTCCTCCACGTCCGCCGCCCAGCCCCGGGCGCGCGTCATGTCGAGCAGCGACTCGAAGTCCGTCAGGACCGTCGTCGTCCGCGGCGTGAACGCCTCCCGCTCGACCTCCACGACCTCGCTGTGCGCCACCGGGTCGTACGCCGACAGGACCTTGCCGAGGGCTGTGGAGTGCAGCGGCTGCATGGCCCCCACCTCCAGCACCTGGCGGCTGTCGTCGGGCCGGAAGACGTGGTGCACGATCAGCACGCCCTGCTGGTGCAGCACCCCCAGGTGCACGCTCTCGCCGCTCGACCGGGCCAGGTCGTCCGTCCAGACCAGCGCCCGCGCCCGCAGCTCGTGCACGTCCAGATAGCTGTTGCCGAGGCGCAGCAGCTCCGCGCCGAGCTGGTAGCGCCCGGAGGCCGGCTCCTGCTCCACGAAGCCCTCCGCCTGGAGGGTGCGCAGGATGCCGTGGGCGGTGCCCTTGGCGAGTCCGAGCGAGGACGCGATGTCGGACAGGCCGAGCCGGCGCTCGCCGCCCGCGAGCAGTCGCAGCATGGCCGCCGCTCGTTCAAGCGACTGGATGTTCTTCGCCATCGCCCGGCCCTTCTCCCTCTCACGTTGTTCGACAATGCTGAACACTATCGGTCGATGCCGACCTTGGATGACACATGACAGTGTCGGTCAAGAAAGGGCAGAACCGGGAGTCCCCGCACACAGGATGCCGTCCGGCCTGTGGGACACCTTGTCCACCCCGGCCACGGCGCGGTTACGCTGAGCCCGTGCACCCTCCTCCGAAGGTGCAAAGCCGACAGCCGTCGCATCCCAGGGAGCTCATCCATGGCCTCGTTGCCGACCCCTTCCGCTGACAGCCGCAACCGCGTCGCGGCGCTCCGCGAAGCACTCGCCAGTCGAGTCGTCGTCGCCGACGGCGCCATGGGCACCATGCTCCAGGCACAGGACCCCACCCTCGAGGACTTCCAGAACCTCGAAGGCTGCAACGAGATCCTGAACGTCACCCGGCCCGACATCGTGCGCTCGGTGCACCAGGAGTACTTCGAGGCCGGCGTCGACTGCGTCGAGACCAACACCTTCGGCTCCAACCACTCGGCGGCCGGCGAGTACGAGATTGCGGACCGCATCTTCGAGCTCTCCGAGGCGGGCGCCCGGATCGCCCGCGAGGTCGCCGACGAGTTCGCCGCCGCCGACGGCCGCCAGCGCTGGGTCCTCGGCTCGATCGGCCCCGGCACCAAGCTGCCCTCGCTCGGCCACATCGCGTACGACGTGCTCCGCGACGGCTACCAGCAGAACGCCGAGGGCCTGCTCGCCGGCGGCGCCGACGCCCTGATCGTCGAGACCACCCAGGACCTGCTGCAGACCAAGTCGAGCCTCATCGGCGCCCGCCGCGCCATGGACGCCCTCGGCGTGGACGTGCCGCTGATCTGCTCGCTCGCCTTCGAGACCACCGGCGTCATGCTCCTCGGCTCCGAGATCGGCGCCGCGCTGACCGCCCTCGAACCCCTGGGCATCGACCTGATCGGCCTGAACTGCTCCACCGGCCCGGCCGAGATGAGCGAGCACCTGCGCTACCTCGCCCGCCACTCCCGTACGCCGCTCATGTGCATGCCCAACGCCGGCCTGCCCGTGCTCACCAAGGACGGCGCGTACTTCCCGCTGACGCCGCCCGAGATGGCCGACGCGCAGGAGAACTTCGTCCGCGACTACGGCCTGTCCCTGATCGGCGGCTGCTGCGGCTCCACCCCCGAGCACCTGCGCCAGGTCGTCGAGCGCGTCCAGGGCCTCGCCCCGGCCGTCCGCGACCCGCGCCCCGAGCCGGGCGCCGCCTCGCTCTACCAGACCGTGCCGTTCCGCCAGGACACCGCGTACATGGCGATCGGCGAGCGCACCAACGCCAACGGCTCCAAGAAGTTCCGCGAGGCGATGCTGGAGGCCCGCTGGGACGACTGCGTCGAGATGGCGCGCGACCAGATCCGCGAGGGCGCGCACATGCTCGACCTGTGCGTCGACTACGTGGGCCGTGACGGCGTCGCCGACATGCAGGAGCTGGCCGGCCGCTTCGCGACCGCCTCCACCCTGCCCATCGTCCTCGACTCCACCGAGGTCGACGTGCTGCGCGCCGGCCTGGAGAAGCTCGGCGGCCGGGCCGTCATCAACTCCGTCAACTACGAGGACGGCGACGGCCCCGAGTCCCGCTTCGCCAAGGTCACCCGACTGGCCCAGGAGCACGGCGCGGCCCTCATCGCCCTCACCATCGACGAGGAGGGCCAGGCCCGGACGGCCGAGCACAAGGTCGCCATCGCCGAACGGCTCATCGAGGACCTCACCGGCAACTGGGGCATCCTCGAGTCGGACATCCTCATCGACACCCTCACCTTCACCATCTGTACCGGTCAGGAGGAGTCGCGGAAGGACGGCATCGCCACGATCGAGGCGATCCGCGAGCTGAAGCGCCGCCGCCCCGACGTCCAGACCACGCTCGGTCTCTCCAACATCTCCTTCGGCCTCAACCCGGCCGCCCGCATCCTCCTCAACTCCGTCTTCCTCGACGAGTGCGTCAAGGCCGGCCTCGACTCGGCGATCGTGCACGCCTCGAAGATCCTGCCGATCGCCCGCTTCGACGAGGAGCAGGTCACCACCGCCCTCGACCTGATCTACGACCGGCGGCGCCCCCAGCAGGGCGACGAGCCGGCCTATGACCCGCTGCAGAAGCTGATGGCTCTCTTCGAGGGCGCCACCACCAAGTCCCTGAAGGCAGGCAAGGCGGAGGAGCTGCTCGCCCTGCCCCTGGACGAGCGGCTGAAGCGCCGGATCGTCGACGGTGAGAAGAACGGTCTTGAGGCGGACCTCGACGAGGCCCTGACCACCACGCCGGCCCTCGACATCGTCAACAACATCCTCCTCGACGGCATGAAGACGGTCGGCGAGCTGTTCGGCTCCGGTCAGATGCAGCTGCCGTTCGTGCTCCAGTCCGCCGAGGTGATGAAGACGGCGGTCGCCTACCTGGAACCGCACATGGAGAAGTCGGACGCCGACGGGAAGGGCACGATCGTGCTCGCCACCGTCCGCGGCGACGTCCACGACATCGGCAAGAACCTCGTCGACATCATCCTCTCCAACAACGGCTACAACGTCGTCAACATCGGCATCAAGCAGCCGGTCTCCGCGATCCTGGAAGCCGCCGAGGAGCACAAGGCCGACGTCATCGGCATGTCCGGCCTCCTCGTGAAGTCCACCGTGATCATGAAGGAGAACCTGGAGGAGCTCAACCAGCGCGAGCTGGCCGCCAAGTACCCCGTGATCCTCGGCGGCGCCGCCCTGACCAGGGCGTACGTCGAACAGGACCTGCACGAGATCTACCAGGGCGAAGTCCGCTACGCCCGCGACGCCTTCGAGGGCCTGCGCCTCATGGACGCCCTCATCGGCGTCAAGCGCGGCGTCCCCGGAGCCGTACTCCCCGAGCTCAAGCAGCGCCGGGTCGCCAAGAAGGACGCCGCCGCGCTCCAGGTCGACGAGCCGGAGCCCGCCGGCCGCTCCGACGTGGCCGTCGACAACCCGGTGCCGACCCCGCCGTTCTGGGGCACCCGGGTCGTCAAGGGCATCCCGCTGAAGGACTACGCGTCCTGGCTCGACGAGGGCGCCCTGTTCAAGGGCCAGTGGGGCCTCAAGCAGAACCGGGCCGGCGACGGACCGGCGTACGAGGAACTGGTCGAGACCGAGGGACGGCCGCGGCTGCGCGGCTGGCTGGACAAGCTCCACACGGAGAACCTCCTGGAGGCGGCCGTCGTCCACGGCTACTTCCCCTGTGTCTCCAAGGGCGACGACCTGATCATCCTCGACGAGGCCGGCCACGAGCGGACCCGCTTCACCTTCCCGCGCCAGCGCCGCGGCCGCCGGCTCTGCCTCGCGGACTTCTTCCGCCCGGAGGAGTCCGGCGAGACCGACGTCGTGGGCCTCCAGGTCGTCACCGTCGGCTCGAAGATCGGCGAGGCCACGGCCAAGCTCTTCGAGTCCGACTCCTACCGCGACTACCTGGAGCTGCACGGTCTCTCCGTGCAGCTGGCCGAGGCCCTCGCCGAGTACTGGCACGCGCGCGTCCGCGCCGAGCTGGGCTTCGCGGGCGAGGACCCGGAGAACGTGGCCGACATGTTCGACCTCAAGTACCGCGGCGCGCGCTTCTCCCTCGGCTACGGCGCCTGCCCCGACCTGGAGGACCGCGCGAAGATCGCGGAGCTGCTGCGTCCGGAGCGGATCGGCGTGCACCTCTCGGAGGAGTTCCAGCTCCACCCCGAGCAGTCCACCGACGCCATCGTGATCCATCACCCCGAGGCGAAGTACTTCAACGCACGGTGACCGACCGGAGGTAAATCCACGCGTCGGCGTTGATCGGGACGTACACTTGTCGGTCCAGTGCAGGCCGGTCTTCCTCCCCGTACCGGGGAGGGGGCCGGCCTTCTCGTCCCCATGGAGGTGTGCCGGATGACCAGTACGGTCCCCGCGTCCCTGTTCCGTACGAACGGCAGCTCCGCCCTGCAGGCGGTCTTCCTCGACATGGACGGGACCCTCGTCGACACGGAGGGGTTCTGGTGGGACGCGGAGGTCGAGGTCTTCGCCGACCTCGGACACCGGCTGGACGAGGCCTGGCGGGACGTCGTCGTCGGCGGCCCCATGACCCGCAGCGCGGGCTACCTGATCGAGTCCACCGGCGCCGACATCACCCTCGCCGAACTGACCGTCCTGCTCAACGAGAAGTTCGAGCAGCGCATCGCGCGCGGCGTGCCGATGATGCCGGGCGCCGAGCGGCTCCTCACCGAGCTGGCGCGCCACGACATCCCGACCGCGCTGGTCTCCGCCTCGCACCGGCGGATCATCGACCGGGTCCTCGAATCGGTCGGCCGTGACCGCTTCGCGCTCACCGTCGCCGGGGACGAGGTCGGCCGGACCAAGCCGCACCCCGAGCCGTATCTGACGGCCGCCCGCGGGGTCGGGGCCGACCCGGCGCTCTGCGCCGTCGTCGAGGACACGGCGACCGGAGTGGCGGCCGCGGAGGCGGCGGGCTGCCGGGTCGTCGCGGTGCCCTCCGTCGCGCCCATCGCGCCCTCCCCGGGCCGGGTCGTGGTCAGATCCCTCGAAGAGGTCGACGTGCCCTTCCTGCGCACGCTGATCACCGGCATCTGAGGTTTATCTGAGGGTTCCCCTCGGTAATCCGCTTTCGCCGCGGGAAAACGATCAGGTCATTCACCGAAAAGGTCACCGCGTGACCTTGGTCACGCAGAGTGCCCGCCGGTGGGTGGCCTGATCGTTTCCCCTGTCCGAAACGGCAGGTTTCGGCGCACCCTTGTGTCCCGATTCGCTCGTCGCCGTCCGCATCCTCCGGCGCATGACTATCGAAGCCCCCGCATTCATGATCACTGTGCGATTACCCCCACGGCCCACCCCGGTCCGGCAATAGCGGCGCCGCCCACTAATCTTTCGCGAGTACTTCGCCGTATAACCGCGTGCACCGGCGCACACCCAAGTCGCCGTGACCACAGGACCGATCGCAACATCCGGCCCGATCGCTCCCGCCCCGACCGGGCGGCCGGCGGCGGAGTTCCACTGACCGCTGTATCCCAGTGCCGGATGAGGAGATCGTCCCTGATGAACCGCAAGACCCTGGTGCTGCCGGCCGTGGCCGGACTGCTCGCCCCTCTGCTCGCCGCCTGCGGTGGTTCGGAGGAGAGCGGAGCGATCGTCGTCGGCACCACGGACCAGTTCATCGCCACCGCGGACGCCCCCGCCCCGCTCGACCCGGCCTTCGCCTACGACACCGGCGCCTGGAACATCCTGCGGCAGACCGTCCAGACCCTGATGCACGTGCCCCGCGACGGCGGCGAGCCCGTCCCCGAGGCCGCCCAGAGCTGCGGATTCTCCGACAAGGCGAGCGAGAGCTACCGCTGCAAGCTCCGCTCCGGCCTCACCTTCGCCGACGGCACCGCGATCACCGCCGAGGACGTCAAGTACTCCATCGAGCGCGTCCTGAAGATCAAGTCGGACAACGGCACCGCCGCCCTCCTCGCGAACATCGACACCGTCGAGACCAAGGGCACCGACGAGATCGTCTTCCACCTGAAGACCCCCGACGCCACCTTCCCGTACAAGCTCTCCACCCCGGTCGCCGGCATCCTCAGCAAGGACAAGTACGAGGCCGGGAAGCTCCGCGACGGCTTCGACGTCGACGGCTCCGGCCCGTACACCATGAAGGTCGAGCGCGAGGGCGACAAGGCCACCCGCTTCGTCTTCAGCAAGAACCCGTCCTACAAGGGCGACATCACCCTGCGCAACGACAAGGTCGAACTGCGCCCCTACGCCGACGCGGACGCCATGGGCAAGGCCCTGGAGAGCGACGACATCGACATGATGGCCCGCTCGCTGTCCCGCCAGCAGATCAAGGACCTCACCGAGACGCCCAAGGACGGCATCGAGGTCGTCGAGGTCCCCGGCCTGGAGATCCGCTACCTCGGCTTCAACACCAAGGCCCCCGCCGTCCAGGAGAAGGCCGTCCGCAAGGCCATGGCCGCCGTCGTCGACCGCGGCGCCCTCGTCAACCTGGTCTACGGCCCCACCGCCGAGCCGCTGTACTCGCTGATCCCCTCCAGCATCACCGGCCACGCCACCCCCTTCTTCGACGAGTACGGCGAGCCCGACGCCACCCGCGCCGCGAAGCTCCTCAAGGACGCCGGCGTCAAGACCCCGGTCAAGGTGACCCTGAACTACACCACCGACCACTACGGCTCCGAGACCGCCCAGGAGTTCGAGGCGCTCAAGAAGCAGCTCGTCGCCAGCGGGCTCTTCGACGCCACCGTCAAGGGCGCCGAGTGGTCGACCTTCCGCACCGCCCAGAAGCGGGGCGACTACGCCGTCTACGGCCTCGGCTGGTTCCCGGACTTCCCGGACCCGGACAACTACATCGCGCCGTTCCTCGACAGCGACAACTTCCTCAACACCCCGTACGTGAACAAGGTCGTCCGCGACCAGCTCATCCCGCGCTCGCGCCGCCAGGCCGACCGCACCGCCGCAAGCCCCGTCTACAACCAGATCCAGAAGATCGTCGCCGAGGACGTGCCCGTCCTGCCCCTGTGGCAGGGCAAGCAGTACGTCGCCGCCCGCGACGACCTCAACGGAGTCGAGTACGCCCTCAACACGTCCTCCGACCTCCTCCTCTGGGAACTGGGCCGCGGCACCGCATAACCCGTCGACTGGATCGGTTACACCGGCCGCGCACCCGCGCGCGGCCGGCCTGACAAGAGATCACGAGGCAGTTCTGTGAAGACGCACAACAAGTGGCTGACCGCCCCCCTCGCCGCGGGCCTGTCCGCCGCCCTCCTCAGCGGCTGCGGCACCGAGCAGGGCGGCTCCGGCGGCTCGGGCAACGGCGTGCGCGTCGGCATGTCCGACGAGATCCTCAGCGCCGACCCGGCGGCCGGCTACGACCCCGGCTCCTGGCTGCTGTTCAACAACGTCTTCCAGTCCCTGCTCGCCTTCCCCAAGGGCGGCTCCCAGCCCGAGCCCGAGGCCGCCGACAAGTGCGGCTTCTCCGGCGGCAGCACCGTCTACACCTGCACCCTCCGGGACGGCCTCACCTTCTCCAACGGCAACAAGCTCACCTCGGAGGACGTCAAGTTCTCCTTCGAGCGCGCCCTCAAGATCGCCGACCCCTC